>NZ_RAZF01000048.1 GCF_003612555.1 Acutalibacter sp. 1XD8-33
AAACTCTTTCCCACACCACTGGCATTTGTGCTCTGTTCCCATTCCTTATATCCTCCGTTTTTCTTCATCCCCCCTTCATTATACCGCCTTCTTCTTTTCTTGCGTAGGTTCGTATCTATTTTTCGCTTACTGACGGACAGCGAGTACAAATCGGCGCGGGCATCCACCCTCAATGCCCATTACTCCAGCCCTCTGGTTATCAAGGCCATCTATGAGACCATCGGGAACATGGGCTTTGAAAAGGGGAACGTTCTGGAGCCGTCCTGCGGCGTGGGCAACTTTTTCGGCCTGCTGCCGGAGAGCATGGCCGCGTCCAAGCTGTACGGCGTGGAGCTGGACAGCATCACCGGGCGCATCGCCCAGCAGCTCTATCCCAAGGCCCGTATCACGGTGCGCGGCTACGAAAAAACCGACTTCCCGGACAGCTTTTTTGACCTTGCTATCGGCAACGTGCCGTTTGGTAATTATCCCGTGGTGGACCAGCGTTATGACCGGGAACGGTTTCTGATTCACGATTATTTCTTTGCCAAAACGATTGATAAGGTCCGGGCAGGCGGCGTGATCGCGTTCATTACCTCCAACGGCATCAGCGGCGGCACGATGGACAAAAAGGACGATCGGGCGCGGCGGTACATGGCGCGGCGGTGCGATCTGCTGGGCGCGGTCCGTCTGCCGGACGGCGTTTTCCAGGCCAATGCCGGGACAGATACCTCCATGTCCATCATGTTCCTGCAAAAGCGGGAGATTCCCCTGCGTGAAAATGAGCCTTTGCCGGAATGGGTGGAGGCGGAGGTCATTGAACGCCACACCTATGTCGGGCAGGACGGCGAGGAACGCCCCGGCTTCGTGAGTATGAACCGCTATTTCCAGACCCACCCCGAAATGGTGCTGGGCGATTTGGAGATTACCTCCGGCCCCTATGGTCCGCAGTTGGCGTGTAAGCCTCGGAAAGACCAGGACTTTGCCCAGCAGCTTCGCGCCGCCCTGTCCCACATCCACGGTGAAATCAAGCGGGTGGAGCTGTCCGAACTGGATGAGGAAATCGAAACGGATTCCCTGATTCCAGCGGACCCAGGTATCGAACGATATTCCTTCGGCATTATTGACGGAGAGGTGTACTATCGGGAAACCTCCATGATGGCAAAGCCTGATTTGAGCGCCACAGCCACGGCCCGCGTCAAGGGCATGGTGGAGCTGCGGGACTGTGTGCATCGGCTGATAAACCTTCAGATGGAGGACGCCGATGAAAACTCCGTCCAAAAGGAGCGGCAGACCCTCAACAGCCTGTATGACGCTTTCTCTAAAAAGTACGGCCTTATCAACAATCGGGAGAACGCGCTGGCCTTTTCCGCTGACAGCTCCTATTTTCTGCTCTGCTCGTTGGAGATGCTGGACAATGACGGGCGGCTGGAGCGCAAAGCGGATATGTTCACCAAGCGGACCATCAAGCCCCACAGGGCGGTCACTCATGTGGACACCGCCAGTGAAGCCCTGGCCGTCTCTATCGGGGAAAAGGCCAGGGTGGATATGCCCTACATGGCCCAGCTCTCCGGGAAAACAGAGGCAGAATTGGAAACGGAGCTGTCCGGCGTGATCTTCCGGGATGTCCAATGTGAAGGGGACCCCAGCCGGAAGGACTGGACCGCTGCTGCTCTTGACAGCTTTCCCCTCGTTGCCGCCGATGAATACCTTTCCGGGAACGTGCGGCAGAAGCTGCGAGCCGCCAAAGCGATGTATGACGCCCTGCCCGATGGGGAGAAGTACCGGCTGCGCCCCAATGTGGAGGCGCTGGAGACCGCCCAGCCCAAGGACCTGACCGCCTCGGAGATCGACCTTCGCCTGGGGGCTACCTGGCTGGATAAGCGGTATGTCCAGCAGTTTATGTATGAGCTGTTCAAAACGCCGCCGGTCCAAAAGGGAAAAATCCATGTGAATTTCTCGGAATATACCGGGGAATGGAACATCACCGGCAAAAATACTGTAACCGGCTATGATGTTGCCGCCAACACCACCTATGGCACGGACCGGCTCAACGCCTATCACATCCTGGAGGACACTTTGAACCTCCGCGATGTGCGAATCTATGATACCATCAAGGACCCGGACGGCAAGGAACGCCGCGTTCTGAACCATAACGCCACCACCCTGGCCCAGCAGAAACAGCAGGCCATCAAGGACGCTTTTCGGGACTGGATATGGAAAGACCCCCAGCGGCGGCAGACCTTGGAGAAGCAGTACAATGAGCTGTTCAACTCCATCCGGCCCCGCGAGTATGATGGACGGCATATCGTGTTCGGCGGCATCAACCCGGAGATCACCCTGCGGGAGCATCAGCTCAACGCCATCGCCCATGTGCTGTACGGCGGAAACACGCTGCTGGCCCATGAAGTCGGCGCGGGCAAAACCTTTGAAATGGTCGCGGCGGCGATGGAGAGCAAACGCCTGGGGCTGTGCCAGAAATCTCTGTTCGCCGTTCCCAACCACCTGATCGAACAGTGGGCCAGCGAGTTCCTGCGGCTGTACCCCACCGCCAACATCCTCGTTGCATCCAAAAAGGATTTTGAGGGCAGGAACCGTAAGAAGTTCTGTTCCCGTATCGCCACCGGGAATTATGACGCGATCATCATGGGCCACTCCCAGTTTGAACGTCTCCCCGTCTCCTATGAGCGGCGGGAGCAGTTGCTCCAGGACCAGATTCTGGAGATTGAACAGGGCATTGAGGAATTGGAGGACAGCGGCGCGGAACGATTCAGCGTCAAGCAGTTGGAGCGCACAAAGCGTTCCCTGGAGGCCCGTCTGGAAAAGCTCAACAACACCGGCAGAAAGGACAGCTCCGTCACCTTTGAGCAGCTTGGAGTGGACCGTCTCTTTGTAGACGAGGCACATTCCTATAAAAATTTGTTCCTTTACACAAAAATGCGCAATGTTGCGGGACTTTCCACCACCGATGCGCAGAAGTCCAGCGATATGCTGCTGAAATGCCGCTATCTGGACGAGATTACCGGCGGGCGCGGCGTGGTATTCGCCACCGGCACCCCGGTCAGCAATTCCATGACGGAATTATTCACCATGCAGCGGTATTTGCAGCAGGACCTTCTGGACAAAGGCTTTACCGACAGCCGGGGAAAGCATTACAGCCTGAACCACTTCGATAGCTGGGCCTCCATCTTTGGGGAGACAGTAACAAAGGTGGAACTGGCCCCGGAGGGCAAATACCGTCCACGGACACGCTTTGCCCGATTCTACAATCTGCCGGAGTTGATGGCCATGTTCCGGGAGACCGCCGACATCAAGACCGCCGATCAGCTCCATCTCCCCGTGCCGGAGGTAGAATATCATACGGAAAAGGCCCTGGCCTCGGAGGAACAGAAGCAGTTGGTCCAGGAGCTGTCTGACCGCGCCGCCGCCGTTCACGCAGGACAGGTGAACCCCAAAATTGACAATATGCTTGCAATCACCAATGACGCACGGAAACTCGGCCTCGATCAGCGGCTGATTAACCCGCTTTTCCCCGACAATCCTGCCAGTAAGGTCAATATGTGCGTGGAAAACGTGTTCCGCATTTGGGAGGACGGGCAGGCGGACAAGCTGACCCAGCTCATTTTCTGCGACCTGTCCACCCCGAAAGCCGCTGCCGCCGCCACGAGAGACAGGACCGCTATGGCGGCGGGAAACAAGGTAGCGGGCGGGACGGAGCTGCACGCCCTGGGCAATCTGCTGGAGGACATCAAGCCGGACGCGCCCTTTTCCGTCTATGAGGACATCCGCAGTAAACTCGTTGCTATGGGCATCCCGGAGCGGGAGATCGCTTTCATCCACGATGCCAACACCGATGCCAAGAAGAAGGAATTGTTTGCAAAGGTCCGCTCCGGGCGGGTACGGGTACTCATGGGCAGCACTTTCAAAATGGGCGCTGGCATGAACGTGCAGGACCGGCTGATTGCCTTGCACGACCTGGACTGCCCCTGGAGGCCGGGAGATGTAGGACGGATTTTGCGGACATTCAAAATAAAAAGAATGTGGAGGTAACAGACAATGGCAAAGACGATTTTTGAGGAACTGGGCGGCAGATACGAGCGGCAAGGGGATTACTTAACTTAAAGATAGTATATACATACAGCCTGCTGACACATTGCTTGCAGATGCCCCGCAGAAACCAAACCATACAGAAAAGGAGTTTTTGCATATGAAGTCAATATTTGAACAGTTAGGCGGCACATATCACGAAGAAAATGGGTATCTTATTCCAGATTTAATATTACCCAACGAAGAAGAACAGCCGATAGGCACATGGGGACAGCGGCATCAGGATTATCTGAAACAGTACCACAAGGTTACATACACCAATCTTCTCACAAGTGGCAGACTGAACTCCTATCTAGCCGTCATTGACAGGCAGGCGCAGGAACGCTTTGAAAGGCTTATAGAGAGCATGAAACAGGCACAGGACATAACGGAACGGCTAAAGGAAGAAAATGCCATAGAGTGGACAGGCAAAATAAATAATATAAGGGCTTGTGCGAGGGAAATTGTGAACGGAGAAATTATTTTTATATAATCAGAATTGGCGGCAGGGAATATAATTCTTTGCCGCCTTTCAAATGGAGTAACTATATTATGAAATTAGCTTGTGAAATATATTGCTGATTCTTATCCAGCAAATGTTTTAGGGTTTTCAGTCCTGTTTCCAATTGTTGTAAGGAATCAGGGGAACAGGTTGCAATTCTTATAGCTGTGGATTCAGCTTTGCCAACGGTAAAACGGTCAGAACAGAAGATATGAATGCCATTGTCTGTTGCCTGCATTTCCAACTGATAACCGTTATAATGGGCAGGCAGGGGCAGCCATTGGAAGAAGCTGTATTCATTCGGGCAGATGCTGTCTGGAAAGTATTTTTTATATATCCTGTTCCGTTCTTTTGCCTGTCTTTTTTTCTGCCCTATGATTCTGCCTGCATTGCCGCTTGCAATTAATTCGCTTATAATTTCTGCGTTAAGCAGCGGTATTTTCAAATTTACATTATTAGCCGTTTCAAGAAAGGTTTGTCTTAAGCAATCAGGGATAACCATATATGCGCATCTTAAGCCTGCTGAAAGTGATTTTGACAGGCTGTGCAGGTAAATGGTATTATCTGGTATCAATGTCTGAATCGGTTCTCCTGTATCATTTGCAATAAATCCATAAGCGTCATCTTCCATTAAAATCAGATGGTATTGCTGTATGAGGCTGGCAATTTTCCTTTTTCGTTCCATTGACATGACAGTTCCTGTCGGATTATTGCAGGACGGCATTAGGAAGATTCCTTTTATATCCATTATCCTGCACTGCTTTTCCACTAGGTCGGGTATCATTCCATCCTCATCTGCGGCTACTGATATCAACTGGACATTTAACTGTCTGGCTAAGCCGATAAAATTGGAATAAGTGTAAGAATCAGTTAGGATTTTATCTCCAGAGTGGAAAAGAGCCAAAAATACAATCGTCAGGGCATTTTGAGTTCCTGCCGTCAGCATGATGTTTTCAGGCTCTGTTTCTATATGGAAAGATTTCAGCCATTTTATGGCGGTCTGTTTGTGCTTGTAAGATTCCGATATGCTGTCAAATTCAAAAAGATACTGGGAAGTATTGCGTTGTATGGTTTTTTGCGCAATATCAGCGACAATCTTATTATACTGGTAAAAAGGTCTGATTATGCCCAGTTCTACGCACCCGTTATTTGCCTTATGTAAAAAAGGGATGGCGGCATTTGGGGATACAAATGTGCCTTGCCCTATATTGGCATAGATTAGCCCCTTATTTTCACAAATCTTGAATGCACGGGTTATTGTGCTTAGGTTCAAATCAAGAAAGTCTGCTAATTCCCTTTGGGGCGGCAGTTTTGTATTTCCAGCCAGTTTGCCGCTTTGGATATCCTGTTCCAAAAGTTCCGCAATAGATATATAAATTGGTGATTTTAATTTTTCTTTATCGGGTATCCATGGCATTGGGTAATTTTCAAAAGAATTAACTGGCAAGCTTTTTCCCTCCCTGCTCAAAATTGTCTTACATACAATATTAGCATTGAAAACATACAAAGTCAAGAATATAATCTATATTGTATGTATTGTGTGCAAACAATACCATGCAACAAAAAGGAATAAATTTTATTTTAGTAGGAAAGAGGTTACGAAATGAAGGATTTAACGAGAGAACATGAGTTAAAGACAATATTTTTATTTTCACTGCCAATTTTGGTCGGCAATCTATTCCAGCAACTATATAATCTTGCGGATACGGTTATTGTAGGTAATTTTTTGGGGAAAGAATGTCTGGCGGCGGTAGGGTTCAGTTTTCAGATACACTATCTGCTGATTGCCCTTTCTATGGGCATTTCAATGGGGGCAAGCATATTGGTTTCACGATATTTTGGCAGTAAGGACATGGAATCTGCGAAAAAAGTTATGGATACGGGATTTGCTTTCTGCTTTTGCCTCAGTTTGATAATTGCTGCTTTGGGCATATGTTTTTCCTATCAGATTCTGCTTGTCTTCCGAGTGCCGTCCGCTTTGCTTGAAGCGGCTGACATATATCTTAAAATTATGTTTATCGGCGTTATCCCCACGTTTGCATATAACGCGCTTACAAATATTCTTCGCGGGATGGGGGATTCAAAAACACCTACATATATTCTGATAGTGGCAGCGCTTCTGAATATTGTGCTTGATATATTGTTCATTAAGGCATTCGGAATGGGTGTGGCAGGGGCGGCATTTGCGACTGTGTTATCGCAGCTTTTGTCATTTATCGTTTGTATGGTATATATGAAAATACATTATCGCAGCTTGTTTATTAATGTATTGCATTTACAGTTTGACAAGGCAGAATTAAAAAAGAGCTTGAAGATAGGTACGCCCGCCATGATACAGCAAGTATTTGTGAGTGTGGGATTTATGTCATTGCAGTTTCTGATTAATGGGTTTGGCACGGATTGCATGGCGGCATATACTGCCGCATCTAAGGTAGATGCTTTTGCAGAAATGCCCGCCTTGAACTTAGGGCAGGCTATGACTAATTTTACTGCCCAGAATTTAGGGGCAAAAAGGAAAGACAGGGTATTGAAAGGCGGGAAATACGCATTGGTTATGGGGATTGCAGTATCAGCGTGTATTTCTGTTGTCATTGTATTGTTTCCGTCTGTATTTATATCAATATTCAATAGGGATACGTCTGTTTTAGATATTGGCAACAGCTATCTGAAGATTGTGCCTGCTTTTTATATTATCTTTGCAGCCATGCAGGTATTAAACGGATTGCTTTTGGGGTATGGAAAATCATTTGTGCCGATGATTGCTTCCATATGTTCCCTGTGCTGTCTTCAAGTGCCTGTCGCTATTATTTTGTCTGGCACAAAGCTTGGTTATAATGGAATTTGGATAGCCGCTCCAATCGGCTGGTTTGGAGGGCTATTAATCCGCGCAATTTATTTTTATCATGTCAGCAAAAAAGAAAAACAATAAAAATATACATAAAGAATTTTACCAAACTTGAATCAATGGATAAAAAATTAATGTGGCAATTTAAGCAACAGCTATCTGCAAAAAAACAAATTTGTGTTGAGGATAAAAAGAAGATGGATAGCTATTGCTTATTGCCTGCATTTCATTCATAGCATGGATGTTCACCATATAAAAAAACGGCGTGTGGTGGGCGGTATTGCTATGCCCTAAAAAACTTAACAGACACTCTCCAGACCTGTTTTTGAAGTTTGGAGGGTTTTTTATGTTCTTTTTTCGGGCGGTAATCTATCTGCTCATGCAACACAGAATTTATCCGTACATAGCATATCGGGGAATAGCAGGAAGCCAGTTAAAAAAATCCCTGCCCATGCAACGCTACTTCTTGCCATGCAACCAGAAGTATAATCTCCACTTAACAGAATATGTATCTCCTATAACCGTAGAGGTCACCGAGCCTTTGCGGTTTTTCTTTTGTCGTTTTTTATCGGAATGTGCCGCAGGGCTGTT
Organism: Acutalibacter sp. 1XD8-33; assembly: GCF_003612555.1. Taxonomy (GTDB): domain Bacteria; phylum Bacillota; class Clostridia; order Oscillospirales; family Acutalibacteraceae; genus Acutalibacter. The sequence continues at coordinate 8,004 of NZ_RAZF01000048.1, forward strand.
TCTGCTGTTGGCTGCCGTTCGCCTCCTATCCAATCTGGTTTTTAGCATTTTCAAAAATTTCAGATTGGAGGAAAAAAGAATGGCATACAACAACGGACGGGAGAACAGGAAATGGCTTATCTGGAAAGAAGCCGAGGAAAAAATATTACGGGAGCATGGAGTTGATGAAACCACCATTGAACAAATCCGCACAGACGACAGGGCAGACTTCAATTCCAACAGGCGGTTTTACCATTGGACAAGCGACTTTGGCGAATACCTTGAGGGAATGGCAGACAGGGAGCGGAATGCCGAGGTAAAGACCGTTGCTGATTTACTGGATGAGATTGAGGACGAAACTCTGTATCGGGCATTGCTTACGGTGGACAGGCGTACCCTGCAAATCATCCTGCTGAAAATGCAGGGCTATTCCACAAAGGAAATTGCACCGCTTGTTGGATTGACAACAGGGGCTATTTATGCACGATTAGACCATCTGCGGAAAAAGTTGCGGAAGATTTTATAACCAACTAATAAAGACAGCTTTTTGACGGGCTATTGGGTGGGGGATAAAATTCCCCCGCCAAATTATAAAATTGATGTATAAAATTCCTGTCCACAGGGAATACTAAAAAGTTTGCCCAAAATCTTGACATGGGTACAGCCGCTATGATATTCTGAAATACCCGTGAGGGAATTGGAAGATTGAAAATGAAATAGCACATAGATGGAAGAACGGAATGTCAGCCAATGGACAAGGCTGACCGCTGCCGAATTTATGCTGCCCTTTTCGGCTGGTGTATGGCAGCATGGTTTTGAATTTCAAAGCCGTTACATAGCATTGCGAATCCGAGCAGGAGAAAACACTCCTGTCATTCGTGGTGCGGTGTGGCGGCTTTTTCATTTATCCAAAAGTCAAGAGAAATCAAATCCAGAACGGAGGTGCAGGGACATAGGATTTTCTTTTCGGAGGGTAAGACAGGCGTTAAGAATACCGCTGCACAGGAAAAATGCTCTGTGGCATTGTCCACAGAGATAGCGAGCATCGGATTGTGTCAGCCACAATCCCAATCCATGCCGCTTGCAGGCATGGACTAACTCAGGGGACAGCCCCTGAATACCCCGAAGAAAGGAATTTAAGACTGGAGGATTAAGGAAAATGAGCAAAGAAAAATCAGAAAAGGGCGTGCGGAATGTCCCGATTACCGTCCGATTGAACGAGGGAGAACATGAAAAATTAAAGCAGTGCGCCGCCGCTTGCGGTCTGTCCGCTGCCGAATTTATGCGCCAGTTATGCAAGGGAAACGCCCCGCAGCCGAAGCCAAAAACCGAGTTTTGGGAACTGTTAAACAAGCTCTATGAAGTGCATGACGCTTTCAAAAAGTGTGTCCCATACTATCCAACCGCCACTGAAATCTGTAAGGAGATTGAGGATTTTATCTTAGAACTGCAACAGAAAACAACTCTCCCACAACGGTTCAGCATAGAAGAATTGACAGAACAGGGGGCGGTCTGATATGGCGGTAACGAGCCTATGGCATGTCAAAGGGAGCATAAAAGACGTGATTGACTATATAGAAAACCCAGAAAAGACCGTGCCGAATCAAGAAATGCAGGACTTTTTCGACGTGTTCTCCTATGTGAAGAATCCGTCAAAAACAAATGAGGGCGAGTATGTTTCCGCTGTCAATTGTCTGAAAGAAACAGCATTACATCAGATGATTTTGACAAAGAAACAGTACCAAAAGACAGGCGGATATATCACATGGCACGGCTACCAGAGCTTCAAACCAGACGAGGTAACGTCCGAACAGTGCCATGAAATCGGGTTGAAACTGGCAAGGGATATGTGGGGCGACAAATACCAGATAATCGTTGCCACCCACCTTGACAAAGGACATCTCCACAACCATTTTTGTTTCAACTCCGTTTCTTATCTGGATGGGTGCAAATACAATTACTCAAAATCCGAGCAGAAAAGGTTGAGGGAGGTGTCCGACCGCTTATGCCGAGAATACGGTTTATCGGTGATTGAAAACTCCAAGAAAGCCCCGTCAAGACCGCTTTATCTGGACGAAAAAAGCGGAAAGCCGACACGGTACAACGTCTATCGGGAGGATTTAAGGGAGGCAATCAATGGGAGCAGGGATTTACAGCACATGATGAAATACCTTACCGACAAAGGCTATGAGGTTGATTTTTCGGGCAGACATTGGAAAATGAAGCTGCCGCAGTACAAGCATTTCACGAGGTTAGACACGCTTGACGAACGCTTGACACCCGATTTCATACGGTCATGTTTAGGCGGGATTTCACGATATGGAAACTATAAAGCAAGGATTTCCTACTCCCCGCATATGCCAGAGCAGTATAAAAACGCATGGAAACCGCATCAGAAAACCACGGGAATCTTAGCGTTGTATTACTACTGGCGCTATCAGTTGGGGATATTCCCCAAAGGCACGGACTACAAGCCGACAAGCCCGCTGATGAAAGAAGAATTGCGGAAGTTAGATGAAATCACCGCACAGGTAAGGTATATGTCAAAGCAGGGCATCTCCACCCTCTCCGACTTACACGCCGACAGGGAGAAAAACCAGAGTGAAATGAATAAACTTATCGACTACCGCCAGCACTTGCGGAACAAGGTACGCCGTGCTTTACCAGCCGAAAAAGAAACACTCCGAGCCGAAAAACAGGACGTGACAGAGCGGATAACGGAGCTTAGGAAGCGGCTGAAATATGCAGACGGGATTGAAAAACGCTCTGCCCACATTGACAACTGCTTAGACCAAATCCACGATACGATTGAAAACCAGCGGTTAAACCAACAGAAACAGCCAGTTAAAACAGACCGCAGGAGGGAGGAATCATTACGGTAAAACAGCTATTTGACAGAATAATTAAGTCAGGAATCCAGCCAAAAGAGAAAGGAATCCCAACAGGGTATTTCATAGAAAAGGATGGGCAGACTTCTTTTGTCTGCGGCAAAAACATTGTCCATCTTACAGAGCATTTCAGCGGGAAAAAACAGACCGTGGAAACGCTTGCGGAGAATGTCATGCGGTACGAGATGAAAAAACCATAAGAAGAATATTGTTGCAATGATGGAAAAACGGCCTGCCCCATGCTATAATAGATTCATGCAAGCAGTGTATTGTGGCGGGCTGTTTCCAAAGACAGGAGGTTAAAACAAGTGAAACAGCAGCAATACAATACAGCGTTATATATGCGTTTAAGCCGTGATGACGAGCTGGAAGGGGAAAGCGCAAGCATTTCCACGCAGAAACAAATACTCAGGGATTACGCAAATGAACAGGGATTTTTAGTCGTTAACGAGTATGTGGACGATGGATTTTCGGGTACAAATTTTGAAAGACCAAGCTTCAAACGCATGATTGAGGACATAGAGGACGGGAAAATCAACTGCGTTGTCACAAAGGATTTGTCAAGGCTTGGCAGGAACTATATCCTCACGGGGCAGTACACGGAGCTTTATTTTCCGAGCAAGGGCGTAAGGTACATCGCAATCCATGACGGCGTTGACACGATAAGGGAGGACAACGACATCGCCCCATTCAAGAATATCGTCAACGAATGGCAGGCAAAGGAAACGAGCCGCAAGGTAAAAAATGCGATGAAAGCCAAGTTTAAAAATGGGGAATACATCGCCCCAGTCACGCCTTTAGGGTATAAGCTGCATCCGACGGAAAAGAACAGGCTCATTATTGATGAGGAAACGAAGTGGATTGTGGAGCGTATTTTTGAGCTTGCGGCACATGGGTATGGGGCAAAGAAAATCTGCCACGCCCTCGCCAAAGATAAAGTGCCAGTCCCAACATGGTGGCTTTATAAACGGAACGGGTATAAGGCGTCCATGTTTGAGGGGAAGCCTGAAGAAGTAAAATACCGCTGGTGCATACAGACCGTCAGCAATATCCTCGCCAACCAGATATACCTTGGGCATACCGTCCATTACAAGCTGACAAAGATGTCCTATAAATCCAAAAAGAATATCAAGCATAGCGAGGATGAGTGGTTCGTGGTGGAAAATACGCATGAGCCGATTGTCACGCAGGATTTGTGGGATTTGGTGCAGACGCATGTAAATTCAAGGCGACGGAGCCGTAAAGACGATGAGCCGCAGATATTCGCAGGGCTTATAAGGTGCGGGGAATGCGGATGGACGCTCGGCTCGGCAAACACAAAGGACAAGGGGCGTTTTTACCGCTGTACCCAGTATGCGGCGTATGGCAGGAACTTCTGCACGCTCCATTACACGCCTTACAAGATTTTGTATGCGTTTGTTCTCGGAAGGTTACAATACTGGCTGATGGCGGTAAAAGAGAATGAGGACGCCATTCTGGAACGGCTGCTGCAAGGCAGCGAGAAACAGCGGCAGTCCGAGAATGCCCGTGCCGAAAAAGAGCTGAAAAAGGCACAGAAACGCAGGCAGGAGCTGAACAGCCTTTTTGCGAAGATGTACGAGGACAGGGTAAAAGGGCTTCTTGACGAAGAAAATTATTCCATGCTCTCCGTCAAATACCGCACGGAGCAGCAACAGCTTGATGAAACGGTCAAGACCATCTCTGCAAGGCTTGAAGAAACGAAAGAGGAAACGGACGATGCAAAACGCTGGATTGACTTAATCCAGAAATACAGTGCCATTGACGAGCTTACCGCCCCGCTCTTGAATGAACTGATTGAGAAAATCGTAGTCCACCAGTCATGGAAAGACGGGAACGGTAGGACAGTGAGGGACATTGAGATTTACTATCGTTTTGTAGGAAAAATTGATTAAATAGGCATGGGGAATGTGCCGATTATGGCACTTCCCCGAAACACTGTCTTTAACTCATGTAAAGCGGAGATTACTTAATACCGTGCTTAAATGTACCCGCCGAAGAAGAACAGCCGATAGGCACATGGGGACAGTGGCATCTGGATTATCTGAAGCAGTACCGCAGGGTTACATACACCAATCTTCTCACAAGCGGCAAACTCAACGCTTACCTTGCCGACATTGACAGGCAGGCGCAGGAACGCTTTGAACAGCTCATAGAGGGCATGAAACAGGCACAGGGCATAACGGAACGCCTAAAGGAAGAAAATGCCTTAGAATGGGTACAACGCCTTAATAACGTAAGGGCTTGTGCGAGGGAGATTGTTGAGAAAGAAATAATTTACGCATAATAAATTGGCGGCGGAGTAAGGCTCTGTCGCTTTTCTTGTCGGAAGATAAAAATTCATGTTTTATGAATTGATACAGTTCGTTTAAACGGCTATGGTAGATACAGTACAATTTGAGGAGGACAGAAATGTTTGAGTATGTGACTGTCAGCGCCAGTGATAAAATGTAAAAAAGCGCCGAGGAAAAAATGTAGTTTTGTGGCGGAGGTGAAGGGAAAAAGATAGACTCCCAATCAGGGCGAGAAA
>NZ_RAZF01000049.1 GCF_003612555.1 Acutalibacter sp. 1XD8-33
CATGCGCCAGAAACAGCAAATCGTGAACACTCTTTTTGAGCAAGGAAACGCTTAGTTTTGTTACCCCCCCCCCGCCGAAAAACTACAAAATTTCTTCGGCGTTTTCTTACAATTTCAAATTGGCGTTGACACCTGTTTTTTGCCCCGTAACAGCTCTTTTTCAGCGGGTGACGCTCTGCGGATTTTATTTTGCAGCTTTGTCCGCTGGGCGGTCAGCGTGTCCAATTCACTCTGAATGGTTTTACGGGCTGAAAGAAGATCTTCCAGCGTTTCGATACGGTTTTTTGCCAGATAGTCAACCTGGGCGGTGATCGTGTCCAGCTTTCGCAGTTCCTCTTTCATAAACGGGCTGGTGGGCTGGTAGGTCGTGCCTTTTGGCAAAATGCCGAGCTGGTACTCCCAATAGAGGAACAGCCGATAGATGTGGGAGGTTCGCTGAAACGGCACATAGACCCGCAGCTCCTCGGGCAGTTCCGGGGCAAAATTGACGGTGGGACGCTTGTTGCCAAAGCTGGCCCGTGTGCCCAGGCTGCGCCCGATGTTCTCCGGCGTCCACCGCTCGTCCAGGGTGTCCAGACGGGTGAAGTGCTGGTACTGCGGTAGGCGTATTTTCCAGTGTTTCCCTGTGAAGTCGGTGAGATAGCCCTTGCGCCGGAGATACTTCTCCATCATCTCTACCGTCCTGCTCCCGTTGACAGCCTCCCGCACATCTGCCCGGTAGATGTTGTATCTGGTGGGCTTGCCGCTCTGCTCGTCCAGCCAGACGGGACGGCTGGGGGCCTTGCGCCCATGCTCAATGACGGACAGGCCATATTCCAAGCAGAGCCGGTCTGAGGTATCCCGGAGACGCTGCCGCTCGGCCTTGGAGTAGTTGTACTTTTTGCCGTCCTTGAAAGATACTGAGTTGAAGCAAAAATGATTGTGTAGATGGCCTTTGTCCAGGTGGGTGGTGACGATGACTTGAAACCTGTCGCCCCACATCTCCTGTGCCAGCTTCACGCCGATCTCATGGCACCGCTCCGGGGTCACCTCTCCCGGTTTGAAACTTTGATAGCCATGCCATGCGATGTACTTGTCCTCCTTGCCGTACCGCTGCTTGGTCAGGATCATCTGACGGAGCACCGTCTGCTTCAGACAGTTGATTGAGGTGACAAAGGAGCCGTCCGCGGTTTTCTGTGGGTTCTGGATGTACGAAAATACGTTGAAGAAGTCCTCGGTGCCCTTGGGGATGGTTTTCTCAGGGTTTTCCACATAGGCGATCAGGTCTCCAAGATTGCCCTTGATGTGCCATAGACTGGTGGCCGCCATCACGCCACCTCCTGCAAGAACAGGACAAGTTGCTCAAGTCGTGAACATTCTTCTGTCATCTCCGGGCAGTAGACGGTCAGGCGTTCCAGCTTATCGTGGATTTCATACAAGGCGTCCAGCAGTTCCCAAAACTCCGGCGGCTGCTTGGGCCTGGTCCGCTTGCCCAAACAAATCTGCCGGAAGTATTCGGATTGGGTCAGGCCGCATAGGGCGGCGTCATGTTCCAGCTTGGCCTTTTCTTCGACCGTCAGCCTGATTTTCAGCCGTACTTTTTTGTCGTTGGTACTCAAAGTAATTCCTCCATTCTGTCAAATTTCCGCTGTGGGAGGGGGTATTCAGGGGTCTCCCCTGGGAATGGATTTTGCCCCGTGGGGGGCGAAATCCGATGCTCGCTATCCCTGTGGACAGGGGAACAGCGGGTGATGGTGTTTTACCTCCACTCAAGATTTTCCTCCCACCCCCCACTACAACTTTCAATGCCCAAAACGGAACTTTTTCTTGGGCCTTTTTCAAGTTTTTTGTTGCCAGAGCAAATAAAAAAGCCAATCACATACACAACCGCACCAGCAGGACGGCCTTCGCCCCGCTGGTGTTCATTTTGGTTTGTGTATGTAACCGGCTTTTACTGTTTCAGTCAGTACAGCCTATTCAGTTGGCGCTCCCATGAGGAAGTATTGTAGGATACCACATGGGAAAGCGGTTTGTCAATTACAAATCGGCGGATTTTACACGATTTTACAGGTCGCTCTGGAAAAATGCCCCTTTGTATGGTGTTCTGTAAAAAACAGTTGGGGAATACACAGCCCTCTGGATGGGCGGCAGGCCAAACGATTACCCTACCGACATTGACCGGCAGGCCGAGGAAATGTTCTTTCAGTTGGTAAAAGATTACGCCCAGCGGCAGGGCATAACGGAGCGGTTAAAGACTGAAAATCAGATGGAATGGGTGGGCCGGATGAATAACTGCAAAGCCCAGGCGGAAGAAGTCATTATGGCGAAATTGATTATGATTTGACAGAAATGCGGGGTAATTCCCGCATTTCTTAATAATAGCATCTTGCGTATAGGGCAAGTGGAAGTTTATACTGATTTCGTCAAAATCTAATATGCCATAAGCGGTATCAGTTCCGCGCAAATCTATGAGGGAAAACTGTTTTCAAAAATATTTCAAAAAACCTTGTAAGATTTTTTGAAATACGGAGTCTTATAAGGGAGGAGGTGAGATGGTGGCAGATTTCCAAGACAAATTTGAGAAAATTTGTATCAGATACTTCAATGATGTATTTCTTTTTCTCAAAAAGCTATCCAAAGATGAAAGTATTGCAGAGGAAATCACAAGCGAAACATTCTTCAAAGCAATGCGCTCAATAGATACCTTTCGTGGTGATACAGACATTCGTGTTTGGCTTTGTCAAATCGCAAAAAACTGTTACTTTTCTCACTTGAAAAAGCAACAGGGGCTTGTAGACATTAATGATATTGAATTTACAGATAACATAGACACCATTGAGGAACAGATAATAAACCGAAGTGATGCTATGCGAATACATCTGCTGCTGCACAATTTAGCCGAACCATACAAGGAAGTTTTTATGCTGCGGGTTTTTGGAGAATTGAGTTTCAAACAAATCGCAAGAATTTTTCAAAAAACAGATAACTGGGCCTGTGTCACTTATCACCGGGCAAGAAACAAAATATTAGAACAAATGGAGGCCAATAATGAGCGATAAATGCAATTTAATCAAAGACATACTTCCGCTTTATGTGGAAGATATGGTGAGTACGGATACAAGAGAATTTGTCCGCGAACATCTTGAGCATTGTGCAGAGTGCCGTGTGGAGTTTGAACGTATGCGGAAAGCTACGAAGTTTATCCCTGATGCTGACCCTGATACTGATATTGTGCCGTTAAAGAGAGTAAAGCGGGACTTATTTATCAAACGCTTACAGACTATTTGTTTCACGGCGATCTTGGCCTGTGCCATCGTGACGATTGTTTTCGGGATTTTGACATCACCTAAATTTTTTCCCTATTCCGATAACCTGCTCAATGTGATTGATGTCCCTGATGGGAGCGTTATCATCACCTTTGATAGCGAGGTAACAGGGTATAGCTGCAATGAAGTGTTTGACAATGAAACAGAAACGGCAATTTATCGCATAAATGCTTGGACTACCACTTGGGACTTACATTTGTCTAATCGCGGAAAACAAAATGTGGTGATACCTTTTGACCGTGAAACTGAAATTCAGATTTTCTATGCTCAAAACGATGGCTCCGAGGATGTACTGATCTATGGGGCAAATCAAAACACCGAAGAAAACGGCGTAACCCTGCCAAGACTGATCCTAATGCCGTATTTCCTATTAGCTTTTCTCGCCCTTGTTGTCCTTGTAATTCTACGAGTGCTATTGAGAAATAAGCAAGCAATCATTGTTTGGATTGACAGGGCTATACCGTTCCCAATTTCCTATATGGCAGCGCAGCTTTGCACAAAAGGGTTTAACTTCACCACATATTCATCGCAACGAGATTTTTGTATCATCATCCTGGTTGCTATGCTGCTTTATTTCGCAATGCTGACAGGAAAATCTCTTTATAAAGCAAAGCTGAACACTTCGAGGGGATAGACATGAAAAAATCTCTGTTTAGACTAACGGATATGTTAGAGCTAAGTATTGTATATATTTTTTGCTTTTCTCTCAATTTACTTTTGGATTATGCAAAGACTTTGGATTTAGATGCCTATATTCTAAAGGCTTTTTTGAAAAACTTTATTGATTACCAGCCTTTGATCGTTTCACTGTTTACCTTCATTGTGATCGTGTTCCATTATCAAATGCTGGAGAGAAAAAAGGCAGAAATATTTTGTAGAATACTTGTAGGCGGCACTGTGTTTAGCATCACCATTCGATATGTGCTGGACTGCCTCACGGTACTAATTTTCGCTTATCTTCTATCGACTTTGGTAAATCTCCATTTGGGTTTCAATTTAGCCGACAACTTTTATTTAGTCCTTATTTTTGTCACATACATACTAATCAGCGCAAGGCAGGTACGGAAATATGAAAATATTTAAGTTCATTGTTTCAAAAATATTTTTGAGAAAAGCGATACTTGGTATCGGTATCATGCTGTTGCTTCTTATGGCGAATTACATAACCTTTACTGCTGCTCGTTCCATTCTGTCAACATTTCAAGGGTATCAGGAAACAAAGTATGTAAATCAAGAGGGAGTTTACATTGCCAACTTAGACCCAAATAGTCATATTGATATGAGCATAGTTGGCGAAAACGGAACACAAGCAGTATATGACTATTTGAACAGTAGCTTTAAGTATGCTTTTTATACAGACGGGTTTATTGTATCTGTTCCCAACGGTGATGATATGAAAATATCATTGGGCTATATGAACGAGCAGTATTATAGATTAAATGAATTTGAGCTTTCGCAAGGGACAGATTTGGACTTTGATTACCAATTAGGCGGGGAAATCCCTGTTTTAATAGGAAAAGGGTTAAGCAAAACATATCCCGTTGGAGCAACAATAGAAATGGAAGAATCTGTTCTTGGGCGGCCTTTGACGCTAAAGGTTCAGGGCGTATTGAAGCAAAACGCCTACCACTCTAATTTTTATGCCCTCAACTCTAAGGCATACTACAATTTCTCAATCCTATTTCCAGTGAATGAGGAATTTATCAATCATGCGAACATGGACATCAAATTTAATGGCCTCATGGACATTATACTTTTGGACACCTCAAAAGAAGAAATAGCGGATTTGAGTGAGGTTATTAAAGATAATTTGGGTTTAAGTTTCAATTTCTTTAGCCAAAAGGAAAACTACGATTATTTCAACGAATACTATCTTCACTCACTAAAAATTATATTCATAACGACCTTTATTCTGCTGATCGTCATAACTTGTCTTTCTGTATGGAACGCATTGGTGAGTGTTCGCCTAATGCTGAAAGACTTTACGATCAATCTGTTGGTGGGATTAAGCTACTCAAAGCTGAAAAGAATTTTTTATGGTTACTTTGGGATGCTCTCCTTCGTTAATGTAGCGTTGATTGCCACATTCACCGCTTTTAACCGATACGGGTGCTGGTTAAGGAAAGACGCTACCTTTGCCACTTACGGATTGTTTGGTTTGATAGGAATGGACTGGCTGGCTTTGTTGCTGGTTGTCGTTTCTGATATTGTTATTGGAATAATTGTCGTCGAAAGTATGTTGTGGAAAATCAAAAAGGTTCCAATCTCCTTGGGGGTATTGCAATGACAAAGATTATTGATCTAAGCATTAAAGAAAAAATCTATAAGAGCAAAAAGGCGCAGATTTCAATACTAAATGATTTCAGGCTTGAAGTTGCCGCCGGTGAAAAAATTGCCATTGTAGGCGAATCGGGAGCGGGCAAGAGTTCTTTGCTCAATATCATTGGATTGCTTGATCGAAATTATGCCGGTGAATATACGCTTTTCGGTTCTCCGACAGATCAGTTACATACTAGTCAGTTGGCGCAATGGCGAAATCAACGGATTGGCTTTGTTCTTCAAGAGTCGGCACTCATTAACTCTTTGACGGTTGAAGATAACATCAAACTGCCGTTTCTCTATGCCAGTCCTGACAAAAAGGGTGTTGGGGAGATTGAGGATTTCGATGCTGTCGTTAGTGCGATTGAGATCAGGCACATACTAAAAAAGAAACCTCTTGAATGTTCTGGCGGAGAAAAGGCCAGAGCTATATTTGCCAGAGGAATTATCATGAAACCTCAAATTATCTTGGCCGATGAGCCTACGGCATCCCTGGATGTGGAGAACAGAGAAAGAATTGTTGCCTTGCTTTTTAACATGAACAAAGAGTTTAACACCACTATCATTACTGTAACTCATGATTTGGAAATAGCCAATCGTCATGATAGAGTAATCCATCTTGAAAGGAGTAAATAAAATGGGATTTTTTGCGATGATTGCGTCAATGCTGCTGGGGATATTGTTTGTTGCAATCGGGATTTCCCGCAGAAAGCAAAAGGGGTGGCCTATAATCCTTATCGCACTCGGAATTGTGTTTGTCCTCATTGCGGTTTATTTGGGATGGCCTAAATAGAAGTCAATAAAAGCCAAGTCTGCCCAGCGGCAGAAAAGAAAAAACCGCTGCTGGGCAGGCCAATTCCTCATGTCCAAACGCTCTTTCCAGCGGCGGTTTTGATTCAAAGCCGCCGTTTTTATATCCATTGGCGGCACATAGGAGGATGCCGCCATGCGATTACAGATAGATAGTCACTTGTCAAAAAAAGCCTGACCCCCACAGCGGCGCACTCCACCCAAGTTTGCAAAAATAGTCGTTTTTTGACGGCTCATACTGTTATGCCCCGCGCCCGAATGGTCTTGCACCATACGGGCGCTTTTCTATTTCCGGGCCAGCGACACCGGCCTCGCTGCCGTTCCCCGCCCCTCCTATCTGAATTTTCTAAAAATTCAGATAGGAGGAAACGGCCATGTCATACAATCATGGCAAAGAAGAACACAAATGGCAGCGTTGGAAACAGGCTGAAGAAAAGGTGCTTCGGGCCTGCGGCATGGATGAAAGCACAATTGAACAGCTTCGCCTTTGGGACAGGGCTATGTTCAATTCGGACAGGCGCTTTTATGAAAAGTTGCAGGACACAGGTACATATCTTGATAGCATTGTCGGGAGCAAAACATCAACCGAGATTTATACGGTGGAAGATTTGCTGAATGATATTGAAAATGCGGAACTGCTCAAAACCCTGCTGACAGTGGACAAGCTCACCTTGCAAATCTCTGTGCTGAAAATGAATGGATACTCGACCAATGAGATTGCTGTGCTTGTCCATCTGTCCACGGACGCCATTTATAAGCGGATAGCCGTACTGAAAAAGAAATTGAAGAAATTTCAAGGGTAACTCCAAAATTGCATGTCTCCACGGGCTGCTGGGTGAGAGGTCAAGTCCTCTCACCCAGCTTTTTCGTAGGAGGACGAGCGAATGACGTTCATGGATAAGGTCTATACGCTTCGGACGGAAGTCCGTGGCGATGGGAAAACGGCGTATTTCATCAGCTTTGCGGATGGGCAAGGCGAGTTTTACGATTTGGAGGTATCCGAGCCATTTTTTGTGGAATTTCGTCAAATGGAGCGCAAAAACCGCAATCTGCAACAATCTGACTGGCGGCATCAGGAAGCGTCAGATTTGTGGGATGAAACGCTCTATAATCGGGCGTTCAAAGTACCCAAAAGCGTTGAGGAATTGATTTTTGACGCAGAACAGCGGGAACTACTCAATAAGGCTATTGCTGCGCTCCCGAAAATCCAGCGGCGGCGTTTTTTGCTCTACCATGAATATAACTTCAACTATCGCCAGATTAGTGAGATGGAGCATTGCAGGCCGCAATCAATCAGGCACTCGGTCATACGGGCCAGGGAGAAAATAAAAGCCGAGATAGAAAAATACCGGGCTGGACAGTAACAGACTGCCCCGCATCTTTGGACATAGGGCAGTCTGCTAAATGTTCTCTACAGGGTTCTTAATGTCAGGCGTAAATCAACTCGTTATAGATAACTTCCTCTGCCCGGTTTCGGGCGCTGTTCATTTGCCTGACCCATTCCATCTGATCCTCAGCTTTGAGCTGTTCCGTAATTCCTTCCCGCTTTTCCAGTCGCTTGACCAACTGGAAAAACATAGCCTTTGCTTGAGCATCCACTTTAGACAGGTGGCTGTCCAGCTTGCCGCTGAGAAGTAGGGCGGTATAGATAGGCTCTCTTTGCGTTTTCAGGTAGTGTTTCCGTCGCTGACCCCAGATACCAACAGAAATGCTTTCAGGTGGGAGTAGATTAGGTAGAAAATAATCGCCCTCTCGATGATAGGTTCCGCCCATAAGCTCAAATAATGATATTTCCATGATATAGTCCTCCGATATGTTGAAAATTCCTGCAATTCAATCACATTCGGCTGATTCCACAAAAGTTTTGGGAGGAACTTCCTTACGAAGTTCCTCCCAACTACGCGGTTTTTTTGCCCAAATATCTTTTCGGTTTTCCTAGGATGGCGGAGACGGTGGGATTCGAACCCACGGTACCGTGAGGTACAACTGATTTCGAGTCAGTCCCGTTATGACCACTTCGATACGTCTCCAAATATATTAACCTGAATATCACAGGTCAACAGCTATTTGATTTTCTTAGAATTTCCGTTAGAGCCCGCTCACTTTCGCAACCGCCAAACTCCCGCAGCCCCAGCATTTCCAGGGCCTCCCGGCCTCACCGTTCCACTCTCCCCACAAGATTTCAGGCTCGGCTCGTTGCGCCTGCTTCGATAACTCTTCATTTGATATTTGCATACACAATCCTGTTCTCAAAATAGTTTCTGTATAAAACTCCCTATCTTACTCCACTGCCTTAGACATCAAGAACAATTTATAGATTATTACAATGGGTCTATTTTACCTCTCTATGAAAGAAAAGTCAAGTCAGATAAACAAATTTATGGTCTTAAGCAGGTCACCTTATTCCTGAAGCTGGACTCCGCCATGCACAGAAAAGAGAGGCTTCCCCTTTTTTCCTGTAAAGGGCTCGTAACCGGATTGTGATACTATTGTAACCCGCATTCACTTGACAGGCTTAGAGAGAAGCGCGGCGGCGAATCCTTCCGCGCTGCACCCGGTTACAACAACAGCATCCGGGTCATTGGTCCCGGCAAGTTCCGCTACCTTTTGCATCGCCTCGGTATAGCTCACATAGCCGTTGTGATAAAGAATTTTCTCTTTTCCATCGTGGTCAGTATAGTGAAGCCCCCCAGTTCCCGCATGAAAATCCCTGGTCGCATATAGGGAATAAGATGATATTTCAATTTTTGAAGGGACTGCCCTCCACATCCGAAGCGAGGCCGCCCATATTCATGGTGACATTCGCCATCATATCAGGCCAGACCATTTTGTATTGTAAGTGTCGTCCTTGGCTGTCTCATCGTTAATGCTGACACCACCCGCGAAGTAGACCATCACTTTATTTTCGCTGCCCTTTTTGGACAGAGCGTGGTAGCTGTTCCCCCCAGAGTCCTTCATCGCCGCGCTCTCGATTCGGCACCATTTTCCCATGGCTGGATTTTCCTTGAGATTTGGGTATCTCAGGATAAAGAAGTATACCAGTAGCGCACCTATGATGAGAACCAAAAGGAATGGTCCCCAGGACTTTCAGTGTGATTTTTAGTGCTTTTGCCGTGGTCATTGCTCCTGGCTTACAGGCATATGTTTGTCGAGATATTCCTCAATGGTTTCCATGTATTCTTTGTATATTTCGTCATCGTTTTGCAGTCCGTGGCCGGAATGGGAACATTCAAAATATTTGTAATCCACATGGTGCTGCTTATATGCCTCCAGCAACCTCTGGGAACCTTTATATGGCTGGATCCTGTCGTGCCTTCCATATGCGACCACACTCGGAACAGTATTTTCATCCACCCACATGACTGCCGATATGGGCTTTAACTTTTCTATATAAGAGCCGTCCTTTATCATTTCAGGTGTCAATTCCACACCGCCCATAACACCTAAAAGACCTGCAGCTCCTTCTCTTGATTCATCCGTGTCTCGATCAAAGCCGTAAATATCCCAATCTTCCGCATAAAAGCTGGAAGGCCCCACAGCGCCAAACAATAATTTGACCGGAACCGGCGCTTCGTCCGCATCCCTGTAAGCGTAAATCATAGCAAGTACATGACCGGCTGAACCGCCTGCCATAGCTAATTTATCTATATGGTATCCAAGCCTTTCCGCTTCTTCTACGACCTTTGGCATAGCTTCCTTAATTTCCATTGACTGTGAATATGCGCTTTTATTATTCGTTTCGTTACGCAGAGTGTAGTTGATTCCTGCCGCAACATAGCCTTTGGAACACAGCCATGAAAGCATTTCGGCGTCCCCCGATTTATCCCCTTGTGTGAATCCGCCCGCATGGAGATAAACCACAAGGCCGTAGCTCTCTTTGCTTCCGTCTGCGGGGATGTACAGATCAAACTTATTGGCTTCGCCGCCGCCGTAGGATATGTCTTTATAAGCCTTTCCGATCTCATCCGTTAACTGAACGGAATATTGTTTTACCCATGAGGGATGAATCGCAAATTTTGAAGCTACACCAATCCCAAAAGAGACAAGAAACACTGCCATACAAATAAGCACAAACATACCTCTGCCTTTCTTCTTTTCTGTTTTCATAGGAAATTACCTCCGAACAATGTTCCTCCGAGCAGGAGATTCATAATCCCTCGGACTGCCAGCCGCCCCAGAACAAAGGCAGCGAGCGCGATAGCCAGTAAAATAAGTGGGCGTTTTCCCATTTCCCTTACTCCTTTTCCATCGTTACACGATTGACAAATTTGATTTGTTGTATTAAGATATCTATGATATATTTGTCTCGGCGATATGATTGTATCATCGAATTGTTCAAGTGTCAATAGGAGGCGGTAAAATGAAACAAATCCCCAAAAATGTATCACCATTCAGCAATGAGGCGAGAAACGCTTATGTTAAGGAGCATATCACCACCGCAATTTTAGAGCTGCTCCGAGAAAAGCCCATTGGGGAGATATCCGTCAGTGAACTCTGTGAGCTTGCGGGGATCGGCAGGGCCTCATTTTACCGCAATTTTGAGAGCAAAGAGGATATCATAAGGGAGTATGTCCGTCAGCTTTTCCAGGAGTGGACTTCCCAGGCGGACAAAAAGGAAAACAGGCCGTTGAGCGAATGGCTCGGCCTGATGTTCGCGCACTTTGAAAAGTATAGGAACTTTTACGGACTGCTGAATGAGCGGGGGCTAATCTATCTTTTGAAAGATGTGATTACCGGACTTTGTGGACTGAAACCTGGACTTCCAAAGGTTGACGCCTATGCGAAGGCTTATGCAGCCTATACACTATATGGCTGGGTCGAGGTGTGGTTTCAGCGGGGAATGGTCGATACGGCGGAGGAGATCGCGGAGATGTTCAGGGCGCAGGGACTTTGAAAGAGTTGGCACCAGAGAAGCACGAGAGTTCAGCAGAGCTGAACTCTCGTGCCGACTGATGTAGGACGGATTTTGCGGACATTCAAAATAAAAGGCATATAGAGGAAACAGACAATGGCAAAAACGATTTTTGAGGAACTGGACGGCAAATACGAGCGGTAAGGAGATTATTTAATATCGTGCTTAACTGTACCTGTCGAAAACGAACAGCCGATAAGCACATGGGGACAGCGGCATCTGAATTATCTGAAGCAGTACCGCAGGGTTACATACACAAATCTTCTCACAAGTGGCAGGCTTAACTTATCTTGCCGACATCGGCAGGCAGGCGCAGGAACGCTTTGAAAGGCTCATAGAGGGCATGAAATAGGCGCAGGGCATAACGGAACACCGAAAGGAAGAAAACGCTTTATGGTGATTTTGCCTTAAAAGGCATCTCCTTTTATTTGCCAGACGGCTGTATCACGGAATTTGTCGGAATCAACGGAGCGGGAAAAACCACTACTCACCGAAGCATCTTAGGGCTTACAAACAAAGTATCTGGAAATATAAAGTTTTTTGGCATGAACATGGACGGAAATGAAAATACAATATATTTAAACACCTCTTTGAAAAGAGCGAAAGTAATATTTTAAAAAATTGGAAGCACAGAATTAAACCAGTGGATTAAAAATGAGATTGAAGGATATAAAGATTTAGAGGATATTCCCTCATATAGAAGAGCAAAATGTTGTTTAAAAGGTTGTTATATTGAAGGTGGGTTGAATTGTAAAAATTTATTAATTCCTATTGATAATGTAGAGGAAGAAATTATAGAAGGATTGACGTACAATAATGCAGATCAATCTATTATGCTTTACAAGAAGCGATTAAGACAGGACAATCATTTGTAAGGCGGCTAGAACCTTATGAAAGTAAATGGCTGTCTGCTAAGACAGGACGGATAATTTATGAAGTCGAAGTAGAAACAGATACTTCTCAAGTGATGAACATTATTCCAGTCGTGGTAAATTTATTATTAGAAACATTTCTTTTGCTTGAAAAAGAATTTGGAGTATTGTGGGATACACAGTCAGATGTTTTGTGAAAGAAACAAAGCTATGGAAACAGATTTATTTGAGTTTGCATATGTGCCAGACTGGTACGGGCAGCTTGAGGAACTAGAAGGGCTGGTGCTGCCGGAGCCGTGGAAATTTAAGCGGCCGTCTGTTGAAACGAAGAATCAGGATATGCCTATTTTAGAGAGGTATATACATACCGTTTTCAGGAAACAGAGCATTGATTTTAACTCAGCGAATGATGCTGTGGAGGCAGCACGGTATTTTCATGTGGAAAATGAATGTGCTTGCTTCCATACAGGGCTTTATACGGGACGGTATAAGGCAGTCTATGGGTTTTTTGACCGGAATAAGAGGCGTGATTCCATGCTGGACTGGTATTTCAGGGGGTTCTATATATTTCACTGAGGCTGAAATATATAGAACCCCTGCCAGAGCGGTCGCATTACCATGCCCTTCAGGAGAGCACAGGTTTTATTCCGGACTGGCCTGTCAGGGTAAAGGTGGAACACATTTTAGGGGATGAAGAAAATATGGAGTCCTGCAAACAAAAGTCAAGCCCCAAGATAGAGGAAATAGAAAATTTTTTAGAAAATGAAAAAGTGTATACCAAACCAAGCCT
>NZ_RAZF01000050.1 GCF_003612555.1 Acutalibacter sp. 1XD8-33
GATTTCAACCCTCTTAAATTTTAGATTCTCATAGGGCGGCTTTCCGCCCCTGAGTGGAAGTTAACTATATAATAACCTTTGAGCGTGAAAAATGCAAGCCCTTTTTTCAACTTTTTTGCGCCTTTACATAATTTTTTTCGCGGTGGGGCAAACTAAGAAATTTGGCGTTATTATGGGGTTTCTGGGCTATTTTCTTGTCAATTTTGCCCCTTTTTCTGGGAATTCACCCATATTTCTCCTTGGTATTCCCTGCCATATTTGGGCGGTTTCGCCAAGGAATCCGTGCTTTTTCGGGCCTTTCACGCCTGCTCTTCCCTCCTTTCTCCGCAAAATTTTCTCTCTTTTCCTCTTCGATCCGGCGCAAATCCGGCCTGCTTTTTAGGCCCTGTCCAGTTATTATAACATAAATAGCGCCCCAGCGCAATCGCCGAGACGCTATTTTTCAGGATTCCTTTGATTCTCCCCGTACTTTGAGAGGGCCTTGCCCAGCTGAGAAACCGCGTCCCCGCTGATCTCCTCTCCATGCTCCTGGCAGAATGCGTAAAAGACCGGGCTGGCCCCCAGGCATTCCCCATATCGGCAGACAGCCTGGGCCAGCCGCCTGCGCTCCAGCAACCCCGACGAGACTTGCAGGATATATTTCCCCCGCCATAGACACAGCGCCGAAGGTGTTTTGGGTTGTATACGGTAGATCTCCGCCACCGCCCCGCACAGGGCTGTTGCTCCGTCAAAACAGAACACCAGCGGCTGGGGCGGCGTTTTTAATCGCATAGACAGCCCCCCTCTACACAGTTTACCCCATACTATGTAAAGCGCTCTGCCTTGGTGCTTTCCCCTGTAAAGGGGAAGGCTTGACTCGCGCGGCAGCGCGGATCGAGCTTGCTTGGGCACCCCCGGAGGTACAGGTCCGGGCGCTTGGTTCTCTATTCCCTCAAACAAAAATGCGAGGTAAAAGTTTTTGAAGGTTTCAGGGAACTTTTTTCAAAAAGTTCCCTGAGCCCTTAGAGGGCCAGGCAGCGCATTTCCAGGCGGGGGTCCTCCGCCCGGAACACGGACGTGCCCGCCACTAGAATATCGGCACCCGCCGCTTTGCAGAGAGGGGCTGTCTCAAGGTTCACCCCGCCGTCTATTTCCACCAGGATTCCGGGAAACCGGGCCTTCAGCTGAAAAATCTTCTCCAGAGGCTCCGGGATCATCTTCTGCCCGCCGAAGCCCGGCTCCACTGTCATGATAGTTGCCTGGGCCAGCTCCGCCCCCCAGCTACCGATCGCGGAAACCGGCGTCTTAGGGCCCAGAGCCACGCCAGGCTTGGCGCCGCTGGCCCGGATGGCCTCGATCAGGGCTTCCGGCGGATCCTGGCACTCCACATGGAAGGTGATAATATCCGCTCCGGCCTCCCGAAAGATTTTGATGTAGGGCAGGGGCCTTTCCAGCATCAGGTGTACGTCGAAAACCAACTCCGTCTTTTTCCGCAGCGCCGCCACAACTGCGGGCCCTATGCTCAGATTTGGCACAAAATGCCCATCCATGATGTCCACATGGAGCATGTCCGCTTCTTCAATCTTCGCGACCTCCCGGCCCAGATCGGAAAAATCCGCAGCCAAAAGTGATGGTGCAATCGCTACCATGGTTCCCCCTCCTCCAAATTCCCAATATCCTCTATTTGGGGGAAAGACATGTGAGCCTCCCCCAAATATCCGTCTTTCCTATTATATATACTTTTTGAGAGTAATACTGTGTGGCCTCCGCCACATGCGGCTCCAGCAAGGCCGTGAAGCTCTGCCTCACACTCCGCCAGCTTAAGGCCAGCTGGACCGGCCAAAGCAGTCCAGGGTAAAATGTTTCGTAGACTTCGCAAAGCGAAGTCTTACCTTTCTTAAAGGTGGCGGGGTTTTTAGGGGGCGACAATCGCCGACCGAGCCGGCTGGCGAGAGTCGGAGCCCCTGAACCGCCGGAGGCCAAAGCACACTCTCAAAACCTATAATATGCGATGATCCTACCCGGCGAGCATCTGGGCCGCCACGGTCATCACAGGAATAGTGAGCACCGAGAGCACTGTGGAAACCGCCACCAGCTTGGAAGCCAGTTCCGAGTCCCGCTTATACTGCACCGCAAAGAGCACGGTGTTCGCCGCCACCGGCGTAGCCGCCTGGATTACCGTGGTGGTGAGAAGCGCTTTCTCTGGCCGCAGGAAGAGCAGCACCAGCAGGTAAAGGGCAGGAGCTGCAATCAGCCGAAGGAAAGACGCCTTATATACGCTCATATCCGAAGCAAAAGAGTGCAGGTCCGCCTTGGCAATGTAAGTGCCCACCACCAGCATGGCCAAGGGGGTGTTCAGATCAGCCAGGTAGCCCAGGGGCTCGGCAATCAGGGCAGGCAGCTGGAGCTTGAAGAAATAGATGGGCAGGCCGAAAGCCAGTCCCACAATTCCGGGATTCAGCAGCAGGGTTTTCAGGTTTAGCCTTTCCCCGCCGCTCATCATGCTATACCCATATGTCCAGCAGAGGACGTTGAACACCACCACTCCGAAGGAGGCGTAAATCACTCCCGTGTCCCCCACAATCCCCTGCACAAGGGGAATCCCCATAAAGCCGGTATTGCTAAAGGTGACCGCAAACCGCAACACCTTTTTCCGCTCCTGCGGGTCCTTACGAAAGGCCAACAGGCCCAGGGCCAAGGCAATCCCCATCCACAAGACAGGTAGAGCCAGGGCAATCAGCAGCTGGCTGGGCTTCAGGGAATCCGCCGCCCCTAAAAAGGAATCCACAATGACACAGGGCGTGACCACTTTGATCAGCAGCGAGGTGATCTCCGACGCCCCCCTGTCGGTAAGCATCCCTCTTTTGGTGATCCCATATCCCACCAGAATCAGAATGAGGATCACCGCTACCTTGGCGACAACCGCCAGAATTGCTTCCATTTGACTTGCTTCCCTCCCACAGCTTGGGCAGTTTTAAAATCTCGACTCTTTGCCGTCTTCGTTCTTTTTCACGTCCCGGCCCTTTTTCCGGTACTCTTTTACAAAAGCCCCAGCCAGAATTGCCAGCGCCCCGCCGGTAATGCATTTCAGGGCAATTCCCCAGCCACCCGTAAACAGATCTGTTTCCGGCAGCAGGGCGTCCGCCAGCCACCAGCCACCCAGCAGCAGGAAAAATCCCCCGGCCAGCAGGAAAATTTTATTCTCCTTGGACATGGAGAATATCAAAATCAGCCCCACGGCAAACCACATGATGGCATAAAAATACTGCATCGCTTTTTCCTCCTCCATATCGGTAACGCAGCTCACAAAGGCATCGGTTTCTTTCATAGTTAACGCAGTTCAAAATAGGTAGAATACCTCTTTTGAACCAGGCGGCATAGCCGCCCAGCTTGAAAATCGCATTTACCGATTTTCAAGTGCGTTTACTATAAACCACGGATAAACCCGTATTCTCTAATATGGCTTTATTATAGCCGTTCCCGCAAACAAATACAAGCCCGGCCGGAGGAAATCGGCCATCTAACCAAAATAGATACGGAACCAAAGCCCCGTATCTATCCAATGGATGTTTTTTATGGCAGGAGGAACAGCACCATTTCCCTGCGGCCGATGATGCTGCACTCCTCTAGGGTGTCGTAGCATAGATCGGCAATGATGTCCCCGTCCAGGCAAGCCCCTCCAGTGTCTCCTGCCACGCCGTAGCCATATACGATCTGGCCATCCGGAGAGGCCACATACATCCGGGTGCCGTAGGGGATGATCTTGGGATCCACAGCAATCACGCCCCGGACCGCCTCCAGGCCCACAGATGTGGTCCCCCCCGGAATGCAGTATGCGGTACAAGTGCCGGTCATGGCCTTGGTATACGTTACGGTTTCTCCCCAGGCATCGGTGAAGGTGCCTCCCTGAGCGTTTACGGAAAGGGCTGGGCGGCTGCCCGTATCGCTGGCGCCGGAAGAGCTTTCGCCTCCCTGATAGCCGCTACCATCGTCCTCAAATTCCAGCTGGGGCGCAGTGGTGGTGTAGCCCGTTCCCCGCATAATAACTTCCTTAATCGGTTCTGCCGTCACCTTCTCAGAGAGGAGTTCCCGACTTTCCAGCCGGCCGTCCACATAGACCGCCCGGTAAGCGCTCTCTTTGCTGCCCTTCAGGCCGGCGGTCAGGCGCTTTGTCTCTCCCTCCGGCAAGTCCCGGGTGGATATATATTTGGTTTCGTAATCGATCTCTTCTTTTTCCTTTTCCTCCTCCACCTTCACCCGCTGAAGGATAATACGCATTCCGTCTTTCAGCTCTTCATCCCAGGGAACGTTCAGCCGGTCCTCCTTGCCCACAGAGATCCCGCATTTTTCCAGGGCCGAGGCCACCGTAGCGGCGGCCACTTGATAAACTTTGGTTTTTCCGTCCGCCGTGATCCTCACCCGCAGCGCCTGGGAAACCACAATTTCCATGCCATCCTCCAAAGGTGTCTCCAGGTCAAAATTACAACCGTCCCCTTCGCCTAGCTTCACCTGGGCCTCGTTCAGGGCACTCTCCACAGTACCCCCGAAAAGTTCCAGCTCCTTTGTCTCTCCACTGGCGGCAACGCTAACCCGGCAAAGGCGTTTAATCTCTACAGTCAAAGAGGCCGAGATCACCAGATCACGGCTGGGGGTCACTTGGTCCTCCGCTTTCAGGCCCAGGCCGTTATCCTGAAGGGCTTCTTCTACCGTTTCCCCCTTGTGGGCGAGAAATTTCTCTCTCTGGCCGCCCTCCAGGACATAGAGGTCTACTCCCCGCCGGACGGTAACTGTGTCCGAATTCTCCACACGCTCTGTCTCGTCCTCCGGTTCAATGGGCTCCATCCCCTGCTTCCAGGCTTGGGCCAGCATCTGCTCCGTCTGGCCCCGGTCCACCCGGTAAGTTTTGTCGCCGTCGATCACCAGGGCGGAGGCGGACCCGGTGGCCGCGCTGACAGCCGCCGCGCAGATCAGCCCCGACGTGACGCACACCGCCAAGACGATCGCCAGGATCAGCCTCTTTCTTCTGTTTCTGATTTGCCTGCTTCGCATTTTCAGCTCCTTTTCAGAACTTGGGGCGGCGCCCAGCTCTCCGCCAATTCCATGCTCATCTGTATGTATTTTTCATCATAGGTTTTGAGCGTATGTTTGGGCCTCTGGCAGTTGGGGAGTTCTTCTCGCCTGCCGGTTCGGTCGGCGCTTGACGGTCCCTGACCCCCTGACCGGCTGTAACCTTGGCGTTGCCAAGTTTCGATCGACTAGACCGGTCAAAACTAACCAGGGAAAAAGTTTCGCCCGCCTTTTCAAAGGCGGCAGGGTGTGGGACAGCGTCCCACGACCTTGTCGGAGCCGCCAACTTATGGCGGCAGAGGCCACATAGTATTACTCTAGAAAAGTATACTTTCTGCAAGAAAGTATACCACACCGCCCGGTGGTTTGTAAAGCCTGTTGCCAGATATAGGCGGGAGGCCCTCCCTCCTGCCTAAATCGCGCGCGGATGGCGCGCGGACCCTGTTGCCAAAAGCAAAGCCCCGGAGCGGAGCACCCCGAGGCTGGATATACATATAAAAAATTTAGCGCTTGGAGAACTGGGGAGCGCGGCGGGCAGCCTTCAGGCCGTACTTCTTGCGTTCCTTCATTCTGGGGTCGCGGGTGAGGAACCCAGCCTTTTTCAAAACGGCGCGCAGGTTCTCGTTGTCATACTGCAGCAGAGCTCGGGCAACGCCGTGGCGGATGGCGCCAGCCTGGCCGGTTACGCCGCCGCCGGAAACCCGGCACACAATGTCGAATTTCTCATCAGTATTGGTCAAAGCCAAGGGCTGGCGGACAATATACTTCAGGGTGTCCAGGCCAAAATAGTCATCAATATCCCGGTCGTTGATGGTTACTTTGCCGGTGCCCTGGTACAGGCGGACCCGGGCTACAGAGCTCTTTCTTCTGCCGGTGCCATAGAAATAAGGCGCAGTCTCATACATAGTTTCACATCCTCCTTACATATTCCATGCTTCTGGCTTCTGGGCGGCATGCTTATGTTCGCTGCCGGCATAGAGCCGTAGGCGGGACATAGCGCCTCGTCCCAGGGAATTGGACGGGATCATTCCCTTGACGGCCAGCTGCATGGCCAACTCCGGTTTGGTGCGCATCAAAGCGTCATAGCGGGTCGCCTTGAGATGACCGATATAGCCGGTATGGCGGTAATAGTACTTTTTCTCGGCCTTGCCGCCGGTAAGCACCGCGTCCTTGCAGTTTACGATGATAACATGGTCCCCACAGTCCACATGGGGCGCAAAGGTGACCTTGTGCTTGCCGCGAAGCAGCACCGCCGCCTGAGCCGCCACCCGGCCCAGGGGCTTGCCGGCGGCGTCAATGACGTACCATTTCCGCTCAATCTCGCCGGCCTTGGGCATAGTAGTTGACATAGCTTAAACCTCCAAACTTTCACTGCCGTTCTTTTACACCAACTGATGATACCACAAGTTTTCCGGGCTGTCAACCTCTTTCAATAATTTCTTAAACTTTGCATGTCAATACTCGCTTTTCCTCGCCTATTCTCAAATTTCCTTCCGCATTCTCGTTTTCATTTTTCGTTTTGGTAATATGGCCCCACTAGAGCCGTCCAGGCGGATGGAGATAGCTTCGAGATCCCGTGTGTCGCGTTATAGCGTAAAATAAAAAAAGACAATCTCCGAAGAGATTGTCTTTTGTGTTGGCGAACACCTATCTTTCCGGGCCGTTGCCAGCCAAGTATTTTCGGCACGAACGAGCTTAACTTCCGTGTTCGGGATGGGAACGGGTGGACCCTCGCCGTAATTAACACCAACTCTTTGCCATCGGTTTTCCCGACTGCTTAGATATAATACCACAGCCTTTGGAAAAATGCAAGCCTTTTTTGAAATTTTTTCGATTCTTTTTTAAAACTACCAGATATGGAGCTTTTTCCTTTCTACTACAATAGATCCAGATTTCCAAGTCCGGATTTTACAGATTCCATTCGGCAGTGGGCCAATCCGGTCACCCCTGCTCAATGGCCACACCCGTTGGAGGAGGCGGGAAAGAATCGTCAGTCCTTATGGCTCGTTTCCCGCCGCACATACTGGCCCACCCTGGGGTGAGGAAATTTGATCGCCACTTCGCTTTTCTCAAGAAAATGAAAAAAGACAACCCCCAGAGAGATTGTCTTTTGTGTTGGCGGAAACCTATCTTTCCGGGCCGTTGCCAGCCAAGTATTTTCGGCACGAACGAGCTTAACTTCCGTGTTCGGGATGGGAACGGGTGGACCCTCGCCGTAATCAGCACCAACTCTTTACTATCGGTTTTCCCGACTGCTTGAATATAATACCACAGCCTTTGGAAAAATGCAAGCCCTTTTTGAAATTTTTTTCGAAATCTTCTCTTTTCACCTCATATTGAGTTTCTTATCACATCTCTATACAATATGTTCTCCTTCAATGACTTTATGATAAAGAATATTTGCGCAATCAAGAATTGTCTTGACTTGCTTGCCCGAATGTCTTAAACTAGGCATATGGGTTCACTTATCCCCAGCGGTTTCCCTTGGGAAATCCCAATTACTTCATAAAGGAGGCTCTTCCTGTGAAAAAAGGTAAATTCGGCATTATTTTGTGCTTCTATCCTATTGCGGCTTTTGCCGCTGTTATCCTGAACTCTCCGCTGATCTGTGCCGCGCTGGCCGCCCTTGCGATCTTTGCGGAACAGGACGAATGGGCAGGCAGGCAGTCTCTCCAAGCCTGGATGCTTTCCGCCGCGCTTTTCTTCTTTGACCGCTTTACAGGCTGGGGGAGCTCTATTCTCCCCATTCCTTTCCTCTCCACGGCGTTGTCTTTTATTTCCTCCGCCTTATTCGTCATCCTTTATGTAGCCGCCATCACGGCCAGCGTTTTGGGAATTCTCCGAGTTTCTCGGGATGGCGAGGCCAATATCCCTCTATTCTCCTCTCTGGCCTATCGTATCTATGGGAAGGCCAGGCCCAAGCCCGTACAGCAGTCCGCGCCATATGGCATTCCTTATGAATATCCCTCTCAACCACCGCAGCCCCAGCCTCCTCAGCAGTATCCGCCTCAATATGTTCCGCCTCAGCAGTACGCTCCCCCTGTAAACGTCCCACCCCAGCAGAACAACGGCTCCAATGGGCCAAATCCTTTCTAAAAACTCCTATTTCTGCAAACTTGCGGGCCGTTCTGGAATCTCTTCGGAACCGGCCCCGTTTATTATAGTTTACGTGGCTCAAAAAACGCAAAATCGCCTGTAGCGCAAAGTGGTGAATTTCGATTTGCAAGTGCGTTTACTATCTTTCCGGCTTTTGAGAGGAGGCTTCTCATGGATACAAAATTTACTTATCGGACGAAAGGCGGTCCATTGCGCCGTCCTCCCCGGCGGCGGCGCACTCCATGGATTATCTGGGTGCTCCTGGCTTTGGCTCTAATTGTCGCCGTCGTCTTTGTAATTGTAAAGCTAACATCTCGGGAAGCTGAAGAAGAGGGGGCCCCAGAACCGTCTCCTCCGGCTTCCCTGGAGAGCCCGGACCCTGCTGCGGTTCCTCCCTCGGATCCCACAGCAGAACCCACTGCCTCCCCTGCGGCGCCTTCTCAAATAACTCCCGACTCCGCACCTGAAGATAAGGGCTCTTATATGACGGTTGGCGGTTCGGCCTATGAATATTATCAATTTGATTTGGAAACAACAAACAGCTATATAACTGCTGTTTCAGAGGCGGGAACCGCTTTGAATGGAATTGCCTCCCTGTATCATCTTGTGGTTCCCACTGGCATGGATATTGAACTGCCTGACAGCTATCTTGTTCAAAACAATGTGAACAGCAGCGACCAGCGCAAAGCCATTGATCGATATATCTATCCCTCGGTGAATGCCATGAATGCCTCTGTCAAGACGATCCCTCTGTTCGACGCTCTTCTTCAGCACTGTAATGAATATGTCTACTTCCGTACTGACCGCACCTGGACCCAGCTGGGCGCTTATTACGCCTATAGGGAGTTCTGTCAGGCCAAGGGCTTTCAGCCGGTCAGTCTGGACCAGCTGGAAAAGAAGAGCTATGAGGGTTTCCTGGGCGGGTTTTCAGAAGGAGAAGAGGATTACAGCCTGATTTCCGACACGGTGGACGCTTATCTGCCCGGAGGGACTACCAGCCTTAGCTTTACAGACAGCAATGGAGAGTCCTTTGAGGGCTGGAATGTGATTTCCGATGGCGAGGGGTATTCCAATTCGCTGCTTTATCTGATTTTTGCGGCTGGGGACCAGCCATATAAAGTACTGGAAAACAGCGACCTTACCGATAACTCCGCCTGTCTGGTGGTGCAGGATTCCTTTGGGAATTTTTTCATCCCTTTTCTCACTCAGCATTATCAGCACGTCTATGTAGTTGACTACCAGCTCTATTCGGGAAGTGTTCCCCAGCTCGCCCAGGAAAAAGGGGCGTCCGATGTGATAATTCTAAACAGTATCATTTCCACCAGCAGCGCAAGCGGTGTAGAGTCCCTTAAAGGCTTATTTTAAGTACATACGTCAATAGGACGGGGAGAAAAAATGAAGAATTACACGCAAGTCTATGTAAAAAACAGTTTGGAAGCAGCAGAATTCTATTGCGACGCCTTTGGCGCGGAGATCACCTTCCAGATCAAGGACCCGGAAGGCGCCGCCTATGAGCATTGCGAACTGTCGGTAGGCGGGGAGGGCTTTTTGGCCCTCTCTGAAGCGGCAAACCCCTGCGATGTGGCTCTGGTCCACAAATTGAAATGGGAGACCATGACCTTCAACGTGTTCGAGATGGGGACTAAGGAGGCGGTTTCCCATGCCTTTGAGGTCCTCAGCCAGGGGGGCGTGGTGCTGCATCCTCTTGAGGCACTGCCCTGGAACGAATATAACGCAACAGTGATCGACAAATACGGCGTCTGCTGGTGGATCGCCATTTAGGATGATTCCGCTGCTTTCTGAAAGGAGTATGCTTTTTAAGACCTAGGAGGCTCTGGGTCTCGCCTGGTCTCGTCTGCCGACTCGGCCGGCGACGGGAAACCGCCACTGGCGATTGTCGCCCTCCAAACCACCGCAAGGGGCCTAGACGCCTGAGACTTGGCTTCGCCAAGTCTTGGACCGCGAATGTCACTCCTCATTTTGTTCGTCGTGAAGGTTTTATGTGTTTTGACGAGCTAACCTAACCACCGTAAAAGTTTCGTCGTCTCACCTGTCGGTTCGGTCGGGTCGGTCTCCACCGGAGACCAGCGCCCTTTTCAAAGGTTGCAGGGGCTTGGGGGTGAGCGTTCTGCCGGATACTTGGCAAATCCAAGTATTGCAGACCAAGCTGCGAACCGACCGAGCCGGTAGGCGAGACCGGCGTCCCCAAGGTCCTGACCTTAACACCTGAGAAGCGCAATTTTTCGGGTGGTGAATAATAGGTTAACGCTCGCTGTGCTCGGTTAACTATACAAGAGGGGTGCGGAGAGTTCATCTCGTATAACGAGACGAAACTCTTTTGCAACTGAATAAAAGGCACCCCTAGTCCCGGAGGGTGCCAGCTCTGTGCGTAGGATCCCAGCCAATTCGCCCGCCCGGCGCGGCGCCCTGCAATCAGCCAGCAGGCGCAGCCACGCGCCCATAAAAACAAACTCTCGGAAAGAATAGCAAAAGGACAGCGTAACCGCTGTCCTTTTGCTTGCCGTCATTTCTTCCGCGCGACTGCCAAAAAATGGGGACTGAAACCCAGGATGGAGGGCTCCTCTTCCGTCAGGCGGAGGATCTCCAGCAGCCGCTCCCGGGCCGGGAGATCCTCCCATTTTTCATTCAGCCCCGGCGTGAACCAGACGCAGCCCTCAATGGCCAGGAGCTTTTCCACCTGGAATCCGGCCTCCGCCAGCTCCCCAACCAGCCCCTCCGGGGTGTGGAAATAGGCCTGGGCGATGAAATTGGGATACTTCGCCGGGCGGTGGTGCTCCCCCTTCACCAGTTCCCCCCGCAGCATGTCCATATAGACCTCGTCGTCCAAAAAATCGTTTCCTGCCCGATAGGTAGACAGGGCCCAAGTGGTAGAGCTAAACTTGGAAATCCCCGCAGCTAAAAGCAATCCGCCAGGAGAGAGCACCCGGCAGGTCTCCCCAAGCGCCTGCATTCGGCTCTCCTTTTCCAGCAGGTGGTAGAGGGGGCCCATCAAAAGCACCACATCGCAGGAGGCATCCGCAGCCGGAAGCTCCCTGGCGTCCGCCGCATAGACCGGAAACGAATGAGCGCAATGTTCTTTCGCGTATTCTACTGCGGAGGGCGCCAGCTTAAACATGGTTACATCACAGCCCATACCCACCAGCCAGTCAGAATAGTATCCTACGCCGCCGCCCACATCATAAACAGTCATGCCGGGCCGCACATAGCGGGAGAGAAGCTCATTGGTCCGGGTGGCCTCCACAATCCCCAAGCCCTGCTCCAAACGCCCCACCTCCGCGCCGTTTTCGTAAAAATCCCTCACAACGTTGACTTCTTCCATGATATGATCTCCTTATGTTTGAACAATCTCAGTACCGACAACGGCGAAGCCGTTCCGACTATAAAGTCTCATGGCGGCTTGGTTCCAGTCCGCCACATGCACTCTAATAGGGGTGACACCCTGCCGCTGCATACGGGCCACTGCAAACCGCAGCAGCCCCTGACCATAGCCTTTCCGCTGATACCCCCTGACCACGATCAGGTCGTCGATTTCGTTGCCATATATGGCCACAGAACCCACTAGGACCCCGTCGACCTCCAGAATAAAAATATTGTCCGCCTTTTCCAACAGGGCGGACCTTTCATCGCAGCAGTTGACCGGATGCAATCCCAGGGCCTGTCGCATTTCAAAAAAGCAATCATTATATGTAACAGAGTAGGCCGGATAATCAACGGCCCGGTAGTTCCGAAGGTTCCATTCAGATAAGGGCAGAGCCAGGCCCTTATATTCCATCGTGTGGGCAATTATCATCTTCGTTTGCACCAGCTTCCAAAAGTTAAAGGCTTTCCCGGCAGTTCCGTCTGACCTCAGCAAATCGACAGCCAGTATTCTTTGCAGTCTGTTTGTCCTCTTCCT
The DNA here is from genome assembly GCF_003612555.1 of Acutalibacter sp. 1XD8-33. Taxonomy (GTDB): domain Bacteria; phylum Bacillota; class Clostridia; order Oscillospirales; family Acutalibacteraceae; genus Acutalibacter. Next base: position 12,059 of record NZ_RAZF01000050.1, read on the forward strand.
CATCTTCAAGCAGCATCAACTAGTCAACAGAACTGTGAATCGGAAGAAAACTTCAATGCATCCAAAAATCGGCGGCCGGCTCGCCCATATCGAAAACAAGCAGCACAGGACTACCTCTGTATTTTGGATATGTAAAAAACAGCCCATCCGTTTGGATGGACTGTAACAATATCCTCGTCCTCTCAACAATTAGCAATTCCCTGAAAACTGAATAAAGCGTAGAAAGCAAAGGAAGAAATCGAAAAGGGAGGGAACAAAATGGTCAAGCCCTCGGCCTATTAGTACTGCCAAGCTGAACATGTTACCA
>NZ_RAZF01000051.1 GCF_003612555.1 Acutalibacter sp. 1XD8-33
GATATCGCAAAGCGATTTGATTCAGAGAGCCCGAGCTATGTGATTCAAAGCTGGCTTCGCAGTAGGAATACAATCGCATTCCTAGGCCAGTGGGAAAGAGAAAATAATCCCAGCTTTGACGAGCAGGCATTTCAGCATTTACTTGTTGATGTTCGCTCTCCTGCTTATACCTTGACTCCTGCCAGATGGATCGAAAGGGTTAATGCTGTTGGGATTATCTCCAGGCGAGGAAAAACGGTGGCACTACGGCCCATCCTTTCATTGCTTGTGATTTTGAGATGTAGGACGGATTTTGCGGACATTCAAAATAAAAATGAATGTGGAGGTAACAGACAATGGCAAAGACGATTTTTGAGGAACTGGGCGGCAAATACGAAAGGCAAGTTGACTATTTAATCCCATGTATAGCTTTACCCGCCGAAGAAGAACAGCCGATAGGCACATGGGGACAGCGGCATTTGGATTATTTGAAGCAGCATCGCAAGGTTACATACACCAATCTTCTCACAAGCGGCAGACTTAACGCCTACCTTGCCGATATTGATAAGCAGGCGCAGGAACGCTTTGAACGGCTCATAGAGGGCATGAAACAGGCACAGGCCATAACGGAACGCCTAAAGGAAGAAAACGCCTTAGAATGGGTACAACACTTAAATATTATTCCTGAAAAACGACCTAGAAAAAAGCAGTAGAAAGTGGTAAAATAGGGAGTATGGAATACATAGATTTACGAAAACTGAAAAGTGGAGAGCTCAAGCAGGTACGCCGTCAGGTCGTACGCCTCAAACAGATGGGAAAAGCCGGGAAAGAAATTGAGGAATTAACCGGAGTGCGGCAGAGTCGCGCCAGCGAAATATGGACGGCATATAAGCGAGAGGGAGACAAAGCGCTGGAACCGAAGAAACACGGATTCCAGAAGGGGACGCATCTGCTTCTGACACCGGAGGAGCAGGCGGAAATACGGGAAACGATTGTTACCCGCCGCCCAGAGGAATTCGGCATTCCTGGGAGTCTGTGGACGCTGAAGAAAGTGTGTGCATACGTCTGGAAAAGGTATCGGAAAAAGATCTCGGACGGCAGTGTGTCGGATTATATGCGGCGCTGGGGCTTGACGTGCCAGCGTCCGGTCAAGCGTGCCCGGAAACAGAATCCTTCCCGTATCTAAAGGTGGCGGGAGGAAGAATATCCGGCCATCGACCAGCGGGCCAAGGCAGAAAATGCCGTGATTTACTGGGGAGACGAGACTGGAATCGACAACTGCTCGAACTGTGAGCGCGGGTTTGCACCCAAAGGACAGCCTCCTGTTCTGTCGGTGGAAACGAAAAGAGAGAGGCTGAATATGCTTTCCGCCCTGAGCAGGCAGGGGGACGTTCGCTTTATGATGTACGAGGATTCCATGAACCAGCAGCGCCTGATCCAATTTATGGACCGGTTGATTCGGACCTCCAACCAAAAGGTTTTCCTGATTTTGGACAACTTAAAGGTGCACCACGGGAAGAAAGCCGCAGCCTGGCTGGACAAGCATCGGGATAAAATCGAGCTGTTCTTTCTGCCGCCCTATGCTCCCGAGAGCAATCCGGACGAATATCTCAATCACGCGCTGAAACTTTCGGTCCATTCTGGCGACTTACCTCGGACCATATACGATATCCGCCATAAAACTGCTTCCTTCATGCGAACATTACAACATTCTCCTGATAAGGTCTCCGCTTTCTTTCAACATAATCAGATTTCCTATATTCTTGTTCGGGGGTAATAACATAAGTGCGTGTGCGAGGGAGATTGTGAATGAAGAAATTATTTATGTATAGTTAATCAAAAGCGGCGGGGAGAAATCTTCGCTGCTTTTTAGATATGTATGAGGTTAAAATTTTTGGTATAATAGAGAATAATTTTTGCTTTAATAAAAGATAAATTTATGTATTGACTCTCTCGTAGCGTAACGGTTTAGGATAAGATTGGAAGGAGGAAATAATGAAAACAGTCAAAGACGTGTCAGAGATAAGCGGAGTAAGCATAAGAACATTAAGATATTATGATGAGATTGGCTTATTAAAGCCAACGGAATTGTCAGATGCGGGCTACCGCTTATACGACAACAAAGCACTAGAAAGGTTACAGGAAATTATGTTCTTTAAAGAATTAGAGATACCATTGGAAAACATAAAGAAAATAATGGACAGTCCTAACTACGATAAAGAACAGGCTTTATTAACTCAAAAGAATTTATTGGAGCAAAAGCGAAATCGGCTAAATGGGATTATTGAGTTAATATCAGACGTGATGAAAGGAGTTAATACTATGAGTTTTAAGGCATTTAGTAACGAAGAGATTCAGGAAATTTTAGACCATATGTTGGGATGTATGTCAAAAGAATCACTGAAACAGCAGATACAAAAATATGGAAGTGAGGAAAAATATCGGGAATATTTAGCAGCAGGCTTTTCAAATGAACAAGCCATTGCAGATGTTTTTAAATGGTATGGCAGTAAAGAAAAAGCAATGGAAGCTATTATGCAGTCAACTGGTGATGTTAAGGAATTTAAGCAGGAGCAGGACAAAAATACTGAAATATATAAAAAGTTTATGGCGGCGAAAGAAACTGGTGACGTTAATGTAGAAAAAGAAGCAGTCGAGCAGCTTGCGGAAAATTATAAGGAGATGTTTAAACTTGACAATGCCAGAAGCATACTTTTGGATTTAGCAAGTGAGTATTTGCAAAAACAGAAGTTGGCGGAAGCTACGGACAGCCAATTTGGAAACGGTTGTTCTGAATATGTTGCATATGCGATTAAAAAGTATTATGGTGTTTAATTTCGTTGTAAACGTAGATAAATCCCTATGTCAAAAGGATTTGACATAGGGATTTTGGCTAAAGTCAAATTCTTTTGGTAGAAGTTGGGTTTGTTGAATGATAAGATTCTGGTGGTTCAGGGATACTATTCAATCGACAAACGAAGAAAGGAGGAAGAAAGTTGGAAGTTGGCGCACAAATAAAAAAATATCGCAGTAATATGGGGATTTCCCAAGAAGAACTGGCAGAAAAGGTCTATGTGAGCAGACAAACCGTTTCTAATTGGGAAACGGGGAAAAACTATCCAGATATTCATAGCGTATTACTGCTAAGTTCTGTATTCAACGTATCTCTTGACCAACTAATTAAAGGAGATGTTGAAATTATGAAAAATGAAATCAAGGAAACAGAAATTAAAAAATTAAATAAAATTGGCGGTATATATGCTGTGTTTTTGATTCTAACAGTCATTACATTTGTTCCGTTTCTAGCGTTCATGGACTGGTATGGGCTGATTCCGTGGAGTGGGGTGTATGCTATCGCACTATATTTTGCATTTAAAGCGGATAAAGTCAAGAAAGAAAATCATCTTTCAACCTATAAAGAAATCGTTGCTTTTACGGAAGGAAGGAGATTAGATGAGATAGAGGAACAACAGGAAATCGGGAAACGTCCATATCAAACTGTAATGTATATGCTTGGAAGTGCAGCAATAGCTTTTATTGTTGTTTACTTGATGGCAAAGCTTTTCTCTCTGTGAGCAACGTAGTTTATTGGTTTTATTTCTTTTGATAAAGGCAAGGTCAATGTCCACCAAATAAAAAAAACAGTGCGATGGTGGGCAGTTTCACTATACCTAAAAAAATAAATAGATACCCTCCAGACCTGTTTTCAAGTTTGGAGGGATTTTTTTATGTTCTTTTTTCGGGCAGTAATCTATCTGCTCATGCAACGCAGAATTTATCCATACATAGCATATCGGGGAATGGCAGGAAGCCAGTTAAAAAAATCTCTGCCCATGCAACGCTACTTCTCACCATGAAACCAGAAGTAGAATCTCCACTTAACAGAATTAGAATCACTCATAACCGTAGAGGTCACAGAGCCTTTGCGGTTTTTCTTTTGTCGTTTTTTATCGGAATATGCCGCAGGGCTGTTTCCGCTGTTGGCTGCCGTTCGCCGCCTTTCCCATCTAGATTTTAGCATTTTAAAAATTCAGATGGGAGGTACTTACGGTGAGATACGCACCAAGAAAAGTATATATCAAAGAAAGCGGCGGTTATGTGGAATTATCCTATACAGACTTCTGCCGCCGCAGGCAAGCCGACCAGAGTTACATGGACAAGCTGTTTATCCCCGTGCAGGGCTGTCTGCTTGAAGTTGTGCGGGAACAGTACACGGATTTCTATCGGGATAAAGAACGGTGGCGTTATCTGAAAAAACTGGACACGAACCACAAGCTGCTCTCATTGGAGGGATTTACAGACAGTGAGGGAAATGTGATTGACTTCGTTGTTGATGAAACGGTGGATGTTGCGGAAACCGTTGTCCATGCGGTGATGGTGGACAGGCTGAAAACCGCCCTGCCTTTGTTGTCGGACAGTGAACAGACGTTGATACAAGCAATCTTCTTTGAAGAACTTTCCGAGCGGGAAGTCGGGTTGCGGTTAGGCGTGACACAGAGCGTTGTGAACAAGCGCAAAGCCAAAATCCTTGCGAAGCTGAGAAAGATAATGGAAAACAAAATTTAAGGCGTTCAGCCCCCTTGTTTTTTCCTTTGGGAAAATGAGGAGGCTTTTTCCTGCCCTCTCAATCAATTCGATTGGAGGAAATAAGGATGGCATACAACCACGGACGGGAGGACAGGAAATGGCGTATCTGGAAAGAAACCGAGGAAAAAATTCTGCGTGAGTGCGGCGTTGATGAAGCAACCATTGAGCAAATCCGCACGGATGACAGGGCAGATTTTAATTCCAACAGGCGGTTTTACCGATGGGCGAGCGACTTCGGCGAATACCTTGAGGGCATGGCGGACAGGGAGAAGCAGGCGGAGGTAAGGTCTGTTTCTGATTTACTGGACGAGATTGAGAGCGAAAATCTGTACCTTGCCTTAATCACGGTGGACAGACGCGCATTACAAATCGTCCTGCTGAAAATGCAGGGATATTCCACAAAGGAGATTGCCCCGCTTGTGCATTTAACGGCAGGGGCTATTTATGCAAGGTTAAACCATCTGCGGAAGAAGCTGCGGAAAATTTTATAAGTGTCTAATACATCCTGCTTTCCTATGGGCTATCGGGTGAGGGGCAATCCCCTTATTCAATTCTTTTCGGGAGAAAAGCAGGATGGCATATAGGGATAAGACATACACGCTTCGGGAGGGATCCACGGAAAGCGGCGAAAGGTATTTTATCAGCTTTAAGGACGGGCAGGGGGAACACCACGAACTGGAAGTATCAGAACAGCTATTTGTTGAATTTCGGCAGATGGAGCGGAAAAGCAGAAACCTTCAGCAATGGAACCAGCGGCACAGGGAGTTTAACGAGGTATGGGATGAAACCCTTTACAGACGGGCATTGCGTGTTCCCAAAACGCTTGATGAAAGAATGATTGAAAAAGAACGGAATGAGATATTCGCTAAAGCGGTTACCCGACTGCCAGAGATACAGAGGCGGCGTTTCCTGCTCTATTACGAGTATGATTTCAACTTTTACCAGATTGGCGAGATGGAGCATTGCACCGCTTCCGCTGTCCAGAAGTCTGTTTCGGTTGCAAGGGAGAAAGTCAAGGAAGAAATGAGGAAGTATCTCCAATCTTAACGATTACTGCCCGAAAAAGGAATCCGCTTTTTATCGGTGTGGGGATGGCGGCATTACATACTCTCACTCTTTTCCGTGGGAGTAAATCTATTTTAAGGAGGTCACGCCTATGCGCAACAAAACCAAAGACACCGCCCGAAAGGAGGAATCCCATGCAGAAGCTTCAAACGGTCAACGCCGACATGCTTCTTTATGAACCGCTTGAGAAGCCGTCCTTTGTGGTGGATGGTCTGATACCCACGGGTTTAATTCTGTTCTGCGGCTCACAGAAAATCGGCAAGAGCTGGCTCATGCTGAAGCTCTGCCTTTGTGTGTCGCAGGGAATCCCCTTGTGGGATATGCCGACACAGGAGGGCGACGTGCTTTACCTCTGCCTTGAGGACACGTTCTGCCGCATACAGGACAGATTGTTCCGCTTGACAGACGAAGCGAGCGGGCGGCTCCACTTCGCGGTGGCAAGCGACAAGCTGTCAGACGGTCTTATCGTGCAGTTGGAGGATTATCTGAAAGAATACCCCGACAGCAGGCTCATTGTGATTGACACCTTGCAGAAAGTCCGCACCGCATCCAAAGACAATGCCTATGCAAGCGACTACGGGGACATCTCCCTCATCAAAGACTTTGCCGACAGGCACTCATTAGCGGTCATTGTCGTACACCACATCCGAAAGCAGAACGACAGCGACGTGTTCAACAAAGTGTCTGGCACGGCGGGATTGACGGGAAGTGCGGACGCAACCTTTGTCCTGCAGCAGGAAAGCCGTGCGTCCAATGCCGCAAAGCTGTATGTGACGGGCAGGGACACGCCCTATCAGGAGTTCACGCTCCGTTTCCGTGATTGCAGTTGGGAACTGGTGGAGAGGAAAGAGCAGGAACAGCTTGCCAAAGAAGCAATACCAGACATCCTTTTTCGGCTGGTGGATTTCATGCAGGACAAAGGGGAATGGACTGGAACGGCAACGGAATTACTGGGTGCTTTAGGGGAAACAGGGACAGCGGCGAATGTCTTGACAAAATGGATGAACGAGTACAGCCTTGACTTCCTGCTTGAAAACCATATCCGCTATGACTTCTGCCGCAAGAACAGCCACAGGCTGATTTCCCTTGCGAGGCAGGAGGATACGGACGGTGACGGTTGTGACGATGGTGACGGTGTTTCTGGGATACCCCCTGCCGCTGTCACTGTCACCTAAGAAGCATGTGAATACGGCGGCTCTGGCTTATGCGTGACGGTCAGTGACGGTCGTGACGGTGTTTTTGGGATACCCCCTGTTGCTGTCACCGTCATAGCAAATGTATGTAAAATCGGCGGTTCTGCCCTACGGGAGAACACCCCGTAATCGCAAAGTGCAGGCGTGGGCTTTGCTCGCCCTTTTCGGCTCGTAAAGCCACCCCTGCGGTCAGAAAAATCTTCCGATTTTTCCGACTGCGTTTACAGGGTGTAACACACTACACTTCGCCCTGCAAAGTCGTGTGCCAGACGTTCCCTCTGGACTCCCTTAAAGCAGGGCTTACGCCCTGCCCATCCTGCGCCTTGCGGCTTCGGATGAAAGAATGTCGGCGGACGGTGACAGCTATGACGGGCGGTAGGGGGTATCCCAAAAACACCGTCACCATCGTCACGACCGTCACCTTTTGGGAGATTACCCGCCGAAGAAAGGAAGATTGACTATGCCCTATGCAATCCTGCGTTTCCAGAAACGCAAGGCAGGCGGCGTTGCGGCTTGTGAACGCCACAACGAGCGGAAGAAAGAAGCCTACAAAAGCAACCCAGACATTGACGTGGGACGTTCCAAAGATAACTACCATCTTGTGAATCCGCCCCGTTACACCTACAAGAAAGAGATAAACCGAATGGTGGCTGAAGCAGGGTGCAGGACGAGGAAAGACAGCGTGATGATGGTGGAAACCCTTATCACCGCTTCACCCGAATTTATGAACAGCTTACCGCCCGAAGAACAAAAAGCCTATTTCCAGACGGCTCTTGACTTCATTTCGGAGCGTGTGGGAAAGCAGAATATCCTCTCCGCAGTCGTCCATATGGACGAGAGGACGCCCCATATGCACCTATGCTTTGTGCCGCTTACGCCAGACAACAAGCTGTCAGCGAAGTCTATATTAGGCAACCAAAAGAGCCTGTCCGAGTGGCAGACCGCCTACCATGAGCGGATGTCCGCACGGTGGAATCAGCTTGAGCGGGGGCAGTCCTCAATGGAAACGAAGCGGAAACACATCCCCACATGGCTCTACAAGTTAGGCGGCAGGCTGGATAAACAGTATGAAGAAATCGTGTCTGCCCTCTCCGACATTAACGCCTTTAACGCAGGAAAGAAGCGTGACAAGGCTCTGGAAATGGTTGCGGCATGGCTCCCAGACGTGGAGAAATTCTCAAAAGAAATCAGTAAACAGAGTGCCTATATTGACAGCTTGAAAGAGAGAATCGGGCAGGAATCCGATTATGCGGGGCGTATGCGTGATGAAAAGTATGAGCAGGAATTAAAGGTACAGAAAGCCAACCAGAGGATATTTGAGTTGCAGAGAACCAACGAGCAGATGGGGCGGCTGCTCTCAAAAATACCGCCAGAAGTGTTAGAGGAATTACAGAAAAGCAATCGGAACAGAGCGAAAGAAAGGTAGGAATTTGAATGAAGAAACAGGATTTTAAGGTATTAAAGACAGCAGATTTATACCCGTTTCCCGACAATCCGTTTCATGTGGTGGAGGATGAAATGCTGTCAGAGTTGGCTGAAAGCATTAAGGAGTTTGGAATTGTAACGCCGATAATCACACGCCCGAAAGAGGACGGGAACGGCTATGAAATCATTGCGGGACAGCGGCGTGTCCGTGCTTCGGAGCTTGCAGGGATAAACACAGTCCCCGCTTTTGTCCTGCCCTTAGACCGTGACCGAGCCATCATCACACTTGTAGACAGCAACTTACAGCGTGAAAATATCCTGCCGAGCGAGCGGGCGTTTGCCTACAAGATGAAATCCGAAGCCATGAAGCGGCAAGGCTTCCGCACGGATTTAACCTCGTCACAAGTTGGGACGAAGTTGCGGACGGACGATAAGGTGGCGCAGGGCTTCGGCGTTGGCAGGATGACCGTGCAGAGGTTTATCCGATTGACGGAACTGATACCGCCTATTTTACAAATGGTGGACGGGGGGAGAATCGCCCTCACGCCTGCGGTGGAGTTGTCCTATTTGAAGAAAGACGAGCAGGAAAACGTATTCGCCACAATGGAGAGCGAGGAAGCAACGCCCTCCCTCTCACAGGCACAGCGGATGAAAACTTTGAGCCAGAGCGGGTGGCTTGACATGGATACCATCTTTGCAATTATGACGGAGGAAAAGGGAAACCAGAAAGAAACCGTGAAAATCGGCATGGAGCGGTTAAAGAAATACTTCCCGAAAGGGACAACGCCGAAGCAGATGGAGGACACCATCATCAAACTTTTGGAGCGTGAGTTGCAGAGGAAACGGGGCAGGGACAGCCGCTAATCTTCTCTTTTCGGGAGGTAAATACAGAAAGTTGAGGTCGGGAATGAAAGAAATCCAGTATGAGATTGTAAAGGAAATCGCTGTACTCTCTGCAAGTGACAGCGGCTACACAAAGGAAATCAACCTTATCTCATGGAACGGGAAAGAGCCAAAATATGATATTCGCAGCTTCTCTCCAAACCGTGAGAAATGCGGCAAAGGTATCACATTGAACGCTGATGAAGCGGCGGCACTTTTTAAAGCATTGCAGAAAGAATTGAACAGCGGGGATTGAGCGTATCTGATTTTGTGGGATGGGAGCGTTTTCAATACGCTCCTGCCCCCTGCCATAAAGGCATGGGAACAGGGGATTTTAAGGAAAGGACGGTTCGATTATGGGCGAGGATAGAAATAAAAGACCGATGGAAAAGAGAAAACGCATTGTAACAACAGCACCAGTACAAGTGATTATCAGTCGGGAATATGTAGGCACACAGACGATTGCAGACGCATTTATCCCGATTATCTCCGAGGATATTCGCAGGAAGATTGCCGAAGCCGACACCTTCGACAATGAGGGCTTGTCCGCTTAGAATGTACGCAATGGAGCATGAAATTTAGTAGAACAGAGACGGAGGTTTAACAGTATGGCAGGATTAAGGACGGAAAATAAGGTTTACGAGGTTGGGATTTACTGTCGCTTGTCAAAGGACGATGGCACGGATAACGAGAGTGCGAGCATCGCAACACAGAAATCCATCCTCACGGATTATGTGAAAAAGCAGGGATGGCATTTGGCAAAAACCTATGTGGACGACGGTTACTCTGGTACGAATTTCCAAAGACCGAGTTTCCAGAACATGGTCAAGGACATTGAAAACGGACTGATAAACTGCGTGATTACGAAGGATTTATCCCGTCTGGGGAGAAATTATCTTGACTGCGGGCTATATCTGGAAGTCTTTTTCCCCGAAAATAACGTGCGGTATATAGCAGTCAATGACGGAGTTGACACCTTGAATAAATCGGCGATGGACATCACGCCGTTCCGTAACATCCTAAACGAGATGTATTCAGCCGATGTGTCGGTCAAGATAAAATCGGCATATCGGGCGAGGTTTCAGCAGGGGAAATTCATGGGAACATATGCGCCCTATGGGTATGTCAAAGACCCTGCCGACCACAACCATCTGCTGATAGATGATAAGGTGGCGCACGTTGTAAGGGAGATATTCGACCTTGCACTTGCGGGAAACGGAATCTCCAAAATCCGAAAGCACATCAACAGCCAGCACGTTTTACGCCCTGCCGCTTATGCGGCGGAGCAGGGGGCGGCAGGCTATGAGAGATACTTTGAGGATAACGAGGAAAACCGTTATATTTGGAGCGAAAATAGTGTGAGAAGTATTCTAAGAAGCCCGATATATGCAGGAAACCTTGCAGGCTACAAGCGGATTGCCGTCAACATGAAAAGCAAGAAACGCCCCTCTAAGCTGCCCGAAGAATGGGAAGTGATACCCGACACCCATGAGGGCATAGTCACACAAGAAGAATTTGATATTGTCCAACAGCTTATGACGAGCCGCAGACTGCCAGAGAACAAGGGCGGCTTTGAGAATATCTTTGCAGGCGTTATCAAGTGTGCAGACTGCGGCTATGCTCTGCGGGCTATGAGCGCAAACAGGAGGAAACGCCCCGACATTATCGACTGCGTACAATACACCTGTAATAATTACGGCAGGTATGGCAACGTCATGTGTACCGCACACGCCATTGAAGCGAGGGACTTATTCAACGCCGTCCTTGCCGACATCAATCGTTTTGCTGATATGGCGGTGAATGACGAGCGGGCGGTGAGGGCGATTGAGAAGCGGCTCACGGAAACAGACCAGAGCAAGGCAAAGGTAATGGAGAAAGAACGGAAGAAGCTGAACAAACGCCTTGCGGAGCTTGACAGGCTGTTTTCCTCTCTCTATGAGGATAAGGTCATGGAGCGTATCACCGAGCGGAATTTCGAGATGATGTCGGGGAAATACCAGAAAGAACAGCTTGAAATTGAAGCACGGTTGAAGGAAGTAACGGAAACTCTTAACGAAAGCTACGAGAAGTCGCAGGGAATCCGTGACTTCCTCTCCCTTATCCGCAACTATCAAGGCTTAAAGGAACTGGACGCAACGGTTGTAAACGCCTTGATAGACAAGATACTTGTTTCGGAGCGTGAGAAGTCAGCGGACGGAACGGTTAGGCAGGAAATCAAGATTTATTATAAATTCATCGGCTTTGTCGGTGAATTACATATCACACCTACGAAGCGGTGGACAGCGTTACCCGCTAAACACTGTATGGTGTGCGACGTTGAATACGTCCCCGGCTCTGCCATATCGAAGTATTGTCCAGAGTGCAGGGGAAAGATAAGAAAGGCTCAAGGGACAGAAACGAAACGTAGGAGCAGAGAACGAAACAGACAGGCATGTATTGAACTGTCCGCAAAAAATGACCGACTGATGTGGAACAACGTGGCATTTCGATATAAAATTGTAGAGACCTTTATTCAAAAGTCATTTAAGCAGCGGTAATACCATTTTGCTGAATTTTCTGCAAAGAAAGGAATCACACTATGAACATAAGTTTAAACCGTATTCATTTGAGAAATTTTAGAGGGTACATTGATACTGTCATCAATTTTGATGAACATATAAATGTTATCGTTGGAAAGAACGATGTTGGGAAATCGACTGTTTTATAAGCCTTAGAAATATTCTTCAATAATGAGCAGGTCAAAATTGAATTGGAAGATCGAAACCTGCGATGCACACAAGATGAAAAGATTGAAATCGCTTGTTGTTTCTGTTTAGATGAAGATGCAAAAACAGTAGTAGACGCTAATGTGCCGGTTAGAATGGATCAGGAATATCTACTTAATGAAAAAGGTAAGTTGGAGATAGTAAAAGTATGGGATTGTTCCAAGAAAACCATTGGAGCAAAGGATGTCAAAACTTTCATTCGCGCAAATTATCCTAATGATCTTGTCAATATCAGTTGACACATTCAACTCAAAGATTTGCGGAACTTATGCGGCAGCATCCAGGGCCG
>NZ_RAZF01000004.1 GCF_003612555.1 Acutalibacter sp. 1XD8-33
ACGAAACTCAGCTGGCTCATTTCTCCATTCTTGGCGTCATGTGCGACGAACACAGTGAGGAGTGGGTAAAAGTTTCGTCAACCTTTTCAAAGGTTGCAGGGGTTTGGGGGCGGCGCCCCCAAGGTCTTAGGCGTTGGCGCGCTCTCCCTGGCCGTAGTAGGCGTTTTTGCCGTGTTTACGCAGATAATGCTTATCCAGCAGTTCCTGCTGCATAGGCGGCAGGGCGGGGTCCATCATCAGGTTATGCCACGCCATAAAGGCCAGCTCCTCCAGCACAACGGCGTTGTGCACCGCGTTTTTGGCGTCCGTGCCCCAGGCGAAGGGCCCGTGGCTGCACACCAGCGCCGCCGGGACGGCCCCCGGGTCCTTCCCCCGGAAGGCCTCCACGATCACCCGGCCGGTCTCCAGCTCGTATTCCCCGGCGATCTCCTCCGGGGTCAGCTTCCGCGTGCAGGGGATCTCCCCGTAAAAATAGTCCCCATGGGTGGTGCCCAGGGCCGGAATCCCCCGCCCCGCCTGACTGAACACCGTGGCCCAGCGGCTGTGGGTGTGCACCACGCCCCCGATGCCCGGAAAATTCCGGTATAGCTCGCAGTGGGTGGCCGTGTCCGAGGAGGGGTTCCACCTGCCCTCCGCCTTCTCCCCCGTGGCCACGTCCACCAGCACCATGTCATCCGGGCCCAGGGCGTCATACTCCACCCCGCTGGGCTTGATGGCCATCAGCCCGCTCTCCCGGTCGATCCCGCTCACATTGCCCCAGGTGAAGGTCACCAGCCCGTGCCTGGGCAGAAGCATGTTCGCCTCATATACCTGTTCCTTCAACGCTTCCAGCATAGTCTCCCTCCTGATTCTCACTGTGCCGCCTGGGCCAGGACCTCCTTGAGATCCTCCCGGATCACCAAGTCCGCCCGGCTGTCGTAGGGGGTGGGGTCCCGGTTCAGAATCACCAGCCGCGCCCCCGGGCTCAGATAGTTCACCAGCCCGGCCACCGGGTACACCACCAGGGACGTGCCCCCCACCAGCATCAGCTCCGCCTCGCAGGCATACTCCACCGCCCGCTGCAGGTCCCGCTGGTTCAGCTGCTCCCCATAGAGGACCACGTCGGGCTTCAGCTGCCCGCCGCAGGCGCACAGGGGAACGCCCTGGCAGTCCGCCACATACCGCATATTGTATTGCTTCCCGCAGCTCTGGCAGAAATACCGGTCCTCGTTGCCGTGGAGCTCGATGACGTTTCTGCTGCCCGCCGCCTGATGAAGCCCGTCGATGTTCTGAGTGATCACCACCTGGAGAAGGCCCTCCCGCTCCAGCTTCGCCAGGGCGTAGTGGGCGGGGTTTGGCTTGGCGTCCGGGTAGAGCATCACGTTCCGGAGAAAGTCGTAGAACTCCGCCGTGTGTCGCCGGTAATAGTCGATGGAAAGCATCTCCTCATAGGAGATCCCCTGCTTTTCCTGCATGTAGAGCCCGTGGGCGCTGCGGAAATCCGGGATCCCGCTGGCGGTGGACATCCCCGCCCCGCCCAGAAAGACGGTCTTTTTGCTCTCCCGGAGCCAATTTCTCAGTTGTTCTATGGAATTCATCCTCTGCCTCCTTATCGCAGGGTATCCCTCGGCTATTCCAGGATCAACCCCACCGGGCAGTGGTCACTGCCCGGATACTGGGAAAGGATCATGGCGTCCTTCAGCCGGGGGGCCAGCCGGGCGTCCGCCAGAAAGTAGTCGATCCGCCACCCGGTGTTGTTCTGCCGGGAATTGTGCATGTAGCTCCACCAGGAGTAGGCGTCGTCCCGGTCCGGGTAGAAGTACCGGAAGCTGTCCAGGAACCCGCTTGCCAGCAGCTCGCTGAACTTCCCCCGCTCCTCGTAGGTATATCCGGCGTTGCCGATATTGCTCTTGTCGTGCTTCAGGTCGATGGGCCGGTGGGCCACGTTCAGGTCGCCGCAGACCACCACGGGCTTTCTCTCCCGCAGCTTTGCCAGATAGTCCCGTAGCTCGTCCTCAAAGCGCATCCGGAAGCCCAGCCGCTCCAGGCCCCGCTGGGAGTTGGGGGTGTACACCGTCACCAGGATAAAGGACGGATACTCCGCCGCGATCACCCGGCCCTCCCGGTCGTACTCCGGGTCGCCCATGCCGTATTCTACACAGAGGGGCTCTGTTTTCGAGAACACCGCCGTGCCGGAATAGCCCTTTTTCTCCGCAGAGTTCCAGTATTCCCGGTAGCCAGGAAAGGCGAAGTCCCCCTGTTCCCGCTGCATTTTTGTCTCCTGCAGGCACAGGGCGTCGGGCTGCTCGGCCTCCAGCATGTCCAGAAATCCCTTGCCCATGCAGGCCCGCAGGCCGTTCACGTTCCAGGAGATCAGCTTCATTGCGTCCCTTCCTTTCCAGAGATTTGTAAATTTAATATGAATAAACCTTTAATTTCCAGGCAAAAGACTAGGTTTGCCGGGGGAAGTATGGTATACTTGCTCTTGAAAGTATATTTGAGAGTTGTGGTATGGAGGCCTTCCGCGCGCGATGGCGCGTCCAGATTCCAGCGGGCAAGGCGCTCTCTGGGCTGGTGCGCTCGTGCGCTCAGATGGCTGGTTCCGGGGCCCAGGGGGGCTTTTTATTCAGTTGCAAAAGAGTTTCATCTCGTTACACGAGATGAACTCTCCGCTCCCCTCTTGTAAGAGTTTTGCTTCGCAAAACTCGGATAGTTAATCGGGCAGAGCGAGATTAACTATTATTCACACCCGCAAAAATTGCGCTTCTGAGGAGTTTTAGGTCGTGAGGCTCTGCCTCACACTCCGCAACCTTTGAAAAGGTTGACGAAACTTTTACCCTGGTTAGCTAAGCGAAAAGCCGTAAAAATGTTCACGACGAGCAAAGCGAGGAGTGAGTAAAAGTTTGTGGGGTTTGGGGCAACGCCCCAAGGTCTCAAGGCCACACTTTCCGAACCAGAGAAAATGGAGGTTATCAACATGAAAAATCCCGTCGTTACCATAGAAACCAACCGGGGCGTGATCAAAGTGGAGCTCTACCCCGACGTGGCCCCCAACACCGTAAACAATTTTATCTCCCTTGCCAGCAAGGGGTTTTATAACGGCACCATCTTCCATCGGGTAATCCCCGGCTTCATGATCCAGGGCGGCGATCCGGAAGGTACTGGCATGGGCGGCCCCGGCTATGGCATCAAAGGGGAGTTCTCCTCCAACGGCTTTGAGAACAGCCTAAAGCATACCACCGGCGTAATCTCCATGGCCCGGTCCCAGCAGCCCAATAGCGCCGGCTCCCAGTTCTTCATCATGGTCAGCGATGCTCCATACCTGGACGGCCAATACGCCGCTTTCGGCAAGGTGCTGGAAGGTCAAGAGGTGGCCGAGACCATTGTGAACGCTCCCCGGGACCGGGACGACCGGCCCAACCAGGACCAGATTATGGAAAAGGTCACGGTGGAAACCTTTGGCGAGGAGTACCCCGAACCTGTCACCGGACCGGAGCATTAAGGAACCACTGATTCAATCGCGCCTAGCGGCTTTGCGCACAACTTGCTTGCATATTTTCCGCCATGGCACCTAGCTTTCGCTTGCCAATCACGAGATTGCCCGCGCTCAATCTGTGTACTCTGCCGAAAAATCTGACAGCGCAGTTTGTGCACCGGAATAAATCAGCGCTTCCTTAACCGTCAAATCCCAATCCGTTCTAAAATGAGGGGCTCCTTTTGGGGCCTCTCTTTTGTTATGCCCAGGCCACCCAGAAGCCGCTCCGCCCCCCGGCGGCAACGCTCCTCCGTCTCGCTGTAGAGCCGGGCGATGGGCTCGCCCTTTCCGGCGGAATCCCCCTTGCTTTTCAGGAGGATAATCCCCGCCCCATAGTCGATGCTGTCGTCCTTGGTCTCTCTGCCGGCCCCCAGCTCCATGGCGGCCAGGCCGCAGGCTTCAGCGTTCAGTCCCGCAATATACCCGCTCTCCGGCATGAAAACCTCCCGGCACACAGGAGCGACAGGCAGCTTTTCGGGCTCCTCCAGACAGGAGCTGTCGCCTCCCTGGGCCTCTACCATCCGGCACAAGGTCCGGAATGCTTCGCCGGACCCCAGGGCCCGGTCCACCTGTTCCAGGGCCTGGGCGTTGTCCTCTGCCAAACCGGCCAGAACCACCATTCCCGCCGCCAGCTGGCGGCAGAGCTCGGTCAGCCGTTCCTCTCCCCGGCCCCGGAGCACTTCCACCGCCTCGGCCACTTCCAGAGCGTTGCCGATGTTCCGGCCCAGAGGCATGTCCATATCCGTGATGAGCGCGGCGGTGCGCCGCCCTGCTCCGTTGCCGGTGTCCACCATCAGCCGGGCCAGCTCCCGGGCCTCGTCCAGGGTTTTCATAAAGGCTCCCGAACCCATCTTTACGTCCAACAGGATGGCGTCGGTCCCGGCGGCCAGTTTTTTGGACATGACGCTGGCCGCGATCAAGGGCAGGCTCTCCACCGTGGCAGTCACGTCCCGCAGGGCATAGAGCTTCTTGTCCGCCGGGCACAGGCTTCCCGACTGTCCCACAATGGCGATGCCTGTCTCCCTAACGATCTGGAAAAACCGCTCCCGGGGGATATCCATGGAGAGACCGGGGATGCTCTCCAGCTTGTCCACCGTGCCCCCGGTATGGCCCAGGCCCCGGCCGCTCATCTTGGCGATCCTCACCCCACATGCCGCGGCTATGGGGCCCACAATCAGAGAGGTCTTGTCCCCCACGCCGCCGGTGGAATGTTTGTCCACCTTCACCCCGGAGATGGGGCTCAGATCGGCCATGTCTCCTGAGCGGGCCATTTCCATAGTAAGGTTCACCGTCTCCTCCCGGGTCATGCCCCGGAAAAAAATCGCCATTAGCAGGGCGGAAAGCTGGTAATCCGGAATAGTCCCCGCTGTCACGCCGGAGATCAGCCACTGAATTTCCGCTTGAGAAAGCTCTCCGCCCTCCCGCTTCTTATGAATGATATCGTATATACGCATGGCGTTTACCCCTGTTTTAGATTATCCGGCCCGAAGGCCATGGGCAGCAGTTCCTCCAAGGTCATGACCTTCCGTTCCCTGCCGTCAGTCATGACGACCTGAAAGTCCGGGGCACAGAACTCTCGCATCACCTGGCGGCAAACCCCGCAGGGCGCGCAAAAAGAGTCCGGCTCCTGCCCCTTGGGCCCGCCCGCCACCGCAATAGCGGCAAACTGCCGTTGGCCATCGTTAACCGCCCGGAAGAAAGCGGTGCGCTCGGCACAGTTTCCTGGGGACAGAGAGGCGCATTCAATATTGCACCCGGCATAGACGGTTCCGTCCTCGCACAGCAGGGCCGCGCCCACAGCAAAATTGGAATAGGGGCAATAGGCGTTCTCCCGGGCCTCTATGGCCCGGTCTACCAGAGCTCGGGCCCATTCCTCGGTCAGTTTCATAGGGGGTCCTCCTTTTTTAGAAAAGTGATACGGCGCACTTGTCTTTCAGAAAGCATACTTTGTTTCTCTATTATAACACAGAAAATATTCCCAGTCAAAATTTTTATCCCCAGCCGCATGTTTCCTTCTTTGCCCAGCAAAATACCAAATGAAAGGGGCGTGTTTCCATGAAAAAGACCACAAAGATCCGTCTGCTCACCTTTTCTCTGGCGGCTGTCCTGCTGCTTTGGGGTGCATGGCAGGATTCCCGCTTGAGCCTTCAGGCCAACCAGACTCAGCTGGAATATGTATACCGCCGGGCCCTGGGGGACCTTACCGACTATGTATCCGGGATGGGCTCTACCCTGGAAAAGGCCCGCTATGCCGGCACGGCATCCATGCAGAGTGCGGTTTCCGCCCAGCTTTTGGAGCAGAGCGGCGGAGCCAAAGCCGCCATGGCCACCCTGCCCTTCTCCCAGGAAAAGACTGACCGGATTAGCCGTTTTCTCTCCCAGGTGGGGGACTACTCTCTGGCCCTGAGCCGCAAGGCCTTCTCCGGTTCTCCCCCGGACGAAAGGGACCTTCAGGGTCTGGACGCCTTAGAAGAATATGCGGGCAAACTAACCACCGCCCTGACGGACATCCAGTCCAGGCTGGCCGCAGAAAAGGCGGATATTGTTCAAACCGTCCATCTGCTGAATAATATTACGGAAATCGACCGTCTCGCCTCCCTGGACGATGATTTTGACGCCGTGGCGGAGGAATTCTCCCAGTTTCCAACCCTGCTTTATGACGGGCCTTTCTCCGACCACATTGACCGCCGGGACCCGATGTATCTAAAAAAACTGGAACCCATCAGTCAGGACCAAGCCGCGTCTATCGCTGCCGCTTTTCTGGACTGCCCGGAGGATTCTCTCCAATTTGCCGGAGAGGGGGGTGGCCGGCTGCCTGTCTATTCCTTCTCAACCGAGGATTCTATGGTAAACATCACAGCCCAGGGGGGCTTGCCCGCCTATTATAAAAAATCCGGCGCCGTTTCCCAGTCCAGGCTTACCAATGCCCAGGCACGCAACGCCGCCAAAGAATTCCTCTCTCAGCTGGGATTCTCCCAAATGGCTGAAAGCTATTTTATTAAGAACGACAATCTGTTTACCATCAATTTTCACAGCACCTGTCAGACCCGGGACAGCCAAGAGGTGTTCTGCTATCCAGACCTGGTAAAGCTCACCATTGAGTTGGACCAGGGAGGCATGGTGGAGATGGATGCTGCCGGATTTTTGATGAATGCCCACGCCCGCTCTCTGGATCCGCCCAAAATCAGCCAGGAAGAAGCCGGGGCGCGTCTGAGCCCCCTGCTCCGGGCGGAGAGCACCCGGCTGGCGGTGATCCCTACCCCAGGCCTGGAGGAAATTCTCTGCTGGGAGCTCTTCTGCACCGCCGCCGGCGGCACGGAGGTTTTAAGCTATATCAACGCCTACACCGGGATGGAGGAACAGCTCTACCTGCTCCAGAAGGACGAGCACGGCACTCTGGTGGTCTAGGTTCCCTCTGCGCGGGAGCTTTTGAGAAATGTTTTTTGAGTAGTATGTGTGGGCCTCCGGCGGCACAGAAGAGTTCGCAAGCAAACTCTTCGCCCCCTACGGCAAGGTCTTGGGGCGTTGCCCCAAACCCCACCAGGAGCCTAACGCTCCTGGACCGCGTAATATGTCTGGCTTTACCGCACATAACCAACCAGGGTAAAAGTTTTGTCCACTTTTTCAAAAGTGGTGGGGGTGGAGGGGGTGAGCGTCTGCCAGTGGCAGACACGCTGCGAACCGACCGAGCCGGTAGGCGAGACCCCAAAACATCGTCCAAAAACACATGCCGCCTTCTAGCCCATTTCCAGCTGTTCGCCGGCTTCCTTCCCGTCCGGGAGGGCGCCTAGGGCGGGCAGCTTCTTTCTGTACCGGTCCGGGTTGTTCAGCCGGCCCTCCCCATAGACCTCCGCGGCCATCACCCGCTGGCCCTTCTTCAGGTTCATGGCCTGCACGCCCTGGGTGTTCTTGGTGGCCTTGGAGGCGATGAGCCCGGTGTGGAACAGCAGCATCCGCCCGGAACTGGCCGTGAGCAGCACCTCGCAGTCCTCCCGCAGCTGCAGAACCGCCGCCAGGGGGGACTTGTCGCTGTAGGCACTCAGGAGCTTCTTCCGGTTGGTCTTGGTCTGGTAGGCGCTCATGTCCACCTTGGCCGCCTTGCCGTTCTCAAACACAAAGAGCATATACCCGGAAAAGTCCCGGGTCTCCGCCATGTAGACCGCCCGCTCCCCCTCGTCCATCTGGGCCTTGGCCGGGATGTAATCCCCCAACAGGCTGGTCTTACCGTCGTCGAAGTCCACCGCCCGCAGCTTATACACCTGGCATTTGTCTGAGAAGAACAGCAGCTCCGAGCTGTTCTGGGCCTCGCAGGCCTGGGCGATCTCGTCCCCGTCCTTCAGCTTGTGCTCCCCGCTCATGCGCAGGGACTGGGGCGTGATCTTCTTGAAGTACCCCTCCCTGGTGAAGAACAGGTGCACCGGGTAGTCCGGGGCCTCCTCCGCCTCCACGGCCTCCTCAATCTCGTCCGCATACAGGAGGATGGTCCGCCGGGGCCTGCCGTAGGCCTTGGCCACGGCCTCCAGCTCCTTGACGATGATGTTCCGGATCTTCGCCTTGGAGCCCAGCACCTCCTCCAGCCCGGCGATATCCTTTTCCAGCTGGCTGGTCTCCTCCGTGCGTTTGAGGATGTACTCCCGGTTCAGGTGGCGCAGGCGGATCTCCGCCACGTACTCCGCCTGGATCTGGTCGATGCCGAAGCCGATCATCAGATTTGGCACCACCTCGGCCTCCTCCTCGGTCTCCCGCACGATCTTCACGGCCTTGTCAATGTCCAGCAAAATGGCCCGCAGGCCCTGGAGCAGGTGGAGCTTCTCCCTCTTTTTGTTCAGGTCGAACCAGGTCCGCCGCCGGACGCACTCCATGCGGAAGGCCGTCCACTCCTCCAAAAGCTCCCGCACCCCCAGCACCCGGGGCACGCCCCCCACCAGCACATTGAAATTGCAGGCGAAGCTGTCCTCCAGGGTGGTGATCTTAAAGAGCTTGGCCATGAGCTTTTCCGGGTCCACGCCCCGCTTCAGGTCGATGGTGATCTTCAGGCCGTCCAGGTCCGTCTCGTCCCGCACGTCCGCCACTTCCCGGAGCTTGTTGGTCTTGGCCAGCTCGATGATCTTCTCCACGATCACCTCCACGGTGGTGGAGGGGGGGATCTGGGTCACGTCGATGCAGTTGGCAGACTTGTCGAAGCTCCATTTGCTCCGCACCCGGAAGCTCCCCCGGCCGGTCTCGTAGATCTTCTCCATCTGGGCACGGTCGAAGATCAGCTGCCCGCCGCCGGGGAAGTCTGGAGCCTGGAGAGTCTCGAACAGGTCCGCCTCGGGGTCCCGCATCAGGGCGATGGTGGTCCGGCAGAGCTCCGTCAGGTTGAAAGAGCAGATATTGCAGGCCATGCCCACCGCGATGCCCGTGCTGGGATTTGTGAGGATGGCCGGGAAGCTCACAGGCAGCAGCACCGGCTCCTTCATGGTGCTGTCGTAGTTGTCCACAAAGTCCACGGTGTCGCTGTCGATATCCCGGAACATCTCCCGACACACCCCGTCCAGCTTGGCCTCGGTATACCGGGGGGCGGCCCACTGCATGTCCCGGGAGTAGGCCTTGCCGAAGTTGCCCTTACTGTCCACATAGGGATGCAGAAGGGCTTCATAGCCCCGAGAGAGGCGCACCATGGTGTCGTAGATGGCGGCGTCCCCGTGGGGGTTCAGCTTCATCACCTCGCCCACGATGGTGGCGGACTTCTTCCGCCCCTCCCCCAGGAGCCCCATCTTGTACATGGTATAGAGGAGCTTTCTCTGGGAGGGCTTGAGGCCGTCGATCTCCGGCAGGGCCCGGCTCAAAATCACGCTCATGGCGTAGGGCATGTAGTTTTTCCGCAGGGTATCCCCCACGTCCTGCTCCACAATCTCCCCCGCCCCGACGATGTAGCCGTGGACCTTGCCGGTGGATTTGGGAGCCCGCTTCTCTTTTCTTGGCATATTCCTCACCTACTCAACTGGTTTCCGATCAAGCCTGTTTCTCTTTCTCCGCCTGATCCGGCTGCTGGCCGTCGTGGGCGTTCCACCGGCACTCCGTCAGCTCCATATGGCGGAATACCGCCCGGAACGAGGAGTCCTCCGGCGAACAGGCATAAATCCCGAAGCGGATCTTTCCCCCGCCCTTCTGCATATGGCAGATCCTCATCTGCTGGAAGTTCTCACCGTCCTGGGAGCACTCCACCCGGTAGTCGTCCTCCCGGCGGCTCAGGCGGTACCACATCTCCTTGACCCCGGCGTCGATCACCGTGGTGGCCCAGTCCGACCAGCCGCCGTTGGTCACCACGCTGCCCAGATGCTGGTATTCCTCGTTCTCATACTCCACCGATGCTTTCAGCCAGTTTTCGCTGTCCAGATACATGACGATGCCGCACTGGTCAAACCGGTGATGGCTTTCGGCGAACTCCGTCTTGACCACAAAGCTGAAATATTTCTCGCCTGTCTCCATCTGGAACACCGGCGCGTTGTCGTTCTGGAAGTGGTAGTAGGTCCTCTGCCACAGGTCCGTATGGGGCCTTGTGACCACCTCAATCCGGTCCTCCCCTATAGCATAGCTCTCCGGCTCTCTTGTCCACTGAAAGCTCCTCATATCCATAACCGCGCTCCTTTCTTTCACTTACGACTTCGGTTCCAAAGCATTTGAACCCGGATTCTTCCAGCTGCCCGCCTCCTCAGCTCACGTCCAGCTCCTCTGTGGTATACTCCGCCCCGTGCTCCGCGATGTACTCCTTGCGGCCCTCCAGGTCGTTGCCCTGCATGATCTCGAACATCCGGGCCGCGTCCTCCCCGTCTCCTGGGTTGATCTTGATCAGCCGGCGGGTCTTGGGGTTCATGGTGGTCAGGCTCATCATGTCCGCGTCGTTCTCGCCCAGGCCCTTGGAGCGCTGGATGGTATATTTCTTCCCCTCCAGCTTTTTCAGAAACTCCGCCTTCTCCTTCTCGTTGTAGGCAAAATAGGTCTCGTCCTTGGTGTTGATCTCATAGAGGGGGCTCTCGGCGATGTACACCTTGCCCGCCTCGATCAGCGCCGGGGCCAGCCGGTAGACCATGGTGAGCAGCAGCACCCGGATCTGGAAGCCGTCCACGTCCGCGTCCGTGCAGAAGATCACCTTGCTCCACCGCAGGTTGTTGATGTCAAACACGCCCAGGTTCTTGTTGGCCTTGGTCTTGACCTGCACCCCGCAGCCCAGCACCCGGATCAGGTCCGTGATGATCTCGCTTTTGAAGATCCGATCGTAGTCCACCTTCAGGCAGTTGAGGATCTTGCCCCGGATGGGCATCACCGCCTGGAAGCTGGCGTCCCGGGCCTGCTTCACCGAGCCCAGGGCGGACTTGCCCTCCACGATGAAGAGCTCCCGCTCCTCCACGTTCTTGGAGCGGCAGTCCACGAAATTCTCCACCCGGTTTGCCATGTCCATCTTGCCGGTGAGCTTGGTTTTCAGGTTCAACCGGGTCTTTTCCGCGTCCTCTCGGCTGCGCTTGTTCACCAGCACCTGCCCCGCGATCTTGTCCGCGTCCATGGGGTTCTCGATGAAGTAGACCTCCAGGCTGTGGCGGAGCATCTCCGTCATGGCCTCCTGGATGCCCTTGTTGGTGATGGCCTTCTTGGTCTGGTTCTCGTAGGAGGTCTGGGTGGAAAAGGATGAGATGACGATCACCAAACAGTCCTCCACGTCCTGGTAGGTGATCTTGCTCTCGCCCTTGGTGTAGCGGTTATTCTGCTTGAGCCAGGCGTCGATCTGGCCCACAAAAGCGCTGCGCACCGCCTTGTCCGGGGCGCCGCCGTGCTCCAGCCAGCTGGAGTTGTGGTAGTATTCCGCCACATGCACCCGGTTGGAGAAGGCCGCCGCCACGTTGATCTTCACATTGTATTCCGCCATGTCCGCCCGATCTTTCACCCGCTTCTCGCTCTGCCAGAGCTGCACCGTGGTGAGGGAGTCCTCCCCGCAGAGCTCCCTGGCGTGGTCCAGGATACCGTTTTCGTAGCAGAAATCCGTTTGCTCAAACTGGCCGGGGGCGGTCTCGTTGAGGAAATGGAAGGTCACCCCGGCATTGACCACCGCCTGGCGCTTGAGCACGTCCAGATAGTATTCGGCGTCGATGGCGATGTCCGTGAACACCTGGAGGTCCGGCTTCCACTTGATGATGGACCCGGTATCCTTTTTCTTGTAGGGCTCCTTCGAGAGGCCGCCCACGTTCTCCCCGTGCTCAAAATGGAGGGTATAGCGGAAGCCGTCCCGGCGCACATCCACGTCCATATACTCCGAGGCGTACTGGGTGGAGCACAGGCCCAGGCCGTTGAGGCCCAGGGAGTACTCGTAGTTCTCCCCGGAATCGTTGTCGTATTTGCCCCCGGCGTAGAGCTCGCAGAACACCAGCTCCCAGTTATAGCGCTGCTCGTTCTGGTTGAAGTCCACCGGCACGCCCCGGCCGTGGTCCTCCACCTGGACCGAGTGGTCCAGAAAGCGGGTGACGGTGATCTCGTCGCCGCAGCCTTGGCGGGCCTCGTCGATGGAGTTGGACAGAATCTCGAACACCGAGTGCTGGCAGCCGTCGATGCCGTCCGATCCGAAGATGACCCCCGGGCGCAGGCGCACCCGGTCGGCGCCCTTCAGGCTTTTGATGCTCTCGTTGTCGTAAACGGGCTTTTTGGGCATAATTTCCTCTCCTTTTGGGCTGATCCTTGTTCTCTCCCTGTCACAAAGATGAGCATTTCACAAGGCGTGAAATGCTCATGGAAGGCGGATTCGCGCTTTCGCGTGATAGCCTGTCTTTAAGACCTTGGGGTTTCACCCCAAACCCCACAAACTTTTACCCTGCTTCCTCACTTCGTTCGTCGCAGACAATTTACGTTTTTTGTCGAGCTAACCGAACAACCGTAAAAGTTTTGCTCGAGCTTTTTCAAAAGCTCGCAGGGGTTTGGGGACAGCGTCCCCAAGGTCTTGACCTTAACACCTGAGAAGCGCAATTTTTGCGGGGTGAATTGGCGGACGAAGTCCGCCAAGAGGGGTGTTTTTTGCAAGAATAAAAAGCACCCCTGGAAACCGGAGTAAACCGGCGCTATTCCTCCGGCTCACGCTCCTTGGGGGGGTGGCCCTCCGGCGAGTCTGAGCCGCCCGCTGGGCCGTCCTCCAGTGCCGGAACTTCTCCCGGACCGGGCAGCATGGTCCCCGCCATGGCCTTCTGGAACTCCTCCTGATCCAGCTTTTCCTTCTCGAAAAGCACCCCGGCCAGCCGGTGGAGCTCCTCCATATGCTCCCGAAGGATCTCCTCCGTGTGCTGGTAGGCTGTGGACATGATATCCTGAATCTCCTCATCGATTTCAGAGGCTGTCTGCTCCGAATAGTTGCTGATATGCCCCATCTCCTTGCCCAGGAAGGGGTTGGAGCCATCGGAGCCATAGGTGATGGGCCCCAGCTTCTCGCTCATGCCGTACTTGGTCACCATGGCGCGGGCGATCTTCGTGGCCCGCTCAATGTCGTTGCTGGCGCCGGTGGAGATGTCGTCCAGCACCAGAGCCTCGGCCACCCGGCCGCCCAGCAGCACCACCAGCTCCTCCCGCATCTCGTTGCGGCTCTTGTAGGACCGGTCCTCTGTGGGCAGGTGCATGGTGTAGCCCCCCGCCATGCCCCTGGGGATGATGGAGATCTGGTGCACCGGGTCCTGGGTCTTGCAGTAGAAGCTGGCGATGGCGTGGCCCGCCTCGTGGTAGGCCGTGAGCTTCTTCTCCTTCTCGCTCATCACCCGGCTCTTCTTCTCTGTGCCCACCACCACCTTGATGGTGGCCTCCTCGATCTCCACCATGGTGATGGCCCGCAGGCCCTTGCGGGCGGCCAGCAGCGCCGCCTCGTTCAGAAGATTCTCCAGGTCCGCGCCGGTAAAGCCCGCCGTGGTCTTGGCAATGGTGCTGAGCACCACGTCCGGGGCCAGGGGCTTGCCCTTGGCGTGCACCCGCAGGATCTCCTCCCGGCCCTTGATGTCCGGGTAGCCCACGGTTACCTGCCGGTCAAACCGGCCGGGACGCATCAGCGCCGGGTCCAGGATGTCCGGGCGGTTGGTGGCCGCGATCATAATGACGCCCTCGTTGGCGCCAAAGCCGTCCATCTCCACCAGCAGCTGGTTCAGGGTCTGCTCCCTCTCGTCGTGTCCGCCGCCCAGGCCCGCGCCTCTCTGCCGGCCCACCGCGTCGATCTCGTCAATAAAGATAATGCAGGGGTGGTTCTTCTTGGCCTTGTCGAACAGGTCCCGCACCCGGGACGCGCCCACACCCACGAACATCTCCACAAAGTCCGAGCCGGAGATGGAGAAAAAGGGCACCCCGGCCTCTCCGGCCACGGCCCGGGCCAGCAAGGTTTTGCCCGTGCCGGGAGGGCCCACCAGCAACACGCCCTTGGGAATCCGCGCCCCCAGGGAATTGAACTTGCCGGGGCTCTTCAGGAACTCCACGATCTCCCGGAGCTCCTCCTTTTCCTCGTCGGCGCCGGCCACATCGGCGAAGGTGGTCTTGCGCTTCTCGTCGCTCATCTGCTTGATCTTCGCCTTACCGAAATTCATCTGCTTGTCGCCGCCCCCGGCTCCCCCCAGGTGGCGCATCATGAAGATCCAGAAGAACACCAGGCCGCCGAAGAGAATCAGCGTGGGCAGCAGGCTGATCAGCCAGCTGGTTTCCGCCGGGCGGCTGATGTCCTGAACCATTTTCTTATCCGGATGGGCCTCGTTGTAGGCCGCGATGTCGTCCCCTGCGTCCCGGTAAAAGAGGTCCACACTGGGCATGACAAAGCCGATGGTGGTTCCGCCGGCGTCGTCCAGCTTCAGCACCATCTCGCCGGTGCCCAGGTTCAGGGAATACTCCGTCACCCGGCCCGTCTCAAAGAAGTTTAGGATATCCGAATACTTGTAGGTCGCCCCCTGGGGAGCTCTGTTGCTGAAAATGAAGATGATGATGAACAGAACCACCACCGGAATCCCAATGTACAGCAGCAGATTTCGCAGCTTTTTTCCATTGTTCCCGTCCAAATGCTTTGCCCTCCTGATTATCTATAACTTATCCCGTGCTCCGCCGTTTATACCGCCCTTCTGGCAGGGAGTTGAAAGTAGTGCTCGCTTCGCTGCGCAGGCCTCCGGCGGTTTAGGGGCTCTGCCCCTAAAAACCCCGCAACCTTTGAAAAGGTTGACGAAACTTTTACCCTGGCTGGCTGGGGGCGCTTCGTACCCAGCTTGGCAGAGTTTTCGCCGCACTTTTGCGTAGCAAAAGACAGCCGTCTCACGGCTGGGGCGGAAACTCATGACACACCGCGAAACCTAGCCTGCTCATTTTGCCTTGCTTGGTGCGGTGTGCCCATATACCTCGGGCTTTAAGACGCCCACAAACGGCAGATTGCGGTATTTTCCCGCGTAATCCAGCCCGTAGCCCACGATGAAAGCGTCTGGAATCCTGGCCCCCACATAGTCGGGGGTCACCTCCGCCTCCCGGCGCTCGGGCTTGTCGAACAACGTACAGATCTTGATGCTCTTGGGATTTCTCGCCCCCAGCACTTCCATCAAATAGTGAAGGGTCTTGCCGCTGTCCAGAATGTCCTCCACAATCAGCAGATCGTAATCATCCAGGGGGATATTCAAGTCCAGTACGATCTTCACCACCCCGCTGGTCTTAGCTCCCTTGCCGTAGCTGGACACCACCATAAAGTCGATACCCAGGGGCAGGGTGATAGCCCGCATCAGATCGGCCATAAACACCACCGAACCCTTCAAAACGCTGACCAGCAGCAGGTTCTTTCCCTTGTAGTCCCAGCTGATCTCCCGGCCCATCCGGGAGACGATGGCCGCCAGCTCCTCCTTTGTGAACAGTTCCCGCTCAATGTCCTCCATCATGCTCCGATCCTCCGGCATGTCGACCCCTCCTCAAAAATCTCCCATTTCCTCTTTGACTTCCACGCTCCACGCGGCCTTCTGGCCCTCTTCCGGCTGAAATCCTTCGCCGGCTCCAGCCCCTGAAATCCAGGCGATCCGCTCCCCGCACACCAGCAAGGGGATTGTCCCCCGCAGGGGCCCGGGAACGCCCAGCTCCTGGAAAATCTGCTTCAGAGGCTTGGTCAGCCCCCGTCCCGCCGGGGCGAACCGGTCTCCCGGGCGGCGGCCGCGCACCACTAAAGTTCCTGTCATTATAGCATAGTCCAGCGGATTTTTGAATAACAAATTTTGAATTTTTTCCGGATTTTCTGTTTTGCCCAGGATTTTTTCCCGCAAAACCAGAATTTTTCCTCCCGGCAGAGGGGTTTCCCCTGGTTTCGCCAGGATTTCCCAGTTTTCGTTTTCTATGGGGGCCCGCTGCCCCGCCCAGAAAATTCCCTGGCCGCAGGTCATGGACACCCCTCCGGGCAGGTCCCCTCCGCCGCCTCCGGCCAGAAGTGTCAAAGCCCGGTCCAGGTGCTTCTTTTCCAGCCTGCCGCACCCCACCTCCTCCAGATACCGCTTCAACGCCCGGCCGCGCAGGCTCTCGTGGGCGCTGAGCAGGGGGGCGCGCTTCAGCCCCCAGGGGGTCCGGGCCCCCTCCAGCAGCTCCGCCGCCTGGACCCGAAGATAGTCCCGGTCCGCGGCCAGCAGCTCCGCCGCCTGCCCCGCTGCCTGGACGAACCGGGGGTTCAGCGCCTCCAGCGCCGGGACTACCTGATGGCGCACCCGGTTCCGGGCGTACACGTCCCGAAGATTGGTGCTGTCCGTCACATAGGAGAGGCCGTTTTCCTGGCAGTAGGCCTCGATGTCCCGCCGGTCCACCCCCAGCAGGGGCCGCAGGATCTTCCCCCGGGCCCTTGGAATCCCGGAGAGGCCGTCCGGCCCGGCCCCCCGGCACAGGTTCAGAAGGAGGGTTTCCGCGTTGTCCTGGGCGTTGTGGGCGGTGAGGACCCGGTCGCTCTCCCCAGGCGCAAGGCGGGCGAAAAAGCCGTACCGGGCCTCCCGGCCGCACTCCTCCAGGCCCTGGCCCCGCTCCTTTGCCAGGGAGGCCACATCCACACGAAGCACCTGGATGGCAAGCCCCCACCTAGCCGCGAATTCCTGGGCAGAGCGCTGGTCCCGCTCCGCCTCCTCCCCCCGGAGCAGGTGGTTCACGTGGGCCAGGAGGATCCGCTCCCTTTCCACCCGGTCCAGAAGCCAGTGGGCCAGGGCGGTGGAGTCCGCTCCGCCGGAAAAGCCCACCACCAGCCGGCCCGCCGCCGGGATCCCCTCCAGGGAGGCCCCCCGCAGCTCCTCACTGCTCATGGCGGATCATCTCCCGGGAGGTGAAGCGCATGTATTCCGGCTGCCAGTGGACGGGGATGTCGATGGTGGCTCCGTGGCGGTTCTTGGCCACGATGATCTCCGCCGCGCTGGTGTCCATGTCCTCGGTGACCTCTCCCCCCTCGCTGGCGGCGTTATAGGCCTCCCGGTGGAGGAAGATCACGATATCCGCGTCCTGCTCGATGGAGCCGGAGTCCCGCAGCTCGGAGAGGCCAGGGCGGTGGTCCTTGGTGCGGTCCGTGGGCCTGCGCAGCTGGGACATGGCGATTACCGGCACGTCCAGCTCCTTGGCCATGATCTTCAGATTCCGGGTGATATCGCTGATCTCATTGACCCGGTTGTCGGTCCTCTTGGTGCCGGACATGAGCTGCAGGTAGTCCACAATCACCAGATCCACGTTTTTCAGCCGCCGGACCTTGGCCTTCATCTGGGGCACGGTGATCCCCGGCGCGTCGTCGAAATAGAGCTCCGCCTTGCTGAGGATGTCCCCCGCCTCGATGAGCCGGGACCACTCCACCTCGGTCAGGTCCCCGCTGCGCAGCTTGGTGCCCTCCACAGAGGCCTCGGTGGAGAGCATCCGGGAGGAGAGCTGCTCCTTGGCCATCTCCAGGGAGAAAAAGGCCACCCGCCGCTTGTTGGCAATGGAGGCGTGCCGGGCGATGTTCAGCCCGAAGCTGGTCTTACCCACGCCGGGCCGGGCCGCCAGCACGATCAGGTCCGAGCGGTTCAGGCCGGTGATGGTGCTGTCCAGCATCCGGATGCCCGTGGGGATCCCCCGGTACTTGTCCTGGTCCGGAGAGTTCAGCCGGTCTAGACGGTCGAAGGTCTCCAGCAGGATCTCCCGGATGGGCTGCAGGCCCTGGACGGCCTTGCCTTGACGGATCTCATAGATCCGCTGCTCGGCGGAATCCAGTAGAAGGGAGGACTCCTCCGTTCCGGCACTGGCGTCATCCAAAATGCCTTTGGCCGCCTGAATCAAGGTGCGCACGTCATACCGATCCCGGACGATCCGGGCGTAGGCCTCCACATTGCTGAGAGAGGGCACCAGCTGGGCCAGCTGGGTCAGATAGACCCGGCCGGTCTCCCGGTCGAACTCCGGAACTTCCCGGAGCTTTTCCAGCACGGTGACAAAGTCCACCGGCTGGCCCAGGGTGTACATCTCCAGCATGGCCCCGTAGATCAGCTGATTATTCACCGCGTAGAAGTACTCCGCCCGGGGCAGAATCTCCGCGATGACGGAGAGGCACTGGGCGTCCAGCAGCACGGCCCCCAGCACAGACTGTTCTGCCTCCAGGCTGAAGGGCACCTGCACCCCCGGCTGGGCCTGGGTGTTCAGATAGCTTTCCCTGCTGTCGTAGTCCATCTTCCGGCTCCTTTCCCTTCTGGGGGCGGTTGTAGGCCTCCTGAAACCTTCAAAAACTTTCCTTTGCAACATTTCGCAGTCAAGGGGTGGAAAACTTGGCTTTGCCAAGTTTCGGCCCCATTGCGGGAGTTTGAGGGGTGAGCGTTCTGCCGGATACTTGGCAAAGCCAAGTATTGCAGACCATGCTGCGAACCAACCGAAGCGGCAGCTGAGACTCAACACCCTCAAGATCTTTTCACGTGAGCAAAACGCAGGAAGATAGGGAAACAGTCCGATGGACTGTTTCCCGTAAGAAACCCTCGTAGGGGGTTCTTGTTTGGCTTTGCATATGCAAAGCCAAACATATCCTACTCCTGACAGACCACCACGCTCATGGTGGCGGAGATGCCGTTGTAGAACTTCACCTCAAAGCTGAAGGTGCCGTAGGACTTGATATCGTTATCCAGCACCACCTTACGCTTGTCCACCTCCACGCCGTACTGCTTCCCGATCTCCTCGGCGATCTCCTTGGCGGTCACAGAGCCGAAGAGCTTGCCCCCCTGGCCCGCCTTGGCGTAGATCTTCACCGCCCGGCCGGTGAGGGCCTCGGCATTCTTTCTGGCCTGGTCCGTCTCGGTCTTGATCTTATACTCCTTGGCGGCCTCGGCGTTTTTCAGCTCGTTCATGGCCTGGGCGTTGGCCTCCTTGGCCAGCTTCCGGGGCAGGAGGAAGTTCCGGCCGTAGCCGTCGGAGACCTCCTTCAGCTCCCCCTTCTTCCCGATGGACTTCACGTCCTGTAAAAGAATCACTTTCATGTCTGCTCATCCTTTCTGAGATGTATCGATTTTTAATAGATTTTTTATATGGGGGCCTCTGGGGCCCAATGGCGCGTCCAGATTCCAGCACACCGCGCCTAGTATGTGCGAGGTGGGAACTGGATTTCGCGGTGTGTCATGAGTTTTGCTATGCAAAACTCTGTCAAGTCTGGTGCGCCCGTGCGCTCAGATAGCGGATTCCGGTTTCCAGGGAACTTTTTTCTCTTGCAAAAAGTTCCCTCTTGCCGCTACGCGGCAATTCACCCTCAAAAAATGCGCTTCTCAGGTGTTTAAGGTCAAGGGCAAGGTCGTGAGGCTCTGCCTCACACTCCGCGAGCTTTTGAAGAAAGCTAAGACTTCGCAGAGCGAAGTCTGCAAAACTTTTACTCTGGTTAGCTTATCGAAACAATTAAAACGTTCACGACGAACGAAATGAGGAGTGGGTAAAAGTTTCGTCAACCTTTTCAAAGGTTGCGGAGGTTTGGAGGGCGATAATCGCCAGTGGCGATTTGCCGTCGCCGACCGAGCCGGCAGGCGAAACCCAGAGCCTCCAAGGTCTTAAAGGCCGTCCCGCCCAGCCAGCCCGGCCATGCGCTTGCCGGTCTCCACCGCAGCCCGGAAGCAGACCTCCTCCAGGCCCCGGCCCTTCTCGTGGAGGATACCGCTGTCCCAGCCGTCCCCATCCAGGGTGTCGGTGGCGTAGAAAAACTGGGCGAAGCGCACGCCCCGGAACCGGGCCACGGCCGCAAGGCTGGCGCACTCCATCTCCACTGAGATGCAACCCTGCTCCCGGCGGCGCTCCGTTTTGTCCCGGGTCTCCCGGAAAAAGGCATCGGTGGTCCAGGTCTTGCCTTCCGCGAAGGGATAGCCCAGGGCGGTCAAGGCCTCCCGGCAGGCGGCGACGCTCTCCAGGTCCAGCTCCACCTCGTTCGCCGGGGGGAGGTAGTGGTAGGAGAAGCCCTCGTCCCGGATGGCGGCGGTGGGCAGCAGCAGCTTCCCGTGGGTGACCTCCCGGTTCAGCACCCCGGCCGCGCCGAAGTACACAAAATATTTCCCTCCCTGGGGGATGCTCTCCTCCAGGGTGCCTCCGGCTCCCGGCCCGCCGATCAGGGGCAGGAACACTGCCGCGCTGGCCCCGAAGGCCTCCACCCGGTAGATGGGGATGGGCCCCAGGCAGCAGCCAAAATGGCTGATCTCCTCCCCGCCGTAGGCGCTGAGCACCCATTCCAGGATATGCCGGGAGAAGATGCCGACGCAGATCTCCGGGAAGCCCTCCACCGGCCGGTAGCAGTCCTCGGGGTTGATGATAGCCCGGGGATTTGGGTCGAACTCGTTGTGGAGCATGGGGATTCCTCCTTTGTCTGGGGCTGGGATTTCCAGCACATTTTTTATATACGGGGGCCTTTTGGGCGCGGCGGCGCGTTCTCGGCTGGTACATTGGCCGGTCCGGAGACTTGGCAAGGCCAAGTCTTAGCCTTGCGCTGGTCGTCGTGTGGGGGTGAGCGTTCTGCCGGATACTTGGCAAAGCCAAGTATTGCAGACAACGCTGCGACCTGACCGAACCAGCAGGTGAGACCAGGCGAGACCCCCTGCTTCGCTTTGCAAAACTCGGATAGTTAACCGAGCGAAGCGAGCATTAACTATTATTCACCACTTCAAAAAATGCGCTTCTCAGGTGTTAAGGTCAAGGGCAAAACCTTGGGGACGCCGTCCCCAAACCCCTGCAACCTTTGAAAAGGGCGCTGGTCTCCGGTGGAGACCGTCAAACGCCGACCGAACCGACAGGTGAGACGACGAAACTTTTACCCTGGTCAGCTGAGTGCGTTACACTCCGCTTGATTCCATCTCCATTCCTAGCGTCAAGTGCTAGGAAGTGATCGTCGTCTCCTCCAGCTTCTGGTCCAGGGCGCGGATCAGAATCCGGCGGGCCTCGCCCATGGTGGTGTTCTTTAGCTGGGCCCCCGCCATGGTGAAGTGCCCCCCACCGCCGAATTCCTCCAGAATCAGCTGCACGTTCACGTCCCCCAGGCTTCTGGCGGACATGCTCACGTCGCTGCCCACCTTGTAGAGCACAAAGGAGGCCATCACCCCCTGGATGGAGAGCAGCTCATCCGCTGCCTGGGCTGCCGCAATCCGGAGATCATCAAACTCCCAGCTGGAGGTGGCAATGGCGCAACCCTTGTAGATCTCCGCCTCGGAAACCAACTGGGCCTTACGCTTGTAACCGTCCAGGGTGTTGGAGAAGAGCTTTTTCACCGTCACCGTGTCCGCTCCCCGCCGGCGCAGATAGGCTGACGCCTCGAAAGTGCGCACGCCGGTTTTCAGCACAAAATTCTTGGTATCCAGCATGATTCCGGCCAGCAAGGCTTGGGCGTCCGCCCGGTCAATGGCCGAAGAGCGGATATACTGTACCAGCTCCGTCACCATCTCGGAGGCCGAGCTGGCATAGGGCTCGTGGTAGAAAATCAGGGCATTTTTGATGTGGGTCACCATCATCCGGTGGTGGTCGATGACAACCACTCGGGAAATCCGGTTCAGCAGCTCCCGGCTTTCCACATAGTTTATGGAATGAGTGTCCACCACAATCAGCAAAGAGCGCTCCGTAGCTGTCTGCAACGCTTCTAAAGGACCAATGAACACGTTTTCCTCCGGGTAGCTCTCCTCCACCATATCAACCAACACGCCAGCCAGAGTGGACCCCCGGTTGATCACAACGTTGGCATGCTTCTCCAGGCCCTTGGCTATTGCGGCCCACATGCCCACCGCCGCACCCACGCTGTCCAGGTCCGAATTGGCGTGGCCCATGATAAACACACGGTCACTGGCCTTCACATGATCTGCCAGGGTGGCGGCAATCACACGGGTGCGTACCTTATCCCGCTTTTCCACGCCCTTGGAAAGGCCGCCGAAAAACTCGTATGTATCGCCCCCCTGCATCACTGCCACCTGATCTCCGCCCCGGCCCAGGGCCATATCCAAAGCCTGCCGGGCCCAGCGCTCGCTTTCCGCCACCGTAGCCGCTCCCCGGCCCACACCAATGGATACTGTGGCGCTCATATGGTTGCGGCTGTTCTTTACCTCCCGCACGCTATCCAGAATTCGGAATCGGGTCTGTTTGGCCTCCTCGATATGGGCATCGTCTGTGAGAAACAGGTAGCGGCCGCTGGAGAGTCTGCGGATAAAGCCGTCCAGCCCATCCAGCACCCAGCTCCGCAGAACAGCCTCCACCTCCGCCGTTACCCGGGACTCTTCTCCGCCCGCGCCGTCCCGGGCCATCTCCTCCCGGTTATCAAACACCGCCAGACAGACCACCGGCTTTTTCTCTCGGTACTCCTTGTTCACGGCTTTCAGGTCCGTATCATCTACAAAGTACAGCACATAGCCCTGCCGGGCCTTGGCCCCGTACACCGTATATTCCCGGCCCTTGTAGGCCACTGATGTCCCCCTCTCCTCCATAACCTGGCGGAAAGTTTTGGGATAGACGAATTTCAGCACATTCTCCCCCAGCACAGGCTCCCTCCTGCCCAGGGAATCCTCGAAAGCCCGGTTGACCCACACCAGATCCCCTGCGGGGGCCACTACCGCCACCGGCAGGGCAAACGCCTCTAGGGCCTCCCGCTCCTCCCCGTCCAGCACCTTCTCCGCCGCCCGCAGCGTAGTAACCGCGTTCTGCCTGTACAGGATTCCCGAAACCGTTACCGCCAGGGCGCAAAGGCCCGCTGCCGTCGTCTCCACGATAAAGACAATCCTGCTGAAGGGATAGCTGGCTACAGCCATCACCAGCATTGCCGCCGCCATGATGTACATCAGGGGCGAGGTTACCCAGACCCTCTTTCTCCGCACCTTTTTCAGCTCCTTTTCCCGGTCAGTACACGGTCAGAACCTTTTTCTTAGCGCCGTCTCACGGCCCGCTTGATATTACCTCCACGCCCAACAGTTAGGAAAAATACGCGGTCCAGGGGCGGGGAAAATCGCCAGTGGCGAAGAGTTCATGCCTGCATGAACTCTCGTTCTGACCCGACCGAACCGGCAGGTGAGACAGGCCCCTGGTAGGGTGTGGGGGTGAGTGTCTGCCAGTGGCAGACATGCTGCGAACCGACCGAAGCGGCAGCTGAGACTCAAAGCCCCACGGCCTTGCCGTAGGCGGCGATCTGTGCCGCCGTAGGCCAGAAAACACTTCAAAAATTTCCTATAATTTATTGCAGAAGTAATAATAACATATCAATCTCTTGCGAAAATAATTTTTTTAGTAATATGGGGCCTCCGGGCGCAAAAGACTTGGCAAAGCCAAGTCTCCCGCGCCCTGCGGCAAGACCTTGGAGACTCCGTCTCCAAACCTCTGCGAGCTTTTGAAAAAGCTCGACCAAAACTTTTCCCTTCGTGCCGCCGGCCCGCTGCGCTTCCGGCAGCGTTCCCCATGTCCCGCGTAAGGGTTCAAACTTCCATGATAATGGGCAAAATCATGGGGTTGCGCTGGGTTTTCCGGTAGAGGAAGCGGGAGAGCTCGTCTTTCACGCTCTGTTTCATACCGCTCCAGTCCCGCACCCGCCTGTCCGCGCAGTCCTCCAAGGTTCGGTACACCAGCTTCCGAGCCTCCTCCATCAGCGCCTCGGACTCCTTCACATACACAAAGCCCCGGGACACAATGTCCGGCCCGGCAGCCACCCGGCCCGTGGCTCCATCGATGGAGCACACCGCTACAATCAAACCGTCCTCCGCCAGATGCTT
The DNA here is from genome assembly GCF_003612555.1 of Acutalibacter sp. 1XD8-33. Lineage (GTDB taxonomy): Bacteria > Bacillota > Clostridia > Oscillospirales > Acutalibacteraceae > Acutalibacter. The sequence continues at coordinate 23,701 of NZ_RAZF01000004.1, forward strand.
GCGGTCCCGCAGCACAATGCTGCCCACATCGCCCACGCCCAAGCCGTCCACCATCACGCAGCCCGCAGGCACGTCGCCCAGGCGTTTCAGGTGATCCTCATGAATTTCGATCACATTGCCAATGTCCCCAATAAAAATATTCTCCCGGGGCATCCCCATGGCCATGGAAAGCCCCGCGTGCTTTTGCAGGTGCTTCTGTTCCCCATGGACTGGGATAAAGTACTTAGGCTTTACCAGGCTCTGGATCAGCTTGAGCTCCTCCTGACAGGCGTGGCCGGACACATGCACCTCGTACATGGACTCATAGATCACCGTACACCCCTGCTTCAAAAGCTCGTCTACCACCGCGCCCACGGTTTTCTCGTTGCCCGGGATGGGCCGGGCAGAGATAATAATGAAGTCATTGGGCCCAATAGCCACCTGACGGTGGTCGGAAAAGGCCATGCGGGTCAGGGCGGACATGGGCTCCCCCTGGCTCCCCGTGGTAATCAGCACCAACTGGCCAGGCTCATAGCGGTTGATCAAGTTCAGGTCCACCAGCACGCCGTCGGGCACGTTCAGGTAGCCCAGCTCGCTGGCAATACCCATCACGTTTACCATGCTCCGGCCGGAGAGGGCCACCTTGCGCCCATATTTCACCGCGCAGTTGATAATCATCTGCACCCGGCTGATACTAGAGGCAAAGGTCGCCACAATGATCCGCTTCCCCTCCGCCCGCATAAAGAGGGAGTCCAGAGAGTCGTTCACCCGCTGCTCTGTCTGGGTGTAGCCCTGGCGCTCCGCGTTGGTGGAATCCGCCAGCAGGGCCAGCACGCCTTCCTTGCCCAGCTCCGCGAATCGGGCCAGATCGATCATCTGCCCCTCGGCGGGGGTAAAATCGATTTTGAAGTCCCCGGTGTGCACCAGTACCCCGGCGGGACTGTGGATGGCCAGAGACACGGAATCGGCGATGGAGTGGTTCACATGGATCAGTTCCACCTCCATACAGCCCAGCCGGATACGGCTGCCGGGGGGCGTCACCATCAACCGGGCCGACCCGGTGAGGTTATGCTCCTTGAGCTTGCTTTCAATCAGCCCCATGGTCAGGGCCGTGCCGTAGACCGGCACATTGAGCTTTTTCAGCAGGTAAGGCACCGCGCCGATGTGGTCCTCATGGCCATGGGTGATCACCACGCCCCGAATTTTGCTCCGATTCTTCTCCACAAAGGTGAAATCCGGGATCACCAGGTCCACTCCGGGCATTTCATCGTCAGGAAAGGCCAATCCGCAGTCTACGATAATCATGTCATCCTGGCATTCGTAGAGAGTAAAATTTTTTCCGATCTCATTGAGCCCCCCTAAAAAATACGCCTTGATCCCCGGCTTATGGGAGGACTTTCTGGTTCTGCCCCGGCCTCTCTTGGAAGATGAAGCCGCGCCTGCACTTCCAAGGGTTCCCGAAACCGCAGCGGTAGCCTGTACCGCTTTTTGAGCTGCAGCCGTCATAGGCGCCGTGCCCAGAGTCTGGCGTTTGCCTCCGGCCGGCCGGCCCTGCCGCTTCTTTTCCGGAACGGGCTGCTTTTTGCCCTCCTGCTGAGCGGATTTCTGGGCGGGTTTTCTCTGCCTGCGGGAAACCTCTTGCTTGCCGCCCGGCCGCTCCGCCGGAGCCCTGGGCCCGGAAATCTTCCCTATCTTGGGAGTCTCCTGCTGCGCCGCCTCCTTCCCCGGGGTCTGAGTCCGGCGGGGCCTTCCGCCGGATCTGCTATTCTTTTTTTCCTTTTCTGCCACAAATCTTCCTCCTTCAGTTCTCCCCAGCCGGACGCCTGTTGGCAAACAGAGCCAAGCCCCGCCCTCATGGCAGGGCGCGGCCGGAGAGGTTTTGATACCGGCGTTCCATATGGAATCCGTGTTTTTCTATAACAAAAAGCGGCGTCTGCCGCATTAAGCCGTAAAGATAGTACCCCTATTTTACTATTTCTGGCATTGCCTGTCAAGTCGGCATTGCCAGAGCGCGGTTTCTTTTGTAAAGTATATTTTTTGAAACAATACCCATGTTTCAGTGTAGGCGGCAAAAGCGGGGCTTATTCCCTTTTCCCCGGACGCGGGAAAATTTTTCGGAGATCTTCCCTTCGGGGGCTTGACAAAGTATACTAAAAAGGTATATATTTATCTAGCAAGGGAAAACTGATTCTGTTCTCCCAATTTCTTGAAGATACCATTCTTGAAAGGATGTCTGAAAATATGGACCATCTGCCCATTCGAAAAGTCTATGCCGACAATGCCGCCACCACCGCCGTCTCTGAAGAAGTGCTCAGCGCCATGTTGCCTTTCTTCAAAGAAGTCTACGGAAACCCTTCCAGCCTGTATGCCCTGGGGCAAGAGGCCAAGGCCCCTTTGGAGGAGGCCCGGGCCACTGTGGCGGAATGCCTGGGCGCAAAGCCCAACGAGATCTATTTCACCAGCTGCGGCAGTGAGAGCGATAACTGGGCCATCAAAGGCGCCGCCCGGGCTATGCGGAAAAAGCAGGGCAAAGACCACATCATCACCTCCGCATTCGAGCACCACGCGGTATTGCACACCTGCCAGGCTCTGGAAAAGGAGGGCTTCTCCGTCACCTATCTTCCTGTCCATGCGGATGGCGTTGTGTGCGTGGAGGAACTAGAAGCCGCCATTACAGACAAAACCGCCCTAGTCACCATTATGTATGCCAACAACGAGATCGGTACCATCCAACCCATCCCGGAAATCGGCGAAATCTGCAAAAAGCATGGGGTTTTGTTCCACACGGACGCGGTCCAGGCCGTAGGCAATCTGCACATCGATGTAAAGGCTCAAAATATTGATATGCTCTCCCTCAGTGGCCACAAGATACACGCCCCTAAGGGGGTAGGAGCCCTTTATCTCCGCGCGGGGGTATCCATTGAGAATTTTATGGACGGGGGCGCCCAGGAGCGGGGCCGCCGGGCAGGCACGGAAAATGTGGCGGAGATCGTGGGTCTGGCCACAGCCATCCGCCGGGCCACAGACACCATTGATGAACGTGTTGCCCGGCTGACTCCTATGCGGGATAAACTTATCGAAGGGGTGCTGAAAATTCCCCGCAGCCGCCTGAACGGCAGCCAGAAGCGCCGCCTTCCCGGCAACGTGAGCTTCTGCTTCCAGGGGGTAGAGGGGGAATCTCTGCTGCTGCTGCTGGACATGAAGGGCATCAGCGCATCCTCTGGCTCTGCCTGCACCAGCGGTTCTCTGGACCCCAGCCATGTGCTTCTCTCCATTGGTCTGCCCCACGAGGTAGCGCATGGCTCCCTGCGGATTTCCTTCGGGGATTACAACACCATGGAGGATGTAGACTACATTCTAGAAGTCCTGCCCCAGATCATTGAGCGCCTGCGGAACATGTCTCCTCTGTGGGACGCCATCCAGATGGGCAAAGTCAGCTACGACCAGTATATGTAGCGCCGCTTTTATTAGGAGGAGTGAGCTTGAAGCAGAAGCATAGGAACGCCCAGCGGCCTCCTCTTAGCAGGCGGGTGGGCAGAGTGTTCGTTCTATCATTGATGTTAAGCATACCCACTCTGCTTATCAACCTGCTGATACAGGGAGGCAAAGAATTCCGCTCAGAAATTGAAACCTGCCGGAAATACCGGAAGATTACACAAAACATGAAAAGAGAGGACAGATAAACCATGGCATACAGCGAAAAAGTGATGGACCATTTCGCCAACCCCAGGAATGTGGGCGAAATGGAGGATTTTAGCGGCGTAGGCGAGGTGGGCAACCCCAAGTGCGGCGACATTATGCGCATGTATATCAAAGTGGAAGGGGACATCATCACCGACGTCTCCTTCATGACCTTTGGCTGTGGAGCAGCCATCGCCACCAGCAGCATGGCCACCGAGCTGATCAAGGGCAAGCCCATCAGCGAGGCGCTGAAGCTCACCAACAAAGCGGTCATGGAGGCCCTGGACGGCCTGCCGCCGGTAAAGGTCCATTGTTCGGTGCTGGCGGAACAGGCCATCAAAGCGGCTGTTTCGGATTACTATAAACGCCAAGGGATCGACCCGGAGCCTATTGTGGGTGCGATTCCCGCGTGCGAAGAGTGCGGGTGTGAGATCTGATCCCCCGCTCCAACCGTATTTCATACGGTTGCGCGGTTGCGCTGAAAAGCCCCCTCCGCGGCATTATAGTAAACGCACTTGAAAATCGGTATATACCGATTTTCAAGCTAGGCGGCACAGTAGTTGCTGCGCCGCCTAGTTCAAAAGAGATATACCTCTTTTGAACTGCGTTAACTATTACTGCGGAGGGGGCTTTTCAGCGGGCTGGCCCCGCTCGGCAGAGCGGAGGCCCAGCCGAGCGGGCCCATGGCTGAATCTGCCAAAAGGGTAGGCGCTCACGACCTATAAATCCCGGAACTTCTTCACCCTTTTCAGCATCTTCTGCTTCCTGCGGTAAAATACCACCAGAATCAAATATACCACAATCAGCGCCCCAATTGCCGCCATTACCGCGATAAACCAGGGTGACGTAAGCAGAGAGCGTCCCTGCTCCCAGCCGGCGATCAGGTCGCTCCGGGACACAGACTCCGTGGCGACTACCGGTACCGTGGCAATCACCTCGTCCACATAGCTCAAAGTAGCCGTCCCAATCTGCTCTCCCTTCCGGATGGGGGCCTGTACGCTTTCCGGCGCGTCTACCGTCACTCGGATGGAGGTGGCGTCCACATCGTTAGGCAGCATCACGCTCACATTCTGATCCGCCGCCAGCAGCAGCTCATCCTTCTGATAGGCATACTCCAGCTTCACCGAAGAGAGCACGTCTCCCTGGGAGGCGATGGTCTTTTTTTGCAGGCTGGTAAAAGCCCAGCGGTACAGGGTAGCGGAGTCTCGCATTTCGTTGTGAATTCCTTGGGCGTATCCCTCCATATCTCCCATTGCCACGATAATGTAGGTGTAGCCATAGGCCGTAGCGGAAGAGGTCAGGCAGAAGCCAGCTTGATCATGGGAGCCGGTCTTGATGCCGGAGGCGTAGGTGTAAAAATAGTTGTTGCCATTCTCGTCCGGATAGTTCAGCAGCATTTTGTTGGTATTCATTTTAGTGGATACCTCCGGGCTGAGGTTGGTGGCCGGCTTCTCATACCAGGGCTGGGACACGATCTTGGTGAAATTGGGCAGGGTCATGGCGTATTTGGTGATGGCCGCCATGTCTCTGGCCGTACTATAGTGATTTCCATCGTGAAGGCCATGAGGATTGGTGAAATGGGTATTCCTGCACCCCAGCTCCTCTGCCTTCTTATTCATCTGCTGCACAAAATAGCTGGTGCCGCTGTAGTCAATCACACCCTCCCCCCGGTCCTCTGCGGGAGCCATGCTCGGTTCTGCCGCAGTCCCGGAGGCATCCCCCCCTTGAGCCCCCGGGTCCTCCGGGTCCGGGGCGTCCTCCGGCACGATTTTCCCGCTCTCGTAGAGGTCGTCCACATACTCCATCAAGGTGACGGCGGCATCATTTCCGGAGGGCACCATGAGCAGATACAAAAGCTGTAAGCCCGTCAGTTCCTCCCCCACCTGTACTCCCGCCAGAGAACTGCCGGTACCCGCCAAGTCGTCCTCCACACTCTGAGGCACAGTAATCACCGCGTGCTCGATGTCCGGGATGTTCTCATAGGCTACAATATAGGTCATGATTTTTGTCATGGAGGCCATAGGCAGCTGCTCGTCCGGGTTCAGGGAATAGACTACCGTGTCCGTATCCAGATTCACCATAAACAGTGACTTACAGTGGGGCTCTGTGCTGTCTCGCTCATCCCCTGTGTCCCACTTGAAGGTAAACCCTTCGGCGGCATAGGCGGGCATGGCGCAAAAGGTCAGGGCGCATAGCGCTAAAATGCTGGCAAAAAGGCGCCTCCATCCTGCTTGTTTCCTATTTTTCATCTCTTCCATCCTCCCGGTCTGTGTCGTAATCGCCAAGAGCGCCGGCTCCTCTTAGTATACATGGTTTCACCCGGAAAAGGAAGCCGGAATTTGTTAAGATTACCTGAATATTTGCTGAATAAGCACGGAATAGCCCTTTGCCGCCAGTCTCCTGAGAAACTCCTGACCGCTCTGGATCCTTCCTCTTTATATATCAAATACCTGTCCTGGCGCGGAAACATCCATCAGGCAGGAAGCGTAGTTCTGGTAATGGGGGTCAGCCTTGAACAGGGGCACCACAGAATAGTCCCCCCACATATGCATGGGGAACACACGCTTCGCGCCCGCCGTCTCAAAAAAGTACCGCATCCCTAAGTCGAAATCCGCATCCTGGCGGGGATCCAGAGGCACAAAGGCAACGTCAATATCCTTTTCTTTCAGGAGCTCCAGTTCTTCCCGGTACATCCGCACCATCTGATCGTTCTGATATCGGGGAGCTCCGTCCCAAACCCAGCAGTTCAGGTCACCGGCATGGTAGATCCGCTTGCCCTCGCACTGGATGAGAAACGCTACCCCCTGGTCCGTGGACTGGAGGGTGGCGATTTTCAGGCCGTCTACCTCATAGGTATGGTGAGGAGACACAAAAACAGCGCTCTCCCGAAGCTCCTTGGGAACTCTGCTCTCCCAGATGTCGTCGGAGAGGATAAAGCGCACCTGCCGCCCGGGCCGGGCCTCTTGGAAAACCGCCGGGGAGAAATGGTCCTCATGGCAATGGCTGGCGAACACATACAGGGGCTTGTCCGACCGGGGAATCTCCCCCTGGTAGTAGTCGAACAGCAGGCAGCAGCTTTCCAGCTCCACGAAATAGCCACTGTGCAGAATAAACGTGATTTTCATGGAAAGACCTCCTTTTGTTGGGGCGCGCGCCGGGCGGAGCACACAGCGCCAAGCATGGTGAAAGGATAGCGCTCGGTTTCGCCGTGTGATACGAGTTTTCCTGCGGAAAACTCGCCAAGCTGGGTGATGGATGCATAACGCCAAGCATGGTGAAAGAATAGCGCTCGGTTTCGCCGTAGTGTCAAAAAGATAAACCCTCGCACGGCTCGGTTTATCTTTTGCCGGGCTGGGTGCTGAATACACGCCGCTGGCTACTTCCGGTACTAGGGGACTTTTTTCTCTTGCAAAAAGTTTCCTCTTGCAAGAGTTTTGCTTTGCAAAACTCGGATAGTTAACCGAGCAGAGCGAGTGTTAGCTATTATTCACACTTCAAAAAATGCGCTTCTCAGGTGTTTAAAGTCAAGGGCAAGGTCGTGGGACGCTGCTAAGGCACACCCTGCAACCTTTGAGAAAGGTAAGACTTCGTTTCACGAAGTCTACGAAACTTTTACGGTGGTTCTGTCAGCTCGTCAAACAACATAAAATCTTCACGACGAATAAAATGAGGAGTGACATTGCGCGGTCCAAGACTTGGCGTAGCCAAGTCTCAGGCGTCTAGGCCCCTGGTGGGGTTTGGGGCAAAGCCCCAAGGTCTTTGCGCCCAGCCCCGCTCTATTGCCGCATATGCTTCCCCTTTCCTCCCCGCACCACAGGGTCCTTTTGGTGCATGTGCCTGGGACGGAATTTCTTCTTTACATGCAGAAGCCGGGCAATGGTCTCGCCCTTGGGCAGCATGGCCACATCGTCATAGCTCACCGCCCGGAACAGCACGATTGCCAGGGCGTATACCACAACCGCCACGGCAATCGCTGGGATCACCGCCATCCTGGAGGGCAGGAAGCCGCACAGCCCCCTGTAAACTCCATAGGACACGGCTCCCATCACCCCGGCGGAAACCACAATCGGAACGGCCATGGCTACCACGCTGTCCATGCGAGGCAGGCTACCCCGGATGGCAATCAAGTTTAAAATCATGATCAAAAAATAGGCGATTGCCGTGCTGATGGCAGACCCCATCACATTGATTTCCGGAATGCCGGTGAGAAAATAGGAAATCACAATTTTTACCACAGCGCCCACAGCCATGTCAACCACCGGACGGGTAGTCCGGCCAAAGGACTGGAGAATGGCGTTGGTGGTGAAGAGAGTGCTGTTAAAGGCAATGGCGATGGCAAGCACTCGCAGCAGACTGGCCGCGCCTTCCGCCACTTCCGGCCGGTTGAAGAGAAAGAGCTGGCAGATGGGGCCGGCAAACAGGGACATCCCTACGCTGGCAGGGATGGAAATTAACAGCGTCATGCGCATGGAAACCGAGGCGATGTGGTTCACAGAATGCTTGTCCTCGGACACAATCGCTCCGGAGAGCACCGGCAGCAGGCTAGTGGAGATGGGTACTACAAAGGCCCCGGGCAGGTCGAACAATTTTCGGGCATGACCCAACACCCCGCTGAACCAGTCCGCCTGATCCTGCGTAAAGCCTGCCACCATCTTCATCCGGTCCATCAGCACCGCGCTGTCCACAAAATCCAACACGCTGAGAAAGCAGGCTCCCAGGGTGATGGGTACCGCAAAGCGTACCAGAGAGAGAAGCATATCCCGGCGAGAGGGCAGAGCGTTGCTATCCGGGGGCAAGCTCCGGTCTTTCCGGCGCTGGCGCAGCTTATAGCAGGCCAGATAGGTCATGCCCAAGGCCGCGCTGATGGATACGCCGGTAATGGCCCCTACAGCCGCCCAAGCATCGGAGTCGTACCGACGGATAATATAGGCGGCCAGGCCCACGCCAATGGCCACCTTGGAAACGGCCTCAATCACCTGGGAGACCGCCGTGGGCAACATGTTGGACCGGCCCTGGAAGTACCCCCGCAGAGCGGACATTACGGAGATGAAGAAGGCTGTGGGCGCCAGGGCCACGATGGTGTGGGCCGCGCCGGGCTTGCCCAGCAGCCGGGCGATCTGGTCAGAGCCGAAGAGCATCACCAGGCAGCCCAGAAGCCCCAAGCCAAAAAACAGCCAGAATGCCACGGAGAACACCTGATCGGCTTCTCTCCGCCGGCCCATGGTATAGGCTGTGCTTACCATACGGGACACGGCAATGGGTAGCCCAGCAGTGGAAAGCATCAGAAAGATGGTGAAGATATCGTAGGCCCCATAGAAATAGGACATTCCCTCGGCGCTGATGAAGTTGGCCAGAGGGATGGAGAACAGCAGGCCCAGCACCTTTACCAGCAGGGTGCTGGCGGAAAGGATGGCGGCACCCTTCATAAATCCGTTTCTGCTTTCCTGCGCCGTACCGCCACCCCCTTTTCTCCGAATCTTTCTGCACAGGCTTTAGTGTCCCACCAGTATCTGTTTATTATAACAAATTTTTACGAGGAGCGCAAGGGCCGCGTTCGGGCAAAAAAGAGAAGCGCAGAGGAAAAACCTCTTGCTATTCCGTGGAATATGGTGTAGAATAGGCGTAGAGACGCAAAAGCAAAGGCAGGGCGCGGGGGACCCCCATCCCCCACGCCCCTATGCAGGAGACAGCCCTCCCACACAGCAGAAAATCTGCACCATACCCATTATAAACAATCCCCTTGTCTTTTACAAGAGGGATATTATAGGATTTTGCGTGTAGCTTCCGGCGGTGTAGGGATCCTTCCCTGCGCCGTTTTTTGCCGTCTCTGCGGCGCCGCCTGGGGGCGGGATTTTCTCCGCCCTCCCGGAAGGCCGCCACAGAGAAAATTTTGCCAAGAGGCAAGGAGGTTATTATGAAAAAATCCATATCTGCATCATGCTCAAAGGGGGGCGTTCTCTTATGAAGCGGAATGTCCCGCGAATTCTGGGGGCGCTGCTGGCTATTTGCCTGGTCCTCTCCCTGTGCTCCTGCGGCATTTATGAAAAACTGAATGACGCTTATATGAAAATGAACGATGATACACTGCCTGACCCCGGTCCCTCCAGCACTGTCCAATCTAACACTGACTCAACGCCCAGTAGCGCGAGTTCCGATTCCGAAGAGCTCTACGCCACAGTGAGGGAGTTTCTCCACGACCCCCAGGTCCGGGCGGAGATCGATGCCTCCATCGATGAAATGGCGGGCGATGGCATGGAGGCCTCTGTAGAGGGCTCTGATGATACCCTGGTGTACACCTTCCGGTTCGATGATGATATGCTGGAGGGCGTCGACGAGGAGATGCTTGCGGCCAATCTGGAAGAGGCCCTGGACGAAGTGTCCGGCACCTTTGAGGACATCGCCCAGTCCGTATCGGAGGTGGTCATGGCGGAGGAGATCATGGTCCTCGTGGTGTATGGCAAGGCCGACGGCACGGTGCTGGCCTGCCGGGAATTCTACCCGCCGCAGACAGGAGCGGCAGGCACAGCAGGCGGCGAAACTGGCGGCAAAGAGGTGCGGGGCACAATCTACGACTGTGAAATCGGGATTCTCTCCGCCCGGGCAGGCGTAGCCGACAATAGCGAGAGCTACGTTGTGGTGAACTTCGAGTTTTCCAACGATTCGGACGAACCTGTCGCCTGCAATTATGTGGCTCTCATAGAAGCCTATCAGGGCGGGATCCAGCTGAACGAGGCATACGGTTCCGACAGCATTATGTTAAGCAACAGTGATTATTTTACCACCAACATCAAGCCCGGGACCACCGTGGAATTCCAGAAGGCCTTCTGGCTGGAAAACGACGAGGACATTGAGGTGGAGGCCAGAGGCCTACTCTCCTCCCTGGACGATACGCCCCCGGTCACACGGACTTTCAATATCGTCACCATGGAGTAATTTTTTGATAAGCCGCAAAAAGGGAACCCTCGAGGGGCTCCCTTTTTCCATGCCATTTTCGATTTACTCCAGTTCGAAAGCGCCGGTGTAGAGCTGATAATATTTGCCGTGCTGGGCGATGAGCTCCTCGTGGGTGCCCCGCTCGATGATGCGCCCCTGCTCCAGCACCAGGATGCTGTCCGAGTTCTGCACCGTGCTGAGCCTGTGGGCGATGACGAACACCGTGCGGCCCTGCATCAGGCCGTCCATGCCCTTCTGCACCAGCCGCTCCGTGCGGGTGTCGATGGAGGAGGTGGCCTCGTCCAGCACCATCACCGGCGGGTCCGCCACAGCCGCCCGGGCAATGCTCAAGAGCTGCCGCTGGCCCTGGGAGAGGCTCCCCCCGTCCCCGGTGAGCATGGTGTCGTAGCCCTCGGGCAGGCGGCGGATAAAGCTGTCCGCGTTGGCCAGTTTGGCCGCCGCCTCGATCTCCTCGTCCGTGGCGTCCAGCTTGCCATAGCGGATATTCTCCCGCACCGTGCCGGTGAACAGGTTGGTGTCCTGCAAGACCACGCCCAGGGACCGGCGCAGGTCCGGCTTCTTGATTTTATTGATATTGATGCCATCGTAGCGGATTTTTCCGTCAGCGATGTCGTAGAACCGGTTGATCAGGTTGGTGATGGTAGTCTTGCCCGCGCCGGTGGCCCCCACAAAGGCAATCTTCTTGCCCGGGTCCGCGTCAATGTCAATATTGTGGAGCACCAGCTTTTCCTCAGTATAACCGAAGTCTACGTCCAGCAGTTCCACCTCGCCGGTGAGCCGCTGATAGGTGACGGTGCCGTCCTCCTTGTGGGGGTGCTTCCAGGACCATAGGCCCGTGCGCTCCGCGCTCTCCACCAGCTGGCCGTTTTCCTCCTTGGCGTTCACCAGGGTCACGTACCCTTCGTCCTGCTCAGGCTCCTCGTCCATCAGGTCGAAGATCCGCTCCGCTCCCGCCAGGGCCATGACAATGGTGTTGAACTGCTGGGAAACCTGGCCAATGGGCATGGTGAAGCTCCGGGAGAGCTGGAGGAACGCCGCAATGCCGCCCAGGGTCAGGCCGCCCACACCCCCCAGGGCCAAGGCCCCGCCCGCGATGGCGATCAGGGCGTATTGCAGATGGCCCAGGTTGTTCATCACAGGGCCCATGATATTGGCGAAGCTGTTGGCCCGGCTGGCCTCCTCCTGCAGGGTGTCGTTCAGCTGGTCGAAGCCCTCTTTGGCCTTTTCCTCGTGGCAAAACACCTTGATGACCTTCTGCCCGGTGACCATCTCCTCGATATAGCCGTTGATGGCGCCCAGGGATTTCTGCTGCCGGACGAAGTACTTGCCGGAGTTCTCCCCGATCTTCTTGGTGAGGAACAGCATGAAGGCCACCACCACCAGCACCAGAACCGTCAGGGGGATGCTGGTGGTAATCATAGCGCTGAACACGGAAACCAGGGTGATCACCGTGCTGAACAGCTGAGGAATGCTCTGGGAGATCAGCATTCTGAGGGTTTCCGTGTCGTTTGTATAGCGGCTCATCATGTCCCCGTGGGTGTGGGTGTCGAAATATTTGATGGGCAGCCGCTGCATATGGGTAAAGAGGTCGTCCCGGATATCCTTCAATATACCCTGGGACACGCTGACCATCAGCCAGTTCTGGGCAAAAGTGGCCCCAATCCCCAAGAGATAGATCAGCCCCATCATGCCCAGCGCCCGGAGTAGCCCGGAGAACACCGGGTTCTCCATCTCCAGCAGAGGCATAATATAGCTGTCAATCAGCACTTTCAGGAACATCGATCCCGCCACGCCCACCAGAGCGCTGATAAGAATGCATACCAGCACGATTCCCATGCGCACCCGGTTTGGGACGCTCATATAGCTTAAAAGCCGCCGGATGGTCTTGCCGGAATTTTTTGCCTTGGGCCTATTCTTGGCATAGGCCGCGCCCATTGGTCCTCTAGGAGGCATTTGCACTCTCCCCTTTCTGTTGTGATTCGTAAACTTCCCGATAGATGGGGCTCTTTTCCATCAGCTCCTGGTGCGTGCCCACGTCCATGATCTTTCCGCCGTCCAGTACGATGATCTGGTCCGCGTCCTGGACAGAGGCCACTCGCTGGGCAATAATGATCTTGGTTGTGTCGGGAATCTCCCGGCGGAAGGCCTCCCGAATCAGCGCGTCGGTATGGGTGTCCACGGCGCTGGTGGAGTCGTCCAGAATCAGAATCTTGGGGTTCTTCAGCAGGGCTCGGGCGATACATAGCCGCTGTTTCTGGCCGCCGGAGACATTGGAGCCTCCTTGCTCGATATAAGTGTCGTATTGATCCGGAAATTCCTGGATAAACCCGTCCGCCTGGGCCAGATGGCACACCCGTTGGATATCCTCGTCGCTGGCGTTCTCATCGCCCCAGCGCAGGTTGTCCTTAATGGTGCCGGAGAAGAGCTCGTTCTTTTGTAGCACCATGGCCACCTCTTCCCGAAGGGCCTCCACGTTGTAGTCCCGCACATCCTCGCCGCCTACTAACACCCGGCCCCCACTTACGTCGTACAGCCGGGGAATCAGCTGCACTAGGCTGCTCTTGCCGCTGCCGGTGCCCCCCAGGATGCCTACAGTCTGGCCGGGCCTGATGTCCAGGTTAATCTCTGAAAGGCACTGCCGCCCGGATTTCTGATAGTGGAACTCTACGTTCTCAAAGCGGATTGAGCCATCTTTCACTGTGGTTATGTTCTTCTCCCCGTCCGCAATGTCACTCTCTTCGTCCAGAATCTCCACCACACGCCGGGCGGAGGCCTGGGAGATCGTGGCCATCACGAAGATCATGGCCAGCATCATCAGGGTGCCCAGGATCTGCATGGCGTAGCTCATCATGCTCATCAGCTGGCCGGTGGTCATGGAGCCGCCGACAATCAGCCGGGCCCCAAACCAGGAGATCAACAGCATGGTGCCGTACATGCAGAACTGCATCAGCGGGGAGTTGAAAGCCAGGATTTTTTCCGCTAGAGTATTGTCCCGGCGGATATCCTCAGAGGCGTCCACAAATTTCTTTGTCTCATAGTCCTCCCGGACAAAGGCTTTCACCACCCGGATGCCCCGAAGATTCTCCTGAACCACGGTGTTCATCCGGTCGATATGCTTGAACATCCTGGAGAACACAGGGAAGGCCTTGACGGAGAGAAACCCCAGCCCCAGGCCCAGCACCGGGATCGCCGCTAAGAAAACCAGGGAGAGCCTGCTGTTCACACTGAAAGCCATGATCATGGAGAAGATCAGGGTCATGGGTGCCCGCACGGCAATGCGGATCATCATCTGGAAGGTATTTTGCAGATTGGTCACGTCGGTGGTCAGCCGGGTGACGATGCTGCCGGTAGAGAATTTGTCAATGTTGGAAAAGGCGTATTTCTGCACCTTATAATACATATCCTGGCGCAGGTTTCGGGCAAACCCGGTGGAGGCCCGGGCCCCATAGAAGCCGGAGAGAACGCCGAAGGCCAGAGAGACCAGGGCGCAGGCCACCAGCAGCAGTCCCACCCGCCATATGACGTTCATATTCCCCGCATCGATGCCGTCGTCGATCATGGTAGCCATCAGCAAGGGGATGATAACCTCCATCACCACCTCCAGGGTGGCGGTGACGGGCGTAAGCACGGTGTCCTTCTTGTATTCCCGGATACACCGGGAAAGTTTTCGAATCATACGCTGTACCTTCTTTCGGTTTAGATTAAAAATCAGACGAAATGCTTTTCTTGGGAGTATTATGTTGGCCTCTAGGCGCACAAGACTTAGCAAAGCCAAGTCTGTCGCGCCCTATGCCAGGGATTCTCGGATCTTCTCGCACAGGCGGATAAAGGTTTCCTTCTCCTCCGGGGTGAGCCCAGAGGAAAGCCGGGCCTCGATCTCCGCGATATTCCGCTGAAATCTCTCCTGGCATTCCACGGCCTTTTCTGTCAGCTCAATCTTTTTCAGCCGCGCATCCCACTCCACCGGCCGGCGGATAATCATACCCTCCTTTTCCATGGCCTGCAAAATTCCTGTCATCGTGGACCGGCGCACAGAGAACTGCTGCTGCAAATCCCGCTGGTAAATATCCCGGTCCCGGTTTTCATAGATAAACCCGATCAGCCAGCCATACACCCCCACGCCGGAACGTCCGCCGTCCTCCCCAATATACTGATGGGTCAACCATCGGATCATATGAGACAGACCATTGATCTGAAAGCCAATCTCGTTCTGATGGTCGGCCCGGCCCGGCTTAGGGACGCAAGGCCTGCCGTCCTCTTTTCTCATTTCTGTTTCTCCTCCCTTCCCGAGCTTACGAAAACGATACTGTTCGGTTCCGCACTGTTAGTTTCTGTACTGTTAGTATTCGAACTGTTCGGATGCTAACAGTATATTCCTTTCCGCTGGAAATGTCAAGGGGGTCCAGAAAAATTCTTTTATGCCAGACAGCGGGGCCATATAGCAAATTAACTTGAGAACCAACAAATGATGTCGGTAGATAAGGCTTTCGCTATCAGCATCGGCACTTCAAAAAAGGACTAACCCCTCTGTTATATCGTACAAACCCTAATGAATACATTATAGCGAGGTGGTGTTGATGATTGAAATGTCGTGAGTTTATTTATGTCGGAGAGCCTGCTCCGCAAATCACCGAACAGGCATACACAGCGTTTTATCTGCATCTTCAAAAGTCAATACTTGCTTCTTTAGAGAAACGGGAGCTTTTGACCCATTCGCAATATAGCCGCTGTATCGAGGAAATAGAAAAACAATACTGTCAGAAAAACCGCAGCCAAGCCTAACCGCTTGGCTCTTTCCATATAGAAATATGCGATTTCATTATTTGCACATTCGACACATGAGCAAGCAGTCATTGTACTTAAACTACGGCAAGTCATTGAGGAGAGGTTTTATGCCAACATTACAATATGAACTCTTAAACCAAGAGAGAAAAATGCAGGAAACGAAAAAGAAAGTTGCCGCCTATTGCCGTGTTTCCACGGACAATGAAGACCAAGCCAATTCTTTTGAAAGCCAACAGCGATATTTCCGCCAGTATATCGAGCGTAATCCCGATTGGGAGCTTTATGCCATATTTGCCGATGAGGGCATTTCTGGAACGAACACGAAAAAGCGAAAAGAATTTAACCGCATGATTGCGTGTGCAAAAAACGGCGATTTTGATTTGATTATTACAAAGGAGATTTCCCGTTTTGCGAGAAATACCCTTGATAGCATATTCTATACCCGTGACCTCAAAAAGCACGGTGTCGGCGTTATCTTTCTGAACGACAACATCAACACCTTAGATGGCGATGCGGAGCTTCGCCTTGCCATTATGTCCTCTATCGCACAGGAGGAAAGCCGCAAAACTTCCGAGCGTGTAAAATGGGGGCAGAAACGCCAGATGGAGCAAGGCGTTGTGTTTGGACGCAGTATGCTCGGCTACGATGTAAAGGACGGGAAAATGACTATCAACGAGGAGGGGGCGAAAATTGTCCGCCTTATCTTCCACAAGTTTGTGGACGAGGGAAAAGGCACTCATGTTATCGCCCGTGAACTTCGGGAGGAAGGTATTGAGCCTATGCGTGTCAAGGAATGGCAGAATACGGTTATTCTCCGTGTTATCCGCAACGAAAAATACTGCGGCGACTTAGTGCAGAAGAAAACCTATACGCCAGACTTCCTATCCCATGAAAAGAAATACAACCGAGGACAGGAGGAATTTGTCATTCTCAAAGACCACCACGAGCCGATTATCTCTCGTGAGCTTTTCGATAAGGCAAACCGCATTCTGGATGCAAAATCACTTTCGCAGGAGGGCAAGGCAAAACACAGCAACCGCTATCCGTTCTCTGGGAAAATCAAATGTGGCAGATGCGGGGCAAGTTATGTAGCCCGATATAAAACCCGTAAAGACGGGAGCAGATACAAGGCGTGGCGTTGCTATGAAGCGGCAAACTACGGCAGACCGCACATCGACAAGGCGGGCAATCAAGTGGGCTGTTCTGGCGAGAGTATCCGCAATGAGGATGCCATTTATTTATTGTACCGTGTTTGCAGGGAACTAAAAATCAACCGCCAGAAAGTTGTCGATAATCTCACCAAGACGATTGACGCTGTTATGCGAATAGATTTAACAGGAACAAGCACAAGTGCCTTATCGGAGAAAATCGAGGAAGCCAAGAAAAAGCGTACAGGTCTTATAGACCTTTACACAAGCGGCGACATAGACAAAACCGAGTTTACTGCCCTAAGAGCCAAGTATGACGAGGATATTGAAAAGCTAAAGTCTAAAATGGAGAGAATTGAGCAACAACAGACAATGATACTCAAACAGCAGGGATTGATGGCGGATATAAAAAACGCCATTGACGAGCTGATTAACGGTATTCAGTACGAGGACGAATACTATACCCAGATACTCGACAAAATGGTAATCAACGATAAAAACCACATAGATGTCTATTTGAAAATGCTGCCGCATAAGTGGAGCTTTACGGTAGCAAAGGGCGTTACGGGGGCTTTAGTAAACGCAGCAGGTACACAGAGTGGACCTGCCAAAAAGACTGAAGCCTCAGAAAACTCCATTTCTGAGGCTTCACTACCGATATCCGTCAAAATAGCCGCCAGCTCAGGATAGGGCATGGAATACCGCTGGCTGAGATACCGCAGGGACGCACCGATCTCTCCGTGTGGCCCGCCATACTGGGTGATGATAATTTTTGCCAGCTTTGGATTGGGGTTTTTAATCCGGACAGGGTGCTGTAGGCGCTTTTCGTAAACAAACATCTTATTCCGCCTCCTTTTCCGGTTCCGCTTCCCAGGGCCAGGGTCCGCTGATCCAGGCCCAGCGGCTGGTTTCGCTGCTCAGCTGGCCCAGGGGGCCATAGGCTTCCTCATAGTCTTTAACAGTGCGGGCCAAACGCTGGCGGTACTCTTCCAGACGGCGGGCGGCTTCACAGTTTGCCGGGTGGGTGTCCAAAAAAAGGTGCAGCTCCCAGCAGGCGAACTGCATGGCGCTGATTTTCCGCCGCAGAGCGGCTTGTGGGGTATCACTCACCGGGGCTCGCCTCCTCTCCGGCCATAGAAGGGCTTATCCAGCACCGGGAACAAAGTGCCTACGTCCAGGGCGCGCTCAGCGCTGTGTAGGCTGCTGCTCCACTGCTGGTAGGGTACATATGCCATGGCTGGGACAGGATCTGGCGGCAAGGGCGTAGGATCTGGCGCACAGGGCTCTAAGGCCCCATTGATTTGATCTGCCATATGGTTCGCATCCTTTCGCGTGTTCGCAGGGATTCGGGGACGTCCTATAGGAGATTGTCCCCTGCAATTCGAATTAGCATACTTTCTAAAAGATAAGTGTGCGAAGCCACTTCCTTTTAAAAAGTATAACTCCCCAAAGTTCAAAAGACTTAAGAATTCTTTTAAACCAGGCAGTTATGCCGGCAAACTTGAAATCGGCTTTACGGACTTTCAAGTTTGTCTACTATAGACTATGCGAAACGGACAAAAGGGTGAAGGCGCAGCGTTTGCAGGAAAGGCCGTGGCCTCTAAAGTTTCCCCAGAACCCGACCCTGGCAGCGCAGGTCGTCGTAGTCATGGAGGGGGATGGGGGCATAGCGAGGGTTCAGAGAGAGGAGCTCCTCCCGGCCCAGGAGCTTGATATAGCCGTCTCCGTTGAGAAAGAAAATCCCCACCTCCCCCTCATTGATAGCGCCCTCCACCCGTTCTACAAATACAATGTCTCCGTCCATATAGGCGGGCTCCATACTGTCTCCGTTTACCCGGGCGCAGTAGTGGGCGTTTTCGGGAACCTGCTCTGTGGGAATCTCCAAGCGGGTTTTATACCCGCTGTCGCTGCTCCAGGGCTCCCCGGGACCGGCGCTGACGGCCAGATCATAGCAGCTGATATAGGTGATGCCCCCCGTCTGCTGCCGCTCCGCCACATGGGTCATCCTGTCGTATTCTTTTTCCAGGACCAAATCAGCCAACTCTTTTCCATGCAGGTCTAAAAGCCGGTACTTCCGCAGACGGCTCAGCTCCTCCGCCGTGACTTCTCCTGGAGAGCCCGTCTCTAAAAGCAGGTCCCCGGAAATCCGCAGCGCCTGGATGATTTGGCGCAGCTTGGCAATGTCTGGTTGGCGGCGGCCAGTCTCATAACCGCAATAGGTGGTTTTATCCACGCCCAGCTGTCTGGCCAGTCCCTGCTGGGTGAGGCCCGCGGCGATCCGTGCCGACTTTAATTTTTCGGGAAAACTCATGGGGCTTCCCTCCTTTTCAATTAGTATATCCAATCGGTAGGCGTATTGTCAACAAAAAATCCGGAAACCACTTGACAAATTGACAATACGCCCTTATAATAATAAATATAGTGTCAAATCGACAACCAAAAAGAGATAAATACTGTCCGATTGACCACAAGAGAAAAGAAAGGAGAGCACAACATGACGGATTCGCAAATCTATCAAAACTATCAGGCGGCGTTCGACTATCGCGCCATGGCCCGGGAGGCCGCCCGGGAACGGGAGATTTTGCAGGGCAGGCTTCGCGCCCGGAAGAGAGAAGGTCCCAAAAGCCCAGATAAAGAGCAGGTCTGGCTGCAGGAAAACCGGATTCTGTACAGCATGTACTTAGAGCAGCGCGCCAATGAAATTGCTTTCTCCCGCCGGGCGGGCTGGCGGGAAAAGAGAGGCGCGATATGAGGCAGGACAAAGAGGTATTGGAAGGCCTGGCGGACGGATATTTTTCTCAGTGCCAGGAGAAAGACCGGCATCCCTCCCTGCCGGGGTTGGCTTTGGCTCTGGGGCTGGACAGCTGCCGGGAGCTAGAACGCCTGGCCTCTGCCGCGGGCCGGAAGGCTTCTGCTTTGCGCCGGGCCATGCTGCGCGTAGAAGAGGCAAATATTCAATCCGCCTACCAGAAAGATACCGCCGCCAGCGCCAAGTTTATTCTGCAAAACGGCTTTGGCTATGCGGAAAAGACTTCCCCCCAGTCTTCGGAGGACATAAAAGTCGTTCTGGAGGGCGGCTCTGGGGAGGCGGGCCCGTGAAGGTGATGATTCCCCAAAAGGCCTTTAACGCAGTCTATCTGCCCCTGCTCCGGGATGATGACCACCGCTATCTTGTGCTCTATGGAGGCGCGGGCAGCGGAAAAAGCATGTTCGCCGTTCAGCGCCTGTTGGTGCGGCTGATGGAGCGTCCCGGGCGGAACCTGCTGGTGGCCCGGGAAACGGCCGCCACCCACCGGGACTCCACCTATGCCCTGTTCCGCCAGGTGATTTCCCGCTGGGGCCTGGGGAGCTTGTTCCACTGGACCCAGGGGGAGCTGCGCATCACCTGCCGCAACGGCAACGCCATCCTTTTTAAGGGCCTAGACGACCCGGAAAAGCTGAAATCCGTCACCTTCCCTTCCGGGGAGCTGACGGATGTATGGATTGAAGAGGCCTCTGAGCTTCAGGAATCCCAGTTCAACCAGTTGGACCTGCGCCTGCGGGGACAGGGGGCCCGGCGGCAGATGACGCTTACGTTCAATCCCATTTCTACCCAGCACTGGCTGAAAGCCAGGTTCTTCGACAGGCCGGATTCCCGCGCGCTGGTGCTGAAAACCACCTATAAGGATAACGCTTTCCTAGACCCGGACTACCGGCGGACTTTGGAAAGCTACCGGGAATCGGACCCTTATTTCTATCAGGTCTATTGCCTGGGGGAATGGGGAGTGATGGGCCGCAGCTTCTTCCACGGGGAAAAGGCGGCGGCCAGGCTTCAGGAAGTCCCCGGCCCTGTGGACCGGGGGGAATTCCTGTTCCAGCGGGACGGCGGAGGGAAAATTGATCCGGCCAGTGTGCGGTTTACCAGTGTGCCGGGGGGATTTGTATCTGTGTACCGGCCGCCCCAGCCGGGTCGGGACTATATTATTGGAGGAGACACCGCCGGGGAGGGCTCAGACTTCTTCGTAGCCCAGGTGGTGGACCGGGAAAGCGGCCAGCAGGTGTGTACCCTGCGGGGGCGGATGGATGAGGATCTCTTTGCCCAACAGGCCTACTGCCTGGGGAAGTGGTACAATTGGGCCCTCACGGCGCTGGAATGCAATTTCAGCAGCTACCCCCTGCGGGAGCTGGAGCGCCTGGGCTATCCGAATCAGTACATCCGGCCTCGGGAAGACGGAATGGGGACCGGCTACGGATTTCGGACCACGGCGGCCACCCGTCCCCTGATCTTGGCGGGGCTGGTGGAGGTAGTGCGGGAGCATCCCCAGTGGCTTTGGGACAAGGACACCCTCCGAGAGCTACTGACCTTTGTGCGCAATCCTCGTGGGCGTCCGGAGGCTCAGCCCGGCGCTCATGACGACTGCGTGATGGCTCTGGCCATCGCCTACTATATCCGCGCGGCCTGCCAGGAGCCTATGTCTATGTGGAGCTGCGCGGTTCAAAGATGAAAACCACGCCAAATAGGAAAGGAGAATTATATGGAATGG
This sequence comes from Acutalibacter sp. 1XD8-33, assembly GCF_003612555.1. Lineage (GTDB taxonomy): Bacteria > Bacillota > Clostridia > Oscillospirales > Acutalibacteraceae > Acutalibacter. Next base: position 44,771 of record NZ_RAZF01000004.1, read on the forward strand.
AAGGATAGAATCCTGATTATTGCCGCAGCCGTGGGGGGAACCATGGCGCAGATTTTGGGCGGCTGGGACGCGGCACTCCAGGTGCTAATATGCTTTATGGGCGCGGACTATATGACCGGGCTGGGAACGGGCCTGTTCCGCCGGTCGGGAAAAACGGAAAGCGGCGGGCTGTCCAGTCAGGCGGGTTTCCGGGGACTGGTGCGGAAATGCGCTATGCTGGTGCTGGTGCTGCTGGGGGCCCTGCTGGACAGAGCCACCGGCAACAGCTGCATCCGGGATGGAATCTGCCTGTTTCTCATCGCCAACGAGGGACTGTCTATTCTGGAAAATCTGGGCCTGATGGGCGTGCCCTATCCCCGATTTCTGCGGAATATCCTGGAAGCCCTGAAGGACAAGGGAGATTCTCCCAAGGGTGCCACCCAGCCCAAGGAAAAAGGGAGGTAAGCCAATGCGTATTGTCGAGAAATCCTGCCCCCAGGAAAAGTACTCTGCCAAGTGTCCCTATACCAGAACGCCGCGCTTTGTGGTGGTCCACAACACCGGAAACGATGCCCCGGCAGAGAACGAGGCCGCTTATATGCAACGCCGGGAAGAGGAGGTTTCCTTTCACTTTGCGGTGGACGAGGACAAGGCCGTGCAGTGCCTGCCCCTGGACCGAAACGCCTGGGCCAGCGGGGACGGCCGCGGCCCGGGAAACATGTACGGCATCCATGTGGAGATCTGCCGCTCCCTCAGCGGCGGGGAGCGGTTCACAAAGGCGGAACAGAACGCCGCCCGGCTCACTGCAGGGCTGCTAAAGAGGTACGGGTGGGGGCCGGGCCAGGTGAAAAAGCACCAGGACTTTGACGGGAAATACTGCCCTCACCGGACCCTGGACCTGGGTTGGCAGAGATTTCTGAATCTGGTGAAGGCAGAGCTGGAGAGACTCAACAAAAAGGAGGAACCGAAATTGACGGAGGCACAGGTGAAAGAGATTGCCCGGAAAGAGGCGCAGGCAGTTTTCGCCGGGGAGTTTGCCCGGCGGAATCCCACATACGACACGTTGGAGCAGGCGCCGGAGTACTGGCGGGAGGAGATCCGGTTGTTGCTGGACCAGGGCGTGCTAAAGGGAAGCGGGAAAGGCGCCGGCGGGGCGGTTCGCCTTGACCTCACCCGCAGCGAGGCTAAAGCAGCCGTGCTGGTGGCCAGGGCGCTGAAGAGCAGGGAGACCTAAGTATAATCCAAAAAAGCGGCTCTGTCCCAAAAAAGGGCCGAGCCGCTTTTTATTATTGCTCAAAACGCATTTTGAATCTTTGCCTTACCGAAACAGCGTACACTCCCCACTCTCCCGGTAGTAGCGGATTCTTTGTTCAATCTCTTCCCGGGGAACTTTGAAGTATTCCGCCAGGCAGCCAATGCACAGGAAATCCTTCGCGCCCCGATATACCAGCTTTTTGTAGATCGCCCGATCGTCCTGGCCCAGAGGCGCGCCGCATTGACGGCAGGTTTTGTAGTTGGCCACCCCTCAGCGGGCCTTTACCAGCTTGGCCCGGAACACCATGCAGCCATGGGGTTCGATCTGGGAGGCATAGCGTTCGGTGAACACGCCCTCGTTCTCGTGGGTCCAACAGTTGTGCATCTCCAGGCCCATGCCCGCCGCAACAGGGATTCCCATATCCCAGAACTGCAAAGACATCTCGGACTTGGCGTCTCCCAGATTGAACAGGCCGATGGCAAGGGAGCCGTCGCTCATGGGCTTTACCAAGGCCATAAGGGTTTCCGGGTCGTGGCCCGGCACCACGTAGGGCCCCCGGCACTCGATATCCTGATTGATGGCAATCAGCTCCGGATTGGTCAGAGTCTCCTTCGTTGCCTCGCTCATCTTGCGGATATCGCAACCGATCATCAGAGGGGAGTTCATCAGCGCCCACAGGGAGAAATGGGTGCGATACTCCACATCCGTGCAACCGCCCAGCTTACTGCCGATGTACTCGTTGTTGCTACCGCCGTACATGCCCACCACCAGCATATCAATATCGTTGTGGCAGTAGGGACCGGAATAGGGCGTTTTGCCCATCTGGGAGAGAGCCAGATTTTTGATAGACTCCCAGCTGTCCTGGATATCGCCGGTGGAGCGGAATAGCTGGGCTCCGCTACCCTGAATCCAGCTCCACACATCGTCCGAACCCCAGTTGCAGGCGGAGAAGAGAATGTCCCGGCCGCAGTTGCGCAGGGCCAGGCTCATGCGCTTATAGAGGATCTCTCCATTGATATGATGGGGCTTGTAGCAGTTGTCGTATTTCAGATAGTCCACACCCCAGGAGGCAAAGGTGGCTGCGTCCTGGAACTCGTGCTCGAAGCTGCCGGGATAGCCCGCGCAGGTGTGGGTGCCATCACAGGAATACATGCCGAACTTGAGGCCTTTACCGTGAACATAGTCCGCCACAGCCTTCATGCCATGAGGGAATTTCTCCGGGTCGGCCACAAGGCAGCCGTTTTCGTCCCGCTGGCGCAGGCTCCAGCAGTCGTCGATCACCACATACTCATAGCCCGCGTCTTTCAGGCCGGAGCTCACCATGGCGTCGGCGGTTTCCTTGATCAGGTCCTCGTTGATGTTCCAGGTAAAGGTGTTCCAGGAATTCCACCCCATAGGAGGGGTTATGCCGAGATATTTGTCTTGCATGGTTCTGCCTCTTTCTTTGATTGATTTTGTAAGCCGGTCTGTCTTGGGATCATTGTAGGTGCCACACTTGAAAATCGGGAAATATCAATTTTCAAGCTGAGCGGCGCAGAGAGGAGGAACCTCCCTGCCTGGTTCAAAAGAAGTTATCCCGCCTCTTCTGAACAGTGTTAACTATATACCCGCCCCGGGGAAAAGTCAAGGGGACCCGGAACATAAGATGTCAGGGACCGCTGCTTCAGAAGATCTCCGCCAGCCTTTTGGATCGCTTTACGGGTTATCCCTGGGCTTTTCGCGCGGTAAAATGCTTCATGACGCAGGAGCCGTCCTGGGGGCCGGGCCAGGGCGCGGAGAGATCGATCCCCGCGCTCATCAGCAGCGCGCCGGAATAGGTCTCCCCGGTGGCCTCGTCGGTGTAATACTTTTCAGGGTCCAGGCCCCGCAGGCGCTGGGTCTGGTAGTAGTTCTCCGGCTTGCGCATGACCACCCGGGTGAACAGGGCCTCGGTCCTGTCCGGGCTCACGAACTGCCAGTCCGCGAAATAGGGGTCCCGGGCCGGGTCCGTGATCCGGTACAGGTCGCCGTAGTGGATCAGGTCATAATATTTGTGATAGGCGGCGATCTGCTCCTTGGCGACGGCCTTCTCCTCCGGGGTCAGCTTGCGGGGGTCCAGCTCATAGCCGAAGGTGCCCATCAGGGCCACGGCCCCCTTGGTCTCAAAGCCCGTGCGGGGGCTGGCGGACACATGGGCCCCCATGGAGGCCACGGGGTAGCACAGGGAGGCCCCGAACTGGATGGTCAGCCGCTCGATGGGGTCCGTGCAGTCGCTGGTCCAGATCTGGGGGGAATAGTACATCATACCCGGGTCGAAGCGCCCGCCGCCGCTGGAGCAGTTCTCCAGGAGGATGTGGGGGAAGGTGCTGGTGATCCGGTCCATGAGCTCGTACACCCCCAGCACGTACCGGTGGAAGAACTCCCCCTGGCGCTCCGGGGGCAGGACGGCGTTGCCCGCCTCGCTGATGTTCCGGTTGCAGTCCCACTTCACATACTCGATATTGTGGCTGCTGAGCACGGCGCACATCTGCTGGTAGATATTCTCCCGCACCTCGGGGCGGGTCATGTCCAGCACGTACTGGTTGCGACTGAGAGAGGGCTCCCGGCCCTTGGCCTGGATGATCCAGTCCGGATGGGCCCGGAACAGGTCGCTGTCCGGGTTCACCATCTCCGGCTCGTACCAGATGCCGAACTTCATCCCCAGGGCGTTCACCTGGTCGATGAGATGCCCCAGTCCCCCCTTGAGCTTGTTCTCGTTCACCTGCCAGTCGCCCAGACCTTGGTAGTCGTTGTTCCGGGCGCCGAACCAGCCGTCGTCCATCACCAGCATCTCCACGCCCAGTTCCTTGGCCTCCTGGGCGAACTCCACCAGCAGCTGGTCGTCGAAGTCGAACACTGCGGCCTCCCAGTCGTTGATGAGCAGGGGGCGCTTTTTCTTCGTCCACTGGCTACGCATGAGATGGTCCAGGAAGAGCCGGTGGAACCGACGGCTCATGCCGCCTAGGCCCTCTCCGGAAAAGACCGTGACGGCCTCCGGGGTCTGGAAGCTCTCCCCGGGCTCCAGCCGCCAGCGGAAGGTGCTGGGGTTGATCCCGGCCAGGAGGCGAGGGCAGCCCAGGGTGTCCACCTCGATCTCCATGGAGAAGTTGCCGCTATAGATCAGGGACACGCCGATGGCCTGCCCCTGGTCCTCGTCCGCGCCCTTGCGGACCAGGGCGGCGAAGGGGTTGTGGTTGGGGCCGGTCATGCCCCGCTTGGACTGGATCCCCTGGAGGCCGTGCTGGAGGGGGTGGCGCACAGTGGTGTTCTCCTTGGCCCAGCGGCCGTACATGTGGAGGAAGTCGTAGTCCATGGAAGGCAGCTCCAGGCACATGCTATAGGCCCGCTCCAGGTCCACGGAGGCCGAGCCGGGGTTCTCCACCCGGACGCTTCGGGCCAGGGCGTCGTAGCCGGGGAACACGGTGTAGAGGAGGAAGGCCTTCACACCGGTGACGGGGTCGGCGGTCTCGATCTCCAGGGTCTCGGCCTCCCCCTCCTGGGCGAAGGTGGCGGGCAGGCCGGGGAGCTCCGGCTTGCCGGGGAAAATCCGGTGGCCCGTGTAGCGCAGGTCCGTGACCGTGTCCCCGGCGGGGGAGCGCACCTCCAGGGCGGAGATCCGGAAGTCGCCGTTGCTACTGCCGGGGCACTCCTGGGGGATGAAGTCCAGGGAGAAGCGGCGGTCGGAGACGTGGGGATTCCGGGGGGAGAGGGAGTCGTACCAGCCCCGGTACATGAGGGGGGCCAGGGCGGCGGTGTCCGGGACCTTCGGGCCGTAGTACAGGTGGACTAGATAGCCCTCATCGTGGACGAGAAAAGCGTAGGTAGAGGAATCGGTGTCCAGCTTGAAGATTCTGCTGGAGGGGTCGAAGGTAATGGGCATGATTTTCTCCTTTCAGGAAAAAGATGAAGAGCGGTGGAAAAATTCTGCTGACTTTCTCGCACCCAGCCAACCAGGGTAAAAGTTTTTGATCAAACTTTTTTCAAAAACTTTGCGAGGTGTGGAGCAGAGCTCCACGACCTTGCCCTTAAACACCTGAGAAGCGCATTTTTTGAAGGTGAATTGGCGGACAAAGTCCGCCAAGAGGGGACTTTTTGCAAGAGAAAAAAGTCCCCTAGTCCCGGAATGAGCCAGCGTTGTGCGGCAGGCAGCTTTTCGCTCGCTTTGCAAATGCAAAGCGAAACAAGAAACCCCATACGTGGGTTTCTTGCGGGAAACAGTCCACCGGACTGTTTCCCTATCTTCCCGCGTTATTTTCTCAGGTGTTAAAGTCAAGAGAAAGACCTTGGGGACGCCGTCCCCAAGCCCCTGCAACCTTTGAAAAGGTTGACGAAACTTTTTCCCTGGTCAGCTGGGTGCGGTTTTCTCACTTATCTTTAGCAATACGGCGGGATCATCCCTTGAAAAATTCCTCGGCGTAGGCCCTGTCCCCGGTGAGGGCCGCCAGCAACAGCCGGTAGATCTCCTCCGGGCCCTCATAGAAGTTTTTCTCCACCAGCTGGGCTTGAAGCCTGTCCGGTACATATAGGTCCACGGACATCAGGTCCACGCCCCCGCCGCCGGAAATATGGCAGGCGACCTGAAACCCGCCGGGGCACTCGGCGATTTCCACCCGGTGCTCCCGTCGGGCCCGGGCCTCCGCCAACAGCCGCACCGCCGCCTCCAGGGCCTTGTCCCGCACGGAGAGGGGCAGCTGAGTGTCCAGGCTCTGGGCAATCTCCCGGCCCGTGGCGGCAATCCGGTAGCCCTCCGGGGTGCTTTCCACATGGCCAAGTGCCTCCAAAGCGGCCAGCGCGTCCTCTCCCTCGAAATAGTTGGCCAGGGCCTTGCCCTGCAAAATTTCACAGAGATCCTCTTTGGAGAGGGGGGCGTTCACGCTGGACAGGATGTAGCAGATCAAAACCCGGATGTCGTTTTTGTTCCAGAGCCCGCCCGGGTCTACGCCGCCGGAAAAAGCGTTTTGAGCCATAGGAGAGCCTCCTTTCGGCAGAGAGTTTGGTCAGGGAGCCTCCGCGCCGTCTCCGGCGTCCGGCGCGGGCGAGGAGCTGGCGGTTGCGTCTGAGCCAGGCAGCGCGTCCATACGGATAATCGTCCCCTCCGCCCCGGATACGGCGGGCAGCTTGCCGTCCCACCGCTGGGCCTTGTAGTACTCGATCAGGGGCGCGGTGAGAGAGGCGGCGATCTTCTCGTTGGCCACGGCTTCTTTTTCGCCGGCATAGGCGGCGGCTTCGGCCTCGATCCGGGCCACTTCGGCGGCGGCCTCCGCATCGATCACCCGGCGGGAGGCCTCGGCCTCCTTCTCCATGGTGAGCTGGTCCTGCTCGATCTTGGCCCGCAGCTTCTCCTGCTCCGCCACCTGCTTGGCCTCGATGGCGGCCACGTACACGTCGGAGAAGTCGAAGTCGATAATATTGATGTCCGAGACGGTGATGCCGCTGTCAGAGAGCTTTTCGTTCAGCTCGTCCAGGAGGGCCGTGGAGATCATGTTCCGGTTGGTGATGCTCTGCTCGGCGGTATACTGGGCCATGATGGACTTCATCACCTCGTTCACTGCCGGGGTGATGAGCACGTCCTCGTAGTTGGTGCCCACGTTCTTCACGATGGAGTAGGACTTGCTGGTGTCCACCCGGTAGTTCACGGCCACGTTCACGGTCACGGTCTGCAGGTCGGAGCTGAATGCCTCGGTGGAGACCTCCAGCTTCACGATGCGGTTGTCCATTTTGGTCACGGACTGCCAGGGGGCCTTCAGGTGGAAGCCCTCCTGGAGCACGTTCTCGCTGACCTTGCCGAAGGTGGACACCACGCCGGTGTGCCCGGCGGTGATGATGGTGAAGCAGGAGAAGCAGAAGAAGAGGATCACAAGGACGATGAGGATGAGGGGGACGAACTTGGGGACGCCGCCCCGCTTGTAGACAGGGTTGCCGTCGCCGTCGGTGTAGGCGGGCTTTCTTTTGAAAAATGACATGGTGTTTTCCTTTCTGGTTTCCCGGTTTTTGCCGGGAGAATTTTCCAAATGTATCAAAAAGTATACTTTTGGAAGATCGCGGTGGTGCCGGCAGGTCCGGCCTAGGTGTATGCCTCAGCACACGCTCACCCGGCCGGTTTTGGCGTCCAGGGTGACCACCGCGCCGCCCTTGAGGATCCGGGTGGCGTGCTCCGCCCCGGTGATGACGGGCTTATCCATGGCCAGACCCGCGATGGCGGCGTGGGTGTTCTGGCCGTCCTGCTCGGTGATGATGCCCGAGGCCCGGCGCAGGTAGTCCACAATGCTGTTGTCCGTCTCGGGGACCACCAGGATGTCCCCATCCCGGAAGCGCTTGGGGATGTCCTCCAGATGCTTGCACACGCACAGCCGGGCGGAGACGGTTTTCTCCGTGACCCCCTGGCCGGTGAGGAGCACATGGCCCACCACGTGGACCTTCATCATATTGGTGGTGCCGGAAACCCCCAGGGGCATCCCGGCGGTGATGACAACAATATCTCCGCTGCGGACCACATCCGCCTGCTGGGCCGCGTCCACGGCATGGTCGAAGAGAGCGTCGGTGTCGCTTTCCTCGGCGATGAGCAGAGGAATCACGCCCCAGGACAGGTTCAGCTGGCGGCACACGTTCTCCTCTGTGGTGCAGCCTACGATGGGATACAGGGGCCGGAATTTCGAGAGCTGCCGGGCGGTGACGCCGGATTTGGTCACGGTGATGATGGCCCGGGCATTCAGGTCGTGGGCGGTGGTACAGGTGGCGTGAGAGATGGCGTTGGTCACGTCAAAGGCCACGTCGCTGTTGTCCCGGGAGTTGAACCGGCGGATATAGTCGATGCTCTCCTCGGCCTTTTCCGCGATGCGCACCATGGTTTCCAGGGCCTCCACCGGGTACTGGCCCGCCGCGGTCTCCCCGGAGAGCATGATGCAGCTGGTGCCGTCGTAGATGGCGTTGGCCACATCTGTGGCCTCGGCCCGGGTGGGACGGGGGTTTTTCATCATGGAATCCAGCATCTGGGTGGCGGTAACCACCTGCTTGCCCGCCAGATAGGATTTCTTGATCAGCTGCTTTTGCAGCACAGGAACGTCCTCAAAGGGGATCTCCACGCCCATATCTCCTCGGGCGACCATGATGCCGTCAGCAACCCGAAGGATTTCGTCGATGTTTTGGACGCCCTCCATATTCTCGATTTTGGCAATGATGTTCACGGTATGGCATTTGTATTCTTTCAGAATCTGGCGGATCTCCAGGATGTCGGCGGCAGAACGGGTGAAGGAGGCGGCGATGAAATCGAAGCCGTGCTCAATGCCGAAGATGATATCGGAGCGGTCCCGTTCGCTGATAAAGGGCATAGAGAGCCTGGTGCCGGGTACATTGATGCCCTTGCGGTTGGAGACTTTTCCCCCGTTGATCACGGTGCAGACAATGTCCGTGTCAGAGAGGCGGTCCACCTTCAGTTCCACCAGGCCGTCGTCAATAAGCACCCGAGCCCCCACCTGAAGGTCGCCGGGCAGCCCCACATAGGTGATGGAAGCGATCTGCTTGTCGCCGGGCACATCTCGGGTAGTAAGAGTAAAGGTGTCTCCCGCCTGGAGCTCAATAGGACCGCCGGGGAAGGTTCCGGTGCGGATCTCCGGGCCTTTGGTGTCCAGGATGGTGGCAATGGGCAGGCTCAGTTCTTCCCGCAGGCGGGTGACAACCTCCAGCTTGTGCAGGGCGTCCTGGTGGTCCAGATGGGAGAAATTGAACCGGGCAGCATTCATGCCGCCAAGCATCAGGCGGCGGAGTACATTTTCATCCTCCGTGGCCGGGCCCAGTGTGCAGATGATCTTGGTCTTTCTTGTCATGATGGGGCGCTCCTCTCTGTGGGTTGAATTTGTATAGATGGCGTTTCTCCGGTTTTCAAACAGACTTTAGGCCGTTGTCCAAAATATCATTGAAATATGTTCGATTAGGGCATAAGGGCGGGGAAGGCTTGCCCATACCCTGCAAGGGAACACAGCGAAACCATGCCCTCCTCTCGCGCCTGCCCGGTACTGTGTCTATAATGGACGCTCCGCGTACATTATAGCACAAATCTCCCGGAGAACAAAGAGCTTTTTCGTGATTTTTTAGGGAACCGCTGATTTATTCAGGCCTGCCGGCTGATCCGGCATGGGATTCTGCGCGGCACAAAAATCGAGCGGGATGACAGAATGATTCCGGCGTCCCGCTTTTCTATATTTGAAGGGATTCTATTCTCTGGTCAGGTCCTTGACCCATTTGTACTTTCTGAACCGAAACATGACCCAGGGGATCTTGCCTACCTCATCCAGGCAGGTACAGGCGTAGACGGCCAAGGGCGACCAGTGGAACACAAACGCTCCCGTAAAGGCCAGGGGTACAGCGATGCACCACATGCAGACAATCAGGCTGTACATGTCGAAGAGAGTGTCCCCGCCTCCAGCCAGCACACCGTTGATGGTCACCGTGTTCACACAGCGTCCAATCATATAAATAGACATAATCACCATCATGCCCCAAAGATACTCCCGGGCCTGGGCGGTGAGGGTGACCATCCCCACCGTAAGCGGGGTGACGGCCAGTACAAGAACAGTGGAGAGCAGTCCAATAATGTAGGAGAGGTTTTTCAGACGGATGCCGTAAGCCTTTCCCTTCTCAAGATCCCCAGCCCCCAGCTCGTTGCCCACCATGATGCCGGCGGCGCTACCAATGCCGTTGCATAGGCAGCAGATCAGGTCCCGCACCACCGCCGAGACGGAGTTTGCCGCCGCCGCGTCGCTGCCCATATGACCGATGATGGCGGTATAGGAGGTAAATCCCACGCCCCAGCAGAGGGAGCCGCCCATCAGGGGCAGGGCCTGGCGGGTAAAATCAGCGTTCAATTCCTTGGGGAGCTTCAGAAACCGCCTGAATGCGGGACGAACGAATTCGGGTTTTGAGGTCAAACCCAGACAAAGCAGCAGCTCTGCCGCCCGGGAGACGGTGGTCGCCAGGGCGGCCCCTTTGGCCTGCATCCGGGGAACACCCAAGAGGCCAAAAATAAAGATAGCATTCAGAATCACGTTCATCACCACGGCGCTGGAACTGATAAACGCCCCAAGTTTGACATGGTCCGTCACCTTCATGGTGGTGAGGTAGCACTGAGATATGCCGGTAAGAAGATAAGACCAGCCCGCTATCTGGAGATATGCGCTTCCAATGGCAATCAGCTGGGCATCACTGGTGAAAATGTGCATAAGCGGTCCGGGCGCCAGCTCGCAGGCCAGGAAGAACAGGACGGATACCAGCCCCGCATATCGAAGCATCATGTTGAACAGGTCCCCCAAGGTGTGCCGGTCTCCCTTGCCCCAATACTGGGCTCCCAAGATGGCTCCGGCCCCGGCAATAGCCCCGATGAACATGTTTTGGATGAACTGGATCTGGGTTGCCAGGGATACAGCGGTCATCTCCTCCTGGGCCACCCTGCCCAGCATCAACGCGTCGGCGGCGGCCACCAGGGCCAGCATTAGGCTCTGCATCGCGATAGGCAGAGTGAGCCGCGTAAGGTTTTTGTTGAACTGCCGTTTGTCTATCATCTGCTTGTCCTCTTTTCCGTTACTGGCTCCTTATTATAGAGGGAAAAGGATTTTTTGTCAATTGAAATCCGTCCGCAGGAGAACATAGCGCAAGACAAGTGGGTTTAAAGAATGTATCGACCCGTTAGCAAGAATAAAAAAGCACAAGAAAGGACCGCTTTCGTGGCGGTCCTTAAATTATGGTGCGGTTGAATAGGTCCTTCAGTATCTCTCGAAAGATAGCTTGTATTGTTAATTAGGTTCAAAAGAATCTTTTGAACTAGGCTGCAGATCCGCCGAACTGCCGAACTTAAGAACCGGCTTTGCCGGTTCTTAAGTTAATTCACTATATTTGGCCTTTAAGGACTATTTAAATCACATGATGTTGCATGTGACTTAAATTATCTTTCTTACTTGTCAAAGGAGGGGTTGAATGCGTAGAAGTTCTTGGAGTCCAGCCGATCGGTCAGGATGCGCAGGCCCTCGCCAATACAATCAACATGAAGTGGATTGCAAAAGAGCCGCCAACACTCTTTTTTAATGGGATTTTGACAAATTCATAACTTTTTTGTGCATTTATCAAAGTGCCATTTATTAGTGAACTTTTTGAGAAGCATATTGCATTTTCGGAGTGTATGATGTATACTATTGTTAAATTCTTAATGTCGAAATGGAGATTCTATTATGACAAATGAATTAGATAAAATCAGGAAAATGAAAAAGAATGTCCTTCAGCGGCATGAATGGAATGACGTTGAGGGAAATAAGCTGGTAAATGACTTTCTTCAAATGAGTAAGATTGCAGAACAGTTGAAAGAAAGTGATGAAAAAGCCTATTTAGCTTTTATGTCTCTGCTCAAGGACAAAATAGAGTTACAAGAAGAGTGTATTGATAGAGGAAAACGCCTTGGTCGCTTATCAAAGCAAGAAGCAGCATTACGTAAGGCAGATAAACAGAAAGCAAAAGAAGAAGAATAACATAACCATAGCCGATGCTCACATTATCGTGGGTATCGGCTATTTTTTTACGGATTCACAGCCCGTCAAGCGCAATTCACCAACTGTCAAGCAAAATCTGCTATTCTATCATTGTTGCGTGGAGGTGAACGCAACGAATGATTATTGAATTGGGCGAAAAACTGAAAGCATTGCGGATAGAAAACCATTTGCGGCAGGATCAGGTTGCAAGGTTGGTGAATGTTGAAAAATCGTCTATCTCTATGTATGAGACTGGTATGCGCCAGCTCTCATATATAACGCTTGTACGATTGGCAGATGTTTTCAATGTTTCTACGGATTATCTGCTGGGGCGCAAGAATAGCAGCCCCCACAGGAGCCGACACAACCGCCAGAAGGGGAGGGAACAGACAATCCAGATACCGGGGATCAGGACACGCCACAACAACCTACACAACCCCCGCAGGATGGTAACGAGGACGATCCAGCAGATACCCCGTCACAGCCCCCGGAGCAGCCCACAGAGCCGCCGCAGGATGATTCCACAGACAATCCCGTAGACACTACACCAGACACGCCACAAAAGCCCTCTGAGGGTAGCAACGGTAATAATGATGATTATACCCCTCCAATAGACTATAGGCCGTCACAGCGGCCTACAAAGCCCTCTACAGGCACGAAGCCAGAAGAGAATAGCAAACCGCAAGAACAACCTGAAACTTCCGCTCCAACTAAACCACAGCTTGCTTGTAATGGAGCAGTTATAGACACATCTCGAACGGTTGTATTGCTTGGTTATGGGGATGGTCTACTCCATGAGGATGATCCTCTGACGAGGGCGCAGCTTGCAACGATTATCTATCGGTTACTGGATGATGATTCCATTGCAAAATACAGCAACACAGAACTGGCCTTTACCGATGTTGCCGCCGATGCGTGGTATACCACGTATGTCAAGACGATACAGGCAGCGGGGATTGTCAACGGCGTGGGCGGTGGTAGGTATTCCCCTAACAGCTATATAACTTGGAGTCAGTTAATCACTGTATTAACTCGCTTTGTTCAGCCGCAGGAATACATATTGCAGAATATCCAGTATAGCGGCTGGGCGCAAGGGGCAATACAAACCGCCGTTGCCCTTAACTGGATAGAAGATAACGCAGACTTTACGCCTGATGCGGTTATCAGCCGTGGGGAGTTGGTACAGCTTGTCAATAGTGTATTGGAGTTGTACCGGGCATGAGAATACTTGTTATCGAACCGCTAAAACCTCCTTATAGCAAGGACATTTGCGGTAGTTTGGAAGAAATGAAAGCGATTGTAGGCGGTTACATACAAGCCATATACCCATTTGATGATCCTATTGCCCTTGTATGTAATGAAGAGGGTAAAATTATTGGCCTACCGCAAAATCGCTTGCTATTTGATAGAGAGGGCTGTGCATATGATATAATTTGCGGCACGTTCTTCCTTGCTGGACTTGGAGAAGAGGATTTTATATCACTTACAGATGATGAATTAGAAAGATACAGTCAGTATTTCACAGCATAAAAAGAGAACAGCCGCCGTAATATTCGGCGGTTGCCCTGAACAATTAATGCTGATGATTTTTGAGTTGCTGTCTTATGCTATTCATACTCAAAGCGGGGAAAATGGTAATTATAGCAGATAGGCAAGCAGCAATCGTTGTTTCCTGATAAATTCCGCTAACAATAATGCCAACTATGTAAGTAAGAATCCAAAAGAGAATCAAAAATATCAGCATAGTTATTACTTGATTAATCGTATTACTCTTCAGCGAATTGTCACAGGCTTGAATACACAAAATCAAGTGTAATAGTGGGAATGCGACACCAAAAACAAATGCAAATAACCTTACTGCTGGCACAGCTAATGCTTTAATTTCTGGTGTACCATCGAAGAACACATATTTGCCAGTGTGCATACATACTACAAAGCAAACCCCACAGATAAAGATACCCCATATCACATATAGAGGTTTGATCAGCTTTGTTTTGGCAAAGCCCATTGCACAAAAAACGATTGTGCTAATTAGCAGGACAGCTACATATTTTCCAAAATGCTTTTCTATTGCTAACTGCGTACTCTGTTTGGCAAACTCACCAAATCCAGCCGAATAATACTGTGCAATAACACCAAATGCAAAAACTGCTACAATGGTTAATAGTGTTGCACATACTACGCCTATAATCTGTTTTTTGAACTGTGACATAATTGCCTCCTGAAGTCGAATTGTGTAGGTATCAGCATTATACATCAATCCGAACCATTTGTAAACCTTTGTAGTCTGTAAATACTACAAATTTCAGGCTATAATATGTTTATACGTTTACAAGGGTGGTGGCTATGGCAGAAGATAAGTTTATCATACGGCCTAAAAGAACATATGGCGAGAATACAGTTGTTTCATGCCGTATGCCTGTTGAAATGGTAAAGCGGCTGGACAGCATAGGCGGCAAAATGGGGCGCACAAGAAATGAACTAATCCTAAAATGTGTGGAATTTGCCCTTGATAAGTTAGAAATTGCTGAAGAAGAATAATTGCGGGTATGGTTTAGAGGCCATACCCGCTTTTTTATTTCTGGACAATAAAAACAGGACGTGCGCTAACACGTCCCATTCAAAGTATCATTCAAAAGACACGCCGAGTTTTTCAGCAATTTCTTCCGGGGACATACCCGCTTGTTTGGCCTTGTCGATTACCATTTTCATTTTTTGCGTTTTGGTCATGCGGGGCTTTTTGGGGGCAAGCACTTCGGCCTTGCGCTGCTCCAACTTTTTGATTGCGTCCTTGTGGGCGGCAATCTTATCATCAATTTCCGCTGCAATTTCTTCAGGTGAACGGCGAATACGCTTTTTGACTTCTTCGCTCATAACGCAAAATCCTCCTTTAAGGTGATGAATTAATTATAGCAGATTACGGTTAAGAAGTAAACAGTAAAGGAGAAATTTTGAAAATAAATTTGGTGGCTTAGAATGCTGGATTGTCGTTTCGTGGGAGAGGTAAACCACGTGTTTTGAGTAGATGTACTTTGGTGGCTGGGCGTTTTCAAAATCCCGAAAAAGTGTAAAGTACCCCCCCACATGACAGCGGGATCACGTGGGGGGGGCTGGTTTATTCTGTTGTGCTGGCCTTGCTTGCCGTTGTTTCCCGTTGCGCTGCTAATGCCCTGTATAACGTGGCCTGACTAATACCACAAATAGCGGTTATCTCCTTTATACTGTGTGTTTGTGCGTGGTATAGCTTGATAGCCTTTTTGACGTTGCCGGGATCGGCCTTCGGCCTTCCTCCATTCCTCCCCCGTCTCCTTGCCGATTCAAGCCCTTCTTTTGTACGCTGTACAATTATATCCCGCTCAAACTGTGATAAGGCAGAAAGAACAGTAACAAGTAATTTCCCCGTTGGTGTAGTTGTGTCTATCTGCTCTTTAAGACTTACCAGCTTCACGCCTTGCCCGTTCCATGCCTCCAATAATGCAAGTAAATCCTTTGTGGAGCGGCCTAAACGTGATAGGGACTCAATAACAACAGTATCACCTTCCCGCAGCTTGTCCTTCAGCTTATCCAATTGTGGCCTATGCGCCTTTGTGCCTGTTATTTTCTCCGTGAAGATTTGATCAACGCCGTATTTCTCTAATGCGTCAATCTGCCTTGCGAGTTCTTGATCTTGTGTTGATACACGGGCATAGCCGAAAATATAATT
Organism: Acutalibacter sp. 1XD8-33; assembly: GCF_003612555.1. Taxonomy (GTDB): domain Bacteria; phylum Bacillota; class Clostridia; order Oscillospirales; family Acutalibacteraceae; genus Acutalibacter. Next base: position 60,237 of record NZ_RAZF01000004.1, read on the forward strand.
TTTCACTGTAAAAGCCTCCTTTGAATTATCAATAACGGTTGTTTGTGAAAGTTTGTTTTTGAGTAAAGTTTTGATAAAGAATCAACATTAAAAAAGCGGCCTGTTTGCCCGGATCAAAAATCTATCAATAACGATGGTTTTTGATAAGCTGATTTGGAAATTAAACAGGGCAGCGGAAACCGCCCTGTTTAGAAGATAATTAACTATACTGTTATTAATCCTCTTCATTATCACGCTTTATTGTATCAGTAATAGCACGTTTAATAAATCCATTGACTGATTCCTTCCGTGTTTCGGCGTGTGCCTTGATTTGTTCATAGTCAGGTATTGGCACGTCAAGAGGTATTCGCTTCAATTTATCCTTTTGATATTTATAAAGATACTCTTTCCGTTGATCAGACATTGCCATTATATCACCTCCAATAAGGCAACATTATTATAGCATATAAACATTGATATGTACATAACCAGAATGCACAAAAGTTATGTACGTAATTTGGACAGTTTGCCGTCTTGACTGTTATGTACATAACTGCTATAATGGGTATAGTCAAGGAGGGAACAAAAGAAAAACCAGAGTTCCCCCACAAAATAAAGGAGGATCACAAAATGAGTACCATTGAATTAAACAGCAAGGTTAAAGAACTGCGTGAACTGCGCCGCTTGGCTGACGAACTGCAACAGGAGATTGACGGCCTAACAGATCAAATTAAAGCCGTCATGACAGAGCGGGACACGGACACACTTACCGGGGACGATTATAAAATTACATGGAAAGCGGTTACTTCCTCCCGGCTGGACACGGCAGCACTAAAGAAAGCCTTTCCGCAAGTTGCGGAACAATTCACCAAAACCAGCACAAGCCGCCGTTTTGTGCTGGCCTAAAGGGAAGCCCTTCCTAAAGCGGCAACTTTAAGAAGGGCAAAGCAACCAGCAACCCAACAAAAGGAGCGGTTACATATATCTATTATATCCCTGACCGCTCCATTTTTCAATACTGAATATCAAAAGGAGCGATAAAAAATGAAATGGTTTAACAATCCGCAAACGCTGGAGGACTTGAAGCAGCAATATAAACGGCTTGCAATGGCACATCATCCCGACAGAGGCGGCAATACAAAGGATATGCAGGAGATCAACGGCGAATATAACCAACTCTTCCAGCAGCTTAAAAATATCCACAAGGCCGCTAATGGCACGACATACACCACGGCAGGACAGTCCAGCGAAAAGGCCGCAGACTTCCGGGAAATTATTGATATTTTGATCCGCTTTACCGGGCTGAATATTGAGATTTGCGGATCGTGGTTGTGGATCAGCGGGGACACAAAGCCCCACAAGGAGGAATTAAAACAACTTAAATTCCGCTGGAGCCAGTCAAAAAAGGCGTGGTATTACCATACCAGCCCCTACCACAAGCACAGCAGTAAAACCCTATCACTTGATGAAATCAGGGATTTGTACGGCAGCGAAACAATCAAGACAAATCAGCCGCTTGTAAAGATCGTTTAACCCATTACATAATAATATAGCTGGCCTATCGGCTTGACGGGGAGAAGGAGAACATACCATGAAAACCAACACAAATAATAATATTGCCGCCGTTGTTGACATTTTGAGCCGTTATAATTGGCTGACCGTGACCGCAGAGGCAGAGGGCAAGGAGCCGCAGACACTCCGCGCAACCGGGATCAATACCCATATGGGGAACTTCATAGTATTTGATCGCCAGTGTGCAACAGGTTTTTACACTGATAACGCCGTTGTGGACATTGCCGCAGCCGGGGAAAATACCGTTGCTTTCCTGACTGCCAGCGGGACGGCCTACACAGTGACCGGGGAAAACAAGGCCGGACTTGCACACAGGAACACGGCAGCGGGGAGCCTTGACGATCCCGCCAGCTTGATTGACTGGTACAGAAGCGGCTTGACAGAGGCCGGGGAAGTGCTTATTGTGCTGGACTTCGGCAAAGCCGGACAGATCAGCGGCAAGGACAGCGGCAAAATTAAATCGTTTGTCAATTCTAATCTTGACGGCAAGCCGCAGAGCCGCCAGCATTGCCGGACAATCTACATTAAAGCCGCCAGCGATAAAACAGGCTACTTTGATCCCGTGATTATCGGCCTTTACAGTTTGGAGAGTGAAGCGGTTTTGACGGAAAAGACATTCTATTTTGACGTGTCCTTCACTGAAACGGAGAGCGACACGATCCGGGCAATGCTTAAAGCCGTGGAGGAAGAAAGCAATATCCCGCTGTTTTGAATAGCAAGGCCAGAGGGGAGGGGGAAACTCAGTACACCCCTTCCCCTATTGGAAAAAATCTTAAAAAATGCCTGACAAATGCGGACAATCCGCATATAATATAATCAGGGCAGTACATAACAACAAAAAAGGAGAATACACAAATGGAGAACAACGAAATTAAAGCACGTGAGGACAAGGCCAGAAAGCAGCTTGACAAGCAAGGCTATACACTGAAGAAGTCACGGGCACAGACCTATACAGCAAACAATCAGGGTGGCTATATGATTGTGCAAGATGGGATCATTCAGGCTGGGGAGCGGTACGATATGACGCTTGAGGACGTAGAGAAGTTTATAGCGGAATAATGAACAAGGGAAGGAGGGTATAACGCCCTCTTTCCCTTGTCATAACAAAACCGCCCTGACTGGAAAAGTCAAGGCGGATCAAAGCAACGGCAACCACATTAAGAGTCTTTTTTCATAGGCTATCAGAAAATACCGTTGCCCTGAAAACAACAAAAACAGGCTTGACAAGGCAAGCAAAAACGCATATAATATTACTAAGCACGTCCGCAAAAAGGTTAAAATATCCATTTTACAGTATTGTAACATGGTTTTGCTTCAAAGTCAAGGGTTTTGTTCGGAAAATTTTTCGCAAAACCGAACAAAAGCAGATCAGGACAATTTCAAAATTGGAAGATTGGAGGGCTGTAATAATTTCAGATTGTGAAGTTTAGGTGATATTCATATTTTCAAAGTTGGAAATATGACGTTTTATAAAATACGGAAAAGGAGAAATTATATAATGAGTACAAAGGCCAGACAGCAGCTTAACAGGCTGATTAAAACGATCCAGCAAGCAGAGATCAGAGAGTTGGAGCGGCAGCGGAAAAGGTTAGCGGCCTACATGGATAGCCACAAAGCCGATATGGAGGAAGATACTGATATAGCTACTGTGATCCGTGACCTAAACAATTATTTATCTGACAGGGCAGAAGCCTACATAACCACAATGAATCACATTGGAAAAGCCCTGACAGGGCTGGACATTGTAGCAGAGTTTTTAGAGGGAAATGGGCTTCCCTATGTGGAGTGCGGAGCAGAATAGGAGATATAGCAATGGACAAGATACCATTTTGGGAAAAGTACACTTTGTCAATAGATGAGGCAGCGGCCTATTTCAGAATTGGCAGAGACAAACTATACAAACTGGTGAATGAAAATCCTGATGCTGATTTTGTCCTCTGGAATGGAACAAGGGCGCAAATCAAACGTAAGAAATTTGAAAACTACATTGATAAATTGAATGTGCTTTAGCTGGAAAACTACACTGTTAAACTATTTAATTTTTTGTATTGCCGCCTTAACTATGTAGTGTTAGGGCGGCTTTGCATTTTATAGAGTTTAATAGATAGTTAAGGTTGCTTTATGCGGAAAAATCGTATCGAACTTTTGAAATTAGGGTTTTGAGTGGCGCAGTATATTAAACAAAATTAATCAAAGAAGGAGTTGACTAAATGGCAAATCTGTATGATGGAGTATACATACCTAACATTGATGGAAAGGACATTTTTCTATCAAATATCCACAATAAAGGCCAGCAAGAAGAAGGAAAAAAGAAAGTTGGCTATACTCTAAAATGCCGTATCGGTGAACAACAAGGGAAGTGGAATTTTAATCGTTTCGGTTCAAAGCTGGATTACAGTCTTGATTTAATCAAAATGCAGGAAATTTATCAGCGTGTATACAATGCAAAAAACTTATCATTTGTAGCCAATGGGAAAAATTATTCTAACCGCATTATCAATGTTGCCTTTAAATATAACGTCAAAGAATTTAATCGTATCAATAATGACACATACATAAAATTCGGTTATACCTTTGATGAATCAGACTTCGTAGACGGTATCGCTTTGGCTGATGGAAAATTCATTGGGATTAAGGTTGAGCAAGATATAAAATGCCCTGTTTCTAATGATGTACTTGGGAAATACTTTCGTTTTTGCAACGGGCAGTATGTAGCAAACGGCAATATTCCTGTTGTAAAAAAGGTAAGCGAAATTCGAGAATATCTTTATGAAAATGGGTTTTTCTGTGACGGTATACAGTTTGTGAGATATAAGCGCAGCGCAGGCTCGAGCAGACTTGGAACTTGCCTTTTATAGATAAGAGACTATATACACCAATGATTAAATGGTCTATGTGCGGATTGAAGATTGCGGAAAATCAAGAAATTGATCTTGCGGCCTTAGAAGCGTATATCTCTTTAACGCTTAGTAGCATCATTGGAACAGTAGAAATTAAGCCTGAAAACATTCTTTTGATTGATGATTATAAGAGCAAGTTCATAGATCATGTAATAGCCACAAGATTTGAAAACGGGCAATTAACATCAAAACCTGAAGATTTGGAAATCTCAAACAATATTTGGGATGGACAATCACTTATGGATAGAAGCCTCTTTTTGGAATTTCAAGAGCAGCAGCGGAAAGATAATCCAGTTGCTAAAGAACATGGGATGCTCTTGTTACGTGGCAGATTCTTTAAGTCATGCTGTTTCAATGCAAATATCCAACAATGGTTTGTAGATAACGGAATAACCGATGTAGGCCAGCTATGCGGAAAAACTCAGGCGAAAAGGATTGAAGATATTAAGCTGATTACCACAGCAAGTTCTATTAAGTTCTTAAAGTTTGGTAAATTTGATGAATGGTTGGATGAAATAGAGTCTATATTTGGAGTTGTAAAGCACGAAAAGCCAACACACTTTTTTGATGGGCGTATGGTGCAAACACATTACCAGTTACTAAACACTTTACAAATGACCTATGATGAAGTGGAAAAGCTGGTGAAACCATCCCTTGACTATGCAAACATGATTAAGAATGATCCAGCAGTATTGAAACACTATATTGGCTATCAGTATTGTACTCCAGATGAGACATATTATAATCGGGCGATTACATCAAAGAATGATATTATTACTAAAATGCTGGAAACTACAGATTGTTTTTCTCAAACAAAGTTATATCGTGACTTTGCGAAGGCAATCTTGGATTCTTTCAAAAAGAACTTGCGTTGCGGACATATCCTTGTGTACGGAAATTATAGCGTCTTATGCGGAAATCCCATTGAAATGTTGATGCAATCCATAGGTCAGTTTAGCGGAAACCCTATCATGGAACCGAACACAGTACATAGCACGTATTTTGCTGACGGGGAAGAACTATTGGGATCACGTAGCCCTCACATCACAATGGGAAATGTTCTGGTAACAAAGAATGCGCAGCATGAAGAAATAACCCGCTATTTGAATCCAACGCCAGAAATCGTATATATCAATAGTATCAACGAAAATATCCTTGAGCGGTTATCTGGTGCTGACTTTGATAGTGACACTATTATGCTGACGAATAACGAAATAATGCTTCAGACAGCGAAGCGGAATTATAAGCATTTCCCCGTCCCAACCAAATTAGTTGAGGCCACAAGCCTAAAACGGTTATACACAAACTCCGATAAAGCAGATTTGGATATTAAAACAAGTGTAAATAAAATTGGTGAGATTATTAACCTTTCACAAGAGTTAAATTCTATTTTGTGGGATAGATTGTATAAAGGAGCCAGTATAGAATCTGTAATGGGTTTATATTGTGATATTGCTCAGTTGGACGTTATGAGCAATCTGGAAATTGATTCTGCAAAACGGGAAAATCCGGCTGACAATACCTTAGAACTTAAAAAGTTGAAAGAAAAGTATGGTATGCGTGATGAGAAAGGTAGACATATACGGCCTTTGTTCTTTCAATATATTGATGATTATAAAGGTTATCGGGATGGCTATTACATTTATATTGAAGAAGATGGTGAATACAGGAAACATGATATTGTTGGAACACTTAAAGAAGCGAATGAAATTATAGCAGATAGAGAAAATCTTTCGATAGAAAAAGGGCGTATGTCATATATCGAGCATAAAACAGCTATGGATTACTTAGAGAAGGCAATCAGCCGCTATCAGATGAGCCGCTGGAAGTCAAAAGATTTACTTGACTTTGCCGATGTTTTAATTGATTCAAGGACAATATCAGGCCAGCTTCGCAGTAAACAGGCGAGAGACATTGTAGTTATGATTCAAGAAGCCAAAAGAAAAATAGATGGTATCTGGAAAAGCGATCAGGGTAACAATGCGGAAAAGCGGAATGCTGCTGATGAAATAGAATCCAAACTAATTGCCCAAATTTCAAAGCTGTCTCTTGAGCAGAAAACCATGTATCACTTGCTGAAGCTACTGGACAAAAAGGACTATACCAATATTCGCAAATTTCTTTTCATGGTATTGTTTCAAGTCCACAATGGAGCCTTCTATAAACTCATAAGGAAACGAATGGAGCCTGTTTACTGGCTAAGTGAAACAGCAAAGGGAAATGAAACAATCAGAATTTATGATTTTGCGTATGTGAAATCCTTGGATGACAATTCGGAATTTTGCGGAAATCTTGATAGCTTTTTAAAATCGACCATTGAAAAATCCTATATAATAGAAGGTATGAGAGCATGCCAAAAAGAAGCTACGGGAAGGAAATTTGCTAAAGCAAAAGAATCAAAAAATATTCGGAAACAAGTATTGGTGGATTTACATCTCCGCTAACACTTTGTTTTATGTAAATCAAAATAGAAAGGAAGGTGCTTTATGGCACAAATTACAATTCAGCAACAGGAAGAACTAATGCAGCAAACGAAGAAATTTGTTGCAAAATATGGTATTAGCAAAAAGTGGTTGGCTTCTAAAGTTGGTATCTCAATAAGGGGTTTTTCATTGTTCATCAACGCAAGATTTGCTATTACTCAACATCAATATGATAAGTTACGCGATTTTATAGATGAGTATGATCGGCGCATGGTTGGCTTTGTTGCGCTGGATAATTGAGGCGACAAATGAGGCAAAAAGTAAAATCTAACTTAGGAGATGAGATTATCAACAATATTAATCTGCAAGCAAGGGTATACTTGGAAAAGTCACTTGTGGAATTGATTTGTACAGCGGCACAGAAAAGAGAATATAACAAGCGGGGGAAATTTCCTAACAGTCAAAAACAAAAACTATTCTTTAGCCGTCTGTCCCGCTATTGCGAATATGAGCATGATCCAGAAAGCAGGAAGTATAAAATTACACGGGTCTTTGAATCCCCTATTACAGATGCAGAACTTAAATTGCACAAAGGTATTTATCAATATCTTGCGCCATTAATCTTGGCACAGGTTATTAGTGACGAGAATAATCGTATGTCACTAATTACAAGTTATGATTTAGCACGTGATACCTACATGGTAAACAGGAACTATGGTTATATGAAATCACGGCAAAATTCAGTTGTAACGGATATTAAGATTCCTAAATCAACTGTACTTGAGTTTTTTACAAATACGGATAGCCGTATTGATGATTATGTGGAACAATGTATTAAATACCTTGCAGCGTTAAACTGTATTTTCTTTGACCAGATTCATATTATTGCAGTTGATGAGGAATTAAGTGTAAAGAATGAAGGTAAAAAGATTAAAGTTAATCAGGCCGTCAATCGTCACAAGGCAACGCAAAAGGAATTAAAAAACTATGCAAATATCATAGATAAGGCCGGCGTGATAGCAGGAGTAGTAAATGCCTCTGATAGATGGTACGGCAAGACTGGCGTACTCTATAAAGCGGCTCTGGATAGTCTGCTTAAAGCAGAGGGTATTAAATATGTTATTAAGGGGTTTGAACTTTACCGTATCAACATGGATCGGTGTAAGCATATTCTTCAGACTTTCAAGGATAAAACATTGGAAGATTGTAAGCAGGAAATTGGCACAGTATTCAAATATATTGTGGACAGCAATGCGGAAAAAAGATCAGCAGATAAACCAAGGGCAGATAAAGACTTCATCGAAAACTTTAAAAACCTGTCCGAAATCACATTGCTATATGATGCAGAGGATATTAGACCGTATATGCCTTCTGCGAAATCGTATCAGGATTTGATGCAGGAAAGAGCGCAGAATATTCAAATTGACTATAGTGAGTCAACAATAACAACTTAAATCAGAAAAACCTATTTTTCAAAAGGTGCTGAAACCCTCTGTATTTAAGGACTTTCCAGCAGGTACGATTGGACAATGAAAATCCTATTAAGCAATAATATATATAAGGTTTTTGTTGTTCGCCTAAATACGCTGAAAAGTGCTTAGTACAAGGATTTTTCAAAAGGCCTGAAAAAATCGGTTTTGCTAAATAACAAGGAGGATAAAGCAATGAACACAAATATTGATAGATACAAGCCAAAGACATATTTTGTTTTTACGACAAACGCATTAAGAAATAATGTAGGTGATGGAACATTGGGGTTTTACACTAAATACAAAAGTCCACTTTCTTCACTTATAAAGGAGGAAAACCCATTTAATATGGATCATCCAGAGTTTTTCTACTGCAACAAATTTTCTGTCAGATGGGATGCTTCAGAAGATGAAATCATTAATAAGGCAAAAACAGCATTAGGCAATATGGCAATTACTCAACGCAAAAATACATTTTATCGTGAGGAAGTCATTCTATTGCTTAGTTGTAACGATGATGGAGAACTTGGCGTAGGTGTTATTTATTTTGATACTCACAAATGGGTAATGGAGCCATTTGAAGATTTAGTGGCAGATTCAGATTTGACAGATAAGCAGAAGAAACGTGTTTTGGATAAGCTGACTAACTTTTATGACGCAATGAACGACAATCCTCATGTGGCAATTAAGGATTTGCAAGAAGAATATTTGACTTAATATTACACCACAAATAACAGCGGCAGCTTTGGACGCAGGAGTTTTTACCTTGAACAACGCCGCATGGCGGCTTATGTTCTGCGGAAGGGCTTGCGCCCTTGAATATATTTTATCAAATAGAAATTAAATGCGGAGGTATTTATAATGGATAATGAACAGATTGAAACAATGGCACAGGTTCTTGAAACCGTTGGTATCTCAATTAAGCAGGACGGTGAATATCGTTCAGTTGATGATGTAATGGGAGAGTTATGGGATAAATGGCACAGCTTAATGCAAAACGACAAGCAGCGTGTGGCAAAGGCGTTTGTGCGGTATTTTCTGTAAATCATAAATCCACGATTGAACAAATAAGGAGGATGATTAAACAATGTTAATAACAATTAGAAGTTTAAATAAGGATAAAATTCATGTTTTCTTTCATGATACTTTAATTCATACGCAGGATATTAAGGCGCAATTATGGCCTATGATACAGCAGAAAAGAAATTCATCAATATGCCTGTATCACAGGACATTTCAGATACAGGCCGATATATTTTCTATGCGTCTGAAACAGACTTGTTTGAATCGTTTTTTGGTAGGGTTATGCCGGGGTATGTCAAAGCACTTAATGATTTTAATATTGGGCAGGAAACTTCACGCTACATTGGAGTCTCTATGGATATAACAGAGGACGAATATAAACAGTATGCAAAACTGATTGATTTACCTTTGCTAAAAGTATTGGAGGCGGCAAAAAATGGATGATTTGAGGACAGTCACATTAGAATGGGACAAGGCAGCGGGAAAGGTAAAATATAAATACCCCATATTGTTCTATCGGACATATGATGAGGGAGCCGCCGTCTTTGCGTTTGACGCTAAAACAATGAAATACATGGAAGTTGATGCCGCTGATGATCTATCGGATTGTCGGCGGTTTGCATTATACCAGCCAGAGTTTGATACGGAGCGATTTATAAGAATATTTGGTGCGAGTATTCCGCAATTCCTTTATACGCTTAACGAGGACGTTATTAATATGCTCTTGAAGCCTGTTATTGGCGTTTTAGTATGTTTTGAAATGTCGCAGGAATTAGCTGAAGAACTATTAGCCAATGGCGAGTTGCCTTGGCTTGATTAAAGGAGGATGTGACAATGGAAGAAAAAAAGACTTTACCTGTTTTTAGTTTGTCGATTGCAAGCCGTCTTATGGCAGAGGGGTATGTTATTGACCATACAGATATTAACCAGAATAAAAGGCATTTGCGTGTGTTTTATTTTCGCAACACACCGGGGCTGGTAGAAGATATACAGAGAATTAGAAAGGAACTTTTTAGGTGTAAAAGTAACGTACCTACAATCGCAGTTTACAAACTTGGATTAGCACAGCGGCTTTTAGTTCGTGGCTATTATATCCATCATTTAGGTAAGGATCGGCGCAACAAGGGGTGGCCTGTATACTACTTCGTCAACGTTCCGGGCTTGCAGGAGGCTATTAACGAGTATTTTAAGGAGGTGGATCATGCAAAATGGTAAAGTATGTTCGTGTTGTGGAAAAAAATTAGCGGATAGCGCATTTTATAAATCATTCAATCCGAAGCACAAAGATAAGCTGACTCCAATGTGCAAAAAGTGCTGTGTTAAACAGTCTTTGGACAATTCAGGCGAGAATATTGATATTGAACGGTTTAAGAATACTTTGTTTTTTAACGATAAGCCATATCGAACTGAGTTACATAGAGCGTGCATGGCACAAGCGGAGAAAAAATATAGTGACGAGGGCGGAAAGACGAAAGCAGAAACTATTGTGGGGCTATACTTCGGCAAATTGAGTAGCTTACACCAATATAAGGGTATGACTTGGGAAGATAGTACGCTTGAGAACAAAGCAAATATGGCTATCCAATATGTTAAAAACGATTGTGAAGATGTGTTTGAACAGTATTATAATGCTTATCCAGCACAAGTATTAAAAGTAATGAGAGCGTTGTATGATTTACTGCAATCTATTTATCATCTTACAGATCAACAGCAAAAAAATTTACTTGCAGCGTATGTAGGTGATCGGATTATTGGCGAAACGTTTATTGCTGATAATATGCTTTGCGAACATGATGATTGCTGGCAGTTTGCAAATCATGAGTTGTTGCAACTGAAACAGTTACGGAGTGTTGACGATAGTATTTTTGCGGAAAGCTACGCTGATTTGTATGATGTGAGAGAGGGAACATGGCCTTGGACAACTTGACGATCCCCGCCCTGTACTCAATCAACAGCACACAGCCAGATAGCCGCCAGATTGAGATAACAATAAATCTTTTGTTTGAGGGTGCTTGCTTCGGCAAGTACCTTTTTTCGTTAGAAGCCATTAACGCAGCGGCTTCAGATATACAGAACGTTCCCATTGTTGATGAGGATGGGACGTGCGGCGTTGGCGTGATCCCGGAGTCTGCTGGTAGTCGCTGGACAAAGCTGTTGGTAGATGGCAAGTGGCGCAACTATCTTCAGGTAGATGCTCTGTTATGGACAAAGATGCAGGATAAATTGCCTGATATTAAGAAAAATAGCAAAGATTTTTACAATATTGAGGTGGATTTGGCCGATGTTGAGTCAGATTTACAAGGAAATGGATTATATGTCGTATCTGCGTTTAGCGTTATAGGGTGTAGGCTGACACAACAGGCCACAGATTATTCAACCTTCAGCAACAGATACGGTAAATTGCCGAAAAGGTAAGGAGGATGAACATGGAAAACACTAATAATCAAATCATATTAGGATTGAATATTGAACAGACTATGCACTTAATTCAAGAGCAGTTAAACAAGATTGCCGAAAAGGTAAGGGGGTAAGATATGGCAAATAGTAACGCAGATGGCGAAATTGTACTTGGCTTACAAATAGCGCAGACTACGCAACTAATCCAGTCACAGCTAAATCAATTATCAAAGAATCTTAGTTTATTGATTACTGGTAAACTGGATTATGCTAAGACCAGTTCGCAACTGAAAAAGGACTTAAAGAATCTAAAGGGAAATGTCAATCCGATTGGCTCCATTGATAAATCAAAGCTGAAAAAAGATGTTCAAGCGGCAGTTTCACAGGTGCAAGTTGCACCTAAAATTGATACAGGCGCATTGCAAAAGCAAATCGGAAAAGTCAAAATCAATCCCAATGTTGAGGGCAACGGTGAACTTCAGCAGATGGGTAATAATCTGGATTCTATCAATAAGAAATCAGCGGCGACAGTTGCAAGTGTTGGCCTATTAAATCAGGCATTCCGCACGTTACAGAATACAGCAAAGCAGATGATTCACACAGCCGCCGAACTGGATCAGCAGTTGACCGATTTGCGGATGGTAACAGGCCAAAACTATGAAGATGCGTCCCGCTTGGTGGATAGCTACAATGCCTTGGCAAAGGAGTTAGGTGCAACAACGTCACAGGTGGTTGATGCCGCCGATGAATGGTTACGACAGGGTAAGAGTATTGCCGAGGTTGAACAGCTTATTGCACAGTCAATGGTGCTGTCAAAGGTTGGAAAGATGGATTCCGCAGAGGCCACAAAGAATCTTACCAGCGCAATGAAAGGCTATGGGCTGGCAGTTGATGAGGTATCGGGGATCGTTGATAAGCTGACTGCTATTGACTTGCAAGCTGCTGTATCGTCCGCAGACTTAGCCATTGCAATGTCCAGAACTGCCAGTAGCGCAAGTATGGCTGGTGTAAGCATGGATAAGCTGCTGGGATATTTGGCTGTCATGAAGGAAACCACGCAAAGCAGCGCAGAGGAAATTGGTACGGCAATGCGCTCCATTTTCGCAAGACTCCAAAACGTTAAAGTGGGTAAATTTGTTGATGATGAGACAGGTGAGGCCATTAATGACGTTGAGAAGGCTTTAGGCAAAATTGGAATTGCACTTAGAGATACTAACGGCGATTTTAGGAACATGGAAACCGTTCTGGATGAGGTTGCCGCAAAGTGGGACTCGTTGACAAACCTTGAGCAATCGGCTATTGCAACTTCTATTGCTGGAACACGGCAGCGCAACCAATTCTTGATCTTAATGCAAAACTACGGCAAGGCTCTTGAATATGCCGAGGTAGCAACCAACTCCGAGGGTACGGCTATGAAAAAGTTTGCGGCCTATCAGGAGTCCGTGGAGGCACATTTTAATACGCTGATTGCTTCTGCTGAAGCACTGTCAAAGCAGACTTTCCCGCCTGAATTGCTGAACGGCTTTATTGATGCTGGGGCGGCTGTACTTGATTTTCTGGAGGCCACAAACCTTCTGACTATTGCGCTGTCTACTTTGGGAGCAGCCTTAACAATGAAGGGGCTTGGTATCTTCGGTGGCAAACTTAAAAGCATATATCAGAGTGTAACTAATCTATCAGCAACGTTTAATATTTTGGGTAAATCCGCAAATGTAAAATTGTCCACGGAGCAGTTTAACCAACTACTGACAGTGACAAAGGGACTCAATGCACAGCAGCTTAAATTAGTAGTCAGTAATAAGGCCCTGACTACAGAGCAGCGCATGATGATCCTGACCGCCAGCGGCCTTACCAAAGAGGAAGCACAACAGACTCTTGCGACAATGGGGCTGACTACAGCGGAGGGCGCAGCTACAACCGCCACATTTAGCCTTTCCGGGGCTTTTAAGGCCCTTGGAGCGGCGATTGCGGCTAATCCCATAGGATTCCTTGTCATGGCCCTTACAACGGCTGTAACGGTCATTTCCACGGTCAATAGCAAACTGGCTGAAGCCCGACAGGAAATTATTGATGCTGGTAATGAGGCCGCAGAACACGCCAGTAATATTATTGAGTTAGCAAATACATATTTTGCGTTGGCTGATGCCGTGGACGCTGGCACAGCAGCCAAAGAGGATATGCTTGCAGCGCAGGATGGTATTATCAAGGCTCTTGGGCTGGAAGGGCAATCCGTTGATGAGTTGATTGCCAAATATGGCGATTTGCAGACAGCTATTAAAACAATCACGCTGGATCAGCTTGATACCGATATTTCACAGGCAATTAAAGGTGCTAAAACGGCGAAGAAAGATGTTATTGGTGATCTTGAAACTTGGTTAGGCACTGGCTCTATTACAAGTAATAAAGATTCTGAAAAGGCAATTATCAAATGGCTGTACGATCAAGGACTGACAACCAGTGATAGCATAGTAAGCCTTCCTCATTCTGATTATGTGGACTTTTTTAGCGATCTGTCATTCGAGGACTTGAAGGAAAATCGTGATTTTCTCGAAAAGGCAATGAACGCTGTCCGAAAAGAGTTTGGATCAGATAGTGATGTATTTAATAAACTTTCAGACGCATATGACAATTATGCAGATGCACTTGATCCAGTGGTAGAAGCAATCGACAATGCCAATAAGCTGATTGCACAGTATTATGTTGCAGCCGCCAGAGGGATTGACGATCCTAAAACCAAAGAGGAATTTGAACAGTTTAGGCAAAATATCATCAAAAAGCTGGATGATGATTTAGATTTTGACACAAACGGGACATTTACCGCCGAAGGGCTGGTTGACAGCATTTTGCAAAGTGATAGGCTGTATAGTCAATTCTATCAAGAGATTGAAGATACCTTAGAAACAGTCGAAACCAAAACTTTATCGCACAGTGAAAAACTCAATGATATTCTGTCAAATCTCTGGAACGCAGAAGGATTTGAAGATACCAAGAAGTCTATTTTGGAGTTGGCAAATAGTCTTGATGGTATCACAGCAGACAATATCAATGATTTAGCCAGCAGCAGCGGTGAATTAGCGGCATTACTGGAACAGGATGGTATGAGCGCACGATTCTTAGCGCACGTTCTCCAGACTGGAGCAATGGGCGGAGATGGTTTTGCACTAATTACCGATGATGCGTTGACGCTGAATGAGGCACTTGAAAGTTTGCGTGGGCGGTTTGACGAGGTAACAGACGCAAAATCCCGTTATGATGCAGCAATGAAAACCCCGGAGAAAGATACAGACTTCAAATCATATGCCGATGCGTTCAAAGAACTCAATGAACAGTTTGTAGCTGGGACTACAAATAGCAACGCATTTTGGGCGGCGGCAGAATTTTTGTTCGGAGCAGATCAGCTTCAGGAATGGGGCTGGGCTGATGGGCTGGACGAAATCTATTCTGCAATGCAGAAGAATGTTGATATTTTTAAAGATGCCGATAGTGCAGGAGCAGGATTCCTTGATAGACTCTATGCCATTTCTGAAGCGGGGGAGATAAAGGCAGACGATGGATCAGTCATTGGACAGATTCAGAAATTGTCAGATGGCTCTTACGATTTTCAGTTTGATTCTGAAAACCTCGATTTGCTGGCTGACAGGTTGGGTATTACCAGCGAAGCGGCGTTGGCCTGTATGGAAGCCTTGTCCATGTATAGGGACTTCAATTTTTATGATATTAATGCTGTAATGAAAGCCGTGGAGGAAATCGGCCTTGCGTCTGACTCTATAGACGGTACAGCGGTAAATGTCGGTACGCTGACAGATCAGCTTATTTCCCTTGGCTACACCAACAAGGATATTTATGATTTGCTGAATGTTCTGCAAGAGGTTGACGGCATTACATTACTTGATGCCAATGCCAATGTTGAAACACTGGTACAAAGCCTTAGTGATCTTGGGCTTGCAGCGCAGGACGGGGTAGAGGTTACAATCAATGCTGATGGCCTTGCCAAACTTATGTCACAGCTTAATTTCACCAAAGAAGATACACAGGGGCTTATCACAAAGCTGGGCGAAGCTGATAATATCACGCTGACCAATGCACAGGGCGAAGTGATTGACCTTAATACTGCGTTAGAAAATACGGATAAATTGAAATTCGCCAGCGTAACAAGTGAATTGGATGGTATCACAAACTCCGCAGATTTGGCGCAACAGGCCGTTACTGATTTGCAGCGTTCAATCAATACCCTTAAAGGCAAAACTGTTACCGTTACTGTTGATGTTCAACGTAAAAACAGCATTTTAGGTGGTATTTTTGGTTATGCAAAAGGCACTTCTGATGCCCCGGAGGGGGATGCTCTTGTCGGTGAAAAAGGCGAGGAATTAGTACAATCTGGTGATCGTGCTTATCTGGTTGGCACTAACGGCCCGGAAATTACTCATTTGAACGAAGGCGATATTGTCTATACAGCGGAGCAGACCAAAAAGATTAAGCGTGGATCGACAGTCATTAGGGGAGTAGTCCCCGCTTATGCCGGGGGACGGTTTAATACACATAAGGGATATACCTCTGTTCTGCCAGATAATAAATCTTCCAACAGTACAAGCACAAGCACAAAAACAACGACAAAACAAATTAAAGATGCTGCTAATGCAACTGCCAATCTTGAGGAAAAATTAGAAGAAACACTCAAAAAGATGAAAGAGTCTATGGATGATATTATAGGCGATTTTGAACATCAAATTTTCCTTATGGAAAAGAATGGTGCAAGTGCTTCTGAAATTGTTGCTGTTTATAAGCAGATGCAAGAGGCTGTTCATAATCAGGCAGAAGAATATCGTAAGCTGGGACTTGATGAAAATTCGGATTATATTCAAGATTTGCAAAAGCAATGGTGGGAGTATCAAGATAGCATTAAAGATGATATTGTAGATGCTTATGAGGATATTGTTAGTGAACTTGAAAATTCTGTAACACTTACTGAGAATTGGCTTGATAATGCTATTGCTGATAGCGATTATGGTGCTATTGTAAAATATACCTCTGATATAGTTGACTATTATCGTAGAATGCAAGATGCAATTCATCAACAGGCAGAGTATTATCGTTCTCTTGGATATTCTAATGAGAGTGATGAAGTTAGTAAGTTGTCTGATTTGTGGTGGGATTATTATGAAAAGATCAAAGAGACTTCTGCAAACGCATGGCAACAGGTAGTAGATAATGCAAATGATGCAATAGATCAAATAACTGGTTTGTATGATGCTTTGCATACTGCCGCAGATGAATATGCCGATAGTGGGTTTATTACGATTGATACTTTACAAGAGATTTGTTCTTGGGGTATTCAATATCTTTCTTATTTGAAAGATGAAAATGGGCAGTTAGTCATCAATGAGGAAAGCATACAGCGAGTTATTGCTGCCAGAACCGAACAAATGGCGATTGAACAGGCGTTGGCATATATTCAGCAGATTCAAAATGCGGCTAATGAAAATAATGCTGCTGCATTATTAAATTTAGCCAATGCAACAACAACAGCGTCTGGTGCAACTTGGGATATGGTATATGCTCAGTTAGCATTGATGAAAGCATCAGGACAGATTTCAGAAGAATTGTATAATGCTTATGTGTCAAATATTAATAATATGAGAGCATTAGCAGATAGCGCAAAATCTGGAATTGGAAAAGTTACAGGAGAAATTAGTAAGGCCAACGAGGAAGCGAAAAAAGCACTTGAGGATCAATCCGATGCTTTGAGCGACTTGCTTAAATATGTTGAAGAAATGATTAAGCAAGAAGTTAAGAATCAAGTCAAGGCTTTGGAAGATCAAGTCGATGCTATGAAAGAACTTGTTGACTTACAGAAAAAGTCATTAGATTTAGAAAAAGAGAAAGATGAATACGCAAGAGATTTAGCAGATAAAGAAAAAGGTATTGCTGATTTGCGTAAGCAAATTGCGGCTCTTGATTTAGATGATAGCCGTGAAGCAGCCGCTAAGAAGGCAAAGTTACAAGAAGAATTGGCAGATAAAATCAACGATTTAAGCGACTTTCAATCTGATCATGCTTATGGTGCTGCAAGTGATATGCTTGATGATATGGCTGATGCGTATGAGAAAGAAAAGCAGAAAGAGATTGATATACTTGAGAATAGTATTTCTTCTGAAGAAAAGCTGTATCTTTTATCCATTGAACGTATCAGCAATCATTGGGACACGCTTTATCAGGATTTAATTAACTGGAATACGGAATATGGTACAGTCGTAAACAATGATATATCCTCTGCATGGGATGCGGCAAGTGCAGCCGTTCAAAAGTACGGCTCTTATCTGGATGCTGTATTACAGACACAACAGCAGCTTGCGGCACTGGAGGCCAGTAGTTCTTCAAGCGGCGGTACAACAGGAACACCGAACATAATCGGCAACTCTGGAAATTATGATACCAGTGGTGGACAGGAAACCGAAAATGCACATAACATCATTAAAAGAATATATGCAAATAGTCAGGCTTGGAGTTCTTCAAGTTCTGAAAAGCGTACTGCAATGCACGAAGAAAATAAGGCTTTGGCAGCACAACTTAGTCGATATGGTATCAATGCTGTCACTGATGGATCGAGTTGGTATGTAGATAGAATTGGTGGAGCATTGCTTTATGATAAGTACAAAAGATATACCTATCATAAGGGTGGCGTTGTTGGTGATGAATCTACGCTAAAGCAGGATGAAGTATTTGCAAAGTTGAAAAAGGGCGAAGCTGTACTTACTGAAGAACAGCAGGAGCCTATATATGAGATTCTTGACTTTGCGGATACTATGCTTGGTAAGTATGGTGCTTTATTTGGTTCTGTACAATCAACAGATTTAATTGGTAGCAAGATGCACGATCAGATTAAGCAGGATGCACAGCAAGCGCAAAGTATTGTTGAGTATAGCGGTGATACAATTTATAACAATATCACCGTTCCTGTTCATACCACACAGAAACTTGATGCTGCCGAAATCGCAAAATTGTCAAAGGATATTTCACAACGCACGATTGCAGACTTGAATGATGCTTTTATTAAACGGGGTAAGCATAGAACTGGTAATCCCTTAAAGCCATAAAGAACAAATAACTAATCCCGGCTGTTAGAGAAATCTGACAGACCGGGATTCTTTAATTTTACAGTCATAGGACAGGCCGTAAAGGGAATATATTTTACAGAAATGAGGTGATACATGACTAATGAATAGCAATATCGTTAGTTACACAGCAACCGAACATAAAAAGATGGTTGGAGGGAAGGAAGTTACCGTTCGCAACTTAAAGCCAGTTTTCACTAATGATGAGGAACGGCAAAAGGTAAAACAGCATATTCAGAACGGATTATATAATGTTTTTTCAAAGTTTGTGGGTTGAAGAATCCGAGCCGCTACGGTATAATATGACCGTTGGCGGCTCTTTTTGTAGAAAGGAAAGAGCCGATGCAGAAATATGATGCAATTTACTGTAGGCAATCGGTAGATCGGGTGGATAGTATCAGTATTGAAAGCCAGATTGAGTATTGCCAATATGAAACAAGGGGAGGGGCATATAAGACCTTTACGGATAAAGGTTATAGCGGAAAGAACGTAGACCGCCCACAATTTCAAATCATGATGGAGGCCATACGTAGGGGAGAGGTAAACAGGGTTATCGTTTATAAACTGGATCGTATTAGCAGATCAGTTATGGACTTCATGAACCTGTTTACCGAATTTCAGCAATACGGAGTTGAATTTGTTTCTTGCACAGAGAAGTTTGACACCTCAAGCCCTATGGGACGGGCAATGTTAAAAATTATTGTAGTATTTGCCGAACTGGAACGAGAAACAATTCAGCAGCGAGTAATGGATGCCTATATGTCCCGGAGCCGCAAAGGGTTTTATATGGGAGGGCGCATTCCATACGGCTACAAGTTGGAGCCGTTCACGATTGAGGGCAAAAAGACCGCCCATTATGCAATCATTTCTGAAGAAGCAGAAGTTGTAAAGCTGATTTTCTCTATGTATGCACAGCCGCAAACGTCCTATGGTGATATTGTCCGCTATTTGATTGAAAATGGGATTACCAATAGCCGTACTAAAGATGGAGCATGGGATAGATGCCGTATTGCTGATATGGTCAAAAATCCTGTTTATGTCAAAGCAGACTTGGACGTATACCGATTCTATAAGGATCAGGGTACGAACCTCCACAACAGCCCGGAAGATTACATTGGCACAAATGGTTGCTATCTGTACTCCGACAAAGACGCTGGGCGCAAGTCCGTACACCTTGAAGGGCAACACGTGGTATTAGCCCCGCATGATGGTATTGTTCCGTCCGACATATGGCTTAGAGCAAGGCTAAAGTGTTTGAATAACAAACAGGTTGCAAG
The DNA here is from genome assembly GCF_003612555.1 of Acutalibacter sp. 1XD8-33. Taxonomy (GTDB): domain Bacteria; phylum Bacillota; class Clostridia; order Oscillospirales; family Acutalibacteraceae; genus Acutalibacter. The sequence goes on from NZ_RAZF01000004.1 coordinate 80,389, forward strand.
GCCGCTTAAAGGACACAATACATGGTTGGTTGGCAAAGTCAAATGTGGTAAGTGTGGTTATGCACTGACGATCCGAAAGTGCAAGTTAAAGACGAGGATCATACGGTACTTTATTTGCAGCCGCAGAATGCAGACTAACCGATGTGAGGGCGTGGGGGGTATCAATGCTGATGCGTTTGAAGCCTGTATCCTTGAAGAAATGGTGGAACACGTCAAAGAGTTTGAAACACTGACACAACCGCAGATCAATCATGAAAATCCGAAAATCCATGAAATCAATGTTAAATTGGAGCAAATTACAGCGGAGATTGATAAATTAGTTGCAAAAGTATCAGATGCAAATGATGTTTTGATGGAATACATCAACAAGCGTATCAAGGAACTTGACGCACAGGCCAGCATATACAGGCAACAGTTGAGTGAACTTTCCCCGCTGGAGAACAGTGAAAAGCCCGATGTAGAGCAGTTGAAAGACTATATGGCACATTGGGATGAATTGGACATAGACAGCAAGAGGGAAGTGGTTGACTATCTCATACTGGAGATTAAGGCCACGGAGGGCAGCTACGAAATCAAGTGGAGGATTTAACTTCACCTTGATTGATTTGCTTCGCCGAACCGCTGGTAATGAACGATCTCCCGTTCTCTAAGAAACTTAATTGGCTCCGCTACGTCAGGGTCATCCGCAAAGCGGAGGATGTTATCATAGCTGAGGCGGGCTTTTTGTTCGGCGGCCAGATCCTCGTTTAAGTCAGCTACCGGATCCCCGGTTACGGCAAACGTAGCGGCGCTGAAAGGTGTTCCTGAAGCCGCTTGGGGGTATACACCGGTGGTATGGTCTACAAAGTAGTCGCTGAAACCCGCTTCTTGGATTTGGGCGGGGGTCAAGTTCCGGGTAAGCTGGTAGACAATGGCTCCTACCATCTCTAGATGAGCTAGTTCCTCGGTGCCTACCTTGTGCTCAGAAATGTTCCAAATCAAGCCCTATGCGGACAAGCCCAGTACTTTCGGCTTATCTGTACATAGCTTTGTCAGCTATGAAAGGATCGGCAAATGGGATGAGGAAAGATACAGGAAAGGCGGCAGAAAGCCTTATTTTATCGAGCTTGGCGGCACTCCGAGATGGATAAATCTCTATGCGCTAGCGGATGCAGATGTCTATTATAACTATGAAGCGTGAGAAAAAGAGCTTGTCTGAATAACCTTGGACAAGCTCTTTTTTGTACTAAACCACATAACTGAATAATTGGGATTGATTGGTTAGATACCATTGACTTTGTTTTGAAAAAGGCTATAATGTACTAAACTACACAATTGATTGATTAACAGCGTTGAGTTTAGTGCAGAGGTGAATTTATGCTTAATCGTGAAGATAAGAAATTTCTCAGAGGAGTTTTTCTCAAAAGAGCAAAGAAAAAAATCAAAGCACCTATTAGCATGAAAACAGACGAAAAGGCCCAGTTGGTTGAAATGGGGGGGGCTATCGCTGCTTGTCTCGTCCTGGGGTGTGCTGCTATTGCCCATTTTTCTCCTACAAATCAGGATGAGGATAAACAAGGTGTAGCTGACGCAACCCCTATGGTCTATGTGAATGATATACACTTTACATTCAATCCAGCGGCCAAAAAGGCTATCCAGAACAGAAAGATGACTTTGTTTATCTCGGAAAGATTTTAAGTGATGTTACCAACTACCAGGGGGATGGCGCGGACGGAATACCAAAAGAAAATTTTCAAGCAAATCATCCCGTCGTCAGCTGTGAAGTATATCAATATGATGAGAATATTGTTGTCAAAATCAATGGCTCCTACTGGCTCTATATGAAATATGGTGAACCTGAGATCAACTGGAACGATCTTACCGAACAGGAAAAGGCGAACTTAGACCCAACGTATAAAGGATAACAGACTACTATGGGGTATGAAGCTGGTTCCGGCATAGACGCAAGTAATGTGCTCAAGGGTTATGAGGAATTTTTTGGCGTAGCGGCCCGTGATGGCGGCACCTGGAACTACAAGTATATTCCTTCTGGTGTTTTATTTGATACCTATAAGTCAGAATTAAATACTAACTGCCCCATTCATTTCCATTTGCGTACTACGCGGGACACAGAGGCCAGCAACTATCAAGGCCACGCTGTTATGCTGTTTGGCTATGCGGACGACACTTCTGGCCGGAATCATTACTATTTTGTTATGGATGGCTGGAATAACTATGGCCGGTTTGTGCACCATGGATATTTGGCGAAAAAATTTGGGTTAGCTAAGTGATCTTCCACATTTTTCCCCTAGAATGCAAGGGAAATTTCCATAGCGCGGCGGGGGCGGGCCCACAGAAAGGCCGGTTCCCCGCCGCTATCTGTCTCCTGCGGATTCCCCCTTGCAAAACCGCGCCAAATCTGGTATAGTTAACCCACTTGGAGCCGGGGCCCATCTCCGAACGGGGCGGGGCCGGTTCACTACCCTTATTTATAGAGGCGGGCGGGGGCATCCCTTCCCGCTGTGTTGGCGTGTGCGCGATAGGAGGCGTTTTCCATGTTTCGATTTTCCCAGAGGCCCTTGGGGCCCGTGGATTTTATCATTGTGGGGCTGGGCAATCCCGGCAGAGAGTACGAGGGCACCCGGCATAACGCGGGCTTCATGGCCCTGGACCGGCTGGCGGAAAAGCAGGGCGCCCAGGTGAAGCGGGTCAAGTTCAAGGGCCTCTGCGGGGACTGCTCCCTGGGGGGCGGGCGGGCGCTCCTTCTGAAGCCCGGCACCTTCATGAACCTCAGCGGCCAGTCCGTCACAGAGGCCATGGCCTTTTACAAGATCCCCCCGGAGCGGACCCTCATCCTCTTCGACGACATCAACCTGCCCCTGGGAAAGCTGCGGGTGCGCCGCAAGGGCAGCGACGGCGGCCACAACGGCATGAAGAACATCCTCTATCTCTCCGGCAGCGACCACTTCCCCCGGATCAAGATCGGCGTGGGGCAGAAGCCACATCCGGACTACAATCTGGCGGACTGGGTGCTCTCCCGGTTTTCCCAAGGGGATCTGAAGGACCTGGACGCCGCCCTGGACAACGCCTGCGCCGCTGCGGAGCTGATCGTCCGGGGAGACGTGGACCGGGCCATGAACCTGTATAACTGACGAGGTGCCCTCATGAAATCCATTTTCTCCGCCCTCTCCCGTTCTCCCGGATACCGGGAGCTCTCCGGGGCCCTGGCAAGCGGCGCGGTTCCCGCCGTGGCTACGGGCCTTTCCGGTGTGCACAAATGCGCCGCCATCGCCGCCCTCTGCCGGGATTCCGGGCGGCGGGCCCTGATTCTCGCCGCCGACGAGGCGGAGAGTCAGCGCTTTTTCGAGGACCTCTCCTCCCTGGGGCTCTCACCCGTCCAGTTCCCCCTGCGGGACATGAATTTCCGGGATACGGCGGTTTCCTCCCGGGAATACGAGCGCCTGCGGCTGGAGGCCCTCTCCCGGCTGGAAAACGGCTCCTGCGGGTGCGTGATCGCCTGTATGGACGCGGCGCTGCAGTTTACCATGGGACCAAAGGACCTGAAGCGCCGCCTCTTCTCCCTGAAGGCCGGGCAGAGCCTTTCCATAGAATCCCTGCTGGAGGCCCTGGTGGGCTGCGGCTATGTGCGGGAGGACCAGATCGAGGGCCCGGGCCAGTTCAGCCGCCGGGGGGGCATCGTGGACTTTTTCTCCCCCAGCGCCCAGCAGCCTGTGCGGGTGGAGTTCTGGGGAGACGAGGTGGACTCCCTCTCCGCCTTCGACCCGGCCACCCAGCGGCGCACGGACCCGGTGGACGCCGTCACCCTGGCCCCCTGCGTGGAGGTCCTGCCGGGGAACGTCCCCGCCCTGGTGAAGAAGATCGAGGCCCTGGCCAAGTCTCTGCGGGGCAAACGGGCCCCCAAGGCCCGGGAGGTGCTGCTGGCCGAGGCGGAAAAGCTCCGGGAAGGCCTGCACATCGGGTCCATGGACAAATTCCTCCCCCTGGTCTACGAGGCCCCGGCCACCCTCTTCGACTATTTCCCCCCGGAGAGCTCCCTGCTGGTGTTTTCCGAGGGGACAAAGCTCAAGGAGCGGGTGCGCACCACCCTGGCCCAGTGGAGCCAGGACCTGCCCGCCTACCTGGAGGAGGGCCTGCTCTGCAAGGGCCTGGACCAGTACGCGGAAACCTGGGAGTACGCCCTGACCCAGGCCCAGCGGATCCCCACGGTGTTCCTGGACGTGTTCGCCCGGGGCAGCTACGAGATCCCCACGAAAACCCTGGTAAACCTCACGGTCCGGCAGTTTCCCGCCTGGGGGGGCGGGGTCCAGCTGCTGGAGGAGGACCTTGCCGCCCTTCTCAAACAGGGCCGGGCCTGCGTGGTGCTCTCCGGCACCGAACGGGCGGGCAGGGCATTGGCCGACGACCTGAAGCAGTCCGGCCTGCCCGCCTCCTATATAGAAAACCCTTCCACCGCTCAGAAGGGTACGGTCACCGTCACGGCGGGATCCCTCTCCGCCGGGTTCGACTGGCCGGACGCCGGGTTCTCCCTGATCACCCGGGGGCGGCTGGTCCAGCAGAAGCCCAGGAAGTCCAAGAAGGACAAGAGTTCCAAGGAGATCTCCAGCCTCTCCGAGCTCTCCCCCGGGGACTATGTGGTCCACGCCTCCCACGGGGTGGGCGTTTTCCAGGGGATCCACAAGCTGGAAATGAACGGGGTGGTCAAGGACTATATTAAAGTGGCCTACGCCAAAAACGACACCCTCTATGTGCCTGTGACCCAGCTAGACATGGTGTCCAAGTACATCGGCCCCCGGGAGGACTCCGGCGTGCGCCTGAACCGCCTGGGCGGGGCGGACTGGCAGCGGCAGAAGGCGCGGGTCCGTGCGGCGGTGAAGGACATCGCCAAGGAGCTGATCCAGCTCTACGCCCAGCGGATGCAGCAGAAGGGCCACCCCTTCCCCCCCGATGGGGAGTGGCAGCGGGACTTCGAGGCCCGGTTCGAATTCGACGAAACCGAGGATCAGCTCCGGTGCGTCAGCGAGATCAAGGACGACATGGAGCGGGACGTGCCCATGGACCGGCTCCTCTGCGGGGATGTGGGTTTCGGCAAGACCGAGGTGGCGTTGCGGGCGGCGTTTAAGTGTGTCACCGCGGGAAAGCAGTGCGCCATTCTGGTGCCCACCACCATCCTGGCATGGCAGCATTACCAGACCATCTTAAAGCGCATGGAGGGCTTCCCCGTGGACGTGGAGGTGCTCTCCCGGTTCCGCACGCCCAAACAGCAGGAAGCAATCTTGAAAAAGTTGAAACGGGGCAGCATGGATATTATTGTGGGCACCCACCGGCTTGTCTCCAAGGACGTAGCCTTCAAGGACCTGGGCCTGGTAATCATTGACGAAGAGCAGCGCTTCGGGGTGGCCCAGAAGGAGAGGCTGAAGGCCCTGTGCAAGTCCGCCGACGTGCTCACCCTCTCGGCCACGCCCATCCCCCGGACCCTGAACATGGCCCTCTCCGGCATCCGGGACATGTCAGTGATTGAGGAAGCCCCCCAGGACCGGCACCCGGTACAGACCTATGTGGTTGAGCACGACAAGGGGCTGATCTACGACGCCATCCGCCGGGAGCTCCGCCGGGGCGGGCAGGTTTACTACCTGCACAACGACACGGCCTCTATCTCCCGGGTGGCGGCCCAACTCCAGCAGGACATCCCCGAGGCCCGGGTGGGCTTCGGCCACGGGAAGATGGACGAGGAGGAGCTCAGCGAGGTGTGGCGGCAGCTTCTGGACCATGAAATTGACATCCTGGTGTGCACCACCATCATTGAGACCGGGGTGGACGTGCCCACGGCCAACACCCTGATCATTGAGAACGCGGACCGTATGGGCCTCTCCCAGCTCCACCAGCTTCGGGGCCGGGTAGGACGCAGCAACCGCCGGGCCTATGCCTATCTCACCTATACTCCCAACAAATCCCTGGCGGAGATTGCCCAAAAACGTCTTTCCGCCATCCGGGAGTTCACGGAGTTTGGGTCAGGCTTCAAGATCGCCCTGCGGGACCTGGAGATCCGGGGAGCCGGAAACGTGCTGGGCGGGGAGCAGCACGGGCATATGGAGGCTGTGGGATATGATATGTATGTGAAGCTCCTCAGCGAGGCGGTGAGCCTGATGAAGGGCGAGGCCCCCCAAAAGCCCGTGGACGAAGGATGCCTGGTGGATATGCAGGTGCCTGCCCACATTCCAGAGAACTACATCGATAGCGTAAACCTGCGGCTGGACGTATACAGGCGTATCGCCGAGGTGCGCAACGAAGAGGACGCCCTGGATGTGACCGACGAGCTCATCGACCGGTTTGGAGAGCCCCCGGAGGCGGTAAAGGGGCTCATTGACATTGCCCTGCTCCGGAACGCCGCCAGTGACCTGGGGGTCTCCGAGATCAAGCAGCAAGGGGACAGCCTCCTTCTATATAAGAACCAGCTGGACATGGATCAGGTGGGGCGGCTTGTGAAGGCCATGAACGGCCGGGTGCTGGTCAGCGCGGGGAGCAGGCCCTATCTCAGCCTGCGGCTTCAGGGCCAGCCGCCTTTGGAGGCGCTCTCGGAGGCGCTGAAGGTCATGGGGGAAGATGTAGACTGAACAGGACGCGATTTTTTGAAGTAGTGGAAGGCCTGCGGCGGCACAGCAACGCCGCCTACGGCAAGGTCGTGGGCCTGCGCGGCCCACACCTGCGCCAAACTTTTTGAAAAAAGTTTGGCGCAAAAACTTTTACCCTGGTTAGCTGATTGCGATAAAGCCAACTATACTGCGTTACGCGGTCAAGGGGCGGGGAAAATCGCCAGTGGCGATTGTTCTGACCCGACCGAACCGGCAGGTGAGACAGGCCCCTTGTGGGATTTGGGGCAAAGCCCCAAGGTCTTGCCGTAGGGCGCGGCAGACTTGGCTTTGCCAAGTCTTGTGCGCCCGAAGGCCTTCCAACACTCATAAAAAATAAATACCCTCGTTTCCCAAAACACTCCTTTTTTGCGGAAACTCTGGACAAGCGGGAATTTTTGCGCTATAATAGGGGGACCGTGTAATTATCACAAGAAGAAAGGCATGATTATCATGAGAAACTTTTTTAAGCGGGCCGCCGCCGGAGCCGTTGCCCTGGCCATGTGCGCGGGCCTTGCCGGATGTTACAGCGAGGACAAGACCTGGGCCGCAAAGCTCGGGGAGGACACTCTGCCTATCGGCGGCTATATCTACTATCTCAGCAGCGCCTACTCTCAAGGCGCCTCTGAGGTGGGCACCGACACCGACGTGCTAAACGCCACCATTGAGGATCAGAACGCCCAGGATTGGATTAAGGATGCCGCCATGGACAGCCTCTATTCTTATTATTTTGTCAGCCAGAAATTTAACGAGCTGGGTCTCTCTCTGGACGAAGAGGACCAGACCGCCATTGAGAATGCTACCAGTTCCATGTGGGGATATTTCCGCACTCCTCTGGAGCCTTTGGGTGTGGCGCAGTCCTCTTTCCGCCAGGCCTACTCCGTCTATAATATGAAACTGAAGAAACTGATGCTGACTATGTATGGCAAGAGCGGTGAAATGGAGCTTTCCGAGGATGAGCTGAGGGAGTATTATGCCGGCAACTATACCTATTATCAATATTTCCTGGTCAACCATTCCACCACAGATGACGACGGAAACAGCACCCCCATGGAGGACGATGAGAAAGCGGAGATCAAGGAACGCCTGGACGACTATGTGGAGCTGATCAACAACGGCCGCCAAACTTTGGACGAAGCCGCCGCCAACTATGCCAACGCCTCCAGCACCGAGCCGAACCTGAGCGAGCCTGTATCTGTGCGCACCAGTTCTATGAGCGCTCTGTTTGCCGATGCTTTAAAGGAACTGGACAACGACAAGGCCACCCTGGTCGATGCCTCCTCCTATTATTATGTGGTACAGAAGCTGGACGTCTCTGACGGCTTTGAGGCCCTTTTGGAAGATCAGGACCGCATGGACAACCTGATTCTGGAAATGAAGCAGGAAGAATTTCTGGACTATACCATGGAGCAGGGTGCCAATGTGGGCGTAGAGGTCAACCAGAAAGCAATTGCCAGCGTGAAGCTCTCCAAAGTGGCCGATGCTATGGGCAAAAAAGGTGTCTCCTCTGAGGCGAGCTCTTCTGAGGCTTCTGAAACCAGCTCGGAAGAAAGCTCTGAGGAATCCTCTGGCGAGGAGTCTGCTTCCAGCGAAGAATAGACAAAAAAGAGAAAAAAGCTCTGCCGGGACATAGATCTCCGGCAGGGCCTTTTTCTCTATTTTTAAAATAGCATTTTTTGCATTTATCTTTTGACTTTTACCGCGATAGGAGTTATAATATCCATGTCGCAAGCCTGGAAACTTGAACCACGTTTTTTGAGACATCCGTATTTTCCAGCGTGATGTCTTTCTGCGTTTAAGCCGGCATATGATTTTGATTGCGGCCCCCAGCCAATTTCCGGCCGGATGGACAACGAGGATAATTGCAGGAGGTGAAGAAGTTTGGCAAAACAGACCATGCAGGCCATAAGCGATGCTGAGCGGAATGCCAAGGATGCCGTCTCTCAGGCAAAGGAACAGGGTGAAAAACTGGTTGCCGATGCCGCCGCCCAAGGAGAACAGGCTGTGAAAGCCGCCGTAAAGGAGGCTCGAAAGAAGGCCGAGGTGCTCTGCGGCGTAGCCCGGGCAGACGCAGAAAAGCTCAGCGCCGGCGTGCGCCAGGAAACTCTCTCTCAGCAAGAGAGCCTGCGCCGCAGCGCCCAAGAGAGCCGCGGCAGGGTCGTGGAAGAAATCCGTAACATTGTTTTGGGCAAAAAGACCTGAGGGGCCTAGGCTTCTCAACACAAGGAGGTTCGATGCAGATGGCGGTAGTGGAAATGAAGCGTATCCATGTGTATGCGCTGAAGAACAACCGCAAAAAGATTTTAGAAATGCTGCAGCGCAGGGCCGTTGTGGAGGTCAAAGCCCCAGAGGAGGATGGTGGGGACCCAGGCCCCTTCTCAAAAACGGATACCGCTTCCGCACGGCAGACGTTCGAAAAAAACGCCCAGTTGATTGTGAACGCTGTGGAGGTGCTGGACAGCTACGCTCCCTATAAAAAGCCCATGCTGGCTATGCTGGAGGGTCGCCAGGGCATCAACGCCCGGCAGTATGAGGAGACGGCGGCCGCCGCTCCTGAGCTGAACAAGATCGCCTCCCGCATTAACGCCCTGGGCAAGCGTATTATTGACCAGCAGGCAGAGATTGCCCGGCTGGAATCCCAGATCGACGCCCTGAAGCCCTGGATGAGCCTGGACGTGTCCATGCGCACCATCGGCACCAGCGCCACCAGCGTATTCATTGGCACCTTCCCCGAGGAGCTCTCCGAGGGGGACATCAAAACCCGCCTGGCCCAGGCTCTGCCCGAGATTTCCGGCATTGAGGCCGAGGTGGTCAGCACCCAGCCCCAGCAGACCTGCGCCTTTGTGGTGTGCCTGGGCAAATATGGAATCAAGGTGGAGGCGGCCCTGCGGGGCATGGGCTTCACCTATCCGGCGGCTCCCTCCAAGACTCCGCCCCCCGAGCGGGTGGAAGAGCTGAAAAAGCGCATCCAGGCCGCCAAGGAGGACATCGCCGCCGCTGAAAAAGAGATCGCCTCTTATGGGGACAGGCGGCAGTCCCTGCTCTTCACCGCCGACTATTACACGATGCGCGCCGACAAGTATGAGGTTTTGGGCGGCTTATGGCAGAGCCCCCATGTGTTCTACCTCACCGGCTACGTGCCCGCCGCGGCAGCCCCCAAGCTCCAGAGGGACCTGGAGGAGAAATACGCCGCCTTTGTAGAGCTGGAGACCCCCGGCGAGGATGAGGAACTGCCCGTCAGGCTGGAGAACGGCTTCTTCGGCTCCCCGGTGGAGAGCGTCATCGAGGGCTACAGCCTGCCCGGCAAGTTCGAGGTGGACCCGGCCAAGGTCATGTGCGTGTTCTACTATGTGCTCTTCGGCATGATGCTCTCCGACGCGGCCTACGGATTCCTCATCTCCCTGGCCTGCGGCATCGTGCTTCTGAAGTTCAAGAACATCGAGGAGGGCCTGCGTAAGACCATGAAGATGTTCTTCTTCTGCGGGCTGTCCACCATGTTCTGGGGCGTCCTCTTCGGCAGCTATTTCGGCGACGCGGTGGACGTGGTGGCCCAGACCTTCTTCGGCTACGGCGCGGGAATGCCCAAGGAGGCCATCCCCAGCCTGACCCCGCCCCTGTGGTTCGCCCCCCTGGACGAACCCATGCGGCTGATGCTGTTCTCTTTCCTTTTGGGTATTATCCACCTGTTTGCCGGCCTTGCCATGCAGATCTACCAGCTGTGCAGGCGGGGCAAATATCTGGACGCCCTCTATGACTCCGGCTTCTGGTATATGCTGGTGGGCGGGCTGATCATCGCCCTTGTCTCCACTGATATGTTCCAAGATATGATGAGCCTGGAGCTGGCGATTCCGTCCATTGTCACCACCATTGCCTTGGTATTCGCGGCCATTGGCGCTGTAGGCATTGTAGCCACCAGCGGCCGGGAGAGCCGGGGTGTGAAGCGCTTCTTGAAGGGCCTCTACGGCCTCTACGGCGTGTCCAGCTGGCTTTCGGACATTCTATCCTATTCCCGCCTTCTGGCCCTGGGCCTTGCCACAGGCGTCATCGCCCAGGTGTTCAACATGCTGGGCGCCATGGCCGGCGGCGGCCCTGTGGGCGTCGTGCTCTTCATTGTGGTTTTTCTCATCGGCCATGTTCTCAATCTGCTCATCAACCTGCTGGGCGCCTACGTACATACCAACCGTTTGCAGTACGTGGAGTTCTTCGGCAAGTTTTATGAGGGCGGCGGGCGCAAATTCGAGCCCTTCTCCGCCAAAACAAAATATTTTAAGATTACGGAGGAATAAAAAATGTTTGATTGGACAACGATGGGCGTTGTGTTCGCCCTGATTGGCGCTGTGCTGGCTGCCCTTATGGGTGGTATTGGTTCTGCAATCGGCGTTGGCATGACCGGCCAGGCCGCCGCCGGGGTCGTCACCGAGGACCCCTCTAAGTTCGGCAAGGTTCTGATCCTCCAGCTGCTGCCCGGCACCCAGGGCATCTATGGCCTGCTGATCGGCTTCGTCACCCTCACCCAGATCGGCGTGCTGGGCGGCGACGCCAACATGAGCCTGGCTAAGGGCCTGCTCTATTTCGCCGCCTGCCTGCCCATGGCTATTGTGGGCATGGTCTCCGCCAAGTGGCAAGCCAAGGCCTCTGTGGCCTCCATCTCCCTGGTAGCCAAGAAGCCCGACCAGTTCGGCAAGTCCATGATCTTCCCCGCCATGGTGGAAACCTACGCGGTTCTGGCCCTTCTGATCTCCATCCTCGCCATCACCAGCATCGGCGGCCTGCAGGTATGAGCCGTTCGCTGAAACCCGAGAGAGAGGAGGGAAACCTATGACCGGACTGGAATCAATACTCAACCAGATCGCCAGCGACGGCCAGAAGGAGGCCGAAGAGCAGCTGTCCGCCGCCCGGGCCAAAGCGGCTGAAATTACGGAAAAGGCCAAGGCCGAGGGCGCCGAGAAGGTCCGCGCCGCCTTAAAGGACGGCGAGCGCCGGGCCCAAGAAATCCGCGACCGGGCCCAGTCTGCGGCGGAGCTGGAGCAGCGCAACCAGATGCTGGTATTCAAGCAGGAGCTCATCGGCGAAGCCGTGGAGGCCGCGCGGGAGTCTCTGGAGAACGCCCCGGACAAGGAATATTTTGAGATCCTGCTGACCCTCTATAAGCGCTTTGCCCAGGAAGGGCGGGGCGAAATGCTGCTGAATAAGCGGGACATCGACCGCCTGCCGGACGACTTTCTGGCCCGTATGCGCAAGGCTGTGCCGGGAGCAGAGGTCACCATTTCTCCCAAACCCCATCAGGTGGAAAACGGCTTCCTGCTGGTGTACGGCGGTGTGGACATCAACTGCACCTTCCGTGCCATCTTTGAGGACGCCTATGAGGAACTGCGGGACGCGGCCGGCAAGCTGCTGTTCCCTGTGGCCTGACCCCGCCCGGAGAAAGGAAACCTGCTTCTATGACTGAAGAATACATCTATGCAGTGGCCAGGGTGCGCTCGAAAGAGCTGGGTCTTTTAAACCGCCAGGACGTGGACCAGCTTATGGCCTGCCGCTCCTATGAGGAGTGCCTGCGGACCCTCTCTGACAAGGGCTGGGGCACGGGGGAATCCTCCTCGGCAGAGGCTATTCTGGCTGCGGAGGAGGAAAAGACCTGGGCGTTCATCCACGAACTCACCGAGGATCTGACCCCCTTCCAGGTGCTCTTGTTCCCCACTGACTACAACAATCTGAAAGCCGCCATCAAGGCGGTGATTACCGGCGTAGAGCCCCAGGATGTGTTTCTGCCCGGCGGCTCTATCGACCCGGAAGTGATGCTGCGCTGCGTGCGGGAGGGAGATTTCTCCGCCCTGCCAGAATCCATGGCTCAGGCCGCGGACAGCGCCTATCACACCCTTTTGCAGACCCAGGACGGCCAGCTCTGCGACGTGATCTTGGACCGCGCCTGCCTTCTGGACGTTCTGAACTGCGGCCGGGAGAGCAAGAACGACATCCTGCGGGACTATGCGGAGCTTACCTGCGCGGTGTCCAACATCAAGGTGGCGGTGCGCGCCTGTAAGACCGGAAAAAACCGGGCCTTCCTGGAGGCCGCCCTGGCCCCCTGTGCCACCCTGAACGCGGACTCCCTGGCCGCGGCCGCCTGCAAAAGCCTGGATGATCTGTTTGCCTATCTGGCGGCCACCCCCTATAGCGAAGCCGCCGGCCGGCTGAAAGAGTCCTATTCCGCCTTTGAAAAATGGTGCGACGATAAGGTGATGGACCTGGTAAAAAGCCAGAAAATGAACCCCTTTACCGTTGGCCCCTTGTTCGCCTATGTCATCGCCCGGCGCAATGAGATCAGCACCGTGCGGATTATCCTCTCCGGCAAGCTCAATGAGTTGGACGACGGGATGATCCGGGAAAGACTGAGGGATATGTATGTATAAAATTGCAGTTTTGGGAGATCGCGACAGCATTTACGGCTTCGCGGCCCTGGGGCTGGAGGTGTTCCCAGTCTCTGACAGCGAAGAGGGCGCCAGAACCCTGCGGCAGCTCTCTGAGCAGGATTACGCCGTAATCTATATCACTGAGGCCTTGGCCGAAAAAGTTCCCGGAGAGCTGGAGCGCTGCCGGGAGGGACTGTTGCCTGCTGTAATCCCCATTCCGGGTGTGCATGGCAACACAGGTCTGGGCATCAATATGGTAAAGCACTCTGTGGAGCAGGCTGTTGGCTCCGACATCATTTTCAATGGCAATTAAAATCTATACGAGAAACGGGTGATCGGTAAACATGAGCAATGGCACCATCAAAAAAATAGCCGGGCCTCTCGTTATCGCCAAGGGAATGCGCGACGCCAACATGTTTGACGTGGTGCGCGTCAGCGAACGGCGCCTGATTGGCGAAATCATCGAGATCCACGGCGACGAAGCCTCCATTCAGGTCTATGAGGAGACTTCCGGCCTGGCTCCCGGCGAACCGGTGGAATCTACCGGCGAGCCCATGAGCGTAGAGCTTGGCCCAGGACTTATTACCAGCATCTATGACGGCATCCAGCGCCCCCTGGACGACATTATGAAGATCTCCGGCAACAACCTGCAGCGGGGCGTGGAGGTTCCCTCCCTGAAGCGGGATCTGGAGTGGGACTTTGTCCCCACCGTGAAGGAAGGCGACGAGGTAAGCGCCGGCGACATCATTGGCACTGTGCAGGAAACTGTGGTGGTTTCCCACAAAATCATGGTTCCTCCGGGAATCTCCGGCAAGATCACAGAGATTAAGGCCGGCAAATATAAGGTAACGGACACCGTGGCCACTGTGGAAACCAAAGACGGCAAAAAACCCTTGGGCCTGATGCAAAAGTGGCCTGTGCGCCAAGGCCGCCCCTACAAGGAGAAACTCTCTCCCGACATGCCCCTGATCACCGGCCAGCGGGTGGTGGACACCATGTTCCCCATCGCCAAGGGCGGTGTGGCGGCGGTTCCCGGCCCCTTCGGCAGCGGCAAGACTGTGGTGCAGCACCAGCTGGCTAAGTGGGCCGAGGCCGACATCGTGGTCTACATCGGCTGCGGCGAGCGCGGCAACGAGATGACCGACGTTTTGAATGAGTTCCCCGAGCTGGTGGACCCCAAAACCGGCCAGTCCCTGATGCAGCGCACTGTGCTGATTGCCAACACTTCCGACATGCCTGTGGCGGCCCGTGAGGCCTCCATTTACACCGGCATCACCATCGCCGAGTACTTCCGGGACATGGGCTACTCCGTGGCCCTGATGGCTGACTCCACCTCCCGCTGGGCCGAGGCCCTCCGCGAGATGTCCGGCCGTCTGGAAGAGATGCCCGGCGAAGAGGGCTACCCGGCCTATCTGGGCAGCCGTCTGGCCCAGTTCTACGAGCGGGCGGGTTCCGTCAGGACCCTGTGCTCCGGGGACCGGCAGGGCGCCCTGTCTGTTATCGGCGCGGTTTCCCCTCCCGGCGGCGACATTTCCGAGCCGGTTTCCCAGGCTACCCTGCGCATCGTGAAGGTGTTCTGGGGCCTGGATTCCTCCCTGGCCCAGCAGCGCCACTTCCCGGCCATCAACTGGCTGACCAGCTACTCCCTGTACCTGGACAACATGGCTGAGTGGTTCAACACCCACGTGGCGGAGGACTGGATCTCCCTGCGCACAGAGATCTCCGGCCTGCTTCAAGACGAGGCGGAGCTTCAAGAAATCGTACAGCTGGTGGGCATGGACGCCCTCTCGGCCCCTGACCGCCTGAAGCTGGAGGCCGCCCGGTCCATCCGGGAGGACTTCCTGCATCAGAACGCCTTTGACGAGGTGGATACCTACACCTCTCTGGAGAAGCAGCACGACATGATGCTGCTGATCACCGGCTACTACAAGAAGGCCCTCCAGGCCCTGAACGCCGGCGTGGACATCCAGAAGCTCATCGACCTGCCCGTGCGCGAGCAGATCGGCCGCTTCAAGTACACCCTGCCAGATCAGGTGAAGGACACCTTCCAGCAGGTGATGGCCCAGCTGGACAAAGAACTGCATGACGCCGCAGAGACAAAGGAGGACTTCTAATGCCAAAGGAATATAGAACCATCCAGGAAGTGGCGGGCCCTCTGATGCTGGTCAGAGATGTGGAAAACGTCTCCTATGACGAGCTGGCGGAAATCGAGCTGGCTAATGGCGAACGCCGCCGCTGCAAGGTCCTGGAAATCAACGAGGGTAATGCCCTTGTGCAGCTGTTCGAGAACTCCACGGGCATCAACCTCTCAAACTCCAAGGTGCGCTTTCTGGGCCACAGCATGGAGCTGGGCGTGAGCGAGGACATGCTGGGCCGGGTATTCGACGGCCTGGGCCGCCCCATTGACAACGGTCCCGAGATCCTTCCCGACCGCCGGGTGGACGTGAACGGCCTGCCCATGAACCCCGCCGCCCGGAACTATCCCCAGGAATTCATCCAGACCGGCGTGTCCGCCATTGACGGCCTGAATACCCTGGTCCGGGGCCAGAAGCTGCCCATCTTCTCCGCCTCCGGCCTGCCCCACGCCCAGCTGGCGGCCCAGATCGCCCGCCAGGCCAAGGTGCGCGGCACCAACGACCCCTTCGTAGTGGTGTTTGCCGCCATGGGCATCACCTTCGAGGAGTCCAACTTCTTCGTGCAGAGCTTCCGGGAGACCGGGGCCATCGACCGCACGGTCATGTTCGTGAATCTGGCCAACGACCCCGCCGTGGAGCGCATCGCCACCCCCAAGATGGCCCTGACCGCCGCGGAGTACCTGGCTTTTGAGAAGAATATGCACGTTCTGGTTATCCTCACCGACATCACCAACTACGCCGACGCCCTGCGTGAGGTTTCCGCCGCCCGCAAGGAGGTTCCCGGACGCCGGGGCTATCCCGGATACATGTACACGGACCTGGCCACCCTCTACGAGCGGGCCGGACGCCAGAAGGGCAAGACCGGCTCCATCACCATGATCCCCATCCTCACCATGCCCGAGGGCGACAAGACCCACCCCATCCCCGACCTGACCGGCTACATCACCGAGGGGCAGATCATCCTCAGCCAGGAGCTCTACCGGAAGAACGTGACCCCGCCCATCGACGTGCTGCCCTCTCTGAGCCGTCTGAAGGACAAGGGCATCGGCGAGGGCCGCACCCGCGCCGACCATGCCGCCACCATGAACCAGCTGTTCGCCGCCTACGCCCGTGGCAAGGAGGCCAAGGAGCTGATGGTGGTGCTGGGCGAGGCCGCTCTGACGGAGATCGACAAGCTCTACGCCAAGTTTGCGGATGCCTTTGAGAGCGAGTACGTGTCCCAGGGGTACAACGCCAACCGGGACATTGAGGAAACCCTGGACATCGGCTGGAAGCTGCTCTCCATCCTGCCCAGAAGCGAGCTGAAGCGAATCAACGACAAGTTCCTGGATCAGTATTACGGAAAGGTGTGATGCGCCTTGGCGAGTAAACAGATAACCCCCACCCGCATGGAGCTGACCCGCCTGAAAAAGAAGCTGGTCACCGCAACCCGGGGCCACAAGCTGCTGAAAGACAAGCGGGACGAGCTCATGCGCCAGTTTCTGGACAAGGTGAGGGAGAATAAGGCCCTGCGGGAGAAGGTGGAGGCCGGAATCCAGGCCGCCAATAAGAATTTTCTGCTGGCCCGAGCCGGGATGCAGGATCAGGTGCTGAACACGGCCATGCTGGCTCCCAAGCAGCGGGTGTCTGTGGAGAGCGGTGTGGAGAATGTCATGAGCGTGGAGATTCCCACTTTTGACTTCAAGACCCGCACTCCCGACAAGAACGACATCTTCTCCTATGGCTTCGCCTTCACTTCCAGCGACCTGGACGGGGCGGTGCAGTCCCTTTCGGATGTTTTTCCGGATATGCTCAAGCTGGCCGAGATGGAAAAGGCCTGCCAGCTGATGGCTGTAGAGATCGAGAAAACCCGCCGCCGGGTTAACGCCCTGGAGCATGTGATGATCCCCGAGCTTCAGGAGAACATCAAGTATATCACCATGAAGCTGGATGAGAACGAGCGTTCTACCCAGATCCGCCTGATGAAGGTAAAAGATATGGTGCTGAAAGACGCCCATAATTACGAGACTTTCTAGAGAACGGCAAGCAGAAAGGTCCTCCCGCCTGGGAGGGCCTTTCATTTTTATAGAGATGTACAGTAAACGCACTTGAAAATCGGTATATACCGATTTTCAAGCTGGGCGGTACAGCAGCTGCTGCGCCGCTTGGTTCAAAAGAGACATACCTCTTTTGAACTGCGTTAACTATACACTGCAAATTCGGCTTGTATTATGACTCCCGCTCTGATATAATCAACAACAGAGTATATCAGCAAATCTACGTTCAACAGGAAGATACACATAAAATCAGATCCAGGAGGATGTTAAAATGGTGCATTTAGTATATTGTGATAACGCGGGCAAGAAAGGCGAAAAAGTATTGGATAAGATTTTAGCAGGAACAAAAACAATGGTTGTGCGTGGTGCAGCGGGGAGAAAAATTCCCCATAGCAGAGTTTTTGAGGGAGAGCGGCTTTACTTCATGGAAAAAGGAAGCGCGGAAATAACGGCAACCGCCATTGTAAAGACAGTGCAGAATTACGTAAAACTGTCCGAGGAAGAAATCACAAAAACTCTTGCTGATCACCAGGACAAACTGAACCTGTCTGATAAGCAAAAGGTTCGGTGGCATAAGAAATGTTTGTGTTTGGTGGAATTTGAAAACGTGGAACAAATCTCGCCGCTTGCTTTTGACCATCAAGGAAATATGGACGATTGGCTGATAATAGAAAAAATTGAAGATGTTGTTGTGGGGACGAGCATACCATACAATTACGAAAAATCAAAGTTCTGATGCGATATAATTAATTAAGTTCAAAAGAGGTACGCCGATCCACTCCGGCTAAATACGCCGCTAGCGGGGATGGCTGGCCAGCGAAATCATGGACGGATTGCGCTCGAACACTCTTAATTGATGTAGCTTGCTATAATCTCTGCCTTTATATTGTTCAGGTTTTTAAGCCTCTTTTCTGCATCGACTATCTGATGTTCCAAATCAATCACTTTCGCGGCCACATCATTTTGCAGGGAAATTGCAGGCGCAGAAAATGAGATGCCTTGAATACGGTCAATGGAAGCGCGATAGCTGCGGGAGAAATTCAGCTTTTTTCCCTCTGTTTCAAGCATCCGCGCCATATACCGCGGATGGATTTCGTCTGTGAGAACGCGGAGGACCCCACAATGGTCGGTAGGATAAAACACCTGATCCTTCGGGTAATAATTCACCATCCAGTCGCCGTCAATCCCCCAAAGGATAGAATCCCGCGAAAAGTCCTCAATCAGCAGCTTGTCTACATGGCCGAAGGGCTCAAATACATTTGCGCTGAACACGGGGACTTTGCCGCCGGGGGTAAGTTCAGAGGCAAGAACCCGCTGGCCAATACTGACATGGAACTTGCTCCTGTCAGAAAGGCTGAATCTGTGTTGTTCGTGGCTGTCAATGGCATCCAGCTCGGTAAAAAGAGTCTCAATTCTTTCTCGGTTCTTTTCGGTTATTGTACGCAAGGCTTTCGCCTCATCATCAATCTTACCGCAATCCTGAACAATCTGTTCCTGCACTGACATTGGAGGAAGGGGTATTTTTATTCCCTTGATTGTGTCAAGCGCAAGTTCAACCTGCCCACTTGATCCGTCTGCCAATTCCTCCAATGCTTTGAATCCAATTCCAGCCGCCAAAATAAGGAGTGCATATTCCGGATTGATTTCATGATTGGGCCTGAAAATTGTAATATGACTGTCAACCACATAATCTCCCTCAAGGTCAAACATTGTAACACGTCCGGCAGTACCTACGCCGGTTGAGTTAATCAGTATGTCTCCCTTTACAAGCCTGCGTTCATCCACCTCAATGTTCGGATCAAGATAGTACTTACTGGAAAAATCAAATTCTTTGAAGCCTCTTGCTTGACCAGATTTAATCACTTGAACTCCGGATGCTCCATATACCGGAGACTTTCCACGTTTGAGCATAATCTGCAATGAGTCAAGTGTGCGTAGATTATATTTGCTCTGAAATCCTGTATTCTTCTTTCCAGTTGTCCGCATTGCTTTGTTGAAATTCACCCTTGCAAAATCCAGCATATCCGCAGCGTTTACAATGTTGGCGTACATCAAATTTTCTTCTGTCAAAACAGGAACCGTACCTTCAAAGGTCTTGCGTACTGCGCTTGCCAGCGTTCCGTCCGCCTTGCGGTTCTCCGGATCATAGAGTTTCCCGCCGGGCGCAAAAATTTGTATCCCTTCGCTGCCTTTTCGGTTGCTCCAATCATATCCTAGAAACTCTTTTTGTTCAGCATTGTCTGAAGGAGCCGTAATAATCACCGTCTGCTGTTGATAGGTGAGGGCAAAATAGAGCAACTTCTCAAACTCCACAGACTTGACGAAAGAATAAAACCGCCGTCTCAGCTCCTCGTTTTGTTCTGCTTCCGTCTTTTTCAGAAAAGATTTTGAGTTTCTCAAATTCCTTATTTCAGTGGAAAACTCAAAGGAATCCGTGTACATTTTAAAATATTCAAGATTTGCGAACTGGCGAATTTCCAGAGACTCGCTGATAAACGCTTGATACGCTTGTTCGTCTGCCCCTATCTGTGCCAGATAGGCTTCATAAATTTCCTGATCTATCCAATCTGTTAGATCACTGCCGGCGAGAATGGCATGCACGCTGTCCATCAATAAATCTTTCCTTTTGGGGGGCTCATCGTACTTCTCAAGGAACAGCACAATCGTATTTGTGCCCGTGGCGCCAAATGTTTTGCTGCCGAACTTCACAATGGCCCGAATCAAAAAATTCTGTAATATCAATTCTCTTGCACCAATATAGCTCGCAGAGTCATTACTCAAAATGCTGGACGGCAAAATAACAGCGGCAATCCCTTTTGGCTTTAGGAGCTGTACAATACGCTCCACAAACAAGACCTCGATTTCGCTGCCGTTCTCTCCTATATGGCGCAATAGCTCCAAGCGGTTATTTTTAAGCTGTAAATGTGACTTAAATGACGCGACAGAATAAGGGGGATTGGCAACCAGCACATCAAAACTCTCGTTTTCAATGTGCTTATCCGACGCGTTTTCAAGACCATCGCCAAAAATAATATTGCCCTCGCCAGCGCCATTCATAAATAACGATATCTTTGATATGCGGGCAAGACGGTAATCCTTTTCAATGCCGAATATGTGGTCGCGCACCCATAAGTTCGTTTTTTCATCCGGCTCTGCAAACGCATTAATCGCTTCAACCGCCTCTGTCAGAAAATGCCCGGCGCCACAGGCATAGTCAATTACCCTGGGATATACACAGCCTGTGTCATGATACACGAGCCGTTCTATAGGAATGCAATCCCAGATAAAACGCGTAATTGGCATGGGGGTAAAAAACTGCCCTTCGTTTTGTTTAAAGCCCTTATTTAAGAGCTGCTCAAACAAATCGCCAAGGAATTGATGCTTTGAGGGATATACAATCTGGTATTGTTCAAAGAGCTGGACTACCTCAACCAGTATTTTCCCATTCTGGCGAAACAGTTCCTCGTTATGCACATCCTTGAATGAAAAATCATTGTTTGAGAAGAATTTCAGGATTCGGATTTTTTCTTTCAAATCCTCCATGGCCTTTTGGCGCTTCTGCCCCGTATATGTGGTAAATAGCCATTCCGGGTAATCGGCAGGGACATAGAAGATTTTCTCGCGCATGAAAGTCTCCATTCCCTGTGTATGTAATCGCTGCAGACGGTCCTGCAAGGATTCATATGTATCCGTCCCTTGCTTATACTGAAATTCTACTTCGTCATTTTCACTTTTGGTACTTTCATCTACAAGTTTACAAATAAAAAGAGCCACAAGCCGATTAAATGCATTCTCTTTATCGCTGACATTATTGTGCCGCAGTATCTCCTCAAATTTATTTACGATTTTATCATCTGGAGTAAACTCCCGAAGATCTTTTTTCAGAAGAGGCTTGATCCCTATTTGATATGCCCTGCTCTCTTCAGAAAAAATGAGGTCGTCATACATTTTGCAGGAGTACGTCTCCCGCCACACTTCGTATAACTGCTCTTTTGTATAGGCAGTCTGATAGGCTAGAATGGATTGATCCGTCTTTGCATCTTCCAGGACACTTTTATAATCAGAGCAGTTGATTGTTGGCGCTTTGTAGATAATTTTGCCCTCAACAAAGTCAGAGGCATATAGTACCAGCCACTTTGTCGCCCGTTCCTGTTGCCAATAGGAAAACAACTGATCCCCATCGGCCAAAGTCTTTTTTAGAGATTGGTCGAATTTATTTCCATATGTCTTGCATTCAATAATGAATAGCATTAAACCATCGGGATCGGAAACACAAATGTCCGCGCGCCCGCCTTTCTGTTCATGCCCTAACTGCCATACTTTTTCAAGTTCAATATGTTCTGGCCGATACCCCTTATCAAGGAGACGACTTACACATTCAAACACAACAAAGTTTTCTTTTTGACTAAAACTATCATTTCTCTTTCGTCCCTTAATTTCTGACGGATAAATAAGTTTTTTTTGTGCAAAATCGACCTTCATTTCACAATCAAATTCTGGGAACACTCGCGAAAAAGTCAGTTCATTTTTTATGAATTGCAATGAAGCTAAAGCAGCTTCAAAATCGTGGACAGTTATCATTTTATTTCCTCCGTTTTTTATCCTTTCTTCTAAAACAATCGGCATAAGACCTATGTATGGATTCCTATATTCTATGTATTTTGATCTATATATCCCAATGATTTGGCCATTGCATCCAACAATGTTATTTGCCGGCTGAGGCCGCCGGTGCTATAAATCCACATATCCTTGGCCTGCAAAAAATCCCAATTTGCAAATTTAATTTGTCGTAGCATACAGCCATGCTTATTCTCCCCTCAAATAATTTTTTATTATATCACAAAGCCCGTCAACATTCCAGATATTCTTGGTCAGGCCGGCAAATTTATTTACAAGGATTTGCCTTTTTCGCATATAGCGCACGAAAGCCCTCTGTCAATCTACAGGGGGCTTTTCACTATGTATAAAGGGAGATAGCGGAGAGGGGAGATTTGCGAATATGACATCCATTTTGGCCGTAGAAGATGCAGAAATTGCTTTGAACTTATAAATTAAGTCTGGGTAGACCAAAAGGAAACCCAACTGGCCGAAATTGAATCCAGCATTTTGCGTATGCTCATGCAGCATCCCAAACAGATTTTTTCGACACAGCGGCACAGTGATGATTCCTATCCGTAAGCCGCGGGTAAAAATAGAAACCGCCCCCCAAAATCCTGCACGGATTAAAACCGTATGGGAAAAGGGGAGCGGTTCGGGGAGGACAAAAGCTGAATAAACGGCAGAGCTTGGCATGACAGTTTATCCATTCCGCTGATTCTATCCGGCCTGTTTTGCACAGCGCTGTTTGCCGCAATACACTTTCCTTTGCAAAATTATTCTATAGACAAATCCAACACGCCGGAATTTCAAAAACAGGTCACAGAGCCAAGGAAATCCCTCAGAAATAATCGCTATTTTGTGTGACTTTTTATGCTTGCCAGCGATTCCCGCATAGCCTCCTTCACCCCGGCATCTGTCTCTTGTTCCAACCGATGCATCAGAACGCTCTCAGCGTAGCTGCCCTCCGAGCTGGCGAAAGATTCCGCCGCAGCCTTGCGTTGCACCACATCCCCATCGTCCATCATCTCGGCCAAAGCACCCAGCACGTCGATCTGACTGGTGAATCCGCCCAGCGCTTCAATGGCTCTAAGACACACCTGTCGGTCTGGATCGTGTAGGAAGGAGAGCAACTTATCCACCTTTCCCTTTGTCGCAAACTTCTCGATTTTTTCTAATTTACCCATTTTTACAGTCCCTTTCATTAAGAGTTTTTTATCGGAATCTGGCCGGCAGGATAGTCGTCCAGCGCTTCACGTTCGCTCTGCTTTTTGCTTAGCTTGTGCAGCAGGGGCAGGCCGATCAGCACCGCCAATATGGTGACGCAGATATCCGCGCCGGTCTGGGCATAGAGCAGGCCGTTAAGCCCCCAGAGATGATTGAACAGGTACAAAAGCGGAATGTAAAACAGCAGCTGCCGGCCCAGATTCAATAGCATGGACCGTATGCCGTCGCCCACCGCCTGGAAGGTGCACATCACGGTCATTTGGATTGCCATGAAAGGCACTACCCAGGCATAGGCTCGGAGAAACCGCACCCCCACGTCAATAATCCGCGGGTCGCTGGTGAACAGCCGCAGAAAGCCGGGGGCAAGCCACAGGAAGGGGATAAGCAGGGCCAGGCATACCCCTGTGCCGGAAATCAGGCTGAACTTCATGGCGGAGAGCATACGCTTATAATTGCCCGCGCCGTAGTTGTACCCGGCAAAAGGCATGTAGCCGGAGCTGTAGCCGATGGTGATCATGAACACCATGGTGGTCAGCTTACCCGCCACGCCATAGGCGGAAATCACATAGTCACCGTAGCCGCTGGCCAGGTTGTTCATCATGATATTGGAAAGGCTCATGATGATTTGAGAGATAGAGCTGGGCAGGCCGATTTTCAGAACCTCCTGCAAAATTCTTCTGCTGGGGTGGAAGTCCCGGGGAAAAATAGAGAGGGAAGTCTTGCCCCGCAGATAAATGCTCAGATAGTAGATAACGGCGAATACATTGCCGATAATGGTGGCCCAAGCTGCGCCCGCAACCCCCTGATGGAGCAACAGGATAAATACCGGGTCCAGCACAATGTTCAACCCGGTGCCGATCACCATGCCGATAACAGCCTCCTTCATCTTACCCTCCGAGCGCAGCAAGGCGGGTAGTACAGCCTGTAAAGTCATAAAGACGCTGAATCCGGCCACAATCTGCACATACTGCCGGGTGGGGCCTACGGTTTCGGCGCTGGTGCCCAATACCCTTAGGATCGGTTCCATAAACAGAAAGCAGAACACTGTCATTAAAAGTGTGACGGCTACCGAAACATATGTAGCCACCACGCTGGTCCGGCGGGCCTCTTTCTGTTCACCGGCCCCCAGGCAGCGGGATACATAAGACGGTGCACCGTTGCCGAACACGTTCCCGATGGCCTGGATCACCATAAACACCGGGAAAGCCAGGGATATGGCCCCCAGCTGGATGGGATCGTCCAACAGGCCGATAAAATAGGTGTCGGTCAGATTATAGATCAGGGAAACGATGGTGGAGAGCAATGTTGGGATGGATAAGGTTAGGATTGCCTTTGGCACCGGCGTGCGCTCCATCAGTGTGATATTTTGGGTATCCAAATGTGCATACAGCCTCCTTCCAGAATCGGGCATGGATTTGAAAAATAAGCCCAAAGAATTGCTTATTCATCACATTTGTATTATAATAAAGAAAAAACTGGCCAGCAATGGCCAGTTTTCGGGTTCTTGGTGCTTAATCATCAGGTTTGAGAAAAATGTAGATTAGGTGGTGCTTCCATGCGAAAACCTCAGGACGACCTGCGATATCAAAAAACAGAGGAGCTAATTCAAAGAGCGTTCCGGGAGCTGATGGGCGAGATGGACTATTTACAGATAACCATACAAAAGCTGGCGGACCGGGCGCGGATCAACCGAAAAACCTTCTACCTACACTATTCGTCGGTAGACGAGCTGCTGCTGAAAATGCAGAAGCAGATTGTGGATGAGTTTTTAGCGCCTATCAAGAATGCAAAGCTGCCGGGTGATTTGGAAAAGGTAGTGCGCAACTGCTATGTTGCCTCAGAGAAGGCGGACGCCATGAACGAGAAAATCCTGCGCAGTAAGGGACGGTTCCCGGTAGATAACCAGCAGCCCGGCGAACAGGAGCTCGAGCTTTTTGAACCAGACTATTACCGCTATACCTCATGGGAACGGCCATACCTTGCCACATTTGTGAACATGTCGCTTGGCGCCATTTACCGCCACTGGGTAGAGGCGGGGCGAAAGGAGCCTATGGAGGATATGATACAGCTGACGATCCGGCTGCTTTCCTGTGGGCTAGGGGAGTAAACCGAGTTAAACTTCGGCTGGAGTCTGTATTAAAATCGGATTTTTGTGCAAGGACGGTCCATTTGCAGAACGAAAACCGTGAATTGTACTGCCGTACCGCGAAGATTTCCAGGCTGCAAAGGGATCGTCATCGAGCATAAAGATGGTATTTGGGAGTTTTAAGACAGACTCTAATATCTGCCCTGCAAATTTTTAAAACTGGTTTCCAGACAGTCAAAGGGGCTACCCTGGCAGATATCCTGTTCCACCAGCAGGTGCTTTGTGCCGCTTTTCTTGAAAGCCTCCAGAATCCGTGGGAAGTCTAGATTTCCTTCCATCACAGGAGCCATGACAGGCTCCCAGTCTTTTACCGCCATATCTTTCAGATGCACGCAGGGAAGCCGGCCGTCCAGCTTCTCAATCCATTGGCACACGTCTCCGCCTCCCATCTGTACCCAATAGGTGTCCAAGGTAAACCCCATCTCCTCCGGGGCGAAGCTCTCTATCAGGGTATCCATCACTAACTTGCCGCCAAATTTCTGAAACTCCACATTATGGTTGTGGTACATTAGGAGCTTCCCGGCAGCGGCTATTTTTTTAGCCGGTTCTCTAAAGTCCTCCCGAAAATGCCAGAGCCACTCCGGGGAACAATATTTTTTCGGCATCATACCAATACCAATATAGTCGCAGCCCAGAACTTCGTGCTCTCGGATTACCGCTTCGGTATCATTTAAAATCCGATCTGGATTGGTGTGGGTAAGCACAATTCTTAACTCGTGGCGGTCGCAAAGGGCTCGAACCTTTTCCGCTGGAATCGGTCCGATTGCGGAAAGCTGCACCGTTTCATATCCAATGTCCGCCACTCGGGCTAGGGAGTAATCCAGGTCCCGTTCTGTCTGCGTATATTCCCGCAAAGTATATAGCTGAGCACCCAATGTCATTTTCATTCTCCTCCAAGACCAATAAAATTTTTCGCTTTTAGAAAAAATTGCATTTGAACTTGGCTGCAAAGCCGCCGAACTTAAGAACCGGCTTTGTCGGTTCTTAAGTTAATTTACTATATTATACCAGACTGTTTATGGACCTTCAACGGAAAAAACGAAAAAAGCATTTCCCCAGTAAGTCCAAGAATTTACTTACGGGATGCCCTTTCGGCCCTTACCGATACTCGCCGCAGGGGGCTGCTGGGATACTGCATACCTTCTGGATATTTACACTTCAGATTAGGTGAGTCTTTTTTTGGGGATTTCTATCCAGCAAAAAAATAGAAAATCCCCTTTACATTTCCCGTTGTTTGTGGTAAAATAAAAACATCTAGTAGATTTGAATCTTTTTATTAGAAAGCGTATTTCTATGAAATAGCCAGCACTTGGAAACAGGAATTAGAAATATAGATAGGTTTATGTTGGCTGCTGTGGGACGGTGCTTTTTATATTGGTTTGATAGTTTATGGGCTCGTGGCTCAGCTGGGAGAGCGCCGCGTTCGCAACGCGGAGGTCGAGGGTTCGATCCCCTTCGGGTCCACCACCAGCGTGACGCTGGATTCAGTTCGCGCACTCAGGTTTTCTGAATGCGCGAACTTTTTTTACCCACAAGGGAACGGTACATTTCATTTTAAGAAACGGGAAAGAGGAAAGAAGTATGCAGAAGCTGGTCTATTTGAGCAACAGCAGGGACTATACGGAACAGGGTAATATCAACGAGAACAAATATTTCACAAATGTAAACTCACTGTTGGAGAAGGGCTGGCAAGTCGCCCATATCACCCCTAACATGGTTCAAATCGACGACAAACAGAACCTCCCCCGTAAAGAAACCTTCGCGGCCTTCGTCCTTTTGGAGAAGCCGGAACAGGACGAACAGGAATAAGGTAAGAGCTGACAGGCCTGCGAGAGCGTTTGCTTTTTGGCGGGTCTGTTTTCTTTTGTGAGCGGCCCAAGTTTCCAGTTGAGCGTATTCCTGCTTTTGAGCCTCTGCCCCAGCCAGACACTTTTCAAGTTCTTCCTGCGCGTCTGTGAGAGCAGCCGTCAACTCGGTTATTTCTTCTTTAGCTTTCGCAACAAGGTCATTGAGCAGGTCTATACTCAACTTGCTTTGCCCTCGAATAACCTTGATGGTTTCGGCCTCATAGTCGGCCAGTTCGCGCTGTTTCTCGTCAATCTGTTTGCTGGCAATGTTGCATCGCGCCCGGGCCAATTCAATAGCCTTTTCGTGGCCCTCGGCTATGATTTTGTCCGCTGACGCGGCCTTTACCTTGCCTAATTGGTAGCGGATGATTCTATCCATAATGCCATCCAGCTTTATCATGCCATAGCCGGATTGTCCTCCACATTCGCCGGGGTGCCGGGCGTTGTAGGTGCAGGTATAGCGGAACCTCATCTATCACCACGGCGCTCCAAACCTCTATGCCGTTCTGGACGAACCACTCCACCACAAAGGGCGTTTCATCGTCCTTGCGTCCCAGGCGGTCAAACATATAGACAAGCAAAATTTCAAACTTGCCTTGTACTACGTCCCGCTACATTTCCTGGATAGCGTCCCGCTCTTTCGCGGATACCTTGAAGCCGGAAATGCCTTTCTCGTAAAGCTCATTTGTCAAAACCCACTCCGGGTTTCGCTTGATGAACTCCCGGCAATACTGCCTCTGCATGGGGATATCGCCTTTCTCCACTTACCCGACGGTTGATACTCGGTACAAGCAATATACTCGTTTCTGATTCATTCAGCACACACCTTTCGCAATATTTTTGGAATGGTGTATGCCCCAGTATTCTGTTTTCAAGATTCAATAAGATATATGGGGTTATGGAGTTTGGTTTTATGCCAAACTCATGCACACAGCCGGAGAGTTTTCCTTTTTTGCAGGGTTGGAGCTGTGTGCTTTACACCATTATTGTATCATATATTACAAAATATTGCAAATTTCTTGTGCGTTCTGTTGTTTGTATTCACTATGGAAAAGGGTGCCCTTTACCCTATCCATCACTTCCGGTTTGGGAGTCTGCGTAAACTTCATGATGACTTTGCAGACGGCGGGTAGCAGCCGCTCCATAGTTTTATAGTTGACGCAGTCAACTATTTCTCCCCCCATGCTTGTGGCGGGGCGCCCTGTCCCGTGACGGACAGCCGGCGCAAGTATCATTATTTCCCTAATACGGCTCGTGGCCTGCCACCTTGCTGAATGTGGCGTGCCGTCTGGCTTAATCGCTCCACAAGGATATCATCGCGCGCCGGACTGCATAGCTCCCCGCACAGGGAATGTATCTGTTTTGCCTTATTCAGTTTTCAATGTTCACGGGGACAATAAAAATTCCCCGGCGGAGCCGGGGGATTTTTATTCCATCACAAAGGAGGTTGAAAATCAATGTGGAATTGCGCTTGGGAGTACCAGAACCAGGATATTATGAAGAAAAATTATGACAGGCAGCTCAGTGGTCAATATAAGCCTATGACCCCTATCCGCAAAATCATCTGTGAGGGCTGCGGGTGTGTTTTCTACACGCGCATCTGGTCCAAAAAATACTGCTATTACAAGAAATGCGGCAATATCGGTTATCGGAAGCAGTTAAGGCAGCGGCGTTTAGCGGAGTCTCCCCGCACCCAGGTTTGTAAGATGTGCGGGAATGTGTTCACGCCCAAAAGGTCGGACGCGCTCTACTGTAGCAATGCCTGCCGCCAGGGCGTTACGGATAAAACGAGAGGTCAAAATGACCACTTGCTCGAACCGTAACAAAGCGCGAGGCAATTTGTTACGATTAGGCGTAGCGGAATTTGTTTCCACTACGTTTATCCGTAACAAAAAGCATCACAAGAGTACAGTTGAGAGAGGACGGTCTGCGGGCCGTCTTTTGCTGTTTATACAGCGGAAAGGATTTGATGAATATTTTAAATCGCAATGCACCTATCATCATCGGCATCGACCACGGCTATGGCAACATCAAGACGGCCAACTGCTGCTTCAAAACCGGCGTGGCCTTCCTTTGATAAGGAACCGACCTTCAAGAGCAATTTACTGGTCCATAAGGGCCGCTATTATCTGATTGGGGAGGAACACAAGGAGTTCACCGCCGACAAAATGGCGGACAGCGACTACTACATCCTGTCCCTCGCCGCTATTGGGCGGGAACTGAACATCCGCAAGCAGACTTCAGCCCGTGTCCATCTGGCGGCGGGCCTGCCCCTCACCTGGGTCAGTGAGCAGAAGGACGCTTTCAAGAAGTATTTGCTTCAGCGGGACAGTGCAGACTTCACATTCCGAGGCGTGGACTATCACGTTGATTTCGTTGGCACGGATAATTTTCCCCCAGGGCTTTGCTGCTGTGTCTGACCACCTGCAGGACTTCCGGGGAGTAAATATGCTAGCCGACATCGGAAACGGCACAATGAACGTCATGTATATCAATGACCGCTGCCCCCAGGAGAAGAAGTGCTTCACCGAGAAGTATGGGACGCATCAATGTATGCTGGCGGTCCGGGAGAACCTGCTGAAGCTCTACGGCTCCGCCGCTGACGAGACGATCATCGACCAGGTACTCCGGCATGGGACGGCGTGTATCAGTGACCGCTACCTGTCCGCGATTCAGACGACCGCCAGGGACTATGTTGGGGGCATCTTCCGCCGCCTGCGGGAGCACGAGTATGACCCGGATCTGATGAAACTGTATGTAGTAGGCGGCGGAGGCTGTCTGATTAAGAATTTCGGGGAATTTGATGCTGGCCGAGTGGTTATCAACGAGGACATCTGCGCCACTGCCAAGGGGTATGAATATCTGGGTATAGCGAAGGAACGGGCCAGGAGCGGTAATGCTCCTGGCCCGCTACTTTATCTCGGGTTCAAGATTTTCAAACAGTGGATCATCGAAAAATTCGCGAACACTGATTTCAAGGCCGTCACAAATCTTTTGAATGGAAACAATCCCCGGGTTCTTGCTTTTGGTGTTCAACATACTGTAAATCGTGGAGGGCGCAATGCTGCATTGATTGGCAAGGGCATTGATTGCAATATTCCGTTCCAGGCAAAGGGCCTGGATACGACGTGCAACCGCTGTCTTGGCATTCATTGCGGCACCACTCCTTCTATAGTGATACCGTTATTGTAGCCAAATTTGCGATTTATCGTGTGGGATATACACCCACACCGCCCGGTTTTGATGGTACGTTCTACCCGCCTGGGATGGAGACTGTGCCTAAGCGGGCAGCTATCATCCGGGCCAACCGCTATATGGTGGAGCACAGCGAGTATCTGATTGCCTATGTGAAACATTCAGTCAGTAATGCGCGAGAGTTGGTGGAGTATGCTCAGAAATGGGAAAAACGCGGGATGATCCAAGTTGCAATTTTACCCCATCAGAAATAGAAAACTCGAAATCAGCGACAGCATTTCAAATGAATTGATATTTGAGTGCCAATGTGCTATAATTTTTTTATAGCCTCTTGTTGTGTGAAAATGACTGTTATAGAATAAGTGCTAACAGGAGAGGATTAAAAATGGACGAAACATTTCACGAATTTCAGATCCGCTATGAGGAAAAGTCGTTAAAAGCCGCAGAGCTTGCCAAAAAAGCGGCAGAAATGACCCATACGGTTTTCACTGCAAATCAGAAAAGCCAAAAGGCATTTACCGCAATCAATTCTCATGACAAAGCTGTTATGTGGAATACACTTCAAGAGTTTTGCGGGAATATTCCGGTTTTATCAATCATACTGCGCTTATCACAGGCTTGCGTATATATCCCGTTGACCGCGAATTCTACAATCAAATCACCGCTGAGGACATAGAAAAGCAACTAAGCATAGTTATCGGATATATTTACGCCCGTGAAGCGGCGAACAGCGCAGCAAAAGCCACTTTTAAGTCGTGCTTGAAAAGTCTCATGAAAAGGAGCGGCAAATTTATCGATGCGGACTTGGCTTTCCTGTAATGGGGAATAGGAGAAAAACTTATGCCCACACTTGAATGGATC
This sequence comes from Acutalibacter sp. 1XD8-33, assembly GCF_003612555.1. Lineage (GTDB taxonomy): Bacteria > Bacillota > Clostridia > Oscillospirales > Acutalibacteraceae > Acutalibacter. The sequence continues at coordinate 111,465 of NZ_RAZF01000004.1, forward strand.
GGAAAAGACAAGGTAGTCAACCACCACCTGGAGGTCCCCTACCGGGTTCTGGAGGAACAGTATACATATAACGCCGAACAGAGCGAAAACATGATTATCCGGGGGGACAATCTGGAGGCGCTCAAGGCCCTGCTGCCCCGGTATGAGGGAAGAGTCAAGTGCATCTATATTGATCCGCCCTACAACACGGGCAACGAGGGCTGGGTCTACAACGACAATGTGAACGATCCAAGAATCAAGAAGTGGCTGGGCGAGGTTGTGGGCCGGGAGGGCGAGGACCTGAGCCGCCACGACAAATGGCTGTGCATGATGTATCCACGGCTGGAACTATTGCAGCGGTTGTTGGCGGAGGATGGGGTTATTTTTATCAGCATAGGCGATGATGAAAATGCTAGCTTAAAAATGATTTGCAATGATATTTTTGGTGAGAAAAATTTTGTAGACACAATTATATGGCAAAAAATATATACCGTAAAAAATTCAGCGCAATATTTTTCAGGAATGCATGACTATATCATGGTTTTTGCAAAAAGCAAAGAGAATTTCAGAAGAAATCTGTTCCCTCGCACAGCGGAAATTGACAGTTCATATACAAATCCAGATAACGATCCGCGAGGAGTTTGGACAACAAACGCTATCCAAGCTAGGAATTATTATGCACAGGGTAGTTATGAAATCGTATCTCCAACTGGAAAAGTCTTTCTTCCCCCGGCAGGAACTTATTGGCGTGTATCACAAGAGCATTTTCGAGAACTTAATGCAGATAACCGTATTTGGTGGGGACTTGACGGAAAAAGTGTGCCTAGAATAAAGAAATTCCTTTCAGAAGCTAAGCAGGGAGTAGTGCCAACAACATTTTGGTCCTATAAAGACGCTGGTCAGAATGCAGATGCTAAGCAAGAAATACGGAAGATTTTCGCAGATGAACAAGAGATATTTACAACTCCAAAGCCCACTCGTTTAATCGAACGAATATTGCAAATTGCGTCTAACCCTGATTCCATCATCCTTGACTCTTTCGCTGGTCCCGGCACCACCGCCCATGCTGTCCTCAACATGAACAAAGCCGACGGCGGACACTGCAGATTCATTCTGGTAGAAATGATGGACTACGCCGAGAGCATCACCGCCGAACGGGTCAAACGGGTCATTGACGGCTACGGCGAAGGCAAGAACGCCGTGGAGGGTACAGGCGGCGATTTTACCTTCTACGACCTCGGCCCCGTTTTGCTCCTGCCCAACGGCAACCTGAATGAGGACGTAGGCGCGGCAAAAATCCGGGAGTATGTCTATTTCATGGAGACGAAGGCCCCCATTGAACCGGATAAAGAGGACGAGCCCTATTATATGGGCGTCCACCTGGACAGCGCCTATTATTTCTATTATGAGCGTGACAGCCTCACCACCCTGAGCCGCGACTTCTTGGGGAGTATCACAACCAAGGCAGGCCGGTACACCATTTACGCCGACCAATGCACCCTGAGCCAGGCGGAGCTGGAGCGGTGGCACATCACCTTCAAAAAAATCCCACGGGACATCTCAAAATTGTAAGGAGGCGGCGTTATGGAGTTGAAAACCTATCAGAAGCAGGTTATGGACGATCTGTCCTCCTACTTGGGCCATCTGAACCGGGACCGGGAGCTGTTTGCCGCCTGGAAGGGTTACTGGATGGATAAGGATATCCCCGTAGGGCTGGGCGGCGTCCCGGCCTACAGGTCCGCCATTCCCGGCGTTCCCCACGTCTGCACAAAGGTCCCCACTGGCGGCGGGAAAACCTTTATGGCCTGCGCCGCTCTCAAGCGCATTTTTGACACCATGCCTCTGGACAAGCCCCAGGTGGTGGTGTGGCTCGTGCCGTCGGATTCCATTCTGACGCAGACCATTCGGAACCTGTCCAACCCGGACCACGAATACCGCCTGCGGCTCAATTCGGACTTTGCCGGACGGGTGGGCGTGTATACGAAGGAAATGCTCCTGAGCGGCCAGCAGTTTTCCCCCGATACCGTCCGGGAGATGCTGACGGTCTGTGTGTTGAGTTACGCCTCCCTGCGCATTGACAGCAAGAAAAAGGACGTGCGCAAGGTCTACCAGGAGAACGGAAACCTGCTGAAATTCGCCCAGTATTTCAAGGATGATTCCGTACTGCTGGCCGATACGCCGGACACAGCGTTGATCCAGGTGCTGAGACAGTTGTCCCCTGTGACAGTGGTGGACGAGAGCCATAACGCCGGGTCTGATTTGAGCGTGGAGATGCTGAACAACTTGAATCCGTCCTTTGTGCTGGATTTGACCGCCACCCCCAGGAAGAACAGCAATATCCTCTCCTATGTGGACGAGCTGGGGAAAACGGACCTCATGAGCCGGGATTGTCCGATTCGGTATATTATCACGGTCAACGCCCTCAAGGAAGGATGGGACTGCCCCTTTGCGTACATTCTGGCGTCATTGGCGAATAAGACCTCCAAGGTGGATGTGGAGCAGATTCTGGGCCGTATCCTCCGCCAGCCCTATGCAAAGCGGCACAAATCTCCGCTGTTGAATATGTCCTATGTGTTTACCTGCTCCAACGATTTCAGAAATACTCTGGACAGCATCGTGAGCGGTTTGAATATGGCTGGATTCAGCCGGAAGGACTTCCGGGTGGGCGAAGCCCCCGATCCCGCTCCCGCACCTAAGCCGGATGAAGTGGAACAGATGGAACTCGGCGGCAACGCTCCCGCCGCAGAAACAGATTCGTTTGACGATGTTGACACGGAGGCAGTAAAAGGAGCCCTGGAGGGCGGAACCGAGCAGCCTGATTCTCCCCTTGGAGAGATGCTCCAGGACGCGCAGCGTCAGGCGGACAGCTACGATGCGGAGATGAAGGAGAGCGGCAGCGCAGGCTTTTGGGGAGGAGAGCTGGGAGAGATGTTGAACCAGAACGCCATGCAGCCTCAGTTTGTGGAGGAAGCGTCCGCTTTGCGTATTCCGCAGTTTTTCCTTAAAGGTACACCTGATTTGTTCGGTGGGGAATATGATCTGCTGGAAGCGGAAAATCTGTCGGAGGGCTTTTCTCTCAGCGGCCAGGACGCGCAGATCAGCTTTGAGTTGGCCACCAGCGAGATGTATCGGGTGGATCTCCAGGAGAAGGGCGAGGCGATCCCCAAGTATATGCGGGTCTCCAAGGAGGAGAGCGAGTACATCCGGGAACGCTTGGCAAAACTGCCGCCGGAAAAGAAGGTGCAAAAATGTGTTGATCTGATTTGCGGAAACCTCAATCGGAATGACCGCTATGCCGCTCAGGAGATCAGCGCATATGTCCATCGCGTGGTGGAGAACATGACGGAGGACGAGCTGGCGGCAATGGAGACGGCGATTCCCACCTATGCGCGAAAAATCCAGCACAAGATTGACGGGCTGGAGCGGGCCTACCGGACGGCTCAATTCAAGAAGTGGCTGGACAGTGGAAAGGTGGTGTGCAGGGAGTCCTATGCCCTGCCGCAGGTCATTACCCCGCTGAGACGATTGATACGATCCCGTATTCCCTATACGATGCCGAGAAGGACGATATGAACCAGGAGGAGCGGAGCCTGATCGACATTGTGGTAGGGCTGGGTAATATCAGGTGGTGGCATAGGATCATTGAACGCAAGGGTTTCCGGCTCAATGGGAACATCAACCATTATCCTGATTTTATGGTCATGACAAAGGCCGGGAAACTGGTGCTGATTGAGTTTAAGGGCGGTGACCGGGACAACAGTGACAGTAAGATGAAGCTGGAACTGGGCCGTCAGTGGCAAGCCCAGGCTGGACAGAGCTATCGTTATTTTATGGTATTTAAGAATAAAGATTTTGGTATTGATGGGGTATATAACTTGAGCAGTTTGTAGAAATTATGAGAGAGCTATAGTATAAAGTGACATATGTAAATATACCTGAGTCGGATTGCACTTAATGTTTCGCCGAATGGTGAAAAAGGAGATCAAATATTGTGGAAATAGAGAAGTACACCCCTAATTCGTTGAGTGTCAGCGCAATTTTAGGCTTGATTGCATCGGGGGGCATTGCGGTTCCTGAAATTCAGCGGCCCTTTGTGTGGAAGCGTACACAGGTACGAGACCTTCTGGATTCTTTGTATAAAGGCTATCCTACCGGCTATCTGATTATCTGGAAAAATCCAAATGTTCGGCTGAAAGACGGAAGTGTTTCTGCTGGGAAGAAAATCTTAATTGACGGACAACAGCGCGTCACCGCCTTAATGACTGCTGTCGCTGGAATACCGGTTATCAATAGCAGCTATAAAGAGGATCGTGTCAGAATCGCATTTGACCCGTTTCAAGCATTTTCTGATGATCCGGAAGCAGATATTTTTGCTGTACAGGACTCCAGCCATCTCAAGAGCAAGCGATGGATACCGGACATTGCAGATGTTTTTAAAAACGACTTTTCGGTATTTTCTTTTATCACCCAATATTGCGCTGATAACCCAGAAATGAAGCCTGAGAATTTGGACAAAATCATAACTAAACTTCGCGCTATCGGGAATCGATCCATTGGCGTAATTGAACTTTCGGAGCACTTGGATATTGATGTTGTCACAGACATATTTATTCGCATCAACTCCAAAGGTACCGCTTTAAGCCAAGGTGACTTTGTTATGTCTAAGATTGCCTCGGATGAGATGTACGGCGGCAACACTTTGCGTAAGGCCATAGATTACTTTGCACACCTGGCGGTAGAACCCTCTTTTGCAAGGTTTATCACTCGTGAGGACACTACATTTGTTGCTACTGAGTATTGGTCGAAGATTTCGTGGCTAAAGGATGAACGGGACGATGTTTATGACCCGGACTATGATGATGTTCTTCGAGTGGCATTTATGCATAAGTTTCCGCGCGCTAAATTGTCTGATCTCGTAAGCCTATTATCTGGCCGGGATTTTGACACAAAAGAGTATCGGGAAGAGATTACTGCTGACACCTATGCAAAACTAAAAGCAGGTGTGCTAAACGTATTCAGCGAGTATAATTTCAAGCAGTTTATGGCTGCTCTCCGAGGTGCAGGATTTGTTTCCAGCAAGGTAGTTAGTTCACAAATGGCTTTAGACTTTGCGTATACGCTCTATCTCATACTTACTAGAACTAGTGAAGTGTCTCCGGGCGAAGTGAAGAGGCTGGTACAGAAATGGTATGTATTATCTGTGCTAACGGGGCGATATAGCGCCTCTCCTGAGTCGGCTTTTGCTAGAGATATTCGTCTTATCAATGAAAACGGTGTAATCTCAACTTTGAAAGACATTGAAGCGGCAACATTGTCCGATACATTTTGGCAAGTGGCGATTCCACAGAATCTCTGTAATACGTCTACGAACAATCCTTCCTATCTTGTTTACTTGGCAGCGCAGGTTGCGATGAATGACATTTCTTTATTGTCCAATAATCTCCAGGTTCGTGATCTCCTTTTAACTGTCTCAGATGTCCACCATGTATTTCCAAAAGATTATCTTAAATCGCTGGGGTATGAAAGAGGAAAATATAATCAAGTAGCAAATTATGCTTTTTTAGACGCACAAGTTAATAAATCTATTGGGAAGAAGGCCCCAACAGTGTATTTTCGAGAGGCATTGGCCCAGTGCGATACTGGGATAATCACTTGTGGTTCCATCACGAATCGAGATGTATTGATGAAAAATTTACAAATGAACTGTATTCCTTTGGAGGTTTTTGATATGGATGAGAGCCGATATGGCGAGTTTTTAGAAAAGCGGCGGCAACTTATGGCTCAAAAAATCAGGAACCACTATGAATCATTATAGCCCAAGAAATGTATGTCTTTACAATTCAACAACATCGAATCAAATTTCTCTCTCAATGCATCTCTTGAGATATTGAGTTCTTTCATATTATTTTGGGGTGAGAACACCCTTGACAAATCGCTTCTCATCATTTCCTTCAATTACAGACTACCGTGTCTGGGATTTTTGCCTCTACGAGTGCCTTGCAAAAAATGAACCACCATCTACCCAAAGAAGTTATACCTGTGGGAAGTTCTACCTTTGTTAGATCTCTGCACAGGGAAAATGCCGCTGCTCCAATAGATGTGATGCCGGTCTCAACAAACACAGTCTTTATGTTACTAAGCTGCTTTCCCCATGGAGATGAGTTTATCGGGTTTTCTGGCAAAGTATCTGTGCCAAGCTGTTCTGGATAGATAGTATAATCCTCCATCGCGCCAGTTCCCGCAATCGTCAGCACTCCTTCACCATCCAGCGTCCATCCCATCTGCTTGCCGCATTTGCCGAAGTCAATAATCTCTGCATCACTTCCTGCAGTTTTGAGATTCGCCTGACTTCCCTCTGCAAGCACACCAGACAGATACGCCTCCCACCGGGCGCGCGATCCTGCATAGGATACCTCTTTCAGCCCAGCTCATCCAGAGAACGCCCCGGCTCCCGCGCTGGTCACAGTTTCGGGGATAGAAACTTCGGTGAGCTGAGGACAATTTGCAAAAGCATTGCTTCCAAGACGCTCAAGCTTCGCTTCAATCCTGGCGATTTTCACGGCGAAGTTAGCGGGCAGGCTGCCCCAGGGAGCGGGGGATTCGGTGGCATAATCCGGCATTGCCTTCCCGCTTCCAGAGATCAAAGGCGTTCCCGTGCTGTCAGCCGTCCAGTTAAATCTTCGCCGCAGGCACCGGAATATCCCGTCTCTTCTTCCTGGACAGTTCCAGCCGTCCGGAGAGAAGGTGAATGGGATCGTGACCTCGCAGTCTATCGTTACATTGCCCTCCCCTTTAGAGGCCGTATAGCAAAATTTACACCTATTTTCTTTGCCCTCCTGGGATATGTATGAATAAGTATCATACTTTTCATTTAGGACAGCTTCCGCCTCTTCTTCCGTGGCCAATGCCTGAGCCGTGTATTCCTCCCCGGATTTTTCCAAATTCGTTAAAACCCAAGCACCCTCCTCCACAGAGTAAGTCAAGGCGTATTGGGCAGAATAGGAAAAATCCTGGTTCGATGCTTTAATAGAAACCGTCATACTTTCGGTTTTAGCTTCCTCATCTACCATACGGTCTGCAAAGCTGTTTTCATCAATGGATAGGCCGTAATCGGAGAACGGTGTCCCGCTGAGACACTATTTTCTTTGCTTGGTCTGCCTGCCTGCCGTTTCATAGCGTCCAGCTTCATTTTATAAGCAAAGGCTTTCTCTGAGGGCAAAACGCGTTCCCGTTGGAGGTTGCTGTCCACCATAATAATGATGGCTTCATCATCGGTCAGCTCCCGGACGATGCAGGGCACCGTGGGCAATTCCGCCAGCTCCGACGCAAACTTGCGGCGGTGGCCGGACACCATCTGATAACTGCCGTCCGGCATAGGCCGCACCAGGACGGGGAAAGAACGCCCCGCTCCTTGACGCTCTCCACCATCTGCTCCATTTCCTCGTCCATCCGCACCTTAAACGGGTGGTCGGGAAAATCGCTGATCTCGGTGGTGGGCAGGTCGATCACATAGCTGCGCTGGGCGTTGTCCCGTTCCTCCTGGGTGGTGGACATACTATCTACTGAGGTCAGAAGTCCGGCTGCGCTCTTTGCTGCCAATGTCCAGCACCTCCTTTGTCAGTCTGCGGTAGGCGTCCGCCGCCAGATAGGCCGCCTGGACGGGGACAAGCACATAATCCGACGCGGACAGGGCGTTGATGACCAGCATACCCAGCGAGGGGCGGCAATCCAGCAGAACATAGTCGTAATCCCGCTTCACGCTGTCCACATACTGCTTTAAGACGGTTTCCCGGCTCATCCCGTTCACCAGCCCTACCTCCACGGCGGACAGGCTGCGGTTTCCCGGAACAAACTCAAAGCCCTCATGGTGCTGCATGATCTCCGGGTGGTCGCAGGGCATTGTCCCGGCCACAACGTCGTTCATGGCATTGGCAAGGGTCAGGGGCAGGTCGTGGGGCTTGCGCTGGTCCAGCATCTTGGTCAGGTCGCCTTGGGGGGCTACATCCAGCATCAGGACTTTTTTACCTTCCAGCGCAAGACCGGCCCCCAGGTTGTAGACAGTCGTGCTTTTGCCAACACCGCTCTTTTGATTTGCTACGCTTATCACTTTCGGTTTCGCCATTTTGGGGTTCCCTCCTTTCATAGATTTAGCCGCCTGCGACGAAACAGACGGCTATGTACAGGCATAGAAAAAGCCGCCTTTTCCATGCAGAAAAGACGGTCTATCCAGTCGGGCGATATGTGATTTTAAGGGGCAATTCAAAGGGCGGCGCTATACCGTATGTCCGCATTTCCCGGTGTTTCGTCGTATCAAAGCTCATCCCCTGGTAGTAAATTCGTAGTAATTGGGGTGGTCTGCTGTCAGGAAATGCGGCGTAATGCGCTGTTTCACAAGGTTTTGCCGGTTCTCGCAAAATATTTGATTATAAATATAGCTTTTATAGTTTCTGGAATTTGTCAAGGGCATGATCGATACTGCCATTGATAATAATAAAATAGTCGTTCAGCTGTACATGGCGTTCATCGGGCATTCCTTCCTCCACCCATTCCAGAAAGAAACCGGCGCAGCCCCGGGCGTAGACTTTGGCAATGAACGCCTTTTTCTCGTCCGGCACCTTGCCAGCCTGGGGGTAGGCGTCCAAACGCTCCCGCACCATTTGGGACACCCACTTGATCACCACCCGCTCGTACTGCATTCGGTTGGTAGCGTCATACCCATGCAGAATCGTCGTGCGGTGCAGGTAAAAGAAGTGGAACAGCAGCCGGATCTGTTCCTGCCAATCCGTCCCGGCGGACAGGTTCAGGACGGCGTATTTCTCGGTTCTTTTGGCCAGCGTCCACTCCATCAGGTCATAGATATCCCGAAAATGATAGTAAAAGGTCTGACGGTTCACACCGCACTCCGCCACAATATCCTTGACGGTTATCTTGTCAATGCTCCGCTTTTCCAGCAGGCCCTCAAACGCCTGGGCAATGGCCTCTTTCGTGGTCTGACGCATCACGCACCCCCGTCCTTTTCTGTTTTGGGTATATTATAAAGAAATTTTAGGAATTTTGCAAGGGTGTTTCTGGTGTGGAAACAATACAGTAAACCTCAGGTTGATTTTTCACGCCCAACTTCAACTATCTAAGTATTGTGAAAAGATTCCGATTCTCCTATAATATTCTGGAAGGGTAAACCAGCCCTATTCCAACGGCATGATAAGGAGGATAAAAGATGCTTGACAACATAAAGACAGGCCAGAAAATTGCAGTTTTAAGGAAGAGCAGGGGGCTAACTCAGGAAGAGCTTGCCTATAGGCTGAATGTCAGCCCCCAGGCGGTGAGCAAGTGGGAGAACGGCCGCGCCATGCCGGAACTGTCTCTGCTGGTGGAATTGGCGGAGATCCTCCACAGCACCATCGACGCCATTCTTTTCCCGGACAACGTCTCTCCCGCGGCAAACGCGAACTTTGAGCATATCCTGCTACCATACGCCCCCATCGCGGACTTTTCCGGCAGGACATGGCCCCGGAGCATGGCGTATCCGGCTATGCTCCAAGCGGTCAAGCTGTTTATGGGTCTCGAGGAGCATAGGGACCCGATGGGGCGGCAGCTGAACGGCGACACGGAATATGTCCTCCAGTCCGCGGTTACTTCCATCTGCTTTGGGTACTCCTGGGGCGCGGATGACGCGCTGGAAACCGGCCTTTCCGTATATGGCCTGACGGGCAAGCTCTGCCGGGGGACGGAGTGCCTGGAGGAGGACTTCATCCGTATGGCAGTTGAGAATATCCTGAGCGGATACCCTGTGATCATCCTTCCTCGAGAATACTCGGATATGATACTGGCGACAGGTTTCTCTCATCAGGGAAGGGTGCTGAAAGGACTTCCATTCCTGGATGGGGATGACGAGAAAAATTCCGTCATGTCTTTCCAGCAGCTAAAAAGTGTTCCGGGATGGTACGCGAAAACACCGGATATGCTGCTGATTAAGCCGGGCCCAAAGCCAGACACCCTCCCAGAAAAGTGTAGGGAAGCGCTGAAAAAAGGGCTTGCGCTCCTGCAAAATGAACGCAGCGTATCTGACGAGCCGCTGGCCGGATACGGATCGGTCATATACGACAACTGGTGCCAGGAGCTTGAAAAAGAGGGCAATCAGGATAGAGTAGATATGGCATGCCTGTCCCCACATATTTTCATCCATTATGAGGGGAAACTCTGTATCAAACAATTTTTGGAGCTTTGTATGCGGCTGATAGAGGGTTTGGACTACCGGCCTATCACAACGGCAATCTCTAAGTATGAGGAGATCGTCAGTATGTGTGAAAAGTTCTTGGGCAGCCTGAAGCCCCCCGAAACTGCCGGAGAGGCCAACGAAAAACGAAAAATACTGATTGCCATCCTGCAAAGGAGCAAGGAGCTGGAAATGGACGCTCTCAAGGAGATTTCATCTGTCATCCTGTAAAGATATTCTTGGGAAAAAGCTTGACTCTTCCGTTGGGGAAGCGTGTATAATAGTGAACGCGGTACAAGGAAACCTTTCGATTCCCTTGTACCAGGCGGCAAAAAGCCGCCCGGCGTGAAAACTGATCACTAGGTGTCACGCGCGTTTACGATCACACGTAAAACCACAGAATGGGTGTTTTGTATGATAGATTTAATCAAAATATATAGATTGTCCCGAGAAAATGGCCGAGCTAAAAGCAGATTTAGAAAAAATCTTGAGGCAATAAATGGGTAATCTTGATTCATCATAATACATTTGCAGTTTTCGAACTGGAAGAAAAAGGAGATATGAAAATGCTGGATCAAAAAGGGTTTGATTTGTGGGCGGATGGTTATGATAAAGCCGTGGGTCTTTCGGACGAGGAGCAGAGCTATCCTTTCGCGGGCTATAAGGAGATTTTGTCTAGAATCTACCAGCTCGTGGTGGCGAAAGAGGGCGCCAAGATTCTTGACTTAGGCTTTGGAACAGGCACGCTGACAAAAAAGCTGTATGAGCAGGGCTGCGAGGTATGGGGGCAGGACTTTTCGGGCAGGATGATCGAACTGGCAAGTGCTAAAATGCCGGGCGCCCATCTGTTCCAGGGAGACTTCTCCCAGAGGCTGGCAGAGCCCCTTCGGCAGAATTCCTATGATTTCATCGTTGCGACGTACTCGTTGCACCATTTGACGGATGACAATAAAATCAGCCTGATTCATCTTTTGAGGAAACTGTTAAAGGACAGAGGCGCTATCCTGATTGGCGATGTGGCCTTTGCCACCAGGCAGGACCTGGAACGGTGTCGCGAACAAGAGGGCGATGGCTGGGATGGCGGCGAGATCTACTTCGTATTCGACGAGATACGGAAAGAATTCCCCACGATGGAATTTGAGAAGTTCTCTCATTGTGCTGGTCTGCTATCTTTGTCAAGGTGAATGGGGAAGTTTTTGGCGGACATGTTCAAAAAGCGTTCATAAAAAACACACAGATCTTTTATATAGTCTTGATATGTTTTTCATAAATCCGCTGTATACTTAGTACATCAAAACCAAGGAGGTGAGCGACAGACAGAGAGACGATAAAAGCCTAACATATTCGGTCTAATATCATCGTATACTTATTTTATGCACGTTTACTGTCCCTTCTACCGGGTGAACCCGGCAATAGCCGCTGCGGAACTAGGAAACATATTTTGGAACTGGCAGGACCAGTTTTGAACTGTGTTAACTGTATCAGCCGCTATACCCGGTAGTTGCGGCAGACCAACAATTCTCGCTCCTGCGTCATGTACGCAGGGGCGTTTTTAGATTGATTGGATTTTGGGGAAATTGGGCGTGGTGTGTAGAAACGAATTATATTTCCATCATAAATGCTTTTTCCGGTGGCAAATTAAAAACGGGGCTCAAAGCGGCAGCCGTTTTGAATCTGCTCCGGGAAAGGGTGAGAACAATCCAAAAGTGGAAATTTAGCAAAAAATCTATTTGCAAGGCTATGCGCACGTTCACGCTCAGCGTGGGAATTACGGCGCTATGTATGCTGGCCACTCTGGGGCTGCTGGGCCTAGAAGGCGCTCCTGGCACCCCGGCTGCGGCGCAGGCGCCCGCGGCGGAAGAGGCCTCTGCCTTTAACGCCTCAAAAGCTCCCATAGAAAAAGAGGAATATCCCACAAGCGAAAACCAAGTGATCCCTTTGGGAGAGGCGTTTGGGATCAAACTGTTCACAGATGGGGTTATTGTTGCCTCCCTGTCAGATATTTATACAGCAGACGGTGTGTGCTGCCCGGCGGGAGAGGCGGGCCTGCGCCCGGGAGACTACCTTTTGGCGGCGGATGGGATGGAAATTCAGAGCAATGCCGCCCTAGCCCAATATATTGGCAGAAGCCAAGGAGAGGGGATCACCTTTAAAGTCCGGCGGGATAAAGAGGTGTTTGAGGCAGTTGTAAAGCCCATGTATGGCGAGGGATCCTTTAAAACGGGCATGTGGGTCCGGGACAGTGCGGCTGGAGTGGGCACGCTGACCTTCTATGACCCTGTGGCCGGCACCTTTGCCGGGCTGGGCCACGGCATTTGCGACGCGGACGCCGGAAACGTGATGACCCTGAAAAGCGGCGAACCGGCGGGCATCACCTTGTGTGGGATTGTCAGGGGAATGCCGGACGAACCGGGACAGCTTAGGGGATATTTTTCTTCAGACGAGCCTCTGGGAAGGCTGCTGGCCAACAATGAAACCGGCGTGTATGGGACGCTGAATGAAGCGCCGGAAGGCCGGCCGGTAGAAGTATTAAGCCGGGAGGATGTGCATACCGGGCCGGTAAAACTGCTTGCCAGTATCAACGAAAATGGGCCAGCGCTGTATGATGGAGAGATCCAGAAGATTAACGGCACGGACCAGCCCACGAAAAATCTGATTGTCAAGGTGACGGATCCCCGGCTTCTGGACGCCACGGGGGGAATTGTCCAGGGAATGTCCGGGGCACCCATTTTGCAGGACGGCAAGCTGGCGGGTGCGGTGACCCATGTGTTCACCGAGGACCCCACTGGCGGCTATGGGATTTTCGCAGAGACCATGCTGGAGCGGTGCCGGGAGTTGGGCCAAAAGGATGAGGCAAATCCAGGAGAGCAGGACGTGGCATAATACAAAGCGAAAAGGCACAGGGAGGGCCGGGCGCCTATGGGTGTCCTGCCTTCCCTGCTTTGGTATCACTCCACCGCTTAGGCCTTGTCCAGATGGAACACAACCCACAGGGCCTCCTGCGCCACCATGTCAGGCACACGGTAAGAGCGCTCCATATTCCATCCATGCAGCTCCACCGGCGTGCCGAAATAGTCCCGCCACTCGCCGGGAAGATAGGACCTGGGCTTCTTCTCGCCCAGGAACAGCTCGAAGTCTGTCTGCTGAAACAAGAACAGCATCTCTTCTCCATATACGGCGGGGTTCCCCATCACCTTGTAGCAGTATCCCCCATCCCAGCCCATCAGATCGAAAAGTTTCGCGGCGAATATCCGGCACAACAGGTCCCGACTGGAAAGCTCCTTCGCGGTCCCACCCTTTGCCCAGCGGAGAGAGTCCGGCGTATCGGGCAGGCAGGGGCGCGACGGATACAGTATTCTCCAGGCTGAAGATCATGATCTGTTCCTCACCGTGCCTCAACCATGTGCCCCTGCTCCTATAGAGACGGTCGGGGTCCCACTCCATCATCTGAAACAGAGCGGCGCCAAAGTACCGGCAGCACAACGTCTTGGCATATAGCGGCTTTTCCCGGTCCGGGCGCCATCGGATGCTGTGTATGGAACCCTCTCAGCAGGGCCTTATGGCCATTTTTCGCTGGGATGGGTGCAGCAGGAGTTGGACATGGCCTATCTCCGCGAAGTTTCGCATACAAAAAAGATTGAATGTGATCCGTCCCCTGGAGATCGTCACTGCGGGCCCTCATAGCGGGTCTGTGTAAACTGGCTGCGCACCACCTGGTAGCCCGCAAGGTCAAAGGCCGAGAATACACTTTTCGCTACCCGCATTCTCTTTCCTGCCGGCACTGTTGGAGGAGTCGTAGTACGGCCCGGGATCGTCGTTGACCCAATGATGGTTGATGGGGACAAAGCCTCGAAATATGCCGCCGACCCACTGTTCCACTGGGTGCTTCCGGTTTTTGTCCGGCAGCCAATATCAGAGAGGAAACCCGCGATTCTCTCCTGGGACCAACCGTGCAGGTAGGCGTCAAAAATAAGGTCCATTTTCCTGTTTCCGCTATGGCTGACGATCCTTTTTTACCCATTACTGATATACCATAGGGCAGAGTTTATTGCAAAATGGAAATTGAGGATCTTAGGCTATGTTGCAAACTGTCCCAGAAATGTTACCCGCTGTCACACTTTTTCTGGTATAATCCTTTATATCCAGCAAGGTGGTGTAAATCGTGGTCTTCCTTTTCTCATCCAGGCTGAAACCCCTTCGCCAATCCATGAATCTTGCCCAAGAGCAGCTGGCGTGCCTGCTGGGCGTAGACAGGAGTACGATATCCTCTTACGAAAGCAACATGCGGCAGCCTTCTTTGGACACTCTCTGGCGGATCGCCGATGTGTTCGGCGTAAGCACGGACTACCTTTTGGGGCGGACGAATCATCATCTGCCGGACCATATTTTTGATCTGTAGGAGGACGATATTGCACAACTTTGGAAAATGGCTTTTTTGATCTCAGAGAAAAACCGGCGGATCCATCAGTTTGAATAGCATAGGAGGGGATTTCATGGTCTATGACGGAAAAGACGATCCAAACCGGCAAGAAAGTACGGAGGAAAGGCTCTTCATCCCGGCCAAGCCCAAGATCAGCTTCAGCGACCTGGACAGGCGCTTCCGGGTCTGCGCATACTGCCGGGTATCCACCGGCCATGAAGAGCAGGCCTCCTCCCTTGAGCTGCAGCAGGAGCATTATAGTAAACGCACTTAAAAATCGGTAAATACTGTTTTTTAAGCTGGGCGGCTATGCCTCCCGGTCCAAAAGAGGAAAAACACCTCTTTGGGACTGCGTTAACTATACCGGCAGTTGGTTCTGGAACGGCCTAACTGGGAATTGAGGCGAGTGTACGCTGACGAGGGCATCTCCGGCACATCCTTAAAAAACTGCGGGGAATTTAACGCGATGATAGATGCCTGTGAAAATGGGGAATATGGCCTGATCGTGACAAAAAGCGTGTCGCGCTTTGCCAGAAATCTGGTGGATTGCATTTCCTTGATCCGCAGGCTCAAGAACCTGGACCCGCCCGTGGGCATATGATTTGAAACGGACCGCCTGAACACCTTAGAAAAGGACTCCGAGCTGGCCCTAACCATGTTCGCTACCATCGCTCAGGAGGAATTCGTGAAAAAGCGGGAGGCCATGGTCTGGTCGTTATCGCAGCGGTTCAAGGACTGCAAGCTATTGACTCCGCCCTTGCTGGGCTATGACAGGCAGCGGGACGCGGCAGGCAACTACATAAAGTACGCACCCTTAAAGGTAAATGAAAGCGAAGCCAACATAGTCCGCTTTATTCATGTAGACGAGGATGAAGTGGCCTGAAAGGTCCGAAATGGGCAGGCCGGAAACAGGCCGTCTACGGGCTTGGAGCTTCGTCAAAAACGGGATATTATATTTTATAGAAAGTAGGGATTGCTGTGGATGTGAAAGAACGCCTGTACTAGGAGGACCTGCAGCGGCTAAGAGGCTTCCGGCTGTTGGACGATGATTTTATGACCAAGTGCTTTGAGGGCAGTCCAGAATGTATTGAGCTTGTACTGTGCATTGTGCTGGAAAACCGGGCCTAAAAGCGCTGGAGGTACGCGCCCAGATCTTTGTGGAGAACCTTTTGAAGCGCTCCGTCCGACTGGATATCGCCGCCACGGACAGCGCGGGTACAAAGTACAACGAGAACCCTACCGGGGGATATGGAATTTTCGCGGAGACTATGCTGGAGCAGGGCCGTGAGGCCGCAAAGAGGGCGGAAAAAGCAGGGAAAACGCGGCATAGGCAGCGGCTAGGCATACGTTCAAATGGAATGGAAAAGAGGACCCCTGGCATGTTGCCAAGAGCCCTCTTTTCTACAGGCAAAAAAGGAATTGCGAAAGAATGGTCCCTTTAATTTTGGTCCATGGCGTACAGATGGAAGCGCATGAGCATGGTGGCCGTTTGAGCCCGAGTGGCCCGTCCGCTGGGATCCAGCTTGCCGCCGGAGCCGCCGATGATGTCGGACCCGATGGCCCATTCCATAGGCCGCTGGGCATAGCCGCTCACCTTATTGCCGTCTGGGAAGAACCAGATGGGGAAGCTATAGCTGGTATCATACCCCATCTTACTGGCGTAGCGATACAGGATGGCGGCAAACTCCTGGCGGGAGACAGGGTCGTTGGGCCGGAACTTTCCGCCCGAGCCGTTGACAATGCCATTAGAAGAGGCCCATTGAATTTGCTTGTGGAACCAGTCGCTGGATTTCACGTCAGAGAACTTCTGCCCGCCGGAAGCGGAGGGCTGGCCCGCCAAGCGATAGAGAGTGGTTACCAACTGTGCCCGGGTGGTCGTGCCGTTGGGTTCAAACTTGCCGCCCATGCCGGTCATCATTCCGACCTCCAGCACATAATCCGTGGCCCCAGCGAACCAGTCGGTAGGCTTCACGTCCGGGAAGGTAGGCTTGGGGGTAGCCGTAGGCCTGGGCGTAGAGGTGGGCCTGGGCGTAGAGGTGGGCCTGGGCGTAGAGGTGGGCCTGGGCGTAGAGGTGGGCCTGGAAGTGGGGGTGGGTTTGGAAGTAGGCGTAGAGGTAGGCCTGGGCGTGGCAGTAGGCTTAGGCGTGGCGGTGGGGCTGGGAGTTGGGGTTGCCGTTGGCCCGGGGGTGGCAGTGGGGTCCGCATCCTTCCAGATGGCCTTGATGGTATATGTACCGGGGCTGCCAACAGTGCATGACATTCCCGGATTGACGTAGGAACCAGAAAACTGCCAGGTAAGAAAGACTTTTCCAGGAGGCGGGGTAAACTCACATTCAGGCATACGGTAGTACTGGTTCACGCGGATGACAGGGCCGAACATAGAGCCTGAGCCGCCGTTTGCATCAAATACGAGGTTTACCTCATTGTCAGAAGGGGTAGGAGTGGGCGTTGCCGTCGGCCTGGGCGTGGGCGCGGGATCCGGGTCGAAGAAGTTCACCTCGTACTGGAAATCCGTGACCGTCGCGCCGGTCTTGGTTTTCAGGCCGTTCACCTTCACCGTGAAGGTGTCGCCCTCATAAGCGGAAATCCCGTCCGGCCGGAAGATAATGCAGTTTGAGATCCCATATCCCCCAGTGTCCACGTTGAAATACCCATTGCTGGAGTTGCGGGAGAAGCGCCAGACCCGGCCGTCCCGCTGGCGCGTGAGCTCCACGGATACCTCTCCTGAAGAGGGACGGCTGAATTTGCTTTCGTTCAGGCTGATGCTCCAGGCGGTATTTCTGGTAAAGTAGTCGCCTGTGGGGAAGTTGCCGGAGGCCGGCCAACTGACGTAGTCATAGTCGCACCCGGCTCCGTTGCTGTCGAATACTTTTTCCGCCGTGAAGCGCCGGTAGCCGGAGCCGTTGTCCACATAGCCAAAGCCGACTTTGCCCAGCTTGGGGTTCAGCTGCCAGCGACGGTGTCCAAGGCGGCTGATATTGGAGCTGTCGGAATCATCCATAAATCCATCCGGCGTATCGCACAGCTGGGGACCGGCATAGATGTTGCTGCTGCCGCAGGCGCTATAGGCCTGCTGGTAGAAGCTCTCGTCCATATCGCTGGGACGGGAGGGGGTATGGCTCAGGGTGCCCAGTTTGCCCATGATCACCGCGCCGTATTGGGCGTTGGCGCTGAGGCTGTCATCCAGGGTTACGTCCGGGACGCCGGCGATTTTGCGCAGGGCGTTCAGGCGGTTTGTGGCCTTTTGAAGAACAGACCGCTTCACCCTGCCGGTCTTGTAAGGGGCCTGGCAGCTGGGCGTCTCGTCAAATACATCACTGGGGGTGTCGTTGGAATTGTCCCGCAGCAGCTGGATAATCTCCGCCTGGCTCATTTTCGGGGCGGTTTTGTTGCCGCTGTGGCTATAGGAGCCGGAGGGAGTAGGAGTGGCGGTGGGCCTGGGCGTTGGGCTTGCCGTAGGCCTGGGGGTGGCGGTAGGGTCCGCGTCCTTCCAGATGGCTTTCACGACAATCGTCCTGCTGGATGAGAAAGCCATCTGCATGGAGGCGCCGGGGCGGCCGGTCCCGTCATTGCTGCCGTTAAAGCCCCAGCCCTTAAAGACTTTTCCAGCGGGAGGGGTAAAGGAACACTGGGGGAAGGTGTAGAACTCACGGTAGCCAATCTGCTCGTCCGCCATGGTTCCCTTGCCGCCGTTGGCGTCATACCGGATGGTAGTGATTGCGGAGGAGGCGTTGTCCTGCCAGATAGCCTTTATGATAAAGGTATGGCTTCCAACGTCAGGTGGAGTCCAACGATCGCCAGGCTGCACCTCGATGGCAGGGAGCTCCCAGGCCTTGAAGGTCTTTCCGGCGGGCGGAGTGAACTGGCACTGGGGCAGCGTATATTTCTGGTTGTTGGGGAAGGAAACCGTTGGCATAAAGCCCGAGCCGCCATTGGAATCAAACCGGAGCGTAATCGTTCCGGAAGAGGGCTTGGGAGTAGGGGTTGGTGTTGGATCAGAAGAGGGGAAAGCGTCCGCGTCGGTCTGGATGTTGGGACCTGTGAAGAAGAGCTGCACCCAGTAGTAGCCGTAGCCGGAATCGGTGCGGCACAGGCCGATGCCGATATTCTTGTAGCCGGAACCCAGAATATTAGCCCGGTGGCCGCTGGAGTTCATCCAGCTCTCCATCACTGCTTGGGGAGAGCGCTGACCCGCCGCGATATTCTCGCCAACGGCAAAATACTGGCCGGTGCCCACCTGATCAAAAATGGTGAAGCAGCTGCTTCCGTCGGGCCGGTCGTGGGAGAACTTCTCCACGATCTCCTGAGCGCGGATATCTGCCGCAGCGTTCAGTTTCTTGTTGGCCCCCAGAGCAGGCAGGCCCTGCTGGGCGCGCTCCTGGTTTACCAGCTCCAGCACGGCTTTTTTCATCTCTGTGTCGCTGGCCGCGCTGGCCTGCACGGGCACAAATGGCAATACGCCCAAAAGCAGGCAGACGGCCAATAGAATGGATAGTGCTTTCTTCACTTGTTCATGACCTCCTTCATGATTTCCGGCTCAAGCCGCCGGATTTCCGGCGCGGCTGAAAAACCATGTTTTTGCCCAATCGCACCGGGAAAAATTACATTTATTATAGCATGCCGGCGGCGCCATAACAAGATTGCACAAAAAAGATTTTCCGCAGGGGTTCCGAAATCATCAGCAAAAATCAGAAAATGTCCCGCGTTTTTCGCCGGAGACTGCGCGGCGGGTTTTGTGAAAATCTACAGAATTTCGCGAAGGGAGGAGCATACAAAAAAACACCAGGACTTAGAGCAATATTCACAAGCTGGAACCACTGTCTTGAGCGACCCGAAAATTTTTCGCTATCTACCCTTTCCTGTGTTACCAATTCCTTTTCTGGTTCGTCTAATGGACAAGCAACAAAAAGGAGGCGGCAATATGGAGAACATGGAAAACATGAAGGATTCGCAAGAATTGGAGGAGCTGAAGGTCCTGGTGCGGGAAGAACAGGAGAGAAAGCGCGCTCGGCGGGAACCGGCCCACTGGGGAGTGAGGCTGCTGGCATACATGTGGACCGCCGCCGCAGTCTTTGTAGCGGGCATGGTAGTGGGCGGCATTTTCGGCCAGGAACGTCAGGCGCAGGACGTGGTGCCCGAGGAGATGGGGATGGAGGGGCAGGCGATGGTTGACGCTCCCTGGATCGACCAGCGGGAGAAGTATCCCACTGGCTGCGAAAGCATCACGGCGGTGATGGCCCTGAGTTATGCCGGGGTGGAGCTGACCGTAGAGGAGTTCATCGACGGCTATTTGCCCCAGACCTCCAGTCCCTGGGAAGATGGGCGGGGCGGCTACGTCTGCGGGGACCCCAAGGCGGTCTTTTTGGGAAATCCCTATTCAGAGGACGGCTGGGGCTGCTATAGCCCGGTGATCAAGAACGCCCTGGAGCGGATTCTGGCGGAAAAAAAGCCCAGCCTCCAGGTGGAGGATCTGGGTGGAAAATCATTGGAAAGCCTCACAGCGGATTACATCCAGGAGGGGGTGCCGGTGATGCTGTGGGCTACTATGGGGATGGAGGAGCCCCGGTATGCCGCGACCATGACCATACAGGACACCGAGGAACGGTTCGACTGGATTTCTCCGGAGCACTGCCTGCTTTTGGTGGGTGCGGACCAGGACTCTTACTTTTTTAACGACCCAATGGCGGGTAAATCCGTGCCCTATGAGAAGCCGGAGGTGGAGCTGGCCTATGAGGCGTTGGGAAGCCAGGCCCTGGCCATTGTAGGTGGGCGGCGGAGCTGACCCCGGCGGTTTTTACCGTGGGGGCAGCTTGAACGCCAGCAGCATCTCCTTGTCCTCCTTCGCCACCCGGTAGGACTCCCGGATCTTCTGGATAGCCTTATTCTGGGTGAAAGGGGGCAGGGTCCGCCGCTGGAGGAGAGGCAGCGTGCGTGCGGGGAACTTTACATAGCACACAGATACCGCCCAGGCCGCCGCCATGCGTGCATAGTAGTCCTCCTGGGTCATGGATTCCAGCAGGGCCAGGCCCTCGTCCACGGTATCTTCGGTTACAAAATGCCCCAAAAACATTACCGCAGCGAAGCGGGCGTAAAATTCCCGTCTATCGGTAAACAGGGGGCGAACAAATTGCCACATGAGCGTTCGGTCCTGGGGGCTCTTCAGCTGGAAGCTGCCGCAGAAGGTATCGCATACGGCCCAGTTACCGATAAGGGGGAGAAAGTCTTTTACCAGAGGGAGACGTTCCTCTATGGGCTGCTTCATTCCGGCGATTACCATGCCCCGCAGCATAATCTCCTCGTAGGATCCCGGCTGGCTGACCGCCAAAAAGCCTTTGGGGTCCTTCTTTATCACCTGACAGGCCAAAGCCCGGATCTCCGGCACCCGCACCCCGTAGGCGGTGGTTGTGCCGGGGATCAGGCTCTCGTTGAATTTCTTGTATGTCTCGTCGGAAAGGGAGGCGAAGCGATGTAAAATCTCCTGATAGTCCTCGGGGGCGAACCCGGCGCTCATGCCCTCTCCCCCGGCTTCTGGGCGGCGCTGACCAGCTTCTGGATGAGGATGAGGATGTTAGGGATGGACTGGGACTTGTCGAACCCGGCGCAGTTCTCCCGCATGGCCCGCAGGCGCTTTTTCTCCTGCAAAAGCTGGGAGATCTCTTGGGCGAAGTCGCTACCCTTTTCCAGGTGCACGCACATGTCGTGGGTTTTGAGGAACCGGGCGTTGTCGTCCTCCGGGCCGGGGATAGCGTCAAACACAGCCATGGGCAGGTTGCAGGCCAGGGCTTCGGACACGGTGAGGCCGCCGGGCTTGGTGACCAGCAGATCGGCGGCATGCATGTACTTTTCCACCTCGTCAGTAAAATAAATCAGCCGGGTGGGAATGGCTGGGGTGGCCGCAATTTCCTTCTCGAAGGCTTCGAAGAGCTTCTGGTTCCGCCCTGTGATGACGATGATCTGCATTTTCACCGGCGTGGCAGCCAGATCCCGGTAGAGCTTGATGATGCCGGACACGCCGAAGCTCCCGGCCATGAACAGTAGGGTGGGCAGATCCGGGTCCAGGTTCAGCTGGCGCAGCAACATCTTCTGGTCCTGCGGGTCGAAAAACACCCCGTGTACCGGGATGCCGAAGGGGCAGATTTTTTCCAGCGGCACGCCGAACTCCTGCAGCTCGGGAATCATGTCGTCGCTGGCAACCACATAGCTGTCCACCTCCTGGGCAATGTAGGCCCGGTGGGCGCCGTAGTCGGTGATAACGCAGATCAGAGGAGCCTTGACCAGGCCGTCCTGTTTCAGGTCGGCCACCATTTCGGTGGCAAAGGGGTGGGTTGTGATAATTACATCGGGGCCGTAGCCCTCAATGGAGGGATAGAGCATATTGCTGAACAGCCCGCTGAGCTTGGGCACCAGGCTGGAGATGACGTTCTGCCGGTTGGTCCGCTTATAGAGCCGGCCGAAGAGCATGGGGGCCTTCTTGGCCATAAAGAGGTAGCTGTCGCACACAGTTTTGTCCAGGAGCCGGCCTACGGCCTTCAGGCAGTCCACGGTGCGCACGTCCCAGCCGGTGTTCTCCCGGATGTATTCCTCCACCGCGTTGGCGGCTTTGATGTGGCCGGCACCTGTGGCGGCGGTCAGAAGCAAGACTTTCATCCTATCCGATTCTCCTTTTTTCGTGACTTTTTAAGACCTTGGAGGCTCTGCCTCCAAACCTCCGCAACCTTTGAAAAGGTTGACGAAACTTTTACCCACTCCTCGCTTTGCTCGTCGTGAAGGTTTTGATGTTTTGACGAGCTGACCGAACCACCGTAAAAGTTTTGTCCACTTTTTCAAAAGTGGCAGGGTGTGGGACGGAGTCCCACGGTCTTGCCCTTGACCTTCATAGCCTGAGAAAACAACGCAGGAGGGTAGCATAAACGTCCCGGTGGGACGTTTTGCGTAGGGGACCCACGTATGGGGCGCTGGTCTCCGGTGGAGACCGTCTAGCGCCGACCGAGTCGGCAGACGAGACCCCCTATCTCGACTGCGGAGCAGGCGAGACAAAGGCCTGCAAGCCGGAACCCGCCAGCCATATGGGCAGTATGCTTTTTTGATGGGGAGGGGACAGCGGGCGCGTTGGCTGGGCAAGGAACACCAAGTCCGGGCGCGCTTTCTGGCTGGGATGCCGCGCGCAGAGCTGGCGTTCTCCGCATTTGCCCCGCCCGGGTTCGTCCTTCGGACGAACCGCCGGGGAAACGGGCAAGGCCCGTTTCCCCACGGCCATTTTGCGGCGGGCCGCAAAATGCGAGCGGGGCACACGGCGCGGGCTGAAAGCCTGCTGGTCTCACCCAGCCTAGTGCGCGCCCCTCAAAAAAAGGGCCCCTTCCGGAATTATATCCATTATAACACTTTGAGACGTGGGTTTCCAGCTTTTTTCAAAAGCGTAAGTTTTTTGTAAGCAAACAGAGGATTTTCTGAGAAGCGGAGAAAATAATAACAAAATTGAAACCAAATTCCCCGTTCCAGCGCCTTTACATTTGGGAAAAGGCAATGTATAATATTATGGAAACAAATTCTGCAATCAGCTTGCCCGCCTGTGCGGGAGGAAGGAATCAGATAGATGGCAAAACGTAGCGAACACATTACATGGAAGCGTACGGCGGTTTTGGCGGCGGCCCTTCTGCTGGCCCTCAGCTTATCCGCCTGCAAGGGAAAGGACGGGGAGTCCAGTGAAGAGTCCAGTCAGATCTCTTCTACGGCGGCAGACCCTAGCGTGTTCCCGGAGGGGGCCTCCATTGGCGGAAAAAATGTCGCGGGAAAAACTGCGGCGGAGGCTCTGGAGACGGCTCGGTCCGCGCTGAATGAGATTGTGGATTCTCTGGAGATCAGCGTGCGGTTTCAGGATGACACAGTGTCCTTGAAGGGTGAGGATTTCGCAGTACAGGATATTCTGGAGCTGACTGTGGAGGACATGCTGAAAAGCGGCAGGACAGAAGATTTCACGATTCCCTTTGTGGCGGACCTGTCCCAGCAGGGAAAGGATAAGCTCACCGAGGCTGCTAAGCTGTGCTTTCAAGAGGCAAAGAATTCCACCGTGGAGAGCTACGACGCCAATGCTGGGGCCTTTGTGTTTACTGATGAGCAGGGAGGCCGGCGAGTGGATCTGAACGCCACCATGAAAAGCGTGCGGCAGCTTCTGGCCCAGAAGCACGGCGGGGCTATTCAGGCGGCTTTCGTGGAGACCAAGCCCAAGCTCACCAAGAAATACCTCCAGGAGAATTTTAAGCAGCTTTCTACCTACAGTACTGTCTCTAACAATAACGCGAACGGCAACAGCAACATGGCCCTGGCCCTCTCTCGGGTGAACGGCACCGTGCTTCAGCCCGGCGAGGTCTTTTCCTACAATTCCACCATCGGCGACAGCACAAACCCCAATGACGGCTGGCTTCAGGCCGGGGGCTTGGTGGGGGGAATCAGCGTGCAGGTCTATGGCGGCGGTATCTGTCAAGGCTCCACTACGATCTATAACGCCGCTATGATGGCCGGGATGGAGGTGGTGGAGCGCGACTGCCACAGCAGTCCCTCCGGCTACTGCCCCATTGGGCTGGACGCCACGGTGGATTATGGCTCCATTGATTTCCGGTTTAAGAATGTTTTGGAGAATCCGGTCTATATTTCCGCATGGATGGACGGGGTGACCCTGACGGTGAATTTCTACGGCTGCTTCCCGGCGGAATGGGACAACATCGAGCTGGGATCCCAGCAGACAGGATCTGAGGGGCCCTTAAGCGATGTGCGCTTTGAGGAGGACCTGTCCCTGGCCAAGGGGCAGTATGTGCGCAAATCTTCGGGAAACAACGGTTATTCCGCCAGCGCTTGGAGAGTGTTTTATAAAGGAGGCCAACAGGTTAAGACCGAGGATCTGCCCAGTTCGTATTACCGGCCTACAGGAAGGGTGTTTGCGGTAGGTCCCGGCACGGATACCAGCAAGATTGACACAGGGAAGGAGAGCGGCAGCACAGAGCCGACGCCTTCGCCCTCACCCACAGCCAAGCCCACTTCCGAACCCACCCCGGTGCCTCCTCAGCCGACTCCTGTGCCTACGCCGGAGCCCCCTGTAGAAATGCCTACGCCGGAGCCCCCTGAGGAAACGCCCACGCCGGACCCGTCTGTGGATCCCACAGACAACCCGGACGGCGGAGAGGAAGGAGAATAGCAAGCCCGAGGCTGCAGGAATTTCCTGTGGCCTTTTTGCATACAGTATCACACCCAATAAAAGTATAGAAAAAAGCGGTTCCTTCCCTTCTGTTGGAAAGAACCGCTTTTTGTGCCCTGGCAAAGGGTCTCCTAGCCTTAACCCGGCAGGAAATCAATTCTCTTCGGGGGAGGATCCGCTTTCCTCCTTCGCCTGCTGTTCCCGCTTGTGCAGCCGGGCATAGACAGCGGTGCGCAGCAGACGGTAGGCCACCGCCGTGACAGGCGTGCCAATCCAGATACCCACAATGCCCAGCACGCCTCCCCAGAATACCACCGCAAACAGCGTCCAGATGGGGGGGAGACCAATGGAGGACCCCACCACCCGGGGATAGATCAGGTTCCCCTCCACCTGCTGCAAGATGACCAAAAAGATGATAAAAATCAAGGCATCGATAGGGTGTACCAGCAGCAGGATAAAAGCCCCCACCGCTGCGCCAATGTATGCTCCCAGAATAGGAATCAGCGCCCCCAGCGCCACCACCGAGGAGATCAGAAGAGAATAGTCCAGCCGCAGGATGTTCATGCCTGCATAGCAGAGCACCCCCAGAATTACGCATTCCGTGAGCTGTCCTTTGATAAAGGAGAAGAAAACTCGGTTGCTCAGCCGCCCCACTCTGCCGGCGGTTCGGGCGGCCTTCTCCGGAAGGAAAGCCCGCAGGGTGTTCTTGGTGCTGGCAATGAGCTTTTCCTTGCCGAACAGCATATACACCGAGAAGATGAACCCCATAATCACAGAGAATACTCCGGACGCCACATTGATGGTCACATTGAAAAGGGATGCCAGGAAATCTGTGGTAAACTTGGTGGCATCGCTGAGAAGGGAGCTCCAATTAAAGCCCGTGAGGAAATCCTGAACAAAAGTCAGGTCATACTCCTGGGCCAGATCATCGGCCCAGGCAATCGCTTGGTTTACATAGATGGGCAAGTTCTGTTGGATTGTGACGGCCAGCCCACTCATAGATTCCACCAAGCTGGGAATAATGAAAAAGCAAATAAACGCCGCCACCAACAGTACCACAAGATAGGCCAGGGTTACAGCGGCAGGCCTCTTGAGCTTATGCCAGAGTTTAGACTTAACCTTTTGGAAGGGACGGAAGGCCAAGTCCTCGAAAAAGTGCACAAAGACATTGAGGATATAGGCGATCACCAGGCCGCCCAGCACAGGGGCCAGCGTGTTGCCAAGATTGACAAACGTGGCCCAGACCTGGTCAAAGCGCAGCACCGCCAGCGTCATCAAGGCGGCAAAAGCGAGCAGCAGGCAGCCATACCGCAGGGCCTGCCGGTAATGAACGTCCTTCATCTTCCTCTTCCCCTCTCTCAGGTGAGAACCAGGCGGTGGATTCTCAGGTTTTTGTGCGGAACACAGCATGGCATTTCTGGCAGGTGACTTCAATGTTCCCCCGCCCTCTGGGCGCCCTCAGCTGCTGGCGGCAGGAAGGGCACTTGAAATATTTATAGGTTTTCCGCTGGGAGAATTTCAACTTTTCCGTACGAAACCAAAAGGAAACCGGATTCCAGAGCTTCAAAAAGGCGGTATATTCCCGCTGGCGGGCAGCAATATTCCGGGAAAACGTGCGGAACAGGGCGTAGATATAGATCCCGTCCGCCAGAAAGGTGAGGGGCCAGAAGAATAAAACGCCAAAAAGCGTGAACACTACACCCAGAATCAGTAGAGCGATGTTGAGCGTGTCCGTACCATAACGTCCGTACAAAAAGCGTTGAAACCGTTGATACCACATACTATCACAATCCTTTTCCATACTTTACTGATAGAAAGCATCTCTGCGCGCTTGTCTTTCAGCAAAGTATATCAATAATTGTAATTTAGTATAGCCCCTTCCCGCCGTTTTTTCAACTGTTTTTGGGGGCTTCACGATAAATTTACAAATCACCCCCTTGACATTATGGGGAAATTTGGGTATTATAAAAACAAGAACAAATATTAATTTTGGAGGAATTTCTATGCCAGAGTTAAAGGGCAGCAAGACCGAGGCCAACCTGCTCACCGCCTTTGCGGGAGAGAGCCAGGCTCGAAACAAGTACACCTATTTCGCCAGCAAGGCTAAAAAGGACGGCTACCAGCAGATCGGAGAGATCTTCCAGGAGACGGCGGACAACGAGAAAGAACACGCCAAAATGTGGTTCAAGCTGTTGAACGGCGGAATTGGAGACACCATGGACAACCTGAAGGCCGCGGCCGACGGGGAAAACTACGAGTGGACCGAAATGTATGCGGAATTTGCCAAGACGGCGAAGGAAGAGGGCTTCGACCAGATCGCCGGGCTTTTCGAGGGTGTGGCAAAGATCGAGAAAGAGCACGAGGAACGTTACCGCAAGCTGGTAAAGAATCTGGAGGAAGGACTTGTATTCTCGAAAGACGGGGACGCTGTCTGGCAGTGCATGAACTGCGGCCATATCTGCATTGGCAAAAAGGCCCCGGAGGTCTGCCCTGTCTGCGCCCATCCACAGGCCTACTTCCGAGTAAAACCCGAGAACTATTAAAGCTCTATTTTATCTAAAATAAGGATAAGCAGGGGCAAGATCTTATTTTTAAGGCGGCGCGGCTTTCGGTTGCGCCGCCTTTTTTGCTTTCGGAATTTCCATGGAAGGCTGGAAATGATATTGAAACCACCGGTGGGTTTATGGTACAATACCTCTGTCCGGATATCTGGAAAAGCCCCAAAGGACTGGGCTTCTCCAGACGGTATAGAATGATACTGTGACCGGTGGCGCGGGAATTGGAGGGCCCGCCATAATCCCCACGGAAATGGTCCAGCCTTCAGAAGAAGGGAAGGAAGCAAGTATAAAATTAGGAATCGTAATATATGGAATGACTTCTCTATGTTCGCGTAAGTTCATAAAATCTTAGAAACTTGATTTGTTTTGCTAAGACTATTTATCAATCGCCAGTATCATCAAGTTCAGATAAGCAACATTTTTTTGCCAACATTTATGAAACATAGAGGATTGGGGAAAAAGTTGATTTATAAAATGTTTGTAATATCGGAACAAGAACAATATGAACTTTTGATTGTCGATATGGTAAATAGCTTTTATCAAAAAATGATAGCGAGAGGGATTTGCCTTATAATGAGTGCGATGATGCAGGCCAAGCTGATAGAGGGAATTCGCAGGAATTTGATTGTGTTCATCCAAAACAAAGATTACTTCGTCATATCCTTGCGGCCATGCGCCATAAACGACCTCGTAGCTGTCCATCAAAATCGGGCTGACCGCGCCGCCGTCTGCGGCAGGCATCAGTTGAGAGAAATTCTCCGCGCCAGAGGAGCCTCCTTCCAGTAAGGAGTTCATGCGCTCCATGTTTACCGCCGGACCTGTGAGGGTTCACTGGAAAGCGTAGAAGCACCTACTTCATCCGGGTCGGTATCGGAGGCAATCAAGCTGCCCTCTCTGTCGTAGTAATAGATTGAAAAGCTGACATTATAGGAGTAGACAGCGCCGTTCTCTCCAAGGTACTGCCAGATTTCGCTGTCTGGATCGTTCAAATATTGCCGAAATGCAGTCAGGTTATTTTCTTTGATGTTGCCAGCCATTGCTTCATTGGATTCTATCTCGCTGTAATCCGCGTAAACGCCAGAGCGAACTTCTTCCGCCTCAGAGCGTCCGCTCCGCATACCGCCTTGGGTTCCCCCGGCCATATCAATGGTTTATGTGCTGATGGTAATGGGATAGGAGGTCATTGTGTTCCGCTGAATATCCGCAATGTAGCGGTTCACACCGTTGGCGAGGGACAGGATCAGAGCAATTCCGATAATGCCAATCGACCCAGCCAGGGCCGTCAAAATCGTCCGGCCCTTTTTAGTCCGCAGATTGTTGAAGCTCAAGGCGAGGGGTGTGAGAAAGGACATCCTGGCCCTTCCCATAAACATAGCGCAGGAAAGGAGCAGCGATGTATGACTACATTATACGAAACGATCTTTATCCGCAGGCAGGTGCGAAATTATCTTGAAGGCTCTATTGAGGACGGTATACTGAATGGCATATCAAAGTGCGCTGCCGAAGCGGAGCAGCTCACCGGCCAGCATGGAGCGTTTAAGCTGGTGTCTGCGGCGGAAGTCTCTGCAAATCACGGGGCCTCTCACTTTTTGCTGGGGTACTGTGATTCAACATTTGCCGCTTATGCCAATGTCGGCTTTGTCCTGCAAAAAGTTGATCTGTATGTCCAAAGCATCGGATTGGGTAGCGGATGGTTTATGGACATTAAGCCAATCGCTGATGCGGAGCGGTTTTGCATTGCCCTTGCGATTGGAAAGACAGATGTTCCTGTGCGAGAAAGTGAAACGGAATTTAAACGGAAACCATTGTTGGCAGTCTGCGCTAAAGAAAACAAAGTGGCGCAGGCGGTTCGCCTTGCGCCCTCGTCACTAAATTCCCAGCCTTGGAAGATGGAGCTGGGAAATGGGAAGGTCCTTATAAAAGATGCGGGCAGGGGCGTTTCCCGACTGATTCTGAAAAACAAGCTCAATAAAATTGACATCGGAATTGCCGCCCGCCATGCCGTATGTGCGTTGATGCAAGAGGGCAAGGAAATCAAGAGTATCGTCCCCATCACCACCGGGAAAGAATTTTACATTGAAATCGACTATCAATAGGGAGATTTGCTATGAAAACATTGATCGTTTATCACTCTGAACACCATGGCAACACAAAGAAACTGTTGGATGCGATTGCAGAGCAAGAGGGGCCACATTGGTCGAGGCCGGAGATGCCTCAAAGGTCGATGTGTCCAGTTATGATTTGATCGGTCTTGCTTCCGGCATCTACTATCAGAAATTTCATAAAGATGTGCTGAATTGGGCAGAACAGAATCTGCCGCAGGGGAAAAGGGAACTTTTCCTCTATACCTATGGTGTAAAGCGGAACGGTTATCTTGACGCGATTAAGCAGATTGCTGTTTCAAAAGGAGCCAAAATTATGGGGAGCTATGACTGCCCTGGATTTGATACCTTTGGGCCGTTCAAGTTAATTGGTGGTATTGTAAAAGGTAGGCCAAACGAAGAGGATGTTGCTGGGGCAGTTTCGCTTTTTCGTCACTGTATTAAAGATTGATATGAGTTAACGATATCCCCAATAAAATAACGATACCCAATAAATCCACGATAACTCCCTCTCTAAAGTCCTCAAAACGCAAAAAGCCCACCGCTGGTCTGGAAATTTATCCAGCCAGCGGTGGGGACTTTCTTACAAAATGTTAGAAAAAGGGCCATTTTCAGCGGTCTGGTGCAAAATTAAGGACGGTTATCTCGATACGTATTGTATCAGAATAACCGTCCTTAGATGGTCCGAGTATTCATAACGACACTCCCGGAACCCCGCATGAAATCAAGGTTTTTCGGCAACAGACAAACACATTTCATCAATCAGATACTCCGACTAGGGCGTAGGTCAGATGTTCATAGAATTATCTGATTTACTTTTGTCTTTAGAATATAAGTTGCCATATCTCAAAGTAATTGGTCTGGAAAATGCAATAGATAATAGTTTCTCTACTTTTTCGAGTGGGTGTTTCGGTGGATTATATGAGAAGCTGAACAGGTTTAAATATACTAAACGCCGAGAAGATTTACAGATATGCAAACTGACATCTGCACGGCCATTACCTTTTTATGATCCCCAACCTACAAATCTCATCGGCGTTTAGTATATCCTATGGTGTTTGGTGTTTTTCGCCTCGATTCGGATTTTTTGCGCTAAATCATCTGCATCACCTCGTTCGTGGAGATGGCTTATTGTACTACCGTTATAGACACTGTGCAAATGGGAATTTTTAATTAATAGATGAAAGTGCTGGAGGTGATGTTTTGCAGATGAGGTGTGTTTGACAGGGGGCGCAAAGTCTGCTTTATTGATAGTTGTACGGCATATGCTATCTCCCCTCTGAAAGAGTTATGAGAAAACTTGAATAAAAGTTCAGTTTCGGCTAACTTTAAACGAGATATCACAATCTGGCATGGTAAAGTACCATCTGTTATCTGTTCCTTTGTATAGGCCTACTTCCTGAAACGGTTCAATGACATATCCGTCAGATGGCTCTAACAGAATACTAATAATATCTCCTGATACCGCAGTCCATTGGCTGGGAGTAATAGCTCCTGGATATTCATGGTTATCAAAAGAGATACTGTGCTTTTCTCCTGAGCTATATGTATTACTATCTTTGGGGTAACTACTATTCTGTGGTTTAACCGTAAACTTGATATCACATTCTGGCATAGTAAAGTACCATTTGTTATCTGTTCCTTTGTATAGGCCTACTTCCTGAAATGGTTCAATGACATATCCGTCAGATGGCTCTAACAAAATACTAATAGTCTCTCCCGATATTGCAGTCCATTGGCTGGGAGTAATAGCTCCTGGATATTCGTGATTATTGAAAGAGATAATATGTTTTTCTTCAGGGATAAACGTATTATTGTTCCCAGGAGCATTATCCTGTGGATTAGTTGTTTGATTTTGCGCCGGTATCGGGCTGTGTTCGAATTTGTTATTTGTATCTGTGGAGTTATTGTTTTGTTGTTTGTCTGTGGGTGTCTTGCTCTCGGGGGGCAAGAGATTTTCAGGTGAGCCACTTCCATCAGAAAGAGCATCCTTTTGTTTGTTGTCTACCGGACTTTCTGTGTTAAAGGTATTATATTCTGGTTGTGTGTTTTCAGAAGAAACAGAATCTGATGAGGTGACAGGGAGAGTCACACTATTTGCATCCTTTTCGGAAATAGTGTGGTTATCGGATTGATTATAAATAACTCCACTACCAAACAAAAATGTTAGCAAGGCTAAAATGACGCCAAGCGCAGCAATGATATTCTCTATTTTGTGTTCTTTCATTTTGCTCCACCTTCAAAAGAGCTTCAAATTAATTGCCATATCTCTTTTATTCAACGACAAAACTACTCAGTCTTTTTTTACGGCAGTTATCAAATAGTATTTACACAAAGGAAGAACAATTTTTCGATAAAAAAGTTTGAATAACGACCCCGTTTCACATTGTAATTAAGCTAATTCAGCTAACAATCTATACATGATACTTTCACCGGTTTGATTATTGTTAACATTATTATCCTTAACAACAGGTGTACTTTGTATGCTATTACCCTCGGAAACCATTACGCTTTGCTTTCGCCTAACATGATCTTTGATTTCCTTAAAAATAGTTTCGTAGTCTTCCGGTTCAATCATTTTGTAGCGTTCACTGAACATTGGTGGTACTTTCCCCATCGGGAACATATCTCGTAGCCTTGCCATATCAGTCCCTTTGCCAATACCCAAAGGAAATAAAAACAATTTCCCATTTTGTACCCGCTCCCGAACTTGTGCGAACTCCGTGCGAGGAGCGTCAGTGGGTGTGCCGTCCGTCATAAACACCAAGATTGGAGTATAATAATCGTTATCAGCATTCCGAAGATCATTTTGCATTTCATCCAGTTGCGCAAGTGACGTGCGAAGGCCATCACCCATTGCCGTTTCTGCCTTTTCAATTGTACACCTGCAAGATTGTATATCCAGGGCTTCGCAGTCAAGGAAATCATATCTTACACTCGCAAAACGGCTGTAAGTAACAATCGACACCGCCACCTGACGACAAAGTTCTCGATCAAACTTCAACTCATTCAGAAGGCTACAAAGTGTTTCATTGAGTTTATCGATTTTTTTATAATGGGCATATCCGGGGCGAATGTCCTCTAAATTGAATAGGGTGAAATCAATTTGACATTGAGATAATGCATTAATATCTAGAATCTGGTTATGATTTTCTCCATCACTGATTAAAGCCGTGTTTACTACAAGGATGTTAATCAAATTATTCCAAGCTACACAATGTACTCCGCTTGGATCTATTATCCTTGAATCGACCACATCTGTTCCCCTGTAAAATTCACGCACAAAATCATTATAGTCACAAAATCCTTTGCTTAATTGATACTTCGAATAAACATTATAATGTCCTTCTTCTGAACGCAAGCATATATCAGAAATGGCATCTGCTCTGCCATCATAATAATCCACATCGTGGTTTCCAGGTAACAAAAAGACGTCTTGTTTGTTAATGCTGAAAATACTTATTAGCATTTCCAAATAATCCCTCGCGAGTGAGAAATTAGTTTCATATCTTTTGTGGCGAAAATCACCTGTCACGACCAGGAATTCCGGCGAAATAATTTTCGCTAATTCCACATAGTCATCCAGCATCAATGTTGTATCCGCTTCAGGAAACACATGCAAGTCTGAGACATGAAGCCATGATGCCTTTATGTTGTTTCTACTACAAATCATGTTTACCTCCAACATGATTTGGCATTAGTCACTTTCACTTATATTTTTACTCTAATTCTATTCTTTCTCCATTTGGTAACACAAATGCCTGCTCATATCCAACATTCAAAACCGCTGCGATTGCCATCATTTCCTCAAAAGAGACTGTGCCTCGCTTCAATTTTTTATTGAAATTTTGCGGAGTTTCTCCAATACGCTTACAAAGCTCCGCAAGACTAATACTCTTTTTCTCGCACAACTCTCTTACCATATCATATTCTACCTCCATTATATAATTGCATTATAAATCATTCGGTTGATAAGTGCAAGGCATTTATATAATAATTTGGTGATTCTTGAGGAAATATCAAGCGAGTGGCCGCATAACCTTGTGAAGTAGCACACTACCTTGCATTTCCTGACAATCCACCCCAATTACTACGAATTTACTACCAGGGGATCAGCTTTGATACGACAAAACACCGGAAAATTCGGAGATACGATTTTGTTCCACGCTTTGTATTAACCTCTAAAATCACATACTGTCCGACTGAAAAAGCCGTCTTTTCACTGTTGAAAAGGCAGCTTTTCTTATGCCCATACATAGCCGTCTGTTTCGCCGTAGGTGGCTAAATCTATGAAAGGAAATCCCAAATGGCGAAACCGAAAGTGTTGGACTGTGTGCTTGTCCCCGTTCAAGCGAATTATCTGGCGGAGGAGGATATGACAGGACTGATGGAGGGGGTACAGAGTTTTATCCCCAAAGCGTAGTTCATCTATATTGAAAACTGGCTACTGTAAGGTAATACCTTGCATAACCAATCTCCTTTGTTGTAATCTGCACAAAGGAGATGATAGTCCATGCCATTTGTCTTGCTGGTACCCCATTTGCGACAGTCAGTAAAAAGTACCACATTTCTCTAAATACTCTCTACCGCTGGCGCAAAGAGTATCAGCAGACGGGGGATCAGAGTACTACGAAAGATTACTCAGCCCTCTGTCGCCAACACGAACGCCAAAGCCACATCTTACAGATTATTCGAATTCCCAATATCATTGATAATGTACCTCGCCGTAAGCGCCTTGAAGTTCTGGCAAGACTATACGAACAATTTGAGCAATATAGCGTTCATGAACTGTGTGAAGCCCTAAATATCTCCCGTGGAACATTCTACAACCACATTTTCCGCAAGGTCGACCGAACAGAGTATTTGCATAGACAGCAAGAACTTATGCTGCAAGTACAGCGAATTTTTGACGACAGTCAACAGCGCTTCGGGGCTGAAAAGATACGGGTCATACTGGCTGAGAACGGAATCTGCATAGAAAAAAACGCATTAGACAGATTATGCAGGAACTTGACCTGATCAGTATCCGCGAAAAGGCCAAAAGCAATTATCGAAATCGGCATACTTGAAACGCAATTTGGTCAATCAGGAATTCAGCGTGACACGTCCCAATGAGATATGGGCCAGTGACATCACATATTTCAAGATCAAGGGCTATGCAGTATATCTCTGTGCTATTATCGACTTATTTTCACGAAGGGCAGTGGGATACCGAGTTTCCCGCAAATGCAGCACTCATTTGGTGACAGCTACATTCAAAGATGCGTTCCGAGCGCGGAGTAACCCCACAGATTTGACTTTTCACAGTGACCGTGGAGGACAGTATACCTCTGACACCCTTTTTAAGTTGCTCAACAGGGCGGCGTCAAGCAATCCTTCTCCCGCTCTGGCCGTCCCTGTGACAACGCAGTGGCCGAGACATTCTTTGCTTCGTTTAAGCGGGAAGAAGCGTATCGAAGGGACTACTCCTCTAAGGCAGATTTTCGAAAAAGTGTGGACGAGTATGTGCGCTTCTATAACGAACAACGGCCCCATCAGACGCTGGCATACAAGTCGCCGGTACGATTTGAGGAACTTTATGGGCAGAAAAAGACACAGGCTTGTGAGAAAACCTGTGTCTAAAAAACGTAGCTGGATAAATATTTTTTTGCAGCTTTTTCTTATTTTCAGAAATATACCGTAGGCAACCTTTTCAGAAAATCCAGTCATTGCAACGGTTACAGAGCAAAACGGAGCCGCTTTTCGATAAAATAATTCGAAAAACGACTCCGCTTCACATGGTGGGCTTAACAGAGCCTGACCCAAACCAATACGACGCTATTATTCGCCAGAAAGTCAAGGTCATCCAGGCCGCGAAAAACTTCGGTCAAGCCGCTACGTTTATTATAGCAGATGATGCGGAGAGGCACAACCGAGAAATTGATGTGTTTGGGGAAATAGCAGTAAAACGTTTGAAACAACCATATCGCAGAGAGTTTTCCGAGGCTGACATCAAACAGATGGTCTCTGCCTATCAATCCGGCGAAACCACCACCATCAAACTCGCAGAGCGGTTTGGCTGTAGTAAAACGACCATCAATAAACTGTTGAGACAACACGGAGTTGAGGTTACTAGGGCTAAAGCCCAAGCAAGGCTGAATGCTGACGCAGTGGTCGCTATGTATGACGAGATGCGCACGACTGAGGAAATTGCTGAATGTTTCCACGTCCATCCGCAAGTAGTGATCCGCTGCCTGAGAGCAAACGGGGTCAAGATTAGAAGTCGATGGGACTATGCCAAGAAATAACACAAAAGCCAGCGGTCAGCCGAGGAAATTGGCTGACCGCTGGTCTGGTATGAGGGGATTATTTTTTCAGATAGTTCATGAGCATCTGTGCGACTTGGGCGCGGGTGGCAAGCCCTTTGGAATCGAGGATACCGTTGCCATAGCCGTTGATAACGCCGTTTTCTACAGCCCAGCGCAGAGCATCCAGAGCATAATCGCTGGCACTGTCAGCATCGCTGAAGCGCAGTTCTTTGTTGGTGGCGGCTGGCTCTCCGCTATAGCGCCAGAGCATCACAGCTAACTGCTCACGGGTGATGTTGTCGCCGGGGCCGAACAGTCCGTTGCCGTAGCCGGAAACAATGCCCTGCTCCGCCGCCCAAGCGACAGCATCGGAATACCATGTGCCGCCAGCTACATCGGAGAATGCCGAGCTAAAAGCCTGTCCGGGATTATTCTCCAGATTGTGAAGAACAACCGCCAGCATCCCTCTGGTCATGGGGAGGTTGGGACTGAAGATGTTGTTGCTGGTACCGTTGAACAATTCGTGTGCGCTGGCAAAGGCTACCGCATCTGCCGCCCAATTCTCGGCAGGGATATCAGAAAAGGGCTTGGTGTTGTCGATAATCTCCAGCTTGGCGGGGCCATCCAGGGGAATCGCGATTGAACCATCGCTGGCGACAGATTTGCGGATGATTTGGCGAGTGCCGTCATCGTGAACCAAAACGGCAACCGTTCCGGAGGCGCTTTGTTCGATGGGGACGGTCAGTGTGATGCCACCTCTAACGGATTCTATGCCCCGCCCTCCCGCTGTGATCGTGAGAGCGATGGAGTTTTCGCTGGTGTCTGCCGTGACTGTAACTGCGCCGTATTCGGACAGGTTGGACAGTCCGTTGTTGGTGAAGGCTATATCGGCTACAGGGGTGGAAAGGAGAAGAGCGGCATCGGTTTTTTGACCAACCTCATCCAGAACATTGGCGGGAATCGTCACTTCGACTTTTGTCACATCGCCTTTGACTACTGGCGAGATTATAACTTGATCGCTGTCGTTGGACACGGCTTGCTCGATAATCTCATCAGCAACCGCAGATGAAATGGTGATTGTTGCCGTATCTCCTTTAGTCGTGGCAGAAGGAGATGCCGTGGTCGTTGTGGTGTTGCTGGTGGTTTCACTGGTGCTGACCGGAAGGGACGGTGTGGGGCTGGGAGTGGTTGTGGAGCCGCCGCTATGGGTGCCGCCCGGATTGGTCGTAGGGATGCTGGGAGTATGGTCGCTACTTGAGTTGCCGCCAGTATAAGAGAAGATAGCAACAAGGGTTCTGTCCGAATCGGCGGTAAATGTATAGCTGGCATTGGTGCTGATTTGTTGCCCGTTTTCTGACCAGCCCGTGAACCGATAGTTTTTGGACGGGCTTGCCGCGACAGTTACGGACGCGCCGCTCTCGTAGGTGTTACCGCCGCTGACAGTGCCGCCAGCTGGGGGATTGGCGCTAACACTGATGGTATACTTGACCGGAGCCGGCGGCGTTGGAGGTTCTTCTGCCTTTTTCTCGAAAGTTGCAGTAAGTGTCCGGTCGGCGCTGACGGTGAAGGTGTAGTCGGCAGCAGCGCTGACCTGAGTTCCATTTTCCATCCAGCCCTTAAACTCATATCCGGCGTTCGGAACTGCGGTGACAGTAATAGAAGTATTTTCCTCAAACTTGTCGCCGCCAGAAACACTGCCGCCCACAGTCGGGCTGGCGTTTACGGTGATGTTATAGGTTGTTGGCGTTGGTGGTGTGGGAGGCGTTGGGGTGTCGACTTTCTCAAAAATGGCGGTGTAGGTCTGAGAGGCATTGGCGGTGAAGGTGTAGTCGGCGTTAGTGCTTACCCGAGAGCCGTCCAGCCGCCACTCCACGAACTTATAATCGTTATTGGGGGTAGCCTTGATAGTGACAGATTCGCCTTTCGCACAACTTTTGCCGCCGCTGACA
The DNA here is from genome assembly GCF_003612555.1 of Acutalibacter sp. 1XD8-33. Classification (GTDB taxonomy): domain Bacteria; phylum Bacillota; class Clostridia; order Oscillospirales; family Acutalibacteraceae; genus Acutalibacter. Next base: position 149,165 of record NZ_RAZF01000004.1, read on the forward strand.
GAGCCACCCTCTGTAGGGCTGGCGTTGACGCTGATGGTGTAGGTCGTCGGAATGGGTGGTGTGGGTGGATTCTCTTCCTTTTTCTCGAAGACGGCATCAAGTTCCAGATTCTCGCTGATGGTGAAAGCGTAGGTCGCATCGGAACTCACTCTGCGCCCGCCCACTTGCCATTCCACGAATTGATAATCAGTATTGGCGACCGCCCTGACGGTGACAGATGTGCCGCTCTGATAGGTGCCGCTGCCAGAGACAGTGCCTCCATCGGCAGGGCTGGCGGTAGTGCTGATAGAGTAGGTAGGGATGGCGATTTTCTCAAAAACTGCGGTGAGGATGCGGTTGGTAGTGATGTTAAATGTATAACTGGCGCTGGCGCTCACCTGACTGCCATTTTCCGTCCAGCCTTTGAACTCATAGCTACTGGCAGCGGTTGCAGTAACTGTGACGGATTCGCCAGACTGATAAGTATTGCTGCCCGTCACAGTGCCGCCTCCGGAGGGGCTGGCATGGACATCAACTGTGTAGGTGACCGGAGTCGGTGGTGTGGGCGGCTCCTCGGTCTCCTTTTCAAAAACGGCGACGAGTGTGTGGTTTGCGCTGACCGTAAAAGTGTAGCGAGCCTCGGTGCTGACCTGAGTTCCATTTTCCGTCCAGCCTTTGAACTGATAGCCGGTGTCAGGGGTGGCGATCACTGTAGCGGAAGTATTCTCGTCATAGGTTCCGCCGCCAGAAACGCTGCCGCCCACCGAGGCGGTGACGCTAACCGTATAGGTTGGAGTAGGCTGTTCATCTTCCGCGAAAACGGCGGTGAGAGTTCTGTCCTTATCGACGGTGAAAGTGTAACTGGCGTCGGTGCTGACCTGAGTTCCGCCCTCCGTCCATTTGACGAAGTGATAGCCATCGCTGGGTGTTGCGGTGACGGTGATAGAAGCTCCGTCCTGGCAAGTTCCGCCGCCGCTGGCGGTGCCGCCCGTTGTGGCGCTGACGTTGACTATATAGGTTGTGGCTTCGGGCGCGATGGTGAGGTTTATGGTTGAATCATTAGAACGGTAGCCACGATACAACGTGTTGACAGAGCGGACACCTACGGTATAGTTGCCGGTGGGGAGCGCGGCATCAACAGCGTCAAAAACGCAGCTGGTCTCATCCACAATCTGATAAGATTCTTCTACCGGGCTGGTTTCATTATTTTCATATTCCAGCCACACTTCATATTGACGATTGTCATATATGCTGGAAGATGGCACCGCATCCCAGGTGACTGTAATCGAATTTGATGTTGTCTGAATATGGATATTAGTTGGCTCTGTCGGTCTATCGGGGTGTGTATAAGATATGCCGGAAATCGCAAACTGTTGGTTTGCGCCCCATTGCTGCGAGAAGAGTTCGACATTTGTGCCCTCAGCCGTGCTGCTGTTTGGAATGTCGATAGAATATAGTTCACTGGGATAATTGAGCGCGGAAACGATTCGGTATGTAGAATCGCCGGGAGAATGAACCAGATACCAGCGTTCGGAGTTGCCGCCGTGGTCGTCACTCCAAGTCCAAATATTTTTATTGTTTCCCGCAGTTTTTGTTTGAATATCTAAGCACCAGCTGTTATGCTCGTTTACAATTTTATAAGAACCGTCGGACTGTCGCATAAAATGCCAGATTTGGCGCGGATCATCCGCCTGTGTTTTGGTCGTTGCGACATTTATTCCTCTGTGGTTTTCAATAAGGGTTCCACTGCCTGTGGTTTGCAGATAGGTGCCGTTAAACTCGATGCGGGAGTAGAAATCACTGCCAAGATCACTGGCCATGAGACGCGATATATCTTTTTGGCTGATTTTTATAATTTGGAATGTCTGCGCTTTATGGAAGGGACCTCCATTCAAAAAACTGTCGCCACTGCCGCCAAACCAGTTTTGCGAGAGTTGGACATCTCTCCCGGCGGGAACATAGTCGTCATTTCCATACGCTACATCAAGAACCTTTGTATGATTGACGTTACTTTCACCATACTCAGGAGGGGCGATATAGTAGAGGGTATAAGTGGAGTAATCTTCTGCCGCACATACTTGCCAGAGCTGCTTTGAGGCTCCTATATACGGCATTGTCCGCACACTTGCCCCGTCAGTATCCAAGCAGCGGCCATCATACATATTGATAACTTTATACTGATTATATCCAAGATGAGTGAAATGCCAGATTTGGCGCGGATCATAATCGTCTACTGTAGCAAGCTGGACGTTATTGCTGTGATTCTCCAGAGCAAGCCCACTGTGAGTATTTCTGATATAGGCGTAGAAGTCGTTGCCAATGTTCTGGGCGGATGCGGTGGGTTCGAGGTAGATGTAACCGTCTGGCCAGAGTCCACCGTAACCATCTGGAAGCTTATGCCCGATAAAAATGCCTTCGCTGTTTGCTCGTGAATTTACTGAGCCGCCTTCGTTATACGTTATGCTGCCATCGCTTACTGCTGTTACATAAGCAACATGGCCCCAGCCGTAATTCCAATCAGCGCCTTCCCAATAAGCTATCGCGCCCACTCTCGCTTCAGTCCCGGTTTCATAACCGCTCTTTTGTGCGTTTACCAGCCAATCACAGGCATTGCCTCTCCAAGGAATAGCTATGCCAAGGTTATCATAAGCCTGTTGCCACGCATACCAAACGCACGTTACGACTTTGCGCACTTGACCATTGACTTTCACTTCTTGATACTTAGCCCCATCAAATGGATTGCTCTCCGCGAAAGCTACAGTTACCGTCACTGGTAGCATCCCCGCTACCATACACAGGCACAAAATCACCGACAGAATCCGTTTTTTCAGCATAAAAAACGCGCCCCCTATTTCAAGATGTAACAGAATGATAGAAGTGATACCTATTTTAGCACTCTGGACGGCGATATTCAAGCCTTTTCCACAGCCTTCAACTAAAAAATCCGGAAATGGGCATCCTACAGGCAGGGCGCAGGGTGCCGAGGGGCGGCAGAATGTAACCGACCTATCAAAATGTTACAAAGCCCCCTCGCCCAGAGATGCGCTATACTGTAACGCATCAAAGACGAGGAGGCTATTATTATGGCAGCGACAGAACCGATTCGGGACAAAAATCAGTTGAGAGCACTAGGAGAATACTTTTTGAAGCGGGGACAGCTTCGCAATTATGCCCTGATCGTCGTAGGGGCGCACACGGCGCTCCGGATCAGCGATTTGCTCCGGTTGCGCTGGTCGGATGTATATGATGAGGAACGAGGGGAGTTTCGCGCCCATGTGACGGTCACAGAGAAGAAAACCGGGAAAACCAAGACCATCGCGCTGAACAAGTCTGTCTTGAGCGCCCTGCGGCTATATTTCCCGCACAGACGGGGCGAGTTCATTTTCGCCAGTAACCGGAAGGAGCCGAAAGCAATCAGCCGGGTTCAAGCGTGGCGCATCATCCATGCGGCGGCTATCGCTGTCGGAATTATAGGGAAAATCGCTTGCCACAGCCTCCGCAAGACCTGGGGCTATCATGCCTGGACGAGCAAAATGGTGTCGCCTGTGGTGATTATGGATATCTATAATCACAGCAGCTACGAGGTCACCCGCCGATACCTCGGCGTAGCGCAGGACGATCTGGACAGAGCGTATTTGGGAGTGGAATTGTTCTAAAGCAAGTAAAATCGAGAAGGATGAAGCCGGTATGTTATAATAGTAGTGTCTTATTTTCAGCATAGTTACGTTTGAACTATAATTATGGTTTTTAACGCCTAGTTAAGCGACATCGCATAAGTAATCGGCGTTAAAAACGTGATTATGAATGGAAATAAGACACCTTGCGGTGTCGCTTTTTGTTTGAGGTCACCAAAAGTCAAAAGATAACATGGAGACCAAAGATGGGCGAGTTGGAAGAAAAGAAAACAGTAGCAGGGCAGGATTCTGGTTTACCGACCCTTGATATGCCGCAACTTGATAACATGACGGCAATACAGGAGATGCCACCGCAACCCGTGGAAGATGTAGCAGAATCCGTGCCGATAGCACCAGAGACGGAGCCGTTACATCCACAAAAGAAAAAGGAGAGGTTAATTGCGCTGGCCGTGGCTTTGATTCTCGGTGCTGTTGGTGGGGTAACGTGGTTTGTGATTGCGAACAGCGAAGCTGGGGGTGAGCAGGAGGAAGTGTTGAGTGAGGATGATGCGGATAAAGATGGCGACAGTGACAAGGAACCAGAGTTCGAGCCGGAACCAAAGCCAGAACTGAAAATTGTTGAGCTAAGCCTAGATAATGAGATTGTTCAAACGCTGTTTTCTGAATTCAACCCAATAACAGGTTCGGCAACTGGTGGAACTGCTTTTTATGCGCAGGCTCTCCATAACAATTTGAGTCGAAAGAAGATAATGGAAATTGCTTTCTTCAATTTAACAAGTTCGACCTGTGTGGGTGATTATGAGATTGGACTAGTCAACGGGGAAACCTGGAAAGTAACGGAATGCTATAGTGGGGCAGAAATGCGACAAGAAATTAAGAGACTTTTCGGACTTGATTATACTTTTACAAAGGATGATATGCTGCCTCAAATTTGCCCGCATGGTTACGATGAACAAAACGATGAATTTCACACGACAACAATCGGCTGTGGAGGCTGGTTTCCAGCGCATGTTCAGCGAGAGTTATACAAAGCTGAAAAAGACGAAAAGAGGATTTATCTATATGAAATGGCGGTTTATGTGTCACCGGGCGGGGGTGCTGGTTGCGATGGAACATTCTGTAGGCTTGGTGATAATGGACTGTGGAGTATTGTAATAGATGGCCTTTCATCTGAAAGCATCCCCAGTCTTATCAGCTACCCTGGGGCTGATGAGATTTTTGACAAGTTTAAGTGGACGTTTGTCTGGGATGGCGAAAACTATGTGTTTGAGGCGTTGGAACGGGTTTAGAAACGGCACCTTACCAATGTCGGGTGTTATAATGATTCTGTAGGCATAAAACCCTATGGGAACAGCGGTCGCGCCCTGGGTTCTCTATGCTCCGGCTCGACAGAGTTCTTTTTATGGAGATCGTGAAACCTCCTCAAGCGATAAAAAGCGACAGGTCAGATAATTTATGTAAGTTACGACTTATATCGAACTCAAATGGTTTCTATCCGACATCGTATTTCAGCGTGGTTCGTTAGGGGTGGCTACGTCGGCCAGAATACCAGCAACCTGTTCGCCAACGCCGGGAACAACGGCTATTACTGGTCATCTACGCCGAATTCTAACGGCACCAACGCCTACAGCCTCGAATTCTACGACACCAGCAGCATCAATCCGGCCAACAGCATCAATCGGCCCGGGACGGCCTCCGTTCGCTGCCTTTTCTGTGCCCGATCTCCACAAACCTAGTTTTCGATGGGGCTTACAGCATGCGCACGATGTTATAATTGTGATGTAGGTATAAAAGCCTATGGGGACAATTCCGCGCTTTGAGCCTCCATGCTCCGGCTCGGCTGTGTTCCTCTTATCGGGAGATCGTGAAGTCCTCTTCGGCGAAGTGCGAATAGCAACAGCCTTAGACTTGAGTCTTAACTCGCTATGGCGAAATGAGAATAAAGCGGCTTCTTTAGGTTCGCTTACAACGAACTACCTTAATAATCCGGCACAGACGATATACGCTGAGGGGCGGCTACGTCAATCAGAATACCAGCAACCTGTTCAGAGGCGCCGGCAACGAGGGCGACTATTGGTCATCTACCCCGAAATCTGACGGTAGCAACGCCTACTACTTCTACTTCAACGACACCAGTAACATCAAGCCGTCCGACAACGCGAATCGGAACAACGGCTTCTCCGTTCGTTGCCTTTGTTGTGCCCGATCTCCAAAGCTATGTAATATTAGAAAATCCCAGCCCACGAAGGGCTGGGGATAGGGACTATTCTTGGCCTTTCTGGATATTAAGGCCTGGGTTGGTATTTTCGTCGAACTGAATGTTAAGGCCAGGGCCACGGTTTTCGTTAGGCGGGTCGTCGAGCTGGATGTTGAGGCCGGGACCGGTATTCTCGACAATTTGAACATCAGGACCGGAGCTATCGCTTTCATCAGCTTGAACACGGTTACCGGGGCCGCTATTATCCGGGGTATCTGTGATGCCGCTACTCGGCTCTACATTTTCTGAACCCACAATAGCAGGATTGTCAGGCTCCTTGGAATCAGGCAAATGAGAAAATGCTATATAGACTACGCTCAGCCCAACAACAATCAAAGCCAGAATTATGAGCCAGAAGTTCTTTTTCTGATGGTAGTGCGGAGTTGGAGCGAACTTGGGAGCAGGGAGCCGTTTTGTCTTGGGATGTGGGGCTAAGGCTGTGGTTCTCATTTCTATTGACGGCTGCTTTCGAGTGTTTGTTGCCGTTTCGGCGGTTTCGGGCATCACAACGATTACCTGCACGTTTGTTACATTGGTAGCGTCCGCTGTGTTATTTACATAAACATCCGGCATCGGGGATAGCGCATCTTTGTTGGGAGTGCGGCTCTGGCGGAAGTTTTTGACTTGCTCGACTTCCATAAGCGGTATCAGCTGCGAGGGTATTTGTGTTTCGGGAGGCTCGTCCGGTTCGACATCATACGGGACGGGATCAACAGTTTCTACGACTTCAGCGAGCTCCCGTTCTGCCAGAACCTTATCAACTATATCCAGCGTCCCGCCCAGCGCAACGGCCTGCTCTGCCAATACTTTTGACAGTTCGTTCATAATGCGGGATTCTTGGTCGTAAAGGCTTCTGCTTTTGGCACCTATGGATTTACCCAACTTCTTTTCTGGATGGCGTGGTTCATATTTTTCGCGGGCGTATAAGGCTCGACGCTGGATGGCTCGTTTTTCGTGTTCATACTCAGGCAAGTAGTTGAACGAAACAAGCATAATTTCGGCATCTTCAGGATTTACGATAAAGGTGTTGAAGAGATGGATCATGTATGCTTTGCAAAAAGCATTATATTCGGTTCTGTCGGTTCTATAATTTCTGGAGATTATTCTGTTAGGAAACCTTTCAGACAAAACATCTCCGTCTTCTAGGAATTCGATGAGCTCATATGCACGCCCTTCCGGGTTCGAGCGAGCATTTTCCAGATAGTCACGGATATTCTTTTTGCCACTCTCAACGTCTTCGATCAAAGCCATCACCTCCAGCCCTTGTCGCTGTGTTCTTCACTATACCATATTTTGTAGCAAAAGAAAAGCGTAAATCAAATACCAGACCAAAAGAAGCAGAAACAGCTGCGGCGATGCCGCAGCTGTCATTTTTTGCTTACAAATCAGCGTATTCGGTTACTTCGATGTAGGTTTCTTCGCCGCTTGGGGGTTTGCGGAAGAACTCAATCTTCCGCCGCACATGGTTGATGTATTCTGTGACGGTTGTGCGGGCATCCTCTGCCTCGGATTTAACACCATAGATTCTGACATCGTAGACAGCAACGGGCCCGTCATCGGCGCGAGGAACCTCAAACCGGAGGCCGAAACCATGTTTGTCGGTCTTTAGTGAGAAATAACTAGTTTCCTCAGTCTTGGTGTTATAGAGGTCTACATAGACCTCTCCGACAGTTACTTGGAATGCAATGATTATCCACTCAGGACTTTTGCCGAGCAGGATGTTGGCATATTTCTCGCGGAACTCTTCCTCGGTGCCTTTGTCGAGGTCGTAGCTAAACCGAAGATTCTCGAACAAATCCTCAAACTGGTCGACCGGCTTATTATACTCGATAAGCCGATACATGCGGATGGGCAGACACTTCCTTGTGAGTATGTCCTCATAGCGTTTATCGCCGCTAACCACGGTGTAACCTTGTCCGACCAAGTCAAGGCGGTATTCTAACATTCTCATAATTATCCCCCTTATTTTTGATTATTACATGATTGCCCGTCCTCAGAGAGAACAAGCAAAATCTGTAATAATCAGGGAGATACGCTGTTATAAGCTGTCAAGGTGCCTAGAGTTAATCTATACTAACCATTGTAGCACACATTGTTAAAAATGTCAAGTATTAGCGGTTTTTATGCCAGAAACGGCAAATATTCTGCCTCAGAAATTGCTTCCCGTAAAACCCCGCATTTCCCCGTGTTTCCCCGCAAAATAAAACTTTTCCCCAAATCGACCACTTTGCGGCGTTTCTGTTATGCTCCAATCACGCAAGGGCGAACACCCCAGGTGGGAAAGGAGGTGCCCCTCGGTAGTCCCATTGTCCTTGCGGCACACCCAGAAAATCAGAAAGGAGAAACACAGTATGAGCTATCAAAGGTATCCCGGAGAGGTCATTGATGCGGAGTATGTGGAGGTTATCCCTGCCCAGCGCGGTATCGGGGCGCACCTTCTGCCCCGGCGCACCAGCGTGGTGATGGGCGAAGTGATGGAGGAGGCGATGGTGCTGGCAACCCACGACCGCTGTCTGGCACTGTTAGCGAAATCCGGAATGGAGCACACTGCCGCCCTCTCCATGATGGAGCAGCAGTTCTCCAGCATGACTCCAGAGGCGGCGGCGCGGTATCGGCAGATTGTGGACGCTTACGCACAGCAAGCGGCGGGCATGGTTCGGAGGTGGTGAGGATGACTTTAGATGATGTGCTGTTTATCACGGTCCTTGTCGCTGCTATCACTTGGGTGATTGTAAAGGCCGTCTATGACCGGGAAGTCCAGCATCTGAGGCGGGAAAACCGGATGCTCTGGCGGCTTTTATCAGACCAGGCGAGGCTCCACGAGATGAGCCTGGATGCTTATATCGCTATGCTCCGGGAGGCGCAACGGCACATGGGCGGACAGCCGTTTTGACCGTCAAAAAGATGGGAAATGGGCTGTTGTCAAGATAGTGTTGTAAAAATTACAACAGTGGTTAATGGCTACCCTTATTTGACTTTTTACCCCTGTTATGGTGTGTCTATTCGCTAATAAAACTGATAACGCTTAACTTTGCAACTGAGGGCTATTTTCGGTAAAGTGTCCACCAAAAGCAAGAAACAGGAGATTTATGGACACCAATTCCAAGAAATACAAGACTATCCTCGCAGACCCGCCGTGGGACATCAATCAGCGCGGAAATTATGGAGCCATCAAACATTACGACCTGATGCCGCTGGAGCGTATCAAGGCGATGCCGGTGGCGGATTTGTGCGAGGATAATGCCCATTTGTATCTTTGGTGCCCGAATGGGCTGATACCACAGGCGCTGGAGGTTATCAAGGCATGGGGATTCACTTACCGTTCAGCGATTTACTGGATCAAGCCTCGGCTGGGTCTTGGAGTCTACATCCGTAACGCCAGCGAAACCTGTCTGTTTGCCACTCGCGGCAAAGCCCCGGTGAAGTTCCACGCGCAGCCGAACTGGATGTTCTGCCCGCAACAAAGCAGGCATTCGGAAAAGCCCGCTGAGCAGTTCGCAGTCATCGAGCGGCTGTCAGACGGTCCCTACCTTGAGCTTTTCGCCCGCCGCCGACAACTGGGGTGGGAGGCTTGGGGAAATGAGGTTCCCGGAGGTAGTGACCTTGTTATCCCCGGTTACCCTGTCCCGACCTATTCTGACAAAATAATCCGACCTAGCAAACGGAAGGAGGTGTAATGCTTGGAGCCGCCCAAGAAACTTATCACCCGGATCGTGGAAGCGTGCGCTCTGCTGGCGCTGAGCGCCTTCCTGCTCCGACTGGCAGTGGCCTATCTGTTGGAGATTTGGGTGTATCTGCTCGTCATCGCGGTCATCGCCATAGCTGGGGTCATCGGCTGGCGTGTTTACAAGTTCTATCGTTCCCAAGGAAAGTGGTAGAGTGGATAAAAAGGAGTGGGCTTATGCGTAAGCATTGTATAGAAAACATCTGCTGGCTGGAGGTCAGCTGGCAGCGACCTTTTAACATTGAGGACGTGTGGGAGGCTCTCACCCACCTCTCGGCGCTCAGCCCTCGCGGGGCAGTGATTTGGGAGTGTCGGGGCAAGAACGGACGGGTGACGTATCTGCTGGGAGCCGACCGGATTTATATTGACAAAATCGCACAGGCGCTCCGCGCTCACGGGGACATCCAACTTTGCGAGGTTTATGGGAACGACCGCACACCCGTTCGGTTGGCGCGCCAACTCAAAATCACCCGTCCGGTGCTGTCGCTCAACACCAACCTTGCGCAGTCAGTGATCCGGGCAGCGTTGGCGGCGATGGCTGAGGACAAGCGTGGCACAGAAACTGTCCTACAGGTGGTGCTGGGGAGGGGCTTTGCCCCCTCTCCGGTATCTGCCGAACTCCCCGACCCGCACGCTACTTGGCTGGAGGTTATCTTCGGCTCGGTCAGCAAGGCGACCGCAGAAACCCGCAAAACTGTGCGGGAAAAGGCTGAGCAACACGGGTTCGAGGCGGCGATCCGCATCGGTGTATCGGACGAGAGAGTTGCCGCCCGCCTCCGCAATCTCATCTCTGCCCTTAAAGTCCTGGAGTCCGCTGGGGTGCGCATCTATGATGAAACGGAAAGCCCTGAGAAAATCAACACCGCCCATGTGCCGTGGCATTTTCCACTGCGGCTGTCGGTGAAAGAACTCGCCAGCTTCCTGTTGCTCCCGGCTGGGGAGGAAGAACTGCCCGGAACACCGGGACTACATCCGCGACTTTTGCTCGCGCCCCTGTGGTATTGGGAGCCGACCAGTCCTCAAAATGACCGCAGTTTTGCTGTCAGTATGGACATGGTGCCGAAAAAGCTCAGTATCTCGCCCAAAGATAGCACAGAACATTGCGTATTCCTAGGCGGGACTGGCAGCGGCAAGTCTACCGCTATGTTACACCTGATTCTCGCAGACATCAAGGCTGGGCGCAGCGTCCTAGTCCTCGACCCAAAACAAGATTTGGTAACGGACATCCTTGCCCGTATCCCGGAAGAACGTGCCGAGGATGTGGTGGTGATCGACCCGTCCAGTGATGCTCCGGTGGGGTTCAACCCGCTGGCGTTTCCAAACTACCAGAACAAAGCCCTGATTGCTGATGCGGTGCTCTCTGTGCTCAAAGAGTTGTGGGCAGATAGCTGGGGAGTGCGCATTCAAGACATCCTCTCTGCTGCGCTCTTGACGCTGGTGGAGATAGACGGAGCCTCGCTACTCTGGCTCCAGCCATTGCTCATCGATGAGAACTTCCGCCGGAAAATCACTCGCGGCGTGAAGGACAAAGTGGCACTTATGCCGTTCTGGGCGCAGTTTGAGGCGCTGTCGGAATTACAAAGGCGGCAGCAGATTGAGCCGGTGCTAAACAAGCTGCGCCAATTTACGCTCCGTCCGGGACTGAGGAATGTCCTCGGACAAGCCCAGCCAAAGTTTTCTCTAACGGATTTGTTCTACAAACGGAAAATCGTGCTGGTGCCGCTTAACCGGGGGATTGTAGGCCATGAAACAGGGCGGTTGCTGGGAAGCCTGATTGTAGGTCTAACTTGGGTGCTGGCGTTGTCCAGAGCGAGCATCCCAGCGGAGCGGAGGCACATCGTCAGTATCTATGTGGATGAACTACAGGACTACCTATCCTCACTTTCTGCTGACCTAAGCGACGCATTGGCACAGGCGCGGGGGCTGGGTGTGGGCATGACACTGGCGCACCAATACCGCGACCAACTGCCGCCAGAGATCCGGGCCGGAATAGACGCTAACTGTCGGAACAAAATCGTGTTCGGGCTAAACAGCAAGGATGCGAGAGACATGGCGGCGATGGCTCCGGAACTTACTGCCGAGGATTTTATGACGCTGCCCCGCTACCAGATTTATACATCGTTCCAACAGGGAGGACGTAACACCGGCTGGGTGATGGGGCGGACTTTGCCGCCACCGCCAGCACTCCGCGACCCAGCGGAACTCTACGCCCGGAGCATGAAAACTTACGGCACACCAGCCGAGGAAACTGAGGAGAGCTACCTCAAAACTGTTATCAACCACAGCACCCCAGGCGATAACGCCGGGGAAACGCCTATCGGAAGGAGGAAACGCTAATGTCAAACCGCATGACACCTCAAGAGGGTGACAAAAGCCGGGAAAGCCGCCCCGCGCCGGATTTTTCCAAGTTTATGGTTCACGACTCTTTTATCAATTCCATTTCTTTTCCATCTGCCACCGGGGAGGAGCCGCACCGCCTCTCCCGTCAGCAGCTGGAGGAAACCGCCGCCGCGCTCAGTGAGAGGGACAGGGGCATTCTCACCGCTGTCCAACGCTACCGCTACCTCCTGACTGGACAGATTCAGCGGTTGTATTTCTATAGTTCCGCCACGCCGACTGCCGCACACCGCGCCGCCGCCCGTGCCCTGAAACGGCTCAGGGGGCTGGGGCTGGTTGACCATCTCGCCCGCCGCATCGGTGGGGTGCGGGCTGGCTCCGGTGGGTTGGTCTGGCATCTGACTCATGCTGGGGAGCGGTTGCTCCGTCTCCACGAACAGACCACCAGCCCGGTGAGGAGGTTCTTCGAGCCAAGTCCATTTTTCCTCTCTCATGCGCTGGCGGTGGCTGAGGTGGCTGTCCATCTGACAGAAATCTGTCGAGAGCAGCACGGCATGAAGCTGACCGCCCTCCAGCCTGAACCAGAGTGCTGGCGCACCTATAGTGAGTATGGTTCCATGCTGTCGCTCAAACCCGACTTGTTCGCCATAACGGTATCTGGCCAGTATGAGGACAGGTGGTTCATTGAAGTAGACCTCGCCACCGAATCGCCCTCCAAGGTGGTCGATAAGTGTGAACGCTACCACAAGTATTACCGCAGTGGGTTGGAACAGCAGGAGGCGGGCGTGTTCCCGCTTACGGTCTGGATCGTGCCGACTGTGGAGCGGAAAGAGAAATTGATTAAGCATATCAGAGAAGCCTTTGACAAACAGCCTCGGCTGTTTACGGTCATCACGAAGGACGAACTGTGGGCGCTGGTCTGTCAGGGCGGCGAAGGAGGGACGTTATGCTAGAGAAAATCACGATTCCGATTGACACTATTTTGGCTGGGGATAGCCGCGCTGTTCTCCAGACCTTGCCAGACGACAGCATCCATTGCTGCGTAACATCGCCGCCTTACTACGCTCTGCGGGATTATGAAGCGGAGGGGCAGATCGGGCGTGAAGCTACACCGGAAGAATACATAGAACGGCTAGTCGAGGTATTCCACGAAGTGAAGCGGGTGCTCCGTCCGGACGGCACCTTCTGGCTGAACATTGCCGACACCTACTGTAAGCGTCCCCAACAGGGCGTAAAACGGAAGGATATGCTGGGCATCCCGTGGCGGCTGGCCTTGGCGCTTCGGAGCGATGGCTGGTATCTGCGCAGCAACATCATTTGGGAGAAGGGCAACGCCATGCCAGAGAGCGTCACCGACCGCTGTAGCCGAAGTTATGAACACATTTTCCAACTGAGCAAATCCAAGAACTATTATTTTGACCGCGCCGCTATTGCCGAACCAATCGCGCCCTCGACACTGGTCAGGATGCGCAGTGGACGCAGCGGCAGCAATAAATATGCTGAACGGGTGCCGGGGCAGACCTTACAGGCTATCAATCGCCCTCGTGAGGCTGGTGTTTCTGAGGAAGAACTGCCGACCCACCGCAACAAGCGGGATGTCTGGCACATTAACACCTCGTCCTACTCTGGCGCACACTTTGCGACCTTTCCGCCGCAGCTGGCAGAAACTTGTATTCTGGCGGGCTGTCCGGTTGGAGGGGCGGTGCTCGACCCGTTCTTTGGCAGCGGCACCACTGGTCTCGCCGCCAAACGCAACGACAGACACTATATCGGTGTGGAGATCAACCCGGTGTTTTGTAAGCTGGCGGAGGACCGGATAGCCGCTGAAGCGCATAGAAAGCCGAACGGGGCGCGGCAGGAAGATTCCGCTAAAGTATCTGCCTCCACAGATAAAGCTGCCCAAAATGCTCCAGAATCGCCAGAAAAGGTGGAAAAGGAGGAGGCGTGATGGAGAAAAGAAAGCGGGGACGACCGCGAGGATCTCATCCGGTTAAAGTCACACCAGAGTTTAGGGAGGACCCTGACATCAAGAAAATGGGACTGGTGTTTATAGCTGCCGCCAAACAACTTCTGGAGCAGAAAAAGTTAGAAGAGACCAAGAGGGACGATATGGCCTGATCGCGCCGCCCATCTGTGGGTCGGTCATACACCTTCCAAGTGTTTCCGTAACGCAGTGGTTATCCGTATCGCCAACAGATGACCACTGCCAGCGGAAACACATAACACAAGAAAGGAGGCTAACTCGGTAAACAAATCTGGCAACCACGGTGCACATTCGTTCAGAGGCGCATCCGTGGATGTCCTCTGAACAACCACACGCACAAGAACGAAAGGAGGGCAAAACAGTTGTTTACCAATCATTTTGGCATCGAAATTGAGTTCACGGGCATTACCCGCTGCCAAGCGGCGAAGGTTGCCGCGAAATATCTGGGCGGCACCATCTCCAAACTTGGCGACTACTACGACACCTATCAAATCATAGCGCGGGACGGGCGGGTCTGGAAGTTCATGTATGACGGCAGTCTCACCTGTCAGCATCGGAGCGAAGGCCGTATCGTCGACGCATCCAGAAAGTATAGCGTGGAACTGGTTAGCCCGGTGTTACTTTACCGGGAGGACATCGACACGCTACAAGGGCTGGTGCGAAGGCTCCGCAAAGCTGGCGGGTTTGCCAACCCGTCCTGCGGCATCCACATCCATCTGGACGGCTCCAACCATACGCCTCGGAGCATTCGCAACTTCGTGAACATTATCGCCAGTCATAACGATTTGTTCTACAAGGCTTTACAGATTGAACCGGAGCGGATGCGCTACTGTAAGAAAATGGACACCTGGCTGGTTCATCGGCTGAATCAGACGAAGCCCAAAACCTTTGCCGATATAGAGAATATCTGGTATGAGGGCTATCGGGAAAACCGCAACCAGCACTACCACAACAGCCGCTACCATTTTCTCAATCTCCACAGTTTCTTCCACGGACATTACACGGTGGAGCTCAGAGGGTTCAACGGCACACTTCACGCTGGGAAAATCCGGGCGTATGTCGTGTTAGCCCTGGCGCTCAATCATCAGGCACTAACGCAAAAGAGCGCCAGCTACCGGAAAGTCCAGGAAGAAAACGAACGGTTCGCCATGAGAACTTATCTCAACCGGATCGGTTTTATTGGCGATGAGTTCAAGAACTGTCGGGAACATCTTTACCAGCATTTGTCTGGCAACGCCGCCTGGCGATATGGTTCCCGCGAGAATGTGCGCAGCCACATCAGAAATGGAGGACAGAATAATGAAACCTAAAGACAGGCTTTACATCGCCTACGGCTCCAACCTCAATCTGGAGCAGATGGCGCACCGCTGTCCGACAGCGGAAGTGGTGGGAACGGCTACTTTGCGTGGCTGGCGGCTGTGGTTCCGGGGCGGGAACGGCGGAGCCGTGGCGACAGTCGAGCGGGAGCGGGGCTGTGAAGTCCCAGTGCTCATCTGGCGGATTCAGCCCCAGGATGAGCGGGCGCTTGATCGCTATGAAGGGTGGCCGCATCTCTACCACAAAGAAACTCTGCGGCTCACTGTGAATGGCAGACGGGTCTACGCCATGGTCTACATCATGAACGAGGCCGGACATCCTTACGGCACGCCCTCTCTGGGCTACCTCAACACCATCCGCGAAGGCTATAAGAGCGCGGGGTTCGACGGCAGCATTTTGGCGAAAGCCGTGAGCGACTCGAAGGAGGCAGCAGAATGGACAAAACTGTGAGAAAGCAGATTTTGGCGGTGCGGGCTACTGGCGAGACGAATATGCTCGACACCCGCACAGTGCAGGTGATTGCCAGCCGCATGGGATTCTACGAGTTGGTGATTTATCTGGAGGAGTATCGGCGGGGATATGTAAACTTTATCCACACCGGAGACGCTGGAGAGGAGGGAGCGGAATGAGTGTCCCTTACAACCTCACCGGCGCAGCCAGAAAAGCCCTGGTTCAGACCATCAGCGAGATTTTGGGTAAGCCTGCCGTCTATCAGGGCGCACCCACTTTCGCCTATGCCATCGACTTTTACAGCGTGGACAAAAACGGCACCTTGAGCTACCCTGATAATATCAGTCCGGAAGATGTGCGGCAGTTGGTTTCCCGGCTCCGGGAGCGCGGTTACACGCCTGAGAATGACAATGCTTCACGGTGGAGCTGCCGAGGGCGGGGTTCTCCGCCACGGCACTAGACAACCTCCAGAAAATCATCGCCAGCAAAGCGGAGTTGTTCAAGCGGGCACTCGGCACGGACACAGTAGACGTGGAAGTGCTGGAGAACAAGCTGCGGTTCCCGTGGTTCACGCTAGATGGGCTGGAGGGCGAGGTCGATGCTTACACTAAGCTGATTGTCGGTATCTGCGACATGGCAAAGCGCCAGAAGCGGGTGGTCGCCAGAGAACGCACCATCACGAACGACAAGTTCACGATGCGGGTGTTCCTGATCCGGCTGGGCTTTATCGGCCCGGAATACCAGACAGCGCGGACGCTCCTGCTCCGCAATCTCACCGGGAACAGCAGTTGGCTGGCGGGGCCTCCCCCAGAGCGGAGGTCGCGCAGGAGAAACCGGAAACGGGTGCCACCGCCACCGCTGAGTCCGACACTTCCGTTTGCGAAAGGCTGTAATCTTCTGGAGGGACTCGCCGCATGGCTCACTTCTTCTGGCACAATTCTGTCGGACGAACAGCGCAGTAACGAATATACTGGCGTTCGTATTGTGACAGTGCGCTGGCAAAACCAAAACTACCGTATTATCCAAGTGGACGGAATGACCTGTAAAATTGAACAGGCGTAGCACCTTATAGCGGCGATTTTGCCGCAATACCAGCCCGCTCCGGCGGGCTGGCTTCAAAGGAACACCACGGAATTATGTATATATTAACAAAGAGATAACGATGGCTGGCGTCCCTTGCTTATAGGGGTCACCAGAGTTATAATGGTTATGAAAAACTGCGAAAGGAGGCCTTTTAGGTGAGTTTTTCTACAAACAATATGATGGAAGCGTTCGTCGCTGATATGTCGCCAAAGTTCGCCGTATCCTACTTGCGTGTATCGACACGGGGACAGGCGGAGCGCGGCGGCGGTGCGGACGAGGGATTTTCCATCCCCGCCCAGCGGGAGGCGAACAAAAGAAAAGCCCTCTCCATGGGGGCGATTGTTGGCAAAGAGTTTGTCGATCGGGGCGCGTCCGCCAAGTCTGCCGACCGCCCGGAACTCCAGAAGATGCTGGAGTATGTCAAAGAAAACGCTGACCGAGTGGACTATGTCATCGTCCATAAGGTTGACCGACTGGCTCGAAACCGGGGCGACGACATCGACATTATGCGGACGCTCCGAGAGTGCGGTGTCCAGTTGGTATCTGCCTCGGAGAGTATCGACGACACCCCGGCGGGAATGTTGCTCCATGGCATCATGAGCTCTATTGCTGAGTTCTACTCGCAAAATCTGGCGAACGAAGTCAAAAAGGGGATGGGTGAAAAAGTCAAAAGCGGCGGGACGCCAACCCGCGCACCTCTCGGTTACCTCAATATCCGCCGGATGGACGATAAGGGGCGCGAAGAGCGGACAGTTGTGCTGGACGAGGAACGCGCTCCGCTGATAAAGCTGGCGTTTGAGGAATATGCCACCGGAAATTGGACGGTGAATGATCTCGCGGAGCACTTGGCAGCTTGCGGTCTTACGACTCGTGCCACGCCCAGAATCCCTTCCGTTCCTGTCGATAAGCGAGTGCTGAACACAGTCCTTGTAAACCCTTATTATAAAGGGGTGGTGACATACAAAGGGGTGGAATATGCCGGAAACCACCCAGCTTTGGTAGCTACGGATGTCTGGCAACAGGTTCAGGATGTTTTAGCCTCGCACGTCAACGGTGAACGCACCCGTGAACATCCGCATTTCCTCAAAGGGAGCCTCTATTGTCGCCAATGCGGGTCGCGGATGATTGTGACCTATGCCAAAGCCCGTTCTGGCGTCCGCTACCCCTATTTTATTTGCGCTGGGAGGCATAGCAAGCGAGAGAAAGACTGTAAGCAAAAAGCCGTTCTCATTGACGAAGTTGAGCGACAGGTAGAACAGATTTATGACCGCTACTCTTTGTCGCCAGAACTCCGCAAATACTTGGAGAAATATCTCCAGGCCAACATCAAAGCCGAGCAGGAAAAATACGAGACAGAATTGGATGGACTGCGCCGGGAGAAGGACAAACTGGAACGTAAACGTAAGAAACTGCTGGAGGCACACTATAACGATGCGATTCCGCTCGACCTCATGAAGAGTGAACAGCAAAAAATTGCCAAACAGCTGGCGGCGATAGAACACCAAATAAAAATATACGGGCAGACTTTCGCTGGTGTCTCGGAGAGTATCTCAAAAGCACTGGAACTGATTGAGGACTGTGGGTTGACTTACCGCTTGGTAGATGATCGGTATAAGAAGATGCTCAACCAAGCCATTTTCTCGAAATTATGGGTGGGTGAAGACGGCAACGTTACGGCTGAGTTCCGGGAACCCTTCAATATGCTAATAGGCCCCATTAAAGGCGAAATTGCCCACTACAACAAAGAAAAAGCCCGTGGTGCCGAAGCACTCACGGACATCTTCTCCGTCATCGCAAACCGCATCTCGCATTTTTTTGGACATGGTTTGAATAACGACAATCTGGTGGGGATAACAGGACTCGAACCTGTGACCTCCTACGTGTGAAGCAGGCGCTCTAACCAGCTGAGCTATACCCCCATGACAGTGTTTAGTATATCAGATCTCCACCGAAAAGTCAATCCCTAATTTTGGAAACTTTTCTTTCCATATCCTCCAGGCTTTTCCCATCCGCGCCTTTACATCCTTCCTCCGTCGTGCTATAATGTACGAGAGCAAACATTCCGAGGTTCGCAGCGCAGCCTGGGGTTTTTATGGGTTGTTTATTAGGAAAATGACAACGATAGCATTCCCTCCCCCACGCCCTTATGCGCGGCTTTACAAACTCTTCAAGGAGGTCCTTCCATGAGTACCCAAGGCATCAGAGATTTTCGCCCCGAACTGCACTATACCCCTAAGACCGGCTGGATCAACGACCCCAACGGTCTGATCTTCGCCCAGGGAAAATACCATCTTTTTGCCCAGTACGGCCCAGAACCCCATTGGGGCGACCTGCACTGGAGCCATGCCGTCAGCGGGGACCTGCTCCACTGGGAGCACCTGTCCCCGGCCCTGGCCCCTGACGAGATGGGCATGATGTTCTCCGGCAGCGCCATCCTGGACCAGGAGAACGCCTCCGGTCTGGGAGAGGAGGGCCGCCCCCCTATCCTGCTCTTCTACACCGCCCACGGCGACCACGAGCAGCAGTGCCTGGCCTATAGCCTGGACGGGGTGAACTTCACCAAATACCCGGGCAACCCCATCATCCCCAACACGGAGATCCAGGACTTCCGGGACCCCAAGGTCTTTCCCAACCCCATCAAGGGTGGCTGGACCATGGCCCTGGCCGTGGGGGATCATGTGGAGTTCTACGCCTCCTCCGACCTGCTCCACTGGGAAAAAACCGGCGATTTCGGCCCCCAGGGGAATTACTCAGAGGGCGTTTGGGAGTGCCCGGACCTGTTCCCCCTGGAGGTGGAAGGCAAAACCCTCTGGGTGCTGCTGGTGAGCATGGGCCCCAACCCGGTGAACCACGGGGCCCGTACCCAGTACTTCACCGGGACCTTCGACGGGGACACCTTCCGTTGCGACGGCCGGTTCACCCAGGCGGAGTTCATCGACGCCGGGTTCGACAACTACGCCGGGGTCACCTTCGCCAATCTGGACCGCCAGGTGCTGGTGGGCTGGGCTGCGAACCCGGTCTACGCGGGCAATCTGCCCACCGGGGAGTTCTGCTGTCAGCACACCCTGCCCCGGGAGCTCTCCCTGGTCAATACGGAGACGGGCGGGATCCGTCTGGCCCAGAAGCCCGCAGCCCAGGCCTTTGGCCCGGGGGTTCCCGGTAGCGCTCTGCCCGGGGAGGTGTTCCAGCTCACGGTCACCGGCAAAGGGGCCTGCACGGTCACCCTGTCCAACGAGGACGGCGAGGCCTTCCGCTTCGGGGTAGACGAGGCCAACCGGGCCTTTGCGGACCGGACCCAGGCCGGGGCCCAGGACTTTGACGGGGAGTTCGCGGCGGACTGGAGCAGCAGGACCGCCGAGCCCCGGTTCTATCAGGGCGAATGGACCATGGAGCTGGTGTTCGACCACTCGGTCTGCGAGCTGTTTGTGGACAACGGCACCCGGACCTTCACCCAGCTGGTGTACCCCAACAAGCCCTATACCCACGTGGAGGCCGGCGCCGGGGCGGAGGTCCTGGTCCATGGCCTGAAGTGAGGCTTCGTGGGAGACGTAGCCTGATCTATAGACTTTTCATAGCAATACTGTGTGGCCTCCGCCGCAAAGGGCGCGGCTACGGCAAGGTCGTGGGGTTTCGCCCCCACACGACGACCAGCTTAAGACCAGCTGGACCGGTCAAAGCTGACCAGGGAAAAAGTTTCGCCAGCCTTTTCAAAGGCTGTGGGGGACGGGGGGTGAAACCCCCAGCCGCCGGAGGCCACACATAAAGCATTAAAGAAAGGACGGTTTCTATGCCAGAGATTATCACGACCGGCGAGATGCTCATTGATTTCACCCCCGTCAAGGCGGAGGGATATTCCCAGGCGGTGTGCCCCAATCCCGGCGGCGCGCCGGGGAACGTGGCCGTGCAGCTGGCCCGGCTGGGGGTCAGCGCAGGCTTCATCGGCAAGGTAGGGGACGACAGCTTCGGCAAGTCCCTGGGCCGCTGCCTGCGGGAAAACGGCGTGGACGTGGAGAACCTTGTGGAGGACAAGTACTTCCGCACCACCCTGGCTTTCGTCCACCTGGACGAGCGTGGGGACCGAAGCTTCACCTTCTACCGCAACCCCGGCGCGGACACCCAGCTGCGCCTGGAGGAGGTCCGCATGGAGGCGGTGGAGGGCTGCTCGGTGCTCCACTTCGGCTCCCTCTCCCTCACCACCGAGCCGGGGAAAACCACCACCCTGGAGCTGGTGAAGAAGGCCCGCTCCCTGGGCAAGCTCATCTCCTACGACCCCAACTGGCGGCCGGTGCTCTGGCCCTCTCAGGAGGAGGGTGTGGCGGGGATGGCCCTGGGCCTGCCCCTGTGCCACCTGCTGAAGATCTCCGAGGAGGAGCTGGGCCTGCTCACCGGCACGGACAGCATCTCCCAGGGGGTGAAGGCCCTCCACCAGATGGGCATCACCCTGATTTTGGTCACCCTGGGACCGGACGGCTGCGTCTCCTCCTATAAGGGCCAGCTGAGCCACCACCCCACCTTTGACACCAAAGTGGTGGACACCACCGGTTCGGGCGACAGCTTCTGGGGGGCGTTTCTGTCTCAGCTCTACCAGAACGGTTTTGACAGCCCGGAAAAGCTGGACACCCTGGATCCCGGCCAGCTGGCGGATTTCTGCCGGTTTGCCAACGCGGCGGGCTCCATGTGCGCCACAAAGCCCGGCGGCATTCCCGCCCTGGCCCAGCGGGAGGAGATCCTCGCCTGCATGGAGGAGGTTCCCCTGCTGGAGACAGGCTTCTCGCCCTTCTAAAATATAGTTCAAAAACCAGCAGGACCAGCCGGAAAACCGGTTGGTCCTGTTCTGTCTTAGGGCGTGCTCACATAAGCTGAATATGGCCTAGGGCGGGGATGGGCTTTGCGCCGTCTGGGCCTCATAGCGCTCCATCATTTTATAGAAAGGATCGTCCGGATACTGCTCCCAATTGCCCCGGTTCGCTTTGATGTCCCCCGGGTCCAGCGTGCCCATGCGGCTGTGCTCCAGCACGTATCTGTCGCAGTCGATGATGTCCCCCACCTCCACCTGGTCATATTCCTTGGCGGGGCACTTCAAAAACGTCTCATATGCCACGCAGGTTTCGGGCTTTTCCTTGTTTCCGGAGAATTCCAGCACGCCGATATAATGAACCGGGCCGCTGCTGGCCTTATAGGATACCACCACTTCCCTTGCGCGCCAGTGGGAAAACCAAATGCGGCCGGGGTCGGCGGCGGAGATGGCGGGACGCATAGAAGAGGCCCCCGTCAGAACGCCCAAAAAGATCAGGGCGGAAAGAGCTGTTTTCACAAAAATGCGCCTCCTAATTCTTTACCCATATCTTATCTCCATTTTCAGTGTAAAAGGTTCCTTTCTTTATAAATCTCCCATACTTATACCAACCATCCATTACCATCAAATAGTTGGTTCCGCTATTGTTTTGAGCATACCCCATCGCCATAACAGAGTGGCCGTCTCTTTTTCCGTTTGAAAGCGGTTTTGTTGCCATATTGAACAGAATAGGGCAATTCCCGTTCAACGCAGTTTTATAACTTGAGAAAGATGTTCCAGAATCAAAATACTTATAGTTCCAAGGTCCATTGCTGTCGGCCGGGTGTACAAAAAAGAATTCAAATCCATTTATAATCATATTCCCATATGTACCTTGCTTGTCATCAGTTTTCATTCCTGTTCTCAAAGAAGTATAAATTGTATTTGCCATATCAAAATCTGAGGCCGGGAAAGGAACTCGCATATCAATACTTTTGCAGTATCGCTTCTTGCACCAGTACCACAAAATGTTTGTGCCCGCAGCAGGAGTACACCCACCATCGGGATGGTCAAAATCTTCAACAATCCAATAGTCCCCACCAGAACCAAAATTTGATATTTTAAAAACAGACGAATTTTTTATTCCCGCTTCGCTCCAGTCGAGAATGCCACTTGATATGGAGCTTCTTGGTGATATTACCGTTTGGATACCATCATCAACCATTTCATGATCATAAACTGAATAGTATTTCCCCCCGCCTCCATATAAATATAACTCTCCAGGCCCGGTGAAAATAATATCCTCTGTTCCGGAGTTTCCGTCAGCGGAAATTTCCGATGCCTCAAAGTCGATAATTCCAGGCCCCTCAAAAGCGAATTCGATGATTGAAGGCTCTCCTGAAATTAAGCTCAATAAAAGATATCCAGCAGGAGCCTCTGAATCATTAAATGTGATGTAATATCCGGTCACATTACTGCCACCATCGGTCAGCGGTGAAAAGTCTCGGATCCAGATATCATCTTTCTCTTGGGAATATGTCATAAACCCAATCGCGTAATTTCTTACTTCTTCACTCAGAATAAGGCGAAACTAGTATACCATCTTCCTTTGCAGAGCCGAACACATTCAATGAAAGGAATATGGCAAAAGCCAAAACCAACGCAATACAACGCTTCATATTCATTCGCTCCTTTTTATTTTATGCAGTCCGTAATATCAAAATTCTATTGCTAAGGGTGAAATCCCATCTGAACTACCTCCTTTTTGTCTGAAATATTATATAATATTTATATGTTAGCATATCATATATGTTTTGTCAATTTGTTTCCTGAAATTATTTTGTGAAATTTGCCAAAAAGTTCTTTCTTTTTTCCCCGGTTTGCGGTATACTAAAGAAGAAAGGACGCGGACCGGAACCGCCCGGTCTGCCGGTTTCAAGCGAAGTCATATAAAAAGGAGTGCTTCAAAAATGGCAAAAATCATTGGAAAACCCGCTCTGCCCAACATGCCCTGGCAGGATAAGCCCGCCGGCTTCGACAAGCCGGTCTGGCGCTACACGGAAAATCCCATCATCCCCCGGGACGCGATCCCCACCTCCAACAGCATCTTCAACTCCGCCGTGGTGGTCTACGGCGACGCCTATGCCGGCGTGTTCCGCTGTGACAACCGGGGCGTGGAGATGGACATTTTCGCCGGCTTCTCCAAAGACGGCATCCACTGGGACATCAACCCGGATCCCATCGTCTTTGAGGGCGAGAAGGACGTGATCCGCAAGGAATACCGCTATGACCCCCGGGTGTGCTATATTGACGGCAAATACTATATTACCTGGTGCAACGGCTATCATGGCCCCACCATCGGCATCGGCTGGACCGAGGACTTCAAGACCTTCCACCAGCTGGAGAACGCCTTCCTGCCCTACAACCGCAACGGCGTGCTCTTCCCCCGGAAGATAGGCGGCAAATTCGCCATGGTGAGCCGCCCCAGCGACACCGGCCACACCCCCTTCGGCGACGTTTTCTACAGCGAGAGCCCGGACCTGTGCTACTGGGGCAAGCACCGCTGGCTCTTCGGCACCGCCAACGGCTGGCAGAGCAAGAAAGTGGGCCCCGGCCCCACCCCCATCGAGACGGACGAAGGCTGGCTGATGATCTACCACGGCGTGCTGAACAGCTGCAACGGCTTTGTGTACCGCTTCGGCACCGCCCTTCTGGATATTGACCGCCCCTGGATCGTGAAGGAGCGGGGCCGCTTCTACGTGTTCGGGCCCGAGGTGGACTACGAGCTCACCGGCGACGTGCCCAACGTGACCTTCCCCTGCGCCACCCTCACCGACCCGGAAACCGGCCGCATCACCATCTACTACGGCGCGGCGGACACCGTCACGGGTCTCGCCTTCACCACCGTGGACGAGCTGCTCTCTTATATGCACAAGTACCCCATGGACGTGGGCGACCAGGAGAATAAGTAAGAAGCGTTCAGGGACGATGTTTTGGTCGCTGGCAAGGTCGTGGGGCGCTACCCCACACCCCGCAACCTTTGAAAAGGTTGACGAAACTTTTACCCACTCCTCGCTTTGCTCGTCGTGAACGTTTTACGGAACAACATTGACCAGTCCAGCTGGTCTTAAGCTGGCGCGGGTTTGGGGTGAGCGTTCTGCCGGATACTTGGCAAAGCCAAGTATTGCAGACCAAGCTGCGAACCGACCGGGCCGGAGGCGAGACCGTTGCTTTGCCCCCGAAGGCCTTCCATTACTTCAAAAAAACACGCCCTCCTCTCCCCAGTTCTTGACATTTTCCCCGGTGTATGGTACGCTCTTTATAGAACAAGCGTTCTGTGAAAGGAGTTGTATCTATGAACCCTGAGAATTCCTGCCAGGACTACCGGTACGAGACCGAGCATTTCCTCCTGCGCCAGGTGAAAAAGGAGGACGCGCCGGAGCTTCTGCGGTGCTACTCCGACCCCGCCGCAGTGGCGCTGATGAACGACGACAACTGTGTGGGGGGATTTCTCTTCCGGTCCCTGGAGGAGATGGAGACGGCCATCCACTTTTGGAACAATGACGTTTTCCAGTACGCGCGCCCCGCCGTTATAGACAAGCGCACTGGCGAGGCCGTGGGCACCCTGGAGATTTTCGGCGGGGAGACCGGCGTGCTCCGGGTGGACCTGCGCTCCGAATACGAGCGGCCGAAGGTCCTCCGGGAGCTCTATTCCCTGGCTATGGAGCGCTTCCCCAGGGACTTCCCTATGGGCAGCATGGTGACCAAAGCGCCTCTTTCGGCCCCGGCCCGCCGGGAGGTCCTGGGGGAGCTGGGCTTCACCGGGCCGGAGGAGTTCCGGGAATATGGGGACTACTACAGGCTGAGCTTCGCCGAGATGAGGCGGGAGCTGGGGATCGCCGTCTGCGCACTGGCCTGCTGCCTGTGCAGCGAAAACCGGGACTGCCCCGGATGCCGGGAGGGCGGCTGCCCCAACCACGAAACCTGCGTGAACTATCTCTGCTCCCGGGAGAGGGGCGTTTCCGCCTGCTGGGAGTGCCCGGACTTCCCCTGCGGCAAGGGGATGCACGGCAGCACGCGGATCCAAGCCTTCGCCAAATTCGCCAGGGAACAGGGCGTGGAGACCCTGCTGGACTGCCTGGAGCGCAACCGCCGGGCCGGGGTTGTCTACCACCGGCCGGGAACACTCACCGGAGATTATGATCTGCCCACAGAGCGTGAGATTTTTGATTTGCTGCTGGGAGACGGCTGACCTCCTCTGGCAGGGCGTCAATTGCATATGGCAAAAGAGGACGTGCTCTGTTTGCGCGTCCTCTTATCTTCACTTGCAGATGGAAAGGAACCTATAATGACACAATATCTAGACGGGACCGCTCTTCAGGTCAGGGAGCCCTTTGACTTGGATTTTATAAAGAAATATGGGAAAGTTTTCCGGGTTTTTGACGGGCAGGACTCCGGTAACCTTTGTTTCGGCACAGTGAAAGCCGGACGAAAATTCTTCGTCAAGTTTGCCGGGGCGCCTACCATGGAGTATTCCGGCCAGCCACAGGACGCGATTGCCCGGCTTAAGGCGTCTCTGCCGGTTTACCAGAATCTGCGCCACCCCTGTCTGATCCGGCTGGTGGAGGCGGAAGAGATTGGCGGCGGATTCGCCATGGTGTTCCACTGGGAGGACGGAGACTGCATGGGCAGGATGTATCCGGAAAGCCATGCCAGGTTTCTGGCTCTGCCGCAGAAAAACCGTATGGACGTCTTTTCCCGCATTCTGGGCTTTCTGGAGTCTGTGCATTCCCAGGGCTATGTTGCGATTGACTTTTACGACGGCAGCGTGATGTATGATTTTCAGAGCGGCAGGACCATTATCTGCGATGTGGATTTTTTCGCCAGAAAGCCCTTCGTCAACCATATGGGCCGTCTGTGGGGCAGTTCCCGGTTCATGTCTCCAGAAGAATTCCAGTTGGGCGCGGAAATCGATGAGGTAACCAACGTGTACACCGCCGGGGCAATGGCGTTCGCCCTGTTCAGCCATTGCAGCCGCCGGCGGGAGGACTGGCCTCTGGGAGAAGGCTTCTTTCAGCTGGCCTCCCGGGCCGTGTGTGACAGCCGGGCAGACCGCCCACAGTCTATTCGGGAACTGCGGGAATTGTGGCAGAAACAAAAATAATCCGATTATTTATTGAAAGGATGTTGACACTGATATGAGGGAAAAAGCCCTTACACTATTGAAAGAATACAATGAAAGCGAGGCCCTGGTCCGCCACGGGATGCAGGTGGAGGCCATCATGCGCCATTACGCAAAAATGGCGGGAGAAGACAATGCCCCGGAAGGCGTGGAATACTGGGGTTGCGTGGGACTCCTGCACGATGTGGACTATGAAAAATATCCGGAGGAGCACTGCAAAAAGGCAGTGGAGATTCTGCAAAACGCCGGCTATGGCGAGGATTTCATCCACGCGGTGGTCAGCCACGGCTACGGGCTGGTTTCAGACGTGGAACCGGAGCGGTATATGGAGAAGGTGTTATACACCATCGATGAGCTCAGCGGCCTCATCAACGCCGCAGCTATTATGCGCCCCTCCAAGTCTGTGATGGATTTGGAAGTGAAGTCAGTGAAGAAGAAATTTAAGGATAAGAAATTCGCCGCCGGGGTGGATCGCGGCGTAATCCTGGACGGATGCGCGCGTCTGGGGGCGGAGCTGGACCAGGTGATCGAACAGTGCATTCTAGGGATGCGGGAAAACCATGAGGAAATCGGACTGTAAGGAGGTTACAATATGCCCAGCGACAGCCGGTTCGCCGTGCTCATCGACGCGGATAATGTGTCCGTGCGGTACATCAAGCTCATTTTGGACGAGATTTCCAAGGACGGGATCGCCACCTACAAGCGCATTTATGGCGACTGGACCAACCCCGCCCTGATCTCCTGGAAATCCGCCCTTTTGGATAACTCGGTGATCCCTATCCAACAGTATAGCTATACTACTGGGAAGAATTCCACCGACTCCGCCATGATTATCGACGCCATGGACATCCTCTATTCCGGCCAGGTGGAGGGCTTCTGCCTGGTATCTTCAGACAGCGACTTCACCCGGCTGGCGGCCCGGCTGCGGGAGTCCGGCATGACGGTGGTGGGCATGGGGGAGAGCAAAACCCCCAACTCTTTCATCGCCGCCTGCAATAAATTCAAATATTTGGACATCCTTTCCGCCGCAGACGAGGACGACCCGGAAGAGCCTGTCAAGCTGGAACCGGGGCGGAAGCCCGCTCTCCAGAAAGAGAAAAAGCCCGCTCCCCGGAAAGCCGCCAAGGCCGCGCCAAAGTCCCGGGAGGACCCAAAGCCCGATGCCCAGGAGGAGCCCAAAACCAGCCTGCGCACCATCCGTAAAGCTCTGCGCACCATTGTGCGAGAGAATTCCGATGAGGACAATTGGATTTTCATCGGCAAGGTGGGGAATATCCTGGGCAAACGCTATCCGGACTTTGACGTGCGGAATTTCGGCTTTTCCAAGCTCACGCCTTTTTTGGATTCCCTGGACCTCTTTGAAATCAAATCCGAACGTAAGGACAACAACAGCTCCCCGCAGATGTATGTGCGGCTGAAATAGTCAGTCCCTGCGCGGCAGGATTCCGCAGGGGCTCAGCGGGGACGGCGCTCTCCGTCCTTGGCCAATCTGGGAGGTTTTTTCCGGATAACGGCCTGTTTTGACCGGGAATCTGTTGACAAGGATTGCCAAATTTGATAATATAATAGTACAATATTACCAGGAGGTCGATTCCCATGAAAGTCAATATCGGTACATACTCCTTTGGCGGCGTGGCCAGTTATCTCGGCCTGGGCCCCACCCTGCTGGAAAAATTCAAAACCATCAAATCCCTGGGCTTCACCGGCGTGGAGCTGTTGCCTGTAGACCTGGACAACGATGTGGAGGACATTAAAAAGTGGGCGGCGGAAACCGGGCTGGAGATTGTATCTGTTCATGCCGAGCCCACCGAGGAGATCGTGAAAAAGATGGCGGCCCTGGGCGGCAAGGCCGTTATCTGGGCCAGCACCAACTTCTGCAATGAGGAAGAGGCCATTGAGGTGGCCCACAAGCTGGACGCTATGGCCGAAATGGCGGAGCCCTATGGCATTAAAATCGGCTACCACAACCACAGCAAGGAGTTCTATGTGGACAACGGCCTGCCCTTGTTGGAGCATCTGGCCAACCATTCCAGCAAGTGTTATTTCCAGCTGGACTGCGGCTGGACCATGAACGCCGGCACCTACCCGCCCTCGTTCATCCGCCGCTATAAGGACCGGATCGTGGCCATTCATGTAAAGGAGAACTGCCGGGTGCAGGGCCCTGGACCTAAGCCCGTTTCCGCCCATGCCGAGGGCAACCATGAGAGTCCCTTTGCCCATGTGGGAGAAATGTCCCTGGAAGAGCGCCAGAAGATGCTGGACAGCTTGAACGCCAGAAACCAGAGTCCCGAGGGGAAAAAGCGGTTTGAGGTCCAGTGCAAGCTGGGCGCGCCGGAATCCAACATTGATTGGCAGGAAATCAAGAACGCCCTGGACGAGCAGAGCTTTGAAGCCTTCTGGGTGGTAGAGCGGGAAGGCTTCTACGACGAACATGACAAGTGCATTGCAGAGGACTGCCAGTGGATCAAGGAAAACATTAAATAAGGCAGGACTTCCTTTTCAAAAGATCCTCACACAGAAAATCATCAAAGACGCGCGGACACACGTAAAGCCGCCAGATGATAAAGGCCAGCACGGTGGAATGCCGCGCCGGCCTTCTCTATGTCCAGGGGTCTCCGGGAATATAGCAAACGCACTTAAAAATCGGTATATACCTGTTTTTAAGCTGGACGGCTCTGCCGCCTGGTTCAAAAGAATCTTTTGAAGTTAATTAACTATAACTATACCGCCTGACTTTATCAAACAAAATCGCAGTTCATCCATTCTTTTGGGAGGAGTTTTCATGAAACGCATCCTGCTCATCGCCACCGGCGGCACCATTGCCTGCGCTAAAACAGAAGGAGGGCTGGCTCCGGCTTTGTCCCCGGAGGAGCTTCTGGCCCGTGTCCCAGACGCCCAGTCTCTGTGCCATACCGAGGCTGTCCAGCCTTTCAATCTGGACAGCACGAATATTTCCCCCCGGCACTGGCTTTTGCTGGCTCAGGTCATAGAGAAGCATTACCTTGACTTCGACGGCTTTGTCATCTGCCACGGCACGGACACGCTGGCCTATACCGCCGCAGCCCTGTCGTATCTGATTCAGCACACCCGCAAGCCCATTGTGCTCACCGGCGCCCAGAAGCCCATTGACCAAGAGGATACCGATGCCCGGCAGAATCTGCTGGACAGCCTGCGCTATGCCTGTTCTGGGGACAGCGGCGTATGCATTCTCTTTGGCGGGCATGTGATTGCCGGAACCCGGGCCCGTAAAACCCGGACCAAAAGCTATAACGCGTTTTCCAGCATCAATTTCCCTGACCTGGCCGAAGTTCGGGACCATAGAGTGGCACGGTTTATTCCCTGCCCCCAGACAGGTTCTCCTTCTTTCTTCCACCGGCTGGACACCGATGTGGCCCTGCTCAAGCTCGTTCCCGGCCTGCCCGCTGAAGCCTTTGCCGCCATAGGCCGGCTGTGTGACGGCCTTGTGATTGAAAGCTACGGCGTAGGGGGAATTCCGGACCTCTATCTGGAGCAGCTGGACACTCTGGCCCAGGCCGGAAAGACCATCGTGCTGGCGACCCAGGTTCCCCAGGAGGGCAGCGATATCTCCGTATACCAGGTGGGCCACCGGGTGAAAGAGCGGTATCATCTTCTGGAGCCTTACGACATGACTTTGGAGGCCACTGTCACCAAGCTCATGTGGGTGCTGGGCCAGTCCCAGAACCCTGAGGAAATCCGCCGCCTGTTCTATTCTCCAGTGAATTTTGACCTGATCTTCTAATTTCCTTTTGGAGTACAGGCAGTAAATCATAAACGCCTTCATACAATTGAAACAATATTGCCGGATTCGGGTTTGCTTTCAAAACGCGGGAAGGGATGCGGCCGCATCCAGAGACAGAGGCTTTCCATGCGAAACCCGCCTGTTGCCAGGATAACCGATCCTGTTCTCTCTTTTTAAAGCAATCCCCGGTATTCTGCTATCTATAGCCGGAATTTCCAAGAGCAAGGCTGTGGATACAGGTTCCAAGTATGAAGGAGGGAATGCTATGTTCTTCTTGCACCTGCTGGATGTCTTTTCCCATATGATCTACCTGATGCTTCACGTTACCGGAGGAAACAGTTTTCCTAAAGCCCTCTCCTCTGCCCAAGAAAAGAGATGCCTGATGGAAATGTCCCAGGGCAGCGCCGCCGCCCGCCAGGATCTCATTGAACACAATCTCCGCCTGGTAGCTCATATCGTGAAGAAATATTATGTCAGCGGCAACGACCAGGAAGATCTGATTTCCATCGGCACCATTGGGCTGATCAAAGCCGTTGATACTTTCGATGCGAGCAAGGGAATCCGTCTTTCCAGTTACGCTTCCAAATGTATTGAAAATGGTATTATCACATGACTTCCGCTTGGCAGGCAAGAGTGTCCCTGGGGAATGGGCTGTATTTGATGGGCAGGGATGGGAGGCTTGCGCCGCTGTATGTGCTCTCTTTCCGGCTGGGAAAGGTGCGGAAGGCTTCAGAGGCTCAACGGTATTCCTGCAAGTACGAGGATCTGCACACAGTCCCGGAGCGGTTGCGCTGGTGCCGGTACCGGCTGGGGCTGATGCAGAAAGAGGTGGCCCAGCAGCTCGGGATTCCCCTGAGTCAATATGAGGAAATGGAGCGGGGGTCTTGCCAGGAGTATCCCGCTCAGGCGATGGACAAGCTGGCAGAGTTGTATGGGGTGCCGGTTGAAGACTTGCTGGACGAGTACAGCCGGTTCCTTTATGACGGGCCAGGTGACCGGATACGGCGCGCTCGGGAGAGATTAGGGCTGAGCCGGAAAGCATTTGCCAAGCTGGTAGGTACTGGGGGAAAATGCGCGATTGGGAGATGGGACGGAAAAAGGTCAGTAAAAAGAGCTGGGAGAAGCTAAAAGAGTATCTTTCCCCTTTCTATTCCGAGCGTGATGTGCTATAATTTTAGATAATGAAGCACAAACGGGGGTACACATCGTGAAACTATACACCATTATCGGCGGCGTGAATGGCTGTGGCAAGTCCAGCCTTACCGGCGCGCTGAAAGCGGAGCGTGACGACCTGGGCATCATCATCGACCCGGACAAGCTGTCGGCCAAGTTGGGCGGCTATGGGGCAGGCGGCAGGGCGGCGGTCGAGAAGATAAACGAGTGCCTTGAGAAGGGTCTGAACTTTACTCAAGAGACTACCCTTGCCGGAGCGCGGACGGAGCGCACTATCCGGCGGGCTAAGGAGCTGGGCTATACCATCCGGCTCTACTATATCGGCCTGGACAGCCTTGAGGAAAGCCTTTCGCGCATTGAGAACCGTGTCAGGAAGGGCGGGCACAATATCCCCCAGCGGGACGTGGAGCGGCGGTATGCAGGGCGGTTCGATGCTCTTGTGAAGGTGCTGCCCTACTGTGACGAGGCCCGGTTCTTTGACAATGGCAACGGCTTTGTGGAGGTGGCGCGGTATGAGAACGGGGAACTGCTGGCTATCAACCCAGCTCCTCCTAAATGGCTCACAGAGCTCATGGGCATTTTGTCCGTTTGATTTGCACAATATGAAAGTCCCGGAGAGAATCAAAACCTCCGGGACTGTTTTTATTTATATATTTTTTAACAACATAGTTTGTTGGTTTTTTCCTTTTTGGTATAGGTCAACGACCTATTTCACTTTGTTCTTTTGAAATTTGCCGTTCTGTTTTTGCAGTATTAGCTACAGCTTGCATCATCGCGATTTTTTCTTTGACAGAGCTTCTCGCACTGCTGATTTTATGTATCACTGCCTCCGCATGGGCCTGGGCTACACGCAGGGACAACTGGCGCATTCCTTCCTCGGTCTTGGGGTAGTGCATGACGAGCTTGATGGGCTGGCTTTTGGGCAAAGGCGGCACCTCCGTTTCAGCTACTCATATGTCTGGTGGCTTGTACAATATGCTTGCTAACGGTGGCAAATCCTAACTTTCTTCCTCAAAGTCAACCTTATCCACTTGCCCGATAACAGCCCGCTCAATCCGCTGTAAGGCATCCCGCAGATGCATTACCTCTTCATAGTACCGCTCCTCGTCAACCAGCCCGGTAGCGTTCGCCATGAACGCAATCTGGTTCATGTTGCCGCCAATCTCTTTTAGCTCCCGGGTCATACCAAAGTAATCAGCGGGCGGAGCCTCACGGGGGTTGTAGTCGTGAATCAAGAGTCGAATATAGCCTGACCTTGTCAGCCCACATTTGCGAGCTTTGCGGGTAAGCCGCTTGTAGTCCTGCTCGGTCATCCTCATGTCAAACTTCTTTTGATTGCCTATAAAAATCATCCTTTCTATTATGTTATAACTCTAAAAATCGGGGTTACAGGGTTCTCCCTGTCCAAGCTGCATTGTCCGCACACGTGTCCGCACGGGTGTCTGGACAAATGCGATGCTGGCTCGTTCCGAAACCTCGAAAACTCTCGTTTTCAAAACTCTGGCCCCTACGGGGCCATTTCTACCGCCAAGGCTCTTGCGTGTTCCAGGTGTTCCAGCGAAATATAGGGGTAAAAATATTTGCTTTCGCGTGGGAGGGTATGTTTTTGCCTGGAACACTCGGAACACCGTCATGTTTGCTGAAAGTAAAGGCCGCCCATTTTAAGCTGTATGCCACAGAACATGGCTGTCGGATTGACGGCTTTTCCGGCACCTGTTGGCTGCTTTTTTCTGATTTGAGCATACCCTTCCATACCCTGTTTGAATGTGGGGTAAGCATCCGCGTACTGACCGTTTTGCGTACACCAGTCCCGGTATTCACGGTAAACATCTTCGGTTCTGACTTCACCGTCTGGGTCGGGCGTGAGCATTTCCTCAACGAATCTTGTCAGCTTGTCGCTGTCATGCTGATACTTTGCGGTAGCATTTTGCACCGATTCCGGCGGCTCAAACCCTGTTTCCTGCATGAGCCAAAGACCATCCAGACACCAATTCAACACGCCGGGCAGCTCATTTTCCAAGCGTTTTTTGAGGGTTTTATCCTGTTCTTCCGGCGAAAAATGCCGGTTAAACGGCAAGACTTTCACCCTTCCCGAGCTGAAAACCGTCACGTCATTTGCTTTTGGCAGGTGATTTGTGTTGATGAAAAGTTTGAACTTGGGCTTGAACTCGAAGCTGTTTTCGTTGAGAAACCGGGTGATCATGGTGTCGTTGCCGGTCAGTGTCTTCACCAAAGCCGCGCTCAAAACCATCTACTTGTCCGGCTCTGAGATGTTCACAGCCCTGGCTCCGGCCAGCTTTGCTATGTCCTCCGAGGGCCCGGAGCTGTTGTAGTTCTGCCGCAGGGCTATGGTTTCGGGCCGTGCCGCCTTGCCGTAGCCCAGGGCCTTTTGGAGGTAAGCGGCAAGGTCAAAATCGCCCAGCATAACGTCCTTGATGGTGCGCTCCCACAGTTCTGAGCGGGCCTCCGGGTCGTACTTCACGCCGGAAATTGTTGCCAGCATATCGGCAGGGTTGTGTTCATGGAACACCATCGTTTGTAAATCCAGCGTGCCATTTGTGCAGTTGAACAAGTCTGGCTTGCTATCAAAGTCGCTGAGTTTTTCCGGGTAAATGCCCATCGCGTCTTTCAGAATTATCTCCCGGTAGTGGCGAATCTGCCACCGCTCCACGGCCTTGCGGTACTCGTTGCGTTCGCGGCCCTCGGGTAGGGAGAGGGCATAAATCACCAGCTCATCCGCAAGTTTTTTACATAGCTCCATGACTTGGAGGTTGCAGGGGTCCGGCTCCCAGGGCTTGCCGGTGAAGATGCACCACATCTTCCGCTCGGGGACGTAGCGGGCGACGTCGCGGTAATAATCGGCGAACAGATTGCTGTTGCCGATGTCGGTCGTTGTGTATCGGGAGTTAGCTTCAGGCACGAATTTAACCAGACAGTTAGAGAAATTTGTCATCGCTTCACCCCCTCCTTTGCCTTCTCCCAGGCCTTTTTCTCCCAATAGCGGCGGTTCATCTCCCTCACTTTATCGGGATTTTTCTTGCGCCATTGGCGCTGGTACTCTCGCTGGGCCTCACGCGCCAGCTCTTGAATGGCTTTTGTTTCTGCTGTAGAAATTCCTCCTTTGTGATAGCCGCTTGACAGTGGCTGTATTTCTTGCTATACTCAGTATATAGCAAGAAAAAGATAAAGCCAATGTTTCTTTCTACATTTACAAAATCGCAAGAAAATCGCACACTACAAAAGGAGGTAGATTTCTTGTCAGACAAATATAATGACATATTCCCAACCCGGCTCAGACAGCTAATTGAAGAAAAACCTACTACCATCACAGCGGTTGCAAGGGAGCTGGGTATATCACGACAGGCAGTTAGCCAATACACCATGGGTATAGGACAGCCGAACGCTGACAAGCTGCTGCAAATAGCAGAGTATTTCGATGTGTCCTGTGACTGGCTGGTGGGGCGGCAGGGCGGGGCCAAGAGCCTTGATATGGATTTGGCTGGGGTGTGTAAGTTTCTCAATATGAGCGAGGAAAGTGTTGCGTTTTTGCGAGAATTTGGAGAATTTTCAAAAGACTATCCCGGAACATTGGGCGCGCTCTTTGCCAGTGAGGAGTTCCGTGAGGTTATGAAAAGTATGCTGAGATACCGCTTCAGCCTGGAAGTACAGAAGATTGCCGAGGGCAAAAAAATGGAAAGAAGAGAGAAAAACAAATTGCTGAACGCCGTTTTCATTGAACACTTTCTCGCTACAAACAGCCTGGGGAATGTTATTCGAGATTGGGAAACTGAAATAATAGGAGAGAAGAAAAGCGTTTCTGATAGTATCTACGAAACACTAAAAGCTGAGCAAGATAAAGACTCTGAGCTAAAACCGTCATTTTGTCGGTTTTAGAACGTGACGGAAATAATTTCCGTCACGTCAAGACAGTAATTTGCTCAGCGATAAAAAGTCGTTGACCAGAACAGCAATTTGTCGTTTTGATTTTGCGGGGTGGTGGTTGCGGATTACGCCACCACCAGAAAACAACGTGGGCGAAACTGTTTCGGCGACGTTGCAACAAAATGGTCGCGGACAAAATGTCCGTGACCATCCTTACAGAATATTTTGTGTCTATAAGTTCATTTTCCCTCAAATCCCCATTGCGTAATTGAAATATCTCTGCGAATATGGTATAATTACTTATAAATAGTGCAGTTTGTGTCGAACACCTATTCTCACTATAGACAAAGCGATATAATTTGATAAAATGAAACTATAATGTCATTACAATAAAAAAGAGAGGACAGAAAATGGAAACTATTTTTATCGCAGGAGTTTATGGCGTAGGAAAGAGTACCTTGTGTAGGTCGTTAGGCAATTCCTTAAACATTCCATCTTTCTCTGCTGGAGATTTAATAAGCAAGATAAATGGCGAAGATTACAAACAAAGCAAGGCCGTAAAGGATGCGGTATACAATCAAGAAGTACTTGTTTCTGAGGTCGAACTAAAACTGAAAAAGCATCCAATAATTTTGCTTGCGGGACATTTTTGCATTTTTAATGAACAGAATCATGTTGAGGTGTTGCCATATGGGGTGTTTGAAAAGCTACATATAAAACAAATACTGCTTTTGGACGCTGATACAAACCAGATAATTAGCAATTTACTGTCAAGGGATAAGAAATTCTACGACTATGAACAGGTTGTATGCCTGCAAAAAGAAGAACAAACTGTTGCTAGACATATTGCGAATCTCATAGAGTGTCCGCTTGATGTCCATTATATGTCTTATGACGCAAACGATTCAGCGCATTGCGTTTCTATACTTACGAAAAACGGCATCATTTTTGATTGAAAACTTATATCACTATTCGACGGAGGTACATGCGTGACAGCTATTCTTATATCGATCAAGCCTAAATACATTGAGAAGATATTATCTGGCGAGAAAACATATGAATACCGCAGAAAAATGGCTCGTAAGAAACCCTCCATAATGATTATCTATTGTACTGCTCCTGTCAGTAAAGTAATTGCATATACGAAGATCATCAGCCAATTAAGCGCTTCTCCAGATGCTTTATGGAACATGACTAAATCAGGTGCAGGAATCAGTTATGATGAATACATGAGATACTTTTCCAATTCTAAGATAGCATACGCATATGAGATTGGAGAAGTAATAAAATTCAATTGTCCCAGGGAACTTCTGGATTATGGCATAGATCATGCGCCGCAATCATTTATATACATCAATACTGACCATGAAATCTGTGTGCCGAACTGTGATAGGCTATGAGGTGAGAATAATGGAGAGTTTTGCGTTTTGGTATAAAGAACGCGAGAATGAATCTGGTGTATCTGTGTCAGATGAGTCTGGTGAATTGGCTGCGCATGTGCATTTCAATTTATGGTGTGAATGTGGTTGGAAAAAAGAGAAGGAACACTTACAAGGCACTGATTACCCGTATTTGGATATTGGATTCCGGGTGAAGAGACTTTCAAAAGCACAGGCATTATTTTTCTTCCTGCCTTTTTCTATAACTGAAGCGAAAAAAATGCAATGTATCGAGGATCTTGGGAGAAAATTTCTTGAAAACGCTTTGCTGGCTGATGCTCTATTCAATGATAGCCATCACGTTACGATTTCTGCTAACAAGAAAGAAATTGATGTGCGCTGTACATCGAAGGATGATCATTTTAAAATCTATCAATTGGATATCGTAAATGACATAAGTCTCGAAGCCTTTGGTGAAGGAACCATACTCGAGATAAAAACAGGTCGTATACTAAGTAATATGGATGAATCTGAGCAGGAATCGGACTACTATTTCCGATTTCGCATAAAAAACCAACCCCTTGATTTTCTGATTCATCGATATAAGCCGCCGACCGGAGTCATCCAAGGGCTATTTAATACTACATATATGATTGATTTTCGTTACCATAACATTCGCGGACTTCATAATACTCTCGTCGAGCGTTTCCACGAAAAACTGAATCATCCCGTTCCGGTTCAACAACTTCATTTCTTCTTAATGACGAAGGCATACGTCGATGTATCCAACACAAATTTCAAAGTCAGGAAAATCGAACAAGATGTTTGGAAAGACTATGTTGATGGGCTTGATACAGAAGATTTGGTGGCCTACCATTATGCTGACAAACCCAAGACAGAGAGTAACTCGAAATATATCGATTCCAGTGAACTTTTCGCTAAATTCAGAGTTGAGCAGCAGGTTATATGGCGGTATGTTCTTATTACTCTCGGACTTGGTGCAGTGGGATCACTCTTAGGAAGTAGTATTTTGGCGTTGAAAGACATTATTTGGCAACTGATTTGCAAATTTCTCTTGACACCGCCTACCTAAAAGCATATAATATATTACCTTCTTGACAATATTGGCTCAACTGTGTATAATGTAATATGGAAGGGAGGCTCTACTTATGGACAATATAACTATCCAGCAACTTAGAAAAGTTGACTCGGATTCAGTTCGGATGGTTGGTACTTCCTTGGCTTTTCTGCGGGACGATTATCCTGGTTTTGGACACTGGTATAATCAGACAGTTGTTCCTTCCATTGGAGACAATCGGATGGTTTTCTTTGCGTCGCCTCAAGGCGACTGCAATCGTTTGGCTGGTGCAATGATATTGAAGAAGACTTTCTATGAAAAAAAGATTTGCACATTATACATTCCTGACGACTTCCGTGGACGCGGTATTGGTACGGCGTTTATGAAGAAAGCAATCATAACACTAGGTGACAGACATCCCGTCATTACGGTTTCAGAGCCGCGAGTAACTGAGTTTGATTCTTTCCTACAGCGATTTGGTTTCAAGTTGTATGACAGCTATAGTGGGTATTATCGTTCTGGTTTTCACGAGTTATCATATAATGGCCCTATCGAGCCATTGGAGTGTAACCCCAAAAAGGTCGTCTACTATTTTATGCCTGGATTCATTTCACAAGTGCCTTCTGTCACTTGTTGTTAAGAGACAAGAAGAGAACCATCTTTGGTTTCAAGGATGGTTCTCTTCTTTTGGCAAAAACGATGGCAATAGAAATGCAAGCGCACGCTAAAAAAATATTGAGCATACTAAAAGGTAAATCTGAGCGCTCAAGACTTCTAGCGAAGAGATTTAGCACCTCCGTAATCCGGGTATCTTCCTTCGAAATACAGTGTGGATAGTTGATGTTCTATATTTCTTTCTGTTATAAGGTGGTAAAATTTTTTCCAATTTATTCTGTACTCCTCCGCTACTCTATGCTATACTATACCAAAACACCTATCATGAAGGAGCCCCCACCATGCCAACCGCCATCTACTCCCGCAAATCCAAATTCACAGGCAAAGGCGAAAGCATCGGCAACCAGATCGACCTCTGCCGCGAATACATCGCACTGCACTCCGGCGAGGAAACCGCCCGCACCGCCCTAATCTTCGAGGACGAGGGCTTCTCCGGCGGCAACCTAAACCGCCCGGCCTTCCAGCAGATGCTGAAAGCCGCCCGCAACCACGAGATCAGCGCCATCGTGGTCTACCGCCTTGACCGTATCAGCCGCAACATCAGCGACTTCTCGGCGCTCATTGAGGAGCTGAGCCGCTTGAATGTGGCCTTCATCTCCATTCGGGAGCAGTTCGACACCGGCAGCCCCATGGGCCGGGCCATGATGTACATCGCCTCGGTGTTCTCTCAGCTGGAGCGGGAGACCATCGCCGAGCGCATCCGGGACAACATGCACGAGCTGGCAAAGACAGGCCGCTGGCTGGGGGGCAACACCCCCACCGGCTACGCCTCCGAGAGCGTCCAGACTGTCACGGTGGACGGCAAGGCACGCAAAGCCTGCAAGCTCCGGCTTATCCCGGAGGAGGCCGGACTGGTCAAGGAAATTTTCGCTCTCTACGCCGAGAGCGACTCCCTCTCCAAAACCGAGGCTGAGCTTCGCCGCCAGAATGTCAAGACCAAGACGGGCCGGGACTTCACCCGGTTCGCTGTCAAGAATATCCTGCAAAACCCGGTCTACCTGCTGGCCGACCAGGAGGCATACCAATATTTCACAGAGAACGAGGCTGAGCTGTTCTCTCCTCCCGCCGACTTTGACGGCCTCCACGGTATTCTCGCCTACAACCGCACTGACCAGGAGAAGGGCCGGGCCACTGTCTACCTGCCGGTCAAGGAGTGGATTGTCACCGTGGGCCAGCATGAGGGGCTGATACCGGGCCGCGAGTGGGTGAAGGTGCAGGCGAGCCTGGAGCAGAACCGCTCCAAGTCCTACCGCAAGCCCAGGAGCAACCAGGCCCTCCTTACCGGCCTGCTGTTCTGCTCCTGCGGCAGCCGGATGTACCCCAAGACCTCCAAGCGGCTGGGTGCGGACGGTCAGCCCCTTTACACCTACATCTGCAAGCGCAAGGAGCACAGCCAGGGGAGCCAATGCGCCCAGAAAAACCTCAGCGGCAACCGGCTTGACGCCGCTGTTATTGAGGAAATCAAGGGGCTTACTGAGGACAAAGCGGCATTTCTCAGCCAGCTTGAAAAAAGCAAGAGCTTCTACTCCGGCGATCGCACCGGCTATGATGAACAGTTAGCCGGTCTACGCAAGGAGTGTGCCGACGTTGAAAGCAAGCTCACCGCGCTGATTGATTCCCTTGCGGGGCTGGACAGTGCTACAGCCAAAAATCAGGTAGCAAAGCGCATAGATGAACTGAGCGGGCAGCAGGAAACCCTCCAAGCCCGGATAACCGAGCTGGAGGGCCTGACGGCTCAAAATGAGCTGAGTGCCGAAGAATTTGACATACTCGTTCAAATGCTTGCCAGCTTCCGCACCACCATAGACCTGCTGTCTATAGAGGAAAAACGCGCCGCCATCCGCACCGTGGTACAGAAGGTGATTTGGGACGGGGAAGCCGCCCATGTGGTGCTGTTCGGGGCAGAGGGCGATGTTGACTATACCACTATCCCAGATTTGACTCTCTTATGTGAGGATAGCAAATGAAATCCTGATGTTCTTCCGTTCTGGGAAAAAGTCCGCTCAGGATGTATCCATCAACGAGCCCATTGACTCTGACAAGGATGGCAATGCCCTGACCCTGATGGATACCATGGCTGTGGACGACACGGTGATTGACGATATTGATATCCGTATGAAAAGCGAAAAGCTCTATGACTATCTTCCTGTTCTGGAGCCCAGGGAGCGCAGCGTAATCTGCATGCGCTACGGCCTGGGAGGGCGCAAGCCGCTGGCCCAGCGGGAAGTAGCGGGAAAACTGGGGATCTCCCGTTCCTATGTGTCCCGTATTGAAAAACGCGCTTTGGAAAAATTACGGGTGCAATTTGAAACCGGGGATACTTGATTATTCCTGTAGAATGCTGTATAATATGACAGAAATATGCAAAATGCTCGTGATACCTGTTGCACAAAAATGAGGAAAGTGATGATGGTATGAAGAAATTTCTAGCTGCTGTTTTGGCCGCGGGAATTTTCCTGTCCCTGCCTTTGGATGCCTCTGCTCAGGAGGGGGATTCCGGGCTTCCTGTGGCTTCGGATCTCTCTGAGAACGCTGCCCCCGAGGGAGAGACCCCTTCCCTTATGGAGGAAGATGTGCTCGATTCTCTGGCGGACTCAGACAGCCCGGGAGACGATTCCGGAATCACCGCGAATCCTTCTCCTACTCCGGGCCCGGACGCGACTCCCGAACCAGATCCCGCTCCCACTCCCGTGCCGGGACCGGATCCCAGCCCTGCTCCCAGCCCCATTACCCCCGGACTGGAAACCACAGAGCACCCGGCCTATATTACCGGCAACAAGGATATGGCCAATCCGGAAGGCCGGCTTACCCGGGCCGAAGCTGCCAGCATGATCTATTCTCTGCTAGAGTCTGAGCCCATCCCTGACCCGGAAACCCAGATCGCCTATTCCGATGTAAAAGAGAGCGATTGGTTTGCGGAGAAGGTTCTGGCTCTGTCTCAGATCGGAGCCCTGAATGGCTACGCGGACGGTACTTTCCGCCCTGGCAAGAATATCTCCCGGGCAGAATTTGTAGTTATTCTCTCCCGGTTTTTCCCTCTTGATGACAGCGCGGATACCATCTTTACCGATGTGGACCCAGAATCCTATCCCTGGGCCTACCGGCAGATTGCCCAGGCTGCGGATAAGGGA
Organism: Acutalibacter sp. 1XD8-33; assembly: GCF_003612555.1. GTDB lineage: Bacteria > Bacillota > Clostridia > Oscillospirales > Acutalibacteraceae > Acutalibacter. The sequence goes on from NZ_RAZF01000004.1 coordinate 190,965, forward strand.
TGGATTGAGGGCTTTGCCGGAGGCGTATTCAAACCGGACGATCCTGTCACCCGGGCCCAGGCCATCAAGATTATCAACCGGGCTCTGGGACGCTCCCCGGATAAGGCCAAAATCGACGCCGATGGCAAGGTCCTGCTGTTTTTGGATCTGCCATACACCCACTGGGCCTACTATGAGATCATGGAGGCCGCTCTGCCCCACAGCCCGATGACGGAGGATGCGGATGCGGAATCTTGGCTTTCATATACCGTCCCCGCTGCTTCTCGCGCCCCTGGGTATCACTCCATTGGCGGGGAGCTCTACAAGGTGGACAGTGCGGGCCATTGGGTACGCAACGCTACAGACGGCGTGCTGAAATTCGACAATAACGGTCGCTACACCACCGGTAATGCCAGCCTGGACAGCCAGCTTACCGCTTTCGTGAAGGCCAACACGGTTTCTGGCGACAGCAACTATAACAATTACCGGCGCCTGCACAACAAAGTGGCCTCCCTCCCCTACCGGGCAGGCAGCTACCTGGGGAAAGGCTCGGAGGACGGACAGACTGGCTGGGAAGCTGCCATGGCTTTGGATATGCTGAAAAACAGCAAGGGAAACTGCTACCGCTACGCTGGTCTAGGCACCATGTTGGCTCGGAAAATGGGCTATCAGGCCACTGGGATTTCCGGCAAGGTGGACATCGGCTATGGCTATGTGCTTCATGGCTGGGTAGAAATCAAACTGGACGGGGAAACGCTTTTCTGCGACCCCCAGCAACAAAACCGTTTCCCCAAGGAAAATCTGTATATGAGTCAGTACAGCCAGTTTACCAAACGGCATTATTCCGTAAAGGGAGTTCAGAAAAAGTAAAGGAAGGATATCCTCATGAAAAATTTCTTTCGTGTTCTCTTGGCATTGATTACATTCGCCCTGCTTCTGGTTTCCTGTAGCGGCGAAGAGGAGCAATCCTCTCTGGCTCCTAGCGCTGGGCCCTCAGCCTCTCCCAGTGCTGCTGCAAGCCCCTCTGCCAGTCCCAAGGCCTCTGCCAGTCCTAAGGCCCGGAGTACCGCCAAGCCAAGAGCTTCCGCGTCTCCCACAGCGGAACCGACAGAAAAGCCAGAGCCCACGCCCGAGCCTACGGAAGAGCCTGCCGCTCCTTCCTACCCCACGCCTGATCCGGACGACATCCGTGTGGAGCCCTCCGGCGACGATGATCCCACCCCCGCGCCGGAACCTACGCCTGAGCCCACCCCGGAACCTCCCGCCGCCAATCCTGCCGACTATATTGGCGGGGATGTAAACTCCCTCTATGCCGCTCTCGGCTATCCCAACAGCTCGGAATACGGCCCCAGCTGCATCGGCCCCGGAGAGGACGGTGTGCTCTACTACAACGGCTTTACTGTCTACACCTACCGGGAGAACGGCTATGAGCGCGTGGAGGATGTGGGATAATCCATGGTATTTAGTTCACCGGCGTTTCTTTTCGCCTTTCTTCCCGTTACTTTCTTGCTCTCCCGGCTGATTCCCCACCGCACCGCCCAAAACGCCCTACTGGCGGTCCTGAGTCTGGTGTTTTATGCTTTTGGGGAGCCTGTCTATGTACTGCTGCTCCTGGGCTCTGTGGGGATAAACTATCTCTCCGGCGTGCTCCTTTGCTCCCGGCTGAACAAAAAGGCGGTACTGGCCGCAGCCGTTCTGTTGAATCTTGGGATCCTCTGCGTTTTTAAATATGCTGACTTTGCCGTGGATACGTTGAACCGGCTGGGGCTTTCCTTGCCTCAGCCGGGCATTGCTTTGCCCATTGGGATCTCCTTTTTCACTTTCCAGGGCCTGTCCTATCTCATCGACTGCTACCGGGACCGGTCGCTTGTGAGCCGCAGCTTTTTGAAGCTCACCCTATATATCGCGTTTTTCCCTCAGCTCATCGCCGGGCCCATTGTGAAATACCACCAGGTTTCCCAGCAGATTGACCATCGGGAGATGTACCCCGCCCTCACTGCGGACGGCATCCGCCGGTTTATTCTGGGTCTGGGGAAGAAGCTCCTGCTGTCGAACACACTGGGGCAGATGGCCGATCTGGTTTTTCTGGCATCTCCCGCCCAGCTGGACGCCCGCTCCGCCTGGCTGGGCGCATTCTGCTATATGCTGCAAATCTACTTTGACTTTTCCGGTTATTCGGATATGGCCATCGGACTGGGGCGGATGTTTGGCTTCCAATTTGAAGAAAACTTCCGTTATCCCTATGCCAGCGGGTCCATCAAGGAGTTCTGGCGGCGGTGGCATATCTCCCTGTCCTCCTGGTTTCGGGATTACCTCTACATCCCCCTGGGCGGCAACCGGAAAGGCCGCTTCCGCACAGAGCTGAACAAGTGCCTGGTATTCTTCTGCACCGGCCTGTGGCATGGGGCTTCTTGGAGCTTTGTGCTCTGGGGTCTCTGGCATGGATTTTTCATTATTCTGGAGGACCTCCTGCCTCCGCCAGGGAAACTTCGCCGGATTTTGTGGAGGCCTGTTACCTTGCTGGCCGTGCTGCTGGGCTTTGTGCTCTTCCGGGCGGATTCCCTCCCAGTGGCGGGAACAGTTTACAGCGCCATGGCCGGGACTCTTCCTGTAACCCTGGAAAGTGCCGCGCTATTGCGGGCTCTGCTCAGCCCTCTGAATATTCTCATCCTTGTGGCCGCGTGCTTCTGCGCCCTGCCCCTGCTGCCCCGGATCAAGGCTTTCGCCTCGGGAGAGAGCGCTGGGGCCTCCGTCCTGCGGATTGCCTCCTATGGGGCCGCGATAGGGATTTTCCTGCTGTGCGTGCTGAACCTGTCCTCTACTCAGTTTAACCCCTTCATCTATTTCCGCTTTTGAGGTAGCCTATGAAAAAAACATTCCACCTGCTGTTTGTGATCCTTTTTTTCGGGGCCTGCCTGATTCCAGGATTGGGGCTTCTCCTCAACGGCCCCAGCCCTGCCGCCGCCAATGAAACCGCTGTCCGCGCCCCCAGCTTTGTCAATCCGGACGGCAGCCTCAATCTGAACCTGCTCTCCGACGCTGCGGACTGGTTCTCCCACAGCTATGGTTTCCGCCGGGAGTTGATTACAGCCGACTCCGCCTGGAAGGCCGGCCTGTTCCGGAGCTCTACCCAGCCTCTGGTGGCCCTGGGGAAAGAGGGCTGGCTCTATTATGCCGAAACCCTGGACGACTACACCGGCGCGGACTCCCTCTCTCCCCGGCAGACCTGGTGTATCGCCCGTTCCCTGAAGCTGGCTCAGGACTACGTCCAAAGCCAGGGAGCGGCGTTTGTGTTTACAGTTGCGCCGAACAAAGCCTCCATTTACCCAGAATATCTCCCGGATGGGCTCAGCCCCGCCCCCTCGGAGTATTCCGCCCCGCTGGCAGAGGTGCTCCAGGAACAGGACGTCCAATATGCCAGCCTGTTTGAACCCTTGCGGACCATGAGCGGGAGGTCAGAGCAATCGCGCTCTCTAAATGGCGAGCCCCTATATTTTGCCCTGGACTCCCACTGGACCAACCGGGGAGCCGCCCTGGCCCACGATGTCCTGCTGGAGGCCTTGGGGCTTCCCTCTGAGGACGCCTTTGGCAAGGCGGGAGGCTATCAGCCCAGCCATCTAGGCGACTTATATGAGATGCTCTATCCTGCCTCTCTCCGGCTGGATCTGGAGTTTGCCTTTGATCCGCCCTTGGATTTCCAGTACGCCAGACCCATTCGGGATGTAGACGATCTGACCATTGAAACCGCCAGCGCCTCAGAGAACGGTCCCCTGCTTATGTTCCGGGACTCCTTCGGCAACGCCCTGCATAGCCTGATGGCAGAGAGCTTTTCCACCGCCCTCTTCTCCCGGGCCATGCCCTACAATTTGGAGCGCATGGAAAGCATAGGGACGGAATATGTGGTGGTAGAGATTGTGGAGCGGAATCTGCCTCTCTTGGCAGAAGGCGCTTTCCTTTTCCCCGCGCCGGAGGTGGACCTGTTCCAGCCTCCCTGGGGGAATACGCGGCTGTTCCAGGGAGAGCGCTGGCCGGCGGAGTCCCCCCTGGCCATAGAGAGAGCCGGGGCCTATAATAGAATCACTGCCAGCGCGGACATTCCCTGCGACTTGGACTCCCCGGTCTATCTGATCCATATGCCCGCTGCCGGAGGTTCGGTCACCGCCTGGGAGGCTCTGCCTCTGTATCAGGAAGATGGTGCTCGGGCTGCCTGCACTGCCTGTCTCCCCACCGACCGGCTTCCCGAGGGCACCCTCTATATGGCCTTTCAACAGGAGGGAAAATGGCAGATGACCTATTGGGAAGAACCGTTTCCCGGCCCGGCTCCCAGCGGGGAGGGTTGATCATGGAATGGAAGCCCATTGCGCATATTCACAGCCCGTTCCCCGAAAAATTCGGCGTGCCCCGGCAGAGCGGACTCATCGACAGCCTGCGGGCCTGGGTGGTCTTTGAGCCGGAGTGCCGGGTGCGGGAGGCGTTCCGGGGGCTAGAGGAGTTCTCCCATCTATGGCTGATCTGGCTGTTCTCCCAGGTGCCGGAGGGAAAGTGGTCCCCCACAGTACGCCCGCCCCGGCTGGGCGGCAACCGGCGGGTGGGGGTGTTCGCCAGCCGTTCCCCTTTCCGGCCCAACCCCATCGGACTGTCCTGTGTGGCCTTGGAAAAGGTGGAACTGGAAGGACCAGATGGTCCCCGGCTGCTGGTCTGTGGGGCAGACCTGGTAGACGGCACCCCCATCCTGGATGTGAAGCCCTACCTGCCCCAGGCAGACTGCCATCCGGAGGCCTCCGGCGGCTTCACCGACAGGAATCCATGGACCGCTCTGAAGGTGGACTTTCCCCCAGCTCTGGAGAAGGCCATTCCCCCAGAGCTTCTGGAGGCGCTCCGGCAAGTCTTGGCCGCAGACCCCCGCCCCCATTACCACAGCGATCCCAAGCGGGTCTACGGAATGGGCTTTGGGGGGATACAGGTACGGTTTACAGTAGAGGACAGCGTGCTCCACGTAGTGTCCGTGGAGGCGCGGAAGGACCCCTGAAAGAGCAGAATTTTACCCTGGCTGGCGGTTTCGCATTCCGCTGGCCAAGGTAAAATTCTTGCCGGCCTTATGCTGTGTATTTTTTGACGGGGGCTTCGAGCACGACGGCACGGCAAGGAGCACAAGTTTGGGCGGGCATTTCGGCTGATTTCATGCGCACAGAGCTGGCTCTCTCCGCATCCACCCCCGCTCGGGTTCGTCCTTCGGACGAACCGCCGGGCAAACGGGATTTACCCGTTTGCCCACGGCCATTTTGCGGCAGGCCGCAAAATGCGAGCGGGGCACACCGCACCAAGCCAGGTGGTGGGAGGAGCAGGCTGGGTTTCGCGGTAGTGTCAAAAAGATAAACACTCGCGCAGCTCGGTTTATCTTTCCGTTTTCCTGAGCAAAACTCGGATAGTTAACCGAGCGCAGCGAGTGTTAACCTATTATTCACCACCCGCAAAAATTGCGCTTCTCAGGTGTTAAGGTCAAGGACAAGACCTTGAGGGCTGCGCGAGTCTCGCCTGCCGGCTCGGTCGGTTCACGGCCTGTCCGCCCCCGGCGGACGCTCACCCCTCAAACTCCTCGCCAGCTGTAAACTTGGCTTTGCCAAGTTTTGACCAGCTGGACCGGTCAATCTTGTTCCACAAAACGTTCACGACGAACGAAGTGAGGAAGCAGGGTAAAATGTTTCGTAGACTTCGCTCTGCGAAGTCTTACCTTTCTCAAAGGTGGCAGGGGTTTGGGGGTGAGCGTTCTGCCGGATACTTGGCAAAGCCAAGTATTGCAGACAACGCCGCGGACCGACCGAAGCGGCAGCCGAGACAACCCCACAGTCTTAAAAGCACACTTTTCAATAAAACAGATACCGCTCCCGGTCGTCCAACCATAGCCTCTGAAATTTTACGCCGAACGCCTTTGCCGCAGCCTCCGCCGCCTCTTCCGGCGCACCGAAGGCCCGTAGCTCCCCTTTTTCCAGCACCGCCACACGGTCGCAATACCCAAAGGCCAGATCCAGGTCGTGGAGCACCGCCAGCACAGTCTTTCCCCGAGCATTCAGGGCCCGGATCAGCTCCATTACCTGGACCTTTTGGCCGATATCCAGATACGTTGTGGGCTCGTCCAGAAGAAGCGCTTCGCTGTCCTGGGCCAGAGCCATGGCGATATATGCCCGCTGCCGCTCTCCTCCGGAAAGGGCTTTCAGCTCCCTGTGGCGCAGGGAGGAAGCTCCAGCTTCTTCCAGAGCCGCGTCCACCAGCCGCCGGTCCTCCCGGCTCAGGCTTTTTCCCCATCCCATGTGGGGATACCGGCCGTATGCCGCCAGCCGTTCTACCGTGAGGCTGGGCGTTTCCCGAGTCTGAGGCAGCACCGCCAGAATCCTGGCCAACTCCCGCCGGCTGTAGCTTCTCACTCCCTTACCGCACACCAGCACCTCTCCGCTTGCAGGGCGGAGTAAACCGCAGGCGGTTTTCAGAAGGGTCGTTTTTCCACAGCCATTGGGGCCAATCAAGGCTGTGATCTTTCCCCGAGGCACGGCAAAGCTCACCTGGCGGAGCACCTCCCGGCTGGGATAACCCCCGGAAATCCTGTGAAACACGATCGCAGGATCAGTCACCGTCCCGCCCCCTTTGTCGCAGAATTAGCAGCAAGAAGAAGGGGCCCCCCACAAAGCTCAGCAGAATCCCCACCGGGATCTCATAAGGCGCGAAGAGCACCCGGCTCAAAAGATCACAGAGAGTGACGAAGCCCGCCCCCAGCAGCGCCGCCGCAGGCAGCAGAAGCCGATGGCTGGTTCTGGCCTCCCCCAGAAGCCTGCGCACCATATGGGGGGCCAGCAGGCCCACAAAGCTCAGCAGCCCCGAAAAGCTCACTGCGCATCCCGCCAGGACGCAGGCCAGCACGATCAGGGAGAAGCGGGCCAGGGGCACGTTCATGCCCAGAGTGCGGGCGGCATCCTCCCCCAGGCAGAGCAGGTCCGCTTGTCCTCCCAGGAGAAACGCGGCTCCCAGAGCCAGCAGGATCACCCCCCAGGCAGGGGTGAAGTCTCGGATGGAGACTCCGGAAAAGCCCCCGATCAGAAAGGCGCTGCCGTTATACAGAGTCTCGGGGAAGAAGGTCTTGACCGTGTTGATCCCGGCAGTGAAGATGCTGCTCACGGCCACCCCGGCCAGGATGATCCCCAGCTTGCCCGAGCCCGCCCCCGCCGCCACGGCGCAGACCACCAGCGTGGCCAGGAGGGCCCCGGCAAAGGCCCCGGCGGGAGCAGCTCCCGGCACGCCGGGGAAGAGGGCCATGGCGAGAAAGGTGAAGAACCCGGCTCCCGCGTTGGCCCCGATCACATTGGGGGAGGCCAGGGGATTGCCCAGCACCGCCTGGATCACCATGCCGCTGACGGCCAGGGCAGCCCCGGAGAGCAAAGAGGCGCACACCCTGGGCCAGCGCACATAGAGGAGGATCCGGGCCCCAGGGGACAGGGCCTCCCCGGCCAGAAGCTCCCGGAGAGCCTCCCAGAGGTCCAGCCGGGAGGACCCGGCCGCCAGCCCGGAGAGGGCGCACACCAGGGCAAAGCCCCCCAGAGCGGTCAGCCAGACCCCGTCAGTCCTCCCCCTGGAGGATTTTCCCCAGATACTCATAGCTATCCCCCCAGCGGTTGTTGGGCTTGTAGTGGAACAGGTCCTTGGGCAGCACCACGTATCGGCCCTCCTTCACGGCGGTGAGGCCGGACCAGGCGGGGTTCCCGTCGATGAGGGAGTCCAGGTACCCGAGAGCCTTGGCCTCGTCCCCCATGGTGGTGACGAAGATGAAGTCCGGGTCCGCAGCGATGGCCTCCTCCAGGCTCAGATCCTCCAGCATGGAGGGGTGCTCATCCGCGATGTTTTGACAGCCCAGGTCCTTAAGGATGGCCCCGGCCAGCTCGTCGTCGGTCTTGGCCTTGATACCGGTGGCGAAGGCCCGGATCAGCAGCACGGAGGGCCCGTCCTCCCCGAAGGCATAGGTCTCCCGAGCGCCGGCGATCTGCTGTTCCACCCGTGTCACGTGCTCCTCGTAGAGGTCGGGCCGTCCGGTGGCCCCGCAGAACTGCTCCATCATGGCGGCGTAGTCCCCGAAGGTGTCCACCCGGTAGCTCAGGCAGGGGAGACCGGCGTTTTTCAGCACGTCCAACATATCCTGCTGAGCGGCGATGTCCAGGGAAAGGATCACCAGATCCGGCTCCAGAGCGATGATCTCCTCGGCGTTGGGCTCCTTCACGGTGCCCACGACTTTGGCCTCGCCCACGTCCAGGGCCCGCTCCTCCACGGCGTCCTCCGTGACCCCGCAGAGCTGGCCCCCGGCCAGCAGCCAGGCCTCGCAGTACGAGCCGTAGAGACAGGCCACCCGGGGGGCATCCGGCAGCTGGACGGTGTCGCCGTTGGTGTCGGTGATGGTAGTTTGTGTTTTTTGGGGGCGGGCAGAGCCCGCCGGGGCCGCCCCGGAGGCTGGCGCGCCCTCATCTGGGACGGCGGTCCCGCAGGCGCTCAGCAGGGCGCAGGCACAGAGCAGGACGCCCATCAAAGTCTTTCTGTATCTCATGGCAGCTCCTTTCTAAGATCAAGGTCAAGACCGTGGGACGCTGGTCTCGCCTGCCGGCTCGGTCGGTTCGCAGCTTGTCTGCCACTGGCAGACGCTCACCCCACACCCTGCCAGGGGCCTAGACGCCTGAGACTTGGCGAAGCCAAGTCTTGGACCGCGAATGTCACTCCTCACTTCGTTCGTCATGAACGTTTTCAATGTTTTGACGAGCTAACCGAACAACCGTAAAAGTTTTTGAGACTTACCGAAGGTAACGTCTTAAACTTCTTTTCAAAAAGTTTGTGGGGTTTGGGGTGAAACCCCAAGGTCTCAGGCAGGCGCGCCCTGAAAGTCCTCCGGCAGCAGAAGCTCCAGGTCCCGTTCCGCGTCCGGGGCCTTCATGTTCCGCCGGGAGCAGGCGATCACAGCGGCCTCCGCCTTGTTCCGGGCCATGCGGCCGTTGCCGTTCACCCGGGGGTCTCCCAGAAGCTGGGCCCGGCGGTACTCCTCCAGCAGAGGGGCCTCGCAGGCGGGGTCCAGCCGGTAGCCCATGCCCGCCACAATGCTTTTGGTAATCTCCAGAAGCTCCTCTGGGGTGTAGTCCGGGAACTCGATGATATTGGGGAACCGGGACCGCAGGCCGGAGTTGGCCGAGAGAAACTCCTCCATCTCCCGGGAGTACCCCGCCAGAATCACCACCAGCTTGTCCCGGTGGTCCTCCATGCCCTTCACCAGGGCGTCGATGGCCTCCAGGCCAAAGCTGTCGTCCCGGCCCCGGTACAGGGAGTAGGCCTCGTCGATGAACAGCACGCCCCCCATGGCGGACTGGATGGCCTTTTGGGTCAGGGGCGCGGTGTGGCCCACGTACTGGCCCACCAGATCCGCCCGGCTCACCTCCACCAGCTGGCCCCCGGTGAGGGCCCCGATGGCCTTCAGATACCGGGATACGATCCGGGCCACGGTGGTCTTGCCGGTACCGGGGTTCCCCGTGAAGATCATGTGCATGGAGGGCAGCTCGGCCTTCAGTCCCCGCTGGCGGCGGAGCTGCTGGATCTTGAAATTGTCCTCCAGGGACAGGATGTGCTCCTTCACGCTGCCAAGGCCCACGATCCCCGCCAGCTCCTCCTTGATGGCCTGGAGCTCCCTCGCCTGGGCCTCCTCCTCCGGGGCACGCAGGGCGATGACGCCGGAGATGTTCTCCCCCTGGTAGGAGACGGTCAGCGCCCCGCCTTCCGCCCGCACCTGGGCTTTCAGCTGCGGGCGCAGGGATTTGCGTAGCTTTTCCTCGCTCATGGCCTTGTAGAGGGCCTGGGCCTTGCCCACGATGGCCGCCGCCCCCTCCTCCTTGGTATAGGCCCCGGCCAAGACCCGGACCGCCTCCTCCTCAAAGTCCAGCTGGAAGCCCAGCTGCTTCTCCCCCCGGCGGCACAGGTCCTCCAGGCGGTACCGGGCGATCTGTTCCAGGCTCTCCGGCGAGAAGTCCCCGGTGCGGAGCACGTCGTCCAGCCCGGCCACGAAATTGCCCCCGAAGGCCCCCGCCAGCCGGGAGGAATCCTCCCCGGCCAGGAGGAACAGGTATTTCCCACCGGCGGACAGCCGGGACACCGCGCCGGGGGCCAGGGCCGTGCCCACCTCCACCAGCAGTCCCTTCTGCTCCGCGTAGCGGCCCGGCAGGGGCACGCTGCCCGTGGTAAACAGCGCCGCCGCCATGGGCAGCACCGAGGGGTGGCACTTGGCATAGCCCTGGAAGAGGATGGACGAGGCCCCGCTTTTCAGGGCGGTGTACAGGTCCTGGGCGAAGAGCTTCTCCGAGCCCGGGGCGGCGTAGGCCGAAAGGTCGATCTCCGTGGTCTTGGGGCTTTTCAGCACCCCCTGCCTGCCCAAGGACTCGGTGACCGCCTTCACCGCGCTGCGCCGCCCGGTGCCCGGTTTCCCCAGAAGGGCCGCCCGACACAGGGGGGCTTCCACAGAGGCCCCCGCCACAAAAGGCCGCTTAAAGGCCAGGATCAGCCCGTTCACGAACTCCTCCTGGCCCAACACCTGCACCAGCACTTCTTGGCGGGCCTGCTGGAAAGCGGCGTCCAGGTCCTGGGCATTGCCGCCGTTGCTGGCGGTCTCCTGGGTGATCCCATCCCCTTGCAAGTGGCGCTGCAGGTCCGCCATGTCGGCCTGGGCCTCCCGAGTCATGCGCTCGATGCTCTCCTGCAAGGACTCCGCCAACCCCTGCTGAGCGTTCTGAACTGCTTCTACAGCCTCTTCCGCCTCCTTGGCGGCGGGGCTCTTCACGTTCAGCCTGCCGTCCCGGAACATGGAGTTCAGCAGGGAATCGATATCGTTTTTCATAGGCGCTCTCCTTCCTCCTGTGGGGTGAATTCCTCCAGCAACTCCGAAAGCCGGGCGGCGGGGATCTGTCCCGGCGCGGAGGCGCTGGCCCCGGCCCCGAAGGTCATGCAGGAGCCGGTGAGGCCCCCGCTGACCCGGCTCAGACGCCCCAGCGCCCCCATACTCATGGTGATGACGGGCCCCAGGGTTTCGCTGGTCTCCAGAGTTGCCTCCATCAAGGCCAGCACGTCTCCTGGGAAACGAGGCGTCACCGCCAGCTTGGGCAGGTCCGCGCCCAGGGACTTCATCTCCCGGAGAAGCTCCACCATGGGGGCCGCGTCCGGGGTTTTCTGAAAATCATGGTGGGAGACGATGACCCCCACGCCCTTCTCGTGGGCGGCCCGGATCAACCGGGAGACCGTCTCCCGGCCCCAGGAGAACTCAATGTCCAGGAGCTGGAAGCCCCCCTGACCCAGCAGGTCCAGCAATTGAGCCTCATATTTTTGAGGGGAGGGGTCTGCCGCGCCCCCCTGGCCCTTTGTGCGCAGGGTGGCCAGAAGGGGCAGGCGGGCTTTCTCCCTGAGAAGGGCCAGCCCGGAGGCCGGGTCGCCCTGGAAGCAGTCCAGCCGCCACTCGAAGAGGTCCGCAGGAAGGGCGGCGGCAGCGGCCAACTCCCTCTCAAGGCCGGGGAGGTCCCCGGCGGTGAGGGGAACGCAGATTTTGGGCAGGCCCGCCCCAAAGGCCAGACCCGCCAGATGAATGGTACGCAAATGAATCGCCCCGATTTCTTTTGAGAATGAAGAAAAGACCTTGGGGGCGCCGCCCCCAAATCCCTGCGGCCTTTGAAAAGGCCGGCGAAACTTTTACCCTGCTTCCTCACTTCGTTCGTCGCAGACAATTAACGTATTTTTATCGAGCTAACTTAACAACCGTAAAAGTTTTTGATCAAACTTTCTTCAAAAAGTTTGTGGGGTTTGGGGTGAAACCCCAAGGTCTTAACACCTGAGAAAGCAACGCAGGAAGATAGGGAAACAGTCCGGTGGACTGTTTCCTGTAAGAAACCCACGTATGGGGTTTCTTATCCCGGCTGCGGAGCAGACGGGACAAAGCCCTTGGGCCCCGGAGAAAACCAGCGGCAGGCGCAGGGAATCAGCCAAAAGGCGCTCTGAGCCAGCTGGAATCTGGACGCGCTGCCGCGCGTACAGGCCCCCCCATAATATTCTCATCCTTATAGTATACTTTGGGCGGGGGAAAAAGTCAATGCGCCCGGCCGTCACCAATTCTTGTCCTTTCGAGTACTATGGGAGTGGAAGTTTTTTCTTTTCATGATTAAACTTCCCGGTTTTCGGCCAAACTAACAGCGAAAATCAAAACGGGAGAGTGAAAAGCCGTGAACGTGCGAAGAGGAGACATCTATTACGCGGATTTGAGCCCCGTGGTGGGCTCTGAGCAGGGCGGCGTCAGGCCGGTACTCATCATACAGAACGACGTGGGGAACAAGTTCAGCCCCACGGTGATCGCCGCGGCCATCACCAGCCAGCGGGACAAAGCCAGCCTGCCCACCCACATCGAGGTGGACGCCCAGGGCAGCGGGCTCATCAAGGACTCCGTGGTGCTGCTGGAACAGGTCCGCACTCTGGATAAACACCGCCTGCGGGAAAAAATGGGCAAGCTGGACTCCGACTCCATGAGTAAGGTGAACCAAGCGCTGTCCATCAGCTTCGGGCTAGGGGCTACATAGGGCGAGCCCCGTCCCCCAGCAATTCTCCGGCCCGGGCCAGAAGCCCGGGCTTTTCGTTTGCCAGTTCGCCAGAGAGCACCTCTTCCAACAGGGTCTTCAGGGATTTTCCCAGCGCCGGGCCAGGCCGGTATCCCAGATTCATCAGGTCCTGTCCATCGACCGCCAGGTCCTTCACCGCCAGGCAGCTTCCCCGGGCCAGGATGTCCTCTGCCAAGACCTCTGCCTGGTCCACCAGAGGCAGGCGTTTTGCCGCCACCCAGGCCGTCTGGGCAGAAATGTCCCCCCGAACCAGGGCCAGAAGTGCCCAAAAGTCCTCCTCTCCCAGAGCGCCCAGCAGTCGCTTCACCCGCTTTTCCCCCATGGGCAGAATCTCCCCGTGGCCCTCCACCAGCCGGACAACCGCCTCCAGCTCCCGCCGGGGGAACCGTAGCCGGGCCAGAAGCTCCCCGGCAAGCCGTGCCCCGACCTCTGCGTGGCCGTAAAAATGGGCCGTGCCCTGGCTATCAAATGTTTTGACGAGAGGCTTTCCACAATCGTGGAGGAGCGCCGCCCACCGCAGAATGGGCTTCGCCGGGACTGCCTCTGTCGCGTGAAGCGTATGTTCCCAGCAATCATATTGATGGTAGGGATTCTCCTGGCCGCAGCCGGAAAGGGCCTCCAGCTCCGGCAGGGCGGCGAAGAGTACCAGGGCGTTTTCCTCCAACACGGGGTACATCCAGTCTCCGCACAGGAGCTTCGTCAACTCTTCCCGGACCCGCTCCCCGGAGAGGGCGGCAATCAGCCCCCGGCAGTCCAGAGCCATCCGGCGGGTTTCCGGCTGGATCCCGAAGCCCAGCACGGCGGCGAAGCGCAGGCAGCGGAGGATTCTCAAAGCGTCCTCCTGAAACCGGGATTTCGGGTCCCCAACGCACCGCAGCATCCTCCGCTTCAGGTCCTCTTGCCCGCCAAAGGGATCCTGCAATCCTCTGTCTGGATGGTAGGCCATGGCGTTCACGGTGAAGTCCCGGCGGGAGAGGTCCTCCCGGAGGCTCTGGGAAAACTGCACCTCCACCGGGCGGCGGAATCCGGCGTAGTCCCCGTCCACCCGGAAGGTGGTGGCCTCCACCAGTCCCCCTTCCGTGACGATGCCGATGGTGCCGTGGCGGCGGCCAGTCTCCACGGCGGGCCTGTTCGGGAAGCAGGCCAGAATCTCCTCCGGCCGGGCGTTGGTGGCCACGTCCCAGTCGGCGGGCTCCCGGCCCAGAAGGCTGTCCCGCACGCAGCCCCCCACGCACCAGGCCTCAAACCCTGCGGCCTCCAGGGTGATGATCACTTGGGCGGTGTGGGGCGAGATGGACAGAGTTTTCATGGCGGCTCCTTTCTCTCGGCGGGGAAAATGAGTGTTCCTGGAAAAGCATACCCTAAAACACGGCGGAATGCAAGGGCTTTCCCGCCGCCTTCCCCCAAGGCATTGACAGGCATTCCCAAAGATGCTAAGATATAGATGGATTCACATCATTTTTGAGGAGTGGTTAGTTTGGCATTGCTGGAAGAATGGAGAAATTATGCGGAGGAGCAACAGCGCGAAAAGGGCGCCAGGTTTTGGCAGGACTATTTTAAGCAGGAAACGGAATTTTATAAACAGATCCTTGCCAGCAAGCCCAGAAAAAGCACGGTGCAGTCCTACGCCAAGAAATTCGGAGTCACGCCGGTGATCATGATGGGGTTTCTGGATGGCATTAACGACAGCCTGAAAAATCCCAACAGTCTGGAAGAGCTGGAGGCTGATTCCGAGGTAAGCCTGGCGTATGACAAGGAATTGCTCTATAAGAACATGGTAGAGGCTAAGGCAGAGTGGCTCTATAACCTGCCGGAGTGGGAGCCCCTGTTGACCCAGGAACGCCGCCAAGAGCTTTACCGGGAGCAGAAGAGCTCTAAAACCGTGGTAAAAGGCCCCAAAATTGGCCGAAACGATCCCTGCCCCTGCGGCAGTGGCAAGAAATATAAAAAATGTTGCGGACGGGATCTCTAAAAACACTCGAAAGGGAAAGACCGCTAAATCGAGCCATGCCAGCTTGCTGTTTCGCGAAAGCGGCGTGCCGCATTCAGTTTAGCACATTCCATAGACCTTTTGTTTCATCCGGTGCATAATAATTTTTTCGTCAAAGGCGAGTAAAATAAAGTTCCTACGGCGGCTTACTTTCCTGGAAAGCAGGCCGTCTATTATTATAGAAGAAAGGGTGCGGATAGGGTGGTGAGGAAGTGGAAAAATGGGTGCGCAAAGCGCAAAACGGCGACAAGGATGCTTTCGTGCGGCTGATGGAGGAGAACCAGTTGGCCATGTACCGCACAGCAAAAGCGATTCTCCATAATGAAAGCGATGTGGAGGACGCGGTCCAAGAAGCCGTGTGCCGAGCTTTCTATAAGATATGTACTATCAAGCAGCCCAAATACTTCAAGACCTGGCTGACCCGCGTGGTGATTAATTGCTGCTATGACCTGCTGCGCCAGCAGAAAGGACTGATCCCTCTGGAGCTTCTTCCCGAGGAAGGCCGTACCGAGGATATGGACTTGCCCCTGGACGTGCGCAGGACGCTGCAGTCCCTGGGAGAGAACGACCGGCTGGTCCTCACCCTTTTCTATTTGAACGATATGCCTGTCAAAGAGATCGCTAAGCTCCTTTCCATCACGGAGGGAGCGGCAAAAATGCGCCTTTCCCACGGACGAAAAAAGTTTCGGGAAACCTATGGAAGCAGAGAACAGGAGGTGGGACTGTAATGGCGAAAGGGAAGCACAGCAGGGCTCGGAAAGAACCTCGTTTTTGTGGGTTCCGCCAGGAAAAAGCCTTTCGGGAACAGCTGGCCCGGGAATACAGTGTGGAAAAGGTTCCGGAGCATTTCCAACAGATGATGGAAAAAACGTACCGCCAGCTGCCCGACGAATTGCCCGCGCGCCATAGACCGGTGCTTCGGGCCTTCCGCAGCATGGCTACAGCGGCCGCCACATTGGCCCTTACCTTCGCGGCCCTTTTGGGCGTGAACACCACCTATCCCCAGCTCACCGAGGCTCTTCCAGGCCTGGGACCGGTATTCCAGGCGGTGAACGGCGGCAGGCAGGTCGCGCCCCAGCCCACGCCCCAGCCCGGCCTGCCCACGCCGGAGCCTACGCCTCAACCGGTATTCCAGCCGGTTACTCTGGCTCCGGAGAAAGAGACCTTGGACGTCCTTGGGGATCTGACGGTTTCCGACGCCTGGTGCGACGGGAAAAACCTGTGCATGGAGCTGAGACTTTCTATGAACAGCGAGGTCAAGGACATGCTGGACAAAGATCTGGAGTCCTATACCCTGCGGTCTTTGTACTATTGGAGCGACGACGACGGAGTGAACCATCTGGAAAATACCTCGGTCTGGCGGGTAAGCGCCGGAACGAACAATATAACCGCGATGGGAGTGGGGGAGGACGCGGACGCCCTCGTGTTCGCCCCGGCAGAGGCAAGCGGCTTTACCGCCCAATGGAGGATTCCCTTAAGCAAACTGGATACGGACGGGGAAGCGAAAATTCGGGTGGATATTTCCATACCAGACCTGGCGGTGGTAGGTGACTATGATGTAGAGTATGTCCCGGCCTATTGGAGCCCCGGTTATGAAGGGGAATTCGAGGTGTCTCTGGATACCGCCGGGCAGCGGATGATCTCCGCTCCCGCCATGGACAACGGCGCCACCCTTCAGGCGGTGGAATACGCTCCCAGCCAGGTAGACATTACGATGACTTTGCCCTATATTGGCCGGTATGGAGACCTGCTGGTCAATCTGGATCGGGATCCGGAGAGCTATCTGGGCCTGTACGCCACCCTGGAGAGCGAGAATGGAGAAGTAAAGTATCACCAGATCAGAGGATTGGACGAGCAGACGGACAGAGGGGCAGAGCCTACAGGAGGAATTGCCGTCCAATACCGGTTCATAAGCGACAATCCCCAGAAAGCCGTTCCAGGCATCCTGCGCCTGACGGTTCACGAAACCGGCCCAGTCGAAGGGCTGGGAGAGTCCGGCCGGGTGGTGGCGGAGTTTACTATCGACCTGAACGCCGGCATGATCTATGCCAGCCAGAACTATCTGGCCAAGGGCCGGGAGAAGGTGGGGACCGCTACGCCCTGGGAGCGCTTCCAGTATGAAAGCCTGATGGAAGGCGGCTATCTGAGCTGTTATCAATTTGTGGAGCTGGATGGCTATGAGGACGAATTCGGCAGAAACAACCAGTGCACCATGTTCTATCTGGTCAGAGAGGGCGATCCGGAAGTGAACGCGGGCTGGCCGCTGGTGATCCGGGCATACCACGAGGAGGCGATTGCGCAGGAATTCACGATTGTCACCGGAGATGAAGTGGAGGACGATACCACTTTCAGCTATTGGGAGCAACCCGACTACCTGCCCAGCACTGGAAAAACTTACACTCTGATGTGCTTTACCCTCAACTATCAGGAGTGGAACTATAACGAGCAGGGTGAGCTCATGCAGTATGACCGGTTGGAACTGGTCGATGGGGAGACCGGGCTATCCTTGATTGAAGATATCGAAGCATCTTATAAAAGGAATGTTCAGACGATCCTGGGCTTGTCCATGGTGGGGAGCCCTCTTGAAACGGAGGCTGATTCGCAGTCCTCGCCGAATGTGGAAGGCAATGATGGCGGCGCGGCAGCGAGGTCGGCAGAGCCCTGGTAAGGAAACTGTGCAGCAAAGGCGGGAGGCGAATGCTTAGACCAGGCGGCATAGCCGCCCCGCTTTAAAATCGGTATTTACCAATTTTAAAGTGTGTTTGCTTAATCATAGCGCCACCCGGTCTGAGCCGGTGCGGGAGAAGAGCAGGCGGATCTCTTCCCGGAGCAGGCGGTATTCCTCCTTTTCCAGTTCTCCGGCGCGAATAAGCCGCCGGGCGCACTTCTGGGCCTCTTGAAGCAGGTCCAGATTCATGGCGGACCCGGCCAGCTTCAGCTGGGGCAGGCCGTGCTGGCGCTGGCCGAAAAAGTCGCCGGGGCCCCGGAGCTTCAGATCCGCGTCGGCAATGGCAAAGCCGTCGTTGGTGCTTTTGAACAGCCGCAGCCGCTCCAGAGAGCCGGGGCTATCACTGCCAGCGACCAAGATGCCGGTGGACTGCCAGGCCCCCCGGCCAATCCGCCCCCGCAGCTGGTGGAGCTGAGAGAGGCCGTAGCGTTCAGCGTTCTCAATGAGCATGATAGCGGCGTTGGGGACGTCCACGCCCACCTCCACCACAGTGGTCGCCACCAGCAACTGGGTCCGGCCCTCAGCAAAGTTCTCCATCACCCGCTCTTTCTGAGCGGGTTTCATTTTTCCGTGGAGCACA
This sequence comes from Acutalibacter sp. 1XD8-33, assembly GCF_003612555.1. GTDB lineage: Bacteria > Bacillota > Clostridia > Oscillospirales > Acutalibacteraceae > Acutalibacter. Next base: position 208,904 of record NZ_RAZF01000004.1, read on the forward strand.
TCTACCACAGTGCCGGGGAAAGCCTTGCGCACCAGGGTGGCATAGGTTTCCACGTCCATCACGCCGCCGGTTTCTCCCTCCTCCACCAAAGGGCAGATCAGGTATCCCTGGCGTCCCTCATCCAGGTACTTCTGCACGTAGCGAAAGGCCCGCTCCCGCTTGTCTGGACCGATGAGGTAGGTCTCAACCTGGCGGCGGCCGGGGGGAAGCTCGTCCAGCACAGAGACGTCCAGGTCCCCATAGGCCATAAGGGCCAACGTGCGGGGGATGGGCGTGGCGCTCATGACCAGCAGGTGAGGGGAGGCGCCCTTCTGGGCCAGGGCCACCCGCTGGTTCACCCCAAACCGGTGCTGCTCGTCTGTAATGACAAGCCCCAAATTATGGAAGGCGATCTTCTCTCCAATGAGGGCGTGGGTGCCGATGGCCAGGCCGGTCTCCCCCCGGGCCAGGGCTTCGGCCTGCTTTCTCCGTTCAGCGGCGGGTATGCTGCCTGTAAACAGGGCGCAGCGCACCCCGGCGGGCTCCAATAAAGCGGAAAGAGACTGATAGTGCTGGGCGGCGAGAATTTCTGTGGGGGCCATGAGCGCGGCCTGGCAGCCAGACTGGATGACCGGCCAGCAGAGGGCGGCGGCCACAGCGGTTTTTCCGCTTCCCACGTCTCCCTGAATGAGACGGTTCATCGGGGACTTCCCGGCCATATCCGCCACGCCCTGGGCAATGGCCCTCTGCTGGGCCCCGGTGAGCCGGAAGGGCAGCAGCGCCGCGAAATCTTCGGGATAGCGGTTGGGGATGGGGTGGAGATTGGGCTCCTGCCGGCCGTCTTTGATCTGCATCAGTCCCAGCTGCAGGACCAGAAATTCTTCGAAGATCAGCCGCCGCCGGGCGATCTCCAGGTCCTCCATGGACCGGGGAAAGTGGATGTTCTCCAGGGCGTAGCCCAGGTGGCAGAGGGAATAGCACTCTCGCAGAGGCAGAGGCAGGGGGTCGTCCAGTGGGTCGGGCAGCAGGGACAAGGCGTTTCCCACAGCATGGGAGATCATTCGGGAGGTGAGGCCCTGGGTGGCCGGGTAGACGGGGACAATAGCGGAGGCCTTCTCCTCCCCGGAAAATTCCGGCGAGATCATGGCCCGCCCCCCTCGGGCGGAAATTTTCCCCCGGAAGAGATAAGTACGCCCCTCTTCCAGCAGGCTGGGGATGTACTTGTTGTTGAAGAAGGTGAGGTGCAGGTCGGATTCCCCATCGGTGACAGTGCAGCGGCACATCAGCCGGCCTCCAGGGATCCGTACCTGAGAGGGCTTTCGCGCGACAGTGGCCCGCACCACGCAGACTGTATCCAAAGGAGCCTGTGCGATGGGTAGGGGCTGGGACCAGTCCTGGTAGTCTCGGGGGTAGAGGCGGAGCAACGCGCCCACACTGGGCGCGCCAATTTTCTCAAACAGCCGGGTCCGCTGGGTCCCCACACCTTTGAGGCTTTGAATGGGCAGATCAGATAGGAGTGGCATAGTATCACCTTGCAGAAAAGTCAACAGGGAAGCATGAAATTCTTTTTTTGAGTGTTGGAAGGCCTCCGGCGGCTGGGGGCTCTGCCCCCCGTCCCCCGCAACCTTTGAAAAGGTTGACGAAACTTTTATCCTGGATAGTTGTGTGCGCCCCAATGAAACACATTGCGCGGTCAAGGGGCGGAAAACTTGGCTTTGCCAAGTTTCGGCCCCATTGCAGGGTGTGGGGCAGCGCCCCACGACATTGCCGTAGTCGCCGACCTGTGGCGACGAAGGCCACTCCGTATGACTTCCACTACTCCAAAAAACATCTTAGACACTCTCATTCAGAGAAAAAGAGAAGGCCATCCTCTGGCCTTCTCCCTTGACTCAGAAGTCTACTTTCAAGCAGGCTCCGGCCCTTCTCATTCCACGGAAATAATGAAGTAATACACTGGCTGGCCGCCCTCCACCAGATTGATCTCCACGTCCGAATGGACCTTGCCGGAAAGCAACCGTTTGGCTTCCTGAGCCTGCTCGGCGGTAATCCCTTCGCCGTAGATCAACGTGATGAAAGACGTCTGCTTAGTGGCAAGAGATCGGGCCACCCGCACGCAGGTTGCCACGGGATCCTTTTCAATATAGTGCAACTTGCCGTTCTTCAGGCCCAGAATGTCTCCGTGGCGGATGGCGTCGCTACCGAATTCGGAGTCCCGGGCGGCAAAGGTGACCAGACCGGTGTCCACATGGGAGGCAGCCTCCAGCATGGCCTCCTGGTTCTCCTCGGCGGAACTGTCCGGATCAAAGGCCAGCATGGCGGACAGACCCTGGGGGATGGTCTTGGTGGGCAACACGATCACCTCCCGGTCCTCAGCCAGGGGAATCGTCTGCTCCGCGGCCATGAGGATGTTCTTGTTGTTGGGCAGCACGAACACTTTTTTGGCGGGCGTGGCCAGTACCGCGCTGAGGATGTCCTCCGTGCTGGGATTCATGGTCTGTCCGCCGCTAACCACCACCGCGCAGCCCAGCTCCAAAAACAGGGATTTAAGCCCCTCCCCGGCCGCTACGGAAATGAAGCCCAGCTCCTCTGTGGGCTCCTGGCGTTCTAGCCTGGCCGGTTCTACCGGAGCAGAAACGGCGGCTTCGCCCAGCTTCTCATGCTGCTGCTTCATGTTGTCGATTTTCACCGTAAGCAGCTGGCCATATTGCAGCCCGGCCTGCAAAGCCTCGCCGGGAGCTTCTGTGTGTACATGAACCTTGATGATCTCTTCATCGTCCGCCACCAGCACGCAATCGCCGATAGTTTCCAGGAAAAGCCGCAGCTCCAAAGGATCTTTAGAAATCTCCTGGTCCCGTCCGATGACGAATTCCGTGCAGTAGGTAAAATTGATCTCAGAGTCGAACTCCGCGGCGGCGTTGCGGAAGAACTCTTGGGTTTCCTGGGCCCGTTCCTCCTCGGACATGCCGGACTCCAGAATAATCCCGCTGCGGAACACGCTGAGCATTCCCTCGAAGATCAGGCAGAGGCCTTGCCCTCCCGCGTCCACTACACCCGCTCGTTTGAGCACAGGCAGCAGTTCGGGGGTTTCCTCCAGCGCTTTGGCAGCGCCCTGGCATACCGCGTCCCATACCCGTACCGGCTCGTCGGCCCCGTGAGAGAGGGAATCCCGGCCCTGCTCGGCGGCTACCCGGGCCACGGTGAGGATAGTGCCCTCTGTGGGCCGGGTGACGGCTTTATACGCCTCCTCCACCCCCAGGTCCAGTGCGCGGACCAGCTCCTCGGGGCCAATGGAATCCAGCTCCTCGCAACCCTTGGCAATTCCCCGGAACAGCAGGGAGAGGATGACGCCGGAGTTGCCCCGGGCGCCCCGCAACATGGCCGAAGCGGCCTTTTTAGCCACCTCCCCGACAGTGCAGGTGTCCGGCAGGTCTTTCAGCCCGGCAGCCGCCGCGCCAATAGTCATGGACATGTTGGAGCCAGTGTCGCCGTCAGGCACGGGGAAAATATTCAGGTCGTTCACTTGCTTTCTGTATTTCGCGATATTGTTGGAGCCGGAGATGATGGCGTTTTTCAGCTGAGCGCCTTGAATCACAGGGAAACACATCCTTTTCATGAGCGCGCGGCTCGAGGACGGGCAGCGCGGGAAGCAAATTTTTCTATTCTTGCTTATTTTAACACAGAACTTTCAAAAATACAAGCGGGGGAAGCGTTTCTTCCTTTTCTCTTTCGCATTGGTGGCTCTGGCCACTGACGATTTCACTAACAGCCGCTTGAAACGGAAAAAGGGTTGCGATCTATGGGCTCGATAAAAGCTGAATTTGTCGAGTTCCATATTTCTAAATTTCGTATAACAAATAGGTTTTAATAATACTATATTGCCTTATCAATTCTTTATCCTTATCTGAAAGCTCTTGATTGGGGAAATTAGCCACTAAAGAGCAAAGATAAAGGTAACCAGGACTGTACCGTTGAGAAAAACCCTCTCGCCCGAATTTACCTTGTATAATATCAAACTCATGCTGAATTTGACTGATACTGTTGCACTGGGATAACTTCATCACATCGTCTAAACTATTTTTACTCGTATTGTCAATGATTGATTTAGCTGTATTAACTGCTACAAAAAGCCACTGGTCCAAATTTGACAGTTCCTTTGGTTTATGCTTTAATACCGCTTTTATTTTTGATATAGATACTATCTTTCATCACCTAATTACCTCATAAATAATGATTTATCAGGCAGTGGGTTATCCGGCTCACTACCTATTCCATCATTTTGACGATTGTAAAAATTTGCAATCGTTTTGGAAGTGGCCAAACCACGAAGCCGTCAGGTCAGCGTCAGCCGTTCTACTCCGGTACACAGACCGGTGGCCTCATCAGCGGAGAAAATCACACAATCCATCTTGCAGGCGCCTTTGGCCAAATCAAACCGGGCGGGCATCTTGGTAGTATAGCGGCCAATGATGATCTCCGGTTTTACTCCCAGCACAGATTGGATGGGCCCGGTCATGCCCACATCGGTGATATAGCCGGTTCCTTTGGGCAAAACAGACTCGTCGGCGGTAGGCACATGGGTGTGGGTGCCGAACAGCGCCGTGGCCCGCCCATCGGCAAAAAAGCCCAGCGCCCGCTTTTCTCCTGTGGCCTCCGCGTGAAAATCCACCACACAGAGCTTGGGCAGGCCGGGAGTTTTCAGCAGCTCATCCAGCATTTCAAAAGGTGACCGCAGGCTCTCCAGATAGACCGTGCCCATCAGGTTGATGACGGCCACCTGGGTCCGGCCCAGATCCGCAATGTACAGGCCTTTCCCCGGAGCGGCGGGCGGATAATTGGCGGGGCGCAGCAGCGGTTCGCAGCTGTCATAGAAGGGATAGCTCTCCTTTCGGCGGAAACTATGGTTGCCGGTCGTAATGACGTCCGCGCCGCTGTCCAGCAGGTACTGGGCGGAATTGGGGGTGACGCCGTTGCCATCGGCGGAGTTTTCTCCGTTGACGATGCACAGATCAATGGACTTCAGCTTTTTCAGGGCGGGCAAATGCCTGCGGAGAAACTCGCATCCGATGCTTCCCACCACGTCGCCCACACAGAGAATATTGATCATAAATGCTCCTTCCTAAGAATCTGTATTCATAACCGAAATTACCGGATGAGTGAGAATTTTTCGGGCTGCTCAAGGCAAATTTTCGCAGATATGCTTTCGGTATTTCAAGGGGATTTAACGTGGAGCAGCTCCAAAAAGGCCACTCAGACGGTAATTGCAGGTTGTAAGCACAGGTTCTGATATTCAACAAGGGCGCGCTATCAGGCAGCGCGCCCTCTTAAAATTCCAATCTATTTGGCGTAGTCCACAGCCCGACTCTCCCGAATCATGGTCACTTTGATCTGGCCGGGATAGTCCAGATCGGTTTCGATCTTTTTGCAGATGTCCCGGGCCAAGAGGGTCATGCGGTCGTCATTAACCGCCTCGGGCTTGACCATAATGCGCACCTCCCGGCCGGCCTGGATGGCGTAGCAGTTCTCCACACCGTCAAAGGAAGAGGCCAACTCCTCCAGCTTTTCCAGCCGCTTGATGTAGTTTTCCAAATTTTCCCGGCGGGCTCCAGGACGCGCGGCAGAGATGGCATCCGCCGCCTGGACGATACAGGCAATGATAGTCTTGGCCTCCACATCCCCATGATGGGCGGCAATGGCGTGGACCACGGCCTCGCTCTCTTTATATTTCTTGGCGACCTCCACGCCGATCTGTACATGAGAACCTTCCATCTCATGGTCCAGAGCTTTGCCGATGTCGTGGAGCAGGCCTGCCCGCTTGGCGGTAGTAGGATTCAACCCCAGCTCAGAGGCGATCATTCCGGAGAGATAAGCCACCTCCAGAGAGTGGTTCAGCACATTCTGTCCGTAGCTGGTGCGGTAGCGCAGACGGCCCAGGAGCTTCACCAGCTCGTGGTGCACGCCGTTGACGCCCACCTCCAGCACGGCCCGTTCGCCTTCTGCCTTGATGGTAGCCTCCACCTCTCGGCGGGCTTTCTCTACGGTTTCTTCAATACGGGTGGGATGGATGCGCCCGTCGGAGATCAGCTTCTCCAGGGCCACCCGGGCAACCTCTCGGCGCACCGGCTCAAAGCTGGAGAGGGTAATGGCCTCGGGGGTATCGTCAATAATCAGGTCCACGCCGGTCAGGGTTTCAATGGCCCGGATATTCCGCCCTTCCCGGCCGATAATCCGCCCCTTCATCTCGTCATTGGGCAGGGGCACCACGCTGATCGCCGCCTCGGACACATGGTCGGCGGCACAGCGCTGGATGGCCACGGCAATCACTTCCCGGGCGAGCTGGTCGCTCTCGTCTTTGGTCTGCTGCTCCAGCTCCCGAACCTTCACGGCCTTTTCGTGAATAAGCTCGTTTTCCAGGTTATTCAGCAGGTATTCTTTTGCCTGTTCCATGGAGAAGGAAGAGATTTTCTCCAGCATGTCGAACTGACTTTTCCGGACGGCCTCGGCTTCCTTCAGCCGCTCCTCAGCCTTCTTGTTCCTCTGGTCGATCTGGCCCTCCTTCCGCTCCATGCTCTCCAGCTTCTTTTCCAGGCTCTCTTCCTTTTGCAAATTCCGCCTTTCCTGGTGTTGGATCTCCCGGCGGCGGTCGGACAATTCTTTTTCGCTCTCGTTTCGCAAACGGTGTATTTCGTCTTTACCCTCTAACACGATCTCCTTCTTTTTGGCCTCGGCGGTTTTTACCGCGTCGCCCACAATGCGCTTGGCTTCCTCTTCAGCGGAACCGATAGCGGCTTCCGCCTTGGATTTTCGGTAGTTTATCCCGAGGAAAAACGCGGCGCCGCCGGTAAGAACGGCTGCCAGAACAGCAATGAGGACGCACAGCCATACAGGTATCTGGCCCAATCGGGCACCTCCTTTTCAGAATTATAAAATGATAACAGGTAAGTTTCAGGCCCGGGAAGAACTCCCGGGAAAATGCATGGCTGCTTTTAGAATCCGTTCGCTTTTATATATTGCATATGTTAATTCCGGCAGAAAATAATATAATATATAAAAAGTACATAAAAAGCACCCAGATGCACTCTATTATTTATTGTATCTCTATCAAGGGGTGCTTGTCAAGAAATTTGTGAACATTTCTTTAAAGTTTCTTGACATGGGCGGGGAGGAGTATGCGTGTTTCTTGAAGTATTGGGAGGCCTCCATGCGCACAAAGACGCGCATTCCGGCAAGGTCGTGGGGCTCCGCGCCCCACACCCCCGCCAGCTTAAGACCAGCTGGACCGGTCAATGTGTCTGGCTTTGGCGCACTCAGCTAACCAGGGTAAAAGTTTGGTCAAGCTGAGAGCGCCCGCACCCAGCTTGGCAGAGTTTTGCGAAGCAAAACTCATGACACACCGCGAAACCCAGCCTGCTCATTTCGTCTCACTTGGCACGGTGTGCCGGGGGCCTCCTATTACTCCCCCAACACACGCTTTTGGCTCGCCCCCTGCATCTCCCTCTTGACATTTTCCCCGGTTCCGGGTATAATCGTACAAAACAAAACGCCATGAAAAGGAAGCCCCGGCTTCCGGTCCCTTCTTTCAGAGAGCCCGCGCCATTGGCTGCAAGCGCGGACGGCGGGGGGAGCTCGGGGACACCGCCTTGGAGCGGCTGCCGAAAGGACAGACGGATGGCCCCGTTACCAGCCAATACGAGGAAGGGCGGAAGCTCCGCTCTTTGAATCCGGGTGGAACCGCGTCGCGCCTTAAATCTTACCTCAAAAGGCTGCGCCGCCCCAGAGAGAGCCGCCGGGCAGATGTGCCCCGGCTTGGAAACTGGGGCGGCATTTTGATTTTTATCCATGTTCCGGCCACTCTGCGCGGCCCGGGAATTGGACCAAACGTCACGTTTGCGTTGCCCCAGGGAAAGGAGAAAAGCTATGATTACCATCGATCTGAAAGGCCAGCCCAAAGAGTTCCCGGCGGGCGTCACCCCCGCCGAGGTGGCCAAGTCCATCGGCATGGGGCTCTACAAGTCCGCCTGCGCTGCCCGTATCAATGGGGAGGTGAAGGACCTCCGCACACCTCTCACAGAGGACTGCGCCTTGGAAATTCTCACCTTTGACGATCTGGACGGCAAAAAGGCCTATTGGCACACCGCATCCCACATCCTAGCCCAGGCGGTACGGAGGCTTTATCCAGGAACGAAATTTGCCATCGGCCCCGCCATTGACAGCGGCTTCTACTACGACTTCGACCTGCCCGCCCCCATCTCCCCGGAAGATCTGCCGAAGATTGAGGACGAGATCAAGAAGATCACCAAGGAGAATATAGAGCTCACCCGCTTCGAGCTGGAGCCCGCCGCCGCGAAAGAAAAGATGGGCGGCCAGGACTATAAGCAGGAGCTGATAGACGAGCATTCCGGCAACGGGGAGAAGATCAGCTTCTACGAGCAGGGGGATTTCTGCGACCTGTGCGCTGGTCCCCACCTGATGTCTACCGGCGGAGTGAAGGCGGTGAAGCTTACCTCCATCACCGGGGCCTACTGGCGGGGGGACGCGAAGAACAAGATGCTCACCCGGATCTACGGCATCGCCTTCCCCAAGGCCTCCCAGCTGGAGGAGCACCTGCAAATGCTGGAGGAGGCCAAAAAGCGGGACCACCGGAAGCTGGGGAAAGAGCTGGGGCTCTTCATGCTTCGGGACGAGGGGCCTGGCTTTCCCTTCTTCCTGCCCAAAGGCATGGTGCTGAAGAACACCCTGCTGGACTACTGGCGAGAGGTCCACAAGCGGTACGGATACGTAGAGATCAGCACGCCTATCATGCTCAACCGCCAGCTCTGGGAGCGTAGCGGCCACTGGGACCACTATAAGGACAACATGTACACCACGGAAATCGATGAAACCACCTTTGCCGTCAAGCCCATGAACTGCCCCGGCGGCATGCTGGTCTATCAGAGCGAGCCCCACTCCTACCGGGAGCTGCCCCTGCGGGTGGGGGAGCTGGGCCTTGTCCACCGCCACGAGCTCTCCGGCGCGCTGCACGGCCTCTTCCGGGTGCGCTGCTTCACCCAGGACGACGCCCATATCTTCATGACCCAGGACCAGATGCAGGACGTGATCCAAGAGGTAGTACGGCTCTTTGACGAGGTATACTCCACCTTCGGCCTCAACTACAACATTGAGCTCTCCACCATGCCCGAGGACCACATCGGCGAGGTGGAAGAATGGGAGCGCAACCAGGATATCCTGAAGAACGCCATCACCGCCATGGGCAAGGACTATGTGGTCAACGAGGGTGACGGCGCTTTCTACGGCCCCAAGCTGGACTTCCATATCGCCGACTCTCTGGGGCGCACCTGGCAGTGCGGCACCATCCAGCTGGACAGCCAGCTGCCCGAGCGGTTTGAGCTGGAGTACACCGGCGAGGACGGTCAGAAGCACCGGCCCGTGATGATCCACCGGGTGGTGCTGGGCTCCATCGAGCGGTTCATCGGCGTGATCACCGAGCATCTGGCCGGCAAATTTCCCCTGTGGCTCAGCCCCGTGCAGGCTGTGGTGCTGCCCATCTCCGAGAGGCACCACGCCTACGCCAAGGCCCTGACAGAGAAGCTGGAATCCGCCGGGCTGCGGGTAGAGTGCGACCTGCGGGCGGAAAAGATCGGGTACAAAATCCGGGAGGCCCAGGTCCAGCAGACCCCCTATATGCTGGTGGTGGGGGACAAAGAAATCGAGACCGCCAGCATCTCCGTGCGCCACCGCAAGGAGGGCGACCTGGGCGCCATGAGCGCGGAGGACTTTCTGGAGAAGGCCCGGGCAGAAATCAAGAGCCGGGAGATCAAGTAGACAGGGCGAAAGAGCTGCCCGGAAGAGAAGCAAAAGACAATATAACCATTTTGGGGAAAGCGGTCTGGCCTTGGGCTATGCCGCTTTTCGTTTTTTCGCCGTTCAGGATGGATGAGCCGCCGCTCAGTTCATCCCGCACTGATGTGGAGTAGCAGTGGCTGAAAATGTAATCCAGCTCCCAACCCGCTCTATCCAGGCTTGCCCTGGCGGTCCGGTACTCCTCCTCGCTGGGCAGCTCCTCTTTCCACCAGGGCAGGGGTAAGCCCGCCAGAATTTACGTCAAGCGGTTCACGACCAGGGAGGCACCTGATACTGACAGCCGCCCTTCTCCCCCGCCCCGAAATCCAGACTTCGGAAAATCGGAGTGTAATTATACTTATAAAAATCAGACTGAAAGGAGCTATACCGATCCATCTATCCAGCCATTGACCGATGGGATAGGTCAGCAGGCTTGTCGGGAGGAGGTGATGGGGAATATCAGTTTCGACCAGCTTGTGGAGGAATATGGCAGAGAGGGCGTGGAGAACGGCATCTTCCAGCTGGTGAAGATGGCCCATTCCAGCGTAGTCGCCCTGTTCGGCACCTATCAGATCGCCGCCAACGGCATCGCCCAAAGCATTTGGTCTTTAGCCGCCCTGGCCGGAGTGACCATGGGCTTGGTGTTCATCACGGTGATAGGCCAGTGCATGGGGGCGGGGGACGCGGCCCAGGCAGAGCAATACTTTAAAAAACTGCTGAAAATCACCTTGACGGTTTCCCTTGCGTGGAATGTCCTGGTATTCGCTGTCACGCCGGTCATGATGAACTTCTACCAGATATCTGACGAGGCTAAGCAGCTAGTCATTATCCTGGTGCTCATCCACAACGTGTTCAACACTGTGGCCTTCCCCATGTCTGGACCGCTCTCCAACGGCCTGCGGGCCGCCAGGGACATCAAATTCACCATGATCGTGTCTATCGCCTCTACCGTGGGCGGACGGCTGGTATTTTCCCTGCTGCTGGGGCTCTGGCTGAATCTGGGCGTGATCGGCATTGCCTGGGCCATGTGCCTAGACTCTGCGATCCGAGTGGTCATTTTTGCCCTGTGGCTGAAGTCCGGCAAGTGGAAGGAATTTAAGGTGATCTAAGCGAGAAAAGCAGGAGGGACGAAGCCATCCTGCTTTTCTATGGAGGAATGGTGTATAGTCCCGGATGCACGTCCCGCCAGCATTCCAGGCTCAAAAGGAGAACACCACTCTCCATGCACTAGTTGAAGGTGTTAGGGTTGCAGCTGGAGGCAGTGAGCGCTGATCTTTGCCTAGAGCTCTATAAAAGCGTTGCGGGGGTAGAATACGGACGTTCCCACCCAGATAGCTATGGTTTCGCAAAATTTACCTTTGGGTCAAAAGCTCTTTTCCAACACCAACCCATCATATACTTCCCCGTCCACAATATAAATACCTGTCTGGCGTTTCACTTCCGCAAACCCCAGTTTTCGTGCACATCCCAGCATCCGTTCATTGCCGCTCCAGGTTTCCAAAACAAACCGACGTTCACCCAGCCCGCGATAATAGTCCATAAAAGCGGTCAAAGCCTTTGTGCCGATTCCCTTACCCCAAAAGGCCATCTCGCAGATTTCAATGCCAAGCGCCCGGACAGCACGATTCTCTTCGGCATTTTTACTCTGATCAATCGATTCCCAGGGAACGGATTCATAATCCTTATTCAAATAATAAGAGGACACCGTGCCGATGTGACGCCCGGCAGCTTCGATCTCAAACCGCCAGCGGACCGCATCCTCAGATAGATTTGATATAATGTGAGTCATATCTGTGCGCAATTCATCAGGGTCCACAGGTTCCAGTGTCATCCAGGGGGTATCAGCATAAAACCACGCGGTATCCGTATTCGTCCATCGGACTTCATCCTCCACATCTGAAAGGTGATAATCGCGCAGAGTGACTTCATCAAAAGCGATTTTCATATTTCAACCTCCTATAAAAGCCTTTGTGCAGGCAGAATAAATGTGCAATTTCCATTTATCGGATTGTCATTGAATCAAGTATAGCATAACCATATGAATGGGTCAATTCTATGGAAAAGCTGAGAGACCCAAAATGACTATTCCATACGAAGGATATCCGGGGACTGGCAGACAGGGCGGGGTGAACAGCCATAGTTTTTGGGCATTTCTGACGATAGGCAATAAGCATTTGACATCTATCCGCGAACCCAATACAATGTCCTCTTGACATTGAAACAGCACTTTGTCTGAAACAGAGCACGCCGCCGGGCAGGCTGCGCCAGCATTTCTTCCAGATGGGGATCAGAATACCCGCCAGCATTGATCTGCGAAATGATTTCAGCAAGCATAGGAGCGACTATCCTTTCGAAATCTATAATCTTGCGCTGTATACTTAATGGATACTTGGGTAACTTCATATTTCATAAGAGACTTCTTATCTCCACGAGGCATTTAGTGCCTTTTGAAATATCCATAGCTTAGCTTAATTCGTCCAACAAATTTGTGTCAAAGTCCAGTTCCAAATCATTCCCCTCTCTGGAAGTTACACGATATGCGCAGACGTCAATCTTTTCCCGCAAATCTTCTTTCAATATCTTACCTAGATCAATCAAATAATCATCGTTGGATTCTTCCCGCACGATAGGCAGAAGCTGTTTGCCAACCTCGGATAAAGGATAGCTTCGGTAGTGGAAAGTGCTGGACCGCTCATCATTTGACTCAAATAGAATCATCAGGTCAGAACCATTGAAGAATCCGTCGGCTCCTTCGTTATTGACCTCGATTTCATTATCTACCCGAAGAGCACTAATCACGCCGATTTCTTCCAAGGTAAGAATATCGCCCATACTCAAACCGTATTTCTGATTAACTGAGACGTCTGAGAGATCAGTGTCGCAAAACAGAAAGATGGTTCCGTCGGATTCCTGCAAAACAAGCGCCGCCGCATTTTTGAAAGCCAATGCTTCATGGGTGGTCATGTTCCGCAGAACTTCGACTGCTCGAAGAGAGAAACTTCTGGGTTGCTTAATCTCTCCGGCGAGCACGCGCGCCCATAGCTGCTGCATGTCATCGGCGCGAATATTTCCGGCAGCCTCAAAGAAGCGCAAAAACCAATCGAAATCAAATTCAGAAGGGTCTGCAATGGCTCCTTTTCCAAGTTCGCTATCCGCTTTTTGAGCAATCTTCAGGATATTATTCCATTTATAGAAGTCATAGGCTGTCAGCTTACCTTCACTTGCCAGTGACTTGATGGCGGAAGAAAAATTGCCGGATTGAATCTGCGCTATCATTGCCGGGGAAGAATTCTTGTCAGCAAATAGTATCGTCATTACACCCTGCACCACCATAGGAACGGCAGTATCAACTATTGTCGGGAGAACATTACCGGCTTCCTCCTCTTGCGCAAGAGTTTCTTTCTGTAATTGAAACAGATCGGGCGCGTGGCTGTTTTTATGCAGATTTTGCAATTCAATCTTAAGTTCCTTTATAATGTATTCTTTTGGTGCTTTCGTAAAGAACAGCGACTCTCGTAAGGCAACTACATAATATCGGTACGGATCTTTGTATTTCCACACGCTGTCCTCTAAAGAACCAACGGTTTCTTCACTTATCTGAATTCTCTCTCGTAAAAAGGCATGAAAAGCAGATATGGTGGTTTTTATATCCTGTACGTTCAACTTCCGGATGCGGGCAAGAAGTTTCTCATCGGATAGCGCAAATATTTCTTTGCGGCGTTCCGATGAAATACGTTCTGTTCCGTTAATATATTTATTCGCGGTTATGCGATCTACTTTTAGCCAATCGGATGTTTCATTCTCAGTCCGTCCGCTAATCAATATATTAAGAACATCTGGCTGTGAATAAATTGTACGGTTGGCGATTAAGCCATGATAGAATACCGGAAAACAAAAAGGAATCTTATCCATAGAAATCCTCCATTCCTTATGGCCTGTTCGCAATCACTGTGGACAGGTCTATTTTTGGCAATAATTTCGTAACAAGCTCCCAATATCGGGGGCAGACTTTTGCCTCTATAATGAAATCATCAAGAAAAGCAAGAATACAATATTTTTCCTATATTATAAAGCACTTCTTGCTTTTCTTCAAGCCATCAGAAGGAGGTGAAAACGCATGAGAAAATGAATCTCATTCCCAGCGGACACTTCGGTGACCGCCGGGAATGCCACTCTCTTCCGATCGGGGCTTTCTGTTGGTCTTGGAGCGGCTAAGTGTAGGCGAAGTCTCATTATGGAGGCTCTCGTCTCTCGTCATTCAAATGAGACGGAGGGGATATGAAATAGAGCGAAGTCATGTTCGCTTGGACTAGTGGACATCAGACCTATTGCTCTCTTATTCTAACAGCTTGGGCAACAAGACGGTAGAAGCCACGACTGGCTGCCGTGCCTTTCACCGTAACTATATTTTAGGAGGTATTAAAAATGACAGTTAAAAAAGAATCTAGAACCTACCTTATTACTGAGGAAGTTTTCTCTCAAATCCATGAGAGCATCGGTTCTCATACTCCGGAAACCGGAGGTATTCTCGGCAGCTCCGACGGAAAACATATTGACCACTTTTACTTTGACGCAACTGCCAACATAACCGGAGCAACCTGTGAGCCTGATCATAACGAGCTTAATCGCGTCATTGGATCATGTATGAATTCAGCGGCGAGCCTCATTGGCAAGATTTTCAAATGGGCATTTGCCCTTTTCATAGCAGCAATTGTAATTTGCTGGACCGTGTGCATCATCATGGAAATCTAGTGGATACTCATACTCTTCGCCGCTATTGGCATTGGCATTTATGTCGCCTTTCGTGCCTGGAAGAACCGTCATGGAGGACAATGGTAAGTAAAGGAGGGCGAGCTATGACCGGGCATCAAATCGAACTCATATGCTGGAAGGCGTCTGTCTGGCGGCGGTCATTCAAACGAGAACAGGTTCATGAGATGCTGGTGCACCTGGCTACTATATCTTCCCGTGGAGCCGTCATTTGGAAAATCCATGCGAGGAAAAGAACGATACCCGTATCTCTCTGGATGTTTCCCAGCGTGGGAAGTACGCGGTTTCCAAAGAGCCGCTAAGGCTGGGAGATATGGAGGTACACCTCCAAGTTCCTGAGTCCAATAAAGGGTTGAATAATTATGCCAGCCTTATGCTGGTAACAGGTGGTGTACATAAGCGCATTCATGCCACTGACCCTGACACCACACGGAAATACCTGGACAAGCTGAAGGACGTGAAAACCGAATAAAAGCGTTGGGCATATCTGGATAGTATTTCTGATAAATTTTCCGAAATATGGTCTGGAACAAAGACAGAAAATATCATGCAATTATTACAAACCTACAAGGCGCACCAACAAAAAATGAAAATTCCATTGACAACACGCCCCTAAAGGAGTATAATTAAGAAAATTGCGGGCGTAGTTCAATGGCAGAACATCAGCTTCCCAAGCTGAATACGAGGGTTCGATTCCCTTCGCCCGCTCCAAAAGGAGACAAAAGCAATTTAGAGGCTTTTGCCTCCTTTTTATGCTCCAAAATTCTATAGATGAACCAAAAAGCGTGGGATAACATCATAATCCACGCTTTTTGTGTTCTTATCAAAAAGGGAACGCTTGATAAGTCACTAATAATCATGTTTAGTAGAGATAGAAAAAGAAATTTATACCACTAATTTGTAGGTTCTACTTGAAAATGTTCGAGCAACCCACTATAATTTAAGAAAGGAAGATCCTCGTGAAGTTGTCCCCATTGGAATCAAAAATCTTCGGCAAAGTATGCTATGGCTTTCGACGTGACAAGAACAAGAGAATAGAAACAGTTGAGCCGGAGGCCGAAATTGTGCGGGAGATATTTGCCCTTTGCCTGTCAGGAAACAGTTTGGAGAAAATCCAGGAGCATTTACGCAAGCAAGGTATTCCTTCTCCATCTGGGAGAACGGTGTGGAGCCGTGATGTGCTGAATAAGCTGTTAAACAACTATAAGTACACGTTTGGCATTATTGACCACGCCACATACTTTGCTGTGGAGGAAATGAAATCAAGTCGGTGTAGAAATCCCAATCGGAATATTGAGGACGATGAAGAATGGAACAAGCAAGTCAATCTGAACTATTATGGGCCTATGCGATAACGAGGGATGAGTATGCCAAGAGGCTAAGTGAAAAATCACTGATCAAAACGGAATACCTGGAGTTTATACGAGACCGTATCTTTGAACTTATCAACCGTGGAGAGGCCAACATTCACGATCCGAAAGAGAAGCAACAGCTTCAAGCGGTTGTAGAAAAATATTTATATCCTGAAGTTGGCTATATCTCGCTGACAGATATCGCAAAGCGCTTTAACCCAGAGAACCCAAGCTATGTGATCCAAAGCTGGCTACGTAGTAGGAATACGATTGCGTTTCTAGGCCAGTGGGAAAGAGAAAACAATCCCAACTTTGACGAGCAGGCATTCCAGCAATTACTTGGAGATGTTCGCTCCCCTTCTTATACCTTGACTCCTGCCAGATGGATCGAAAGGGCAAATGCTGCTGGGATTATCTCTAAGCGAGGAAAGAAGGGGGGCACTACGGCTCATCCTTTTATAGCTTGTGATTTTGCGATGTGGAACAACGTGGCATTTCGATACAGAGTAATATCTATATTTGGTTAACAGAAATTTGCATTTTCAAACTCCAGGCATCTTAAAATAAGAATCAGCATTTCGCTTCAAGCCAAACCATTAAGTAAATTATCAGGGTGGAATTTATGGATAAAATCGTAAAGACGGGCTTAAAGATCGACTTACACATTCATTCCTGTTTTTCAGCTAAAAAGGATGGAAAAAAGGTCAAGGACAATACGATTCAAAATGTGCCCGTGCTTATAGAAAAGCTAATAACGCAAGGTGTCAATATTTGTGCAATTACTGACCATGACAGTTTTTCATATGAAATGTATTCTACTCTTAAATCCGCTGAGACTCAAAATGGCTCAATCTGCAAGGTTCTCCCAGGAGTAGAGTTTTCAGTTACCTTTGAAACAGATGATTCTTCGCCAAGCACAGTTCACATTGTGACAATTTTCTCCGATGAGGAACCACAAAAAGTCCAACTGTTGGAATCTGTTTTAAATACAATACCCCCTAATTTGGATGGAACTTATTCCGAGGAATGCTTTTTACGGGTACTCCGCGAAATCGATTTAGATACGATTCTAATTGCTCATCAAAAGAATTCTTTAGGTAGTCGTAAGCCAAGAAAACATGATGCAAATTCATTAGGGGATGCAAAATTTCATGAATTTATCTATTCAGACTATTTTGAGGCATTTGAATTTAAAAATCGTAAAAATGAAGTCTTAAACAAAAATTACCTTGTTCAAACAAATCTTGATGAGAAAGTCACTTTTGTAACCGGAACAGATTGCCACGATTGGAGTGTATATCCCAAAGAAGACACTTCCGATTCTTTGGTTGAGTTTCCATATACATTTGCAAAATGCCTTCCAACTTTTAAGGGCTTAGTAATGGCAATTACAGATTCCTCTCGCCTAAAAATGGTTAATAGTTTTTTCAGCCCGGATAAATTTTCGTTAGAAAGTTTATCCTTCAAAACCAGGAATAAAGAACTTTCTATTCCTCTTTCTAAAGGAATTAATGTTATTATCGGAGATAATTCAATAGGTAAATCGTTATTACTACATTCCATAACAGGATTTGAAAAAACCGGAGACGCCCTTGCACCTGCAATAAAAAGAGGGTATAAGAGTTACTTAAAACGAAACAGTTTGGTTATTCCAAAGAAACTATCTATTGAGAATATTTTTTATTTTGATATGCAAGGTGAGATTCGAGCGAAGTTTGAAGAAAACCACTTAGATGCCACTGAATTTCTTTCAAGATACTTCCCTCCAAACATTGATGAGCAACCTTATAAACGTCTTGTCGAAAATGAGCTCAATCGTATGATTGATTATTTGACTAACAAGTTTTCTATAGATGCTGAAATCCACAATCTTGCTTCCTTTACAATTGCTGTTTCGGATAAACCCTCAGAAAGCTTGGTCTTTAGTCACAATCTTCGCTCACAAAAAGTAGAAACAAAGCAATTCATTGATATCATTTCAAAGATTGACGAACTGGTTATTTTGTTAAATCAGATGGCGGATTTGCAGGTAGATGAAGATGATAGGAC
Organism: Acutalibacter sp. 1XD8-33; assembly: GCF_003612555.1. Classification (GTDB taxonomy): domain Bacteria; phylum Bacillota; class Clostridia; order Oscillospirales; family Acutalibacteraceae; genus Acutalibacter. Next base: position 226,891 of record NZ_RAZF01000004.1, read on the forward strand.
ATATTTTGAAACGCAACGTGCCAACATATTGAAAATGCGGTCAAAATACCAAACACGCGCCAATGAAATAAGTCTAGAAAACCAACGTATAGAAGCCATAGCCAAATCAATTCAGAATGTGGCCTCACGCCATAATAGAAGTATTTCTGATAGGCAAAAGAAACTTGAATCTTTTGAGAGCAATACGAACACCCTCAAAGAAACTGTGATTTCTATACTTAAAAAGCTACAAAAACTTCAGCGATATTCACCATGCATCGAAGAAGTCTCTATTGCACCAAACACCAATACGATTTTTGATTATCAGTTTATATCTCGTCTAAATGTTGATAAATTGAATACAGAATACTTCTTGTCACATATCGCTAAAGTGATTCGGTCTAAGTCATCTATTGATTGGGAGACTATTACCGAAAAGAAACTTAGAGATATTCTTTTGAAGTATGATGAGTCCAAACCAGTTCTACAATTTTTTAAAGAGGCAATGCTTGACAGTATAGAGAATGATTTTCTGCCCAAAAAAGCCATAATTTATCAAGGAATGGACAAATCAGATGAGTTATCTTCGGGTCTCAACTCCAAAATATATTTTGACCTGCTTTCCTATGAAAACACCAGAGATGGAATCTATATTGTCGATCAGCCAGAGGATAATGTTTCTCAAACAGCGATAAAAACTTACTTATTGGCTCGATTTAAAACGATGGGAGAAAATCGGCAAATAATTATGGTTACGCATAACCCTCAGTTTATTGTCAACCTTGATGTTGATAATATTATTTATATTTTCCAAGATGGAGATGGGTTCAACGCATATTCTGGCGCGTTAGAATATGCAGATGATACCTATAGCATTCTTGATATCGTCGCTAAGAATATAGATGGTGGACTGGATTCAATTAAAAAGAGGTGGAAACGCTATGAAAAGATTACTGCGATTTGAGTTTCGGCAGAACTCTTATATTCTTCTTGAAAATGAAAAAACAGTCTTTTCTATTAACGCAGGAGACCTCAAATTCAATGCGTTACAATTTTATAAAGGAGTATACTCCGAAAAAGGTATATCTACCAATATAGAAATTGAAAACCGTGTTGATGATTCAGATAAAACAGGCAAGTATGTATTCGTGTGGTTACTTGAGATAGTCCAAGCCATATCTGAAGCTTTGCCAGAAGAAAATAGTGATAGTGAAGATATTACCCCTTCTGAAAAGAATAGTGAAGAATCTCTACCATCCAAAATTATTCCCTTGTTTGAGTTTGCAGCTTGTGCAGGAGATGGTTTTTTCAATGATGACACTATTCCCCATATAGATTATTCCACTGATGTTATCGAGGCAGATTATGCGGTGACTATAGCTGGTCATAGCATGGAACCGACTATCCAAGATGGCGCGGTTGCGTTAGTAAAGAAAGTTGATTGTCTTGAACACAATGAAATCGGAATATTTATTGTTGATGGATCAATTATGTGTAAGCGGTATGTCAAAAAGGGCCGGGAGGTTCTTTTGTGTCCAGATAATCAATCAGGCGAATATTCTTCTATAAAGGCATCTTCAGTAAACTCATGTATACTACAAGGAAAGGTGCTTGGGGTATAAGCATAAATCCTTCAGCAAAAGATGTACCGTGGGATTTTAACTCCCCAGAATTGTCATACGTGGTAATATTTTGTGAGAGTTCGAATGCATACCTTGATTGGGCAAAAATATCTTTTTGGTCGTGGGTTCACATCTAAGGACGGTTATTCTGATACAATGGGTATCGGGATAACTGTCCTTGATTTTTACCAAAAGTCACTGAAAACGGCTGTTTCTCCAACATTTTTGAGAGAAGGCCCACCGCTGGCTGGATAAATCTCCAGACCAGCGGTGGGCCTTTTTGCATTTCTGGGGCATTGGAGGTAGGGTTATCGTGGATTTATTGGGTATCGTTATTTTATGGAGGCAATCGTCAAATTTCTGCACAGGAAACGTCCTTGGCCACGCTATTCGCAACAAGGCCAGGGATGTTTTTAGCCCTCAATAGCAATCAGGTTCTTTTGCTCCACCTGAACCACCTGGCTCACTTTGGGGATGAACAGGCGCAGGATGCCGTCCTCGAACTTGCCGTGGATGTCCCTCCTGTTTGATCTTATCCCCCACATAAAAGCTGCGGCGGCAGGAGCCGATGAAGCGTTCCCGGCGCAGATATGCTCATTCTGAACATTGTCGTTGTGCGTCTGCTCCACAGTCGCGCTGATGCAGAGGTAGCCGTCCTTCAGTTCAGCAGCGAATTTTTCCTTGTAAACACCGGGCAGATCAACATCCAACTCGTATCCCTGGTCGCTCTCTTTGATGTCCGTGTTCATCCTGCCGCGCAGGGTAGTTGCGCTGAAAGTGGATTCAGCCAGCTCATCAAACATATTCTTTGCCATCAGATCAGGGGTTAGCATAAGAATTGCTCCTTTCAGACTTGCGCGTACTGTAAACTAAAATGAAAGTTGAAGACCCGTCAGCCCTTCTGGTACAATGGTTTCACCACAAATCC
>NZ_RAZF01000052.1 GCF_003612555.1 Acutalibacter sp. 1XD8-33
CCTTTTTCTCCCTCATTCTACAGTTTCAGCTTTGAGACAGCAAAAGGCACGGTTGGCTGCCGCGCCTTTCACCGTTATTTACTATTGTAGGAGGGATAATTTATGAAGGAATTTTGGAACACCATACAGTTCATCTTCGCTGCTATCGGCGGCTGGCTGGGGTACTTCCTGGGCGGCTGTGACGGTCCGCTGATTGCCCTGGTGGCCTTTGTGGTTATTGACTACATCACCGGGGTCATGTGCGCGGCGGCGGACAAGAAGCTGTCCAGTGAGATGGGTTTCAAGGGCATCTGCCGCAAGGTGCTGATTTTCCTGCTGGTGGGCATCGCCAATATTCTGGACGTGCAGGTCATTGGCACCGGGAACATACTGCGCACGGCGGTGATCTTTTTCTACATCTCCAACGAAGGGGTATCTCTGCTGGAGAACGCCGCGCATCTTGGACTGCCCATCCCCGAGAAGCTCAAGGACATTCTGGAACAGCTCCATGGCAGGAGCGAAGCTGATGAAAAGGACGGTGACGAGTAATGGCATATTCTAACAGTGCTATGGTGAGCTACACAAGATTGAGTCCGAATCATTCTGTACAGCGCACTCACACCATTGACCGCATCACGCCTCATTGTGTGGTGGGGCAGTGTTCTGTGGAGACGCTGGGCGGTATTTTTGCGCCATCCAGTCGGCAGGCTTCATCAAACTACGGCATCGGCGCGGATGGCCGCGTGGGGATGTATGTGGAGGAAAAGAACCGCTCCTGGTGCAGCTCCAATGCGGCGAACGACCAGAGGGCGGTCACCATCGAGTGCGCGTCCGATGCTGCTGAGCCCTATGCCTTCAGAGACGTTGTCTACCAGGCGCTCATCAATCTGTGCGTGGATATTTGCAGGCGCAACTGCAAGAAAAAGCTACTCTGGCTGGGTGATAAGGGGAAAACCCTTTCCTATGAGCCGAATCCTGATGAGATGGTGCTGACGGTTCATCGCTGGTTTGACAATAAGTCCTGCCCTGGCAGCTGGATGTATGCCCGGATGGGCGACCTGGCGGAGAAGGTTACGGCACAACTCGGGGGCTCGGCTGATTCTGGCACCTCGACCACGCAGATTTACCGTGTTCGAAAATGCTGGAATGACAGCAAAACGCAGAAGGGTGCGTACAAGAAGCTGGACAACGCCAAGAAGTGCGCAGATGCTAATCCGGGGTATAGCGTGTTCGATGCAGCTGGTAAAAGCATCTACACACCGGGTGCAGCGGTCCCTTTCACCGTGAAGGTGTCCATTCCTGATCTGCGCATCCGTTCCGGCCCTGGCACGGATACTACCGCCACCGGGAAGTTCACCGGGGTTGGGGTATTCACCATCACCGAGGTCAAGAACGGCCCTGGTTCCGACAAGGGCTGGGGGCGGCTGAAATCTGGCGCGGGGTGGATCGCGCTGGACTACGCACAGAGAATCTGATTGGTGGCCCACCGGGGAATTTTTCTCTAGTGGGCCTTATTCTATTACACAAAATTAGGATTTTCGGCATTTTCCAATACATAGCTGTCAGAAGGGATGACCTGATAACGATTGGCAGGCGTCCCTCCGGACGGAGGTGTGTGGAAAGTGACAGATAGTCAAAAACAGGAAATCACTAAGCTCCGCGCCAAAGGCAATGGCTACGGCAAAATTGCTCTTGCCCTGGGCATATCCCAGAACACGGTCAAGTCCTATTGCCGCAGGAACAATATCAGCGCTGATTCTACACTCTCTGTGGAGGTATCGGAGCCTCTGGAAACAGGCACGAGTTTTTGCGAATGCTGCGGCAAGGAAATACATCAGATTTTCGGACACAAAACGAAGCGGTTCTGCTCAGATGCCTGCCGGAACAGATGGTGGAATTCCCATCTCGACCTTGTGAAGCGGAAAGCAGTGTACAAATACAAGTGCCCAGGCTGTGGCCGGGAGTTTGAAGTCTATGGAAACTCCCATCGAAAATACTGTTCCCACAAGTGCTACATCAGACATCGGTTCGGAGGCAGACAGTATGAGCAGAAATGATTTCCAGAAGGAAAAGCTCTATCAAGCCACCATGAGCATGACACGAAAAATGCTCCAAGAAGGGCTGATTTCGGAAGAAGAGTATCGTCAGGTTGATACGATCTTCCTCGAGAAATACCAGCCTGGTTTCGGCACATTATTCTCTGATTTGTCGTTGACTTCCAGGGCGTAAAGAGGGATATATAGTGGCGAAAGGGGTGATTGCATGGCAAAAATAAGCCGTGTGGAGCCAAAGGCTCCGAGCCTAGAAAAGCGGAAACGCGCCGCTGCCTATGCCCGCGTTTCGGTCGAAAGCGAGAAGATGAACCATTCTCTGTCCGCGCAGGTAAGCTACTACAGCTCGCTCATCCAGAAGAATCCTGAGTGGGAGTACGCAGGGGGTTACGCGGATGATTTTGTGAGCGGTACGGGGACGGCAAAGCGCGATGAGTTTAATCGCATGACAACCGATTGCGAGGCGGGGAAAATCGACATTGTTCTGGTAAAGAGCATTTCGAGGTTTGCCAGGAACACGGTTGATTTGTTGGAAACCGTCCGCCATCTGAAGGATATCGGCGTTGAGGTTCGTTTTGAGCGGGAACATATAAGCTCGTTCAGCGGAGATGGTGAGCTGATGCTGACCATTCTGGCGTCCTTCGCCCAGGAGGAGAGCCGCTCCATCAGCGACAACGTGAAGTGGGGCATCCGCAAGCGTATGGCGGAGGGCATACCCAACGGACATTTCAGAATTCTCGGCTACCGCTGGGAGGATGACGAGCTGGTAATTGTGCCGGAAGAAGCTGCTGTTGTCCGCAGAATTTTCCAGAACTTTCTTGATGGCAAGTCCAGGTTGGAAACTGAACGAGAGCTTGAGGCGGAAGGAGTCCGCAGCATAAACGACTGTATTATGCGGGATTCCAATATCAAGATGATCCTCACAAACATTACCTACACAGGTAATCTGCTCCTGCAGAAGGAGTTCATTGCGGACCCTATCACTAAGCAAAAGAAGAAAAATCACGGTGAATTACCACAGTATTACGTTGAAGATACGCATCCTGCCATCATCGATAAGGCCACTTTTAACTATGTCCAGGAGGAAATGGCGCGGCGCAGAGAGTTGGGCTGTTTTGCGAATAAGGCGCTGAATCTTTCCTGCTTTTCCAGTAAAATCAAATGTGGGAACTGTGGACGGAGCTTCGTGCGTTCTGCGCGGAAACGGGGCGGTTATGTTATTTGGACTTGCGGCTCTAAAAAGGGCAGAACAGAAAGCTGCGGTGCGCGGGATATTCCTGAGAAGTTGCTCAAGAGCGTATGTGCCGATGTTCTTGGCACTGACGGGTTTGATGAAAGCATCTTTGCGGAGCGTATTGAGAGAATTATCATCATCGGAAAAGATACGATGGAGTTCCATTTCTATAGCGGTGAAACTGAGAAATTAAAATGGAAATCTGACGCCAAGAAAGCCATGTGGACGCAGGAACGCAAGGCCCTGTGGAGCGAGTATAACTACCTCGGCGGCAGAAACGGCACGGGCATGGGATTCAATGAGTGGAAGGAGCGTGGCGGAAACTGTGCGGCTTATCTTCTTCCTGTTCCTTGAAGGGATGAGTCCCCATTCCATCGCGGTGGAGCTCACCAGAAGGTGCATCAAGACCCCAGGCGGCAAGGACGTGTGGAATCAGCAGACGGTACGCCGGATGCTTTCAAACGAGAAATATAAGGGCGACGCGCTCTTACAGAAAGAGTTTACCGTGGACTTCCTTACCAAGAAGATGAAGAAGAACGAGGGGCAAGTGCCTCAGTACTATGTAGAAGGGAATCATGAGGCGATTATCAGTCCTGCGGTATTCGACATGGTGCAGGCAGAACTGGAGAAGCGTAGGAGTGGCGGTTCCCGCTACAGCGGCGTCAGCATTTTCTCTAATAAGATTAAATGCGCGGACTGCGGTAGCTGGTTTGGCTCTAAGGTCTGGCATTCGACAGACCAGTACCGTAAGGTCATCTACCGCTGCAACCTCAAGTATAACGGCGAAAAGTGCCAGACTCCCCATGTCACTGAGGATGAAGTCAAGGCGGCGTTTGTATCAGCTTATAACCAGCTTGTTACCGAGAAGCAGGAGATCATCGCCAATGCGGAGATCATCCGAAAAACGCTCTGTCGGACAGATGATTTGGAGGCAGAAAAGCGTGTGCAGGAAGAGGAGATGTCCATAGCGGCAGAGAGGGCGCAGGGCTTGATTGCGGAGAACGCCAGGGTCGCGCAGAGCCAGGTTGAGTACCAAGAGCGGTATGACGCTCCGGTGGGGCGCTACAATGCCGCCAAAGCGCGGTACGATGAGGTGGTTGAGGCCATCGCTGCAGAGGTTGCTCAGAGTGAGCGGTTATTGGATTTCATCAGGACGATGCAGATGCAGGAAGGTATCTTGACTGAGTTTGATGAGGGGCTTTGGAGCAGTATGGTGGATTTTGTTACCGTCGGGCAGGGCAAGGAAATCAAAGTTACCTTTAAGGATGGAAGTGAGATAGAAGTGTAAAATCGAGTATCGAAAGCCCAAAACAGAGAACGCAGAGCCTGGGTTTTGATTGAAATCCAGGCCTTGTGTTCTCTGCTTTTATGGCCTAGAAATCAACAGGCAATGTTTTAGAGCCTTTTGTGGCTTAGGAAAATTGATTTCCTAGCGGCAAAAGACTAAAGTCATTATAACCAAAGAAAGGAGTTCGCTATTATGAAAGTTTACGGATATATACGTGTTTCCAGCACCGACCAGAACGAGGACCGACAGAGAATTGCTTTGAACACCAAAGCCGTGCCATCTAGAAACATCTACATGGACAAGCAATCCGGCAGGGACTTTGATAGACCCAATTATAAACGGCTGGTTAAGAAATTGAAGCCCGGCGACCGGCTCTACATACTCAGCATCGACCGCCTGGGCCGCAACTATAAGGAGATTCAAGAGCAGTGGCGTGTCCTCACCAAAATCAAAGGCGTAGATATTTGCGTGATCGATATGCCCCTGCTGGACACCCGAACCGCCAAGGACCTGATGGGTACTTTTATTGCTGACCTGGTGCTACAGATTCTCTCCTTCGTGGCAGAGAACGAGCGGGTCAACATCAAGAAGCGCCAGGAACAGGGGATAGCAGCGGCGAAAGCCCGTGGAGTGCGGTTCGGCAGGCCAGAGAAGCCGATTCCGGAGGATTTCGAGCAGATAGTCTCGCAGTGGCAAGCAAAAGCACTTGACATCGACCAAGTGCTGGAAGTCTGCGATATGAGCGCGGCCATGTTTTACAAGCGTTTGCGGGAGTTCCGCATGGCAAATGGAACAAAAAGGGAATCGGGAAAACTCTGAAAAAGTAGACTTTTTTACAAATCTAGTTTTTCTCAAGCAGAATCTCCCATGTTCATATGGTCAATAAGGTCTTGCGTTTTTGAGCGTTTTGTGGTAAACTTAACGAAAATGCAGAAGCTCTTAAAAAGTCTACTTTTTTCTAAAACAGTAGTCGTTTTTTGAGAGAAAGGCAAAAATGGAGGTGAGCAATGAGAAAAAGTTTTTTTGGTGTTGGCGGTTTACCTAGTGATGGGGATGATGCCGCTGGGTGTGAGCGCGGCGACTGCGGACAGCGACTTTACCATTGAGAACGGGGCGCTCAAGAAGTATAACGACTCCGGGACAACCATTTTTGTGCAAAATTTGCCTGGATTCGAATTACGTCGATTCCCTAAAAGTCGGCAGTTTAATTCAACTGCAAAAGTATGGGTATAAAGATGTTCGGGTAGGCCGAATCAAAGGGGAAATCATTCCGGGTGTTACAAGCGTGTACCGAACAATCGCCAGCCAGGCATTTATTGTCAAGGGAGCCTTACACTTGCCAGAATGCACCCCCTTGAAGCTGAGAAATGGGAACATCCCCTGGCAGCTTTGGGCAGAGGGTGATTATATGCTGGATTTTTACTTCTATCGGAGCACCCGGTTCCTCTTGCAATTTCTCACTAAGCTGATTTTTATGAAGCTGCCACTGCAGGCTATGGCGAGGCACCGAAGAAACTGAGCAGTCTTTCAAGGTTCTTCTCAGGGCAATACGCCGATAAGTGGGTAAACATGATGATTACTGTAAAAAACGGTAAAGTAACCTACGACAAAATTCTACGCAGTGTGTGGGATAAGGAACCCTTTCCCCTTGTAATTCGCTGAGTACGCAGATGAATTCTTTGGAGGTATTTACAATGAAAAAGAGAGTTGTGTCCATCCTGCTGGCAGTTTGCATTATGTTAGCAATGATGCTATCTGTTCCAATTACGGGGCAGGCTGTTTCATCCACAGATGTACCGGATGGGTATACCGGTATCTACACGGCAGAGGATTTAAGGAATATTGAAAACGATTTGAAAGGAAAATACATTCTTATGAATGATATTGACTTATCAAGTACTGAAAATTGGATACCAATTGAAGGATTCAAGGGGCGGTTAAATGGAAATGGGCATAGCATCCTAAACTTGACGATTAATTCAAGTGACTTAAAGTACATTGGTCTGTTTAGCTCTTGTGCTGGGAGTATATCCGGCTTGACCATCACGGGGAATATATATGTAAAGGGTGTATCTCTCTATGTCGGTTCAATTGCTGGAGCAACACGTAGTGGAGAAATTTACGGATGTGCGAGTTATGTGTCTATAGTTTTTACAGATGAAAGTTCCGAAAATCATCTTAACACATGCTACATGGGAGGAATTGTTGGGTGTGCTGGTGGTCTAATAGCTGGCTGTAGTAACTGGGGTACAATCCAGGGAAATGGGTACGAGACTTTTTCATATGGACAGCGTATATATCTGGGTGGAATAGCTGGTCAAATGAGAGAGGGGCAAATTTTGAACTGTTTTAATAAAGGCCAACTATCTATAATTGGTCACAGAGAATCAACTAATGAGCATAAAGATGGTCATTCTGGGGGGATTGGAGGAATTGTTGGGGATGTTGAATTTTCTGGTGACATTGAGACGAGTTATAATATTGGAAAGTTAAAGTGTTCGTTGTATGGAGAAAACTCTGTAGGCTCGATATGTGCAACCGGCATAGATATAGAAGATTTCAAAATAAAAAATTGCTACTATATGGAAACGAGTTCTGAGACACATGTCCCTGTTGCTGGCGAATATAAGTCAGCAGTTATTACCGCATTCCCTCTCTCAGAAGATGACATGAAATTGCAGAATTCATTTGGTAAGTTTGACTTTTCTATGGTTTGGCAAATGGGGAATGAGAGATATCCATACCCCATTATCCAAAGAGCTCCGCTGCTTGATTTATCCATAGATGCAACCATCTTAGCACCCAGGCTCACCCTCCTAACCGAAGAACCTATCGCTCAAGGGGGATATTTCGATATTTCTTGGACCGAGGTGGATGGAGCAAAATCATATAAAATAGAGGTTCTGGATCAGTCTGGCAAGGTAGAATATATTGATTCTATTGCATATGCCGGCCAGTCATATCGAATAAGCAATCTCGGCGTGGGGAAGCATATTGTACGAGTTAGCGCCATATCGGCCCAGAACGTGGCTAGCAACCCCAGCAACTCCTTGGAAATTATTATTAACCCCGGTTACCCACAGCTCATTCAAAAGAGCGGGAATTTCCTGCATATGTCCGCAATTAGCGGGAAAAGCGAGTCTTACCCATACGAATACGATGAATCTTGGTTCCTGGAAAACAGCACAATATATAACCACAATTTAGCCAAGATGTCCCTCGCTATGGCTATGGCATCCTTTGATACGGAAGAGAAAGTAGTAGGCATTGATAGGGCTAACAATATTACAGACCTGTTGTATCAGTTGGGATATAAGTTCACCAACAAATCCATACATTACGAAACTCCTACCACCGACAGCATCGGATACGCAATTGGGCACAAGATTGTGACGGATGGAATGGACAACTACACTATCATCGCCGTGGCAGTACGCAGCGGCGGGTATGGACAAGAGTGGGCCAGCAACTTTACCATCGGGATGGGCGGCGTCCATGCTGGCTTTAACCAAGCCGCAGATGAAGTCGTTGCTGCGGTTCGGGAATACATTCAGCAGATTGGCGCAAGTTCCAACATCAAGCTGTGGATGTCAGGCTATAGCAGGGGAGCCGCGACCACTAATATCGCCGCACAAAGACTGGACTATCTGGCAAATAGTGGGCAGATCAAGGGATTGAATCGGGATAACATTTTTGCATACTGTTTCGAGTGCCCGCAAACAGTGCAAGCAGATAGCCCTACATTCAAATCTGATTTGACAGATAATATCTTTAACATTGTTAATTATGTTGATCTTGTTACAAAAGTAGCGCCATCATCTACGAACTGGAATTATACACGATTTGGCCGCACACTCTATCTTCCTTCAGCAGAACAAACCAGCGAATATATGCATTTGATGTTAAAAATGATAGAATGCTATTCTGATCTTTTAGAAAATACAGATGATAAATATCCAGAATTATCCTCAGCAGAATATTCAAAAACCGCTCCAGCGCAGGGAGAATTATCCCAAAACGCAGTAGATACCCTTGCTTTCATCTTGGTAAACCCCCAAATCTACACGTCTAGATATCAAGACGAAGTACGCAATATTATTGCAGCTAAATTCAACGGCTCCAAGGAACCATTAGCTAATATAGTTCCCTTAATTTTTCCTGCACTTACAGGGATAACTGAAATGGGACGACAGCCGTTATCTGTGGGGAGGGTGATTTTATATATTTCGGAAATAGGAAGAGCTCATTACCCAGAGCTATGCTATTCCTGGCTGGAGGCATTATCTGCTGATGATCTAAGGTTTGAGAGTGGGTTCGCTCCTGCAAGAAACCGAGAGGTAATTCTGAATGCCCCCGCACAACCTCGGCAGATCAAGACACGACAGGCAAGTACGGATTTTCCAATTTCCGTGGAGGTGTTCGACAGCGCAAACAATTTAGTCGCGGCTATGGATGAGAGCTTTGAAAATACTGTGGAAGATAGCACTATCGCATCTTTTATTGATGAAAATGATCAACGGATATTAATCCTCCCAGTAGATGAAGAGTATCGGATTCAGCTGACAGCGGAAAACGATTCCACGATCTCTTACTTGGCAAAGGAAAAAAATTTGGACTCCAGTTCAACGGAGAAGATTGTAAGCTATTACCAGGTGGATCTTCAAGATGGTGATGTTCTGAAGGGCCTGGCAGAAAATGCGGAAAATAGCTCTGCAGATTATCCCTTGTTCCTAAATGGCTCTGATACTGCTCTTGCCCCCTCAAACAATGAAAGTGGAGAGTTCATAGAAGAGTTTAAGGTGACCGTAACAAAATCAGGCAAAGGAACTGCAACTGGTGGAGGAATCTTCTCGCAGGGAGAGTACTCCAAGGTTTCCGCTTCGCCAGAGAGCGGTCAAGAATTCCTCGGGTGGTATCAAGACGGCAAGCGGATATCCACAAGTGCGGAGTATCGTTTTATTGTAGCATGCGAGGTCCAGTTGGAAGCAAAATTTACAGATAAAGGAAACTCCGCTGGTCCTTCTAACCCCACTATAATTTTTTACAACATAAAAACAGAGCTGAATGAACATGGTACTGTTATTGTAAAGCCCTCCAGCATCTATAAAGGTGGTGTTGTAACAGTTACCGCCAATCCAGACAAAGGTTATAAGCTGGAGAAAATCTCCGTCATCGACAGCCAGGGCAAGAGTGTGGAAATGGCGGAGAAAAACGGCAAGCTCACTTTCAAGATGCCTGCGCGGAACGTGACGGTGAAAGCCAGCTTTGCGCCTATTCAGACCGTAACACCCACGCCGACAGCCTCTCCGTCCCCCACACCATCTGCATCACCATCTCCTAAGCCCTCATCCGATCCGTCTCCTTCGCCCTGGAAGAATCCTTTCCCGGATGTACCTGAAAGACAATGGTTTGCAGAGGCGGTAGAATACGTCTGTGTTAACGGGGTGATGACAGGCTATGCCAACGGTAAGTTCGGCCCTAATGACCAGATCACTCGTGCCCAGTTTGCCCAAATCTTCTACAACAAAGAGGGGAGGCCCAGCGCACCGGGCAGTCAATTTGCGGACGTGAAGTTCGGCCAGTGGTATGCGGACGCCGTGAATTGGGCCGCGAAGGAAGGGGTAGTAAAGGGTGTTGGCAATAGCAGGTTTGCACCCGATGAGTCCATCACCAGAGAGCAGATAGCCACTATGCTCTGGCGCTATGAAGGAAGCCCCGAGCCAGAGAATGATACATTGGATTTTGACGATTTCGATAAAGTCAGCAATTATGCCTTGCAAGCTATGTTATGGACAAACGAAAATGGTATAGTTAACGGCAAAGGAAACGGAGTACTTGATCCAAGGGGCAAGGCTACTCGCGCAGAAACAGCACAGATGTTAATGAACTATTTGAAAAAGTAATGCAAAAGGAAAGGACGGTTTCGACTGTCCTTTCCTTTTGCCAATTTTACCCCCCCCCCAAAAAAAATGTTCAGCAGGGATTTATACCCTCATAACGATTGCACACAAATCGTTATGAGGGTGGTGCATTTTGCACCCTGCATAGGTGCATCGTTAAGAGGGTACACTTTGGGCTTCGTTACATTGTATCATTTATGGGATGGTAACCGACCCTTGCTGTGGATCAGGTGGTATGTTTGTACAGTCTGCAAAATTTGTAGAGAATCACAGTGGTAACACCTGGGAGCAGGTGAACCTCATCGCGGGCAGCTGGGGCGTGGTGACGGCCATCAACTTCATGGGCATGGGCTG
>NZ_RAZF01000053.1 GCF_003612555.1 Acutalibacter sp. 1XD8-33
CATGCGCCAGAAACAGCAAATCGTGAACACTCTTTTTGAGCAAGGAAACGCTTAGTTTTGTTACCCCCCCCCGCCGAAAAACTACAAAATTTCTTCGGCGTTTTCTTACAATTTCAAATTGGCGTTGACACTTATCGAGGAAATGAGCCGGTATATTGCTTCCAGCGGGAATGATTATGTGAGCCATGCCGCCACGCTTTACAGATGGGCGGACAGGGAGAAAAAGGAGAACCCGAAAAAGGGAATCCCTGATTATTCCTACAAGGGGGGCGAGAGCCTTTGACAGCAGAGATACAACGCCCTGTAAACAGGGCGTGGAAAAGACCATGAACAAGGAGGACGATTTTATGAGCGATTATGACAACGCTATTTTCCGGCTTGCCAGAGAAACAGAACCAGAGCTGGAGGACTACACGGGCGAGGACGGGCTTTTATACTGCGGGAGCTGCCGCCAGCCCAAAGAAGCCTACTTCACCGAGGGAAAAGGGCTTTTCGGACGTGACCGACACCCGAAAGAATGTGACTGCCAGCGCAAACGCCGGGAAAAGCAGGAAGCCGCCGACCGGGAGCGCAAGCACCGCGACACCGTGAAAGAACTGAAACGCCGGGGATTTTCCAACGCCGCTATGCGCCAGTGGACTTTTGAAAATGACAACGGCAAATGCCCCCAAATGGATAAGGCGCACTTCTATGCGGCACATTGGGAGGAAATGAAAGCAGAGAATATCGGCTATCTGCTATGGGGCAAAGTAGGCACAGGCAAGAGCTATTTCGCCGGGTGTATTGCCAACGCCCTCATGGAGAAAGAGGTTTCCGTCTGTATGACGAACTTTGCCTTGATACTCAATGACCTTGCCGCCAGCTTCAAAGACCGTAACGAGTACATAGCCCGCCTTTGCAGCTTCCCTCTGCTTATCCTTGACGATTTCGGCATGGAGCGTGGCACAGAATACGGGCTTGAACAGGTTTACAACGTGATTGACAGCCGATACCGCAGCAGAAAGCCGCTGATTGTCACAACAAATTTGACGCTGGAAGAATTGCAGAACCCGGAGGACACCGCCCATGCCCGGATTTATGACCGTCTGCTTGAAATGTGCTGCCCTGTCTGCATTACCGGGGAGAACATCAGGAAAGCCACGGCACAGGGGAAAATGGAACGGTTAAGGGGATTGATGAACGGAAAGGAGAGCCTATGAACCATGACACCAGCAAGACCAGCCGCACCGCCGCCCCTCTGGACGCGAAGCCCGACCTTGTGAAGCGGATAGGGAATACCACCTTTGACATACATATCCATTTCAGCGAAACGAGCCGGGAAACCTTTACGGACAAGGTAGTGCGGCTTATCGAAAACGACAAGGACAGTGTAACCAACTAAAAAGAAGATACACTTTTTCTTGTTCCCTACTTGACATTACCAAAAGGCACAATCCTGGTCGAATGTGGAAAGCTGCTCCAACGGGGCGCGCCGAAGCTGGATAAGGACGGAAAGCCCATGAAGGACAAGAACGGCAAAACCATCTATGAACCGTACCGGATCAAGGTGCTGAATACCATCAACTTCAAAAAATCCATGAAATACAATCCTTTCGCCTATATCCACAGCGAAAAGGACATTTTGAAGCTGGTGACAACCTTAATCGCCAACACCAAGGGCGAGGGGAAAGCCGGTGACGATTTTTGGGTCAAAGCGGAAACGCTGCTGTACTGCGCCCTGATTGGATATATCCACTATGAGGCCCCGGTGGAGGAACAGAACTTCTCCACCCTGATTGAGTTTATTAACGCGATGGAGGTCCGGGAGGACGATGAGGAATACAAAAACCCCGTTGACCTGATGTTTGACGCGCTGGAATCCGAGAAACCCAACCATTTCGCGGTGCGGCAGTACAAAAAATACAAGCTGGCGGCGGGTAAAACCGCAAAATCTATACTGATTTCCTGCGGCGCGCGGCTGGCGGTATTCGATATTGCCGAGCTGCGGGAGGTCACAGCCTATGACGAGCTGGAACTGGACGCCCTGGGGGACAAAAAAACCGCCTTATTTCTCATTATGAGCGATACCGATGACAGCTTTAACTTCCTGATTTCCATGTGCTACACCCAGCTGTTTAATCTGCTCTGTGAAAAAGCGGATGATGTGTACGGCGGCAGGCTCCCGGTCCATGTGCGCTGCCTGATTGACGAGTGCGCCAACATCGGGCAGATTCCAAAGCTGGAAAAGCTGGTAGCCACCATCCGAAGCCGGGAGATTTCCGCCTGTCTGGTATTGCAGGCGCAGTCCCAGCTGAAGGCCATCTACAAGGACAACGCCGACACCATCATCGGAAATATGGACACTTCCATCTTTCTGGGCGGCAAAGAACCCACCACCTTAAAGGAGTTAGCCGCCGCCCTGGGAAAAGAAACCATTGACACTTACAACACCGGGGAGAGCCGGGGGCGGGAAACCTCCCACTCTCTCAATTATCAGAAATTGGGGAAAGATATGCCATACTTATTCGTGAAGAGTTGGCTGCCCAAAACAAAAATAAACAGAACAGGGACACGATCAGCCGACAATTCAGCTAATCATGTCTTTTTTATTTCTTTTTATCTGGTACAATTCTGTACGTCTGAAAAAGTATATAAGGGAATAATGGGTTGAATCAACCAAAACGAAAGTATGTCAGGAGGAAAAGTATGAGTGAATTAAAGGAACGGATAACGGAAAATGGTATTGATTATATACTGGCAGGGGATTATTATATCCCTGATTTGAAACTGCCGGAAGAAAACCGTCCGATTGGATATTTTGGTCGGCTACATCGGGATTATCTGAAGCAGGAACATTCAGCACGTTACACAGCATTATTACTGACTTGTGAATTGTGGACATATCTTGCCGATTTGAATGAGCAGGCAGAGAAACGGTTAGATATTATCATGGAACAGATGAAGATTGTCGAAGGAGTGACGGAGGAATTAAAAGCAAAAAATCAATGGGAATGGGTTCAGAAGATGAACAGTATCCGATATCGGGCAGAGGAAATAGTTAAAAATGAGATGGTTTATATCTAAATCATGGAGGCAAAAGTAATATGGAAAAACAAGTTTATATTACAGAGGAAGAACGTGCAAAGTGCCAAAAAGTAACTGATGCGTTTGCGGAACTGTACGAGATGGAGAAAATCGTGGTGCTTGATGCGGGCAGATACGGCTTTGTGGAGCTGAAATATTACAAGCCGCCGCATGGCTTTGAAGAAGATGCAACTTTCACGGACGGCAGAGCATTGTTTGATGCTCTTTGGCAGGAATAGTTCGATACAACACTGTATCTGACAGCAAAGAAAATGCAGTTAGATAATATCATCTATGAGGAAGTATTCAACTGCCTTTCAAAAGAAAAAAATCGTCAATTATTGCGAAAAAAGCCGACTTTGCAAGAAAGGCGGGTATAACTCTGTAAAATCAGTTTTACGGAAAGTCAATGCCCTATATAGAGGGAAAAAGATTAGAATGGCTCTGTGTATGATATGCAGGGCTTTTCACTTTTGGACATATTGTCTAAAAGTTATAAAAGAGGAACGAATGAGATGGATTCCGCAGGCGTAGGCATTGTGGGAAAGTGTATAACTGCCTGTTTTATGGAGTTGTGGGTAACTGTGTTTACAGGATGTGGGAAAGCTGCACTTTGCTTTTCCATGTGCTGTGAACACAGTTATCCATGACGGAATAGCCAGTTATGCACTTTTCCATAATGCGGTCTTTAATGATAAGTCTGCAAATTTTACAAATATTTGACAAAAGTTGTGTTTTTGATTTTACAGACAGCACTTATCATAATAATCACAGAGCAAAAAATATCAGATAGAAAAGGAGAAAATGTATCATGAAAAAATTTGTCACACTTATTGCGATTGTATCACTTATGCTTACTGCTATGACAGGATGTGGGAAAACAGTCAGTGGATCGGTATCTACGGACGGTTCAACTTCTATGGAAAAAGTCATTGGCGCTTTGGGAGAAGCCTTTGAGGGAAACAATTCCGGCGTAACCTTTACATATAATCCTACCGGCTCCGGTTCTGGAGTTACAGCGGTTGCAGAGGGACGTTGTGATATTGGTCTTTCCAGCCGTAACTTAAAGGATGAAGAAAAGGCACAGGGGTTGACTGAAACGATACTGGCTCTTGATGGCATTGCCGTTATTGTAAATACTGATAATCCGGTAAATGACCTTGACCTTGAAACGATTGGCAGAATTTATAGGGGCGAAATAACGAATTGGAAGGAGATAGGCGGTAATGATTTGGAAATTGTACTGATTGGCCGTGAAGCGGGAAGTGGTACAAGAGATGGCTTTGAATCCATTACAGATACGGAAGATGTCTGCAAATACCGTCAGGAACTTACATCTACCGGAGATGTGATCACAACGGTGGCAGGCAATCCGGCGGCAATCGGTTATGCTTCCCTTGCGTCCGTAAAGGAAACTGTAAAAGCACTTTCTGTCAGCGGCATTATGCCTACGGAGGAAACAGTCAAAGATGGAAGTTATGTAGTGCAGCGCCCTTTTGTATTAGTTACAAGGAGCAATGTAGAACTTTCGGAGGCTGCACAGAAATTCTTTGACTATATTACATCATCTGAAGCAAATGAGATTATCTCATCTGCGGGTGCTGTGCCGGTAAACTAAAGGCTTTGAAAGGTGGAGTCAAATGAAAAACAGAAAACGGCTTATGGAGAATGCCATACATGGCATTCTCCTGATACTTGGTCTGATTACGGTTGGCTGTGTGCTTTTAATTACAATTTATCTTGTCATATCCGGTATTCCTGCTATCCGTAAAATAGGTGTTTTGAAATTCCTTTTTGGGAAAAAGTGGGCTTCTACGGCAGCACAGCCGCAATATGGCATTTTGCCTTTTATCCTCACAAGTATTTACGGTACGGCTGGTGCAATTGTAATCGGAGTGCCGGTTGGCTTTCTGACAGCAGTTTACCTCTCTAAAATTGCGCCGCCAAAAGTAAAAACTGTTATAGAAACGGCGGTCAGTCTGCTGGCGGGCATTCCGTCAGTGGTTTATGGACTTGTAGGAATGATGGTGCTTGTTCCGGGGATACGGACCCTCTTTCATATTCCGGACGGGGCAAGTCTGTTTGCTGCCATTATAGTGCTTGCCATTATGATTTTACCATCAATTATCAAAGTATCGCTTACGGCGTTAGAAGCAGTTCCAAAGGAATATGAGGATGCTTCCCTTGCACTTGGAGCAACGCCGGTTGAAACATATTTCCGTGTATCTGTTCCGGCAGCAAAAAGCGGTATCGCAGCGGCTGTCGTGTTAGGAGTTGGCAGGGCTATCGGAGAGGCAATGGCTATTATGATGGTGGCAGGGAACGCACCTAATATGCCGGGGATGTTTCAAAGTGTACGTTTCCTTACAACCGCCGTGGCAAGTGAAATGTCCTATGCGGCTGACGGGAGTTTACAAAAACAGGCATTGTTTTCCATTGCGTTGGTGCTGTTCCTCTTTATCATGCTGATAAATGCCGTGTTGAATTTCTTTTTGAAACATAGTAAGGAGTAAATGAAAATGCAAAAACAATCTATTTCAACTAAAAGGAAAGCATACATTACCGTCATGCGTGTGCTGATGGGAATTTCCGTGAGCGTTACCTGTGCATTGGTATTATTTTTAATCGGCTATGTATTGTGGAAAGGACTGCCGAATGTATCATGGGAACTGCTTACTACAAAACCGAGTTATCTGTCGAACCGCATAGGGATTCTGCCGGATATTCTCAATACGGTTTATATTGTGCTGGCAACTTTGGTATTGGTTCTTCCTCTTGGGGTAGGTGCTGCAATTTATCTGACGGAATATGCCAAAAATAAAAAGCTGGTAGAAATGATTGAATACACTGCTGAAACATTATCGGGGATTCCGTCTATTATTTATGGTCTTGTGGGGATGCTGTTTTTCTGTCAGTTTTTTGGTATGAAAACTTCCCTCTTAGCAGGGGCATTTACACTGGTAATCATGAATCTGCCCACGGTCATGCGTACCACTCAGGAGAGCCTGAAAACGGTGCCGCAAAGTTACCGTGAAGGTGCTTTCGGACTTGGGGCTGGAAAATGGCGTGTGATTTATACCGTTGTACTTCCCGGCTGTATTGAAGGTGTCATAACGGGCTGTATCCTGTCTGTCGGGCGTATTCTTGGGGAATCGGCGGCACTTCTTTTTACGGCTGGTTTTGCCCACGCTCTGAATGGAATCTTTGAGGGGCTTGGCAGTGCAGGGGCAACACTGACAGTTGCATTATATGTCTATGCAAAGGAAAACGGAGAATTTGGAATTGCTTTTGCTATTGCCGCTATCCTGATGATTTTGACCATGTTCATCAATTTGTCGGCGGCATTGGTGGGCAGATATTTCCAAAGAAGGAGAATTGTATGAGTAATGTTATGACAGTGAAAGACCTGTGTCTTTGGTATGGCAGTGCGCAGGCTTTGAAAGATATAAATATTGAAATTGAGGAACGGAGCATTACAGCTCTGATTGGTCCCTCCGGGTGTGGAAAATCTACTTTTCTTAAATCTTTAAATCGAATGAATGACCTTATTACTGGTGTAAGGATTACGGGAGAAGTGTGTTATAGGAATTATAATATTTTTGATGCAGATATTGATGTCAATGAGCTTCGCCGCAGCATTGGCATGGTCTTTCAAAAGCCTAATCCGTTTCCGATGAGTATCTATGATAATATTGCTTATGGACCAAGGACACATGGCATAAAAAATAAAGCAAAACTGGACGATATCGTAGAACACTCCCTGCGTGGAGCTGCAATCTGGGAGGAAGTAAAGGACAGGCTGAAAAAATCGGCATTAGGATTGTCGGGAGGTCAGCAGCAGCGGCTCTGCATTGCCCGTGCATTAGCGGTTGAACCGGATGTGCTTCTGATGGATGAGCCCACAAGCGCCCTTGATCCGATTTCCACATCTAAAATTGAGGAACTTGCAATGGAACTGAAAGATAAGTATACTATTATCATCGTTACGCACAATATGCAGCAGGCTGTACGGATTTCCGATAATACTGCATTCTTTCTCCTCGGTAGTTTAATTGAATATGGAAATACGGAAAAGATGTTTGAGCAGCCAAAAGACAAGCGGACAGAGGATTATATTACGGGGAGGTTTGGATAATGAGAAGTCGTTTTGATGAACAGCTTGCTACGCTTAATAATGAGCTTACGAGGATGGGGGCAATGTGTGAGGAAGCGATTGCAATTGCTTCAAGGGCGCTCTCTGCGGGCGATGTGAAGCTGACAGATAAGGTTATATCCCTTGACGGGGAAATTAACCATATGGAGCGCACAATAGAAACGCTGTGCCTGAAACTGTTGTTACAGCAACAGCCGGTGGCAGGGGATTTGCGGCAGATTTCCGCAGCCCTTAAAATGATTACCGATATGGAGCGTATTGGAACGCAGGCGGCGGACATTGCAGAAATTATTACATTTCTTGACGGGCGGACAGGCGGGGAATGTGAACATATCCGTTTTATGGCTGATGCGGTGAGCCAAATGGTCACAGAAAGCATTGATGCCTTTGTAAAGCAGGATGTTGCGCTGGCTGATGCGGCGATTGACCGTGACGATGTGGTTGACGATTTATTCCTGCAGGTCAAATCATCATTGATTGAACTGATAGCAGAAAAGCCGACAAATGGAGGATACGCATTAGATTTACTGATGATTGCCAAATACTTTGAACGTATTGGGGATCATGCGGTAAATATTGCAGAGTGGGTGGTTTTTTCTGTAACAGGAAAACACAAAGGAGCAGAAAATTTATGAAAATATGGTGCGTAGAGGACGATGAAAGTATCAGGGATATTGAGGTATACACGCTTAATTCTACAGATTTTGAAGCAACAGGCTTTTCGGATGCGGCGGCTTTTCGTGATGCGCTGGCCACGGATAAGCCGGATTTGATTATCCTTGATATTATGCTGCCCGGAGAGGACGGCGTGGAATTGTTGAAATTTCTGAAAGACAGTCCCGACACTTGCAGGATTCCCGTTATCATGGCAACGGCTAAGGGCATGGAGTACGATAAAATTCAGAGCCTTGATTTAGGTGCGGACGATTATCTTGCAAAGCCTTTTGGAATGATGGAAATGGTTTCCCGCGTGAAAGCTGTACTTCGCCGATGCAATCCCACAGAAGTGGAACATCTTTTGAAGGCAGGCGGCCTTGTTGTCAATTTAGACGAGCATACTGTTACCGTTGACAGAGAAAGGATACAGCTTACTTTAAAAGAGTTTGAACTTCTCCGTCTGTTCCTCTCTCATCCGGGAATTGCATTTACCCGTGACCAGCTTTTTAATGATGTATGGGGTGCGGATTATATCAGTGAAACAAGGACGGTTGATATGCATATCCGTACATTGCGTGTGAAGCTGGGGGATTATGGGAAAATGATTGAAACAGTGCGTGGCGTTGGATATAGATTAGAGGTGCAGGCATGACAAAGAAAATTTTTAAGTCTATTATGATTGTGGCGGCGGCTGTCCTGATGGCGAGCCTTGTTATCATCATGGGGTGTCTTTACAGTTATTTCAGTGATGTTCAGGGGAAACAGTTAGAAGATGAGTTGTCTTTGGCAGCCGCAGCCGTTGAGAAGAACGGGCAGGAATATCTTGAGGAATTACAATCAAATCAGTACCGTCTGACATGGGTTGCCGGGAACGGCGATGTGATATATGATACACAGTCCGACGAGGAAAGTATGGAAAACCATGCGGACAGGGAGGAAATCAGGCAGGCATTACAGAACAGCGAAGGAAAAAGCCTGCGCTATTCCACGACACTCCTGGAAAAAACGCTTTACTGTGCCAGAAGGCTTAACGATGGTTCTGTCCTTAGAATTTCGGTTAGCAGTGCTACTGTTTGGTTGCTTGTATTGGGAATGATACAGCCGATTTTAATTGTGCTTGCCGTGGCCCTTGTGTTGTCGGGAGTGTTGGCAAGCCGGATTTCCAAACATATCATGGAGCCATTAAACAGCCTTGATTTGGAAAAACCGCTGGAAAATGATACCTATGAAGAATTAGCGCCCTTATTAAACCGTATCAATAAACAGCATAGGCAGATAGATGTACAGTTGTCGGAACTTCAGAGAAAGAATGATGAGTTTACACAGATTACGCAGGGCATGACGGAAGGACTTGTGCTTTTAAATGAAAAAAACATCATTCTGAACATCAATCCCGCAGCATTGAAACTGTTCCATACAAAAAAATCCTGCATAGGTAAAGATTTTCTGACAGTGGAGCGGAACCATGATGTGAGCCATGCTATACAGGACGCATTTTCAAACGGACACAGCGAAATCCGCATAGAACGTGAGGGAAAAGAGTATCAGCTCCATGTCAACCGCATTGAATCTAATGGTACTGTAATCGGGGCGGTTGTCCTTGCCTTTGATATAACAGAAGAAGCTTTCGCAGAAAGGAACAGGCGGGAGTTTACTGCCAATGTATCACATGAACTGAAAACGCCGCTGCAATCAATCATGGGAAGTGCGGAGTTAATGGAGAATGGTCTTGTAAAACCGGAGGATATGGCACGTTTTGTAGGGCATATCCGCACAGAGGCAGGGCGGCTTGTAACATTGATTGATGATATTATCCGTTTATCCCAATTAGACGAGGGGTGCGATATGCCTTTTGAAAATGTTGACTTATATGAGGTTGCAACGGATGTGGCTGCGGGGCTGGCGGATATAGCAGCGATAAAGGATATTGAAATTGCTGTGACAGGGGAAACAGTCAGGATAAAAAGTGTCCGGCGGTTATTGACGGAAATTATATTTAATCTTTGCGATAATGCTGTCAAATATAATAAAGATGGCGGTATGGTGGAGGTTTCTGTAAGCAGGGAGGAAAATCAGGCTGTGATCTCTGTAAAGGATTCAGGAATTGGCATTCCGGCGGAACATCAGGCAAGGATATTTGAGAGGTTTTACAGAGTGGATAAGAGCCGTTCTAAAGAGTCGGGTGGAACGGGGCTGGGACTTTCTATTGTAAAACACGCCGTACAGTATTTGAATGGTCAGATTGACTTACAGAGCAGCCCTGGAGAAGGAACAATCATACAGATTTTTTTGCAAGAGGATAAAAATGATGTGATGCAGATTTCCTAAAAAATTCAAATTTTACATAAATTATACAAAACATAGCTTTTAGATTTTACAAAGAAGTCATAAGATTAGTTTTATATATTCAATACAAACGCTAATGGTGGTTGATAATGCAATCTTTATGACATAAATATGTAATTCATAAATTAGGGAATAGTGGTTTTATTTGAGTATAAAACGCTGTTCTCTTTTTTTGTAAAAGATGGCAGAGAGGGACAGGTCATGTTTAGAAAAAAACAAAAACTGTATATATGCAAAAAACGAAAAATACGGAATGGTTATACACATCAAGGTGTACTGCAGGGAAGGTTGAAACTTACCTGCGGTACACCTTTTTTGTTGGTGTGAAATTTGTCTGATTTTAGATGTTATTGCAGTTTCGCTTTGACTGCTGCTGTTCCGTTTTGTGGCAGAAATTTTGATACGGTTTACTTTGATCTTGTCAATATCAGTTGACACATTCAACTCAAAGATTTGCGGAACTTATGCGGCAGCATCCAGGGCCG
>NZ_RAZF01000054.1 GCF_003612555.1 Acutalibacter sp. 1XD8-33
CAAAAATTATGCTGACTTTTTTATTTTGGGGCTTGACACCTATTTGCAGGTTTGCAAAGTAGCGCACGACCGCCTATATGAACTTTGGACTATTCGCTTTTTTCTCCGTAAGGCGTTTGCTCCTCTGCTACCGTCTGAATTTCCTGTTGTGGCTCGAAGTTATAAACGATGGACTTATGTTTCTGCGGTGGTGCTTCATAAGGCTTTCCTTCTCTGTTGTAGGTAAGATTAAATACAAGATCGGAAAGCCATTTCTTGAATGAGGGATTATCCTGAAACTGTTTGAACAGTTCCATATTATCAGCCATGATAGCGAAGATGACCTGCTGCAAAGCCCGCTCACTTTCAAGCCTTGCACTCTGTTCATCAGAGTTCTTCATAGCATTCTGATATTTCTCATCCCTGGAAACCATAGCGGGTATTTCAAGAATCTGTCTGCGTACATTATCTGCGTCATTCCAGTTGATATTGCCAAACATATCGTTGAAATCAGACAGAATAACGGAAAGCAAATCCATCTCCGGCTCAATAATGTGACCAACTTTGCCAGATGGAACCGGCGCAACCTCGGAATCAGAATCCTCCAACTTGATGGATATTGACTCACGCGCCTCGTTGCGATAGCTTTCCAAATCGATTGCCTCAAGGATACCCTGTGACAAATCGTCCTCACGGGGAGAAGGCAATTTGGGTATCAGAAGATTGAGGAAAATAGAGAGCCGCTCCCAATCCGCATTGCCATAAGGAAGGATTGCACCGAGGAATCCATATGTACGGCAAAAAGCTTTTGCCGCGCTTTTGAACTTGATTTGATCGTCCGTTTCGAGCTGCATATAAATAGCTGTGCAGGCATCCAGGGTAGGATCAAGTTTATCACGGTCTGCGCCATTCAGATATAGGTTAACCAAATGTTCTACATCGTTGCTGGAATATACCTGATACCCCTCCATTGTCGCCACAAGATCATAGAGTTTGTTCGGGTCGGTCTCGCCGGACAAAATCGTGGTGCGATAGTAGCGGGAGAAGGACTTTTCAATAATTTCCGGCTTATTAGCGAAATTCAAAACGAAGGTGTCATATTTCTTCGGATGGCAGCGGTTCAGTCTCGAAAGTGTCTGTACCGCTTTGATGTCATAGAGCATCTTATCCACATACATGGTGTGGAGCAGGGGCTCATCAAAACCGGTCTGGAATATATCCGCAACAATCAGGATGCGATACGGGTCTGCCTTAAAGGTCTTTGGTATTTTTGCGTCCGGGAATCCATTCATGCCTGCCGAGGTCAGCGGCGGTTCCTGACCGTTGTACTTACACTCACCAGAGAAAGCAATAATGGTTTTATAGGGGCTGTGTCTTTCAGAAAGACACTTGTTGATAGCATAATAATATTCGATGCATCGCGGAATACTGGCAGTCACAACCATAGCGCGGGCCTGCCCACCAACTTTTCCCTTAGCGATAACCTGTTCATGGAAGTGGTCAACCATCATAGCGGCCTTCTTCGCTATGGTATAGCTGTTGCTCTCCACAAAATTACGGAGTTTCTTCTGGGCGCGCTTTTTGTCAAACATCGGGTCGTCCTCGACTGTTTTCATCAGCCTGTAAAAGCTGTCAATCGGCGTGTAATTTCGCAATACATCCAGAATAAATCCTTCCTGGATAGCTTGCTTCATTGTGTAGACATGGAATGGTTTATGCTGCAATTCGCCCTTATCATTCAATATAGGGTTTCCGCATTCATCCACAACAAGTATGCCGAAGGTCTCCAATGTCTTGTTCTTCGGTGTAGCTGTGAAGGCAAAATAGCTGGCATTATTCAGCAGCTTACGCCCTTCCATCATAGCGTTGATTTTGTCCTCGTTGTCCATCTCATCATCCGAGGCAAGCCCGGAGAGGGCAAGATTCATCTGCGCAGAGTTACGTCCGCTCTGCCCGGAATGCGCCTCATCAATGATAATAGCGAAACGATTCTCTTTGTGATCGGCTCCAATCTGCGGAACAATGTATGGGAACTTTTCAATCGTGGTAACGATGATGCTCTTTCCGTCCGTGATAGCTTTTGTAAGGTCGCCAGAGTGCTCCGCCCATGTCACGGTATTGCTTACCTGCATGAATTGTTTGATGGTGTCCCTGATCTGCTTGTCGAGGATACGGCGGTCAGTGACTACAATAACAGAGTCCAGCATCGGACGCCCATTCTGCTCAAGTCCAATCAATTGATGCGCAAGCCATGCGATAGAGTTGGATTTGCCGCTTCCCGCGCTGTGCTGGATCAGGTATCTATGCCCGACACCGTTTTCCCGCACATCGCTAAGAAGTTTTGTAACTACATCCAGCTGATGATACCGTGGAAAAATTTGCTTCTCCTTTTTCTTCTTGGTATCCTCATCCACCTCAATAACGACCTGTGCATAGTTCTCAATAATCAGCGTCAGTTTTTCTTTTGTAAGAATGTCTTTCCACAGATAGTCGGTCATCAAGCCATTGGGATTCGGCGGATTGCCTGCTCCATCGTTATACCCCTTATTGAAAGGCAGGAACCAACTGTCTTTGCCCGCAAGACGAGTGCAGAATTTGATACGGGCGTCATCCACGGCCAGATGCACCATGCCGCGTTTGAACTGGAACAACATCTCTCGCGGATCGCGATCATCCTTGTACTGCTGGACAGCATCATCCACATTTTGCTTCGTAAGCTGGTTCTTGAGTTCAAAGGTGATGACAGGCAATCCATTGATGAATAAGCACAGGTCAAGGGCCAGTTTACCAGCATCCTGAGAATAGCGGAGCTGGCGCGTCACGCTGAAAATATTTTTCTGGAACATCTCCCTCGCTTTTTCGTTGTTTTCGGTCGGTGTGAGATAGAACATGATGAGATCGACCGGATATATCTTGATGCCGTTGCGCAGAATATCTACGATGCCGCGTTTGACCAACTCACCCTGGAGGCGGTTCAGAAACTGACGCTTTTTCTGCTCGGACTGGAACACACCCAGTTTACTCATCTGTGAGGGCTGGGTATCCTGCAAAAATCGAAAAAGGCGGGTTTCATCAATCGCATATTCTTTATTATAATCAGCGTTAGTCCCTTCTTCATAACCGTTCTGCTCAACCAGCCATTTTACAATGAGGGCCTCCAAACCGCTTTCTTTTGTATTTGTAAAGGCCATACTCAGCCCTCCTGTTCTTCAATCCGCTTGCGCTCGGCTTCGATTTCACGCTGTAATTCTTCAGCAGTGGGTAATGCAAAACGATAACGCGAAGCAAAAACTTGTTGAGCATCGTTCAAAACAGAGTATTTGACGATTGCCTCATTCTTCTGAGAACACAGTATGATGCCTATAGTAGGATTGTCATCTCCATTTTTATATAACGCATCAAACATTCGGATGTAGCTGTCCATCTGGCCGATGTCGCTGTGGGTCAATTTCCCGATTTTTAAGTCGATCAGCACATGGCATTTTAGGATACTGTGGTAAAATACAAGGTCAAGGTAAAAATCTTCATCTTCATAGCGCATCAGCTTCTGTCTGGCTACAAAACAGAAACCACGTCCCAACTCCAACAGAAATTCCTGCAATTTATCAATCAATGCCTGTTCCAAATCAGACTCCCGCAGGGCGGGTAATCTTTCAGATCAAGAAATTCCAACACATATGGGTCTTTGATGAAATTTTCCGCAGATAAAGGTGCTGTGAGTTCAACAGCTTCGGCCCTTACAGGTACCTGGTCTCTGCTTGCAAGAAGCCGCTCATAGTATAGGGTAGAAATCTGCCTTTCCAGCTGGCGGCTCGACCATGCGGAAGCAATTGCCTCATCCATATACCATTGCCTTGCCTGTTCATTTTCCACCGACAGCAAAAGGCGGTAGTGCGTCCAAGTCAATTGCGAACGCAGTGCGTTCGTATTTGGAAACATCACATAAAATTTCTTCATTTGCTGCAATGTCCGAACAGAAAAACCTTTGCCAAAGTCCTTGGTCAAACGGCTGGACAATTCCTGCAAAACAGCTTTCCCATAATCAGCCCGCGCATTTCCATTTTGCTCATGCTCTACGATGATGCGCCCAATCTGCCAGTAGGCTTGTACCATCGCAAAATTGACTGCGCTGTATGCCTGATTGCGCGACAACAGGAGGGTTTCCTTTATTTCGGAATAGATGTCCTCATAAGGAGTTAGGTAAAGGTCAGCCATTTTATTGGCCCTCCTGTTTTTGGAAGCGCTGCTGTTGCCCATAAAACTGTTTGGCAAGTTCTTTTAACTCGTCCTCATAGGCTTTTCTATATGCCTTTTCCTATTCAGTGTAATTGGGGTGATTGTCAATACTCGTTTTGATAATTTCAATAAACGCATTGACAAAATCCAATTCATTCATCTTCCAATCCCTCCTCGACTATTTCCTTGCTATCAGCTTCAACATTTTCGGTTTCTTCAACAAATTCGTATTCAGGGATTTCAATATCACGGACATCAATTTTGCCGGTTACTGTGTTTGCGATAAGTTTTATCTTATATTCTTCAAGCACATCCACCTCTGCGGTAATATTTTCACTAGCAGCATCGTACTTGTGTAAGGTTTGCTTTAGATATTCAACAATTACGTGTTGCTCATCTGTTGGTGGAACAATAAATGGAATCTCCTTCATTTTATCCATTTGTAAATCCCACTGGCCTACGCGAATACCGTCCGACGCCTGGGCAAAGAAATTTACATATACCTTACTGCGAATAGCATAGTGAAAATATGCTAAATTTTCAAAAGTAACATCAAAAATGAAGTATGCAGGGCTGACGATTCCGGTGTAATCAGAAACACCGTACGAGCCTTGCCATGCCTTCATCTTGTTCATAGCAAACTGCCCTTTTCGTACAACTTTATATCCGCTCAAATCATCAGGAATAAAGTTATGATTAGACTCTGTGTCCTCAATATCACGAAGAATAACGCCCCGCTCACGAACAACAGATAGAAGCGGAAGTTCAGGACTGTTTTTCACACTAACCGGATGTAAAATCTGGCGCAATTTCATAACCTGCCAATGAGCAGGAATATCTCCTAACCATTTGATGCCACTGAACTTCATCGGTACATTCGATTTCAGTCCATGTGTAATTGCATGGCTTATCATAGACCGCTTTAGAGCATCAAGCTCTTTGATTTCACTGCGTTTAATGTTGATTAGCTTATTAACGCTCGAAATCTTCCAATCCAAAAACCGCACAATCTGATCCTGTTCGGGTCTGGGTGGAAGCAGGAATGGTATTTCTTTCATTCGTTGTACGGACAAGTCCCACTGACCAACGCGAATCCCGTCAGATGCTTGACCGAAATAATTGACATATACTATACTTCGGATTGCTCTATTAAAGAAATCAATATTTATGTCATATTGAATGTCAAAAACGAAGTAAGCTGGGCTTACAATTCCATCAAATCCTGAAACCCCGTAAGAGCCTTGCCACGCTTTCATCTTATTCATAGCGAACTGCCCAAATTTGACCAGTTTATAGCCACTCAAATCATCCGGCACATAATTGTGATTTTCTTCTTTATCCTCAATATTTCTGACAATAACCCCTTTTTCACGAATTACTGATAGCAAAGGCAAATCAGTATGATTTTTTTCACTAACAGGTGATAGAATCTGCCGTAATTTCAACACTTGCCAGTGTTCTGGAACCATACCCAGCCATACAAGGTTATCGCAAGCGTGGTTCATTGCAACCCCTCCATAATCTCCGCCATCATGCCATCCGCTTCCCGTTCAAAGGCTTTCAGACTCTCCAAAATCTCCTCCATAGGGCGCAGTTCCACCGGCTTATAGAAATACTTAGTAAAGCTGATTTCATAGCCGATCTGTGTTTTCTTTTCGTCTACATAGGCATCAGGAGCATAGGGCAACACCTCATTTTGCATAAAGGTATCAATGCCGCCCTCATAGGTAAACGGGATGTTTTCTGTATCCCGCAAATCAACATCTGGCTCCCCTTCGATAGGCTGTGCAGTTGGGTCTTTCTCCGTAATAAATGGCCGAATTTTCTTCAAGGTTGTGGCTTTCAGCTTTGTGGCTTTGGCAAATGCTGTCCAATCATCCAGAGGAGCGGTTTTTGCGGCCTCGGCAACAGCACTTTGCACCGCCGCAAGCTCATCCGCTTTCTTAAACAAACTGGCCGGAATTTCTCTGTCAGGATATATGCGCAGACGCAGAGGCCGCTCCACTGTAACAGACCAGTAGCCAAACTCCTCGTTATCAAAAATCATACTGACTTCGCTTTGTTCCATCTCCATAAAAATGCGGACGATTTCACTTCGGATTTCCGATGTGATTTCACAATTCTTCTTGCCCATATTTTTGCGGAGCGGGGATTTCATGGCAGTTGCGTCAATCAGTTGAATTTTCCCTTTGCGGCGTTCCTCTTTCTGATTGGACAGAATCCAGATAAGTGTCCCAATTCCTGTGTTGTAGAACATATTCTCCGGCAGTGCGATGATAGCCTCAACCAAGTCGTTTTCAATCAGATAGCGGCGGGCGTTGCTTTCCCCACTGCCGGCGTCCCCCGTGAAAATGGACGAGCCGTTATGTACCTCGGCAATGCGGCTGCCCAGCGGCGTATCCTTTTTCATCTTTGTCACATTGTTCAAAAGGAACAGCAGTTGACCATCGCTTGTTCGAGGAATCATGGCCATCTGTTCGCCGTCTTCAAGATAGGTATTAAAGCGGGTATCCAAAATCTCCTTTTTGCCGCCCATCTTCTCCGCGTCCACTTTCCAGCTTTTCCCGTAAGGTGGATTGGACAGCATAAAATCGAACTGCCTTGTGGCGTTTCCATCCAGGGAAAGCGTAGAACCATAGCTGATATGCTCCGCCTGTTCCCCGTCACCTTTGAGCAGCATATCCGCCTTGCAGATTGCATATGTTTCGGGGTTCACTTCTTGCCCAAACAAATGAATAGACACATTCTTTCCCTGCTGCTGAGCAATCGCCAGAAGCCTGTCCTGCGCGACAGTAAGCATACCGCCCGTCCCGCAGGCTCCGTCATAACAGGAATAGGTGGCGTCTTTGATTTGATCCGCAATAGGCATAAAGACAAGATCCGCCATCAGTTCAACAACATCGCGGGGTGTCCAGTGTTCGCCTGCCTCCTCGTTGTTTTCCTCGTTGAATTTGCGGATCAGTTCCTCAAAAATTGTGCCCATGCCGTGGTTGTCCAGTCCTGGATGCTTCACCATAGTCTGAGCATCGTCCTTATAAATTGGCTTCGGAGAGAGGTTAATATCCGGCGAAATAAATTTCTCAATCACCGCCCCCAGAATATCCGCCTCAATCATCGTGTCAATCTGATTGCGGAACCTGAACTTCTCCAAAATCTCCTGCACATTAGGGGAGAAACCGTCCAGGTATGCCTCAAAATCGGCCTTTAGCGTTTGCTTCTTAGCGCGGCTGGTGAGATCGCACAGGCGGAACGGAGAAGCGTTACAGAATGCCTAACCCGCCGCATTGCACAGCGCCGGCCACTGGTTATCGATTTTGGCCGCATCCAGTTTCTTCTTCATATCAAGAACAACCTCTTTGCTGTCCTCCAGCATGGCATCCAAGCGGCGGATAACTGTCATTGGCAGAATAACATCACGATATTTTCCACGCACATACACATCGCGTAGGCAGTCATCCGCAATTCCCCATATAAAACTTACGATTGTATTGTGAATTTGATTGTCCATGTGTCTTTATTCCCTTCTCACGGAGATTGACGTCTTCCGATTTACAGCAGATTTATCGTTGTTTCAAAACTCATAATTCTATAAAACCGATTCACGGTTCTTCTACCATTTCCATAATATCACAGACATCACATCTTAGGGCTGTGCAGATTTTTTCAATAATTTCCGTATTAACATTTTCATTTTTTCCGAGCTTCGTAACGGATGCCGCACTTATCCCAGCTAATTGTTGCAAGTCTTTTTTCTTCATATCCTTGTCAATCAACAGTTTCCACAATTTCTTGTAACTGATAGCCATGAATGAACCTCCCTTTTCTGGGAATGTGTCGATTTGAAGATTTCTGCTGCTTATTATAACACGACTAATCCCTAAACGCAAGATTTCCTCCTGCGATTGCAGGAGGAAATCCTGTTATCTATTGAATTTCTTATCTTAATCTGTTATAATTAATCTGAAAGTCGTTATGGCTCTTTGCAAAGGAGAGATAGATGCATGATTTTTGTGAGTGGTGCTCATGGTGTAGGAAAATCATATTTTTGCAACCTTGTGAAAGATTCTGTGGGCATCGAAACCTATTCGGCCAGCGCCCTGATTGCAACAAAAAAGCGTTCAGAATTTGCAAAGAATAAGCTCATTCCTGACATAGATGAAAATCAGCAGTTCCTTCTTTGGGCCGTGGACGAGCTCAGAACGTTGTGCCAGAATTTTATTTTGGATGGACACTTCTGCCTGCTGAATGCATCGGGCGAAGTGCAACGTATTCCTTATGGCACTTTTGCTATGCTCAAACCGGATGCTATTGTGTTGCTAACCGAAAATCCAGAAATCATAGCGTCCCGGCGAAGAAAGCGCGATGGAATTGAGGTTGCTGTAGAGAGCATTGAATACTTTCAGCAGGAAGAACGGCTATACGCAGATGAAGTTGCCAGAGACATTAATGCGAATCTTTTTGTTTCCGAGGGCGCTAAAGACCTTATGCGGGCAATTGACTTCATAAAATCACTTTGAGGAGGGGGCCGATTGTGGCGGGTAAATTTGAACGCAAGCGATTTTCCGAGATCAATCTCAATGATCCCTTTTTCGATTCCTTGAAAACAGATTACCCCGCACTTCATCAAGCACTGGTTTTGTGCAATGGTTCGCGGCAAAAGCCGCTGATGGGAAACGGGCGCTGATATTTGAAGATGACCAGGGTGTAGGAGCTTTTGTAAACCTAAAGCCGAATGAAGCTGAGGAAATCAATTTGGCAAACGGTAGCGTTTTGCCGAAAACTGCTCGTCTTAAAATCACAACAATCAAAATTGATGAGCATTATCGGAATCAAAGGATTGGTGAGGGAGCTCTTGGTCTAACTTTGTGGCAATGGAGAGATTTGGGCATCAATGAAATTTATGTAACTGTTTTTGATAAACACATCAGTTTGATACTTCTTCTGGAGAAGTACGGCTTTATCCATGTCGGAAACAACCTGAATGGTGAGCGGGTATATATCAAAGATCGAAGGAATCTTGATTTCAGTGACCCCTGCAAATCATTCCCTTTTCTTAGCGGTCAGGTCCAACACGCTGGATGCCTTGCCATTGATATGGAGTATCACGACACCATGTTCGCTTCTTCTGACCTCGCTAATACTTTGCAGGAGCGGGTTGATATTAGCGTGGCAAATGGACTGAAAAAAGTATACATAGGCAAGCCTTACAGTCTGGCTTTCAAAGTTGGAGAGCCTGTTTTGGTATACAGAAAATACACCGGAACCGGTGGCCGTCCAGGGTATAAATCCGTCATTACTACTTATTGTGTGGCAACACGAATCGAAAAAGTAAAAGTAAATGGACATGCGCAAAATTCTTATGACCAGTTCTTGCGCATGGTCGGCAACAAATCTGTTTATAATGAAGATGAATTGAAGGAAAAATATGATACCTGGGCTCTCTAACACTGATTGAGTTATTGTATTATGGGTATTTTGGCGCAGGGAATAATGTAAACTGGATGTGGCTGAAAAGCAATGATTGTTGGCCTGGAACCCATCCCATGAATTTCCGTTATACAAGGAGCCAGTTCGAGAAAATTCTGCGGGAGGGCAAAGTAGATGTCGGCAATGTTATTATCAATTAAGCCTAAGTATGCGAAGGTGATACTTGAGGGAAAAAAACAATACGAATTCCGAAAAAGCAGACCGAAAGATGGTGTGGATCGAATCATTTTCTATGCGTCAGCACCGCAGAAGGAAGTGGTCGGAGAAGCGCTTATTGATGAAATATTGGAAGGGACGCCGAAAGAAATCTGGGAGATAGCAAAAACTGCTGCGGGCATTACAAAGAAATTTTATTTTTCCTACTATTCAGAAAAAGATAAGGCTATTGCATATAAATTAAAAAATGTAGTGATTTACGAAAAACCCAAGGCTTTGTCCGATTACGGTATTCGTCAGGCTCCGCAATCTTTCGTATATCTATAAACGGCTATAAAGCAGTGTGTTTTAATGCCTTGGCACTCCTGATTTTAGAGAGGAACAGAAGTGCCAAGGCATTATTTTTTTGATTTGCGAACTTGTGGGGCCAAATGTCAAGAGTAAATTACAAAAAAGTTCAATAAATTTTCCCGACTTATGAAAAGCGGGGGTTCCGACGTATTCGGAACCCC
>NZ_RAZF01000055.1 GCF_003612555.1 Acutalibacter sp. 1XD8-33
TCTGAAAGCCTTTTATGCTGGTGGTTTTGAGAGTTTCCTCGGATAATTGATTATCTCGGATAATGCGCCCTATCCAAGAACTCGGATAGGGCGCAATTATACACCACTTAGGAAAGTGGTGCATTGCGCCCTGCCGGGAGCGTCCTGCGGACAGCGGATGATTTCCGTAGATTTTCAATCTGCTCCAATCATCACAGGGGACGCTACCCTTCCCCTGCGCTGGCTCCGCCAGCTACCCCTTTGCGGACTTGCCGCCCGGAATTATCTTACACTGCAAGCTGCTCCTGTCCAACAAGTTTTCCGAAATCCAGCTATACTTTTTTGATAGGATAGCGTATAATGAAGCCAGTGAAAAATCGAAATTTGAAAGGAAAAATTGATGAAGACTATTTTTATACACGGTTCGGGCCATAAATCAACAAGTTGGAATGAAACAATTTCACATATGGAAGACAATAGAGATATCTTGTGTCCAGACTTATCTACAATTCTTAATGGCAAGGAAGCTTGTTATAAAAATTTATATTCTTCATTCAAAGAATATTGTAATAATAATGACGGACAAATAAACTTGTGCGGCATTTCGTTAGGGGGAATATTAGCATTACATTACACATTGGATTTCCCCGATAAAGTGAAATCACTTGTTTTGATTGGTACTCCTCATAAAATTCCCAGGGTAATATTTGGCATTCAAAATATCATTTTTAGACTTTTACCCAGATCAATGTTTGAAAATATGGCGTTTAATAAAAAAGACACTTTCATTTTGGGAAACTCCATGAGAGCATTGGATTTCAGTGACAGCATTAACAGTATAAAATGTCCTACTCTTTTGATTTGCGGGAAAAAAGATAGCGCCAACATGAAATCTGCGTATTATTTCCACCAAAATATTCAAAATGCAAAATTAGAAATCATCGAAAACACCGGACACGTTGTAAATGAAGAAAATCCTCTACTTTTAGCCCAAATATTAAACAAATATTATAACGAAACAAAATGAAGCCTGCTACATTTATAGAATTGAGAGATAAAAATTCAGGTTTGTAAGGGAGAATACCATGTCAGTTAATATAGCAGAAACATTTGAATTATTGTTCGATAAAAACAATAGTGTTGCTTACAAAGCATTACAAGAATTACAGAAAGAAAGCAAAAAAACGGATTGCGTTTATCCTTACATGGATAGGTTAAGCGATATGCTTGACAGCGACAATTCTTATATCCGCACGAGAGGGCTTACATTGATTGCCTGTAATGCAAAATGGGATAAAGATTATAAGATTGATGAAATCATTGATAAATATTTGAAACACATAACAGACATCAAACCCATTACAGCACGACAATGTATCAAACTATTGCCTGTTATTGCAAAAGATAAGCCCGAATTGAAGGATGATATTCTTTCCGCACTCCATAAGGCAAATACATCTGTTTATGAAGATAGTATGCAGCCATTAGTTTATAAGGATATTCAAAAAGCAATAAAAGAGATACAAAAAACTTAAAAGGCTGTTTCTCATCTATCAGGCTGCTAACCAATCTGACAACTAAATACCCGCCGCCCACCAGCGGCACACCCAAGCAGGAAACTGAAAAAGTTATCCTGCTTTTTTCATGCCCGGAATCCGGGAGAAAGGAGGGTGCACACTTGCCATGCCCGCACTGTAAAATCACCATCATCAAGCGGAGCAGCAATGAATCCGCTGTTTCTGCCGCCGCCTACCAGAGCGGCGAGAAGCTGTTCTCTGAATATGACCAAGAACAGAAGTATTATCCCTACAAGAACGAAGTCACCCACAAAGAAATCCTGCTCCCGCCCCATGTGCCGCCGGAGTTTGCAGACCGCAACACCCTATGGAACTCTGCCGAAGCGCAGGAAAAACAATGGAACTCCCAGCTTGCCCGGAGGTTTGTGCTTGCCATCCCAAGGGAAATCCCGCCGGAACAGTATGCCGACCTTATCCGTGACTACTGCCGGGAGTTTTTTGTTTCCAAGGGAATGATTGCCGACTTTGCCATCCACGACAAAGGGGACGGCAACCCCCACGCCCATATCCTGCTCACCATGCGGGCGATGGACGAAAAAGGGAAATGGCTCCCCAAGAGCCGAAAAGTATATGACCTTGATGAGAATGGGGAACGCATCCGGCTCCCGTCCGGCAGATGGAAAAGCCACAAGGAGAACACCGTAGATTGGAACGACCGGAAATACGCTGAAATCTGGCGGCAGGGATGGGCGGACACGGCCAACCGCTATCTGGAAGCCAACAGCCGCCCGGAACGGCTTGACCTGCGCTCCTATGCCCGACAGGGGATTGATAAAATCCCCACCGTCCACATGGGGCCTGCCGTCTGTCAGATGGAGAAGAAGGGAATCCAGACCAACATCGGCAACCTGAACCGGGACATCAAATCCGCCAACTCCCTCATGCAGTCCATCCGCCAGATGGTGCGCCACTTAAAAGGCTGGATTGCCGACCTGAAAGAGAAAAAGGCCGTGCTGCTGGAAGTGTTGGAACAGGCCAAGGAGCCGACACTCCCGGAGCTGCTATTCCGGTATCTGGAACTGCGGAGTGGGGAACGTGCTGACTGGACTTCCAGAGGGAAGCTGAAAGGAACCGTTGCCGACTACAATAAAGTGCAGGCGGCTATGGATTTCCTGCGGAAAAAGGAAATCTCCACCGTGGAGAGCCTTGACGCCCGGCTGGATGAAATCAGCAATACCGCAGTTTCTGTCATGGGGAGCATGAAAAAAAGCGAGAAGCGTATCAAAGCCATCAACACCATGCTGTCCTATATTGACAAATATGAAGCGAACAAGCCAGTCCATGCGGAGTATACCGCCATCGGCTGGAAGAAGAAAAAGGAGAAGTTTGCGGAGAGCCACAAGGAGGAACTGGACGCTTACAATGCCGCTATCCGGTATTTGAAAGCCAACCTGAAAGGCAATTCCTACTCCCGTAAAGATTTGGAATCCGAACGGGAACAGCTTGCCGCCGCCCTGCCCGGACAGAGGAAGGAACTGGAAGCGGTTCAGGCAGATGTGAAGGTACTCCGTGACGTGCGCCACTGGCTCAATCAGGTATTGCCGCCCGAACAGTACCGCCAGACCGCCGAGCCGGGAAAGAAGCCGTCCGTACAGGAGAGCCTGAAAGGGCGGCAGGAACGCATCCGGCAGGAGCAGGCAGGGAAACAGAAGCCGAGCCGGACACAGAAACAACAGAATATGGAACTTTAAACAGGCACTTGTTTTGTGATTGGAAACCGCAGGCAAGTGCCTTTTTCTTT
Source organism: Acutalibacter sp. 1XD8-33 (assembly GCF_003612555.1). Lineage (GTDB taxonomy): Bacteria > Bacillota > Clostridia > Oscillospirales > Acutalibacteraceae > Acutalibacter. Next base: position 3,298 of record NZ_RAZF01000055.1, read on the forward strand.
GCAACAAAATGGATTTACAGACAACGTGGGCGACATTGTGTCGCTCACGTTGGGATTATCAGGAGGGAACGCCTATTGAACGTATTTGAAGCCGTGAAACAGTCCGTCACCACAAGGCAGGCTGCGGAGCGTTATGGAATCAAAGTAAACCGGAACGGGATGTGCGTCTGTCCGTTCCACAACGACAAAAACCCAAGCATGAAGACCGACCGCCGCTTCTTCTGCTTCGGATGCGGAGCCACCGGGGACGTGATCGACTTTGTTTCCCGGCTCCACGGCATCGGGAGCAGGGAAGCCGCCCTCATGCTGGCGCAGGACTTCTCCATCCCCTATGAGGACGGGAGGAACGCCGGGAAGCAGCCTATCCGTCCATGCCTGCGGAGGGAAACCGAGGAACAGAAATTTAAGCGTATGGAGCGGCACTGTTTCCGTGTGCTGTCTGACTATTACCATCTCCTGCGCCGCTGGAAGGAGGAATATGCCCCACGTCAACCGGACGAAGCATGGAACCCCCGTTTTACGGAAGCCCTGCAGAACATGAGCCGTCTGGAATATTTAATGGACGTACTCCTGTCCGGGGAGCTTCCGGAGCGGGCAGCGCTTATCATAGACTGCGGAAAGGAAGTGAGGAATCTTGAAAGACGAATGGCAGAGCTTACCGCCAGAGATACGGCAGGAAATAACGAACATGGCAGACAGCACAGAGCCGCCCCGGAGCGTTGAGGAGGTCAAGTCCATGCTGGAAACCACAGAGAAAGGCGGCTTCCGCAACAGCATGAGCAATTGCCTGACCGTGTTCCGGCGCGACCCGCTCCTGTCCGGGGCGGTTGCCTACAACCTGCTGACCGACCGCACCGATATATTAAAGCCTATTGGATACAAAAGAACCACCGGAAGCCCCATGACTGACACGGACATGAAATATATCCGGCTGTATCTGGAAAAAACCTACGGCCTGACAAGCGAGAAGAAGATACAGGACGCCGCCAGCCTTGCCGCCGATGAGAACAGCTACCACCCTGTCCGGGAGTATTTAAACAGCCTGACATGGGACGGAACCGAGCGGGTGCGCTTCTGTCTGCGGCATTTTTTAGGGGCAGACGCAGACCAGTACACTTATGAAGCCCTGCGCCTGTTCTTGCTGGGAGCCATCCACCGGGCATTTTCCCCCGGCTGTAAATTTGAAGTTATGCTCTGTCTGGTGGGCGGTCAGGGAGCCGGGAAGTCCACTTTCTTCCGCCTGCTGGCAGTCAAAGACGAGTGGTTTTCGGACGATTTGCGGAAGCTGGACGATGATAACGTATACCGGAAGCTGCAAGGTCATTGGATAATCGAAATGTCAGAGATGATTGCCACCGCAAACGCAAAGAGCATAGAGGAAATCAAGTCATTTTTGAGCCGCCAGAAGGAGGTTTACAAGATACCCTATGAAACCCACCCGGCAGACCGCCCAAGGCAGTGCGTGTTCGGCGGCACATCCAACGCCCTTGACTTCCTGCCCCTTGACCGCTCCGGCAACCGCCGCTTTATTCCCATACAGGTATGCCCGGAACAGGCGGAAACGCATATTTTAGAGGACGAACACACTTCCAGAGCCTATATCAGCCAAGTGTGGGCGGAAGCGATGGAGATTTACAAAAGCGGCAGATGGAAGCTGACATTCAGCCCGGAAATGGTGCGCTATCTAAAGGAACGCCAGCGGGACTTTATGCCGGAGGACACCAAAGCCGGGATGATTCAGGCTTTCCTTGACAGCTACCCCGGCGATACCGTCTGCTCCAAACAGCTATACAAAGAAGCCCTGAACCACGCTTATGACGAACCGAAACAATGGGAGATACGGGAAATCAACGAGATAATGAACCAGTGCGTCACCGGCTGGAAGTATTTCTCCAACCCCCGGATGTTCGCCGGGTACGGCAGACAGAAGGGATGGGAACGGGAGCAACCGGCAACGGACACCAGCAACGGAGCAGGAAAAACCCCAGAGGGATTTACGCCAGTGCCGGAGCAGATGGAGCTTCCCTTCTGAAAAAATCCGGCAAATGACAGCCCGTTGCACACTTCGTTGCTATCCCGTTGCCGGGCCGGTTGCCGGGGAAAATCCCATAACTGCGGGCTTTTCTCCCCTTTAACAACCAAAACAACAGAAAAATAAAAGAAAAAGTATAAAATAACCCAACCGCCAGACAAGGATTAGTTTCATGGTCTTTTGAAGCCCGTTGCCGGACTTCGTTGCCGGCCTTCCCTGTCTGGCTTTTTCATGTATGGAGGACAACTGCCTATGGCGAAAAATAAAACAGAGATTCATGTCACCACAGTATTTGACGGCGAACTGGACGCTACGGACGTTTTCGTAAGCCTTATCGCACAGAAACACAGCAGAAAAACAGATAAAGAATATCTTGCTAAACCACAAGAAATAGGATATAATAAAGATGAGGTTCCAAGTGACCGTGTTCCGTCTGGATTGTGCGGGTAAACGGTTATGATGAACGCAATGGAATATACAGGAATGGACACACTCCTTGCCGGGAGCTTCCGGGCAGCTATCTATTGCAGGCTGTCCAAGGACGATGACCTTGACGGGACGAGCGCCAGTATCGAGAACCAGCGGGATATGCTGGAAAAGTTCTGCGAGAAGCAGGGATGGGAGGTTGCGGCAGTCTATCAGGACGACGGTTTCACCGGCCTGAACATGGAACGCCCCGACCTGAAACGGATGTTGAAAGCCATTGAGCGGAAGCAGATAAACCTTGTCATTACAAAGGATTTATCAAGGTTAGGACGGAACTACTTGCAGACCGGGCAGCTTATCGAGGACTTCTTCCCCCGGAACGGTGTGCGCTACATCGCCATGAATGACGGTATCGACACCATGCGGGACAACAACGACATTGCGCCATTTAAAAATATCCTGAATGAGATGTACAGCAAGGATATTTCCAAGAAAGTCCATTCCTCCTATGTGCTGAAGGCGCAGAAAGGCCAGTTCACCGGCTGTATCGCCCCGTTTGGCTACCGGAAAGACCCGGAGGACAAGAACCACCTTCTCATTGACGAGGAAACCGCCCCCGCTGTCCGTCAGATTTTCGGGTGGGCATTGGAAGGAAGAGGCCCCAACTACATCCGGCGCAGGCTGGAGCAGCAGAAAATCCCCTGCCCTACATGGTGGAACCGGGAGCGCGGCTACCGGAATATCCGCACCAGATGGGAGAAGCAAGACCCGGAGAACGGGCGGTATATCTGGGATTTCACGGTGATTAAGGACATCCTGATGAACCCCGTCTATGCCGGGGCGATGGCTTCCCAGAAAAGGGAATACCGCTTCAAAATCGGGACTATCGGGGAGAAGAAGCCGGAGGACTGGATTGTGGTGGAGGGGACGCACGAGCCGTTAGTGGACAAAGGGAGTTTCGCCATCATTCAGGAAAAGCTGAAATCCCGCCAGCGTCCAAGGAAGGCCGGGGAGCCGAGTATCTTTGCGGGGCTGCTCAAATGCGGCGAGTGCGGCAAGTCCCTGACCATCCGCTATACCAACGCAAAGCACCCACAGCAGATTTACTCCTGCAAGACCTACAATGCCTACGGGAAGCAGCACTGCACCCAGCATCGGGTTGACTACGACACCCTCTATGCCCTTGTGCTGAACAAAATCCGGGAGTGCGCCGCCGCTGCCCTGACCGACAGCGAAGCGGTGGCCGGACGGCTGACCGACACCTGCCAGGCCGAGCAGAAAGACCAGCGGGAAGCGATGGAACGCACCCTTGCCAAAGACGAAGAACGGATTGAAGTGCTGGAAAAGATGGTATTACGGCTTTATGAGGACATGGTAGCCGGACGAATCACAGAGGAAAACTTCGATCTCCTGCTGGAAAAGACGCAGAAGGAACAGGCGGAATTAAAAACCAAGGTTGAGGAAGGACGGAAACGCCTTGCCGATGAAATCCGGCTTGCCGTGGACGCAAGGCAGTGGGTGGAATCCATACAGGAGTACCGGGATATCACCGAGCTGGACGCTCCCACCCTGAACCGCCTGATGAAAGAAATCGTTGTCCATGAAACCATAGACAGCGACAAAACAAGACACATTTCTATCGAAATTCATTTTAATCTCAAACCCATACCGGAAGTGGAGCAGGTCACAGGCTGACCGCTCCCCCGCTCCGGGGGGATTCTTAAAAACTCCATATATATTTCTTGACGTGCCGCCGCCCGCCAGAAAGCTGTATTGTTCCTACTAATTGGGGATAACACAGCTCATGGCGGGCGGCGGCATCATCCTTTTGGGCACCACACTCATCCCTCTGCTGTCGGGCCTGTTTTAAGGGCGGCGGCTTATGGACTTTCTCACCGACTGGCTCACGGACTGGCTGAAGGAGCTGCTGATCAGCGGTATCATGGGGAACCTCGAGGGGCTCTTTGATACCGTCAATGCCAAAGTCGGAGAGATTGCGGTACAGGTAGGGAAAACCCCGGCGGCATGGAACGCCGGGGTTTTCTCCCTCATCCGCCAGCTTTCCGAAACGGTGATTTTACCGATTGCCGGGCTGGTGCTGACCTTTGTTGCCACCTATGAGCTGATACAGATGCTTTTGGAAAAAAACAATATGCACGAGTTTGATGTGGCGAATATCTACAAGTGGGTATTCAAAACCTCTTGTGCCATCCTCATTCTCTCCAACACCTTTAACATTGTGATGGCCGTGTTCGATGTGTCCCAGAGCGCCATATCCAGGGCGGCGGGGCTGATCCAGGGCTCTACGGATGTTACCCCGGATATGCTGGCCGCATTGGAAACCACGCTGGAGGGGATGGACTTGGGCCCGCTTTTGGGACTGTGGCTCCAGTCCTCGGTCATCGGGCTCACCTTGCAGGCGCTGGGCATCATCATCTTCGTGCTGGTGTACGGAAGAATGATTGAAATATATCGCGCGTCCAGAAGTGCCGCTTTTCATCCAAAGGCGGTGCGCGGGCATTTTGGGAATCCGGCTTTGGCAAGC
>NZ_RAZF01000056.1 GCF_003612555.1 Acutalibacter sp. 1XD8-33
CCCATCCCCGTGGCGACCCTCTCCAACCGGGAGGTGGGCGGCATGGGCCAGAACTATCTCAAATCCCTGTTCGCCCTGGGCTTCCAGGGCTTCCTCATCATCATCTGTGTCGGCATCTACGCTGTGCTGATACAGTCCATCTCGTTCACTTCGGATATAGTCGGCTCCCTCTGGGGCGTGGTGGGGTACACGGTCCTGCTGGTGTTCACCCTGTTCAAGACCGGGGGCCTTGCCCGAAGCGTACTGAACGCCCATTGACCGGGAAAGGAGGTCATCATGGCAGCGTATATTTCCATCCCCCGCGACCTGACGCGGGTAAAGACCAAGGTGTTCTTTGGGCTGACGAAGCGGCAGCTCGTCTGCTTCGGCGCGGCGGCGCTCATCGGCGTCCCTGCGTTCTTCCTGATGAAACGCTCCGGCAACACCAGCCTCGCCGTCATGGGGATGATCGTCCTCATGCTCCCGCTGTTCTTCCTCGCCATGTACGAGAAGGACGGCCAGCCGCTGGAGGCGGTGGCGCGGCATTTCATCCAGGCGAAATTCATCCGCCCCAAGGTCCGCCCCTATGCGACCAACAACTATTACTCTGCCCTCATGCGGCAGGACCAAGTGGAAAAGGAGGTACAGGCCATTGTTCAAAACGCAGAAAGGCGGGCGCGGGAAAGCGGAGCCGATCGCTCTCCCCGCAAGCCTGACAAAAGCGGAGAAAAAGCAGATCAGGGCCATCATCGAGAAGGCCCGCAGGGATGACGGCACTCCCCGCACCGCCCAGCAGTCCATCCCGTTCCAGCGGATGTTCCCGGACGGCATCTGCCGTGTCACCGACAACTACTACACCAAGACCGTCCAGTTCAACGACATCAACTACCAGCTCGCCCAGCAGGAGGACAAGACGGCTATCTTTGAGGAGTGGTGCAGCTTCCTCAACTTCTTCGACAGCTCCATCCGTTTCGAGCTGTCCTTCATGAACATGGCGACCGACGCGGAGAGCTTCGAGAAGTCCGTCCGCATCCCGCCCGCTGGGGACGCCTTTGACAGCGTCCGGGCGGAGTACAGCCAGATGCTGAAAAGCCAGCTCGCCAGGGGCAACAACGGCCTGACAAAAGCCAAGTACCTGACCTTCGGCATCGAGGCGGCCTCCATGCGGCAGGCGAAGCCCCGGCTGGACCATGTGGAGACGGACCTGCTCAACAACTTCAAGCGCATCGGCGTGACTGCCGCTGTGCTGAACGGGAAGGAGCGCCTGCGCCTGATGCACTCCATGTTCCACATGGGCGACCGTGACCCGTTCGCCTTTGAGTGGAAATGGCTGGTGGAGTCCGGGCTGTCCGTGAAGGACTTCATCGCCCCCACCGCCTTTGCCTTCAACAGCCGGCGCACCTTCCAGGTGGGGGATATGTACGGGGCCATGTCGTTCTTATCCATCACGGCCTCAGACATCAGCGACCGTATGCTGGCGGACATCCTGGACATCGACTCCAGCCAGATCGTCACCATGCACATCCAGTCCATCGACCAGAACAAGGCCATCAAGACGGTGAAGCACACCATCACGGAGCTGGACCGCAGCAAGATCGAGGAACAGAAGAAGGCCGTCCGCGCCGGGTACGACATCGACATCATCCCCTCCGACCTCGCTACTTACGGCAGGGACGCCAAGGCGCTCCTGAAGGAATTGCAGAGCCAGAACGAGCGGATGTTCATGGTGACGTTCCTGGTGATGAATACCGGGCGCACCGAGCAGGAGCTGGAGACCAACGTGTTCCAGTCCCAGAGCATCGCCCAGAAGCACAACTGCGTCCTGCGGCGGCTGGACTTCCAGCAGGAGCAGGGGCTGATGTCCTCCCTGCCCCTGGCGCAGAACCTCATCGAGATACAGCGGGGCCTCACCACCAGCTCCACCGCCATTTTCGTCCCCTTCACCACTCAGGAGCTTTTCCAGAACGGGAAGGAGGCCCTTTACTACGGGCTGAACGCTCTCTCTAATAACCTCATCATGGTGGACCGGAAGTCCCTCAAGAACCCCAACGGCCTCATCCTCGGTACGCCCGGTTCCGGCAAGTCCTTCGCCGCCAAGCGGGAGATCGCCAACGCCTTCCTCGTGTCGGACGATGATGTCATCATCTGCGACCCGGAGGCGGAGTACGCGCCGCTGGTGGAGCGGTTCGGCGGGCAGATCATCAGGATCAGCCCGTCCAGCAGCCAGTATGTCAACCCGATGGACATCAACCTGAACTACTCCGAGGAGGACAACCCCGTGGCCCTGAAAGCCGACTTCATCCTCTCCCTGTGCGAGCTGGTGGTAGGCGGCAAGGAGGGCCTCCAGCCGGTGGAGAAAACGGTCATCGACCGCTGCGTCCACCAGATATACCAGAAGTATTTCGAGGACCCCAGGCCGGAGAATATGCCCCTCTTGCAGGACCTCTACGAGGCGCTCTTAAAGCAGGAGGAGAAGGAGGCCCGCCATGTGGCGACCGCCCTTGAAATTTATGTCACCGGCTCCCTGAACATCTTCAACCACCGCACTAATGTGGACATCACCAACCGCATCGTCTGCTTCGACATCAAGGACCTTGGCAAGCAGATGAAGAAGATCGGGATGCTGGTGGTGCAGGACCAGGTGTGGGGGCGCGTGACCCAGAACCGAAGCGCGGGCAAGGCCACCCGGTATTTCATGGACGAGTTCCACCTTTTGCTCAAAGAGGAGCAGACGGCGGCCTACTCCGTGGAGATATGGAAACGGTTCAGAAAATGGGGCGGCATCCCCACCGGCATCACCCAGAATGTGAAGGACCTGCTCTCCAGCCGGGAGGTGGAGAACATCTTTGAGAACAGCGACTTCATCATCATGCTCAACCAGGCGGCGGGCGACCGCACCATCCTGGCGAAACAGCTCAACATCAGCCCTCACCAGCTTTCCTATGTGACCCACTCCGGCGAGGGCGAGGGGCTGCTGTTCTTCGGCAATGTGATCCTGCCCTTCGTGGACAGGTTCCCCACCGACCTGGAACTCTACAAGATCATGACGACCAAGCTGACGGAGGTCAAGAAGCGGGAGGCGGACAATGGCTGATAAGGCGCGCCGCCTCCATTTTACAGAGGATGAGCTTTCTGACCGGGACATCCGCAGGGCGGCGAAAAAGGCGGACAAGGCCGCCGACAGAGCGGACCGGGCGAATGAGAAGCTCCCCACAAAGAGGCGTGCGCGTATCACCCGTGACAGCGGCAGGGCCGAGGCCGTGGAGGAACGGCTCTCGGATAAGCTCCATCAGTCCCGGCAGTCCTCCAAGGCGGACCGGGAAAAGGAAAAGGCCCCATCCAAAAGAAAGCCCCGCGCCACCGCCAGGGGCGGCAAGGTGGAGGCCACCGCAGAGCGGCTTTCTGACAAGCTGCGCCCGGAGCGGCAGTCCACGAAAACCGCAAGGGGCAAGCTCCGCATCGAGGTGACGGAAGTCACCGCCCAGAAGCCGGGAGCGGGTGGCCGGGCAGCGGTCAACGCCCCCGCCGCCACCCTCCATGCGGCGAGGAACACCGTCCGGGACGCCGTGGGCCGTTCGGACAATGACAGCGAGGGCAACGCCGGCGGGGATGCCCTGCAAAGCGGGGAGTCCGCGGTGCGGAACACCGGGAACATCGTGAACAACCGCCATTACAGCCACAAGCTGAAACAGTACGACAAGGCGGCGAGGCTGGAGCGGAAGTCTGATGCGGCGAATGTGGAGGCCCTATACCGGCGGGAGCGCCACAATGACCCTAACCCCGCCTCCAACCCCATCTCCAGGTGGCGGCAGAAGCAGGAACTGAAAAAGCGGTATATGGAAGCCAAGACCAGCGGCAAAGCCGGGGCTTCCGGGGCGGCGAAGGGCGGAAAAAGGGCCGCCGAGGGAACGAAGTCACTGGTGGATAAAGGGATCGAGTTTGTAAAGGAACATCCCAAAGCTATCCTTATCGCTGGTGTCCTGGGGCTTCTGGTGATGCTCATCGCCGGGATGTTCTCATCCTGCACCGCCATGTTCGCCGGGAGCGGGAACGCGGTGCTGGGGACCTCCTACACGGCGGAGGACGCTGACATCCTGGGGGCCGACGCGGACTACTCCGCGCTGGAGACTGCCCTGGACAACCAGATAAGCAATATCGAAAGCACCCACCCCGGCTATGACGAGTACCGCTACGACCTGGCGGAGATCGGCCACAACCCCTATGAGCTGGCCTCCTACCTGACCGTCCTGTTCGAGGACTACACCAGGGCGGAGGTCCAAAGCACCCTGCAAAGCCTGTTCGCCCAGCAGTACACCCTCACCCTCACGCCGGAGGTGGAGGTCCGCTACCGCACAGAGACAAGGACGGACAGCGAGGGCAACGACTACGATGTGGAAGTGCCGTACAACTATTATATCCTCAATGTGAAGCTGACCAACAAGGGGCTGGGGGCGGTGATCCGGGACTCCGGGCTGACAACGGAGCAGGCCGACCGCTACGACGTGCTGATGACGACCAGCGGCAACCGTTCGGAGCTGTTCGGGGAGGATGTGTACGGCGTGTCCGGGGGCGAGTACACGGACTATGACATCCCCGGCGAGGCGCTGACCGATGAGAAATTCCGCAGGATGATAACCGAGGCGGAGAAGTACCTGGGCTACCCCTATGTCTGGGGCGGCAGTTCCCCCAGCACAAGTTTTGACTGCTCCGGCTTCGTGTCGTGGGTCATCAACCACAGCGGCAACGGCTGGAACGTGGGCCGGCTGGGCGCCAGGGGGCTGAAAAATATCTGCGACATCATCCCGCCCGACCAGGCGAAGCCGGGGGACCTGATCTTCTTCCACCACACCTACGACGCCCCGGACCCCAGCGACGCCACCCATGTGGGCATCTATGTGGGCGATGGGATGATGATCCACTGCGGAAATCCCATCTCCTACGCCAGCACCGAAAGTAACTACTGGCAGAGCCATTTTCTGTGCTTTGGGCGTATCAGGTAAAACAGAAAGGCGGTGAGGAACAAGATGGATGAGATGGGGAAAGACCCGCACCAGCCATCCGAGGCATATCCCGGCGATACCATCGGGAGCCTGATGGCCGAGTGTGAGCTGCTGGAGCAGTATATCGGCGGCGAAAAGGACCGGTTGGAACGCTTCATGCTGGGGACAGGCGGCGCAAGTGACGCATCTGACCGCATAGAGGAGCGGATAGCCATCCTGCAAGATATGCTCACATCGGCGGAAGGCCGCTTGCAGGCGCTGTATGACGCCCAGGAGCGGGAGGCTTTTGCGCCGGAGAAGGAGGCCGTGGGGCGGGCATCGGTGATAAAGGACCTCGCCGAGAAAAAGGCGGCAGCAACACGGAAACAGCCTGAAATGAAAAAGGAGCAGAAAGCCCCAGACATGGATATGGAACGGTAACGGCCCATCCCTGCCCTAAAGCGTTTCAGGCACAAACAAAAGGAGCGAAAATGAGCGAGAAACTGGACAAGATCGGGGCCGAACGGGACCGTGCAAGGGAAAAGCGCGACCAGTGGGACGCCCGTTACAAGGAGCTTTGCCAGAAATATATCCAGCAGGAGAACACAGAGATCCATGAGATGGTGCGGGCGCGGAACATGACCCCGGACCAGCTTGCTGAGGTCCTGAAAGCCCTGCAAGGCGGGCTGCTCCCCTTCCCGGCCGCTGTGCCGGGGGCGGGCGCGCCGGATGCGCTGGCTGGCCGTGACAACAATACTTCTGAGATCAAGGAGGATAAAGAGCATGAAGATTAAGAGCATGATCGCCGGCCTTCTGGCGGGCGTTCTGATGATGGGGAACCTCTCCGCCGTGTGCTTTGCGGCGGACAATTCCCCGGTTTCCACGGAGGGGGCCGCTGGGACAGAGGCTGTGGAGACAGCCCCCGCTGGAACGGACGGGACTGCCGGGGACGCTGTGGAGACTGACAGCCCCGCCCTGCCCGATGGCGCCACCCTCGGCACGAAGATCGTCCTGCCGGAAGGTGTGACGATCAGCGGGGACGGGAAGATCACCTTTTCCGCCCAGGGCATGGAGCAGATCATGGAGGCCCTGATGGGCGGCGATACCAGCAAGGACACCGGCGAGGAGACCGATACCGATGCTGATGCCGATGCCGGAACGGAGGCGGCGACAGAGACCGTTGCCGTTGGCACAGTTAATGTCCGCAGCGACACCTACCTGAACCTCCGCTCCGGCTCCGGCCTGGAGCATTCCGTGATCGGGCATCTGCTCCGGGGGACCGAGGTGGAAGTCGTTGGCGAGGACGGCGACTGGTATCAGGTCGTGGTCCCGGAGGCCACCGGGTATGTCTACAAGGACTATCTGGATGTGACGGAACAGGAGTCCCCTGCCGCCCCGCCCGCGGATGAGGGGCAGGATGCGCCTGACACAAGCGGCTTTGACGAGGACACCCTGATGATGATGCTCCTGCTGATGATGAGCATGGGGAATACCGATGCGGCAGGTCCTCCTTCCGCCGCCCTCACCCCGGACGGAAACCTGACGCTGGTGGACGATTATGATGAGGCTCATGCGGACGGCTCCGGCAAGCAGTTCATCACGCTGGTGACAAAGGCCGGGAACACCTTCTACCTCATCATCGACCGGGATGACGAGGGGGAGCAGACCGTCCACTTCCTGAACCTGGTGGACGAGGCGGACCTGCTGGCCCTGATGGACGAGGACACGGCGGCGAAATACACCAAGGACGAGGACACGGCGGCGAAATACACCAAGCCGGAGACGGAGGTCCAGCCGCCCGCCGAGACCCAGAAGCCGGAGGACAACGAGGACAAGCCGGATGAGGAAAAGCCCGCGCCCAAGGCTAACCCCCTGCCCGCCCTGCTCCTTGTGCTGGCACTGCTGGGCGGAGGCGGCTTCTTCGCCTATACGAAGTTCTTCAAGGGCGGCGGGAAGAAGGAACAGGCCAAGCCGGACCCGGACGCCGACTATTCGGAGGATGACGAGGACTACGGCCTCCCGGAGGACATTGGGCTTGACGATGAGGACGAGGATGGCTTTGACGGGTCAGACGATGAGCCGGTCTAAGCGGAGCCATCTGTATCTGATGGAACAGTCTGCGGCTGGCGGCTGAGACCAGCCGCAAACCCTTTTGTAGAACAGGAGGTGCGGCTATGCGTATTGACCCCCGAAGGTTTCTTGAATTTGTGACCCTCCTGATGGCCAGTCTGTGGCTGATAGTCATTTATGTGAACAGTTTCCCAAATGCCTATGGCGGATATGCTGTATCCATGTTACAATGAGGGCGGCAATGTCGGGAGGTGATGGGATGGGCGCAAGGGATTGGAAAGACCTGAAAGCAAAGCAGAAGCAGAAATTATCCGAGGTCATGTTCGGCATGGTCTGCGCCCATTACAAGGAACATGGGCAGATGCCCGCCGATGCGGAACTGGAAAAGCTGGCAAAGATGGCTTTCACCAAGATACAGGGCCGTGGGCTGGGGCTGTCCTATGAGACCGTCCATGATGTTTTCCTGAAAAAACAGGCCAGATTTGCGGAGCGGATCGAGAAGAACGGCCTCCCGGAGCCGCCGAAGCCCAGGGTGAAGAAAACCGAGGCGGAGAAGCTGGCGATCAAGCGGGCCGCCCGGAAACGGAGAAAGGCGAGGCTGGCGGCGCAGGAGCAGCAGAGCTTGCCGGAGCAGGACGGCCGCTTCTTTTATATCGCCGGGTACACCTCCGGGGGCGCCCCCTATGGCGTCACCTGGGAGGAGATGGGACTGGAACCCTGGGAAGAACTGGAGTAGGAGGTGCGGATATGGGCCGCTACACGGAGCAGGAATTAAGGGACATCTTTTTTGACGCCCTGGACTTCTTCAACGACGCCCTTGACTCCGGCATCACAAGGGATAACACAGTCCTTGCTTTCTTTACCCCGGAAAACGGGCTGGATGTCTATGAGCAGTTCTGCCGGGAGCATTTTCCGAAGAACCTGGACGAGGACTACAAGGCGGAGGGCTATTTCCAGACCTTTGCGGCACAGGCTTTTTGGGGCAAGGGGCAGTACGGCGTGATGATACGCGCAGACATCGACTTCCCCCTGCCGGAGCTGCACCGTGTTTTCCTCCATGAAATATCCCACCTGTTCTGCTGTGAGAACGAGATCGAGG
>NZ_RAZF01000057.1 GCF_003612555.1 Acutalibacter sp. 1XD8-33
GCTTGCCAAAGCCGGATTCCCAAAATGCCCGCGCACCGCCTTTGGATGAAAAGCGGCACTTCTGGACGCGCTGTAAATTTCAATCATGCGCCCGATCAGCACCAGCATGACGCAGAACGACAGCACCGGCATGGTGATTTTTAACAGCATGGTTTCCACCAGCAGGCCGAAAAGCTCCCCAATCTCCATCGTTTCCAGTTGGGCGGCAACATCGCCCAGCGCAGCCGCAAAATCTATGCTGGTCGTGCCGGTAATCACACCGGCGCTTTGCTGTACTACCGTTTGCGCCAGTTCAAAAATCGCCATTGTAATGTCAAAGGTGTGCGTGACCAGATACACAGCCACAAACACTTTCAGAATCCATTTATACAGTGCAAAGGTTTCAAAGTCGTGGAAGTTGTTCTTTTCCATCAGCATCGAAATCAGTTCGTAGCACAGGACAAAGGTCAGGATGATCCCCGCAACCGGCACCACGACTGTATCGCTCAGATTGCGGATCATGGAAAAGACCCCGGCGTTCCATGCCGCCGGGGTCGTCCCCACATTCGCCGCAACCTCCCCGACTTCATTGTTAATCTGGTCAAACATCCCGTCCAGGTTGCCCATGATGCACTCCCGCAGGATTTCCTTGATCCAGTCTTTGATTATGTCGAGGATGTTCAGCATAGGCTATCCCTGCCTTAACCGAACAGGTTTGCCAGCAGAGGGATAAGCTGCATCCCAATCAGGGCAACACCGCCGCCGGCCATAAGCTGTTTTATCCCCAATTAGGTGTAAAACTCTGCTCGATGGCGGGCGGCGGCGTACAAAAAATCTATATGGTGTTTTTAAGAGAACCGTCCCGGCGGGACAGGTCAGGCAGTGACCTGTTCCACCTCCGGGATGGGTTTGAGATTAAAATGAATTTCGATAGAAATGTGTCTTGTTTTATCTTCGTCAATGCGCTCATGCACGACGATTTCTTTGATTAAGCGGTTGAGGGTGGCTGCGTCCAGCTCTGTGATGTTGGCGTATTCCTGAATGGCTTCCACCCATTGTTTTGCGTCATTGGCAAGCTGGACTTCATCGGACAGCCGCTTTCTGCCCTCGGACACTTTTGTTTTAAGCTCCGTCTGCTCGGTCTGTGTCTTTTCCAGCATGGTGTTGAAATTCTGCTCACTGATACGCCCTGCAATCATATCCTCATAAAGCCGCATTACCATTTTGCCCAGAACCTCAATCCGTTCTTCGTCCCTTGTAAGGGAGCGTTCCATTGCTTCCCGCTGTTCCCGCTGCTCGGCTTCACAGGTATTGGTCAGGCGGTCGGCAACCGCTTCCCCGTCCATCAGGGCAGCTCTGGCACATTCCCGGATTTTCCGCAGCACATGGCTGTAAAGGGTGTCATAGTCAATCCGGTGCTGGGTGCAGTGGTTCTTTCCAAAAGCATTGTAGGTCTTGCAGGAGTAAATCCGCTGGGGATGTTTTGCGTTTGTGTAGCGTATCGTCAGCGACTTCCCACACTCGCCACATTTTATCAGTCCGGCAAACAGGCTGATTTCATTGGTCTGCCCCGGACGCTGGCGGGATTTCAGCTTGTTCTGCACAATATCAAAGCTCATGCGGTCAATCAGCGGTTCATGCTGTCCCTCCACCACAATCCAGTCCTCCGGCTTCTTTTCCCCAATCGTGCCGATTTTGAAGCGGTAGTCTTTTTTCTGGGAAGCAATCGCCCCGGTGTAGACGGGATTCATCAAAAGGTCTTTGATAACGGAGAAGTCCCACATATACCGCCCGTTTTCCGGGTCTTTCTTTTCCCATTTGGTGCGGGTATTGCGAAGCCCCCGTTCCCGATTCCACCATGTGGGGCAGGGGATTTTTTCTTCCTCCAGCCGTCTGCGGATATAGTTCGGACCATGACCGTTCAGGGCATATCCGAAAATCAGCCGCACAATCGGGGCGGTTTCCTCGTCAATGAGCAGATGGTTTTTGTCCTCCGGGTCTTTCCGATACCCAAACGGGGCAAGACACCCGGTAAACTGCCCTTTCTGCGCTTTCAGAAGATAAGAGGAATGGACTTTCTTGGAAATATCCTTGCTGTACATCTCGTTCAGGATATTTTTGAACGGGGCGATGTCGTTGTTATCCCGCAGGGTGTCGATACCATCATTCATGGCGATATAGCGGACACCGTTTCTTGGGAAAAAGTCCTCAATCAAATGCCCGGTTTGCAGATAGTTCCGCCCCAGTCGGCTGAGGTCTTTCGTGATAACAAGGTTGATTTGCCTGCGCTCAATGGCTCTCAACATCCTCTGTAAATCAGGACGCTCCATGTTAAGACCTGTGAAGCCATCGTCCTGATAGACTGCCACAACCTCCCATCCCTGCTTTTCGCAGTATTTTTCCAGCATATCACGCTGGTTTGCGATACTGGCACTTTCGCCTTGCAGGTCATCGTCCTTTGACAGCCTGCAATAGACCGCCGCACGATAGCCCCCGGCAAGTGCCTTTCCGATTGTTCTGTATTCCATTTCGTTCATCATAGCCATTTACCCACACAATCCAGACGGTATCTGGCTCTTTTGAACCTCATCTTCATTATAGCCCATATCTTTCTTTTTAGCAAGATATTCTTTCGCATTTATCTTTCCGTATTTCTGGGAAATCAGGCTGACGAACACATCAGTGGCGTCCAGTTCTCCGTCAAACACAGTAGTCACATGAATCTCTGTTTTGTTTTTTGCCATAGGCAGTTATCCTCCATACATGAAAATAGCCAGACAGAGGGTGTCGGCAACGAAGTCCGGCAACGGGCTTCAAAAGACCTTGCAAACAATCTCAATCTGGCACTACTTACTATTTATACTTTTCTTTTATTTTTCTGTTGTTTTGGTTGTTATAAGGGAGAAAAGCCCGGAAATAAGGGATTTTCCCCGGCAACCGGCTCGGCAACGGGATAGCAACAGGAGGTGCAACGGGCTGTCATTCTCAGAATGGAAGCTCCATCTGTTCTGTGACCTCCACAAAACCGTCCATCGTTTTTTCAGACGGGTTGCCGGAGTCCGTTGCCGGGTTTTCACGCTCCCAGCCCTTTTGTCTGCCATATTCTGAAAACATTCTTGGGTTCGGGAAGTACCGCCAGCGGTCAATGCACTGGTTCATAATCTCGTTGATTTCCCGGATTTCCCATTGCTTCGGCTCGTCAAAGGCATGGTTCAAGGCTTCCTTGTAAAGCTGCTTGGAGCAGACCATGCTCCCGGTGTACTTATCAAGATACGCCTGTATCATTCCGGCTTTGGTGTCCTCCGGCATAAAATCCCGCTGGTGTTCTTTGAGATACCGCTGCATGGCGGGGCTGAAAGCCAGCTTGAACCTGCCGCTTCGGTAAATCTCCATCGCTTCCGCCCACATCTGCCCGATATAGGCTCTGGAAGCAGTTTCGTCCTCCAAAATGTGAACCTCGGCTTGCTCCGGGTACACCATGACCGGGATAAAGCGGCGGTTGCCGGAACGGTCAAGGGGCAGGAAGTCAAGGGCATTGGAAGTGCCGCCAAACACGCACTGACGGGGGCGGTCTGCCGGGTGGGTTTCATAGGGTATCTTGTAAACCTCTTTCTGCCGGCTTAAAAACGACTTGATTTCCTCAATGCTCTTGGCGTTGGCGGTTGCCATCATTTCCGACATTTCGATAATCCAGTGACCTTGCAGCTTACGGTACACATTGTCATCGTCCAGCTTCCGCAAATCATCGGAGAACCACTCGTCCCGGACTGCCAGCAGACGGAAGAAGGTGGACTTGCCAGCCCCCTGACCTCCGACCAGACAGAGCATGATTTCAAACTTGCACCCCGGCTGAAAGGCTCGTGAGATAGCGCCCATCAGGAACAGCTTCAACGCTTCATAGGTGTAATCATCTGCGTCAGCTCCCAGAAAGTGCCGTAGGCAGAAGCGGATTCGTTCCTTCCCGTCCCACACAAGGGAACTTAAATAATCCCGGATGGGATGATACTTGTTTTCATTCGCCACAATCCCGATGGCGTTATCAATCTTTTTCTCATTGGTAAGCCCGTAGGTTTCTTCCAGATAGAGAAGCAGATACTTCATGTCCGTATCGTTCAGGGCGGTGCTTTCCCTTTGAAAACCGATGGGCTTTATAATATCTTTGCGGTCGGTCAGGATGTTGTATGCGATAGCTCCGGAAAGCAGCGGGTCACGCTGGAATACGGTCAGGCAGTTCCGTATACTCTGACGGACGCCGCCTTTCTCGGTGGTTTCCAGCCCCGCCTTGATTTCCTCAATGCTCTGGGGCGGCTGCATGGCGTTCATGGTGTTTTTTAGTTCTTGCTGCGTCTGTGGCTGCAAGCTCTGCCATTCGCTGTTCAAGCTGTATCACATCCTTTCCGTAGTCCGTAATCAAAGCCGCTTTTTCCTCCGTCTCCCCAAACAGCAGCACATCCAGCAGATATTCCACATGGGCTTGCTTCTGTAAGGCTTCCACAAACCGGGGATGAAAGGCTTCCTCCGGGGAGTGCGGGGCGTAGTCCATTCTCCATGCCATCAGCAAGTGAAGATAATCGGCAAGGGTACGGAAGCAGCGGCTCTTTGCTTCCTGAAACTGTTCCTCCGGGGATTTCTGCCGGGGCTTGGGCTTTTTTGCCTTTCCCGGCGGTTTCCAGTCCTCATAGGAAAGCCCGAAGTCCTGTGCCAGTTGTACGGCGGCTTCTTTCTTTCCCAGCCCATACAGGGCGGCGGCAAAATCAATCACATCCCCATCCGCACCGCAGCCGAAGCAGTGGTAACGCCTATCCAGCTTCATGCTTGGGGTTTTATCGTGATGGAACGGGCAGCAAGCCATCCCGTTCCGACCTATATGGATTCCATAATGCTCCGCAGCCTGTCTGGTTGTGACGGACTGCTTCACAGCTTCAAATAAATTCAAATCTATCCCTCCTTAAAAAGAAAAAAGCACCTGACATTCTCTGCTTGAAAATGGCAAGTGCCTGTTAAAGTTCCATATCCTGTTGTCTGTGTTTCGTCTGCGTCGGGGCGGTTCTTTGTGCTTTTTTCTCGTCTGCCTTATCCTGCAAGACTTCCTTGATAGGCTGCTTCTTGGGCGGCTCTTTGCTTTCCTCTGTGCCGGGTGTGGCTTTCCGTACCCAGTAGCGGATGTCCCGCAGCTTCTTCAAATCCTCCTGTACCTCGGTCAGCGGTACTTTCAGCTCTGCGATTTCGCTAAGAAGCATTTCCTGCTCCTGTTGCAGCTCATTTTTCGTTTTATCCTTATCGTCCGGATGCTTGGCAAGATAGGCGGCGGCTTTCGCATATCGGGCAACCTCCGGGTGTTCCTGTTTGAATTTCTCCTTTGTTTTCTTAAAAAATATCTTCTGGTACTTTTCATAGACAGGTTTACATTCCTTGCAGGCTGTCCGGCTGGCAAGAATCCCGTCAATCACTTTGCTGCGGGCTTCCTTTTGCTTCATCTGATTGCGGTAATCTGCGGCTGATTTCCCGGAAGATTCCAGAAAGGCTTCTAAGTCCTCCACAGTGGAAAGCCCCTTTTGCCGGAGATAGGACAGGGCTTCGCTGACTGCCTTTAAGTCCTGTGAAGTCCCCCGGTTCTGTCCAGCCCTTGTCCAGTCCTTCCGTTCTTCCTTTCGTATCTCCATATACTTCATCAACAGATTGGGAAGAAGTGTTGCTTCCTCCGCCGCTTTTTGTGCAAGCAGCTCTTTCCGTTTTTCTCCCAGCTCGGTAATCCAGCCTTTGAGGTTTTGGATAAGCTGCCGGATGGATTTCATCAGGCGGTTGGCGGCTCTGATTTCCCGGTTCAGGTTGCCGATATTCGTCTGGATACCACGCTTTTCCATCTGCCGGACAGCAGCCCCCTCATGGACAGTAGGGACAATATCAAGCCCCTGTCTGGCATAGGAACGCAAGTCCACACGCTCCGGGCGGTCATTGGCTTCCAGATAGCGGTTCTGGATGACCTCCCATTCATGCCGCCAGATTTCACAATACTTCTGGTCGTTCCAGTCCACCGTATCCTCCTTGTGGCTTTTCCATCTGCCGGATGGCAGCTTTATCCGTTCCCCATTCTCATCAAGGTCATAAACCTTGCGGCTCTTGGGAAGCCATTTCCCATGTTCGTCCATTGCCCTCATAGTGAGCAGGACATGGGCGTGGGGATTATGTCCCGGCGGATGGGGGTCATGGATGGCAAAATCAGCAATCATGCCTTTGGAAACAAACTGCTTCTGGCAGAACTCCCGGACAAGGACAGCGTACTGGTCGGGCGGTATCTCTCTTGGGATGGTAAGCACCCACCGCCTTGCAAGCTGGGAGTTCCATTGTTTTTCCACCGCTTCGGCGGCATTCCATAGGGTATTGCGGTCTGCATACGACCGTGGGGCATTTGCCGGGAGCAGGATTTCATTGTGGACGATACCACGCTTTTCCGGGTAGTGCTTCACTTGCTGGTCGTATTCACAGAACAGCTTTTCGCCGCTTTGGTAAGCAGCGGCGGCAACCGCAGACTGCCGCTGGCTTCGCTGCACAATCGTGATTTCATTGTGTGGACAGGGCATTTCGTGTCCCTCCTTTCTATGCTTGGTGGATGGGGTGGCGTTTTACCACCTCATTTTGGGCAGAAAAAAAGCAGGAGACCTTTTTCAGATTTCCTGCTCGGTGTGCCGCTGTGTGAGCGGCGGGTATTTAGTTGTAAAAGTTCGGGACAAGTTGACCCGATGTATAAGAAATAATAAACCAGAAGTTTACAAGCTAAATTTGTTACAACAAAAATGTAAATACTCTTTAACCGATATTTCTTTGCTATTCAAAATTCCAATAGCAACAAATATAACTTCTGCAACTGTAAGATAGCAGTCTTTCAAATCAAAAATAAAAAGGGTAGGTATCTGCAAAAAATCTAAACTTCCACCCCAAAACAGCTTATCAATCAAGCTACATAAACATCCCGATATGCCACAAATCATTATTATTTTTACCCAAAAACTTATATGTGCTCTTTTTGCCTGATATAGCATATATCCTGAAAAAAAGAGGAACAAAACAAACACATTCAATAAAATGGTAACAAACGGACTTGATAATAATTCGAAGAAATTTCCAGCATAAGATAAACGAGTATTTAGTTCTGGATTAAATCTTAAAACTTTGGCTATTATATCAAATTCGCATTTCATAAATACTTTTGAAATTACTATTTTAACCGTCTGGTCAATTAGAACCAATAATGCCACAGGTATAATAAACGGCTTAAACTTTTCCATCAGTAACACTTCCTCTCAAATTATTATTTTGTTATTTTTTCTTTTTCGATTTAGGGGTAGGCAATTCCTTATACATAGCATTAAACAATCCTGTCAAAAACTCTTTATTATCAACTTCATCTACCAACAACATTTCTTTTGCTCCCTCGTAAGGTAACTCATACGAAACCGTTGGCATATAACTTATTGCTGATTTTACTGGTTTGACAAGTAATCTATCATCATAGATACCGCCTACAATCTTACCACGATAATAAATGACAAATTCGCCCATCATAGCTCGATAGGTAATGTCATTCAAGCCAGATAACTGACCTAAAATAAATTCTAAATATTCTTTGCTGGATGCCATAACTTTACCTCAATTTCTAAATTTATTACTGACTTCATTATACTTTATTGCTTATCGAAAAGATAGCATATTTTATGAAACTTGTCGGCTGGGAACAGCTTGCATTGCAAGGTGTCCCCAGATGGCAAGTCCACAAAAGGGTAGCTGGCGGCAGCCAGCGCAGGGGAAGCGTAGCGTCCCCTGTTTGATTTGGAGCAGACCTTGACTGCGGAAAATCACAGCCCTCCGGCGAGGAGCCTTCGGAGAACGCAATGCACCAACCTCTGGGTGGTGTATAATTGCGCCCTATCCAAGAACTCGGATAGGGCGCATTATCCGAGATTTTTAATTATCCGAGGAAATTCTTAAAAACCTTTTGTATGCGGGGGTTCATG
>NZ_RAZF01000058.1 GCF_003612555.1 Acutalibacter sp. 1XD8-33
ATCGCGTACACCTTAACGCAAGTGGCCTGCGCCTTTCCCAACCCTTGCATGGAGAACAGTAAAGCGCTTATTTCCGCCGGGGTTATCTCCGGCAGTTTCAACTCTCCTAAAGCCGGGTATATCCAGTGGTTGAGCGCTCCCTGGTACGCGCTGCGGGTGTTCTCGCTCATGGTGATCGACTTTGTGGGCATGAATACCCCCTCGCCGTACTGCCGGAGGGTCTTTATCTTCGCCGCTTCTATGGCCCGCTGGCGGTCTATTTCGGCCTGTTCCTCCCGGCTGACCACTTCCCCGGCCTGGGCCTTGCGTTCAAACTCTGCCGCTTGCTTATGAAGCTCCCTCTCTATAGCTTTGCGGCTCCACCCCTCGGGCGGGTACCAGCGTGTGGAGAGATAGCCCTTTTCCCGGCCCCGGCTTACTCGGATTTTGTAGAAAGTTCTACCATCTTTGGTGGTCATTTCTTTAATGTTGGGCACTATGAACCCTCCTATTCATGTCGACATAGCTATCCAGCAGGCCGCGCAAAATCGGCACAATTCGCTCGTTAAATAGATACCGTGTCTGTTCCTCATTAGCAGAAATGCTAAAACCGTGGGCCTTTAATGTGTCCATACACATAATGTACTCGTTAGTATAAGTGAATCGTGGGTCATGTCCTTTTAATGATTTACTCACATACAAAGAACATTGCGTAAGGAAATCGTCAATTTCTCTGTGGAGGCTGAGAAAGTAAGACAAGAGGTCCCGGCGCTCAACATAGCTAGGCCCAAAGTGGTTTTCTTTTTCCACCTGGTTTAACATCATGAGATAGTCTACTGCCTCATAGCTCAACCCCAAAGAATCAAAAGCGGCCCGCCTATATGGGTCAGTCGTGGGCGCGTTAGTGAGCCCTAGTAGGTAATCAGAAGATACTTTGAAGTATTGGGCGGCGTTTGCTACAAACTCTATATCGGGGGTTCGGTCGCAGTTTTCATAAAAGCTTATAGAACCTCTGGACACTCCCAGCTTTTCGCCCATTTCGGATTGTTTTAAGCCTGCCGCTTCACGTAATTCTCTAAATCGTTTCGCAAATATAGACTTGGTATCCATTTTGACCTCCTGCGCATGAATTTGTTGAATTAAAAAATAATGTGCATATAAACCTTGACATTATTGCGTTTGTTGTTTACAATGGAAGTGTACCACAAATTTAGGCGTGTGTCAACAACAATCTTTTAAGGAGGCATGTATTTATGGCAAACCAAGAAGTGCGGCAGGCCGCAAAAGCGGCGGGGGTCAAGCTGTGGCGGGTGGCTGAGGAACTGGGCATGGCTGACAGTGCGTTTTCCCGCAAGCTGCGCCACGAGCTGCCCGAGGAAATCCGGCGGCAGTCACTGGCAATCATTGAGCGCTTGAGAAAGGAGGCAGAGTAATGGAGCATACACCCTTTATGAAAATCAAAGACGCCGCCCGGGTGACCGGCCTCTCCCAGTACTATCTGAGGAACGGCTGTAAAGATGGGAGCGTCCCGCACGTGAAGTCGGGGACGGTGTACCTTGTGAACGTCCCCCGGCTACTGGAAAAACTGGACGCGCTGGAACAGGGAGGGAAGGAAAATGTGTGACAAAAAGAAAGCCTATCCGGGTGCTGGAACACCTGGACAGGCAACAGGACAGGGGAACTTTAGCGGGTACTCCAATCCTACCAACGATTCTACCACAACGCCCGCAAAAGGGCAAGTTACAATTTCTGACTTTCTCCATGCAGGCCGGGAGAACGCCCTGCCGCTTGCAGTCCTGTGCCAGCTTACCGGTATGGACGGGCGGCAAGTCCGGCTTTGCATCCAGCGGGAGCGGCTGATGGGTGAGCCTATCCTCTCAGACAATGCGCACGGCTATTATCTGCCGGGAAGTGAGAGGGAAGTCCGGGAGTTCATACGCTCTATGAGGCATAGGGCTAGAGAGATTGAGAAAGCGGCGGGAGTAATTGAGGGGGTGTACTATGGGAGATAAGATAATAGCTGAAAACCTGCCGCCCCAGCTGAGGGAAAACGGCCTGTTCTGTTGCCGGGGGCGCATTGGCCCCGAAGGAGAGGGCAAGGGTGCAAAGATACCCTACGACCCCAAAACAGGCCGGGGGGCAAAGTCCACCGACCCCGGCACCTTCTCTGACTTCCACACCGCCCTTGCGGCCCTGCCCAAGTACCGGGGCCTGGGCGTGGGCATTTTCGGGGAACTGGGAGCCCTGGACATCGACCACTGCATAGACGAGGCCGGGGCCCTCTCCCCGATGGCAGAGGACATTGTGGGCATGATGGACAGCTACACTGAGCGCTCCCCAAGCGAGCAGGGCCTGCGGATTCTGTTCTATGCCCCGGGTTTTAAGTATGACAAGGCCCGTTACTACATCAATAACCAAAAGCTGGGGCTTGAGTGCTACATAGCCGGGGCAACCAACAAGTATGTGACCGTTACTGGCGATACCCTGACCCCCGGCAAGGGCCTGGAAGATAGAGGCGAACAGCTTGCCCGGGTGCTGGAAAAGTACATGGTAAGGGAGAGAGCCAAAGAGCAACCGGCCCCCCTGCCGCTTGCGGCAAGCAGACCTGTGGACATCGAGGATGCAGAGCTGATAGCCAAAATCCAGCAGAGCAAAAGCGGCAGGCTATTCTCTGCCCTATGGGCTGGGGACATAAGCGCCTACAAGTCCCGCTCGGAGGCCGACATAGCCCTTTGCAATATGCTGGCGTTCTGGACTGGCAAAGCCCCCCAGCGCATGGACAGCCTTTTTAGGCAGTCCGGCCTTATGCGGGAGAAATGGGACAGGCCTACCGCCGGGAGCACCTACGGCAGGATTACCATAGAACAGGCTATAAGGGATTGCCGGGACGTGTACGACCCCCGGGCATACTTTGAGGAAAAATCAGCGGAATTCCGGCAACCGGCGGCTATGGACTTCGCGGACGCGCCAGAGGAAAGCCCACAAAGGGGCTCTCTGGCAGATCTTCACCCCGAGGACAACGACCGCTATGCCAGGACGGATATCGGCAGCGGCAACCTGTTCGCGGACTGGTACAAGGCCGTGGCCCGGTATGTGCCCGAGCGCAAGCTGTGGTATATCTATACCGGCAAGGTCTGGGAGCAGGACACCGGCAACGTCCGGGTGATGGAGTACTGCAAGCGGCAGGAGAGCCCCCCGGTCGTAGGTACTACCTGCCCCCGGTGCCCACTACGGGGCAAAAGAGGCCCGAGCGCCGTGTGCGTGAGATAATTTTGGAAAAAGCCATTTCGTTTCGCTGGGGAACTACTTGGGAAAACTTGAGGTTGTTAGCAAAAGTTAAGGTCAGAGATAACGGGAAATAACGGTTGAGAAATGTTGAAACGCTGGGCTCGCTTTTGGACTTAGTACCATTGAATCCAAAAATTGGATTCAGCCACCGCCGCTTTCGGAAAGCTGAATTCCGAAAGGTTGCGATTTCAAATCCCACCCCTCCCCCCACAAGTGGAAGAAAGCCCCAGCCGCTTGGACTTTCGGGCTGATATGGGGCAGAAAGCGGCGGGCATAGCCCTAGCGGGCTCTCAGACGCGCCGCAAGGCCCCTCTGGGGTATCGGCAAGGAAATTTTGCCACAACTGGCGAAGGCTTCTCTACGGGCCTTGTAGCGGCTCACAGAAGGTGGGTCCAATTTTGGCCCCCCTTGTGGATGCTGGAAAGGCTTTGCGGAGTTGCCTGGGGAAGGATTCCACACCAGCGCCTTATTTTTGCAAGCAACACAAGAGGGCTACGCCAGAAATCGCCATAGATGGCCCTGACAGGCTCTGCAAGGCGCTTGCGCGTCTTTGGTGATGGAAGTGCCGTTTCGGGATTAAAATGCCTTAGAGGGCCACTACAGACGAAAAGAGAGGTGTGCCCCATTTTCGGGCTTCCCCTCTCAGACTATTTGCCGAACAGGTCAGAGTGTGTGCCGGTACGCGCCAGCCGGAGCTCATTCCCCATCACCTTTTATATACCAGCAGCCAATCAGGGGCCAAGTGGCACTCCTTATACCCCGCCCAGTTTCCAGTAAGGCTATGGTCGCGGTTCTGGGGAGGCAAAGCGGCAGGAATACGCAGGGTGTCCACAGCAGCCTCCAGCAAGCTCATGTCATAGCCGCGCTTTTTGCACCGGCGGCGGTCGTGCTTAAACTCTGCGCCGGATTTTAGCTCAAGCATCGTCCTCCTCCTCATCCTCTGCGTCCAGCATAGCGAAGAAATCAGCCGTGCTGCCGGTCCAGCGCTCACCCCCGCCGCTTTCCAGTTCCTCAATAGCGGCTATGGTGGTGGCGTTGGGGGTCTCGTCCCATTCGTCCTCAATGGCCTGGGCCACGGTCTGCCTCATGGTCTTTAGCATAGCCGCCACATTGACAAGCTGGGCCTCTGAAAATTCGTCCAGCAGGGCTACACACTGTTCTTTGTTACTCATGGTCTATACCTCCTTTATCGTGTTCCATCGTTTCATCTATGGCCCGGTTCACAAAGCCGTTGACGCTCTCGCCCTGGGCCAGGGCGTGGGCCTGTATCACGGCCTTGCGGCCTTTGGGCATTCGTATCTGAAAAACGTCATAATTCTCTTTCATGTACTTGCTTACGGCTCTCTGCTGCGCTTTTGACGCTGGCATTTATTTAGCCTCCCTTCTCTTGTCCCCATTATGCCGCAAAAAGGGGCCGGGAACACCCCGCCCCCTTATGCCTTACTCCTGCTCTTTGCTTTCTTCTGCGAAGGTGATTCGTGTTCTTCCCTCCACACTCTCCAGGCACTCAACAATCTTGTCATTGTCAAACCCCTGCTTGCGCAGCCAGTCAATTAAATTCAGGACTTCTTTTGCCGTCATGATTGCCGCCCTCCTTTCTTTGTCCCTATTATACCACAGCCATATATTGAATGCAATATACAGATTGCACATATATTGCATTCGATATTTAGCAAAAATCCCGCATTGCTATATTGCATTCGATATACTATGCTATACTCACAGCCCGAGTAAAGCGGCAGGAACCAGGGCGGGATGGGGATTCTACCAAGCCCTGCCGCTTTTAGAGGCTGGACTTGAAAAGGAGGCGATAGCCCCGGTGTGGGCATAGGTCAAAGGAAAAGCCTTTATACAGCCGCCCGGTCAAAAGCGCTGCATAAAGGCCCGCAGTCCCCCTTAAATGGGCTGGTAAGTAGAGTATACCAGCCCATTTAAGGGGGAAGTCAACAGAAAAATGGAGGAAAACGCAATGGAAAGATTAGATAATGGCCCTGTTATGTTCGTGTACCCCTCGGAGACCCTTAACGAGTATACAGAAGCGACCGGGGAAAAGCTGTCCCCTGAGGCCCACAGATGGGCGGCGCTGTTTGATGAAATGGCCTCTGCCTTTGACAGAAAAGGCAGGGAAGACCGTCAGGCCGGACGACCAGCAGCAGACTGGGAGTGTTTTCTGGGATGGTCTGTCAAGCAGTTCGGGCGGCAGGATGCCGGGGAGATAGCAGAGCTGATGCAGGATTACTACATGGACGCGTACAACTCCGGGCTTACCCGGGGAGAAAGGGGCTGAAAGGAAAAATGGAAAACCCAAAAATCATTGACCTGGACGAAACACAAGTTCGAGAACTGTACCATATCCCGGTGGTACATATCGGCTGCTGGACATTCACAATGGAAGCCTGTCTGCTGGAGGGGGAATTAGGAAAAGCGGTAAGGTCGGTATTTGCGGCCTTTCCCGAGGCAATACAGCGCGCCTTGACCTTCTCCCCGAAAAGCGGCGAGTGGACGGATCGGGCAAAGCTGTGGCAGACCGTCCTAAAGCTGGCATTGTCCCCCAAGCAGTACCACGCCGCTATGCAAAAGTTTCTGGCCCACTATGCCCGGGTAGTGCGAAAGCGGCAAGGGAAACTATGACAATACGATTTGCCCAGTGAACAGGACTTCACCAGAGAAGTGGGGCAGTTTCTTTGCGAGTGCTGCCGGATGGGAGCCGCCGGAGAGCCAAACCCCTTTGCAGAGACTTTTGAGGCAGAGGCCCGGACGTTGAGCGCGAAAGCAAATGCGTCTTTGGAGCGGGTGCTGGACACGCCTGGGGTAAGGCGCATATACCGGCTGGGGTGCAAAGTCTATGAGGACGGCGCAAAATTGCGCTGCCAGCTGCTGGGGGACGGTATGGCAAAAGCAGGATGAAAGCAGGGCGACCCTCTACCATGATACCAGAATGGAGGGCGATAGTCAATGAGCAATGAGGAATTGGCGGTATTGGCCCAGCAGGGTGACCGGGAGGCAATAGCGGGCTTGTGGGAACAGGTCAAACGGCTGCTGTACCAGCTTGCCCGCCGCTTTTACCGGCGCTATGGGGTAGAGTGTTGTTCCCAGCGCGGGGTTACTATGGAAGACCTTGAACAAGAGTGCTATTTGGCCCTCCTGGACGCTGTGAGAGCCTATAAGCCCGCTGGGGGGTGGCGATTCACCACCTACCTTACCAGGGCCCCAGAGAGCCGTTTTAAGGCCGCTATGGGGTTGCGGAAATGCAATCCCCTGGACATTGCCGACAGCATGAACGCGCCCGCCCTGGACGATGGAGAGCACCCTGTGGAGGCGGGGGACTTGATACCAGACCCACAAGCGGCGGGAGAACTAGAGGCTATAGACATCACTGCGGAAAGGGAGTATCACCACGCCGAACTTGAGGCGGGGCTTGCGGCATTGGAGCCCCTGCAAGAGGCCGGACTGCGTGGGCGGTACTACCAGGGGAAAACGCTGCGGGAAACGGCAGAAGGACTAAGTGTTACCTTGTCGGACGTGCGCCGGGAGGTCAGCAAGGGCCTGCAAGCGCTGCGGGCTGATGAGCGCATACAGCGGCTTGGGGATGAGTACATAGCCGGGAACGCCTACAAGCACACCAGCTTTAGCGCCTGGAAATATGGCGGGAGTGTGGAGGAATGGCTGGTTGAGCGGGGGTAACGAGCGCAAAATTGCGCCGGTTAAAGGGGTGGATTACAAGTCCGCCCCTTTTTAGGTACTGTGAAGCCCCTCCCTGCCGCTTGCGGGGCTCCGAGGCCCGAAAAGAGCGCAGTCAGCGAAAAAATTTTTTCTCTCATTTGAGTAAAATTTTATCTTAATAAAGCGGCGGGATTACGGGGGGCCTGCCGCTTTTTACAGTCCTCAGTTTTGGGGCCAGCGGTATTTGTGGAGAAAAGTCAGACAGAATGTCAGACGCTTTGTCCGACAAATGCGATGCTGGCAAATGCAAAAAGGCCCTGCAAAAGTCCTGCCGCTTTATGCCCACAATCTTTGTACTAGGTACCAGCCAGCATCGCGAGTTTATACACGCAAGTATACACAGACGTATACACGGAAATGCTAACGGAAATTCCCGTTGGTTCAATAGAGGCTGCGCATAGCGGTAAAAAGGGATGAGGTCAAGGGCGAAATCCACTCCCCGGAGGACATACGAAGGACATACGGGCACCAAAAAAGTACATACATCAGGGAAAGTCAAAGCACGTCAAGAAATGATAAGCAAAACCCCGCAACCCGCATGAATACTGGGGTTTTCGGCGATACGCTACGGCAAGCGGCGGGAGCGGAAAACAGCCCGGATTGAACTCGTAATGATGAGGTGGTCGGTTCGATTCCGACATCCAGCTCCAACGAAACTCCTAGAAGTTACTGGACTTCTGGGAGTTTTTCTTTTCTCACGGAAAGGCCTGTTTTCTCCCGCTGACTACTTTCTGAAAAATCGGTTCCGGCCTGACTACCGCCGGAGAGATACCGTTCCAGCTCGATGACAGA
>NZ_RAZF01000059.1 GCF_003612555.1 Acutalibacter sp. 1XD8-33
TCCGTGGCCGCGTCCGCCCCGCCGTCCGACGCGGTGATGTTCTCCGTTTCAGAGTAGTAGTCATACACATCGATAAGGGCGTTCAGCTGGCCGGGAGTGTAGCCGTTCCCCGCAGCCCCCAGGGTCTGGCAGCGGATTTGCACATCTGCATGGGTCTCCCCGATGGGCACGTACACATCCTCCACGGTCTCCCAGACCGGCCCACCGGAGCAGGTCACCCGGGTCCCTGCGGGCACCAGGACGGCGCTCTTCTGGGCCTCCGAGATGTGGAATCGCTGGGTGCACACCGCCGCCTTTGCCCCCGGACGCTCCCGCAGGTACAGAAGCTCCGCCAGGGCGTCCAGGTTCTCCCCCTCCGCCCGACTGGGGATGTTCTGGTTGCCGGTATAATTCGTAAGCACCCGCTCGTGGAGGAGAATCCCCTCCGCCCACTGGATGAACACCCTCTCCGGGCTTGCGGGATACGCCGTCCGCCCGGTGATCTCCTCGTAGCCCCGCACCAGCAGCTCCTCCAGCTTTCCCGGGTCCGTCTCCACGAACTGGTATTCCGGATTCCTTGACATTCAATCACCTGCTTTCGATACTTTATGAGCAAAAAGAGCGCTGGCCCTGCACTTGACAAAGCCGGCGCTCTGGACTATAATAAGCATAAAGAGGGCGCTGTCACATGGCGGTCAGCCCTTATAGACTAGTCAAAAATAGCTAGCCGTTCGGGTTGCAGCCGAGCGGCTAGTACGCTTTTATGGGTGCTATGTAGGCCAGCAATATCGCTATTGCGACCAACATCAGCACGAAACGCAGGACTTTCATCCCGCGTTCTTTTCCCATCAGCGCCACCTCCCTCCTTGTGAAAGTCGGGAAAGTGTACCACCCCCTTTCCTTTGAGAATGGGGATGAGCTAACCGCCCGAGTTGGGATCTCCAACTCGTATGTAAACAACGTCCTCCCGCCTCCTATAAATGGAGGCTCTTTTATTATATCAGTTTGTCGGATTTTGTCAATTTCTATTCCTCCACGCGGATTTCCACCTGAACGGTGGGGTCCAGCTTACCCGGTTCCAAAGCGTTCTGGGAAAAGGAGATGTCCGAGACGGAAGCCCGGGGCTCCCATATCTCGATAGCTTCCCGGACCTCCGCCACCAGCATGGCCTTTGCCACGGGGATGGGTTTGTCCAGGAACTCCTGGCTGAGCCCGAAGTCCCGGTACATGGGCACGGAGCCCTTGGGCGTGGCCAGGATCAGGGCGATATTCTGGAGCACCGCGTTCACCGTCTCCGGCTCGTTCAGCCGGATGTTTCCCAGATCGGCCGCCGATACAGAATAACTCATGCGTTCACTTCCTCAGATATTCCTGGAGCTCCACTGAAACCTCGGCGGACTCCAGGTTTCCATATTTGTCGTAATTTTTGGCCTGGATCTTGTGGCTTACCACGTTCCACTTGCACTTGCCGTAGCACTTCTCCCCCAGCACCAGATAGACGGACTCCCCCTTGCGCTCGTAGTTCCAGAGCTTCACCAGCTCCGCCATCACGTCCACGCCCAGCGCCTGGCTGAGGAACATGCTGAACGTGATCTTATCCGGGTCCAGCCCAGTGAACTCCGTCAGCGCATTCTGGTTGTGCCGCTGGTGCACGGCGTACCGGGCGGACCCGCTCCACTCCAGGCCGTCTATGGTCTCTAAGACCTCCTGGGAAACCTGAAATACCATCTGGCCCAGGCAGCCCACAACCGCCATGAAAATCACCTCCTAGTTCGTGTTTTCCTCAATCCTCCCCAGAATATAGCCGTCGCTGTCGTGGCAGGGGAGGAACAGGGTGAGCACCGTGTCGTTCACCCGGGGCAGCCAGGGGGTGATAACCACATCGTGCTTGTGGCTGGAAAAGGCCTCGTCGCCCCCGCCGCCCGCCTCAAATTCCGTCCTCTGGGGCTGGTTGACTCTGGGGAGGAAGGGCGGATTCGCCAGCACCCGCAGCCAGCCGGAGGGCAGGTCCTCGTCCTGAATCTTCACCCGGGCCCGACGCTTGGGGATGTCCACGTTTGTCACAACTCCCACCCGCACCAGGCGGCCCAGAATGCTCTCCAATTCCTCCAGTTCCATCAGTACCCTCCTATCACCCGGCGGACCTGAATTGCGGTGGTGTAGCCGCCGCCGTCCACCTTGTGGACCGCCTGGCTGATGAGATATTTCCCGTCAAAGGCCCCCCAGTCCTCCAGAAGCACCGTGTTCCCCGCCAGCAGGGCCGGGTCTCCGGGAAAGACGAACTTCGCTGTCTTGGAAAACCTGTTGTGCAGCCGCAGGCGCTTTTCCGCCAGGGCCTTGGCCTCTCCCACGCTTTTGACCTTGGCCCTGACCTCCAGCTGCTGGTTGTTCTTGGCCTTCTCGTCGTAGTCGTCCACCCGGGCCACGCCCTCAATCTTTTTCCCCGTGAGGGGGTCCGCGTAGCTCACCCGGCAGGAGGCATACTGGGTCCCGGCGGTGCTGGTCCGCAGGGTGCAGCTGAGATACCCTTCGCCCCTGCGGATCGTACGCACCGGGGCCCGCTTCTCAAATTTGCTCTGGTCGAAGAGCACCAGCGTCTTGTCCGTGGCCTTGAGGGAGAGCCCCGCATCCTTACAGAGCCGTTCCAGAAACTTCACATCGCTCTGCCTGCTCTGCTCCACCCGGTCATAGCCGGGGTTGACGGCGGACTCGTACATACACTGTAACCCGTTCTGGGCGGCGATCTCTCGGGCGATGCCGGAGAGGGTGTACTTCTCCCAGGCCTTGGTCTTTCTGGTCTGGCGGATGGAGCTGGAGAAGGGCAGGGATGTGGATTTCACCGTCACCACTGAGGGCGGGCCCGAGGCCTCCACGCTGTCCAGCTCGAACTCTCCGCAGGGCAGCCGGGTGTCCCGTCCGCCGCCCTGCCAATTCTCCTGAAGGATATCGGCCTTGATTTTGAATTTCCCGCTGGCCGCGGCGTTCACCATGTCCTCCAGCCACTTTTCCTGCCAGATCCTCGCCCGGTCCTGGAGCCGGATCTGGAGGTCGTCCGCCTCTCCGTCCTCGTTGTCGGTATATGTTAGTCCCAAAAAGTAGGGCCGGAGGGACTCCGTGATGTCCACCCCCTGGAAGCTCACGTCCGCCCAGGTCCGGCGGACAAGGGTTTCTGCACTCATACACTCACCTGCTAAAAGTTTTGTAGTTTTGCGAAGTAAAACCTGGAGAGTTGGAAACGCTAGTTTCCAACTCTTTTCCACGGCGGCAGGCCCTCCACGGCGCTCTCGTTTCTGACCTGCGGGATCTGCAGCACCATGCCCGCCGGGAAGGTGTAGAAATGGAGATACCGCCGGTTCGCCATCATGAGCTTGTCCGTAAAATAAACGCTGCCCAGGGTCTTGTACGCAATCCCGTCCCACATGTCCCCCTGGGCCGTGGTGTAGGTTTTTTCCATCAGTACCGCCTCCTTGCCGATTCCAGGAAAAACTCCTCCAGCACCCGCCGGACCCGGGCCTCGAACTCTCCGCCATATTCCCGCAGCTGGTCCACGGCCTCCGGCGTGGCGTTCCCCTCAAACTGGAAATAGATCTGCACGGTCACGGGCTCCCCGCCATAGCCTCCGGCGGGCAGAGCGCTCCTGCCCGGACGCCCACCTCCTCAATGGAGGCCCAGAGCCCTTCGTTGCGGGCGGTCATTGTCTCCGCCGCAGACGCCGCCGAATCCATGGGCGGCAGCAGCTCCCCCATGGCCTGGGTGTAGCTTTCTGTTTTTGCCTTTGCCTCGTCCAGTTTGGCGTTGCTTTCGTCCAGCGCGCCCTGATAGGTCCCCAGACTTTCGTCCAGATCCCAATAGTTATCATTGAGATCCCGGATCCGCTCTTCCAGGGCATAGTATTTCCCGGCATCGTACAGGGAGGGGTCATCCTCCATCTCCTGCATCTGCCGGAGGATCTCCGTGCGCTCCGCCTCCATATCCCGCAGTTCCGCCTCCGCGTTGCGGACGTCGATCAGGCTTTTCTCCCGTTCCAGCTCGGCGGCGGCCTGGGCAGAGTAGATTTCCGCAAGCGCTTCCTGGTATGCCTGGGCTCTGGCGTTGCGCTCCCATTCCTCAGTCTGGGCCCGAAGGGCTTCTGTACCTCCCTCAATGCTGTCTGTCTCCAGGTCAATAGCCCCCGCCAGCTCCGGGACGGTTTCCGCCAGCAAGGCCAGGGTGGCGTGGTATTCCTCCTGCTGCTCCCTGGTTTTGCCTGTGACGCCGTCCAGTTTTTCCAGACGGGTGATGTAGCGGTCCGCAAGGCCCGCCGAAGCCTCAATCTCTGTCTGGGAGGCTTCAAAGCCGGTGGAGGCGTCCTCTATGGCCTGGTCCAGGCCCCGGGCGGCCTCCGTCAGCTCATCGATTTTGGGCTTACCCTCGTTCGCGGCCTCCGCCAGACCGATGATCCCGGCCACGACGCCGCCGATGGCGGCTCCCACCGCCAGAATCGGGCCCACCGGTCCGGTGAACAGCGAGGCCAGGTTCACAGCCGCCATTACCTTTTGCGCGGCGTTATAGGCCACCACTCCGGCCGTCAGGACACCCACCGCACCCGCAGCGCCCAGAACGACCTTAGTCAGAACAGGGTGCTGGTCGATCAGCTCATTCACAAATGTGATTACACTGGTCCCGATCTGTACCAGCCCCCGGATCTGAGGCATGAATTCCTCCCCGATGGTCAGGCTCAGACCGTCCGTGGCGGATTGCAGCAGGGTCAGATCCCCCTGGAGATTGTCCAGCTTGATCTTCGCCATGCGCTCCGCCGCCCCGGCGGAGTTCTCGATGTTCTGGGTGAGGCTCTGGAAGTCCTTCTCGCTGGCATTGATGACCGCCAGCATTCCAGACATGGCCTCCTTGCCGAAGAGGGCGCTGGCCGCCGCCGACCGCGCCGCCTGCTCCTGCTCTTTGGACAGCTCCTCAATCCGCGTGGACAGCCGGGCGCTCTCCCCGGCCAGATCGGCGGTGTTGACCCCCGCCTCCTCCAGCCGCTGGCTGGCAGCGGACAGCCTGCCCTCCTGGCGCTCCAACGTGCCCTGGGCGCTGGCCATCCGCTGTTCCAGCTTGAGCTGTTCCCTCTCCAGACCAGAGGTGTCGCCGGTGGTATTCTGGATCTGCTGGCTCAAAAGCTCGTGCTGCTTGGTCAGGTTGGCGATTTTGGCTTTGGTGCTGTCGATGGCGGCAGACTGCTTCTGATACGCCGAAATGTCGGCCTGGGCCCGGTTCAGGCTCTGGATCTCGCTGCCCAGCTTCGCAAACTCCCCCTGTGCCTGGGAGAAGGTTCCCTTGAAGCCGGAATTGGCCTGGGCGTTGAGCTTGAACAGCATCTCGCATTGCTTGCCGCTGGGCATTCAATTCCCTCCTCCAATTCAGAGTTTCCCGGTTTTGCGCCGCAAAATCAAGGCGGAGCCGCAGAAGGGAAACTCTTTGCGCATGGATGCGCATCACCTCTTGAAACCAAATTTGCGGCCCTTATTGGGCCTGCTGTTCTCCCGGCGCCGCTGGTTTTTCTCCTCCAGCCGGTTATTGGCCTTGATCCACTGCCCCAATTCCTTCAGCTTGCGCGACGTCCAATAGGACACCGGCGTGCTGTTGTTCCGGGCCAGAATCAGGCACTGCTCCCGGAGCCATTCCCCGGGCTTTGCGTCTACAAGCCCGACAGCAGCAAAAAATTTCTCGCCGCCCCCACGATCCGGTTATAGTCCCGCATGGGCAGGGCCTTGAGGAGCTTTTCGTCCACCAGCCGCATGTCGTTTTCGTCCCGGGTGGTGCAGGCCCGCACGGCCATGAGGGTCATGAACTCCCAGGAAAGGTGGGGGTACATGAGGTTTTTCAGCCGGTGGTTCAGCTCCGCCTCGATGGCGATGGTGTCGTTGCCGGTGAGGGACCCGAAGTCGAAGTCCAGCCGCTCCACCGTTTTGTTCTCATAGGTGAAGGGCCGGGCCAGCTTGTGGGTGTACACGGCGGGGTCCTCCTGCCCCGCCTGCTCCTTCTCCAGGGACTCCGCCTGGGCCTGCTCGTCGGTG
>NZ_RAZF01000060.1 GCF_003612555.1 Acutalibacter sp. 1XD8-33
AATCGAAAAGGGAGGGAACAAAATGGTCAAGCCCTCGGCCTATTAGTACTGCCAAGCTGAACATGTTACCATGCTTACACACGCAGCCTATCAACCTTGTAGTCTACAAGGGGCCTTACTAGCTTACGCTATGGGATATCTAATCTTGGAGGCGGCTTCACGCTTAGATGCTTTCAGCGTTTATCCGTTCCACACATAGCTGCCCAGCCGTGCCATTGGCATGACAACTGGTGCGCCAGAGGTGTGTCCATCCCGGTCCTCTCGTACTAAGGACAGCTCTCCTCAAATATCCTGCGCCCACGACAGATAGGGACCGAACTGTCTCACGACGTTCTGAACCCAGCTCGCGTGCCACTTTAATCGGCGAACAGCCGAACCCTTGGGACCGAATACAGCCCCAGGATGTGACGAGCCGACATCGAGGTGCCAAACCTCCCCGTCGATGTGAACTCTTGGGGGAGATCAGCCTGTTATCCCCAGGGTAGCTTTTATCCGTTGAGCGACGGCAATTCCACACTCTACCGCCGGATCACTAACTCCAACTTTCGTTACTGCTCGGACCGTCATCCTCGCAGTTAGGCCAGCTTATGCGTTTACACTCAGTAGCACGGTTTCCATCCGTGCCGAGCCGACCTTTGAGCGCCTCCGTTACTCTTTTGGAGGCGACCGCCCCAGTCAAACTGCCCACCTAACAATGTCCCCCGGCCAGATTCATGGCCGCAGGTTAGAATTCCAACAATCTAAGGGTGGTATCCCAAGGTTGGCTCCCTACAAGCTAGCGCTCGTAGTTCGCTGCCTCCCACCTATCCTGTACATAAATTATCGAAACCCAATATTAAGCTGCAGTAAAGCTCCATGGGGTCTTTCCGTCTTGTCGCGGGTAACCGGCATCTTCACCGGTACTACAATTTCGCCGGGCGGGTAATTGAGACAGTGCCCAGATCGTTACACCATTCG
Organism: Acutalibacter sp. 1XD8-33; assembly: GCF_003612555.1. Lineage (GTDB taxonomy): Bacteria > Bacillota > Clostridia > Oscillospirales > Acutalibacteraceae > Acutalibacter. The sequence continues at coordinate 958 of NZ_RAZF01000060.1, forward strand.
TGCGGGTCGGAACTTACCCGACAAGGAATTTCGCTACCTTAGGACCGTTATAGTTACGGCCGCCGTTTACTGGGGCTTCAATTCAATGCTCTCACATCTCCTCTTAACCTTCCAGCACCGGGCAGGTGTCACCCCCTATACTTCATCTTTCGATTTAGCAGAGAGCTGTGTTTTTGCTAAACAGTCGCCTGGGCCTATTCTCTGCGGCCACATCTCTGTGGCATCCCTTCTTCCGAAGTTACGGGATCAACTTGCCGAGTTCCTTAACTACCCTTCTCCCGTTGGCCTTAGAATCCTCTTCCTGTCCACCTGTGTCGGTTTGCGGTACGGGCGCCTGAGATATACACAAGACTTTTCTCGCCCTCGTCCAAGCACGCTTCCCTACTATAATTTCGGTCCCTTGCGCCCGGGGCAACCATCGCCCGGGTCGTGCCCTTTCAAGGTGTCCTCTTGCTTAAATCTTTCGGCGGCTACGGAATTTCCACCGTATGTGCATCGGCTACGCCTCTCGGCCTCACCTTAGCTCCCGGCTAACTTGGAGCGGACGAACCTTCCTCCAAAAACCTTAGACTTTCGGCCAATATGATTCTCACATATTTCTCGCTACTCATTCCGGCATTCTCACTCGTATGCAGTCCACCAGCGCTTCCGCTCTGACTTCACCCCGCATACGACGCTCTCCTACCATGCATTGCTGCATCCCAAGCTTCGGTGTACACTTTAGCCCCGTTAAATTTTCGGCGCAGGGCCACTCGACCAGTGAGCTATTACGCACTCTTTTAATGAGTGGCTGCTTCTGAGCCAACATCCTGGTTGTCTGTGCAACCCCACATCCTTTTCCACTGAAGTGTACTTTGGGACCTTAGCTGTGGGTCTGGGCTGTTTCCCTTTTGACAATGAAACTTATCTCCCACTGTCTGACTCCTGTACATCAATTAGCCGGCATTCAGAGTTTGATAGGCTTCGGTACCCTCTCGGGCCCTAGGCCATTCAGTGCTTTACCTCCGGTAATCTAATACAAGGCTAGTCCTAAAACTATTTCGGAGAGAACCAGCTATCTCCGGGTTCGATTGGAATTTCTCCGCTACCCACACCTCATCCGCTACCATTTCAACGGGAGTCGGTTCGGTCCTCCATGGAGTTTTACCTCCACTTCAACCTGGACATGGGTAGGTCACCCGGTTTCGGGTCGAATACAACTGACTTCATATGCCCTATTCAGACTCGCTCTCGCTACGGCTCCGAGCCTTAAGCTCTTAACCTCGCCAGTTACATTCACTCGCCGGACCATTCTACAAAAGGTACCCGATCACCCTTTGACGGGCTCTCGGTGCTTGTAAGCACAAGGTTTCAGGTTCTCTTTCACTCCCCTCCCGGGGTTCTTTTCACCTTTCCTTCACAGTACTATACTCTATCGGTCACCAGGTAGTATTTAGGCTTGGAGGGTGGTCCCCCCGTATTCCCACCGGGTTCCACGTGCCCGGCGGTACTCTGGATACAGCTAGCTCATTTCCCCTTTCGCCTACGTGACTCTCACACTGTCTTGTCAGCCTTCCCATGCTGTTCGGCTAGGTTTCGTGATACACATCGCTGTCCAAACCCCAGCGGTATTACTACCCCTGGTTTGGCCTCTTCCGCGTTCGCTCGCCACTACTAGCGGAATCTCGGTTGATTTCTCTTCCTCGCCCTACTTAGATGTTTCAGTTCAGGCGGTTCCCCTCATAGGGCTATGTATTCACCCTATGATGACTGGACATAACTCCAGCCGGATTGCTCCATTCGGAAATCCACGGCTCAATGCCTACTTACGGCTCCCCGTGGCTTATCGCAGTTAATCGCGTCCTTCTTCGGCTCCTGGTGCCAAGGCATTCCCCTTGCGCTCTTTGTAGCTTGACCATATGTGTTCTCGCTTTGAATAAGCTCTCGCTTATTACCCTTTTGAAATTGCAGTTTTACCTTAATAAGACTCTAAAAGACTTATCTCTAAATAAAACTCTCGATTTCTGTCTGCTTTCGCTTTATTCAGTTTTCAAGGAACTGTTGTTGACATTGGCTCGGCTTTCGCCTCACCAAGTCACGGAATTTAACTTTGCTCACTTCGTTCGCCTTTCTTCGAAATTGCTTTGCAATCCTCAGAAATTGTTAAATTCCTGCCTCAATCCGCTTCGCTAGCTTCTCAAGGCTCTTCAATTTCGCCCTTTCGGGCTGGTGGGCTCAAGTGGACTCGAACCACCGACCTCACGCTTATCAGGCGTGTGCTCTAACCTGCTGAGCTATGAGCCCAAGATTGATTTCGCGAAGCGAAATCAACTTGCCGAGTTTGTTTTGAACACCCCGTGTTCCATTTTCCTTCGGAAAACCACAAACTCTTAGGCTTTCTGCTTCGCTAGTTGCTCGCTCCACAAATTTAGCTTGCCGAGTTTTCGCTTTGAATGCTCCGCATTCAATTTTCCCTTCGGAAAAACCGCAAACCCTGCCAAACTAATCCGCTAAGCTGCCGGTTGTCTGTCCCTCTTGCCCTTGGTGGAGATGAACGGGTTCGAACCGATGACCCCCTGCTTGCAAAGCAGGTGCTCTCCCAGCTGAGCTACACCCCCATTTATGAAAGGTGCTCCCTTTCTTCTCCCTGAGAATCTTCTTTGAAAGACCCTCAAAATTAAACAACGATTAACATTCTTCCCCGTGCCCGACCTAGGATGTTATACCAAAAGCTCTCGCTCTCGTAAAGTCTCCATAGAAAGGAGGTGATCCAGCCGCACCTTCCGATACGGCTACCTTGTTACGACTTCACCCCAGTCGCCAATCCTACCTTCGGCAGCGCCCTCCTTGCGGTTAGGCTACTGACTTCGGGCATTACCGGCTCCCATGGTGTGACGGGCGGTGTGTACAAGGCCCGGGAACGTATTCACCGCGGCATGCTGATCCGCGATTACTAGCAATTCCAACTTCACGCAGGCGGGTTGCAGCCTGCGATCCGAACTGAGACCATTTTTAGGGTTTTGCTCTGCCTCGCGGCTTTGCCTCCCTCTGTTAATGGCCATTGTAGTACGTGTGAGGCCCAGGTCATAAGGGGCATGATGATTTGACATCATCCCCACCTTCCTCCGTTTTGTCAACGGCGGTCCTGCTAGAGTGCTCTTGCGTAGCAACTAACAGTAAGGGTTGCGCTCGTTGCGGGACTTAACCCAACATCTCACGACACGAGCTGACGACAACCATGCACCACCTGTCTCCGCTTTCCCCGAAGGGCACCTAACGCATCTCTGCCTCGTTAGCGGGATGTCAAGACCTGGTAAGGTTCTTCGCGTTGCATCGAATTAATCCACATACTCCACTGCTTGTGCGGGCCCCCGTCAATTCCTTTGAGTTTCAACCTTGCGGTCGTACTCCCCAGGTGGATTACTTATTGTGTTAACTCCGGCACGGATGGGGTCAGTCCACCCACACCTAGTAATCATCGTTTACAGCGTGGACTACCAGGGTATCTAATCCTGTTTGCTACCCACGCTTTCGTGCCTCAGCGTCAGTTAAAGCCCAGTAGGCCGCCTTCGCCACTGGTGTTCCTCCCGATCTCTACGCATTTCACCGCTACACCGGGAATTCCGCCTACCTCTACTTCACTCAAGCTACGCAGTTTCAAAAGCAGTTCATGGGTTAAGCCCATGGATTTCACTTCTGACTTGCCTAGCCGCCTACGCACCCTTTACACCCAGTAAATCCGGACAACGCTCGCTCCCTACGTATTACCGCGGCTGCTGGCACGTAGTTAGCCGGAGCTTCCTCCTCTGCTACCGTCATCATCTTCACAGAGGACAGAGGTTTACAATCCGAAAACCGTCTTCCCTCACGCGGCGTTGCTGGTTCAGGGTTTCCCCCATTGACCAATATCCCTCACTGCTGCCTCCCGTAGGAGTCTGGGCCGTGTCTCAGTCCCAATGTGGCCGTTCAACCTCTCAGTCCGGCTACCGATCGTCGGCTTGGTGGGCCGTTGCCCCGCCAACTACCTAATCGGACGCGAGCCCATCTTTCAGCGGATTGCTCCTTTGATTACCAAGCCATGCGACTCAGTAATGTCATGCGGTATTAGCGTTCGTTTCCAAACGTTATCCCCCTCTGAAAGGCAGGTTGCTCACGCGTTACTCACCCGTCCGCCACTAAGATACACAAGAATCAATAGCAAGCTACATCTTCAGCGCGTATCTCCGTTCGACTTGCATGTGTTAGGCACGCCGCCAGCGTTCGTCCTGAGCCAGGATCAAACTCTCTAAAATATGGTATCTAAAAGCGTCTCCGCCTTTAAATCTATCTTAGAGCCTCAATCGACTCAACAAAGCACTTGGCTTCTTGTCACAGATTTTTCAGGTTCTGCTTCCTGTTCCTTCTTCTCAAGCTCTCACTCTCAAAGAATTCACGGGTCTTCCTGTCATCGTTGTTTAATTTTCAAGGTCCTTCAA
>NZ_RAZF01000061.1 GCF_003612555.1 Acutalibacter sp. 1XD8-33
CCTTTTCTTCCCTGTTTCCATTTGCATTCCTTGATTTTGACTCCCTTTTATCCGTTTTTCAGCAGACACTATGTAGTGTTGACGAACAATAGAAAGTCAGGTATAATGATATCAGAAGGCGTATCAACCTCTGATTTTGATGTGAACGGGAGCCACATGGAGAGGATTTGCTCTACGCTTTATCAAGGGAAAGGAAGGAGATGATTTGTATGGCAAAAGGGTTCTGAGGCAGCGTTCGTGTCTCGGGTAGAGTTACTCATAGTGGAAAAGTACATATCCAGGCTACTATAAGCAAAGGCAACTCTAGCAAAACGGTAGCTAAGACTATTAGTCCTAAGAAGCCGTAATGAAGTTTTGAAATAAATTAACGTCCTTTATTCACATCAATGGACATATGACATATATTTCAAGGGATTATGATGAACTGTTCATTGTATCCTCCAACATAGAATTGTTTGTTGCATAGTGTTAAGGAGCTGTCTTTGCCGCCGGACAGTTCCTTTTTTCCTTTCCCTAGATAAAGCGTAGAACTCTCCAAAATATAAAAGACTCCCGGCCATCGCAGAGATGTATCTCATAGACAGCCGGGACTTTCTTTTACCTACTCAACGGTCACATCCACCCGCGACCCGTTGTACGAAATCTTCTTGACCTTGACATTGCCGTGCCGGTCCGTAATGGTGGCCTAGTCCTGCCCATAAGTTTTCACCATCCGGACAGCTCTTCTCCATCTGCGTCGACGAGTACCGACGTACAAGTCTTGCCATCATCAGTGAAAGTCCGGGTCAAAATCCGACCTTGCTGATCCGTTGCCGTAACCGTGCTGTCTTCCGCAAACAACCGGTCGCCCTCCCGGAAGGCGTGAAGGAGAACACACTCGATCTCATCTCCATCCACGACAACAACTGAACTGTCGTCCATTGTACCGGTTATCTCCGTACCAGACCGGTCATGGGCCGTGACGCCCTTTTTCAGTTTATCCGGAGAAACGGTGTCAGTGGTCAGGTCAATCAGCACGTTCTCCCCAAAGACCACCTTGTTTACAGGCATGGTTCAGTCCTCCCAGGGTGTTTGGTAGTGTCTGGCCCGATTGCTGTCACTGTACCCCGAGGTCGTGGGGTCGTTGACGATGCCCAGCAGCACCAGGATCACGAATACGGCGTCCACAAACGCCAGCAGCTGATTGCCCAGCTCGCCGAAATCAATGGTGCAGCCAAAGATGGCCGCGCCTGCCTGGATGACCAGCAGGATCGCCGGCACCAGCGAGAACCAGAACTGTTTGTTTGCGATGCGTACTTTCCAGTTGATTTCCATTTTGAATCCTCCTCTTAGTTTGAAAGATACATCCCCGCTTCCGTTGACCCTCCCGACATTTGGGTATATAATATCTACAAGAATGGAGATGATATGAAATGGCTATCGATACCAACGGTATAATTTCTGCTTTATCAGAATTTGCTGCTATAACGAAACAAGTCGTTCCCGATGATTGCAAGGAGAATTTGCTGAATACTATTGCCCTTCTTTCGTCAGCAATCGAAACCTCAATAAATAATCCTAAAATATCCGAGATCCAAGTGCAAGAATCTTCCATGGTGCTTTCAGCGAGTGTCGACCTGACCGTTAAATCATCAAAAAGCACATCTAGTAAAGTTCCATCGAATCTATCGCTGTGGATATCCATTGCAAGTTTCATTATCAGCTTTCTTCAGTTCTATATGTCCACTAAACCAGATCCGCAGATTGATACGCTGATTCGCCAACAGCAGGTTATTATCGATCGGTTGGAAACACGCTATAATCAAGAATCCGCTTTTGAAGAAATCTTATCTGAGGATTTCGTTGAGTTCAAAGAGGATTTCTCGGAATCCCAAGAAAGCTTCATTGAATTCGCCAAAGATTTCCGAGACCGCTCCGAAAGAATTATCAATAGCCTGAAGTCGTTCGAAGATGCGAGCCATAACGGCGACAACACCATCGACAGTACCCAGAATGTCGCTGATGATACAGCGCATCCGGAACGAGTAGATGAAAAACCCGACGACCAAAGCAAAGACACTGATTGCCAGTAATGCATTGGTGAATTCTAATCGCTTAACTCTTTGATCTAATGACTTGTTTTGATTCCTATACCACATCCTCATCTTGAAGTTCCTCCTTAAGCTATTCCGACCTTCCCAAGCAGAAAGGTCACAATTCCGCCGACCACTGCCGCCAGAACATACCCAACCAGCTTCCGCCATTTCTCCCCATCCTGGCTCTCCAGCTTGGTAAGGCGCTTGCCCTGGGAAATCTGCTCCTTGAGCATGTTCTCCATGTTCAGAGCCAGTTTCTCCACCGAGGTATTGATTCGGCCAATCTGGTCTACGGTCTTCCCCAGGATGTCCAGACGGTGATTTTGGCGGACATTCTCGTCCTCCAGACGCTTGTTCTCCGCGTCCATACCCCGGCGGAATTCTTCGTGTTCAGGCTGTGTGATGTAATCGTTGCTCTCCTTAATCAAATCACCTCCGTCAGCTTGCCGCGATGCTTACTGTGGTGCCGTCAGAGGCATTCGATGTTTCGGAGTATGGAATTTTTGCCACGGTCACGTTGTTTTTCATGTACTTGTTGGAGGTGGGAAGGACCTGCGTTGCAGCCGCCTTCGGCGTAACATTATACGATCCCACATAAAACCCCCTCCGGAACCGAGCCGCCGTTGCCTGAGGAGGCCATGGGGTACCAGGTATCCGTAGTCTCCTCAAACATATAGCGGTCACCGGTATCGACGCAGTAGGCCGTGCTGCCTGTACATCCAGTCTTGGGTACTTTATCAATATTCGCGGACAGCCCACACCAGGACTCGATAGCTTTGGAGTCCGGTTTTGGATAAGGAGGCAGTCTCCTGCTGACAAGCACCCAGCTTCCAGTGTCCATCATAGGCAGTCACCTTAAGCCACGGGGTCGCCGTTTTCATCGAGGCTCAGGGCCTCCAGATCAGCCCTTACAGCCTCCTTGAACTTCGCTGGGACCTGATCGAAAGTTCTCCGGCCGTTGATGATGAGTGCTGCATACAGCGCTACCATGTCAGTACCTCCTAATAAAAGATTGAATAAAAATAAAAACATGGTCACGCCTCCAGCTTTTCGCCGTCCTGGTCGTAACCGAGTTCTCTCAGCCGTATTCCTTTACTTAAAGCTATTAAAACAAAGTCTCAATCGATCCGGCCAACAAAGCGGTAGTAAATCTCCACTTCCTGCTCCCTTGACCCATCCGCCGACCTGACCGCCTCATGCACCGTAATCTTCTCAATCATAGCATGGAGGTAGAGTGATGGAACAGAAAAGAGCTTGGATATACTGTCGCCTGGCGCTCAATGGGCCGGAAAGTGCGGAATTGCTGACGGCACAGCGGAGCAGGCTGGAAACATACGCAAAAGAGCAGAGCTTTGAAATCGTTGGCACTTCCAGCGATATAGCCAGTGGAATAGGTTTCGACAACAGGACGGGCCTGGTGGAGTTTCAGAATGAGGCAGCGGATGGAAATGTTGACATTCTTCTGGTTTCCGACCTCTCCCGCCTGGGCCAGGCTTCTGAAGCGACCCTGCAATACTGGTTTTTGCTCCGTGATTTTAATGTCAGTGTCCATACGGCAGACAGCGGGAAGGTGGACATGAGCGTGGACCCCATAATCGAAAAAATTTTGTCTTGGGCTTGACATTTGGGTGTCTGAGGCCGTGGAGCCGTCCCCCGCTCCCTCTGCCACGACTTCCCCTGCGGAGGATGCGCCCGGAGCGGAGGCAAAAGAGGATGTCCCCAGCGGCATGGACCTGTCCCCGCTGCAAGAGGTCAATCCCGATGTGGTGGGCTGGATCGCGATACCGGGCATCCTCTCCTATCCGCTCCTTCAGGGCGGGGACAATGCCCGCTATCTGACCCATGCGTGGAACGGCAAGGAGAATGCGGCGGAGGCGGTCTTTCTGGACTGCCGGACGGACGCTTTCCTTGGGGATTTCAACATACTCATCTACGGAGACAGGATGCGGAACGGGGCCATGTTCGGCAGCTTAAAGCACTACAAGGACATTGATTTCTGGCGGGAGAACCCCAGCGTCTACCTCGCCAATGAGGACAGCACACGGCGGTATAACATCTATGCCGCCTATGAGACCGGGCTGACGGCGGCCACCTACCAGCGGGAGTTTTCAAGCCCGGAGGAAAAGCAGGAATTCATCCGATACGGGCTGGAACGGTCCGTCATCGACACGGGCGTCACGCCTACGGCAGAGGACACGATCATCACCCTCTCCACCTGTTCCGGCGGCGACCGCAATACCCGCTGGATAGTCCAGGCAGTGTCAAGCCCTGCAAATTGAAGGAGGAACAACTTGGATAAAAACAAGCAACTGTCCGAGGACAGTCCAATCCACGATACTACTTGCCGCTATCCGATGAAGGAGGGCGGCATTTTCAATACCCAAGACCACTACCATGCCGTGAGCCTCTCTGGAGGCAAGGACTCCACGGCCATGCTGCTCCTGATGATCGAAAGGGGTATGCCCATCGACACGGTGATCTCGGCTGACACAGGGATGGAGTTCCCGGAGATGTACGAGCATCTTGCCAAGGTGGATGATTACCTGTTCCGAGAGCGTGGCCTGCACATCACCACGCTCCGCCATCCGAAGGGCTTTGAGTGGATGATGTTCGAGGAACCGAAGCAGCGGAAGTCCAGCATTGAAAATCGGGCAAGATATGGCGTCCCACCTTATGGGAACGGCTGGCCCGGCATCCATGTCCGCTGGTGTACACCGGGCAGCTTAAAACGCAACTTGTCAACAAGGAAGTGAACCGTTTGAAAGCGGATAAGGCCGCCCTCCATTATGTGGGCATCGCGGCGGACGAGACGAAGCGGTGCAAAGATGATATTTACCCTCTTGTAATGTGGGGCATCACCGAGGCCGACGCCCTGCAAGTCTGCTATTGTCAGCGCCAGTGATAAAATGTAAAAAAGCGCCGAGGAAAAAATGTAGTTTTGTGGCGGAGGTGAAGGGAAAAAGATAGACTCCCAATCAGGGCGAGAAA
>NZ_RAZF01000005.1 GCF_003612555.1 Acutalibacter sp. 1XD8-33
TTCGCTTTGAGCAGTGATTTTTCACTTAGCCTCTTGGCATACTCATCCCTCGTTATCGCGTAGGCCCATAGTAGCTCAGATTGACTTGCTCGTTCCATTCTTCATCGTCCTCCACATTCCGATTGGGATTTCTACACCGACTTGATTTCATTTCCTCCACAGCAAAGTATGTGGCGTGGTCAATAATGCCAAACGTGTACTTATAGTTGTTTAACAGCTTATTCAGCACATCACGGCTCCACACAGTCCTCCCGGATGGAGAAGGAATCCCTTGCTTGCGCAAGTGCTCTTGAAATTTTCTCCAAACTGTTTCCTGACAGGCAAAGGGCAAATATCTCACGCACAATTTCGGCCTCCGGCTGAACTGTTTCTACTCTCTTGTTCTTGTCGCGTCAAAAGCCATAGCACACCTTGCCAAAGATTTTTGATTCCAACGGGGATAGCTTCACGGTTATCTTCCTTTCCTACATTATAATGGGTCGCTCAAGCATTTTCAAGTAGAACCTACAAATTAGTGGAATTGATTTCGCTTTTTCTTCTGTTGAACATGATTAGTGGATTATTCGGTGTTTCTTGTATATAAGAACAAAAAAGTGTTGATTGCGATGTTATTCTACGCTTTTTGTTTCATCAACAGAATTTTGGAGTATAAAAAAGGAGACAAAAGCCTCTAAAATGCTTTTGTCTCCTTTTGTGAACCCACGACCAAAAAGATATTTTTACAAAATTGATGGGTGTATCTGAACTCTCAAACTGCACACAATCCGCTTAACAAAAGTAATGTGTCAAGATATATTGTAGCTGCTCTCTATCGCGTGCCTCTACCTGAATCTCATTCAATGTTTCCGTAATTGATAAACGGATTCTTTCTTTTACTATTGTATCTTTTGCAATTTCTTCTAGAACATGTCGACGCAGATTTAACAGCCAGGCTGATTGAAACTTATGAAAGTTAAACTCTCGATAGAGGTAATAAAAATCAAAGGAGTCCACATACCCCAGAAATTCAGAAATTTTTTCTGGAAGAACCTTTATGAAACACCAATATCCAACTTGGTTCAGTTCATCAAAAGGATCTCTTTGGGGATACATCACAAAGCCTAAATCTTCTACCTCTTTCAGATTCTTTATCTAAAGTTGCTGCCAGATACTCTTTTAACAACTGAATAGTATTTGAACTTATCTTTGCTTGTTTTCCTAATATAATATATAACGCCCATCAGCTGAACACGCCTTAACGCGGAGAAAAGTTAATCAGAAAAAAACTTCCCGCAATAGACGCTGCCAAAACATCAGCATCTTGAAAACCATCCCCAAAAATGTTATAATTCATTCCAGCAGAAATAATAGGGGGACCGTCCTATATGAAAAAGAAACTCGCCTTTTGGGCGCTGTGCGCCTGGGCTCTGGCCATGCTGGCCGCCTGCACTGGCCAGCAGACACCTTCTTCCAGCAGTCAACCAGCAAAGGAGACCATAGAGCTGACCGTATGGGGAGCGGAAGAGGACGAGGAACTGCTTCAGGGTATCCTGGATTCTTTTCAAAGCCATTATGCCGGAGAAGCGGACTTCCTCATCACCTATCAGCCCCAAAGCGAATCCCACTGTAAGGACGCGCTTCTAGGAGATCTGGAAAACGGCGCCGACGTGTTCACCTTCGCGGACGACCAGGTGGCCGCCCTGGCCGCCGCCGGGGGCCTGGATCCTCTCGCAGATGAGAGCGTGGTCCGCAGCTCTTCTCTGCCGGCCGCTGTAGAAGCAGCCAGTGTGGGAGACACCCTCTATGCCTATCCGTTAACAGCGGACAATGGGTATTTTCTCTATTATAACAAGGCCTATTTTTCCGAGGAGGACGTCCAGCAGCTGGACAGGATACTGGAGGTTGCCGCTCAGGCCGGACGGCTGATGGCCATGGACTGGTCCTCTGCCTGGTATGTTTACGCCTTCTTTGGAAATACCGGGCTAGAGGTTGGACTGAATGCGGACGGCCTGACCAACTATTGTACCTGGAACAGCGCCGAAGGGCCTATTCAAGGAGTGGATGTGGCTGAGGCTATGCTGTCCATTGCGGCCAGCCCAGGCTTTGCCAGCTGCACGGACGAAGAATTTTTGCTGGGCGTTCAGGACGGTTCCATCATCGCCGGAGTCAGCGGTGTCTGGAATGATGTGGCTATCCAAGAGGCCTGGGGAGAAAACACCGGCGCGGCCAAACTGCCTACATACACCTGCGCGGGACAGCAGCTGCAAATGGCCTCTTTCTCCGGCTGCAAGCTCATCGGCGTGAATGCCTATTCCCAACACCCGGAATGGGCGGCGCGCCTGGCGGAATGGATCACAAGCGAGCCCAACCAACGGCTGCGCTTTCAGATGAGAGGCCAAGGGCCCGCCAATGCCAATGCCGCCAGCTCTTCCGAGGTTCAGTCCTCGCCCGCCATCGCGGCTCTGCTGGCCCAGTCGAATTTTTCCCAGCTCCAGCGGGTAGGCGGCAAATTCTGGGACCCTGTCGCTGAATTTGCCGGTAATATGGCCCAGGGAAACCCTGCGGACGACCCCCTTCAGGCCCAGCTAGACCGGTTGGTGGAAGGCGTCACAGCACGGTAAAGTAGGAAAACGATACTATTTCCAATTCAGAAGGAGCTGGCATATGAAAGGCAATCTGACATTACAGCAGCGCTTGATTCTGCCCATCGTTTTGCTGGGGATGGTGACGCTGCTGTCAAATATTCTTGCGGTTTTCAGCATTAACAACGTCCACGGCAACGCCGGAACCATTGTAGACGAGTATATGGCCTGCGAAGAGGATCTGGAGGACATCCGGCGTTCCCTGATGGACATCCACCGGCTGGCCCTGTCCCATATCGTGGCGGCGGACCACCTCACCATGATCCAGTTGGTTCAGGAAATCAAGGAAGAGGAGGCTGTCCTGGACGAAAAACTGAATTCCTACGAGGCCTCTGTTCCTGACAGCGATAAGGAAACCTACCGTTCCCTGCTAAGCAATTACGCCGCCTTTAAACAGGCTCTGGTCCATTTGGTCTGCGCCAGCGCGGACAGCAAAACCCAGGAAGCCTATGCCATGGCGAACGACGACGTGGCTCTTTGGAGCGGGGCGGCGGAGGAGAATATTGACGCCCTTTCCTCCTCTGTCGGCGCCCTGGCGGATAAGGCCCGAGACCGCCTTTCCGTGGTTTATCTCATCTCCCTGGTCACCAGCACGATCACTCTGGCCATTGGCATCCTGCTGGTAGCCGCCGCGTTCCGGATTGTCCGAAAGCACGTTATCGCCCCCATCCGGGACGCGATGGGGATGCTGCAGAACAGCTCTGAACGCATCACCGAAGTGGTGGGCGAGGTCCGCCGCCGGGTGGGAACCTCCAGCGGCAATGTCCGCAGCCTTTCCGCCCTCACCGAGCGCCTCTCCGCCGCCTTGGAGGGCACTGCGGGAAGCTCCGCCGCCATTACCGTCAGCGCCTCCGATATGCGGGGCGACGCCAAAAACATGGCGGAGGAATGCGCTGCCATCACGGCCTATTCGGCAGAAATGCGGGGCCGCGCCGAGGAGATGGAACGGTCCGCCCGCAATGAGATGGAAACGGTTCGGGCAAAAACGGCGGAGATCATGTCAACGCTGGATCAGGCCATTGAGAAGAGCCGCAGCGTCAGCCAGATCGGCATTCTGACAAAGGACATCCTCTCCATCTCCTCTTCCACCGATCTGATCGCCGTCAACGCCTCCATCGAAGCCTCCCGGGCCGGAGAGGCCGGAAAGGGCTTTGCCATTGTCGCCCGGGAAGTCCGTCAGCTGGCCGACTCCTGCGCGGAAACCGCAAACCATATCCAAGAGGTCAGTATGGTGGTGACGAGCGCTGTGGACTACCTTTCCAGCAGCGCCCAGGAGCTGGCCGGTTATCTTGGAAAAACGCTTCTCTCCCAGCTGGAGCTGTCTGTCCATGCCGGGCAGCAGTACCGGGTGGATTCAGACTATATCAAGCAGGCTATGGAGGCCTTCCATGACCGGACAGTCCGGCTGAGAACCGCCATGGATGAAATTGCCAGCTCCATTTCCGAGATTTCGGGCGCTATTGACGACGCGGTTTCAGGCGTCAACGGCGCCGCCGGTAGCACCCGCGGCCTGGTAGACGACATGGCCGGCATTACAGACCGTATGGACGCAAATCAGGCCATTGTAGGCGAGCTGAAACGGCAGATGGATGTATTCGCTAATCTATGACTCCCGTCTGTCCGGCGTATCATCCAGGCGGGATTTGGGTTGATTTTTCCGCCTGGCAGTAGTATAATGAAAATACAAAATTTCCATTTTTTAGGAGGATATCCCAATGAAAGTCATGGTTGAAACTTCCGCTCACCACGTTCATGTGTCCCAGGCGGATCTGGCCACCCTGTTCGGCCCCGAAGCCGTCCTTACCAACAAAAAGGACCTGTCCCAGCCCGGCCAGTTTGCCTGTGCTGAGAAGGTGGAGGTCATTGGCCCCAAGGGCTCCATGTCCATGTCCATTCTGGGTCCCACCCGTCCCGAAACCCAGGTGGAAGTCTCCCTCACCGATGCCAGAAAGCTGGGCGTCACTGCCCCCATCCGGGAGTCCGGAGACTTAGAGGGGACCCCTGGCTGCACCCTGAAGGGGCCCGCCGGAGAGGTTGTCATTGAGAAGGGCGTGATTGCCGCGAAACGCCATATTCACTTTAACCCCGACGAGGCTAAGGAGGCCGGCGTAGAGGATAAGCAGATCGTATCTGTAAAAGTCGACTATAATGGCCGTGCCCTGGTTTTTGGAGACGTGGTCTGCCGGGTGAGCCCCAAATACGCTTTGGCCATGCATGTAGACACTGACGAATCCAACGCCGCCGCCCTGCCGGGCACTGTCGACGGCGAGATCATCCTGTAAGCTATGGCGGATATCCGCGTATTTACCTATAATCTGCGGGTGGACGTGCCCGGGGACGGAAAAAATTCCTTTACCAGCCGCCGCGCATATATTCGGGATCGTTTTCCCGGCTTCCAGGCGGATATTGTGGGATTTCAGGAAACTATCCCCCATATGCGCCAGTGGCTGGCAGAGAATTTTCCGGAATACGAGGTCTGCGGGCTTGGGCGGGAGTCTGACCTGCAGGGAGAAAGCAATCCCATCCTGTTCCGCCGGGCCGCCTTTGATCTGGCAGAGCTGGATTGTTTCTGGCTCTCGGACACGCCCAGCTTGCCAGGTAGCCGGTTTGCCACAGATCAAAGCGGTTGTCCCCGAATCTGCACCTGCGCTACAGTCCGTCATCGGGACACCGGCCGGCTGCTGCGGTTTTACAACACCCACCTGGATCACGAGGGCCCCACCGCCCAGGCTCAGGGCCTGACCCTTATTCTCTCCCGCATGGCTGCGGACTATGCCAAGCGTCCCCTCCCGGTGGTCCTTACCGGGGACTTTAACGCTTTTCCGGACAGTTTGGTATATCAAAGCGCCAATGGCTTCAGCGGCTGCGGTGGGATTCTGGCGGACGCGACCCAAGCCCTGGGCGGGACTTACCACAATTTCGGCCGGCTGGACGAGCCTCAGAAAATCGATTACATTTTCACCACATTACCCTATAAAGACGCTTTCCTGGTAAAAGACAGCCAGGACGGGATCTATCTATCAGATCATTATCCGGCCGGCGCGGTGGTTGCTCTATAGCAAAGGGCGATAGGTCCAAGGTGTTTTCCGCCTCGAAGTACTCTAAGAAGCCTCTGGCGCCGCTTTTTTTCTCTATTCGGAACTTGTAAAGAATCAAAATAATTTTTAGAAAAAAGTAGTATAGCCTTTTGAGACTATACTGCTTTTTTTCTATCTATGTATAAAAATCCTCTCTCTTCCCCCGTACGGCCCGGCTATTCTTTCGGATCCGCTGTACAACGGCCGCTTTCGCAAAAAAAATTTGTTTTCCGGCTGATACGCAGCGATACTGACATTTTTGGGAAAGTATCTTCCTGGTTCGGCAATTCATTTCCTCTTATGCTATATGTGTATAGGAAGGGGGTGATTGCATGGAAATCGAGAGCGTCAAATTGCTCAGCGCGCAAAAACTTCGTTCCCTTATCTGCTCCAGCGGGAAAAGTCAGGAGCAAATTGCGGCAGACTGTAAATGCTCTGACCGTCAGATCCGCAACTGGACTAAAAGGGATACTGATGTGCATGTGTCTCATCTCTTCGCTCTTGCGGACGAATTTGAAGTCGCTGTGGATGACCTGCTTATATCTCTGCCACTTCCAGACAAGCGAGAATAGTCCCCCTGTTCCCCATCCACAGCAAAACCATGCTGCCGCCGGTCGGGTCCACGACTCTGCCGGCGGCAGCGCTTGGCATTTCTGAACGATGAAAACTTTTCCCGTTCAGCTTGTGTGCGTTTGGAAGAAGTGATATACTATAAGAAGCCATACCAATTCTTTCGGTATAAATATCAGGAGCTGAAAGGGGCTGCATTATGTATCAATCCTGGGAAGAGCTGGAATCCGCCTGCCGAAACTGCCAAAAATGCGGGCTCTGCCAAGACCGTCATCATGTGGTATTTGGTGTAGGAAATCGGAAAGCCAAAGTGATGTTCGTGGGCGAGGGCCCCGGAGAAAACGAGGACCTACAAGGAGAGCCTTTTGTGGGCCGGGGCGGGCAGCTGCTGGATAAGTTTTTGGCTGCCGTGGACTTAGACAGGAAAACCAATGTCTATATTGCCAATATCGTAAAATGCCGTCCTCCTCAAAACCGCGATCCTTCACCTGACGAACAGGAGGCTTGCATTCCCTGGCTGCGCAATCAATTTGCCCTGATCCGGCCTAGAATTGTAGTATGCTTAGGACGGGTAGCCGCTATACGGATCATGAAACCGGATATCAAGATCACCAAGGAGCACGGGATTTTCTTGGAGAAAACCGGCACCCTGATGATGGCAACCCTCCACCCCGCCGCTCTGTTGCGCAATCCCGGCCAAAAGCCCGCTGCCTTTGAGGACTTCCTCCAGCTACGGGAGAAGATTGACGAGCTGGGCTGTGATATCGCCCAAGAGAAATAGTCCACCTTCCACCACCCCAGGGAGGCATGGCATATCCATCCTATGCCGTTCCGTGTCACTCCTAGTTTCCCTGGGACAATTCCTCCTCAGAAGTCCCCGCTTTTTTCCGCCCATAGAGGAACTGGTCCACCACCACCAGGATAGCCCCGGCAATCACCACCAGGTAATAGGTGAAAAAGCGCCAGACCATTACCGCCGCATAGAGGTCGTTGTTCACAAAATAGGGGCGCAAAAAATTGGAGAAGCCGATTTCCTGGGCTCCCGAAGCCCCAGGCATTGGCATGAAGGATACCGAAACCTGCAGCAGACTCTGCATGGCAAAGATTTCGAAAAATCCGGCCTGATGATATCCAAAAGATCGGAACACAAAATAGAGCACGCTCATTTGAAGCACAAACTGGGGCACAGAGAGAAGTATCCCCCAAAGGACGCTTTTTTTCTTCTCCTTGAAATCATCGGTGTAGCTGTCGAAATCCGCCTCAAACTTATCAACCGTTTCCCTCACATGGAACCGCTGGGAGAGCTTGGGAAACCGTCCGGCCAGCCACTTGGCAAAACGGCACACCGCCCCCAGCACCGGCCGGAAAAACATGGACCCGAAAAACAGAATGGAGGCTCCGTTGATGATCAGCCCTACCGCGATAAACGGCAGGATCCCCGGGTTTTCCCGGGCGATCTTTTCACGCATAAAAAGAATGGAAATCAGAGAGCAGAACACAAAGGCGCACTGAAAGCAGAAAAATTTCATAATCAGCACCGCCGTGGAGAGCCCAACAGGGATCTTGTCCCGGCGGAGATAAGCTGCCTGCATGGGCTGGCCTCCGGTAGAGCTAGGGGTAATGTAGGAATAGTAGATGCCAATGAGGCCGATCTTCATGCTGGACCAGAGGCTCATGGCAATATTCTGACTATTCATCAGCAGGCGGATAATCCCCCCTTCAAAAAAGAAGTAAGCCACTGTAATCGCCACGGCTGCGGTCAGAAATCCAGGCGTCAAGTGCGTAATCGTGTAAAACACGTTGCCAAACTCCCGGTTGAACAGGCCAAACAGCAACACTGCAACGATAGTGGCCCCAATGTACAGCATTCCCCAGGGAATCTTTCGCTTCTTCCCCTCTGCTCTCTCCATACAACACGCCATCCTTTCTCCGGCAGAAATTCCAAAGACCGACTAATTATAGGGCATAAGGGGATTAATTTTCCCATGCTCTCCCCGATCCAATTTGTCTATGTACTTAATTGCTTTTCCAGCGCCGATCACCACGCAGTTCTCCGGGCAGTCGAAGGTCTGCACCGGAATCTTCGTCTTTTTATAGAGCAAGGTGGAGAGGCCATATAAGTTCGCCGACCCCCCTGTCAAGTAAATGCCGTCAGTGAAGATGTCCGCCAGAAGCTCCGGCGGGGTCTGCTCCAGGGTGGACTGCACGGTACGCACAATGGCAATCGCCGGCTCGATTAGCGCCTCGATCATGTCATCGGAAGTAATGACCGTGGTACGGGGCAGGCCGCTGCCCGCGTCCAAGCCTTTGAGGGTAAAGGAGATCAGCTTCCGGCGGGGATAGGCGCAGCCCACGGCGATCTTTGCCGCCTCCGCCATACGGTCGCCGATGATCAGATTAAACCGTCGCCGCACATACTTGACGATGGCCTCGTTGAAATCCATCCCAGCCACATGGGTGGAGTTGGCAATCGCGATACCGTTGAGAGAGATCACAGCCATATCCGTGGCCCCCTCCCCCACATCCACAATCATACACCCGTGCGGCGCGGAAATATCCACGCCTGCTCCAATAGCGGCCGCCACAGGCTCTTCAATTAAGCAGACCTTTCGTACCCCCGCCGCGCCGATGGCGTCCACCACCGCCCTCTTCTCCACCTCTGTCACCCCACATGGAATACTCACCACAACCCGCGGGGCAAAAACCCGGCTGCGTCCCACCACGCGAAGGTAATAGGCAATCAGGTGCTCTGCCAAAGACAGGTCCGAGATTACGCCGTTACTTAAGGGCCTTGCCACAGTAACCCGGTCAGAGGTGCGGCCCAACATGCCATAAGCCTCTGTGCCGATGGCAATGATCTCGTCGGTCATATTATCCACAGCCACAATGGCGGGCTCGTTGAGCACAATGCCCTTGCCGTCCTGGTAGACTTTGAACCTGGCGGTGCCCAAGTCAATGGCGATATCATTTCCCATGTCACAACCTCTTTTTCCGGGGATTCCAGCTATATCTATGGATAAATCTCATATTCTCTACAGTATAGCATATCCAAAGCTGTTTTTCAACTGGTAAACTTATAGAAGCGGCGTCTGCTTCCGATTCCTCTTCAAAACAAAAAGGCCCTCAGGCATTTCCCTGAGGACCTTCTATTATTCGATGAAGTTAGACCTTTCCGTGATTTTTTATAAAATCATTTTAAGAGCCCATGGGCGTAATTTCCTTTCTAGTACATCCATACCGTCCTGCAAATCTCGCATCCAAACATCTGAATACGCTTTACCAAGCTACGCAAATTGCGATATCAGGACAGATCCGTACTCGCTGAGAAAGATCCAATACGGTTTACAGAAACGCTAATTTCTTAAAACCCGCCCTTCTATGTTGATTTTCCTTCATCTATATTCAGCTGCGGACCTCGGGCCCGCCTGACTGTTGTTCTTCGATGATCGTGTCCATTGGACCCACCCGCCTTTCCGTCTCAGATTCAGCAACTCTGCATCGTCTGCCGCTTGGCTCCCGCCAGAAGTCCTTTTTCTTCGGATCAAGCTCCTCTTCCCTCCGGATCGCTTTGACTCAAGATTCTTTTCTCTCCGGATTTCTCTGGCTCAGGACCCTCTTCTGTCTGGATTGCTTCGACGCCTGTTTCAACGTCTGCGGCTCTGCCTCTCCCCACCGTTTTCGCTTGGAACGCCTCCGCGATCCTCCTACTTCCGGCCTCTGCAGTGTTTGCTTTGGACTGCTTTTCTTTTAGAATCCACTGTTTCGTTTCATCTGCCTACATTATAGCGGGTCCGTTCCCGTTTGTCAATAGCTTTTTTCAAATTTTTTAAAAAAATTTCGCAAATTTTTACAACGCTCCCCCGCCCCGCTGAAAAATCCTCTGTCAGGCCCATTTTGCCGGATTTTTGGGGCAGAGTAAGAATTGCGGAAAAATTTCAATGATTTTCATCTTGACTTTGCCGCCGGTTTTCGGTACAATAATCCTAACAGAAAGGAGCCGAGGACTATGGATACCGGATTTGAGGCCGATCTGATCACTCTGATTGACGACGACGGCCAGGAGCACGAATTTGAGATCATCGACGAGCTGGAAAACGACGAGGGGCATTTCATGGCCCTGGTGCCCACCCAGCAGGATCCGGAGGATATGGCCTCCGACGCGGAGACCTACTATATCTTCGAGGTTGTCGAAGAGGATGGCGAGGAACAGCTTCAAGAGGTGGAGGACGACGCCCTGCTGGATAAGCTGGCTGATATCTTTGAAACCCGTTTCAACGAGGCCTATTACGACACGCCGGACGACTGATTCACCATGCTGTCTGCCCGATTCGCGGACTGCGCACATATAACCCTACACTCAAATCATAGGGAGCCCCCCTCCGCCTGCGGATTGCAGACCTCCCGGCCCAGCTAGACTGTGGTTGGACGAAGGGAGCGTGAACCACGCGGGAGGGCACCCACCTGTTTCTCTTTGTAGGCAGGTTATTGAGATGCGCATTACGGTCGGGCGGGCTATCTTGCAGATTCGCCGCAGGGGATTTCCTCTGCGGCTTTTGTTTTTGGAAAACGCGTCCGGGCCCGGAGCGGACTTCGGGCACGGCGCTCGCGGTCCATGGCAGAGCCGTGGGCATCCGCGCGTTCAGATGATCACGCACTCAGCTGACCTCCACGCACTCAGCTAACCAGGGAAAAAGTTTTGCTCGAGCTTTTTCAAAAGCTCGCGGTGGTTTGGAGGCAGAGCCTCCAAGGTCTTGCCCTTGGCCTTAAAACGCCTGAGAAAACAACGCGGGAAGATAGGGAAACAGTCCGGTGGACTGTTTCCCGCAAGAAACCCACGTATGGGGGCGCTGGTCTCCACCGGAGACCAGCGCCGACCGAGCCGGCAGGCGAGACCCCCTATTTCGCTTTGCATTTGCAAAGCGAACGAAAGGCCTGCCCACTTCACCAAGCTGACTTTCTCCGCATCCGCCCCCCGCTCGCATTTTGCGGCTCGCCGCAAAATGGCCGTAGGCAAACGGGCTTTGCCCGTTTGTCCGGCGGTTCGTCCGAAGGACGAACCCGAGCGGGGCGGGGCCAGCTC
Source organism: Acutalibacter sp. 1XD8-33 (assembly GCF_003612555.1). Taxonomy (GTDB): domain Bacteria; phylum Bacillota; class Clostridia; order Oscillospirales; family Acutalibacteraceae; genus Acutalibacter. Next base: position 11,349 of record NZ_RAZF01000005.1, read on the forward strand.
CGCGGGCAGAGAGCCCGCCCAACGCACCGTGCCCGGTGCGCGCCAATTCACCACCAAAAAGCTGCCAAGTTTTAACCAGCTGGACCGGTCACTGTTGTTGCCATAAAATTTTTCGGATTTCGTGCTCTAAAGCCTTGGAAAGATTTTCTTGACAAACCTCACCTGACGAGGTACAATGGGTTTGGTTCTATATTCTGCACGCGAGGAGGTACTGTTGTGTTTTCTTCTTTCGATTCCATCAAACCCGCTTTGAAAAAGCTGGTTTCCGCCCTCTCGGAGGAGTATCCCTACGCCTCTCTGCTGGCTGTGGAGGACGACTGGCGGCGCTGGGGCGTCACCCAGGGCGGCGTGGTCCTAAACGCCTCCGGCTTCGGCGGCGGCACCGGCTTTGTGGTCCGGGTCTTTGATTCCACCGGCTGCGCCGAATACTCCTTCAACCAGTTCTCCGAGGAGCAAATCCCCGAGATCCGCGCCCTGCTGGCCCGCCGGCTGGCAGAGCAGAATCAGGCCCTGGGGGGATTTCAACCCCTGCCCACCCCCATCCCTGCCGATGATCCCGCTCAGCTGAAGAAAGGGGCGCGGTTCCAGGTTGACCCCCGGGCGATGGGCGACGAGGCCATTCTCTCCAAGCTGAAAGCCATCCGGGAAAAGGCCCTAAAAACCGATGAACGCATTCTGGACGCCAGCCTGGGCATGGCTTACCGCTGCTGCCGCAAGCTGTTCCTCAGCAAGAACCGGGACCTGGACCAGACCCTCATGTGGACCACCTGCGGCCTCTCCATGCTGGCCGCCCGGGGCCAGGAGCTGAAAAACAGCTACAAGGGCTTCTCCAACCTGGGTGGCGTGGAGGTTCTGGATCAGGTGGAAAGCGCCGTGGAGCAGGTCTCCCGGGAGACCATCGAGATGCTGGACTCAGAGCCTATCCCGCCCGGAGAGTACGACTGCGTCTGCGACCCGGACACCACCGGCATGATCGTCCACGAGGCTTTTGGCCATGGCGTGGAGATGGATATGTTTGTGAAGGACCGGGCCCTGGGCAAAAATTACATCAATGAATATGTTGCCAGCAAGCTGGTCACCATGCACGACGGCAGCACCGTGGACGAGGCGGCCACCATGTATTTTGACGATGAAGGCACCCTCACTGGAGACACGATGGTGATCGACAAGGGCGTGCTGAAAACCGGTATGTGCGACGCCCTCAGCGCGGCCCGGCTAGGGGTGAAGCCCACGGGCAACGGCCGCCGGGAGAGCTACGAGCGCAAGGCCTATACCCGCATGACCAACACCTATTTCGAGGCGGGGTCCCATACCCCCCAGGAAATGATTGCCTCCATCGACTACGGCTTTTTGCTGGAGCGGCCCAGCTCTGGCATGGAGGACCCGAAAAACTGGGGCATCCAGTGCATGGTCAGCGTAGCCCGGGAGATCAAGGACGGCAAACTCACCGGGAAAATCTTCTCCCCCATCGTTCTCACAGGCTATGTGCCCGACCTGCTGAAATCCGTCACCATGATGGGCTCCGATCTGGAGCTGGCCGGCGGTGGCTTCTGCGGCAAGGGCTATAAGGAGTGGGTCAAGGTCTCCGACGGCGGCCCCTATATGAAAGCCAGAATCCGACTGGGTTAAGGAGGTAACAAGATGATTGAGAGAATCAAGCAAGCGCTGAAGGACTGCGGCGTGTCCCTGTGGATTCTGGAGGACTTCACCGAGGAGACCGCCGAGCTCTTTTTCGTGAAGAAGCAGCTGGACACCCGGCGCTTCAAGGACGTGCGCAAGTTCAAAATCACGGTGTTCCGGGACGTGGAGGGCCAGGAGGACAAGCCCGCCCGTGGCTCCACCCAGATCACCCTGCTGGAGTCCATGAGCGACGGGCAGCTGCGCCAGGAGCTGGAATCCGCCTACTACGCCGCCCAGTTCGCCGCCAACCCCTATTTCGACCTGCCAGACCCCGTAGAGGCCCCCATCATGGAAAAGACCGGGGAGCTCGCGGAGGCCCTCCTGGCGGAGAGCGCCGGAAAGGCCGCCCGGGCCATCTTCACCCCGGACGTGCACGAGGACGCCTTCGTCAACTCCGCCGAAATCTTCGTCTCCCGCAGCCGCCGCCACATCCTCTCCTCCCAGGGCACGGACGCCGCCTACACCGACGCCCGGCTCAACGGGGAGTTCGTGGTCCAGTGCAGGGAGCCGGAGGACGTGGAGATCCACAATATCTACTCCTACGACGCCCTGAACACGGACGCCCTCTCCAAGAAGGTGGAGGAGGCCCTCACCTTTGTCCGGGACCGGGCCCGGGCCCAGCGGATCCTGAAGAGCGGCCAGTACGACGTGGTGCTCAGCGGCGAGAGCGTGCGCACGGTGCTCTCCTACTACGAGGACCGCGCCGCCGCCCACATGATCTACCCCGGCTACTCCACCTGGAAGCTGGGGGAGCACGTGCAGGGGGAGGAGATCTCCGGCGCGAAACTGGACATCGACCTGTGCGCCACCCAGCCCTACAGCGAGGAGGGCATCCCCATGGAGGACCTGCCCCTTGTGCGGGGCGGGGAGCTGAAGTCCATCTACGGCGCGAACCGCTTCTGCCGCTACCTGGGGGTCAATCCCACCGGCGTGTATCGGAAGCTCCGCTGCCTGAACACCGGCGTGCCCTTTGAGGAGCTGAAGGCCGGGCCCTGCCTGTGGGCGGTCACCTTCTCCGACTTCCAGATGGACTCCATGAGCGGGCATTTCGGCGGGGAAATCCGTTTGGCCTATCTAATCGAAAATGGCAAGGTTACTCCGGTGACCGGAGGCTCTATCAATGGCAGTCTGTTTGAGTGCCAGGGCGAAATGGCCTTCTCCAGCGATCGTTATGAATCCGCTGGCTACTCCGGACCCTATGGCCTAAGGCTCAAAAACATTAACGTGGCGGGAGCCGGCGGGGAATATAATTAACGCAGTTCACACGAGGTAGAATCACCTCTTGTGAACCAGGCGGGGAGGTCACAACTTCCTGAGCCGCCCAGCTTGAAAATCGTATTTACCGAGTTTCAAGTGCGTTTACTATAGGCCCTCTTCCCGGGAGCCAGAGACGCTTATAGGCCGAAGGAAGATTGCGCCTCTCTGGAACGAGCTTTGAAAAAGAATAGAGAAAAGCCGGGCCAGTTTACTATAAAACTGGTCCGGCCTTTTTAGGTATCCCGGGAAACCCCCTCTTTGCTCCGGGCCTCGTTCAAATCAGGCAGGGGGGCTAAGAAGCTGTACCAAGAGAACATTTGTCAAGGGGGATTTCACCCAAAAGATGAAATCCCCCTCATAAATGGAAATTTACTAAAAAACAATCCGTTATCTTGCTTTCAAGCGTTCCAAAACCCAGAAAGTGATCGGCTTAAAAATAACATAAAGGCCATAGCCAAGCACTCCGCCGATCACATTCGTAATCAGATCCGTGATGTCCGAGGAGCGATCGAAGAACGGCTGTAAGAGCTCGATACCCAAGCTCATCAAGAAGCAGAAAAACACTGTCGCGCCAAATTTGGCTTTTTTGTCCCGAGTCAGAGGAAATAGAAAGCCGAAGGGGAGTGTCATGATAACGTTCAAGACTACTTGCCTGAAAAAATCCCCTCTCCCCAAAAAAACGTCAATAAACGGCGCCAGATTCATGGGCTTATAGGGATGATCCAGTATAGATGGGATGGATGCGATCACCGGCATCATGGTAAACAAGAGCACGAACGAGAGATAGGCGTACATGAGCGTGTTGACAAGCAGGATATCTTTGCCCTGGAGCCTCCACTTCCTAAAAAAGACGAAAGCATACAGGAACACCAACACTGTAAAATCTATGCTATATTTTATCAAGTATTTCATTGCGGCACTTCTTTCCACTTATAGCCCTATCCGAATTTTCATTTGTCGAATTGGCATGAGCAAAGTATACCATTGCAGACAGCTTTCAACCCTCTTTTATAGGCGTTTGTATTCCCCTTTCCGGCATATCCTATCGGTACAGTTTCTAAGAAAAATCGGTATCTACTGATTTTCAAGCGCGTTTACGATAGGTGTAATCCCGAAGTAGTCCAGCGCCCGCTGAATGGTCAGGTCCCAATACCTCCATTCATGGGTATAGCCAGGATCCCGGTCAAACCGGGCGGGCAGGCCGATTTCTTCCGCGTAGGCCTGGAACTTCTGGAATTTTTCCCAGATCAGGGGATCCTCCTCCCCGCAACAGAAGTAGAGCTTGGGCAGAGTTCCCGCCTTCATCAGCTCCGGCAGTTTGTCCCATACGTTTACAGGGGAATTCACATACCCTTCCAGCCCGCCGAAATTATCGATCACATTCTGCACCCGGCGGTTAAAGGCAGCCAAATCCCCACCCTGGGCATTCCCCTCATATTTGGGTTCCTTGATCTCCCGCAGATTGCTGGGGGCGTTGGATAGACTGGCGGCTCCGGCAAAGAGCTCCGGATGGCCGGCGGCGTACTGCATGGCCCCGTTTCCGCCCATGGAGAGCCCGGCGATAAAATTGTCCTCCCGCTTTTTGGAGGCGGGGAACCAGTTCTGCACTAGGGGCATCAGCTCTTCGGTGAGGTAATCCCAGGCGTGATATCCGGTGGCAAAGCCCGGCCAGTTTACATAATTCGCATTGGCGGCGCTGGGCATCACAACGATCAGATTTCGCTGGCTGGCATACGGTTCGATGTTAGATTTGCGGATCCAGTCGGTGTAGTCGCCGAAGGTGCCGTGGAGCAGCCAGAGCACCTTGTACGTTTCCCCGCTGCCAAAGAATTCCTTGGCCGGTATGTCCTTGGGCCGGTCCGGCAGGATGATGTTCACATCGGTATTGTTGCCCAGATAGGCGCTTTCAAAATTCAAATGGACTAGAGACATGGTTTTCCTCCCTTTTCAGATAGAGGCAAGAGCCTCCTCCAGATCTTCCAAAATATCCTCTATATTTTCCAGGCCCACAGAGAACCGGATCATTCCGCCGTCAATACCGGCGGCGGCCAGCTGCTCGTCTGTCAGCTGCCGGTGGGTTTCGCTGGCTGGGTGCAAGACGCAGGTGCGAATATCGGCTACATGCACCTCGTTGGAGGCCAGGCGCAGGGCGTCCATGAACCTGGCAGCGGCGGGCCGTCCGCCTTTTATAATGAAGGAGACCACCCCGCTGCATCCCTTGAGATATTTCTGGGCCAGGGCGTAGTCCGGGCTGAAGGGCAGGCCGGGATAGTTCACGCTCTCTACCGCCGGAGACCTCTCCAGATACTCCGCCACAGCCAAGGCATTCTCACAATACTGCTTCATCCGCACAGACAGCGTTTCCAGGCCTAGGTTCAAGAGGAAAGCCGAATGGGCCGCAGGATACACGCCGAAATCCCGCATCAGCTGCATCCGGGCCTTGATGATATAGGCCATCTTCCCATACTGCCGGGTGTAGGAGATGCCATGGTAGGACTCATCCGGCTCCGTGAGCTCCGGGAACTTGCCATTGGTCCAGTCAAAGTTTCCGCTGTCCACGATCACGCCACCCACCTGCACCGCGTGGCCGTCCATATATTTGGTAGTGGAGTGGATGACGATGTCCGCGCCAAACTGGAACGGTTTACATAAAACAGGCGTGGCGAAAGTGTTGTCCACGATCATGGGCACGCCCATCTCGTGGGCGATGTTGGCAAAGCGGGCGATGTCCAGCACCTTCAGGGCCGGGTTGGCGATGGTCTCGCCGAAAACCAGCTTGGTGTTGGGCTGGAATGCCGCCTTGATCTCCTCGTCGGTGGAATCGCCGTCCACATAGATGCACTCGATCCCCAGCTTCTTCAGGGTGAAGCTGAACAGGTTGATGGTGCCCCCATATATGGTGGGCAGACTGACAATGCTGTCCCCCGCCTGACAGATATTGAGGATGGAGAGGAGGGTCGCCGCCTGCCCGGAGGTGGTACACATAGCCCCCACGCCCCCCTCCAGCTGGGCAATCTTCTCCTCCACCGCCATCACGGTGGGGTTGCCGAAGCGGGAGTAGCACAGGCCCTTGGTAGGGTCATCAAAAATGGCGGCTACCTCCGCGGCGGAATCATATACATAAGTAGTGCTCTGCACGATGGGCAACACCCTGGGTTCGCCATTTTTCGGCGTATACCCGGCGTGCAGGCATTTTGTCTCGTCTCTCATGAAGCGGACCTCACTTTACATAATTTTTACTTTTTTGAACTCTTTGCCACCTTTCAGGCTCTCATGACCGTTGCTTCCCTGAAACCCTTTGGCCTGCCTGCAGCCACACCTCGATCCCTCACAGAAACCGGTTTTGCTTTCAGATGCCGTCAAATTCATCCTCCAGTACCGCCATAAAAATTTTGTCCACATATCTGCCGTCTACAAAAAGTGCCTCGGGCAATCTCCCAACCTCCCGAAATCCCACTTTTTTATAACAGGAAATGCCCGCAGGGTTGTTCGCGTTGACAGAAAGGTTTATGCTATGGAGATTCATTGTGTGAAATCCATATTTGAGAATCAAGCGAATCGCTTCTGCGCCATACCCCTGTCCCCTGTACCCCTCTCCGCCGATAAAAATTCCTATAAAAGCATTGCGGTTCAGGTGGTCGATATTGTGAAGGCTTATACTTCCTATCAAGCCATCGTTTTCAAGAAGCACAATCGCAAAACGATGCATGTCCTTTGGCGGTTCGTATAACCATCGCAAATCGTTTTTTGACGAAACCATCTGACTGAATTGATGAAAATTCACCGCGAGCGTCCGATCCTCATTCATCCATTTTAGATAGAGCTCTACCTCGTTGGGATCAACGGGTGAAAGATAGACTCGTTCCCCTACAATTTTTTTATAATAGCTCATCGGTTCTTACCTCAAAAAAGCATATGTATCAATTGGAGGTTCCAGCAGTACAAATTCTCCTCCATTGTCCCACTACTCTGTCCGTGGCGGCAGACCGTGGTGGAGGGACTTCGCCCGCTCCGTTTTGAGCCCCCTGCAGAAAAGTCCATATTTGCGAAGGGGTTCAAACGGCCCCTGGGATTTCATAGCTTCCGGAATTTACTCAGTCACATGGCCGGAGCTCACTCCCTGGGAGACGCCCTCCAGAGGAAGCCACTCCATCACCTTGAGGATATAGGTGTCCCAGAACTGCCAGTCGTGGCCGCCGGGGCCCTCCTGCCAGGTCACGTCATAGCCCAGCTCCTGGAGCTTGTCCCGGAAAACATAGTTGGGCGCGATGAGCCCATCCTCGGTGCCGCAGGCCAGATAGATCCTGGGCCTGTCCTCCCGGCCGGCCTGCTTCTCCGCCAGAGCGGTGTAATCGTTCTCGCCGCCCAGCACCTTCGTGAGGTCGCCGAACACAGACTCGTAATAGCCCCGATTGGTCATGAGGAAATCCGTGTACTCCGAGTTCAGATTCTGCTCGTTGAGCACCAGCGCGGCGGAAAGTCCGCAGATGGCGCCGAAGGTCTCCGGGTGCTGGAGGCCGTTGACAATGGCCCCGAAGCCGCCCATAGAGAGCCCGCCGATGAAGGTATCCTCCCGCTTGCGGGACAGGGGGAAGCTCTTGCGGGTGAACTCCACCAGATCCTTGCTGATAAAGGAGCCGTAGAGGGCGCTGGTTTTCCGGTTGTCCACATAGAAGCTGTTGTCGCCGCTGGGCATCACCACGCAGAGGTTCCGGTCCTGGGCCCAGGCCTGCACCCGGGTGCCGGAGACCCAGTCGGTGTAGTTGCCGAAGATGCCGTGGAGCAGATAGAGGGTCTTGAAGGGCTTCTCCTCGGGCTCGGGCTGGCCGGGGAACACCATTTTGTCCGTGGGTAGAACCACCTGGATGGGCACCGTGCGCATCAGGGACTTGGAAAAGAAATTGCATTGAATGAGAGCCATGATTTTTCCTCCTTGGATGTTTTTTGAGTATATTGGGGAATTGTAAGAGTTTGTTTTTTTATGGGCGCGTGAGTGTGCGCGCTGGCTGATTGCGGGGCACAGGGCCAGCGCGGGCGAATTGGCTATGTGCCTCCGCCCGGCGATGGCATTCTCCGGAACTAGGAAACTTTTTTCTCTTGCAAAAAGTTTCCTCTTGGCGCTTTGCGCCAATTCACCCCGCAAAAATTGCGCTTCTCAGGTGTTAAGGTCAAGGGCAAGACCTTGAGGGCGTTGCCCTCAAACTCCCACGAGCTTTTGAAAAAGCTCGAGCAAAACTTTTACGTTGGTTAGTTGAGTGCGATAAAACTAACCAGGGAAAAAGTTTCGTCCACCTTTTCAAAGGTGGTGGGGTTCTTAGGGGCAGAGTTCGTAAGACGAAGTCTAACGAACTTTTAGGCCCAAGAGTTGACCAAATCTTTGATTTGGATCAACTCTAAGCTGCCAGAGGCCATCATCACTTTCAAAAGCCATAGTTTACAACGCGGCCAGGGCCTCCTGGATCCGCCGGACCTGCTCCTCCAGCTTCTCGCCGTTCTGGCGCACGCCCGCGATCACCTTTTCCGGGGCCTTGCTCATGAAGGTCTCGTTGCCCAGCTTGGACTTCACCGTATCCAGCTGCTTCTGGGCGGAGGCCAGCTCCTTTTCCAGCCGGGCCCGCTCCGCCGCCCGGTCGATAAGGTCGTCCATGGGCAGATAGGCGCGGCAGCCGGAGGTCACCACCGTCACGGCGCCGGGCAGGTCGAAGCTCTCCCCCACCTCCACGCCGGCACAGTAGGCCAGCCGGGCAATGGCGCCGGCCTCCTCCAGGAAGGCCTTGGGCGCGCCGGTCTCCACGTACAGATGGGCCTTCCGGGCGGGGGGCACGTTCATCTCGGCGCGCCGGGTGCGCACGGCGGTGATCAGCTCCATGACCTTCTCCAGCTCCGCCTCCTCCATGGGGAAGTCCAGGGCCGGGTCGAACTCCGGCCAGGGCGCGATCATCAGGGCCTCGCCCTCGTGGGGCAGGCTCTGCCAGATCTCCTCGGTGATGAAGGGCATGAAGGGGTGCAGCAGCTTCAGGGTGCTGCTCATCACCCACACCAGCACCTGCCGGACCCCCTGGGCGGAGGCCTCGTCCCCGCCGGTCAGGCGCAGCTTCGCCAGCTCGATGTACCAGTCGCAGAAATCCCCCCAGAGGAAGTCGTACACCTTCTGCACCGCCACGCCCAGCTCGAATTTCTCCAGGTTCTCCGTCATGTCCCGGGCCACCCGGTTAAACTTGCTGACGATCCATTTGTCCTCCAGGGTCAGGGTCTTCGGCAGGCGGCAGGGCACGTCCTTGCCGTCAATGTTCATATGGAGGAAGCGGGCCGCGTTCCAGATCTTGTTGGCGAAGTTCCGGCTGGCCGCCACCTTTTCATCGGAGTACCGGGTGTCGTTGCCCGGGCTGGTGCCGGTGATGATGGTCAGGCGCAGGGCGTCGGCACCATACTTGTCGATCACCTCCACCGGGTCCACGCCGTTGCCCAGGGACTTACTCATCTTCCGGCCCTGGGCGTCCCGGACCAGGCCGTGGAACAGCACCGTGTCAAAGGGGATCTCCCCCATCTGCTCGATGCCGGAGAAAATCATCCGGGCCACCCAGAAGAAGATGATGTCGTAGGCGGTGACCAGAGTGTTGGTGGGGTAGAAATACCGCAGGTCCTCGGTGTCCTCCGGCCAGCCCAGGGTGGAGAAGGGCCACAGCGCGGAGCTGAACCAGGTGTCCAGGGTGTCCTCGTCCCGGCGCAGGGGCTTGCCGCACTTGGGACAGACGGTCAGGTCCTCCTCTGAGACGAAGGTCTCCCCGCAGCCGTCGCAGTACCACGCGGGGATCTGATGCCCCCACCAGATCTGCCGGGAGATACACCAGTCCTTGATGTTCTCCATCCAGTTATAGTAGACCTTTTCCATGCGCTCGGGGATGATCCTGATCTTCTTCTCCCGCACCGCCGCGATGGCGGGCTTTGCCATGGACTCCATCTTCACGAACCACTGAGTGGAAACCCGGGGCTCCACCACGGTATGGCAGCGCTGGCAGGCTCCCACGTTGTGCTTGATCTGCTCCACCTTGATGAGCAGTCCGGCCTCGTCCAGGTCCTGAACAATCTGCCTGCGGGCCTCCAGGCCGGGCATCCCGGCGTATTTGCCGCCGTTCTCGTTGATCACGCCCCCCTCGTCCATGACGGTGATCACGGGCAGATTGTGGCGCTGGCCCACCAGGAAGTCGTTGGGGTCGTGGGCGGGAGTGATCTTCACCACGCCGGTGCCGAAGTCCATCTCCACGTACTCATCGGCCACGATGGGGATTTCCCGGTTCACCAGGGGCAGGATCACGTTCTTGCCCACCAGATGCCGGTAGCGCTCGTCCTCCGGGTGCACGGCCACGGCGGTGTCGCCCAGCATAGTCTCCGGGCGGGTGGTGGCCAGCTCGATATAGCCGGAGCCATCCGCCAGAGGATAGCGCAGATGCCAGAAGGAGCCCTCCTTCTCCTCAAACTCCACCTCCGCGTCGGAGAGGGCGGTCCGGCAGTGGGGACACCAGTTGATCATCCGCTCTCCCCGATAGATCAGGCCCTTTTCATAGAGCTTTACAAAGACATGACGCACGGCCCGGGAGCAGCCATCGTCCAGGGTAAAGCGCTGGCGCTCCCAGTCGGCGGAGGAGCCCAGGAGCTTCAGCTGCTCGGTGATGCGCCCGCCGTATTTCTCGTTCCACTGCCAGGCGCGCTCCATATATTTTTCCCGGCCCATGCCCTCCTTGGTGAGGCCCTCTTTCCGCAGGGCCTCCACGATCTTCACCTCGGTAGCCAAGGCGGCGTGGTCCGTGCCGGGAAGCCACAGGGCGGAGTAGCCCTGCATCCGCTTCCAGCGGATGAGCACATCCTGGGTGGTCATGTTCATGGCGTGGCCCACATGGAGCTGGTCGGTGACGTTGGGCGGCGGCATCATAATGGTATAGGGCGTTTTCTTGGGATCCACCTGTGCGTGGAAGTACCTGCCCTTCAGCCAGAAATCGTAGATCCGGCCCTCCACCTCTTGGGGCTCGTAGGCCTTGGCTAAGTCTGTATTCATTGTTATCAGTCCTTTGGTTTCTTGAGTATTTGACAAGGTCGTGGGGTTTCACCCCACACCCCACAAACTTTTTGAAAAAAGTTTGATCAAAAACTTTTGCCCACTCCTCGCTTTGCTCGTCGTGAACGATTTATATGTTTTAGCTCAGCCACAACACATTGCGCGGTCAAGGGGCGTTAGGCCCCTTGTGGGGTTTGGGGCAACGCCCCAAGGTCTTGCCGTAGGCGGCGTTGCTGTGCCGCCGAAGGCCCCCTACTACTTCCAAAAAGCACGCGATCAGTCACCCTATATTTATTCTTCCGGCCTTTCCAGAGAGTCCGCGTAGCGCTGGAGCATGGTTGCGGCCTCGCTGCGCTTGGCGAAGTTTCTGGGGTTGAAGCGGCCGTTGGGGTCGCCCTTCACCAGTCCGGCCTCATAGCAGGCGTATACCTGGGGGCGAGCCCACTCCGCAATAGAAGCGCTGTCCGCAAAGCTGGGCGTCTCCTGGGCCTCTCCCAGCTCCAGGGCGTTCACCAGCACCCGGCACATCTCCTGGCGGGTGATATTGTCCTTGGGGCGGAACTTGCCCCCGCTGCCCTCCATGATCCCGTTCTCCTTGGCCCAGACGGCCACCGAAGCGTACCATGCGTCCGCCGGCACGTCCGGAAAACTGTCACCCCCTTGATATTGGGTCAGGTCCGCGTTTAGGACATTCGCCATCACCTTGGCAAACTCAGCCCGGGTAATATTTTTGTTAGGGTTGAAGCGTCCGGCGCTGTCCCCGTTGAAATATCCCAGCTCCGAAACCCGGTTCACGCTGTCGAAGAACCAGTCGTCCCGGCCTACGTCCGGATAGCGCAGGGGTTCGTAATCTTGGCCCAAATACACATAGGCGCTGGGGCATTTCGTGGGATACTTCTGCCCGCTTACCGTTACCTTATTATCTGTAAAGGGGTCCAGCTCAATATGGGAGGGCTGGTTCTGAAACGCCGCCCCTCCTACCACCGACTGAGAGCCCACCAGAAAATAGGTGGTGTCCCCGGCGCCCCGGCCGTCATCCCAGGTCAGGTCCACGTTGTACCAGCGGCCGTCATCCATCTTCACGTTGTTCCACATGTGGTCCTTGCTGCTTACCAGAATACAGGGCACCCGCAGCATATCGCAGACCAGCTTGAAAGCCTTGGAGTAGCCGTCGCAGACCGGCTCGTATTGATCTCCGGCGATGAGGGCACTGTACGCGCTGTGGGTGAGCTTCTTTGCAATTTCCGTTTCCGGCGTATAATTGTAGCGGGCCTGCGCCGCGATCAGGTTGTGGGCGGCCAGCACCTTGGAATAGGTATCCGGCTCCCGGCCCGCCTGGGCGGCAAGATCCTGGGCAGCCTCCATCATCTGGGTGCGCATGGATTTCTCCGCGCCATTATAGGGCAGGTTAAAGCGAAATCCCGCCCGGCTCACTGTGCCATAGGCGCTGCCCTGGGAGGTGGTAAACAGGAACACCGGACCCACGCCTCCCTCCAGCCACAGCATGTCCGGCCGGTCATAGCGCAGGGCAACCAGGCCCGCCAGCATATCATTCTGCAGGGCCTTATACTCCTTTTGTGTGGCGCTGTCCGCAGCCGGTCTGAAGGCTCCGCCGGAGGCCTGTCCTTTCAGCTTTGCGCCGGTAACCCCCTCGATCTCCATAATAACCCGGTGATCGGAAGAGGAAAGAATCCTGTCGATGCTGATACTTTCCAAAGCCCTGTAGCAGGCCTTCTGCCGGGTGTTCAGCCGGCTATAGAAAGAGCCGTCCAGCAGGGCGTTTTCCGGCGACCGGAAAACAGAGCCGGAATCCAGCCCCTCCTCCAAAACCTCTCCTTCGAGAATCGATTCCGTCTCTAAAATAAAAGCCTTGTCCCTGGCCTGCTCTCCAGCGGAAGCCGCTGTATATACCGGCTGAGCCAGCAGTAATGCTGCGGCAAGCAGGGCCGCCCAAAGCCGCCGGGCCAGGCTCTTACAGTTTTTCATATAACCATTCCTTTCTCTGGCGGTTATCCGCGTATATTGATATACATTTTATTATCCCCCAATTTCCTGTGCTTGTCAATGGCTATGGTAAAATTTCTTTACATCGGTCCCCAGTTCCCTGGCAATTCCCTTAGCACAAAAACTGTGAACGAATCGTTAATAAGATGTGAATTCCCAGGAAGAAGGGTTGCAAATTCCCCTAAACTGTGTTAAAATGTTACCGTTTTGTAACCATTCCCCCTTTTTACCAGACCAGTTTTCCTTTTGGGATGCAAAACCGTTTTATAGGAATTTTTCCGAGATTGAGAGGTATCCCCTTATGACACATTACAAACATTTGAAAAAGCCCAGCCGCCGGCCGGGAATCCGCGGCCTCTGCCTGCTGCTGGCCGCGCTGACTCTTTGCGTCGGCCTGCCGGTATGGCAGCTGGGGGCGAAAGCCGCCTCCACCCCTACGAACCTGGGTCTGGCCCAGCATGGCATCAACGCCTATAACGAGGGCTGGCAGTATTCTTATGGCGGCAAGGGCGAAACCGTGAACGGCGTGCGGGTTTCTGACTGCGCCGGCCTGATCTATGCCTATTTCTCTGACCTGGGCGTGGGCGGGTGCATGGGCGGCGCTACAGCCCAGGCCACCCAAAACTGTATTTTCTCCGGAAATTTAGAGGACGGCATCCCCCGGATCCACGGCCTGGCCCTCACCATTTTTGAAACCGGCGATCCTGCCGACGGCTACAGCCATATCGGCATCTACATAGGCAACAATGAGTCCTGCGAAAACTCTGACTACGGTACCAATATGGTCCGGGGCAGCATCTACAACCGCAGCTGGAACTCCTGGCATCTGTTTGACAACGGCGTACTGTATCCCCGGGAGGGCTGGTATGAGTTTGACGGTAAAATGGTCCATTACAGCAATTACGAATATGACGTGAACACGGTTGTGGACGGCTATATGATCGGTCCCGACGGCTTTGCCCAGCTGGACGACGGCACGCCTGCCCCGGTGGATCCCTTCCTTCTCAGCGACAGCTATGTCTCCGCAGAGGAAGTTCGCACCTGGCTCTCCACCAATGGCTGGAGCGGCACCGACGACCCCAATCAGACCAATTTTGACTATAACGCCACTGTCTCCCACTCCTCTGTGAACCTGCGCAGCCAACCCACCACCCAGTCCTCTGTGGTGTCCCTCCTCTCCAAGGGTGCCCGGCTGAAGCTAGGGGCGGCAATTCAGGGCAGCGCGGTTTCCATAGACGGCAGGACCTCGGACATCTGGTATCCCGCCACAACTTCCCGGGGCCAAGAGGGGTATATCTCCGCCCTGCTGGTGGAGCTGAGCGTAACGGCCCCCATCATCACCAGTGACGGGGAAAGCGTTGCCATGATGGCCGGCGATGGTTTCGATATCTATTATACCACCGATGGTACAGAGCCCACGCAGGACAGCACTCCCTATGTTTCCCCTGTGTATCAGCTGCGCTGTACATATAAGGCCATTGCTGTTCGGGACGGCGTTGCCGGTCCTGTTTCCACCGCCACCGTTATGGGCAACGGTGCTGTTTTCAACGACTTCGCCTATGACCAATGGTATGCGGAGGCCGTGGATCAGGCCGTGTGCCTAGGGCTGTTCGGCGGTACCGGAGGCGGAAAATTTTCTCCCAAGACTAAGCTCTCCCGGGCGCAATTTGTGAAGGTTTTGGCCAACCTTTCCGGAGAGGATGTAAGCGGCTATGAGTTTGCGGACAAGCTCTCCGCCTTTGAGGACGTGCCCGCCAACGCCTACTATTATCACCAGCTGGCCTGGGCTGTCAGCATCGGCGTGGTGAGCCCGAGCAAGACCTTCAATCCCAACGGAGAAATCTCCCGGGAACAGGTCTGCGCCATGCTAGACCGCTATCTGGCCTACACAGGGATCGACACCACGGATATAGGTAGTAATTTCGGGGAGCCTTTCAGCGATGACCAGGAGATCAGCTCCTGGGCCAAGGATGCCGTCTACCGGATGCGCAGCTTGGGCGTTGTCAACGGCGTGGGTGAAAACCGGTTTAATCCTAAGGGCAGCTCCGACCGGTCGGTAGCCTGCACTATGATGGTGAACTTCCGCAAATATGTGCTCTCTCTGGACAGCAGTGCCGGAGATAATCTTCCCGCCGAAAAGTAATTCTTTTGATAATATGAGCCTATAGATTCCCCCTAGAGAAACCCGCCGCACAGTATTTTCGTCTGCACGGCGGGTTTTCTTCTGTTCATTCAGACCCTGCATTATAAGTAAACGCACTTCAAGCTGGGTGGCTGAGGCGGTTGTGGCCTCCCCGCCTGGTTCAAAAGAGGTATTCTACCCCTTTTGAACTGCGTTAACTATATTTGCTCTTTTCGTTCCACCGGAACCCACACCTCATAATAGCGCTTTTTCTTCCGCTGCTCTTTGTCCGTCCACAGATGATAAACCTCTATGACCAGATCCCCTTTCTGCCGGTAGTCTGAAGCCGGAAACCAGGCCTGGAAAATCTCCTCAAAAGCCCTGGGAATCTCCTCCCAAGCCAATCCCCCGGGCTTTGTGCGGAAAGCCGCGTATGTCCCCGCCGGAATGGTCTGAATCTCCAGCATGTCAGGCGCCTTTACCCAAGACTTTTCCCGGGCAATCAGATAGCGCCCCTTCTGCCATAAGCCATACCACACGCCATCCATCGCCTGACTACCCGGCTGATTCCACTGAGCCTGGCTGATCTTCCCCGGTACGTCCTCCTCCAGCTCCGACCACATCTTATTCCGCAGCTCCTCCCGGCTCCGATATCCCCTTCCCTCAAAGGCCCGGCTGATCCCGTAAATCTTCAATTCAGGCAGTTCCGTCATCCGCATGTCCATCTCATCCGCTCCTATAATTTTTATTTGGAAGGAAGCCGGAAAACACGTTTTCAGCCAGCCGTCTCCTTTCCGGTAGGCAGTTGGCGTGAGTCCGTGCTGTCTGGCAAAGGCCCGAGAAAATGCGTCTACGCTGTCATAGCCATACTTTAGGGCTATATCAATTACCCGGGCCTCTGTCTCCCCCAGATCCATAGCAGCCAGGGTCAGCCTGCGGCAGCGGATATATTCCTTCACCGTCATGCCGGTCATATAGCTGAAAAAACGGGCAAACCCATCTGCCGAAACGCAGGCCAGCCGCGCAGCCTCTTCCAGATCCACATCGCCGGTCAGGCTGCTTTCGATATAGGCCATCGCCCTGTTAAGCCCTTTCAGCATATTCATTCGTTTCACCTCCATCTCCCGTAAACGCATTGGAAACCCTTCGGGCCTCAAGGGGGCGGCCCCGTCCGGAAAGACTTCCGCGATTCCTTCCCAGTATTTGTCATAGTCAAATATAGTTAACGCAGTTCAAAAGAGGTATCCTATCTCTTTTGAACCAGGTGGGGAGGTCACGACCTCCTCAGCCGCCCAGCTTGAAAATCGGTATATACCGATTTTCAAGTGCGTTTACTTATAGCCTCTGAAAAGGCTCTTTTCGAGTTAATTGACTATAACAATACTCATTTTATCAAGAAACTTTTCTCTCTGCCCGACTTTTTCCCGGCGGAATCCGCAATTTCAAGGAAAAGCGCCGTCAAGGATTTCCTCCCCTGACGGCGCGTCCGCGTCCAAATTATTCTTCCTTCCAGGCTTCCTCCCGGTACAGAGCCTTCTCCCCTTCACCGGTATAAAGTTCGTTCAGGGACAAATCCGGCTGGCTATGGAACACAACCCGGTCCTCAATGGTCACCACTTCCCGGTCCTCCCGGCGGAGTTTCCTCAGGAGATCCCGACTCAGAGTATCGCCAATGAATACCGGCGCGGCCTCCAGGGCCATTTCCGCACAGCTGTCCTCAGGTGAATAAACCAACAGGGTATCTACCGCGGCACGACAAAAGCCATCGGCGCCGTCAAGATAAGTATGGCGCAAAGTGCCATCCTTCAGCACGTAGCTCCGGTTTCCATCCTCTTCCTTAATGGGAAAGGTCCGGAAATTCACGAGATTCACCGGTTCGTCAAAGACAATCTGGGCCGCTGTTATCACCCCGCCATCATACCAGTCAAAAAGGCGGTATCCGAAATTCCCCACGGCCCCGCCTAAGCTCCGGGTGTACCCGTCATAGCTGGTGAGGATGCCGGAAGTAAATCCCTGCTCCATCAAGGTATCCGCCAGAAAATCTGCCACAAAGGCATTGCGCAGCCAACCAAAATCCAGATAGCTCTCCCGGCCCGCCTCCTGGGCATAGCTGCGGTACTCCTCGGAGACGTTCAGCCGCAGCCGGTTCTCTCCCAGCAGTTCCACCTGCACATGGGCGGGATCCGCCGCAAAAGCGGCCAGCTCCCGGTAAAACGCCGCTGTTTCCGGATTTTGGTAGGGATCGAAATCATAGGTTTCCCAATCCTCTTGGCAGAAAAACAGATCTTGATAGAGCGAAAAGAGCGGGCCCATATATACCACCCGGCTGTCCTGATCCCCCATAGATTGAAAGGCCTGATACAGCACCGGGTCCACCTCAATCTCTTCATTGGGATGCTGGTTGATATAGTACAGGTTCCGCAAATCCTCAAAAGATTCCGTGGTGGTGAACAGCTGGTAGGCTTTCACTGCCGCATCGCTATATGCGAACCGCACCTTTCGAAGCTCATCAGAACCTGCCATACCGCCTTTTTCCAGCAGATATTCAAAGGTAAACTCGCTGCCGCAATGAATCTGGTCGGAGACGGCCTCTACCGTCATCCATCCCGCATCTGTGCTGAGAAGAGAATAAACGCCATAGCTCAACCCGCTTACCCCTACCACCAGGCAAAGAAGGAATAGGACCATGCGCCGGCCAAAATTCTTCTCTGAAATCTGGATTCGTTCCACTGGCCTTGGTTCTGGAGGCCGCCTGTCCCTTGCCGCACGTCTCATTTATAGGAGGACGGCTGCCAGCAGAGCCAGCAAGAACACGAGAACGGCCACCCCAAGAATGCAGAAGCCAATCTTCGCCCCCTGCTTACAGGCTTTGTAGTTCTTCATGTAGTTATGCCTGCGGAAGAGCACCGCTCCGATAGCGCCAAATACCGGTAAAAGCAGGGAAAGGACCAAATACCAGATATTTCCCGTATCATGCAAGGGGGCGCTGAGAATTTTGCTGGTGTCCACAACATCCTCCGGATTTTCTTCCGGAACGGCTTCCCCGGGCTTGCGGATGGTAATGCTCTTCATCGGCACTCCCCGCTCACGAACCGCGCGGTATTCTTCCAGTTCCTTCTCGTTTCCATAGACATAGTGGTTGTGGCCAATATCTGTGAGCACCGGCTTGTTAACCGAATAGTCGTGAATCGATGGGTCATAGGTAAAGAGCACCTTGTTCTTTTCCAGCTGGGGATCGGGAATGGGAATGGCGGAAATCAAGGAGCGGGTATAGGGGTGCAGGGGGAAGTCAAACAGCTCTTCCGCATCCGCGACCTCTACAATATTTCCCTTATAAATAACGCCAATTCTGTCTGAAATGAACCGCACGATCGACAGGTCGTGGGCAATAAACAGATATGTTACATCCCGTTCCTGCTGGAACTTTTTCAACAGGTTAAGAACCTGGGCGCGGATGGACACATCCAGAGCGGAAATGGGCTCGTCTGCCACAACCAGCTCGGGTTCCATCACCATGGCCCGGGCCAGACCAATGCGCTGGCGTTGGCCGCCGGAAAACTCGTGGGGATAGCGGGTCAAATGCTCGGGCAGCAGGCCTACCTCGGTAATCATGTTACGCACCTTTGCCACACGGTCCGCCTCGTTTTCAAAGAGGTGGAAATTGTAAAGGCCCTCGGATACAATATAGTCCACGGTAGCGCGTTCATTCAAGGAAGCCGCAGGGTCCTGGAACACCATCTGAATATTCCGGATTACGTCCCTGTCCAGAGAATGGGGAATTTTTCCCGAAATAGGCACGCCCTTGTAAAGGATCTGGCCCGCGGCACAGGGATTTACCCGGATTACCGCCCGGCCAATGGTGGTCTTGCCTGAACCGGACTCGCCCACCAGGGAAAAGGTCTCCCCTTTATAAATATCAAAAGAAGCATCCTTAACGGCCCGAACCGCAGAGTCGCCTTTCCCAAAAGTAATGTCCACATTCTGAACAGAAAGTAGGATTTCACGGCCTGTTTTGGGGTCAATCGGCCCATGCTCGGGCAAATGGCGCACTTTTGTATCGGATGCAGCAGTAGTCGTTAGCATAAGCGGGCCCTCCTATATATTGAAAGCTCGCATGAGCTTCTCGTGGATATCTTGAATCATCTCAGGCTTTTCGATCTTGGGCGCACGGGGGTCCAGCAGCCAAGTTTTGGCAAAGTGAGTCTCCGTCACCGGGAACATAGGAGGCTCCATCAAAGTATCCAGCTTCAGGCAATAGGGATTCCGAGGGGCAAAGGGATCGCCAATAATCTGATTATACAGTGAGGGGGGCGTACCCGTGATGGAATAGAGTTTCGTATTTCTCTGGGCCAGCTGAGGCAGGCTGGAGAGCAGCGCCCAGGTATAAGGATGCCTGGGGTCATAGAAAACCTCGTCCACCTTGCCCAGCTCTACAATCTGGCCGGCATAGAGCACCGCTACCCGGTCCGCTACGTTGGCCACCACACCCAGGTCGTGGGTAATAAACACGATGGTATAGTTGAACTCCTTTTGCAGATCCTTCAAGAGCTTGATGATCTGGGCCTGGATGGTCACGTCCAGGGCCGTTGTTGGCTCGTCGCAAATGAGGATTTTAGGCTGGCATGAGAGGGCGATGGCGATGACGATGCGCTGGCGCATACCGCCGGAATATTGGAAGGGGTAGTCGTCAAAGCGGGCCTCCGGGTTGGGGATCCCCACCTTGTGCATCAACTCAATGGCCCGGGCCCGAGCCTCCACCTCAGAGCAATTCTGGTGCTTTAAGATAATCGAGGTAATCTGCTTGCCAATGGTGATGATGGGATTCAGAGAGGTCATGGGGTCCTGGAACACCGTGGCGATCCGCCGGCCCCGGATCTGTCCCCAGTCGCCGGCATACTTCACGTTGGCCAGGTTCAGGGTGCAGGTCCCGTGAAGGGTATCCGATGTCTCGTCCAAATAGCGCACTCGGAAAACCACCCGGTCGAAGATGGCGTCGTCCTGGGGATTCACCCCCAGTTCCATGGCTTTTTTCATCTCTTTCAGCAGCTTCTGAATCAGGCTCACCCGCTTATGGAAGGGATACCGGCCCACAGAAAGATAAATTTCCTTTGCCAGAATTTCGTTGCGCTTTTTTGCCTCTGAAGAGACGACCCCAGCGGTTTCCTTGGCATATTGGGCTTTGAGCTCCTCCATGCGCTTATTGTAGCCGGCATTATAACTGGCATCTGTTTTAACCGCAGCGGAATTTGCCTTTATCTTGCCGTCAAACTCCCCTTTGATCCGCTTGATCTCATTATCCAGGCCTGTGATTTCCCGTCCCAGCTCCTTAATACGGGCTTTGTCGGTCCGGGCATCCAGAGTCTGCTTCAGGTTGAAAGCCTCCGCTCGCTTGAACTCCAAATCCTTCACTTTTTCCTCGAACGCATTCCGGTCCTCATTGCTTACGGACATTTTCCGCCTGCGCTCGCTTTCCAGCTCCTTCATCTTCTTGAAGGTTTCCGCGCCAAGTTCCAGCTTGGCGTATTCGTCCAGCTTTTTCTCAATATTCCGAACGGTGTTCCGGGCCGTCCCTCTCAGCTTCACATGGGTATCGGCCAATTCGTCGTCATTGAAAATAATGCTGCCTTTGTCGATAAAGCCGTTGGAATCCAGCATTCCGGCAAATGTCTTGGTGAAAACCGACTTGCCGGAGCCCGATTCTCCCACAATGGCGATGGACTCATTTTCATAAATGTCCAGGGAAATTCCTCGGATCGCGGTAAGAATGCGGCCGCGCACCCGGAATTTCACTTCCAAATCTTTCACAGAAAGCAGGACCTTCTTGTCTTCCATGCGTAGCCCTCCTTACATATGGGTCCTGGGGTCAGACGCATCGCCCAGGTTCTGGCCTGCTACATACAATACGACGGTGATAATGGAGGCCACCACAACTGGGCTCCAAAACTCAAACTGCCAGCCATTGGTAAGCATGGCGGGCTCCGCCTCATAAATCAGCTTGCCCAGGGACATATCCGAAAGGCCAATGCCGATATAGCTGAGGAACACCTCATAGGAGATATAAGAGGGGATTTCCGCCGCGGCCAAGGTCACGATGAAGGAGGTCAGGAAGGGCAGAATATTCCGCAGGGCAATCCGCGTAATGGGAGTTCCCAGGCACTTTGAAGCCAGATTATACTCCCGGTCCCGGATGATGATAACCTGGACGCGGATGGAATAGGCGATTCCCAGCCAGCCTGTCACCGTCAGGGCAAAAACCATGGTCCAGAAACTGGCTGAAAGCACCAGCACCAGCACGGAAATCAGCAGAATATAGGGCACATTGGCGACGATATTGTAGATCTCCATCATAATGGCGTCCATCTTCTTGGAGAAGCCCCAGACCGCTCCCAACAGAATGCCGATGGTCATATTGATCAGCGCGCAGATCAAGGCCAGGGAAATGGAGATTCGGGAGCCAACCCAGATGGTGTCAAAGGTGGGGTCGCCAGCGGCGCCGGCACCCAGAATCCAATGGAGGTTAAACCCAAATTTCTGCATGGCGTCCAAAGGCATCAGATGCTTCGACTGGGCGTCCGCCAGATTGGCGTAACGGTCGTAGCTAATCAGAGAGGGGTACACGTAGGCGAAAAGAATAATCACTGCCAGAAGTCCCAGAATGATAATATTGATCTTTTTCTTGAAGAACACCCGGAATACGGACTGCCAGTAGGAATAGCGGGGAGCCGTAATTTTTTCACTTTCCTCGTCGCTGTGGGTGACCAGAGAGAAGAGCTCCTGCTCTGGCACGCCCAGCGAGCTTACATTTGTCAATTCGGATTTCATTATTCTACCTCCCAATTAGCGGTTCTCATCGGTAAACGAGATCCGGGGATCGACGATTGCCATCAGAATGTCGCCCAGAATGATCGCCACCACGGAGAGAAGGGCATACCACATGGTCAGGCCGACAATCACGCCGTTATCGTTGGCGTTGATAGCACGGGTCAGGAAATCACCAGTGCCGGGCACCACGTACACCCGCTCAGTAATGATCGCCCCGGTCAAAGCGCCCAGGAGTGCGCCAGGAATCCCGTGGACAATGGGAATGGCGGCGTTTTTGAAAATATGCTTGAAGAAAATCTCGTTTTCAGAAAGGCCTCCGGACCGGGCGAACTTCACATAGTCCGAATTCATCTGGTCGATCATGTACCGGCGCAGCCATTTCATCAGATTGGCTGCGGAAGGCAGTGCCAAAGAGATAATGGGCAGCAAATACATAAGCCTGCTGGTAGAGTTCATGTCAAAGGTGGTGGGTAGGCCAATAGAACCGCCAATCGCCTTAAACAGGAAGATATACGCCAGAGAGGGCACCGCCATAATAAATACAATATAGACCGTGCCAATCTTGTCCACCAGCCCCTCCTTGTGCCGGGCCATAAAGATGCCTATGGGAACCCCCAGCAGATAGGCAAGGCAGGTAGCCAGAATGCCAATGCTGAAGGAGTAGCCGATCTTGGACATTCCGTTCTTCCTTGTGGTCACATTGGTATAATCATCTTCAAAACGGTCCATCAAAACCTGGGAAACCTCCCGGGAGCCCTCCGTATAAGTAGCGGTGTGGAGATCGTCGGCGCTGTCCTCTTTCAGCCCGGTGGGGAAGGTTATGGGCCTGGTAACATAGGATCCCTGGGAATTCAGCATGGTTTCCAGAACGTCCACGCCGTTATTCAGAGAATAGGATTTGCCCAGGCTAATGGTAATCAGGTTTTGGTGGAAGAAGGGGAATTGATTGTCAAAGTACATCAGATACTTATGCCGGGTGCCGTTGCCAATAATGGCCGGCGCGAACTTCTTCCCGCCGTAAAGGGGGTCATGGGTGGTAAAGGTGAGCCCCCTCTCCCCTATGTCAGTACCCTCATCCACATAGTGGATGGTGTCGATAGTTACGATGCTGGAAAAATAGGTAATCAAACGCTGAATCAGAGGCCGGTCCCTGTGGGCGAACAAAATCTGCTGCCCGCCGCTGGCCAGCTTCTTTCGGGAGGTAACAGCGTTATACCGCTCTACCGTAAACCCCTTGCTCTCATACTCCTTTGTGAATTTCTCCACATATTCCGCCGTGATCTCGCTGTCGTTTTCCGGCTTCCGGCCAATGGAAATCGCCTCGTCCCGGGTTTCCGCATCAAGCTCGCCTTTGCGCACCAGGCCGTTCATATAGTCGGCGAAGGTGACATAATCCAGATAGCCGTACTCCTGCCATTTCCGGAAGGAATAGGAAATCTTCGCGTTATTCTGCTGCTTCTGATAGGTCATGTCATTGGAAAAAATCAGCGCGCGGTTCAAAAGAGAGTAGATCAGCACCATGACTATCGCCACCACGATGACGATGGAAACAAGTCCGTGCAAAAGCCGCTTTAATAAATATTTAGTCATATTATCATCTACTTTTTCATAGTGTCATCTGCGATTTTTCTTTCTGTGGATTTTGAATAGTTGAAGAGTGAAGAGGGCCTCCGGCATACCGCTCCAAACGAGGCGAAATAAGCAGACTGGGTTTCGCGGTGGTGTCAAAAAGATAGACGCTCGCGCGGCTCGGTCTATCTTTCCGTTTCCGCCCCAGCCGTGAGACGGCTGTCTTTTGCTACGCAAAAGTGCGGCGAAAACTCTGCCAAGCTAGGTGCGAAGCGCCCCCAGCTAGCCAGGGTAAAAGTTTTGTAGACTTCGTTTTACGAAGTCTTACCTTTCTCAAAGGTGGTGGAGGTTTTTGGAGGGCGACAATTGCCAGTGGCGATTTCCCATCGCCGACCGAAACTGCAGCTGAGACTCAACGCCTCCAAGGTCTTGCCGGAATGCGCGGCAGACTTGGCTTTGCCAAGTGTTGTGCGCATGGAGGCCACACAGTATCACTCTTAAAAAGTATAGATATAGAGATTGGGGATGAGGCCTTATGGCCCCATCGCCCATTCTCCATCAGCGGCTTTTTAGGGAATCTCCCCAGTATCCGCTATGCTCGGCCAGGCAAACCCGGCGTCTTTACAGTGTGGATTGGGCCGCGTCAGCAAAACCCAATTATGAAACACGGTGTGTTTCATATGGCATGTTTTCTACCTAGAAAACAACCATCGGTTTCAAACCTGCCCAGTCAGGGGTCAGCGTTCTTCTAATCTTCGAAATTAGTATACGCCGCAGCACTTGGTCATATAGCCGTTGTAGTCAGGCAGGAAGGTGTCGATATAGGAGCAGGGATCCATAAAGTCGGGGGACCAACCGGACAGGTCGAACATCTCATAGTTGGCCTCGTAGCCGCGCTCGGTATAGTAGCCGGTATAGTACCAGATCTCGTTGCTCTCGCACTCCACCAGGTTGATCTGAACCTTGTGGTCCAGAGTCTCCTCCATGCTCTGCTTCATCACCTGGGCCTGGTTGGTCCGGGTGGTGCTGGTGGCGGGATAGGGGAAGTCCAGCTGGATGGGATTACTTTCGTCCACGCTGACGCCGGCGGATTCCAGCTCGGCAATGGCCAGCTCCAGCTCCTTCTTGGCGTACTCGGGATTATACCAGCCGTCGAAACCGTCACCGGAGCCCTTGCCGTTCTCCGCGTTGGGATCCTTCTTGTACACAGTGACATCAAATCCGTCCGCGTCGATCTGGGCCTGCATGATCTCGCCGTAGTCAGTGCCGGCGGGGAAGGTCACGCTCTCGCCGTTGATCTCCACAGTCACGTCGTTCTGCATGGAGACGAAGGTGCCGGGAGTGTAAGTGTTGCGCAGGCACAGCTCAGCGACGTCCTCGCCCACGGTCTGTTCATTCCAGGTCTTGCGGTCCAGAGAGGTGACCACAGCCCGGCGGAAGTGCAGGTTGTTCATTGCCACATGGGTACGGGCGGCATCTTCCTCGCTCTGAGGAGAAACAGCCTCGTTCTCCGCACGGGAGTTGTTCCAAATAGCGCGATTGAAGTTCATAAAGGAGGAGTAAGAGGCGGCGCTGGAAGAAGTAACGTAAGCATACTCCTCCATGATGGTCTTGTCAGAGCCCTCCATCTTCTCTTCCTTGGCCAGCTCAATGGTAGAGGTGTTCAGGCCGCTCTGATCAATCACGCCGGCTTTCAGGTCCTGATAGGCCTTGGTGCTGTCGCTGCCGTCATTGAAGGTACGAGACAGCTCCTTCAGGGTAACGTTCGCAGCGTCCCAATACAGGGGGTTGGCCTTGTAGTTGATGGAGTTGTTCTCGGTGAAGTTGGTGATCAGGAAGGGACCGCTATAGGCGATGTGGTCGGGGTCGATGCCATACTGATAGCTCTCGTCCTCGGTATTGTAGTCCTCACCGAACTTGCCTCCCTGAGAGGTGTAGTAGCTGCGGCACAGAGGCAGGGAGATACCATAGTGGAGCATGGAGGTGAAGTAGTGGACCTTCTTCTCCAAGGTGTACTCCAGGGTGTAGTCGTCCACAGCCTTGATGCCTACCTTGGAGAAGTCGGTGTCCTCACCCTCCAGATAGGGCTGAATGTTGGCAATAACGCCGATGAACAGCTCACCCAGGCCGGAGCCGGAGTCGCACACATGCTGCAGGCCGGCCACCCAGTCGTCGGCCACGATGTCGGCGATCTCACGGCCCTGAGAGTCCGCCCACTTCATGCCCTTGCGAATGTGGAAGGTGTAGGTCAGGCCGTCCTTGGACACGTCGTAGCTCTCGGCCAGGCAGGGAACTTCGGTGTTTTCTCCGTCATAGAACAGCAGGCTGTCGATGCAGTTGATGACCGGGTCCACATCGCCCGCGCGGCTGGAAGCCATGGCGTCCCAGGTGGTGGGGTTGGTGTCAAAGGTGATGTTGTAGCTGTCCTTAAAGGTATAGCCCTTTTCAGTGAGGAACTTCTTGGCCTCTTCGTGATAAGTGCCGGTGCCGCGCAGCTCGTTGAGCATTTTCTTCAGCTCGTCCCGGTCGGCGGTCTTGATGACCTCGTTGGTGACGATGGCGTACTTGTAGCGGCCGTCGTCGGCGCCCCAGCCGTTGGTGGTGGTGGAGCCGGGAGCGATGCGGCCGAAAACGTAGCGGTTGCCGTCGTTGTAGGTGGGGAACATGACGGCGGACTCCAGCAGCTTGGCCTCGCTGAGAGCCTCCAGAGCATAGCGCTTGTCAACGTCGTCCACCTCCTGGGTGGCATCCTTGTAGAAGTCATAGAACTCGCCCAGGTTGAAGTCATAGTAATAATCGGAAAGCTCGTCGTAGTCATCGCTCTCAATGGAGGGCGCCTCCCAGGCTCCGGTTTCAGTGGGCTCCTGCCCCTCCTCCTGAGAGCTCTCTTCGGACTCGCTGCTGGACTCGCTGGAGCTGCTCTCTTCACTACTGGAGCTGCTCTCGCTGGAGCTGCCGGTATTATTGTCGCCGCAGGCGGCAAACACGGAAACCATCAGCACCAGAGCCAGCATCAGCGCCAAAACGCGCTTTACTGTCTTGTTCATGTGAATCGTCGTCCTTTCTACATAAAATATATGTTGCAAAGCGGAGGCCAAAGCCTCTCCGCGAACAACCCAGTTCCGCATATTGATCCCTATATTCCTGCATTATGAAGCGATTATGAAAAAAACATGACGAAACTGCATTTTTCTCATAGGGAACATGCACTAAATGTTGTATTTAATTATACCCTTCATCATACTCCCTGTCAAGCCCCTTCCTGGCAAATCGCCCTTTTTGAGAGATAATTCCGCAAAAAGCAGGGTCTCTCCCACAATTTTGTGCAATTTCCCGGCAATGCAGGAAGGCAAGCTCCGTCTTGCATCGCTTCAGAAAAGAATTCTTAATCTGCCGGAAGGATAGGGGATTGTAATTATCTGCCGCCAGTAGTATAATGGATTGGTATAGAATTGGTCTTTTGAAAGGATGCCTATAGCTATGGACAAACGCCAGCTGGAGATTGCCTGGGGCGAGACAAGCGTTCCTGTGATCGCTTTTGAAACGCCTTCGCTCCGCCCAGTCTATGAAAATTCCCCTGCCAGCCAGCTGATCCGGGGAAATTTGCCGGCCGCTCTGCCCGCCCAGGATGCCGGCACCCTTGCGATGGCTTTAAAAGGCCAGGAGGAGGCGCCAGTCTTTCTTCATCTGGGCAGCCGCGTCTATTCCGCCGCCATTGTGCCCCAAGGGGAGCATCTCCTCTGTATCTTAAGCGACGCCACATCCTATTATAACCGCACCCAGAGCGCTTTAGACGAAGCCATTCTGGCCAGCAAAGCCAAGACCTCCTTCCTTTCGGAAATGTCCCACGACATCCGCACCCCCATGGGCGCCATCGTGGGCCTTACGGAAATTGCCCTGAGCCAGCCCGATCCCCCTCAAAAAATCAAAGAATGTCTGGAAAAAATCCAGGTAGCTTCCGGGCATATGATGTCCCTTTTAAACGAAGTGCTGGACATGTCCCGCATTGAAAGCGGCCGAGTACAGATCCAGGTGGAACAAGCCAATATCGCTGACCTGCTCCACGAGCTGCTCATCGTCGCCAAACCCCAGGCGGATTCCAAACATCTGGATTTCCAGCTGGAAATGGGTTCGATGGTCTGCGAAAACCTCGTTCTGGACCCGGTGCGCGTAAAGCAGATCTGTCTGAATCTACTTTCCAACGCCATCAAATACACTCCTCAGGGAGGCTGGGTGGAGTTCTATTTTGCCATCTCCGCCCATGAGGATCCAGAGAAGGCTCGCATGGACCTGCGGGTAAAGGACAACGGCATCGGCATGAGCAGGGAGTTCCTTCTGAAGCTCTTCTCGCCCTTTGAGCGGGAGGAGAAGGCTTCTGTGAACAAGATTCAGGGCACCGGCCTGGGCATGGCCATCACCAAAAGCCTGATCGATTTAATGGGCGGCAAGATTGCCGTGGAGAGCGAGCCCGACAAGGGGAGCTGCTTTACGGTTAGCATCCCTTTCCCCCGGGCCGAGTGCCCCGAGGACTTTTCAAAGGATCTGGCCGGGCAAAAAATCCTTCTCCTGGACAGCGATGAAAAACAGGCGGAGCTTACCGTGCAAATGCTGAAAGACCTGGGCCTGGAGGCCGACTGGGCCCAGGACGCGGATTCCGCCGTGATGTACCTCAACGACGCGGAGCTCTCGGGAGAGGCGTATTACGCCTTTCTCACAGTGGAAAAGCTGCCGGACGCGGAGGTTACCCTTCTGCTGCCGGAGATCCGCCACCGGATGGGCAGCCGCTTGCCCATTCTGCTGCTTACCGCCAACGACTGGAGCCAGATCGAATATGTCTTCACCCGTTCCGGCGTGGACGGATTCATCCCCCTGCCCATGTTCCGAAGCCGCCTGGCCGCCGGGCTCTCCGCCTATGCCCAGGGGCCGGTCCCTCAGCAACCGGAGCCAGAGGTCCGGTGCGACCTCACCGGACGCAGGTTGCTTCTGGCCGAGGACAATGAGCTGAACCGGGAAATCGCCCAGGAGCTGATTGGAGAGGCGGGGGCGGAAATCGACTGCGCTGAGGACGGGAAACAGGCGGTAGAGGCCTTTCAGGCCTCCGCTCCCGGCTGGTATGACGCCATTCTCATGGATATCCAGATGCCGGTGATGAACGGTCTGGACGCCGCCAGGGAGATCCGGCGGCTGGACCGTCCCGATGCCCGAAGCGTTCCCATTATTGCCATGACAGCCAACGCCTTTGTGGAGGATGTCAAGAATTCCCTGGAAGCGGGCATGAACGCCCATATTTCCAAGCCTCTGGATATGGACCGGGTTTTCTCCACCATAGAAGGCCTGCTGAGGGGGCGGCAGCCATGAGGGAGTATCAGGAAAAGTACATCGAAAACCTGCGGCGGGTCCTGCTGCTGAACGCCCCGCCGGGGGAGATTCCGGCGGACCCCGCCGCCTATGTGAAACAGCGGGATGAAAACGTGGCGGAGATCCGAAGAATCTCAGAGGAGAACACCGCCATGCTCCGGCAGGAGCTCTTCCCTCTGCTGGACAATATCGTCTCCGCCGGAGAAGAGGATATCTCTAACCTGGAGGATTTCGCCGCCCAGCTTCTCCAGCGGGGGACATACCTGGATCTGGTGCTGTGCTACTCCCTGCACAACGCCCTGATTACCTATGCCCGGCACTGGGAATACCAGGACCTGCTGATCCGGGAGCTCTACCACTGCGCCATGGCCCTCTTCTATATGCAAGAGATCGTCCGCCGGGCCGGTCAAAGCCCCTATCGCTGGAAGATGAGCATGATGTTTGGGGAGGCCGCCTCCTATATTAAGCAGTACGACGACATTTACGATGAGGAAACGCGGGGATACATCCACCGGGCCATGGGTAATCTGGCCCTGGTCTACTCCGAGCTCAACGCCCAGGACGGCCGCCGGAAAATGAACGCTATCCGCCGCTCTCTGCAAATCCTGGAGGACCCCGTCTATCATGAAAAATCCCCTGGCCTCCCCTGGGATCTGTATCTCTACAAGTCCCATCAAGAGCGCACCACCGGCCTGGGCCTGCTGCGGGCGGGGATTGTGGACCCCCAGGTTCAGCGGGAAGTGATGGAATCCGCCGAGTATGTATTCGACCGACTGATGGAGAGCTGTCAGACCCAAAGCGCCAAGCCCGCCATGCGCTGGCGCTATGCCTACGAGGCCGCCCACTATCACTGCGGCGTCCGCCCTCTCTCCTATTTTTTAGGCTGGATGGAACAGGAATATATGGAACGGGACGAGCAGGACTACAGCTCTGAAGGAATTTACTGCAACATGTTCCTGCCGGCTCTGTATGCCGCCTACATCGAGGACCACGGGGAATACCGCCACAAGAAAAAGGAGGTCCTCAGCCTGATGTATCGGAGGCTGGCTGTATACGTGCGGAAAATGCCCGACAACCAGATCAGCGAAACCACCATCAACCACCTGCTGGCCTGCCTGCAGACCTTTGTGGAATATCCTGACGGCATCCAGGAGAAGGACTTCATCATCAATCTGGTGGTCTGCCGCAATCCCGACGCCTTCGTCACATCCCGCATGTCGGCGGAGGTGGCCCGGATGCTGGTGGACCGGGCCGTAGACTCGCGCCCGGAGGCTCTGGCCGGCGCCCTGGGCTGCGCCTCTCCCGAAGAGGTCTCCGCCCACAGGGAGGAATTCCGGCGCTTCGCCTATGAAGGATGTCTGCTGCACAACGTGGGCCTGCTGGCCTTCACAAATTTTGTGCGCCGCATCGGCCGCAGCTGGCTGGAAGAAGAGGAATCCATGTACCGCTGCCATGTGGAGGCCACGGCTTCCCTTCTGGAGCGCAGCGAGTCCACCCGGCCCTATGTCCAGGCGGCCCTGGGCCATCACCGGTATTATAACGGTCAGGGGGGATATCCCCAGCGGTATAGCCGGGAAGAGGACCCCAACGCCTCCATGACCGACCTGGTCAGCGCCGCTATTCATCTTGTCCGCCTGATTGACAATCCGGTATTCCTCTCCTCTCCCCCTATGACGCTGGACCAGGCCATGGTACAGATTGAAAAAGACGCGGGCGTCCGCCTCTCGCCGGTGTGGGCCCATATGCTGATTGCGCTGGAACCGGAAATCCGGAAATACCTGAAAGAGGGCCGGGTAAATGCATATGAAGAGGCCTTCGAACTCCTGCGGGGAGATATTCACAACCCGCAACCACCATCTGAGGGGAAAATTCGGTTATGAATACAGGCTCTAACGGAAAGGATTGTGACACTATGCCAACCATCCTGAATTTATCCTTTCAGATGGGAGAAGTCCTTTTGGAAAACGGAGCGGAAATCTCCCGCGTACAGGAGACCATGGAGCGGGTTGCCTGTGCCTATCGAATTGACAGCTTCCAGGTGTATGTGCTTACCAACGCCATCTTTGCCACCGGCGTGGAACAGGGGGTGGAGCGCACCGCCATGCTCAAGCATATCCCCAGCACCGCCACCCATCTGGGCCGGATCTGCGCCGTGAACCAGCTTTCCCGGGAAATCGTCCAGGGCGCCCACACGGTGGAAGAGGCCTCCGCCCGGCTGGAGGAGATCCGCGCTCTGCCCTACTCTCCCCTGCCCCTGGCTGTACTGGCCTGCGCCGTGGGCAGCGCCTCTTTCAGCTATCTTTTCGGAGGAAGCTGGCGGGACGCCGCCGTGGCTTTCGTCTGCGGTGTGGCCCTGGAGCTGTTTCTCAGCTTTGTAGGCCGGAAAGGGATGTCCAAATTTCTCACCAACCTTTCCGCCAGCGCGTTGGTCACCTTGTGCGGTGGGGTGTTTTTTCTGCTGGGACTGGGAGACAACATGGATAAGATCATCATCGGATCCATTATCCGCCTGGTTCCCGGCGTGGCCCTCACCAATTCCATCCGGGATTTCTTTCACGGGGACTACCTGAGCGGGGCCATCCGGATGCTGGACGCCTTCCTCATCGGCGGCTGTATCGCCGTGGGCGTGGGCTTTGTCGTGCGGGGCCTTTCTATGCTGACAGGAGGTGCTTTGCTGTGATGAATTTTCTCACCCTAGGAAGCTGGGCTCTCCAGACCGCCGTGGCCTTCGCGGCTACCATCGCCTTTGCGATCATCTTCCACGCTCCCCGCAGGGAGCTGTTGTACACCGGTTTTACCGGCGGCGCGGGCTGGCTGGTCTATGTAATCGCTACTGCGTCCGGCAGCGGAGTGGTGGCCGCTTCCTTCCTGGCCACCCTGGCTCTGGCCTGGCTCTCCCGGGTGTTTTCCTTTGCCCGCAAAGCCCCGGTGACGGTGTTTCTGATCTGCGGGATCTTCCCCTTGGTGCCTGGCGCGGGGATCTACTATACCGGCTACCATTTCTTCATGGGGCAGGATGCTCTGGCTTTAGACAAGGGGCTGGAAACCATCAAAATTGCCATTGCCATTGCCCTGGGCACCGGCATTGTGCTGTCTCTGCCTTCGTTTCTGTTCACAGCCCGGCGCAAAGCCAAATAGAAGCCAGGACCGCTTGACAAAAATCCCACAAGAAAAAACGGAGAGTTCATCTCGAGAGGCGAGATGAACTCTCTTTTGGAATTGAAAAAAGGTTTCCTAGTCTTGGTGTATCGTAAACACACATAAAGCCGGCAGATACCGCTTTTTAAGCTGGGCGGCTGAGGAGGTCGCGACCTCCCCGCCGGGTTCCAAAAAGGCGCTCTACCTCTTTGGAGCTGTGTGAACTATTGAAAAACGCATCGGACTTAGCGACACGCTGGTCTCCGCGCGAACGGAACCCGCCCTCCAAACGGTTTGCCCAATTTGCACGCACCGCTCCCGGCTCCTGGGAATAAGGGCTCAGCTCTCGCTAAACTCTGAGAGCATCAGCCCCTCGTTGCGCTCCAGGGCCCAGTTGATGCTCCACTGGTTGGAAAAGAGCAGCAGATAGCGGCCCTTCAGGTCCTGGACCTTTTTGGTGTCCGAGGTGAGGTTCAGCTTCTTTAGGGCGGCCTCGTCCATGTCCTCATTGTCGATCCAGCGGATGAAGGAGTAGGGCAAAGTCTGCATGTGGACCTCTACATTATACTCGTTCTCCATGCGGTACTGGAACACATCGAATTGTAGGCTACCCACCACTCCTACAATAACCTCCTCCATGCCGGAGTTGATCTCCTGGAAGATCTGGATAGCGCCCTCCTGGGCGATCTGGTTGGCCCCTTTCACAAACTGCTTGCGCTTCATGGTGTCCTTCTGGCGCACCAGGCTGAACAGCTCCGGGGCGAAGGTGGGGATGCCCTGAAACCGGATTTTCTTTCCCGGGGCACAGAGGGTGTCCCCGATGGAGAAGATTCCCGGGTCGAACACGCCGATGATATCCCCGGCGTAGGCCTCCTCGATGATCTCCCGGCTCTGGGCCATGAGCTGCTGGGGCTGGCTGAGCTTGATCCGCCGCTTGCCCTGGACATGGTCCACCTCCATGCCCTTCTCAAATTTCCCGCTGCAAATGCGGATGAAAGCAATCCGGTCCCGGTGGGCCTTGTTCATGTTGGCCTGGATCTTGAACACAAAGGCGGAGAAATCCGGGTCAAAGGGATCTACCTGGCTCTCCGAGGCGGACCGGGGCAGTGGCGGGGGCGTGAGGCGCAGAAAGTCCTCCAGGAAGGGCTCCACGCCGAAATTGGTGAGGGCCGAGCCGAAGAACACCGGGGACAGCTTGCCGTGGCGAACCTTGTCGATGTCGAACTCGTAGCCCGCGCCGTCCAGAAGCTCCACGTCGTCTCTCAAAGTATCATATAAATATTCGCCGATGGTCTCCCGGAGGGCCGGGTCGTCCAGGGAGAAGGTCTGCTCCTCCACCTCCCGGCGGCCCGCGCCGCTCTCCTCCGGCACAAAGCGGAGCACCTGGTTTTTCTCCCGGTGGTACACACCCTTAAAGTCCACGCCGGAGCCGATAGGCCAGTTCATAGGGTAGGTGCCGATGCCCAGCTCCTTCTCGATCTCGTCCAACAGGTCATAGGGACTGCGGGAATCCCGATCCATTTTATTGATGAAGGTGAAGATGGGGATGTCCCGCATGACGCACACCTTGAAGAGTTTGCGGGTCTGGGCCTCCACGCCCTTGGAGGCGTCGATAACCATGACGGCGGAATCCGCCGCCATCAGGGTGCGGTAGGTGTCCTCGGAGAAGTCCTGGTGGCCGGGGGTGTCCAGAATATTGATGCAAAAATCATTGTACTGGAACTGCATGACAGAGGAGGTGACGGAGATGCCCCGCTGCTTTTCGATTTCCATCCAGTCAGAGACAGCATGACGGGAGTTCCGTTTGCCCTTCACCATCCCCGCCAGGGCAATGGCCCCGCCGTAGAGGAGAAATTTTTCCGTAAGGGTGGTCTTGCCCGCGTCCGGGTGGGAGATGATGGCAAAGGTCCGGCGGCGGGTAATTTCGGTTTTTAAATCAGGCATAAGAGCCATCCTTTCATATTGGAGTAACATGAGGCAGACGGGCAATCGCTACATGGGAGACACCCTTTCTCGTGGCGCGCTATCTATGTTTTTTCAAAACTACCCTTTACAACGGCTTCAAGCCATCGTAGAGTTCATTAAATGACTTCATCCCGTGGCAGCGGCCATAGGAGAGCTCCTTGTTGTCTCCAAAGGCCTCCAGCCAGCATTTTGCCAGCTCTTCCACGGTAATCTCCAAATTCACCATGAACTGGGTATACATGGCGCTATATTCCGGCGAGCCCTCGGAATAGTGGGCGTCAATGAGCCCTTCGGTAAGCTGGTCCAGAGGATAGAGCTTTAGATGAAGCAGCTCGTGGCAGATGACCTCCTCCAGGTTCCCCCCTTTGGGATTGCGCCGGTTCAGCAGCAAAACCGCCTTTCGGTCCGTGGGATCTATCTTGAAATCCCCAGTCTTGGTGAAGCCCTCGTCGTCCACCATCTCCAGGCGCACGTCCCAACTTTCCTTCAACCGCAGCAGCCCCCGCCACTTCTCAAAGACGGGCAGCAGCGCCTCCTGGGTGCAGGGTTCCGAAACAGAATGCATATCCATCGTCTCATCCTTTCTATATTTTTGAGCGTTTTTATGGGGGAAACGGCACACCGCACCAAGCAAAGCGAAATGCGTGGCTGGGCTTCGCCGTCGTGACAAAAAGATAAACACTCGCGCAGCTCGGTTTATCTTTCCGTTTTCCTACGGAAAACTCTGCCAAGTTGAGTGCTGGATGCCCAGAGCTGGCTGGTTCCGGAGCCCAGGGGATGCTTCTTTTCTTGCAAAAAAGAGCCTCTTAAGAGTTTTGCTTCGCAAAACTCGGATAGTTAACCGAGCACAGCGAGTGTTAACTATGATTCACCACTTCAAAAAATGCGCTTCTCAGGTGTTAAGATCAAGGGCAAGACCGTGGGACTCCGTCCCACACCCTGCGAGCTTTTGAAAAAGCTCGACCAAAACTTTTAACCTGGTTAGCTGAGTGCGCAAAAGTCAACCAGCGTAAAATGTTTCGTAGACTTCGTTTCACGAAGTCTTGCCTTTCTCAAAGGCTGCGGGGTTTTTTAGGGGGCGACAATCGCCAGTGGCGATTTCCCGTCGCCGACCGAACCGGCAGGTGAGAAGAACCCCTAAACCGCCGGAGGCCTGCGCAGCGAAGCGAGCACCACTCTCAAAAACTATGGTTTTCCCTTCGGAAGTTCTCCACCCGGGCGGCCAGCTCCGGCAGATGGACCTCGAACTTGGGCCCGAAGCGGATGTCTTTGCTCTTTTCCCGAGTGGTCACGATTACCTGATGGGTGAACTCCGTAGCCAGACGGCAGGCCTTTCCCAGGGTCATGCCATTGAGCAGCCCGCCCACCAAAGTAGACGCGAACAGATCCCCGGTGCCATGATAAGAGCCAGGGATCTCCTCCAGCAGGCACATCTCCATTTTGCCGGCGGCATCCATAGAGGCCGAACCCAGCTTTCCTCCGCAACGCACGCCTGTAAGCACGGCCAGCTTGGGGCCTCGGGCCCGAAGGGCCCCCAAAAGAGCCCCCACTTCTTCCGGCGTCATCTCTCCCTCCTGATAAGGAGTTCCCAGCAAGTAGGATGTCTCGGTCAAGTTGGGAATCACCAGATCGGCCTTTTGGCAGAGCTCCGCCATGCCTGCAGCCAGCTCTTCGGTAATGGTGGCATATAGCCGCCCGCCGTCTCCCAGCACCGGGTCCACCACCAGCAGAGAGCCCTCCCCCAGCATCCGGAAAATCTCCGCCACAGTCTTAGTCTGCCCGGCGGAGCCCAGAAACCCACTGTACAGGGCGGAAAACCGGCACCCCACCTGCTTCCAGTGAGCGGCGATGGGCAGCAGATCTTCCGACAGATCCCGGAAGGTATAGCCGGTGAATCCACCTGTGTGGGTGGACAGCACCGCCGTGGGCAGAACGGCAGTCTCCACCCCGCAGGCAGAGAGCACCGGCAGGGCCACGGTCAGAGAGCATTTTCCCACCCCGGACAGGTCGTGGATGGCCGCGCAGGACACATCTTTATATATCAAAAGGAAACACCTCGCAAATAAAAGATTTTTTTATTATAGCTCCCGTCCGGAGATTTGTCAATCATGGCGGGACTTAGAAGGGCACTCGTTTTCCCGGTTAGGATGACAATGCCCCGCCTCTGAAGCAAAGCTCACTCACACCCTCCGCAGCCCTTCCCGGGTCATCTCATAGATACTATCTCCCACTTGACCGATATATTTTCTGTCGTGGGAAACGCTGATGATGCAGCCGCCAAAGCCCTGGAGTATTTCCCGGATTACCGGCCCGGAAAGGGGGCTGAAATTCCGGGTGGGCTCGTCCAGAATCAGCACATTGCTGCCGGAGAGGATCATCTTCAGCAGGAAGAGCTTGGCCTTCTGCCCGCCGGAGAGCTGGGCGATGCTGTGTCCGCATTCCTCCGGGGTGTATTTCATACTGCCCAAAAACGTCTTGGCCTGGGTGAGCTTCCCCTTCTCCCCGCTGCCGCCGGTGAGAAATTCCACAGGCGTCTGGCTCTGGTCCACGGCCTCCCCGTAGTCCTGGGGCATATAAGCCGCGCGCAGGTCCTGGCGACCCAGAAGTTCTCCTGCAATTTTTCGCAGCAGAGTGGTTTTTCCCACGCCGTTTTTGCCGGTAATGCAGATATGTTCCGGCCCACGGATGCAGAGCTCCAGGTTTTCCGCCAGCAAGGTTCCATCCCCGGCGGTAAGGGCGGGAAGCCGCAGGTCCAGCACCGGTTTCCCCGCGGGCAAAACGATGTCCTCCTGGAATCCTGCCAGAATGGCCTCCTCTGTGTCCGGAAACTCCGTCATATCCTCCCGCTCCCGGTCAAACCGGTGCTCCATGGATTTCACAGACTTCATTTTCTTCTTCAACAGGCGGCCTCCACCGGGGTTGGCCCGGGAGATGGTATCCAGTTCGTGCTGCACCCGCTGTTCTATTCTCCGGAGCTTCTCCTGGCGCTTACGGTCCTCATCCCGCTCCTTTTTTGCCAGCTGCTCCTGTTTTTGAAACCGGTTTAGCCGCTCCTCCACATACTGGCGGTAGCTCATGCGGGCAAAAGTCCAGCGGGGCAGGGTTTTCCGGCGGAGTTGTTCCAGATGCAGAATACAGTTGGCGGTGTTTTCCAGAAGCGTCTCATCGTGGGAGATGTATAGCACCGGCCTACCGCAACCGTTGATGAATTTTTCCAGCCATTCCAGCGTCTCTACGTCCAAGTCGTTGCTGGGTTCGTCCAGCAGATAGACATCCGGACGACCCAGGGTGAGCAGCGCCATGCGCAGCTTGACCTTTTCCCCACCGGAAAGAGTTCCCAGCCTCCGGTCCGTATAGAAAAGCTCCACAGGAAACCGCAGGCTGGCCGCAGCAGCAGCCAATTCTCCGGGGCCACTCTCTAAAAAGGCAGGGTTTTCACAGCAAAATTCATATCCGGTGAGCGCCGCCTCCCTGGGCCCCACCTCTTGGGAAAGGTATCCCAGCAGCATCCCATCCCGCTGGACCATGCCCTGCCATTCGGCATATTCCTCCACCAGCGCCTCGTTATAAAGAAGTTTGAGCAGGGTGGACTTACCATCGCCCTCCTCCCCGATGAGGGCGATTTTGTCTCCAGGATTCAGAGAGAAAGAAAAGTTCTGAAGCAGGGTCCGCAGGTCCTTCTTCATGGTAATTGTAAGCTCTTTTATTTGTAGCAATGCGCATACCTCCCATCCTTGGCCGGGCGGGGATATGCGCACAGAAAGGCCCCATATTTATGGGGAAAAGCAAAAGAAAAAGACATGCGCAAAAGCCCAAAACCCGACACACAACAAGCCCTGAGGAAACTCCCCAGAAGCAACCCTATGCCTGATTTTTCATGAGCTTATGCGAACATCTTTTCACTCCGTTTCGTCTATATGATAGAAGTATCATAGCACGAAGCCGAGAGAAAGTCAAGAAAAAATCTGTGACTTGAAAAGCAGGCCAGACCGCAAGTTTATTTTACACCAAAAGGAGTTTTCCTTTCTACATCATCGCCATAAGCCTTCTTTTGAACCACTCGCCCAGCGAGTGGTTTTCGATAGACAAGGAAAGGGAACAGGCATTCACCTGTTCCCTTGTTAGGATGGGCTTTGGCGGGCGTCGCATCTCCCGCATCTCTCAGGGTTCCCCCTTGTCATACCATCGGCGCGTGGTCGCAACGAAGTTTACCACCTCAAAGCCCAACCTTACCCTATGATAATTATAGCAAATTTATTCCCGTTTGTAAAACACTTTTTTGTTGCGAACCAAACGGCAAATCAAGGACAATAGCGTTCGGGAACCGAACGCATAGCCAGCCCCGGCACCGGGGCTGTTCAAGGGGTTTGGGGTAGCACCCCCGTAAAATCTCCTCCCGTTACATCTTCGTCTCTGTCCTTGTGAGCGGCGGTATGCCGAGCGAGACGAGGAATCGGTTCACGGATGGATACTACGATTGACCATGTGACGGACTTCACGCAAATCGCCGCCTACGGGGTCATGACTACTCCGGTGCTGGTGGTAGATAGGAAAGTGGTGTCGTATGGCAAGATGTTGAAGAAGGAAGAAGCCAAAGCGTTGATTCAGAAAGTACGGACATAATACCTGCTGGGAGGGTGCAGGGATAGCCGCAAAGCGCACGATACATGGTCGCAGACCATATATCGAAGTGCGCCATTCGGATTTTTGCCTCTTTTTTGTCACAGCATCTTGACAAGCTACATATACTGCGGTATAATCTGATAACTCTTTGCACTGCATTACATTCTGTGTGGAATGCGAGATCAACAGTACAAACTGAGCGGCCGGGTCGCTGAAAGGCGGCAGCAGATAGCGCATGATGCATCTGTGGGACAGTTGTATGTTCCATGGGTGTGTTTTTTTACACTTTTTTGGATAGTTTTATCTCAAGCTGGTGCCAATGAGAGTAATCATCACTGCTGCCATCGCGGCAGAACAGGAGGATTATTTTAAGACAACCAACAAAGAGAATCGAACCGAAATCGTCCCGTCCAAAGTGGGCATCAATGAAAATGCCATTATACGGCGCATCTCACTGGTAGGGATTGTGGGAAATGTGGTTTTGTCCGCCTTCAAGCTGTTTGCCGGGATTGCTGGCAACTCCGGGGCTATGGTATCCGATGCAGTTCACTCCCTTTCTGACGTTTTTGCAACATTTATTGCGTTCCTCGGCGTCCGATTGTCCAAAAAAGCGGCGGACAAAGAGCATCCTTATGGGCATGAGCGCTTTGAGTGCGTTGCTTCGCTGCTACTGGGCGTGATCCTTCTAATCACCGGGCTTGGAATTGGTAAGGCGGGACTTGAAAAAATTTTTGTGGGCAGCTACGGGGCCCTGGCCATTCCCAGCATGATTGCGCTGGTGGCTGCAATCGTTTCTATCGTATCGAAAGAGGCGATGTATTGGTACACCCGGCACTATGCCAAAGTATTAAACTCCCCGGCGTTTATGGTGGACGCATGGCATCATAGGTCGGACGCTTTTTCTTCCGTCGGTTCGCTGATCGGCATTGCAGGCGCTATGTTGGGATTCCCCGTTATGGACAGCATTGTCAGTGTTGTGATTTGTCTGTTTATCTTGAAGGTTTCTTATGACATTTTGAAGGACGCCATTGTAAAAATGATGGATACCTCGTGCGGAGAAGACTATGAAAAAAACTTGACAGCTTATATTGCCGCACAGGAAAATGTGGTACAGGTGGATTTGCTCCATTCCAGAATGTTTGGAAATAAAATATATATCGAGTTGGAGCTTCAGGTTGATGGCAATTTGCCGCTCCGGGAAGCGCACGCCATTGCGGAACGTATTCACGACAGCGTGGAAGCACATTTTTCCGACATCAAGCATATTACCATCCATCTAAATCCCGCAATGCTTTGAATCTGCAAATCGGAGATGTTAAGCAGCTCGGCAGGCTTCAGGCGGTCAGTCGAAGCCTGATTGAGCATGATGATAAACTCGGAGTTTGCAAGCACTGTCCTTGCGGTATGGCTCTGTAAAAGATCATCAAGGAACGCTCCGATGGATGGAGGCCGTCCCTCTACGTGTGCGCCCGGCGCAGGCGGTTCAACGACTGCACCAACACAAGCGTCTCTGACAGGACACTTTGGCCCCTTTGCTCTGAACTTCGTCGCCAACCTCATCCAGGCCTCCAACTCCTTCGGTAAAAGTACTTTCATCGAGACGCTGGAGAAAAATCTTCTGCGGGGAGATATGCTCTCTCAGGTGGACCACATCGAACGCCCCGGCCTCGAAGAGCTAGAAGCCGAGGTTGCCTCCTCCATCACCATGTCCGATGAGGAGTTCATAGCGAAGGCCAGCTACTTCATCCTGAGCCAACAGCTTCAGGACAAACGCTTCGTGGACTACGAGAAATTCATCCGCAAAATCGTCAAGGATTTCATGGGTTCCGTCGTCACAAACTTTTGTATAAAAATGGGCTTACCACCTCGATTCTCTTCAAAAACGGCGTTGAGGTCCGATTTTCTTACAAGGCTCAGGAATAAGAAAAAAGCCCGGAAACCGCATGGCTTCTGGGCTTTTCAGCGTCTCACTGACAGTATTCATTTCAGGTCTCCGATAAACATCGCATCCCCAAAGCTAAAAAAGCGATAACGCTCTTTCACAGCTTCCTGGTAGGCGCGCAGCACGTTCTCCCGCCCGGCCAGGGCGGAGACCAGCATAATCAGTGTGCTCTCCGGCAGGTGGAAGTTGGTGATGAGCCCGTCCACCCCCTGGAACGTGTAGCCGGGGTAGATGAAAATGTCCGTCCAGCCGGCGCATTCCCGGAATTTTCCCCCCGGGCAGGGGGCGGACTCGATGGTCCGGCAGCTGGTGGTCCCCACCGCGATAACCCGCCCGCCTCTGGCCCTGGTGCGGTTGATGAGCTCCGCCGTCTCCGTCGGCATGTAGTAGTGCTCCGCGTGCATCTTGTGGTCGGCGATTCTCTCGGCGCTCACCGGCCGGAAGGTGCCCAAGCCCACATGCAGGGTGACAAAGCCCGTCTCAATCCCCTTTTCCCTCAACCGGTCCAAGAGCTGAGGCGTAAAGTGAAGCCCCGCGGTAGGTGCGGCGGCGGAGCCCGTCTCCCGGGAATAGATCGTCTGATAGCGCTCCTTGTCCTCCAGCTTCGCCTTGATGTAGGGCGGCAGGGGCATCTGCCCGATCCGGTCCAGAAGGGAGAAGAACACCCCCTCGTACTGGAATCGCACCAGCCGGTTTCCGTCCTCTTTGACCCCGATGATTTCTCCCTTCATCAGTCCTTCGCCAAAGTCAAACCTGGCCCCCTCCCTGGCCCGCTTGCCTGGCTTGCAGAGGGCCTCCCAGGTGTCGCCGCCCTTGTTCTCCAAAAGCAGAAACTCCACATGGGCGCCGGTGCCCTCCTTCACCCCGTAGATCCTGGCGGGCATGACCCGGGAGTCGTTGAGGATCAGGCAGTCCTCCGGACGGAGCAGGTCCACAATATCGGTAAAGCGCCGGTGGGAAATTCTGCCGCTGGACTTGTCCAGAACCATCAGCCGGGAAGCGTCTCTGGGCTCTATGGGCGTTTGGGCAATCAGTTCCTGGGGCAGGTCATAATAAAAATCGCTGGTTTTCATCGAAGTTGGCCCCATGAAATTCACTCTCCTTCTGAAAAAATCATAGTATATGCAGGCCGAAAAAATTGACAAGCGGCGTAGACTAGGGTATAA
This sequence comes from Acutalibacter sp. 1XD8-33, assembly GCF_003612555.1. Taxonomy (GTDB): domain Bacteria; phylum Bacillota; class Clostridia; order Oscillospirales; family Acutalibacteraceae; genus Acutalibacter. The sequence goes on from NZ_RAZF01000005.1 coordinate 53,048, forward strand.
TAAACGAAATCAAACTGGTTCTTATTATAGTGGAAAACAAGACTGTTTTCAACCGTTTTCTGCTGGAAGTCTCTTTTGGAAAGGATTTTGAACATGCAAAAATATCGTGTAGGGATTATCGGATGCACCGGCATGGTGGGCCAGCGTTTTGCCACTTTGCTGGAGGAGCACCCTTGGTTCGAGGTCAAAGCCCTGGCTGCCAGCGCTAGGTCAGCGGGAAGGACTTATATAGAAGCCGTGGCGGGCCGCTGGGCCATGCCCACCCCCGTCCCGGCCAACATGGCGGAGCTCCCGGTTTATGACGCCCAAGCCGATATGGAAAAGATCGTCTCCCTGGTGGACTTTGTGTTCTGCGCCGTCAATATGAAGTCCGAGGAGATCACCGCCCTGGAGGAGGCCTACGCCAAGCGGGAGTGCCCCGTGATCTCCAACAACAAGCAGCACCGGGGGGATCCCGACGTGCCCATGATCGTGCCGGAGCTGAACGCGGACCATCACCAGGTCATCGCCCACCAGCGGCAGCGCCTGGGCACCAAGAAAGGCTTTATCGCGGTAAAATCCAACTGCTCCTTACAGAGCTACGTGCCCGCCCTGCATCCCCTGCTGGACCTGGGCGTGACCAAGGTGCTGGCCTGCACCTATCAGGCCATTTCTGGCGCGAGCAAGACCTTCGAGACCATGCCGGAGATCGTGGACAATGTGATCCCCTACATCGGCGGCGAGGAGGAGAAGTCCGAGCAGGAGCCCATGAAGATCTGGGGCCATGTGGAAAACGGCGTGATCGTCAACGCCACCGCCCCCTCCATCACCTCTCAGTGCCTGCGGGTGCCTGTTTCCGACGGCCATATGGCGGCGGTGTTCTTCTCTTTGGAAAACAAGGTGGGCGTGGAGGAGATCATCCGGCGCTGGAAAGAATTTAAGGGGCCTGCCCAAGATCTGGACCTGCCCAGCGCACCCAAGCAGTTCATCCACTATTTCCAGGAGGATAACCGGCCCCAGCCCAAGCTGGACCGGGACCTGGAGGGCGGTATGGCTATTTCTGCGGGCAGGCTTCGTCCCGATACCCAGTATGACTATAAATTCGTGTGTCTGTCCCACAATACCCTGCGGGGCGCGGCCGGCGGCGGGGTTCTGATGGCGGAGCTTCTGTGCAAGCTTGGCTATTTTGACTGAGGCCGGCCAAACTCTTTCACTCTGATTTCGGGAGGAATTTCTTGATGAAGAATACCATTTTTACCGGCGTAGGCACCGCGCTTGCCACCCCTTTTGACCAGCGGGGCGAAATTGCCTGGGATGAACTGGAAAAGTTGGTCGAAATGCAGGTTTCCGGCGGCGCCGACGCGGTTATAGCCTGCGGCACCACCGGTGAGGCCGCCACCATGAGCAGCGAGGAGCATCTGAAAACCATCGCCTTTATTGTGGAAAAGGTCAAAGGCCGCATTCCTATTATTGCCGGAACCGGCAGCAACGACACCCGCTTCTGTGTGGACCTCTCTCTGGAAGCCAAGGCCTTGGGCGTGGAAGGGCTGCTCTTGGTGACGCCCTACTACAACAAAACCTCCCAGAAAGGCCTGATCGAGAGCTTTGACTACATTGCAGACTGTGTAGAGATGCCCTGTATTCTCTATAACGTACCCAGCCGCACGGGCTGCAATATTCTGCCGGCCACCTATCGGGAACTTGCCAAAAACCCCTATATCGTGGCGACCAAGGAGGCTAACGGAGACACTGCCTCTGTGGCCCGCACCATTGCCCTCTGCGGGGACGATCTGGCAGTATATTCCGGAGAGGATAATCAAGTGCTGCCAATCACCGCTCTGGGTGGCAAAGGCGTGATCTCCGTGTTCTCCAACGTGCTGCCCAGTATCATGCACGATCTGGCGGTTTCCACCCTGGAAGGCCGTCTGGACGAGGCCCGGACTCTGAACAACCAGTATATCGACCTGATGGACGGCTTCTTCATGGACGTAAACCCCATCCCGGTAAAAGAGGCTCTATGGCAGATGGGCATTATCTCTACCAACCTGTGCCGGATGCCCCTGACCACCATGCCGGAGGAAAAGCGCGCCGCCATGACAGCTCTGTTGAAAAAGCACGAGCTGCTTGCGGAGAAATAGAAGCAGAGGATTCTCAATGTGTACCGATAGGATTTGACCCAAGTTTTTCGGGGGAATTGGGCTGACGGCAAAATTTTATGACGCGGTCAGCCCAATTTGCCGATAATAGAGATGGGGCCGCCCTTGGTGCATGTTCTCAATCAAAGGAAAGCGTGAGGAATGTGAAATGGTAAGACTGTTGCTCTGCGGCTGTGCCGGAAAAATGGGCGCGGCTGTCCGCAGCTTTGTGAATGAACGGGAAGATTGCCAGATCACGGCCGGAGTTGATATCTTTGGCGGCGACCTGGAATTTCCTGTATACAAAAATATTGCCGAAGTGACGGAGTCCGTGGACGTTGTGGTGGATTTTTCCCACCCCAGCGCCCTCTTTCCCATTCTGGACTATTGCCGGGCCCATCCCGGCACCGCCGCCGTGCTGTGCACAACGGGATATACCCCTGAGCAAACCGAGGAAGTGAAATCCGCCGCCCAGGAATTGCCGGTGTTCTACTCCCGGAATATGTCTTTGGGAATCAATCTGCTGATGGAGCTGGCGAAAAAGGCGGAAGCCGTGCTGGGGGTGGATTTTGACGTGGAAATCGTTGAGGCCCACCACAACCAGAAAATCGACGCCCCCAGCGGCACTGCTCTCATGCTGGCCGACGCGGTCAATGAGGTTCGGGGCAACAATATGAAATATACCTATGACCGGCATTCTCAGCGAAAGAAACGAGAGCGCTCGCAGCTGGGAATCCATTCCATACGGGGGGGAACCATCGTAGGGGAGCATCAGGTAATTTTTGCCGGCCGCCATGAGGTAATCAGCCTCTCCCACTCTGCCCAGTCCAAAGAACTGTTCGCCGCCGGAGCCGTGAACGCCGCTGTATTTATGGCCGGACGCAAGGCCGGCCTATACGATATGTCCCATCTGATTGAGGACAAAAAGGACTAGCCGGACGGGTTTGCTTATCTGAAAGAAAGGAAGGTGCCCGCAATGAGCACAAGCACTGTCATCAGCACCGTGGACAATATCACCCTGGTAACCTTGGTTGGCTTTCCGGCCCAGGTAGATTCCATCGCGAAGATTTTCGATTCTATTGCTCAGTACCACATCAATATTGATATGATCTCCATGGCGCCCACCCATGGCGCGTTTACCGGCCTGTCCTTTACCATCTCGGATAACGACCTGGTGGACGTATTGGCGTTTACCACCCAGTTAAAAAAGGAAACTGACGTAAACGTAATCGTCAGTTCCGTAAACCACAAAATCTCCATTTATGATCCGGCCATGAAGAACACGCCAGGGATTGCGGCAAAGGTTTTCAGCGCGATCGCCGGAACCAAAGCGGACCTGCGGCTGATCACTACCTCGGAGGTGGAAATTTCCCTGCTGGTAACCGAAGCGGATTTTGACACGGTGCTTTCCGCAATTGAACAGGCAATGGCCGGTTAGCCAAAACACTTCCTAGAGAACAGGATAAAAAAGAGGGCCGCCCCTGGGGGAGGCCCTCTGGCTATTTCTTCCCGCCGACGGTACGATTCAAAAGCTCTGTCATCGCCAGCATCAGCCCGGCAAAAATCATCAAATAAAACGGGTACAGTCCCACGCTTATATGCTGGGCGATAACCCCAAACAATGGCGGCATCAGGGTCGTGCCCATGTAGGCGCTGGCCATCTGTATTCCCACCAGTGCCTGAGAATTTTCCTTGCCGAAATTGCTGGGAGTCGCGTAAATAATGCAGGGATATACCGGCGCGGCCCCCAGGCCCACCACTACCAGCCCCGCCAGAGCCACCGCGTTGATTGGCGCCAGCACCATCGCTATGCCCGCAAACATAAGGGCTATGCCAACGCGGATCATGTTCCTGTCCCCAAAGCGGTCGGCAATGAATCCATTTGCAACACGCCCCACTGTCTCGCCGATATAAAAGAGCGCGGTAAACTGAGCGGCAGTTTCAGCGTCTACCCAGCATCACAAAGGGCACGCCGGGAATTTTCACAGCCTTTGGCAGAGGTACGTCGGAGGCCTCTTCCCCGGAATCGTCGGCGGAGCGCTTCCAGAGGGGCAGTGCCGCAAACAGGATGACTGTCAGAACAACCTGCATGATGGACACGCTGCGGTACCCGGCCTGCCAGCCCAGCCCGCCGGTGAGACAAGCGCTCATGATGTATGGACTGATGGTGACGCCCACGCCCCAAAAAGCGTGGAGCCAACTCATATGCCGGGAGGAATAATGGATGGCCACATAGTTATTCAGAGCCGCGTCCACCGCCCCGGCCCCCAGGCCATAGGGCACAGCCCAGAAACAGAGCGGCACAAAGCTGTTTGACACGGAAAACCCAAAGAGTGCCGCCGCAGTCATCCCCACGCTGACTGCCGTGACCAGGCCGGGGCCGAGTCTATGGATCAGGCGGTTGGAGAGCAGGCTGGAAATAATGGTTCCAATTGCGATAATCATGGAGATAATGCCTGCGTAAGAAATTGGCGCGCCCAACTCCAGGCGCATGACGGGCCATGCGGAGCCCAGCAGGGAATCGGGCAGGCCCAGGCTGATGAAAGCCATGTAGATGATCGCCAATAAAAGGGAAACCATAGAACACACACTCCTGTATTTTTAGAATTTTAGAGAGGGAGCAGTTCATTTATAACTCCGCGAACTTTCCCGTTTATATTGGCAAAGGGAAAATCTCTGATTTCCCAAACTATGCCGCCCTATGCCATTGGCATGACGATCTGGAGTTCAGTGTTCTGCTTTCCGGAAACATGGAGTATAACGTCAATGGCGAGGTCGTAAAAATTCAGGAGGGAGAGGGCATATTTATCAATACCCGGCAGCTGCACTATAACTATTCTCAGAGCAAAAAGGACTGCCGGTATCTTTGTGTTCTTGTGCACCCCATGCTACTGTGCACATCGCCGCTGGTGGAACAGGATTATGTAGCCCCGCTTCTGACAAACCACGCATACCCATATCAGGCGCTTCGATCAGACTCTGTTTGGGGGCAGAAAATATGCCGGAATCTCAAAAAGATAGATGAGTGCCGCGACAATCCTCTTCTGATTCAGGCGGCTTTCTTTTAAATATGGTCCCAACTATATCAAAATGCCCCACAACCCGCGAGTAAGCCAAAGCTGCGCAGCCGAAATCTGGGTATTCTTCAGGAAATGATCGTGTATGTCCAAAAGAACTACCAGCAGAAGCTGACTCTGGAGGATATCTCCCAGACAGGAAGCGTGAGCAAAACCACCTGCCACAATATTTTCTCCAAATATGTGAATCAGAGCCCAAACGCGTACCTTACCGAGTACCGCCTGCGCAACGGCATGGAGCTGCTGCGCACCACTGACATGACGGTGACGGAAATCGCCTTCGAGGTCGGATTCAGCGGCCCCAGCTACTTTAGTGAAAGTTTCCGAAAAATATTTGGAATGAGCCCTTTAGAATACAGGCGGAGGAACAAGCGGGAAGGATTGCTATAGGCTCACAAATAATCTTGAATGCGCCCTTCACCTTTTAGCTATATACTGAGAACGGAAAAGGAGAAGGAAGCACGGAGGGCGGGATTGTATGGAGTACTTTCGGAGCTTTCCCTCGTCATCGATTCATAGGAGCCATAGCAGAACGGGCGCGATATACACCGCCAGTATCGCCCCAACAAACACGCTGGAAAGCAACGCCGGCGCTATCTTGTACCAGCGCCTTTTTATCCGTTCCAGGAACCGGAGTTTTCCCGCTTTTGGGAGGAGCAGCAGGCAAATTCCCGTAAGCGCCGCGGCGGCTGTGCCAGGAACGAGTCCCGCAGGTATATATCGTAGAATTATCTCGCTGGTTCCCGCCGGCAAAGGAATCTCCATGAAGCAGTCCAGCACGATGCGAGGCGTTACTCGCCGCCCGTTTACCCGCACCTCCATCCCCTGATACCAAGGGATGGACAAGAAGAGCGCCTGATTTTCTCCGGCCTGGGCATGCCCGATCAATTTCCCGCCATCCGCCCGCAGATCCGCGTTTGGCAGCGCGGCGGCCAGCTCATCCTGACGGGAATTCCTCATGCCCCACACGCCAAAGGAGCATAAATCCACCTTTTTTCTCACTGTGACTTCCACTCTGACAGTTTCATCCTGAAATTCGCCCAAACAGAAAATGCCGTTGCATCCCTGGGTCGGATACCGTTCGGCCAGCGTCTGTCCGTTCACGCGGATCTGAAAGCAATCGTTGATCTTTTCCCGCAGCCGGGTGGAAACGCAGTCAAAGGCGTCAAAATAGAGAGTCTCCCGCTGAACCACCGGAATTTCATACCGCAGCATTCCCGACTCCAGAGAGAATTTTCCCGCTGTCTCTTGAAGCTCCCCTGAAACAGGCGCGTATGGGACAAAAGGTCCCTCTACCCCTAAAATCTCGCAGAGTTCATTTTGCAGCCGAAGCCTGTCTCCTACAGGGAGGGCTTCCGGAAAGCGGCCGGCAGGCACAAGGTATCCAAGATTTCCTCCAACGGGACCGGACCAGGCGGCGTTATCACACAGCACATATTTGTTGGAAAGAATGACATCGCTAATTTTCGTGCCGCAGCACCCTGACGTTTCCATCCAATACGAGGAGTAGCCCAATTTTTTCACAGCCGCGAGAAAGCGCCGGTCTGTCAGCGAGGTGTAATGATTTAAGGTGGGATATCCCGCCGCTCCCAGCAAATTCACATGGCAGAATTTTCTCTCCAGCTTCACCCGGTACAGTCCGTCGTCCTGGGGCGGCTCCAGCGCCAGCACCTCCTGGCTTTTCAGCGGCACATTCGCCGCCGATCCCAGAAACACCGCGCTTTGGACAGCAGACTGTACCAGACACACCCCCAGCAATGCCCACCCCATAAAAGCGTTCCTGCCCTTTCGAATCAGGCTGCGGCAGACGACGCTCCATGCAGCGGCGCAGAGCAGGCAGAAAGCCCCCAGGAAAAGAAACGCCGTAGAATTCACCCAAAGCGTATCCGTGTAGGAACTGACTTCCTCGAATCGGGCCGCCAATAGAAATATTCCTGCTCCCACCGGAAGCGCCAGAAGCCCGCAGACAGCCAGATAGGATTTTTTACTCTCCCTGTGGGGCTTGACGGAACAGGACTCTAACCCCTGCGCCAAAAACCAAAGCCCCAGAAATACCGGCCAAAAGCCATAGCGGGCAGGAAACGCCTGGTAGCTGCCCATATGCCACAGCTTGTTTACCGGCTCCAACAGCATGGGCAAAACCGTAAGCCCCCAGCAGACCCCAATGCCTTTGGACTTCGCGGTTTTGGGGAGGAAAATCGCCAGAACCGGCAGCGCCGCCGCACCCGCGCTGCAAAGGAGCACCGGCAGGGTGGTTGTGGTCTTGGCCCAAAACGAACCGGCCTGGACCGACTCTATGACCCCGCCTCCCGTCCGGGCGGAAGCAAGACATTGCAGCAGCGAGGGCAGCCAAACCGGCGCGGTAATCCCTAAGGCGCTTCCAGCGCTCATTCCCAGTTTCCCGGCCACAGGACCTCTCTCCTCTTTCGGCACACAGGTCCAGAGAAAAACCGTTCCCGTCAGAATCAGGCCCAGGAACACCATATAGCTCAGGTAATAGTTGACCGCTACCGTTGCCGTCAGAGACGCCGTCAGCAGCCAGGCTCGCTTTTCTTCCAGCAACTTGACGAATCCCAGCATAACGACCGGAAAAAGATAGAGCATGTCCAGCCAGACCAGATTCTGGTAGTAAAGCATTCCATAACCACACAGTCCGTAGGAGACAGACAGGGCCAAATGGACAGGTAGGGAGATCCTGGGAGCTTCCCGGCGGAAAAAAGCGGAGGCCGTGAGGGCGGCGAGGGAGAGCTTTATCAGCACCAGGAGATTTACCAAATGGTAAATCTCCTGTTTCTCCACAAATATGACCAAAAGATGCAGGGGGCTTGCCAGAAAGAAGAAGAACACGCCCCAAAAGCTCATGCCCCCGGCATTCTGTAGGTTCAAAAACAGACTGCATTTTCCCGCCAAAATGTCTTTAAGCTCCATGAGCAGGGGCGCTACCTGCTGCGACATATCCCCCCATGCCAAAGTTTCGCCGCCAAAGGGGTAGAGCCCAAAGGCGGCGAATACGCAGCACAGAATCAGGGCCGTCAACCCAAAGGCGGCGGCAGCCGGCGCTATTTTTCTCCATTGGCAAAATTCTCTCATGTAGAGAGTATGCCACTATTTTCTTTCGTTTATTCTCGCTAATTTCTTACAAAAAACTTACAGATCATTTCCGCCAAGATATAGTTAACGCAGTTCAAAAGAGGTATACCTCTTTTGAATCAGGCGGCGCAGCAACTGCTGTACCGCCCAGCTTGAAAATCGGTATATACCGATTTTCAAGTCGGTTTACTATACATACTGTTCAAAAGCCTCGTCCCGTTCTGGGTTCTAAAGACATTGTCTCGAAAACTCCGCACAGCCTGGGGGCTCAGGTTCCCTTCGCCCGCGTTTACCAGATAATCCGCTTCCAGCAGAATCTGGCAGTCGGCGCCGTCCACTCCGGTATAGGTATGGTGCCGGCACACTAGCCGGACCACCCGTTCCTCCATCCTGCTGTCCAGTTGGAATTCCCGTAGAAAAGGCCGCAGAAGCGCCTCACTCTCCTGTTCCTGGAGATTTCCTGCGGCGGAGCCGTACTTTTCCCGGCAGAGGGGGCAGGCGATATCGTGGACGATGGCGGCGATCTCCAGGGTTTCCTGGGTGGTTTCGTCTAGCCCCTCCAGCTTCCCCACCGTGCGGGCATAGGCGTACACCTTGAGGAAATGGGCGATATCTTGCTGATTGCCCTGGCAGAAATCGATCATTTTTGCGATTATCTGTTCTGTCATGGAATTACCTCACAGAGAAATTTTGTGGAACACCTTCTTGCCTTTCTTGACCACCAAACCCTCTTTCAGCTGGTCCTCTGTAAAGCTGGCGGCGATATCCCCCACTTTTGCCTCATTGACGGATACGCCCCCCTGCTGCACCAGCCGACGGCCCTCGCCCTTGGAGGCGGCAAGACCCGCTTTTACCAGCAAATCCAGAATTCCGACCTGGCCGTCTGTGAGATCTCCGGCGGAGAGCACGGTGGTTGGCATATTAGCGGTGTCGCCCCCGGTGCGGAACAGCGCCCGGGCACCCTCCTGGGCCTTTTCGGCCTCCTCTTCCCCATGGACCAGACGGGTGAGCTCGTAGGCCAGAATCTCCTTGGCCCGGTTCAGCTGGCTGCCCTCCCAAGCCTCCATCTCGTCGATCTGTTCCAGGGGCAGGAAGGTAAGCATCCGCAGGCACTTGAGCACGCTGCCGTCGTCCACGTTCCGCCAGTACTGGTAGAAGTCGAAGGGGGAGGTCTTTTCCGGGTCCAGCCACACGGCGTTTCCGGCGGTCTTGCCCATCTTCTTGCCCTGGGAGTCGGTGAGCAGGGTGATGGTCATGGCGGGGGCGTCCTCCCCCAGTTTCCGACGGATCAGCTCCGTGCCACCCAGCATATTGCTCCACTGGTCGTCGCCGCCCACCTGCATGTTACAGCCATAGTGCTGGTACATATGGTAAAAATCATATGACTGCATAATCATGTAGTTGAACTCCAGGAAAGAGAGGCCCTTTTCCATACGCTGCTTGTAGCAGTCGGCCCGGAGCATGTTGTTCACGGAGAAGCAGGCCCCCACCTCCTGGAGCAGCCCAATGTAATTCAGCTGGGTGAGCCAGTCGGCGTTGTTCAGCATAATAGCCCCGCCCTCTCCAAAATCGATGAACTTCTCCATCTGACGCTTGAAGCAGGCGGCGTTGTGGTCGATGTCCTCCCGGGTGAGCATGGGGCGCATGTCCGTGCGGCCGGAAGGGTCGCCGATCATGGTGGTGCCGCCGCCGATGAGGGCGATGGGCCGGTTCCCCGCCATCTGCAGCCGCTTCATCATGGTAAGGGCCACGAAATGCCCGGCGGTCAGGCTGTTTGCGGTGCAGTCGAAGCCGATGTAAAAGACCGCTTTCCCGGTGTTCACCATCTCCCGGACCCGTTCCTCGTCGGTGACCTGAGCGATCAAGCCCCTGGCCTTCAGTTCCTCATAGATCTGCATAAAAATTCATCCTTTCTCGTTTTCATTCAAAATATACTCCATGGCATCCTGTAGGGAGGACGCGGTATACTCCGGGGCTCCGATAAACTCCGGGACCTCCATGAACCGGTTCACCGGCAGCCAGACCACGGGCATATGGGCGGCGTGGGCGCAGAGGATGTCAAAGGGGTGGTCGCCCACATAGAGGCAGTCCTCCGGGCTGGCCCCGGCGCGGGCACAGGCCAGCTCCAGAATGGCGGCGTCCGGCTTGCTAACCCCCACCTCCTCGGAGATCACCACCGGGTGGAAATAACGCGCGATCCCCATCTCCTCCAGTACGGCGCGGATTCCGGTGTGGTGGTTGCTGACAATGCCCAGGACGATTCCCTGTTCCTTCAGCCGGTCCAGGACCTCCAGCGCCCCCGGCGCCAAGGAATACTCCTGCCTGTAGTCCCGGGAAAGGGTGTGCGCCACCGTCTGAAAGGCCCCGGCATCCAGGCCCAGGCTGTCCCGGTAGACCCCGGCCACATGGTCCACAAACTCCTCGTCCAGCATACGGACCCCGGTCCTGTTCTCCTCCATGACCTGATGCCCCTGCCAGAGCTCGCTCTGGGCATAGGCCTTTTCCACCGCCTCCAGGGGAATCCCCGGATCGAACCCGGCCAGCGTCTCGTGGACCTTCTCCGGAATGCTGGGCCTCTTCCACAAAAGCGTGTTGTCAATATCAAAAAAGACCGCCTGAATCTTCATCACAATTCCCCCTCATCCGTTTCTCATAGCCAACCTCATCCATTCCCGGCTTGATGCTGGTGATCTCCCCGGTACGCCGGTACCCCAGGCTCTCATAGAACCGACAGAGGCCCGGCTCTTGCAGGATCGTCCCCAGGATCCAGCGGCGGTTCTCCGGGTACATCTTTTCCAGGAGGAGCATGGCCTCGCGGCCCACTCCCCGCCCCTGGCACTCCGGCAGAATGCCAATGGGCGTGACGCACAGAGCCTCCTCTTTGCGCTTGATGCCGATCAGGCCCACATTCCGGCCATCCAGCTGGATGAAATGGTAGTCCCGCTCCAAGAGCTTGCGCTTCATGGTGGAGAGCGGCTCCATGGCTGGGTTCGTACCGTAGTCCCGATACTTCTTCAGCAGCGCCTGGAACGCCTGTTTCTGCACGGACAGCAGGGCTTCGGCGTCCTCCATACCCGCAGGTTTTACCGTAATCAAATCTTCCACCTCCCGCGCTCACGCAAAAAGCCCCCTGCAAAAGCCACGCGTAAAGCCAGCTTTTCCAGAGGGCGATAAAAATCGCGGTACCACCTCAGTTCGCCGGAGCCTCGCGGCCCACGGCCTCAACAGGTACTGAAAGCCCGGCTTTGGAACCACGGCTTCTCCATACCCTGGCGGGATAACGTGCGCCGCACGGCTTTCCCTACTGCCCGGGAGTCCGGGGTTCCGGAAAGCGGCTCAGGAAGGTAACTTCAGCCGCCGCTCTGGTCCCGCTTCCACCAACCGCGGGCTCTCTTTGCCAGGAAAACGACGCTTACAGGGAGAAAAACTCCATTTCCATCATTGCCATTGAACCTTATTTTAGCGGAAACCGGCGGGTTTGTCAAGTCTTTTTCAGCATTTCCTCCGCCATGTCCAGCTGCAGCTGGGTGATATCCTCCCCGCCGATGATCCGGGCCACCTCCTGCTTGCGACCCTCCCAGTCCAGGGGATCCACCTGGGTAAAGGTCCTGCCTTTCACCACATGCTTGCTGATGCGCAAGTGGTGGTCCGCCATGGCGGCAATCTGGGGCAGGTGGGTGATGCACAACACCTGCCGGTTCTGGCTGACCTGCCGGAGCTTTTCCCCGATTTTATTGGCCGCCGCACCGCTGACTCCCGCGTCTACCTCGTCAAAAATCAGGGTGTCAACTTTGTCCCGGCCGGAGAGCACGGTCTTCACCGCCAGCATAATGCGGGAGAGCTCGCCGCCGGAGGCAATCTTCGACAGCGGTTTGGGGGGCTCGCCTTTATTGGCGGAAACCAGGAATTGCAGCTTGTCGCAACCGGTAGGCGTGAGGGGGATCCGCTCGATTTCCACCACAAACTCCACCCCGGGCATATTCAAAAAGGCCAGCTCGGACTTCACCTGCCCCACAAAGCGCTCTCCTGCCGCTTTGCGCTTTTCAGAGAGTTCTTTCGCCAGGGCAATGGCCCTGCGCTTTTCCTCCTCATATGCCTCCCGCAGCTTTTCTCTTTCCTCATCGGAGAACTCAATTTTGTGCAGCTCTTCCTGGCAATCCGCAAGATATTGCAGCATCTGCTCTTCCGTCTCGCCATATTTCAGCCCCAGCCGGTACAGCTGGTCCAAGCGCTCCTCAATGCCGTCCAGCGCCGAAGGGTCAAAATCTACCGCCAAACCGTGCAGCAGGCTGCTGGCATCCTCCAGCAGAAACCCGGCTTCCCGCAGCTTTTGCAGAGGCTCTTCTAGCTGAGGAAGATAGGCGCTGGCCCGCTCCAATTCCCCTGCCGCCTGGGAAATATCAGAGAGCGTCCCGCTGCTGTCCTCGTCCCCGGAAAGGAGGGCCTTCACCTGCTCCACCGCTGTGGAAACCTTCTCGCTGTTGCGTACCAGCTCCCGGTTTTGGGTGAGGGTCTCTCTCTCTCCGGGAGTAATGCCCGCCCCTTCAATCTCATCGATCTGATAGCGCAGCAAGTCCATCCGGCGGGTTTTCTCCCCCTCGTCCGTATTCAGGGCCCGCAGCTCCCGCTGCAGCTCCCGCAGATGCCGGTAGCTGGCCTGATATCTCTCCAGAAGGCTCTCCAGCCGGGCAAAGCTGTCAATGTAGTTCATGTGCAACTCCGGCGAGAGCAGCTCATAGCTCTCATGCTGGCCATGGATCCCCACCAGCCGGGGCGCAATGGTTTTCAGCATGGATACAGTGGCCGGCGCGCCGTTGAGCTTGCAGGTGGACTTGCCTTCCAGGCGGATGTTCCGCTGGATCAGCAAGGAATTGTCCTCTTCCGGCACAGAAAGGCTGCTGAGAAGCTCCAGCGTGTCCTGAGAGAGCCCGGTAAAAAGAGCGGACACCGAGGCGGCCGGCTCTCCCGTGCGCACCAATTCCTTAGAGGTCCGCTCCCCCAGCACCGCATGAATAGCGTCAATGATGATCGACTTTCCCGCGCCGGTCTCGCCGGTCAGCACGGTAAATCCCTGGTCCAGGTCAATGGACGCGCGTTCAATAACGGCAATATTGTTGATAAACAGCTGTGCAAGCACCCACAAAGCCCCCTATCTCCCTAAACTCGCAGCAATTTCCGCAGTGCCTCCTGGGTTTCCCGGGCAGCAGCCTCTGTGCGGCACACCACAAAAATAGTATCCTCCCCGGCAAGAGTGCCCACGAAATCCTTCCAGTACATGGCATCCATGGATGCGCAGACCGCCTGGGCCATGCCGTTCATGCATTTGATCACCAGCATATTCTGGGCGGAATCCACCGCCAGGGCGGAATCCGTGAACAGCGCATAGAATTTTGACGACATGTCCGGGGCGCTCTCCCCGCTGCCGGTGGAATATTTATACCGTCCACTGGCGGACAGGGTTTTCACCAGCCGCAGCTCCTTGATGTCCCGGGAAACGGTGGCCTGGGTCACGTCAAATCCGGCCTCCCGCAAATATTGCAGCAGTTCATCCTGGGTTTCCAAATCGTGCTCACTGATGAGCTCTAATATTTTGGCATGGCGTCGGGTTTTCATAGCAGCCCCTTTCCGGCGTTTCCCGCCTCACAAAGTTTCACTGGCTTTCCAGCAGCTTCTGGTTCAGAATATCATAAAAATTATTATCTGTCAGCTTAATAAACCGGGCCCACCGCTCCCCTTTGAAAAAAGAGAGCCGGTCGCCCTCCCTCAGCTCCAGGGGAGCTTCGCCGTCCACGGTGAGAAAGACTCTTCCCCGGTTCCGGGGCACTTCCACTGTAAGCTGGGTTTCCGGGGCGAAAACCACGCTGCGGTTGAACAGGGAGTGGGGGCAGATCGGCGTGTAAATCATGCAGTCCAGGACAGGCTCTACCACCGGCCCCCCGGCGGAAAGAGAATAGGCCGTGGAGCCTGTGGGGGTGGCAATCATGAATCCGTCGGCCCGGTAGGTATATCCGGGATTGGTTCCGATCGCCATCTTATACTCGATGATCTTGGCCAATTCCGCCGAAACCACCGCGTCGTTCAGGGCCAAAAAATTTTTGCGGCTGTCTCCTGAATTTACGGTGACAGAAAGCGTCATCCGGCGTTCCTCCCGCCAGTCCCGGCGGGCCAGCCGGGAGAGCAGCCGCAGCTGCCCAGGCTCCACACCGGCGGTAAATCCCAGCTTCCCGGCGTTTATCCCCAGAACAGGCTTATCCAGCCGGGCGGCAATCTTGGCGGCGCAAATAATCGTGCCGTCGCCGCCAATCGCTAGAAGCAGGTCGCAGGCGGCAACAGCCTCCACGGCCTCTCGGGCAGGGGGACCGCCATACAGCCCGTCTGCCAGAACCGCCTGACAGCCGCAGGAACGCAAAATGGCGAGAGCCTCGTCCGTACAGGCCTGAGCCTGCCGTTTTACAAGATTGGGCGCTACTGCAATTTTCATGAGGTCCGCCTTTCCATTTATCTATGCCGGCTTACGGTTTCCCCGCTTTCAAGGGGTATGATTCCATTCAACGCATCCTATTTGTCCAGATTGGCGTGGGAATTTGCCACAACCTCTCTGGCTCCGGCGACTGTTTCTGGCATCCGCGCTGTCTGAGACTTTTCCAGATAGATCAGGTACTCGATATTTCCCTCTGGACCTTTTACCGGGGAATAGTCCAGGCCCAGCACGGAAAAGCCGTTTTCCATGGCGAACACCCGGATTTTTTCAATCACTTCCACATGCGCGTCCGGATCCCGGACCACGCCCTTCTTCCCCACCTTCTCCCGCCCCGCCTCAAACTGGGGCTTGATCAGGCACACGCCCTGGCCGTTCTCCGCCAACAATGGCCGGACCGCAGGCAAAATCAAGGTGAGGGAAATGAAGGAGACGTCCACAGAGAAGAAATCCACCGCCTCCGGCACCTGAGCCCGGGTTAGATACCGGGCGTTGGTGCGTTCCAGGTTCACCACCCGGCTGTCGTTGCGCAGGGCCCAGGCCAGCTGCCCATATCCCACATCCACTGAATACACCTTTTTTCCGCCATTTTGGAGCATGCAGTCGGTAAACCCGCCGGTGGAAGCGCCGATATCCATACAAACGCGGCTCCGCAGATCAATTGGGAATACCGCCAGAGCCTTTTCCAATTTCAGGCCGCCCCGGCTGGCGTATTTAAGCCCGCCGCCGCGGTGCTCCAGCGCCGCGTCTTCAGAGAACAGGTCCCCCGGCTTATCCGCCTTCTGGTTGTCCACAAAAATTTCCCCGGCCATAATCAGAGCCTTTGCCCGCTCCCGGCTCTCCGCCAGGCCATGGTCCAGGACCAAAATGTCAAGCCTCTTTTTCGCCATCCCCGGCTCCCTCCTCCGCGCAAAACTCCAATACCGTCCGCTCAATCCCCCCCGCGCTGAATCCCAGCTGTTCCAGCGCGCGGAACATAGGGGCGTGTTTCACAAAGGGGTCCTCAATCGCCCGGAGCACATATCGTCCCCCAAACCCGGCCTCCAAAAGCAGGCACCCAAAATGCTCCCCGATGCCGCCCCGCCGCAGTCCTTCTTCAAAGAAAAACACCTTTTCGCAGCCTGCCGCCGCCTGGATCGCGCCGCTGTCCACCGGGATAATACGGTTGAGCTTCACCAGCCGGACCGCAATCCCCTGCTTTTTTAGGCGCTCTGCCGCCTCCGCGGCAAAGGAAAACATTCTTCCGTATGTCACCACACAGATTTTCCCGCCGCCATAGACGGAAAAAGGCGCTGTCGTGCTGCAAAAACCGTCCGGACGAAACAATTCCCGGCCTCTGGGATACCGGATAGCGCAGACCCCCTGACCTTTCTCCACCAGAAAGGCCAGCTGCTCCCGCAATTCCTGGAAATAGGCAGGAGAATACAGCGTGACCCCCGGCACCGTTTGCAAAAATGCCGGGTCGAACAGTCCCTGGTGGGTTTTACCATCCTCTCCCACAATTCCCGCCCGGTCAATGGCCAGAATCACCTTGGTACTCTGCATCGCCACATCGTGGATCATCTGGTCGTAGCTACGCTGCAAAAAGGTGGAATATACCGCGAACACGGGCAGCATCCCCCCCACAGCTAAGCCGCCGGAAAAGGCAACCGCGTGCTCTTCCGCGATTCCCACATCGTAAAACCGCTTTCCAAACCGTTGGCGGAATTCCGAAAGCCCCGTCCCCTCTGCCATCGCCGCGGTAACGGCGCACAGCTTTTCATTTTTTTCCGCCAGGGCACAGAGAGTCTGACCAAAAACATCGGAAAAGCTCTGGGCTTTTTCGCCGGTAGCCCCGGTGTCCACATCAAACCCCGCCAGGCCATGATAGAGTGTTGGCGACTGCTCGGCGTACTGATAGCCCTTGCCCTTGTAGGTTCGCACATGGAGCAGCACCGGTTTATGGATCAGCTTGGCCGCTTCCAGGGTATCCGTAAGCTCCTTCAAATTATGCCCGTCAAAGGGACCGTAATAGGAAAAACCTAGATCTGTGAAAACGTTGGGATTGTACAGCAGCTTTTTCAAGTTCCGCTTCACCCGGCGGATAGAGGCCGCAATGGGTTTTCCCACCACCGGCAGACGGCGCAAAGCGTCCTCCACATTGCCCTTCACCTTGATATATCCCGGCCTGGACCGCATATGGGACAGGTATCGGGCCAGAGAGCCCACATTCTTGGAGATAGACATGGCGTTATCATTCAGAATGACAATCAAATTGCGCCGGAGCTGACCCGCGTTATTCAGTCCCTCAAAGGCCAGGCCACCGGTAAGGGCGCCATCGCCGATAACCGCCACCACATGGCCCGGGCAGTTTTGCAGATGGTTCGCGGCAGAAAGGCCCAAGGCCGAAGAGATGGAGGCGCTGCTGTGGCCGCTGGTAAACTTATCGCAGGGGCTCTCTTCCCGGCAGGGAAATCCGGAAATCCCCCCCTCCTGACGGAGCGTGGAAAAATTCTGATAACGCCCGGTGAGCAGCTTATAGGAGTAGCTCTGATGGCCCACGTCCCACACGATGGCGTCCCGGGGAGGCTGAAAGGCCAGGGCAAGGGCCACCGTGAGCTCCACCACCCCTAAGTTGGAGGCCAGATGTCCGCCGTTGTCCGAAACCGTCTGAATAATCACGGCGCGCAGCTCCTCACAAAGCTTGTCCAGCTCTTTCCGGCTAAGCCCCTGCAAATCTTCGGGCGAATGAATTTTCTCCAGTAAATTTCCCATACCCAGCTCCTCTTCCCGTTCCAGTTTGAGGGAGTATCAAAACCGTGTGTTTATTGGACGATGTTTTGGAGTCTCGTCAGTCGACTCGGTCGGGTCAGAACTCTCCTCTCAACCCCCTTGCTTTGGACACTCACCGCTTTGAGGGCAATCCAGAGCGCTTACAGCAATTCATTCTGCAGCTTCGCCGCCGTCACCGTGTTTTTCATCAGCATGGCGATGGTCATGGGCCCCACGCCGCCGGGCACCGGGGTGATCCATCCGGCGGTTTTGTCCGCCTCTGAGAATACCACGTCCCCGCAGAGCTTCCCCTCCTGATCCCGGTTCATGCCCACATCAATGACCGCCGCGCCGGGCTTTACCATGGCGCCGGTTACAAAACCCGCGCGCCCTACAGCGGAGACCAAAATGTCCGCCGTGGAGCAGATCTCCTCCAGGTTCCGGGTTTTGCTGTGGCAGATGGTGACAGTACCGTTGTTTTGCAGCAGCAGCAGCGCCATGGGCTTGCCCACAATATCGCTGCGGCCAATCACCACACAGTGTTTCCCGGAAATTTCTATCCCGCTGTACCGGAGCAGCTCGATCACTCCGGCGGGCGTGCAGGGCTGAAAAATCTGCCTGCCCTGGGTCAGTTTGCCCACGTTATAGGCATGGAACGCGTCCACATCCTTCTGGGGGGCGATCATCTCCACCAGGGCGGCTTCGTCCAACCCCCTGGGCAGAGGCGACTGCACCAGGATCCCGCTGATTTCCGGAGCCTTGTTGAGCTTTTCTACCAGCTCCAGCAGCTCCGCCTGAGAGGCGTTCGCCGGCAGAGCGTATTCCTCCGAGTAAATGCCTACCGTCTCACAGGCTTTCTTTTTGTTGTTCACATAGATCCGGGAGGCCGGGTCGTCCCCTACAATCACCACCGCCAGGCCGGGTGTGATTCCCTGGGCCTTCAGCTGAGAAACCTCCTGCGCCACCTGGGCTTTTACCTCGGCTGCGATCGCCTTTCCGTCAATCATCTTCGCCATACAGTTTTCCTCCCCCTTACTCTTTTGGCTCCTCAGGTTCATCTTCCGATTCTAGCTGGACCTCTGTCTCCTTGGGCTCCTTTTCTCCGTCGGATTCAGCCGCTTCCTCTTCAAAGGGGGGAAGATCCCCGAATATAGTGCTGGTCCGGAGTTCAGGATCCACCTTCTTGTTTACCATTCCGGTGGACTCCAGCACATGGCGGCTTCCGCATCCGAACAGGCTGGTCTTATGCCGGAACAGAAACAGCAGCAGCGCGCCTACGGCCACACATGCTGCGGCCACGATCTGAGAGATCCGGAAGCGTCCCAGCATCAGGCTGTCCGTGCGGGTTCCCTCAATAAAGAACCGCACCGCCCCATACCAGACGATATACAAGAGGAAGGTCTGTCCATCATAGCGGCGGTACCGACGGGTAAAGATATGCAGCAGCACAAACCCCAGCAGGCACAGCAGAGACTCATAGAGAAAGCAGGGATGTACCGGGCTGTCCGGGAACATGGCGCGGGTGTTGTCGCTGCTCATTCCCCAGGGCAGGCCTGTGGCCTCGCCAAAGCATTCCTGATTTACAAAGTTTCCCCAGCGCCCCACTCCCTGGCCGATGAGAAATCCCAGGGCGGCCAGGTCCAGCACAGCGGGCACCCGCAGGCCCCGGCGTTTCGCCACCAGGCTTCCAAGTCCAAAGGCGCCAAGAATTCCGCCATATATGGCGATTCCTCCATCATGAATATACAAGATAGAGATGGGATCGTTCCAATATTTATCCCCCGGATAAAAGATCACATAGTATAGCCGGGCACAGACAATTCCCCCCAGCGTTCCGGCAATGACCGCATCCATCAGCCTGTCCGGGTCGATATCCATCTTCTTCACGCTTCGGAAAGCGTATACCACGGCAAGGAAAAAGCCGAAGGCAATGATCACTCCATACCACCGGATATCATAGCCGCCGATGGAAAAGGCCACCTCGTTCACTCGAAAACTGAGCCCCAAGCCGGGGAAGTCCACAATATGGCTCATTGGGTTTCATCCTTTCTTGCAGATTTCAGCGGTCGGATTACAGAAAGCACGCTACGGTCCTCCCGCAGATCTTTCAGTTTTTCCTCCGCCTGTTCGATGGTAAGCTCTGCCAAAGCGTCGATATACGTAAAAAGCTCCTGGCCCTGAAAAGCAAAATCAGTGAGCCATTGGGCGACGCCCGCCGCGCTGTTCAGGGACGAGACACAGTCTCCATAGAGGCTGCGCTTAGCCCAGTGGAAGGCTTCCTCCGGAATGCCCTTGGCCCCCATCTCCCGTACCTCCTCCTGAATCAGCCGGGCCGCCCGTTCGGGGTCTTTGGACTCGCCGCCAAATATCACCGTGGCATAGCCTGTACCTTCAAAGTATTGATAGCTGAAGCTGGATTCGTTAATCAGTTCCTGGTCCAGAAGCCGGCGGAAAAGCGGGGACGCATCCGAAGCCAGAACAGACAGCAGAACACCCATAGCCGCCAGGTCCTTCTCGTCCCGGGGCGCGCCGCCGCATTTATAGCCGAACTGGAACACCGGTATGGCTACGGAAAGCTCTTGCTCTATCCTGGACCGCGCCACCGTTTCCGGTTCGTCCGGAAAGAGCGGCTCCACCCTGGAAGCCGGGACAAGACGGAACATTTCATCGCACAAGGCCGCCACCTTATCCCGATCGAATTTGCCGACGATGGCCAAAATCATATTGGACGGGGAATAGAAAGCCTCATGGCACCGGTATAAATGTGCCGGCGTGATCCGGGCGATGCTCTCTCTGGTGCCCGCCACATCCTCCCGCACAGGATGGACATGGTACATGGCCCGCAGGTAGTTGAAGAAAACCCGCCAGCTGGGAGAATCCTGGTACATGGTAAGCTCCTGGCCGATAATCCCTCGCTCCTTCGCCACGGTCTCCTCGGTAAAATAAGGGGACTGGACAAAGTCCAGCAGGATCTTCAGGGAATCGTACAGCCGGTCCGTGCAGGAAAACACATAGCAGGTGGATTCCTCCCCTGTGTAGGCGTTTGCGTTGGCCCCTGTCTCCGCAAACCGGGCAAAGGCGTCCTCTTCCTCGCTTTCAAAGAGCTTGTGCTCCAGATAATGGGCCGCGCCCTCGGGCATTGCCTCTGGAGCGGATTCTCCCTCCCACTGGAAGCTGTTGTGGACAGAACCGTACTTTACCCCCAGAACAGCTTGCGTACTGCTGCCGGTTTCCTTTGGATACAGGATAATCTCCAAACCCGAGGAATGCCTGCCCCTATAATAGCAGTCTCCCACCCTGGGGCTGGCAATTCTCTCCCACTCCATCAGCACTCGCTTCCTTTCAGCCGGTATACCACGGCGGGGACCAGCCGGTTCGCGGCCTCCGCCACATCGGCTGCGGTATATTTCATCAGATTTTCCGCCGCCTGTTCCGGGGTAAGCTCTTCTTGGGCAAAGCTCTGGCCCAGATACCAGCCCTCTACCCCATGGAGCGAATCCCCCACAGAGCGCAGGGAGTTGCATAAATACAGCTTGGCCCCCCGCAGCTCCGCCTCCGTAATCTCTCCGTTGCGCAGGGCGGACAGCTGTTCCAGCACAGCCGCCTCCACCCGGTCCAGATCCTTCGTCTCTACGCCGCTCTCAACAAAGAGCGCGCCGTTCACCCAGGAAAAGGCCGAGTCGCAGTAATAGCAGAGGCCCCGTTCTTCCCGAATCTTCTGAAACAGCTTGGAGCTGGTAGGCTCCCCCAGCACGGCGCTCATCAGCTGAAACAGTTGCCTGTCCTCCGGCGGAACGTCCGCCCGAAACGCCATGGCCAGCTTGGACTGGGCTATCGTCTGTTCCTCCGTCACCCGGCGGAAGTCCGTCCGGGTATAAGGCACCGGGCCCAGAGCCCTGTTCCCGCCTATTCCGGAAAACCGCTCCCGGAACCATTCCAGGTCCGGAGCGCAGCCTCCCAGCACGAAAATTTCCACCTTTGCCTGGTCCAGAAGCTCCTCCCAGGCAGAAGCCAAATCCTCCCGCCGGAGGGCCTCAATCTGTTTCCTACCGCCCAGGCGGTCGATTCCGGCGGGACCGCCCTCAAAGAGGAGCTCATGGCAGCGCTGATGGGCATAGATCATCTTGTCACTGAAATCCGAGTCCTTCTGCTCCAGCTGCTGGCGCTTTTCTTGAAGGAAGCCATCCAGAGGGAAGAGCCCGTCGCTGTCTTTTAGTGGATCAAAAACCACATCCAGCAGCAGGCCGGCAAGCTCCGCAAACATGTTCTCGCCCCCAAAGGCATAGCAGCTGGCAATCCCGTCCACGGAAACGCTCAGCACCTGGTATTCCCCGATTTTTTGGACGCTGGATCCCAGACTGGCCCCATACAACTCCGCCAGCCGGCCCCCTAAGGCGGTATAATCCGGATACCGCCGGGTTGCCCGGGTGACCAGGTAGGGCAGAAGCCCATAGGCTGCCGCCCTGTCCTCCCGCGCCGGCACCAACAGATTCACCGAAATGCGCATCGTCTTAAAAGCGGGGGCCAGAAAGGTCCGAAGCGTGACTCCTTCGCTGAGTGCATAGGTTTTCACTTGGCTCATGGCGGCGCTCCTTTTTTTGTGAAGTACGTTTTGGCCTCCGGCGGCCAGGGTTTCACCCCGGACTGGACCAAACTTTTACCCTGGTTAGCTGGGTGCGTTTGCTCCCAGCTTGGTAGAGTTTTGTGAAGCAAAACTCATGACACACGGCGAAATCCCGCCAAATCCTCCTACCATTCTTTGCGCCGTGTGCATTGACCGATCCAGCTAGCCAACGTAAAAGATTTGCAGACTTCGCTCTGCGAAGTCTTAGCTTTTTTCAAAAGCTCGCAGGATGTGGGGTGAGCGTTCTGCCGGATACTTGGCAAAGCCAAGTATTGCAGACAATGCTGCGAACCGACCGAAGCGGGGAAGCTCCCCAGTGGAGAAGAGTTCATGCAAGCATGAACTCTCCCGACCGAGTCGGCAGACGAGACCAGCTGAGACTCAACGCCCTCAAGGTCTTATCTCTTGACCTTAAACTCCTGAGAAGCGTATTTTTGAAGTGGTGAATCATAGTTAATGCTCGCTTCGCTCGATTAACTATCCAAGAGGGGGACGGAGAGTTCATCTCACCGTGCGAGATGAATCTCTTTTACAACTGAGAAAAAGTTTCCTAGTCCCGGAACCAGCCAGCTCTAGGCGCAGGGAATCAGCCGAAAGGCCCACCCGGCCCTGTGCTCCGCAATCAAGCAGCGCGCGCACCCACGCGCCCCCCAAACCATTCCCAAAAAGCGTCCGATCCGCCACAGGCGACGGCTTCCCGCGCAATCTCCTCCAAAAAGTATACCACATTTTCCCCAAAAGGGAAACCCTTCCGGGCGTCGCCTCAAATCGTGCCGAAGATCCGGTCCCCCGCGTCCCCCAGGCCGGGGAGGATGTAGCCGTTCTCGTTGAGCTTTTCGTCCACCGCCGCGCAGTAAATCTGCACGTCCGGGTGGGCCTTGGTGAGGACCTCCAACCCCTCCGGCGCGGCGATGATGCACAGGAACTTGATGCTCTTGGGCTGGCTGCGCTTGACGATGGTGATGGCGTCCATGGCGGAACCCCCCGTAGCCAGCATGGGGTCCAGCACGATCACGTCCCGCTCGGTGATGTCCTGGGGCAGCTTGTTGTAGTACTCCACGGGCTTCAAGGTGTCGTGGTCCCGGTAGAGCCCGATGTGCCCCACCTTGGCCGAGGGCACCAGATTCAGCATGCCGTCCACCATGCCCAGCCCCGCCCGGAGAATGGGCACAAAGGCCAGCTTCCGCCCGGCAATCACCTGGGTGGTGGTCTTTTTCATGGGCGTCTCCGTCTCTACGTCCATCAGGGGCAGGTCCCGTGTGGCCTCGTAGCACATGAGGTTGGCGATCTCGCTGACCAGCTCCCGGAACTCCTTGGTCCCCGTGTTCTTGTCCCGAAGGAAGGTGAGCTTGTGCTGAATTAAGGGATGGTCCATCACAAATACATTCTGATAGTCTTCCATAGTGATCCTCCTTTATAGTTCCCCCGCCTCGATTTTTTCGATCTGTCCCACCCGCCGGGCATGGCGGCCGCCCTCAAAGTCAGTGGTGAGAAAGGCCTCCAAAATTTTCAGCCCCGTCTCCTGATCCACCACCTTGCCGCCCATGCAAAGCACGTTGGCGTTGTTGTCGTTGCGGGTCAGCCGGGCGCAAAGCTCGTTGGTACATACCGCCGCGCGCACGCCCTTTACCTTGTTGGCCGCGATAGAGATACCGATCCCTGTGGAACACACCAGCACGCCCAGGTCGGCCTCTCCGGCGGCTACGGATTTCGCCACCTCCACCGCGATCAAGGGGTAGTCCACAGATTCCGGGCTGTTCGTACCGTAATCCAGATACTCGATCTCGTGATCCCAAAGATATTTCCGTATTGCCTCGGTGAGCTCAAAGCCCCCGTGGTCGCAGCCAATTGCTAACCGCATATCGATTCATCCTTTCCATTTAGACTTCCTGGGAAAATATTGTTCTCGAGTAATAGAAGGCCTCCGGCGGCAGAAACCGTGGTCTCGGCTGCCGCCTCGGTCGGTTCGCAGCGTGTCTGCCACCGGCAGACGCTCACCCTGCGGCAAGACCTTGGGACGTTGTCCCAAACCCTACCATGGGGCCCCGAAACTTGGCAAAGCCAAGTTTTCCGCACCTGGACCGCGCAATTTGCCTCATGTTGTCGATTTCGCAAGAGGGCTGCCGTGGTTTTCCAATTTCCTCTTTAACTCCCGCTCCGCTTGGGGCATCCGCAGGTACACCGGTAGCAGCCCGGCCGGGTCCGTCCAGGCCCGGCCCATGGCCAGCAGGGCCACGCTGCCCGCCCGCTGGAAACGGAGATTTTCCGGAGCCAGCCGGGCCCCCCAGCCGGAAAAGGACTGATGGCACAGCGCCGCCCCGTCTCCCAGCAGCAGGACCCGGTCCCCATACGGGCGGCACTCCTCGCCGAGCGCCTGGATGGAGAGGGCCCGGTCCTCTGTGAGCCGGGCTAGGGTGTTTCCGTCTGTCTCAAAAAGAGCGTTGTACACCTGCCCGCATCGGGCGTCCATCACCGCGCAGAGAAGGCTTCCCTTACAAGCAAGCCCGCCAAAAGCGATGGCCTCCAAGGTAGAGACACCCCGGCAGGGGGTATTCCCCGGCAGAGCCAGCCCCTTCGCGCAGGCCACGCCAATGCGTACGCCGGTAAAGGACCCCGGCCCGTTGGCCACGGCGATGCCGTCCAGATCCCGGCAGGCCAGCCCTAAATTGCCCAGCAAGGCCTCTATCATGGGCAAAAGCGTCTGGCTGTGGGTCTGCTTTGTATTGACAAAGAATTCTCCCAGGAGCTTTCCATCCTCCACTACGGCCGCAGAAGCCGCAGAAGCGGAACATTCTATTCCCAAAACCCGCATATTCACAGCTCCCCTTCCCAGCCTAAAATCGTAATGAGCCGCTGGCTTTCCTCCGGGCCCGGCCGGATCTCTACCCGGATTACGTTATCCGGCAGAGCGGCCTCGATGTTCTCGCTCCACTCCACCGCCAGCACCCGGTCCGTGTCCAGATAGTCGAAGAAGCCCGTGGAGTACAGGTCCTCCCAGCTCTCGATCCGGTACATGTCGAAGTGCTCCAGCACCAGCCGGCCGGAATACTCGTTCACCAGGGCGAAGGTGGGGCTGCTGGCCACGTCCCCGGCCCCCAGGCCTATCGCCAGCCCCCGGGTGAAGGCCGTCTTGCCCGCGCCCATTCCCCCGTAGAAGGCGATGACCTCGCCCCCCTTGAGGCTTTCGGCCAGCCTCTGTGCCAGCTCCATGGTCTCCTGGGGGGAATTGGTTGTAAAGGTCATTTTCTTGTCAGAACAGCCCATGGATCACCGAATGGTCGTCCACGTCGATCTTCTCCGCGGCGGGGACCTTGGGCAGGCCGGGCATGGTCATGATGTCCCCCGCGTAGGCCACCACAAATCCCGCGCCGGAGGAGAGCTTCAGGTCTCGGATGGTGACGTTGAAGCCCTGGGGCCTGCCCAGAAGGGAGGGGTCGTCCGACAGGGAGTACTGGGTCTTGGCGATGCACACAGGCATCTTGTCCCCGCCCAGGGCCTTGATCTCCTTGAGGGATTTCAGGGCCTGATTGGTAAAGGTGACGCCCTCCGCGCCGTAAATGGTCCTGGCGATGGTTTCGATCTTCTCCTCCACCGGGGCCTCGTCGGGATAGACCGGGGCAAAATGGGTTTTCCCGGCGTTCTCCTCAATCACCCGGCAGACCGTCTCCGCCAGCTCTCTGCCGCCCTCGCCGCCCTTGCCGAACACCTCGGACAGAGCGTAGCGAACCCCCAGCTCTTTGCAGCAGTCGTCGATCACCTGGAGCTCGGCGTCCGTGTCGGTGCCGAAGCGGTTGATGGCAACCACCACCGGCACGCCGAACTTAGCCATGTTTTCCACATGGGCCTTAAGGTTCACGGAGCCCTTCCGCAGGGCCTCCACGTTCTCGGCGGAGAGCTCGGCTTTGGGTACGCCGCCGTTGTATTTCAGCGCCCGCACCGTAGCCACCACCACCACGCAGTCCGGGGCGAGGCCGGCCATGCGGCACTTGATGTCCATGAATTTCTCCGCGCCCAGGTCGGAGCCGAAGCCCGCCTCGGTGATGCAGTAGTCCGCCAGCTTCAGGGCCAGACGGGTAGCCCGCACGGAATTGCACCCGTGGGCGATGTTGGCGAAGGGCCCGCCGTGCATGATGGCGGGGGTGCCCTCCAGGGTCTGCACCAGATTGGGATTCACCGCGTCCCGGAGCAGCGCGGCCATGGCCCCCTGGGCCTTGATATCCCTGGCGTAAACAGGCTGGCCCTGGTAATCATAAGCAATGAGGATGTTCCCCAGGCGCTCCTTCAGGTCGGGCATGTCCTTGGCAAGGCAGAGGATGGCCATCACCTCGCTGGCCACAGTGATGATGAAGTTGTCCTCCCGAGGCACGCCGTTGATCTTGCCCCCCAGGCCCACCACCACGTTCCGCAGGGCCCGGTCGTTCATGTCCAGGCAGCGCTTGATGAGGATCCGCCTGGGGTCGATGCCCAGGGGGTTCCCCTGCTGCATGTGGTTGTCCAGCATGGCGCAGCACAGGTTGTTGGCGGCGGTGATGGCGTGCATGTCCCCGGTGAAGTGCAGGTTGATGTCCTCCATGGGCAGCACCTGGGCGTAGCCGCCCCCGGCCGCGCCGCCCTTCACGCCGAACACCGGGCCCAAAGAGGGCTCCCGCAGGGCGATGACGGCGTTTTTGCCAATCTTTGCCATGGCCTGGCCCAGCCCGGCGGTGGTGGTGGTTTTCCCCTCTCCGGCGGGGGTGGGATTGATGGCGGTGACCAGCACCAGCTTGCCGTCCGGCCGGCCGGCCAGCCGCTCAAAGGCCCCAGCGGTGATTTTGGCCTTGTACTTTCCGTAATACTCCAGCTCGTCCTCCAGAAGCCCCAGCTCCTCCCCGATCTCCTTGATGGGCCTCATATCCGTGCTCTGGGCGATCTCAATATCCGTCAGCATACGCTTCCCTCAACACCTTTCCAGCATATTTTTCTTGCTTCCACCATTATAAATGACTTTCGGCAATTAGTAAAGCCCGAATCAAAAAAACTTGCTTAACTGGTTTCGATATGCTATACTTTAGTTAAGAGTATTGATGGCCTCCGGCGGCTCAGGGGCGTTGGGTCTCAGCTGCCGCTTCGGTCGGCGACGGGAAATCGCCACTGGCGATTTCCCGTCGCCCCCTAAAAACCCCGCAGCCTTTGAGAAAGGCAAGACTTCGTGAAACGAAGTCTACGAAACATTTTGCCCTGGTTAGTTTTATCGCACTCAGCTGGCCAGCGTAAAAGTTTTGCTCGAGCTTTTTCAAAAGCTCGCAGGGTGTGGGACGGAGTCCCACGGTCTTGCCCTTGACCTTAACGCCTGAGAAGCGCATTTTTTGCGGGGTGAATTGGTAGGCGAAGCCTGCCAAGAGGGGTGCTTTTTGCAAGAATAAAAAGCACCCCTGGAAACCGGAACCAGCCGCCCCGCGGGCCGAGAGCCAGCCCAACGCGCTATGCCCGGGGCGCGTCTCAAAACCTGTCATATCCTGGTTAACATAAATTTACAATGGACAATAAGGGACTATTCTATGCTCAATAGCATTTTTAAATCGGTTTTTGATTACCTGAAAAAGGCAGACATCATCCTCTGGCTGTTGCTGGCGGCGATTTCCGCCTATAGTTTGGTGCTGCTAAAAAGTGTATCCCGGGCTACCCCCGCGGACTATTTCCGGGCCCAGCTGTTCCCCTTGGCTCTTGGGTTGTTGGGGGCCGTCATCATCAGTACCATGGACTATGCGGAGATCTCCAATTTCTGGTACCTCATAGAGGGCTTCTGCATCTTCTTGATGATATTCACCCTGTTCTTCGGAGAGCGGATTCAAGGTTCGGGAGGCGTGGACGCCCGGGCCTGGATCCAAATCGGCGGGCGCACCTTCCAGTCCTCGGAGCTGGTGAAGATCGCCTTCATGGTCACCTACGCCAAACACCTGGACGTGCTGAACAAGCGCGGCAGCATCAACAACCCCGTCCAGGTGGTCCTTCTGGGGCTGCACGCCCTGCTCTATGTCTTTCTCTGCCAGCAGCAGGGCGATATGGGCGCTGCCATTGTGTTCTTCGCCATGTTTATCACCATGAGCCTATCCGGCGGGGTCAGGCTGCGGTATTTCGCCATTCTGCTGGCGCTTATTATGATAGCTTTGCCCATTGCCTGGCGCTTTTTCATCCCGGACTACCAAAAACAGCGGTTTGTCGCTGTGTTTAACCTGGATACCGATCCGGACGTAAAAATGGGCAGCGGACACCAGCAGTATCAGGGACGAATCTCCATCGGCAGCGGAAAATGGAAGGGCCAAGGGCTGTTCCAAGGCTCTCGAGTGGCCAGCAACGTGGTGCCCTTCCAGCAGAGCGACTACATTTTCTCCGTGGCGGGAGAGGAGCTTGGATTTTTGGGATGCTCTCTAATCATTCTGCTCCTGCTGCTGTTTATGATAAAGGTGCTTCATGTGGCGGGTAGCTCCCGGGACGAGCTGGGCCGGTATATCTGCTTCGGCTTTTTCGGGATGATCGCCCTGCAGGCCGTGTGGAATATCGGCATGTGTCTGGCCCTGCTGCCTGTTATGGGGATTACCCTGCCCTTTTTCAGCGCCGGCGGATCCTCCTCCATGTGCCTGTATCTGGGCTTCGGGCTGGTACAGAGCGTACACATGCGCCGAAAGGAGATCGACGGGCTGCACCTTCAGAGGCGAACGCCCCTGCGCTTCTCCTATAAGCAGATGAAGCGGGCAAGGGAAATCAAAAAATTGTAGCAAGGAGAATTGCCTTATGATATTACCGCTCTGTATTCGCTTCGCGCCATGCAAGGTTTGAGGACGGTGCATGGCGCATAGGAGGATCGGCGTTTTCTAAGGACCTGTGTTCACAGCCTATAAATGCCGCCAGTCCTCAGACTTTGCCTTTTGACCCAAAACATCAAAGGAGCGAAGTCAAAGTGAAAAAAGAATATATCCACTTAAGACCCTATCTCCTCTTATGGGGCACGCAGTCTCTGTCCGGCCTGGGCAGCGCGATGACCAATTTCGCATTGGTTATCTGGTTGTATCAAAGAAGCGGTTCCGCCCTGGAAACCGCCCTGCTGTCCATTTGCAGCTACGCCCCCTATGTATTAACCAGCATTTTCGCCGGGGCCCTCAGCGACCGCTGGAACAAAAAGCGCACCATGCTGGCCTGCGACTCCCTCGCGGCTCTGTGTACTATCCTGGTGCTGGCGCTGCTGAAAGCGGGCCGTCTGGAGCCCTGGCATATGTACCTGCTCAACGGGGTAAACGGACTGATGAACACCGTGCAGCAGCCCGCCGGCGATGTGGCCGCAACCCTGCTGACTCCCAAGGAATATTACCAAAAGACCAGCGGCCTGCGGTCCCTTTCCCAGTCGCTGATTACCATTTTAACGCCGGCAATCGCCACGGCTCTGTTTTCCTTCTCCGGCATGGATCTGGTGATCGCTGTAGATCTGTGTACCTTTGCCATTGCCTTCTGCGCCCTGGCCTTCTTCATCTCCATCCCCGAGCCTCCTCAAAAGGAGAAAGCCCAGGAGAAGCTGCTGTCCTCTGCCAGGGCAGGACTGCGGTGGCTGCAAAAGAACCCTCTGATTTTGCACCTGATTCTGTTTCTGGCCTGTATCAATCTGGTTGCTTCCGCCTTCAACGCCACCCTCCCGGCTTTCATTCTGCCCCGGGAAAACGGCGGAGAAACCATTTTGGGCCTGGTAAACGCCTTTGAGGGCATCGCCGCCTTGGCAGGCAGCGTAACGGCCACTCTTCTGCCCAAGCCGAAGAACCGGATTCGGGTGATCTGCCTATCTCTGATAGTTTCCATGAGCACAGAAAACTTCCTGCTGGCCTTTGGCCGGTCGCCTTGGATCTGGTGCCTGGGCAGTATTCTGGGGTGGCTGAGCATCCCTTTGATGAACGCCAATCTGGACGTGGTCTTTCGCAGCTCCATCCCTACGGAAATGCAGGGCAGGGTCTACTCCTGCCGGAATACCCTGCAATTCTTCACCATCCCCCTGGGCTACTTTCTGGGGGGCCTGTTGGTGGACCGAGTTTTCGAGCCTTTTCTGTCGGTCCATCCCTCCGGTCTGCCCGCGCTACTTTTCGGCTCCGGTAAGGGCGCCGGCGCGGCGGCGATGCTATTCGTCTTAGGAATCTCCGGGGTACTCGTGTGCGCGGTTTTCCGGCACATTTTGAAAGACTATACTTTTCTAGAATAATACTGTGTGGCCTCCGCCGCAAAGGATGCGGCTACGGCAAGATCGTGGGACTCCGGTCTCGCCTAGTCTCGTCTGCCCACTCGGTCAGTTCGCAGCGTTATCTGCAATACTTGGCTTTGCCAAGTATCCGGCAGAACGCTCACCCCACACCCTGCGAGCTTTTGAAAAAAGCTAAGACTTCGCAGAGCGAAGTCTACAAAACTTTTACCCTGGTTAGCTTGTGAAAAACATCAAAATGTTCACGACGAATGAAATGAGGAGTCACAGTAAAAGTTTCGTCAACCTTTTCAAAGGTTGCGGTGGTTTGGAGACAGAGTCTCCAAGGTCTTAAAAAGTATACTTTTAAGGTTTTTGACGATGGGCAGCGGCGCTGTCACATTTCTCAAGAAAAGGATGGTATTTCTATGCGGCTCAAAAGAATCTTTTCCCTGGGGCTGGCGGTTATCCTGAGCCTCACCCTGCTGGCCGGATGTTCCGAGGACAGCTCACTGAACTCCTTCTCTACCAATACGTTGGACGGCGGCACATTCACCCAAGAGGATATCAAGGCCAAGGACGTGACCGTCATCAACTTCTGGGGAACCTTCTGCGGCCCCTGCCGGGCTGAGATGCCTGACCTGGCGGCATATGCCAAAGCCCTGCCGGAAAATGTGCAGCTGGTTACCGTCTGCGTCGATTCCATAGGCAATACGGAAAGCGCCAAGGAAATTCTCCAGGAAGCCGGTTTTGAGGGCGTTACGCTGCTGGTGGAGAAAACCAGCTCGGAGGATTTTCTGGCCCTCTGCGCGTCTGTACAGGCTGTGCCCACCACGATTTTTATGGATCGCAAGGGAAATATTATGGGAGATGCCCTGATAGGGAGACAGAAAGACCTGGCGGAGAGCTTTACCAAAGGCGTGAACGCTGTGCTCAAAAGCAGTGGAAAGGCGGAGATCACCGTTGAAGTCCAATAGAAAATTTCCGCTGCTTCTGCGCTTTAGCGTGTTAGTCCTTTCTGTGGCGCTCATTGGAATCGGACTCTGGAGGCGGGAGCCTCTGGAAGTCCTTCAAAAGGCGGTGACGATATGTCTGGAATGCATCGGAATCGGGTGAAAAAAGGCCGGCTCTCTTTTCAGCGGACCATGCAGCTGTTTGCCGCCGCCCTGTTTAACGGGTATGCCCTGGGGTTTGGAAAGGGAAAAATTTTCACTGGACCCAGCAAGTCTCTCTGCGTCCCCGTGCTCAACTGTTACTCCTGCCCCGGGGCTCTGGGGGCCTGTCCTATTGGCTCTCTTCAGGCGGCATTGGGCGGCGCAAACCGGCGCTTCCCTTTCTACATCGCTGGCACACTCCTGCTTTTCGGAGTCTTGCTGGGTCGGGCTGTCTGCGGTCTCTTATGCCCCTTTGGTCTGATCCAGGACTTGCTCCACAAAATCCCCGTGCCCAAAATCTCCATACCCAAAAAGTGGGACCGTCCTGCCCGGTATCTGAAATATGTCGTTCTCTTCGGGATGGTCCTGTTGCTCCCGGCCTTAGCGGTCACGGAAACCAGCGTGGGTACTCCTTTTTTCTGCAAGTATCTCTGCCCAGCCGGAACCCTGGAGGGCGGAATCCCCCTTCTCCTGTCCAATCCCCTGCTCCGCCAGGCGGCCGGACTGCTGTTCAGCTGGAAACTGCTTGTGTTGGGAATCATCCTAGCCGCCTCCGCCCTTATACACCGTCCATTTTGCAAATATCTCTGTCCACTGGGGGCTCTTTATTCTCTGTTCCACCGGTTCAGCTTCTATCAGATGCATCTGGACAAAAATAAATGCGTTGACTGCAAGGCGTGCGAACAAGCCTGCCCCATGAACGTGGAGATCACAAAAACCATCCAAAGCCCGGAATGCATCCGCTGCGGAAAATGCAAATCCGTCTGCCCCCACAAGGCCATTTCTTCCGGTTTTGCCTTGGACAGGAACCGGCCGGATTCTGGAGGAAACCCATGAAGCTGCTTCTGGAACTCTTTCTCACTTTTGCGAAGATCGGTCTGTTTACCTTTGGCGGAGGTTACGCCATGATCTCCGTGGTGGAGGACAACTGCGTCGAGAGGAAAAAGTGGATCACCCACGAGGAGATGCTGAATATGACCGTAGTCGCGGAGTCTACTCCCGGGCCCATTGCCATCAACGCGGCCACCTATGTGGGATTCCAACGGGCGGGCGTGCCCGGCGCCGCGGCCGCCACCATCGGCGTGGTACTTCCCTCCTTTGTAATTATCTACGCCGTCTCCCTGTTTCTGGACCGCTTTCTAGAGCTGGCCATTATTGCCAACGCGTTTCAGGGAATCAAGGTGGGGGTTGGTATCCTGATCTTCAGAACCGGGCTGAATATGGCGAAAAAGCTGCGGCGAGAGCCTCTTCCTATGGTTATCTTCCTCTGCGCTTTTCTGTGTCTGCTGGCAATCGAGATTTTTTCCCTGCGCTTCTCCTCCATCGCCCTGCTGTTGATCGCGGCGGTGGTGAGTTTGGCGGTATTCTTATGGAAAGGCGGCGGCAGATGATTTATTTAGAGTTGTTTTTCGGCTTTCTCAAGGTAGGATGCTTTTCCTTTGGCGGCGCTTACGGGGCAATCCCTCTTATCCGGGACGTGGTCCTGGATTACGGCTGGATGACCGACGAACAGCTGACATACATGATCGCGGTAAGCGAATCCACCCCTGGCCCGATTATGGTGAATCTGGCTTCTTATGCCGGTTTCACACAGGCAGGAATTCTTGGCGGTTTGGTGTCCACTCTTGCTGTAATTCTTCCCGCATTTTTCATCATTCTGTTGATCTCCTCTCTGCTTAAGACTTTCATGAAAAATCCCTTTGTCCAGGCTGCCTTTCAGGGCTTGATCCCCTGCATCACCGGCATCATTCTGGCCACGGGCGGATATATGATCTTGGAGCATGCTCTGCCTCAGTGGAGGCCGGACCTTCCGGCCATTGCCCTCGCCCTGCTGCTCACGGCCATCTTGATCCTCGCGAAAAAATTCTGGAAAAAGCGGGTTTCCCCTATCTCCCTTATTGGCATTTCCGCAGTGCTGGGCATTATCGTATATGGATGGTAACCGAGCCATTTGATAGGTATTATAGTTGAGGCTGTTTAAAAGAGGGAGAATGTCCTTTTTGAACTGCCTTAACTCTAGAGCGCGGCGGAAGCCGTTGGTCCCGTAGCCGCAGGGAGAGCATAAACCGGAAGCTGGACAAAAATCCAGCCTCCGGTTCTTCTCTTAGATGATACGGAGCGACCTTTGCCGCGAACATATTTTCAAAAGGGATGCTTTTCAAGAGTAATACTGTGTAGCCTCCGTCACCACAGAAGAGTTCGCGAGCGAACTCTCGGCGGCTCCGGCAGGAGGGGATTCGAGTCTCGCCTGCGCGCATTTTTGAAGTGGTGAATAACAGTGAATCCTCGTTTCACTCGGTTAACTGTTGCTTCGCAAAACATCGGCAAGAGGAAACGGAGAGTTCATCTCGTAAAACGAGATGAATCTCTTTTGCAACTGAAAAAAAGTTTCCTAGTCCCGGGGCCAGCCAGCTCTGGGCACAGTATCTCAGCTCAAAGTTCCCGTCCGGCTGTGTGCCTGTCACCAAGCTGCCCCGCGCGCCGCCGCCCCCCTATACAAACTCTTAAAACCTATACCATGAATACCATAGTTTTGCGCTTTTGTGCAGTATCCTTTGTAATGCGCGGTAAGAGCCTCTCTCAAAAAGGATAATAGGTTCGAGAGTGGTGGTGGAGCTTCCTTGCCGGCTTGGGCGGATCAGAACAATTCCAATATTTTTAACGAATTTTGCATTTTATCTAGAAAATTTCCTCGAGAAATGATATAATATTGGTAAAACGTTGCAGAGCTGGAGGGGAAGAAAATGAAGAGGGCTTTAATAATTGGGATTTGGATGCTGGCGCTGCTGCTTTTTTTGCCGGTATCCGCCGGCGCGAAGGATCATCTGGGTTTCCGTGCGGAATTGAGCAGAGACCAGTGTTTCCAGGGAGAGACTGTGGACTTGACGTTGGACTACGACGGCAGCGTGGGAGAGGTTAGCGCGCTGGTGGCAGAGCTAGAATACGATGCCGGCTGTTGGGAACTTGTCCATGGTGATGAGATTTCCGATGGGTATGTAAGTACAGTGACAGGGAACGGCTTCGTGCGCTGGATCTACTCCTTTAGCGAGGGAGAAAATCTCTTTCATAGCGGTGGGATGAAGTATACGTTTAAGGCCGTTGCGCCCGCCAGCGGCGGGAATTTTAAGCTGGATCTGAGCCAGGGAGCCACGGCGGATGGGCGCATATTTGATCCCGAGGATTTTATCTTGCCGGTGGAGGTTTTAACGCCGCCCGACAGTTTGGCCGGGCTCCTGTCGCTTGCCCCTTCCAGTGGAACGCTGACGCCGGATTTTTCCCCGGAAGTGGAGGCTTACCGGATCTCCGTGCCATATGAGGTGACAGAGATGCATTTTTCCGCCCGTACCTTATCAGGTGGAAGTTACCGGGTGAACCGGAAGAATCTGGGGGCGGGCGGCACGGAGACGGAATTTACCATTACGGTAACCGCGGAAGATGGCAAGACCAAAAGAGCATATACTGTGACCGTTTACCGGGAGATGAAACCGGCTGTCACGCCTAAGCCTACTGCTACTCCAAAGCCCAGCGGAACACCCAAGCCTACAGCAACACCGAAACCCAGCAAGACGCCCAAGCCCACGGCAACGCCGAAACCCAGCCAGACGCCCAAGCCCACGGCAGCGCCGAAACCCAGCCAGACGCCCAAACCCACAGCCACCCCAAAGCCCAGCCAGACGCCCAAACCCACAGCTACCCCAAAGTCCAGTAAGACTCCCAAGCCCACGGCGACCCCAAAGCCTAGCCGGACTCCTAAGCCTACGGCTAGTCCGACACCAAGGGAGCCTCCGGTGTATTTGGGAACGAGTCCGGAGCCGCCTGGCGACTCTGATTCGGAGCAGGGAAATGGATCGGGGCTTTTTCATGTGGTGGAGGGAGCACCTCAAAACTCCAGTCAGAATCTGTTTATCATAGGCATCAGCGCATTCTTCTTGACCGTTGGCATGATAGGAGGCAGAATTGCCGCAAAAATCCGCAGAGAGATCGGGCTCGGGCGGAAAGGGCCGAAAGATTCCAAGTAGATATGGTTATAGTTAACGCATTTGAAACGGGGTAAAACCTCTCTTTTCAAATGTGGTTACAATAAAAACTCCGTAAGTCCCATGCTTACGGAGTTTTTATCTTGGAAGGCAGTGATTACAACAGCTGTTCCAGCCGCTCCTTGATGGCCAGCAGGAAATCCTGGGTGTTCACCTTGCGCACCTCCGGCAGGGTGGACATGGCCGCCAGGTCACCGGTCATCACGCCGGATTCGATGGTGTCCAGGGTAGCCTGTTCCAGCTTGCCGGCAAAATCCTCCAGGCGGGTGTTGCCATCTAGCTGGCCTCGCTTACGCAGGGCACCGGTCCAGGCAAAGAGGGTAGCTACCGAGTTGGTGGAGGTCTCCTCACCCTTGAGATGCTTGTAGTAGTGGCGCTGCACAGTGCCGTGGGCGGCCTCATACTCGCAGGTGCCGTCCGGGGCCACCAGCACGGAGGTCATCATGGCGAGGCTGCCGAAGGCCGTGGCAACCATGTCGCTCATCACGTCGCCGTCGTAGTTCTTGCAGGCCCAGATGAACCCGCCCTCGCTGCGTACCACTCGGGCCACCGCGTCGTCGATAAGGGTGTAGAAGTACTCGATCCCTGCCGCCGCGAACTTTGCTGCGTATTCATTATCATAGATTTCCTGGAAAATATCTTTGAACCGGTGGTCATATTTCTTGGAAATTGTATCTTTGGTGGAGAACCACAGGTCCTGTTTGGTGTCCAGGGCAAAGTTGAAGCAGGACCGGGCGAAGCTCTCGATGCTCTTGTCCATATTGAACTGTCCCTGGAGCACGCCGGAGCTCTCCTCAAACTGATGAACAGGATATTTCCGCTCGGTTCCGTCCGCACAGGTCACCAAGAGCTCGGCCTTGGCCCCGGCGGGGACGATTGCCTCAGCGTTCTTGTACACGTCGCCAAAGGCGTGGCGGGCGATGGTGATGGGCTTTTTCCAGTTGGGAATATAGGGAGTGATGCCCTTCACCAGGATAGGGGCCCGGAACACGGTGCCGTCCAGAATGGCCCGGATGGTGCCGTTGGGGGACTTCCACATCTCCTTGAGGTCGTATTCCTTCACACGGGCGGCGTTGGGGGTGATGGTGGCGCATTTCACCGCCACGCCGTACTTTTTGGTGGCCTCGGCGGAGTCGATGGTCACCTGATCCCCGGTCTTATCCCGGTTGGGGAGCCCCAGGTCGTAGTATTCCAGGTTCAGGTCGATATAGGGCTCCAGCAGCAGATCCTTGATCATCTGCCAGATCACCCGGGTCATCTCGTCGCCGTCCATTTCCACCAGGGGCGTTTTCATGGGAATTTTTTCAAAGCTCATAGGTTTCTCCTTTTTGTGTATTTTCCTGCCTCCGGCGGCTGAACCCCCAAAGACTTTTTGCGTCGCGCTTTTGGCTCACAGTGTTCCCAGGCTTTTCTCCACGCGGAGCAGGCGGGGCGGTTTCGTGGGGCTTCTCGAGTCTCAACTCGGTTTGTCTCTCCGTTTTCCTTCGCAAAACTTCCGCCAAGCTGGATATAAAGCGCACATAGCCAACCAGGGTAAAAGTTTTTGATCCAAACTTTTTTCAAAAAGTTTGGTGGGGTCCAGGGGTGAAACCCCTGGCCGCCGGAGGCCATGCCTCACTCCGCCTGCTTGGTATAGTTCAAGAGGCCGCCCGCCAGCACCATATCCCGCTGCCGGGGGGTGAGGACGGCGTCCAGCTTGATCCGCAGGTTCTTGGTCTTGTTCTCCAGGGTGACGGCCTCCCCGGCGGCGATCTCTTTCCGCGCGTCCGGCAGGCAGAGCTCGTCCATCTGGCCGATCTTGTCATAGTCCGCCTCATCCTGGAACCGCAGGGGCAGGATGCCCGTGTTGGCCAGATTGGCCGCGTGGATCCGGGCGTAGCTCTTGGCGATCACGGCCTTCACCCCCAGATAGAGGGGCACCAGCGCCGCGTGCTCCCGGGAGGAGCCCTGGCCGTAGTTCTGCCCGGCGATCACAATGCCGCCGCCCTCTGCCTTGCACCGGTCCGGGAAGTCCTTGTCGCAGACCCCGAAGCAGAACTGGGACAGGTAGGGAATGTTGGACCGGTAAGGCAGAATCTTCGCCCCGGCGGGCATGATATGGTCCGTGGTGATGTTGTCCCCCACCTTCAGCACAGCCTTGCGGGCAATGCTCTCCTCCAGGGGCCCGGCGATGGGCAGAGGCTTGATGTTGGGCCCGCGCTTCACCTCCACGGTCTCCATCAGGGCCTCCTCGATGGGGGGCACAATCATGTTGTCGTTGATGAGGAAGCTCTTGGGCATCTCAATCCCCACGAAGTCTCCCAGGGTGCGGGGATCGGTGAACACCCCGGCGATGGCGGAGGCCGCGGCGGTCTCCGGGCTCACCAGATAGACCTGGGCGTCGGCGGTGCCGGAGCGGCCCTCGAAGTTCCGGTTGAAGGTGCGCAGGGAGACGCCGGCGGAGTTGGGGGACTGGCCCATGCCGATGCAGGGCCCGCAGGCGCACTCCAGAATCCGGGCCCCGGCGGCGATCATGTCCGCCAGAGCGCCGTTCTGGGCCAGCATATTGTAGACCTGCTTGGAGCCGCAGCCGATGGTCAGGCTCACGTCAGGGTGCACGGTCCTGCCCTTGAGGATGGCGGCCACCCGCATCATGTCCAGGTAAGAGGAGTTGGTGCAGGAGCCGATGCAGCACTGGTCAATCTTCATGCCCGCAAGCTCCGCCACGGGCTTCACCGCGTCCGGGCTGTGGGGGCAGGCGGCCAGGGGCTCCAAAGCGGAAAGGTCGATCTGGATGATCTCATCATAGCTGGCGTCCGGGTCTGAGGAGAGCTCCACCCACTGGTCCCCCCGGCCCTGGGCCTCCAGAAACTCACGAGTGATCTCGTCCGAGGGGAAGAGGGAGGTGGTGGCCCCCAGCTCCGCTCCCATGTTGGTGATGGTGGCCCGCTCAGGCACGGAGAGGGTTTTGATCCCTTCGCCGCCGTACTCGATGATCTTGCCCACGCCGCCCTTGACGCTCATCTTCTCCAGCACGGCCAGGATCACGTCCTTGGCGGAGACCCAGGGGGAGAGCTTCCCCGTGAGGTTCACCTTGGTCATGCTGGGCATGTTGATATGGTACTCGCCGCCGCCCATGGCCACGGCCACGTCCATGCCCCCCGCGCCAAAGGCCAGCATCCCAATGCCGCCCCCGGTGGGGGTGTGGCTGTCGGAGCCGATGAGGGTTTTCCCCGGGGCACCGAAGCGCTCCAGATGGATCTGGTGGCAGATGCCGTTGCCCGGACGGGAGAAATAGATCCCGTGCTTCTGGGCCACGGTCTGGATGTAGCGGTGGTCGTCGGCGTTTTCAAAGCCGCTCTGCAGGGTATTGTGGTCAACATAGGCCACACTGCGCTCTGTTCGAACCCGGGGCACGCCCATGGCCTCGAACTCCAGATAGGCCATGGTGCCGGTGGCGTCCTGAGTGAGGGTCTGGTCAATGCGGAGGCCAATGTCCGCGCCTACGGCCATTTCGCCGCTGACCAGGTGGCTCTCAATGATTTTTTGCGCGATGGTTTTTCCCATAATACTCGCTCCTTTTATATAGATTGGATTGGTTCGCTGAGGATGCCGGCGGTCATGCGCTGAAGCAGGGCCGCGTATTCCGGATAGAACTGGCAGTTTTCCAGCAGAAAGGATTTGGGCAGCTCCAGAAGCTCCTCCTTGGAATACTCCCGAAGCAGGGGTTCCAGGATGCATTCCCGCTGGAAGCGGTACAGGATAGCCTGCTGCCGGAAACGCATGGCCTCCTTCAGGGCTTCCGAGGCCAACGAGAACTCCGGGTACTCCCCAATATGGCCGATCATCTGATAGGCCTGTTGGCGTTCTTTATAGTGGTCCCAGCGCTTGCGGGCCCGCTCTGCCAGCCGCATCCAGGGGGAACCGCTTTTGGGGTAGGCCAAGCCCATGAACCGGGCGTCCTTATAGCACCACAGGGTCCAGGAAATCTCCCTGTCGTTGAAGAGGGAAAGGGTCTCCTCCAGAAGCTCCATGGAATGGGCCACATCATTGGGGTCAATGTCGTACCCGGCCTCTCCGCAGAGGACCGGCCGGTGGAGGTCCTCCCGAACAGAGGCGATTTTCTCCAGAATTTCCCGGAACTTCTCCTGCCGGCCGGCCTTGTCATAGGCCTTGCCAAACAGCTCCGGCTCCCACACCGTGGGGTAGTAGTGGAAGCTCAGGGCCGTGTTGGGGTCCGTGATTTCGCCGATGCAGTCAAAGCGCATGGCGAAATTGTCCCCCTCCAGAAAGATGATATGGTTCTGGTCCACACAACGGATGGCCTGGGTGACCTCCTGGTAAAACTCCGGCAGCAGGGCGGGAGCGTCCATCAGGTAGGGCTCGTTGAGCAGATCGTAACCCAACAGGTATTCTCGGTCCTTCCAATGCTCCGCAATGTGTCCCCAGAGCCCCACAATCTGGTCCCGGAAAACCTTGTAATGCCAGAACTGAGGGATGCCGCTGTTGTTGTCCGAATGCCAGTCCGGGTTCTGCCCGCCGGGGACTGTGTGCAGGTCGGGAAGCAGATAGATCCGGTATTTCTCACAGAGATCCATCAGGCTATCCAGATAGGCGAAGCCCTCCGGCTTGTACGCGCCGGGGGCGTTGTCGTCGATAAAAAGCCGGTAGTTGAAGGGGACGCGGACCACGTTTACCCCCAGGCTTTTCAAAAAGGAAAAATCCTGCTCCGTGACAAAGGAGCGGATAAAGGCGTCAAAAAAACGGCGGGCGGTTTCCTCTCCAAAGACGCTCGCCACGGCCTTGCGCAGCTGGTTGTCCGGGGTAGGGAGGCCCACCATAAAATGCTCCAGGTTCAGCCAGCTGCCAATACCCAGCCCCCGGAACAGGACCGGTCTGCCCGCCTTGACGAATTCCGTTCCCCTTACCTTTACGAAATCTTTCATATGCACGGAACCTTCTTTTCGGTGATTTCGGATAGCTCTTCCAGGGCGTCCGCCAGCTCCCGCCATGCGGAAATTTTCAGGTATGGGAAGTCCCCGCCTCCCGGCGGGGCCCCGCCGCCCCCCATCCACACGGGGAAGAGCCCGGCCCTGTGCGCGCCCTCCACGTCCGCCTCCCAATTGTCCCCGCAGTACCATACCTTTTCCGGGGGCAGGCCCGCCTTTCGCAGGGCGATTTGAAAGAGAAGCGGGTCCGGCTTACGGATGCCGTATTCGCTGGAGGCCAGGACGAACTGGAACTGGTGGGCCGGGAAGAGCTTTGTCAAGCGGTGGGCCAGCGCCTGACCCGACCAGCCAATATTGCTGATCACGCCTGTGGGAATGCCTTGCGTTCGCAAAAAGTCCAACATTTCCGCCGTGCCTGGGTGGGGGTGGCTGGGGCATGAGCTGTCCATCAGCACAGTCTCCACCTCCGGCAGGGAGAGGGAAAATTCCAGTCCCAGCGCCTCGGACACGGTTCGAAGCTGGTGCCATTCATGGATTTCAAAGCCGCCCTTTTTTGAGGCGGAGAGGCTTCGGGAGTGGGAAAAGCGCCGCCAAAGGCTGTCGGCAAGCGCTTGCGCCTGTTCCGGGCCGACGTCCGCCGGTTTCTCGCGGACAAATTGAAAGACCGTCCGCCATCCCCGGAGAAAATCGGGGATAGGCTCCCAAGCCAGCGTGTCCCCATAGTCGAAAAGTACCATCTCCGGCTTTGGAATGGAGCGCAAATCAGAAGAAAGCAAAATAATTCAACCCCCAAATCCACAAAAACATGGTTCCGATGGACAGCACAGAGCTGAACACCACCAGCTGCCCCGCCAGCTGGCCGTCGCCCCCCATCTGCTGGGCCATGGTGAAAGAGGAAACCGCGATGGGCGAACCAAACAATGTGAGCAGCACCGCCAGCTCCGGCCCCCGAAATCCCAGCAGGATAGCGGCGGCAATGGCGGCGAAAGGATAGAGAATCAGCTTGACCGTCAGAGTCAGCAGAAGGGGTTTCGCGCACCGCCCGGTTTCGCCAAAATTCAGGGAGGCGCCCAGAATCACAAAGGCCAGAGGCGTGGCGATGCCGGCCAGGGTAGAGGCGGCGTCATATACCACATGGGGCAGGGTCAGGGCGAAATAATTGCAGAGGATTCCGGCGGCGGAGGCCAGAATCAGGGGGTTGGTCAGGATTCCCTTAAGCACCTGCCAGAGATTGGGCCGTTGGCCGTTGAACATCTCCAGCGCCAGCACGGCCAGGGCGTTGAACAGAGGGATGATCACGGCGATGAGGATGGAGGCCATCCCCGCGGCGGTATTGCCGAAAAGCGCCATGCTGATGGGGATGCCGTAGAGGACGAAATTGCTGCGGAACATTCCCTGAAGCATCACGCCCCGGCGGGCATTTTCCTGCTCGGTAAGGAGAACCAGCACCAGGGCAATGAGAAACTCGATCAATACCCCGGCTACGGAGAAAAAGATCAGGTCGCTGCGGAAATTCACCGCCAGGTCGGAGTCATATACATTGATAAACACCAGCAGGGGCAGAAAAATCTTGAAGATCACCTTGTTTACCTGCTTGCAGGAGGTCTCGTTCAGAAGCCCTGTGAGCTTCACAAGAAAGCCCACGGCCATCATGATAAACAGGGGCAGAACGGTATTCAGGGCGATAAAAAGGCTTTCCATGGGGTCCCTCCACAAAAAGATAAACGATGAAACGATACATCACATTATATCACAGAAGTGATTTCTTGGCAAGCGCGAAACGGAATAGACGAATGAGCACTTTTAAGCCGGCCGCGTTGCCGCCTGGTTCAAAAGAGAAAACTCTGCGCGTATATTTCCTGAGAAAAGCGGAAGGGCCGGAAATTCTCCGGCCCTGTTTCTGGCGTTTTCACTTTTCTGGCGGCTCATGCCGCAAAGAACGTTATGATCGTCTCCGCTTCTCCAGCTGAGCCGCGAAGATATTCTGGGAGATTTTGTCTTGGTCATCCTCGGTGAGCCCCAGAAACTGGCACCCGTATTCAAACTGCCCGTCCTCTTTTTCCTCCACGCGCAGTACTTGACAATACATCACAGACTCCGGCGCGCTTTCCCGCAGGCGGGACTTCAACAGCAGCTTGTCGCCCTCTTGATATCGTTCTTTCGAGCGGACGCCCGCCCCGCCCACACTGATATTCAGAAGCCTGCAGGGAATTTCCCCCGCGGAAAACCCGCCAAAGGCGGTAAGGCTGGCGTCAAGGTCTACGCTCAGCCGGAAGAAAGCCCGGGCGTTTTTGATCTCGTCTACCGTCAGCTCGCTGGCCCGCCACAGATTTTCTCCTTCTGGCAAAACGAGCCCCTGCAAATAGACCGCCTTGCGCTCATAGTCGCTGTATCCCCGGATCTTTACCAACATAGGCTCTTCTGGGGAGATCCCAGCGGCGGAACGCAGGTGCAGTTCCGCCGTGTTTCCCCGCAGACCCGCAAGCTTCGCAATAAAGAGGAATTGCCCATCCTGAGCCGTTACCTCCACGCGCATGCCAGAATACATTTCCATTTCCGCAGTCATGTCTTTCTTACCAGTATCTGCGGGTTTTGCAATCGCCTTTTTGCCAAACAGATTGAACAGCTTCACAAAATGCCTCCTCTTGTCCACTGT
Source organism: Acutalibacter sp. 1XD8-33 (assembly GCF_003612555.1). Classification (GTDB taxonomy): domain Bacteria; phylum Bacillota; class Clostridia; order Oscillospirales; family Acutalibacteraceae; genus Acutalibacter. The sequence goes on from NZ_RAZF01000005.1 coordinate 96,151, forward strand.
GCTTGCTTTACTTGCTTTCCCGCAGCTGCTTCATGGTTTCATTCATCCAAACCACCTGATTGCGCCCTGTTTTTTTTTGCGTCATACAGCATGTTGTCCGCCATCTTTACCACAAAGTCAAAGGAAAGCTCTTCCTTCGGCATGACCGTAACACCTCCGATACTGACCGTGACCCACTGGGATACAGCGGGATCGTGGGGGATATGCAGGCTTTCTACCGCCTGGCGGATTTCTTTGAGATAAGCAAAGGCTTTTCCCGACTCATCCCCCATGAGGAACGCCACAAACTCCTCACCGCCGTAGCGGGCAAAGAAATCCGTGCTCCGCCGCAGATAGGATGATACAGTTTTCGCCACGGCGGCGATAACCTTGTCCCCGGCAGGATGTCCAAAGGTGTCGTTATACACCTTGAACCGATCGATATCAAACATGCAGACGGAAAAGGGAACACGCAGGCGGGCGGCCTCTTTCCACTTTTGAGCGCTGTAGCTGTCATATTGCCGCCGGTTCGCCACCCCGGTGAGCTGGTCCGTCCGGGATTGGTGCTCAATCTGCTTGCGGTATGTATATAACTTCACATGGGTGTTGACCCTGGCCTTTACGATCAGCGGATTAAAAGGCTTGATGATGTAGTCTACGGCGCCCAGAATAAGCCCTGTCTGCTCGTTTTGCACATCGGCAAGGCTGGTAATTAAGATAACGGGGACATTCTGGGTGATGATTTCCTCCTGGAGCTTTTTTAGCAAGGTAAAGCCGTCCATCCCCGGCATCACGACGTCCAGAAGGATCAGGGAAAAATGCCCTTCGCTGGCCAGAGTGAGCCCTTCCTCCGGCGAGTGAGCCACCGTGATTTCGTATTCCTCCTCCAGTATGGATTTCAGTTTTGCCGCTTGCAGGATGCTGTCGTCCACAATCAGAATTTTTTCCATAAACATACTCCTCGTTGCAGGCTGTTTGGACCAACAGAGATGCGCAGGATCCTTGCGCCTGTGGACAGCCAATCTCTCTCTAAAAATTATATAAAAAAAGCGAGCGATTTGCAAGCTCTTTTAAAAATAAAGATTCAAAATCAACCGGGGGAAAGTTCCGGGACGGTAAGGCCATGCCCTCAGACGGTGGCAGAGTAGACGCGTTTAAAAATTGAAAGACTCATTTGCTGCTTATTTTCCGCAATTTTTTGACATAATGATGTTCAGCGTTAATTTCCGCTTTATCATTTCAATTGAGAAACTCATTTACAGAAACCTAACTCATTTCCCTCTGGATCAGCTATTGCAAATTTGAGGACCCCCAAAAGAGTATCATAAAGCGGTACAGCTTCTAAAAACGGCAAAAATAAAGATTCTCCGGCTTTTGCCAGAGGATCTTTGTTCTCCGCGAATTTTCTACCGGATAAAATTAGTCCACTGAGAGGGTTCCTTTTCCGGCAGGCCAAATTCTTTTTTGCCCAATTGAATGCTCTTCATCAGAAAAACCATGTTCCGGGCCAGGGTGCGCATCATCTGCAGGCCCTCGGCGTCCTGTTCCGCCTGGCCGGGGGTTTGGCCATGGATCCCATTCCAATATTGGCCGCTGGCAATGGGCATTCCGGCGATGCCAAAGAATTTGTTCAGCTCGTCGTAGGTAGCGGTCAGGCCACCCCGGCGGGCGGCGGCCACAGCCGCGCCCACTTTCATGGTCTTGGGGAAAGGCGTGCTGTAGAATAGGCGGGTAAGAAGGGCCACCAATGTGGCGTTGGCGGAGGCGTAATAAACAGGGCTACCTACCACCAGGCCGTCGCAGACCTCGAATTTGGGGGCGGTTTCGTTTACCAGATCCTCGAACACGCATTTTCCCAGTTCGGTGCATTTCCGGCAGGCAATGCATCCCCGAATGGGCTTGTTTCCAATATGCAGAATCTCTGTCTCGATCCCCTCTTCATGGAAGATCTTCTCCATCTCGTGGAGGGCGGTATACGTATTCCCCTGGGCATGAGGGCTTCCGTTGAGCATTAGCACTTGCATTCTGTTTTCCTCCTGACTCGATATGGTTTTTAGCACTAAGAGCCTATCCCAAAATAATCCGCACACAGCTTGCTTGCATATTTCCCGCCATAGCACATAGCTTTCGCTTGCCAATCGCGAGATTGGCCGCGCTCAATCTATGCACTCTAGCAGAAAATCTGACGGCGTAATCTACGCGCGTCTTATTTCGGGATAGGCTCTTATTTTCCGGCACTTACATGGTATGATGGATTCCTGCGGTTTACGCCTGAAGGGATTCCGCCGCCTGGGCTAGGGTCAGGCCGTTTTCCCGAGCAATCCGGGCCAAGTCCTCATACTCCGGCTTTTTTCGCTCTACGCCCCAGCCCCGGGACTCTTTCACCCGCACGGTTCCGTATTGGGTGGAAACAGCGCTTTCCGTCCGGCGCAGGGTATAGCGGCCGCACAGGCTCTCCCGGATTCCCAGGGTGGTGGTGTGGGCGAACATCAGCCGCGTCATGGTCTCCCGGTCCTCCAGGCGGCACAGACAGGTGAGCAGAATCCCCGGCCTGCTCTTTTTCATGCCGATGGCAGTGGTGAACACATCGAATGCCCCGGCCTCCAGCAGCCGTTCCGCCGCGAAGGCGATTGCCTCAGGGGTCATGTCGTCCAGATTGCACCGCAGCTCCGCCGCCTGCGTTTTTGCCTCATCCATCTCGCCCAACATAGCCCGCACCGCGTTCATTGCCTCAAAATCCTTGGTCCCCATGCCATAGCCGGTCTTTTCCACCCGCATCATGGGAGCGGGACCGAACTCTCCCGCAAAATGTCGGAGCAGCGCCGCTCCGGTGGGCGTGCACAGCTCGCCCTGGACCTGGCCGCCATAGGTGGGCACGCCCTGCAAAATGTGGGCTGTCGCCGGGGCGGGAACCGGCAGAATTCCATGGGCGCACCGTACTTGGCCGCTGCCTACGTGTATCGGAGAGCAGACCACCCTTTCCGGAGCCAGCTCGTGCATCAGCATACATACTGCCGTCACATCCGCCACGGCGTCCAGTGTTCCCACCTCATGAAAATGGATCTCACTCACCGGAGCCCCATGGGCATAGCTCTCCGCCTGGGCGATCAGGCCGTATACCGCCAACACATCCTCCCGCACCTTTTCCGGCAGGTCCAGGTGAGAGACAATGTGCTGGATGTCATGCATCCCAGAATGGTGGTGGTCATGGTCATGGCCGTGTTCATGGTCGTGATGGTGTTCGTGCTCATGATGGTTATGGTCATGATGGTGCTCGTGCGTGTGGCCGGGAGAGACATCATGGCTGTGCTCTTCCTGGCCATGGACAGCGACCGAGACATGGGTGCCGGTCACGCCGCATTTCACCGCCGGGGCGGCACTCACCTGGACGCCGGGCAATCCCAGGCCGTTCAAACGCCGGAGAAAGCCTTCCCGGTCCGGGTGGAGCTCCAGCAGCGCGGCGGTAAGCATGTCCCCTGCGGCGCCCATATTGCATTCAATATACAGTGTTTTCATTTTTTCTCCTGTTATAGATGGTTAATCATACTGGCCAGGTATCCTGCGCCAAAGCCGTTATCAATGTTTACCACGCTGACCCCGCTGGCACAGGAATTCAGCATGGAGAGCAGGGCAGAGAGCCCGCCGAACGAGGCGCCATACCCCACGCTGGTGGGGACGGCGATCACCGGGCAATCCGCCAGTCCGCCGATCACGCTGGCGAGAGCCCCCTCCATTCCCGCGATCGCGATAATTACCCGGGCGCTCATAATGTCCTCCAGATGGTTGAGCGTGCGGTGCAGCCCGGCCACGCCCACGTCGTACAGGCGGGTGACCCGGTTGCCCAGCGCCTGGGCGGTAAGGGCCGCCTCTTCTGCCACGGGCATGTCGCTGGTGCCACCGGTAGCCACAACGATGGTTCCCGCGCCGGAAGGCTCCGGTATTTCCCCCACAATGCCGACCCGGCCCAGCTTGTCATAGTGCAGAGGCATTGCCGTTCCCACGGTCTGAGCCGCTTCGAGGCTCATGCGGGTAATCAGCACTGTTTTTTCCCCGTCCTCCCGCATGGAGGCGGCAATGTCCCGGATCTGCTCCGGCGTTTTTCCCGCGCCGTAGATCACCTCTGCCGCGCCTTGGCGCAGGCCCCGATGGCGGTCGATTTTTGCGAAGCCCAAATCCTGAAACGGCTCCATCTTCAGCTCCAGCACCGCCTGGTCTACCGGACAATCTCCGGCCTTTACCCGCTCCAATATACGGCGTACATGCTCTTGGTCCATTGGGTCAGCTCCTTTAAGGGGATTTTTTGAAACCGGACTGGTTTTGAAACGCGGTGGTACTGGTAGTTTTTTCGCCAATTGGCCTTGGAAGAGGCCTTTGCCAGAAAATATGCTTTATGAAAACTCAATCTAGCCCGCAAAGTCTACATCATAGAAGGAAAAAGGAGTTTTGCGGGCTCAAACAGATCAACCGATTGCCTTTGTGACAGCTCCCTTCAGGATTCCCAAACCCTTGCGGAGGGTTTCCTCATCAATGAGCAGCTCGGGCATCACCTTGATCACGGTATTCCCCCGACCGACCCGTTCCACGATCAACCCGTTTTGAAAACAGATATCCAGCACCCGTTTGCTGGCCGTACCAGGAGCGGCTCCGCCGTCGCATCCGGCCAAGTCTACCCCCCACACAAAGCCAATGCCTCTGGTCTGAATTTTTTCCGGCGCAAGAGTGGAGATTTCCTCCATGGCTTCGGCAATGACCTTTTCCTGCTCCCGAACTTTCTTCTCCACTTGTCCGCTGAGCATCATCTCCAAACCGGCTTTGGCCGCCACCATAGACAGCTGATAGCCCCGGAACGTGCCGTTGTGCTCGCCGGGTTCCCAGACGTCCAACTCCGGCTTGATAAGCACCAGGGCAAAGGGCATCCCATAGCCTCCGATAGACTTGGACTGGGTGACGATGTCCGGCACGATTCCCGCCCGTTCAAAAGAGAAGAACCAGCCTGTCCGGGCACAACCCACCTGCACGTCATCCACAATGAGCAGGATGTCGTGGCGGTCGCAGAGAGCCCGCAGGCCCTTCAGCCAGTCCACCGGCATAGGATAAATGCCTCCGTCCGCCTGAACCGTCTCCAAAATAATGGCGGCGGGCTTCTCCACCCCGGAGTGGTCGTCGGTGAGAAGTGTCTCGATATACCGCAAGGTATCCAGCTCCGGGAACATATAGGGCGCGGGCACATGGGTCACGTTTTCCAGGGGAACCCCGGCCCCAGCCCGGCTGGCAGCATCGGTGGTCAGAGCGATAGATCCCAGCGTCATACCGTGAAAAGCCCCCATCAGGGCGAAAATATTCCCGCGCTTTTTGACCTTTCGGGCCAGCTTCAACGCCGCCTCCACGGCATTGGTGCCGGTAGGTCCAGGAAATTGCAGCTTATAGCAGAGGCCCCGGGGCTTTAATACCTGGCTCTCATAAAACTCAATAAACTCCCGCTTTGGCTGGGTGTACATATCCAGGGCATGCATAACCCCGTCCTTCCGCAGGTAGTCTACCAGCCGGTCCCGGATGAAATCCGGATTGTGCCCATAATTCAGCGCTCCCGCGCCGCAGAAGAAGTCGATATATTCCCGGCCCGCCTCATCGTAGAGGAAAGGGCCCTTGGCGGTGGTAAACACCGTCGGAAAATTGCGGCAATAGGAGCGCACCTCGGATTCATAATTTTCAAAAGCCTGCGTGTTGATACTCATTTCTTACCATCCTTTCTACCATGGGAGCTGCCCATGATTCAGCGATCAACGCCCGGTGTGCGGGCGGGGCTGTTCGCCTCTCAAAAAAGAGGCCAGCGGCAATCAAGCCAATGCTCATCGCATTAGATTTTGGCTTAGCGTTATTTTAGCACACCCAGCCTGGAAAAGCAAGGGAAAGAAAAGAATCGGCTCCACTGCAAAGGCTTCCAGAGGTCTCACAGATCCGTTTTAATCCTCTTGAAAGGCTGCGGCGGAAGAACGGAAAGCCCCTTCCAGGGCTTCGGTCATACTGCCGTGAAAGGCGGCTTCTCTGCTTTACTAATCAGGAAGGCTGTATCCGGGATCCGCTTTTTCAGGTATGCGGCCAGGAATTCCGCGAACACGATCTCCGTCTCATAGTGCCCGGCGACAACGCAGCTGAGTCCGGTTTTGGCGGCCTCCAAAGCCTCATGCTGCTTCATCTCCCCGGTGAGGTAAGCGTCCGCCCCCCGGCATGCCGCCAGGGCGGGGCCCTCGCCTCCGGCGCCGCTGCACAGAAAGACCTTTTTCACCGGCCGGCCCCCGTCGATCAGCTGAACTGTTCCGGCCCCCAGGCGGTCTTTCACCAGTCGGGCAAATTCCCGGGGCTCCGTCTCCCGCTCCAGCTCTCCGGCAAACAGGATAAACTCCTCCCCGAACACATCCTCCGGGTGCACGCTCCGCAGGCCGATTTTCGCCGCCAGAGCCACGTTCACCCCGCACACCGGAGACCGGTCCAGGTTGGTGTGGCAGCACAGGGCCGCGATCCCGTTCTTGGCCAGCAGATAGGCAGGGCTGCGGCTGTTCAGAGCCTTGAGAGGGTCGAAGATCACCGGGTGGTGACTGATGATCAGGTTGGCGTTAATGGCGGAGGCCTCCTCCACCACAGCCCCGGTAATGTCCAGACAGAGCAGGGCCCGAGTGACTTCCGTGGCGCCGTCTCCTACCAGCAGGCCGGAATTGTCGAACGCCATCTGGGACTCAAAGGGCGCAACCGCGTTGATTATATCGTAAATATCACAAATTCTCGCCATAATTTTCTCCTAAATTTCCATAAAATAACAGATAGTTTTCCGCCAGCTCCCAGAGGATCTCTTGAAGCTCCTTGGCTGTCTTTTCATCCCCCACATGCGCCGCCCCCCGCAGACGGTTCTCCAGGCCCCGGACCGTTTTCGCGGTATAGGCCTCCACGGCCGGCTCTCCGGGGCGCAGCATTCCCATATAGGGATAGAGCCGGGGGTAAGGCGGCAAATCCCCCCTGTACTCCACCGAAAACGCGGAATACACCTTGCCCCCGTCCTCCACGGCCCGCTCCTCCAGAATGGAAAAGCCCAGCTTCCAAAGCCCGGCCCGGAGCCTGTCCGCCATGGACATGGGCTGCAAGATCAACCGCCTCTCCGGCTCCCGCAGCCAAGGGGTTTCTTCCACGATGCGCAGAATCAGCTCGCCCCCCATGCCCGCAATGGACACATCCTCTCCATCCTCCGGAGGAACCTGGGCCAGGCCGTCACTTCGCACTAGCCTCAGCCGGTCCTCCACACCATAGAATCGGGCGTTGCGCCGGGCGGCCTCCAGAGGGCCGGAATTGATATCACAGGCCAGGGCGCGGGGAATCTTCCCGGTCTTCAGCAGCCAGATGGGCAGGTAGGCGTGGTCCGTGCCCACATCCGCCAGGACACTGCCAGGCCGGACCAGTTCCCCGCACAGGGCCAGCCGGGGTTTCAGGGAAAGCACCGCAAATTCCTCCTAAACGCCGTATGCCGTCCGGCAGATGGAATCCCGCCGGACGGCTGACAGCTGAATTGTAGTCAAAAACAGCAAAATCACAGCTTTTTTGCCTACTTAGAGCCTGTATTCATACCCGAATTTGTCGGATGAGCGGGAATTTTTAGATGTGCTTGAAAAAGGCCGCTCAGCCGGTGATTGCGGGCTGTGAATATCGGTTCTAAAGCCGCAATAATTTTGCGAAAGGTAAAACCACAACTTAAAGGACGCTTTTCAAGTTAATCGGCTATATCTTAGGAAAATTATTTCCCGCTCAGGTGCTCGTTGATCTTCTTTACCAGCTCCTCCGGGTCCACACCGTGGACGGCGCAGGCTTGCTCTAAAGTTTCCCCCCGGGCAGAGGGGCAGCCCAGGCAATGCATCCCCATTTCCAGAAAATAAGGGGCCGTGGACTGATCCAGATCCAGAATCTCCCCGATGATCGTATCTTTGGTAATCGTGGCGGTAGCCATTTTGCATTCCTCCATTTTACGGCGCGGAAAGCCGCGCTTAATTTGCATAGTACCATTATAATCCCCTTTGGGCAAGGATGCAATACCTGGCAAAAAAAGTTTTTATCCTGCTTTTTACGGGGAAACGCGGGTTCTTAAGGAAGCACTGATTAAATCTGGTGCGCAAATCGCACGGTCAGATTTTTCGTCAGAGTGTATAGATTGAGCGCAGCCAATCTAACGATTGGCAAGCGAAAACTGTGCGCTATGATGGAAAACATGCAAGCGAGTTGTGTGCCAAGCCTCTAGGCGCGATTTAATCAGTGCTTCCTTAAGCTGGCGGCTGAGGAGGGATCTCCTCCCCGCCGCTTTAAGAAGGAATGGACCGGCTTCCTTTGCGGTATCCCCTTCCAGTCGCTAGGAATACACGCTGCGCACACGGAGCCCCCGGGGCTCCCCCCGCAGTATCTTCACCCGCCGCTCTCCCGGCAGCATGTCGAAGTAATTGTCGTCCAGCACCAGGTCCTCCCCGGCGTTTTGTATCTCTACCCCCTGGGCATAGGCTCTGGCTGTCACCACAATCTCGTCCTCTTCTACCCGGCAGGCAAGACCCGGGGCCAGAAAGCTGTAATGCTTGGCCGGGACAAACAGCGCCGTGGCAAAGCTCGTCCTCCCGCCATTTTCCCAGAGCTCATAGCTGATAAAATCCGCCCGGGGATTCGCCTCCGGCAGAGCAATCGGGTCCAGCCAAACGCTGCTCAAGGGCGGCACGGTTAAGGCAATTGTCTCCTCCCGCCTCACCTGACTGCGCTGGTCCCGAAGAGCCCACTTTACTAACACATGGCGGGGAGCTCGGGTTTCGTTGGCAACGGAAAAGCGCAGGCCTCGTTCCGTTCCTTCCCGCCCCATCAGGTCCTCCTGGCAGGAGAGCAGCACCGGGGTATAGAACCTTCTGGCAAAATAGTGCAGAGCCTTCCACCGTCCGGTATAGTCTATAGAAGAGCAGGAGGCTCCGGGCCAGCAGTCATTCAGGTGCCAGTATAAGGCCCCCATACACCGCCCTCGGTTTTGGCGGAATCCCTCCGCCATCCGACGCGCTTCCTGCGCCTGGAGGAGCTGTCCCGCATATAGCGCCGACTCAAAATCTTTTGGCCACAAAAACCGCTTTTGCAATCGGGCCGCCATTCGGGCAGCGCTCTCTTCGCTGGGTTGGCGTCGGTCCATGACATAGGAGGACAGGTTCCGGTCTCCCGGCTGGGTAAATGTCTCCACTGTGGACAGGCAGGGCCAGCTCTCCATGCCAAAAGCCGATGCATACCGCGCGCCGCTCTCCCGGTGGTCCTCCCCCACCGCGTGCATATCCCCCCGATCCCAGCCGTTGGGGTCATCGAAGCCCCCTCCGCTGGAAGGGCTGGAGGGCCAGTAGCAAGCATCCGGGTCCACCTCTTCCAGCGCCTGTGGAATCAGGTATTCGAACAGCCGGATATGGTCTGCCTTCTGTCTGGCGGAACGCCCCTCCTGTTCCACCTGGCTGCCGCCGCACCACAAGGCGACGCAAGGATGATGACGCACCCGCCGGACGTTGTCCTCCACCTCCGCTCGCACCTCCCTGGCAAAGGATGGGGTCAGCGGGTAGGCTTCTTGGGCGAACATGAAGTCCTGCCACACCAAAAGCCCCAGTTCATCACAGATATCATAGAAAAAGTCCTGGGGATAACACCCGCCGCCCCACACCCGGACGCAGTTGAAATGAGCGGCGGCGCAGTCCTCCAGAAGCCGCCGGGTACGGGCGGGCGTCACCCGGGAGATAAGCCGCTCCCATGGCGAAAATTTTCACTCCGTTAATCTCGTGGACAAAGGCTTCCCCAAACTGGTCCTTCTCCACCAGCAGCCGGGCGGTACGCAGGCCGGTCCGCCCTTCCCAGCGGTCCAGCACCCTGCCTTCTCTTTGGGCCCAGACCCTCACCGTATATAAGGGCTGCTCTCCGTAGCCCCTGGGCCACCACAGCCGGGGGTTCTCCACCGTCAGCGTCATAGGCCGCTCCGGAAAGGCCACGATATGCCCCTGAGGATCCACTAGCTCCGCCCGGTACTCCACGCCGTCTGCTGTGGACCGAGCACTCAGCCCCAGAGAGAGCTCCACCCTGCCGTTCTCATGCCTTTGACGGACGCGAACATCCGTGATCCGCGCCTCTTCCACTCCCAGCAACTCCACCGGACGCCAGATCCCGGCGTCCCAGCCAGGCAGAAACCATGCTTTCCGCAGGGCCTTCCGGGAGCGCCCCGCCGGGGAGCCGAGTTCCACCGTCAGAACATTCTCCCCTGATCGCAGCAGGTGAGTCACGTTAAACTCATAGGTCCTGTGCATATTTTCCACATGGCCCAGAGGGGACCCGTTCAGGATGATCTCCGCCGCCGTATCCACCCCAAAAAAACGCAGCAACGCCTCCCCGCATTCTAGCACCGCCTTCTCCGGTGTAAAACGGCACTGGTAAGTAAAGCGGTTCTTCCTCATCCAGTCCAGAGCCACTTCCTGGTTGTCCCGCCAGAAGGGATCCTCCATTCGTCCGGCGGCCAGCAGGTCCCTATACACAGACCCTGGCACGGCTGCGGGAAGCTCCTCCTGCTCCTGGTTCACTCGCAGGGTCCAACTTTCCTGGAGCATTCTCCTAATCATAGCTTCCTCCCCATTTTCATAGACTCTCCGCGTTCTCAGGTCCCCTTCTATACCGGGTTCTTTCCCGTATCAAAGAAGAATACATCTGCGGGAGAGCCGTCCGGATAGGCGATCTCTCCGCCCATGCTCTCCAGACGGAAGTGACCTCCGGTATACTCTCCCACCACCCGGTCCCAGAAGGCCACGGAGGGCAGGTTCCCCGGGTGGCGCTTCAGCTGCCAGGTGCCTTGGAACCGGTCAAACAGCTGGAACGCCGCCCATTTTCCCAGGCCGCACCGCCGGTATTTGTGCATAACGAAGAACTCTGACACGCAGTAGTCCGTCTTTCCCGCTTCGGGATAGTCGTTCACCATGGCAAAGCCCGCCAGCTTTCCGTCCGCCTTCAGGAAGAACGCCCAGCGGCCCTCTTCGGTCCAGTAGCCGTCCAGCCAGGAGTAGCCGTAAAGCCCCAGTGGGTTCACATCCTCCAGGTCGTACTGGGAAAACTCATAGAGATATTTTTCCAGGAGATTTCGGAGGATTTCCTTTTCCTCCTCCTTCACCGAAACGATCTCAAACTCCATTTCGTTTCTCCTTATCTTTTTCTGTACAGGCCCGCCGCTTTTGAGATAGCGCCCGCCACGTTGGTGTTCAGCAGCCTGCGATTCACCGTCTCGGCAATGTCCCCGTGGCGGTTATAGAGGTAGTCGCCGGGGCAGGACTTGTTGGCGAACCACCGGTGGACGGTCATGTTCTGCTTGTCCACCTGGCCGACAAGGCTCTTGTCTCCCTGCCACAGGAGGCGTTCAATGCCGTTGCGCCGGCAGATGTCTGTCACCAGGTCGATCAGGGCGGAATAGGCCTGCTGAGATACTGGCCACAGGGGAGCGCCGCCGATGTTGGCCACCTCAATGGTCACCGCCCGGTTGTCATTCTCTGCCGAAGAGGAGCACCAGGACCGGTTCCATTCGTCCACATACAGGGCGATACGCCCATCGCTGCCAACGCCGTAGTTGCTGCTGGCCTGATAGTTGGGGTCGGCGAACTGCTGGCCGCAGCGCTCCACGGTCCAGTCCTCCGCCATGCAGTGGATGGTGATGGTGTCGATTTTGTGGGTCCGCTGGCCCGAATGGTTGGGCGAGAGCTGGGTGTAACTCACCAGCGGGCTGTTCCGGGGAGTATCCAGGCTTCCGCCAAAGTTCCCGCCGCCGGACGGGCCGTCTCCATCCCCCTGGGGCGGGTCCTCCGGCATCTCCGGAACGGTAGGCTCATAGTAGTTTTTGATGAACTGGGCCAGCTGAGCCCGGGTGCAGGTGCCTTTGGGAGCCAGGGTGTTCTTTCCTGTGCCGGACATCACCCCGGCCTGGACCGCCCAATTGACCCCCTCTCTGGCCCAGGAGCTGATAAGAGCCCGGTCGGTGAAAGAGTCCAGGTAAGAGCCGTCCAGGTCCATGGGCTCTCCCAGAGAGTGCTCCCGGTAGCACTGGAACATCACCGCCGCCTGCTCCCGGATGACGGCGGCGTTAGGGGCAAAGGCCTGGGCCCCGATGCCGTTGACGATCCCGGCGTTATATGCCCAGATCACGGCCTTTTCCCCCCAGTGCCCGGCAATATCCAGAAAAGGGGAATCCATACCCTCGGTTTCCGGGGACCCGGCCATATTGTACAGTGCCTGAACCACCTGGGCACGGGTGACGGTGGCGTTGGGTTGGAAGGCCCCGGCGCTCACGCCGTTGAGATAGCCCCGCTCCACGCAGTACGCAATGGCGGGCCTGCCCCAATGGAACTCTACGTCCGGGAAAGGGGCGGGCTCCAGGGGCTCGGCGGCAGGGGGAAGCTCATCTGCGGCCAAGGCGCAGGCGGCGCATCCCATGCAGACGGCCGCCGCCAGGCACAGCGCCAGAAAACAGCTGAACAGTTTATAAATTTTGCTTTGCTTCATTGGGCTCATAGAGAAAAATATCCTTTCGATTTTTTTGGAGGCCTCCGACGGTTTAGGGGCGCTGAGTCTCGTCTGCCGACTCGGTCAGCGACGGGAAATCGCCACCGGCGATTGTCGCCCCCTAAAGATTCCGCAAACTTTTATCCTGGTCAGCCCGGCGGGAAAATTGGCGAAACTTTCTCCTGGCCAGCTGGGCGAGTTTTGCGGAACAAAACGGAAAGATAAACCGAGTTGTGCGAGTGTTTATCTTTTTGTCACTACTGCGAAACCCAGCTATATCCTTTCGTCATTGTTCGCGTCGTGTGCCAGGGCGTTCTGGCTCTTGGCCGTGAGGTACGCATTGATAAAGCCGTCCAGGTCCCCATCCATAACGGCGTTCACGTTTCCCGTCTCATGGCCCGTGCGGTGGTCCTTCACCATGGTATAGGGCATAAAAACATAGGAGCGGATCTGGCTGCCCCAAGTAATTTCTTTCTGCTCGCCCTTGATATCAGAGATCTTCTCCAGGTTCTCCCGCTCCTTGATCTCTACCAGCTTAGAGATCAGCATTTTCATGGCCACGTCCCGGTTCTGGTACTGGCTGCGTTCCACCTGGCAGGACACCACAATCCCGGTTGGGATATGGATCAGCCGCACGGCGGAGGAGGTCTTGTTCACCTTCTGCCCGCCCGCGCCGGAGGCCCGGTAAACCTCCATCTTGATGTCGTCCGGGTTGATCTCTACGGAGTTATCCTCCTCGATCTCCGGCATCACCTCCAGGGAGGAAAAGGAGGTATGCCGCCGTCCGGCGGCGTCAAAGGGCGACACCCGCACCAGCCGGTGGACCCCGGCCTCGCTCTTCAGATAGCCGTAGGCGTTCTCCCCTTCCACCAGAATAGAGGCGGATTTCAGCCCGGCTTCGTCTCCGTCCAGATAATCCAGGGTAGTCACCTTAAATCCCCGGCGCTCGGCCCAGCGGTTGTACATGCGGAAGAGCATCTCCGCCCAGTCCTGGGCCTCGGTGCCGCCGGAACCCGCATGAAAGGTAAGGATGGCGTTGTGGCCGTCATACTCCCCTGTGAGCAGAGTGGTGAGCTTCATGGCGGCTACCGCCTCCCGAACCCCGTCGATCTCCCCCTGGATCTCCTCCACAAGGGACAGGTCCTCGGCCTCGTCTCCCAGCTCAATCAGGGCGGCTGCGTCCTCGCATCGGGCGCAGAGCTTCTGATAGCGCTCGTCCTTGTCCTTGAGGCCGGCCATACGTTGGGTGATTTTCTGGGCCTGTTCCATGTTGTCCCAGAAGCCGGGCTCGGCGGTTTTCAGTTCCAGCATCTCCACCTCTTCCCGCAGGCGGGGAAGTCCCAGAGCCTCCTTCAGCTCCTCCAGCGCGGACTGCTGTTCTTCCACTTGTCTCTTCAGTTCTTCAAATTGCAGCATGATCCTTCCCTCTTTCCAAAGCACATTCCTTTTTATTATAGCGAATTCTTTCTAAAAAGTAAAGAGCCAGAAAATTCCGGGAATGTCCAAAACGCGCATTTTTAGGACAATGTTTTGGTGTCTCGCCGACCGGCTCGGTCGGGTCAGAACGTTCCCCACTGGGGAACTTCCCCCTCCGGCGGTTTAGGGGCTCTGAGTCTCGGCTGGTCTCGTCTGCCGACTCGGTCGGCGACGGGAAATTGCCACTGGCGATTATCGCCCCCTAAAGCCCCCGCAACCTTTGAGAAAGGTACAACTTCGCTTAACGAAGTCTACGAAACTTTTACCCTGGTTAGCTATGTGAGCCCCAACGAAACACATTACGCGGTCAAGGGGCGGGGAAAATCGCCAGTGGCGAAGAGTTCATGCCTGCATGAACTCTCGTTCTGACCCGACCGAACCGGCAGATGAGACAGGCCCCTTGTGGGGTTTGGGGGTGAGTGTCTGCCAGTGGTAGACAAGCTACGAACCGACCGAAGCGGCAACTGAGACCCAACGCCCCAAGGTCTTGCCGGAAGGCCCCCCTACTACTTCAAAGAAACCACGTTTTGGACACTCCCACAATCCCACCCAAAAAAACGCAAAAGAAAACGCGGAAGCCCTTTCCCTAAAGCAAGAAAGCCGGTTCCTCCGCATTTTCATACTAAAAGCCCTATTTCCTATAGCAAGCAAGTTCCCCGGTTTCCCAATGGTAGGCGCTCAATTTATCCTCTCCACCGCCATCTGTCCCGAGGTAGTGCTCATCCGAATCTGAGCACCGCCGGAACCATACCGGACTTTCCCCGCGCTGTCCTTCACCAGAGCGAAATCAGAGACAAACTCTCCGGACACGCTGGAATATTCCGCCGTGAACCCGCCGTTCTCCGGCAGCTCCAGCCGCAGATCCCCGGAAACCGCCTCCATATGGGCCTCTTCCGGGCAATTTGCCGCACTCACGCGCATAGCTCCGGACACTGTGGAAACGTGCAGCTTCTCCGCTGCGCCCTCATACACACATCCGCCGGAAACCGTGCTGATCTCCAATTCCTGGGTATGGCCGCCCGTAATATTCACCGCGCCGCTGGTAGTACCCGCAGTCAGCTTCTCTGTGCCCTGGGTCCTCTCCAGAATCACGTCCCCGGAAACCGTATTCGCCTCCAGGCGGTCCGCCGTGCATTCTTTTATCGTTACAGTTCCGCTGACGCTGGACACCCCCAGCTTCTCCGCCCCGCAATCCGCCACAGACAGGGAGTCAGACGTGTTCTCCACCTGGATCCCTTCCATATTCTCCGCCACGTCCCGGGGCAGCAGCACCTCCAGCTCCTTGTTCAGCTGCCCGAACCAGCCCAGGGTGATCCACCGGCGGAACCACTTGCCGTCCCACCGCACAGAGAGCTTTCCGGCGCTGAGGCTCACCTCCATCTGGTCCCCTTGGCCCAGCGCCTTGTAGGAGCGTTCGGTAACGTGGACCTGCCCGTCCAGGCTGAGGCCCACCGTCACCGGGCCGTCCAGCCATTTCACCTCCAGGCTGCTCATCTCGTCCTCGTCCAGGTTAATGTCCTTGGTATTGCTGTATGTACGGGGGCCCTTTGCTTCCAGGGGATTGGGCCCCGCGCCACTAAGTCCTGCCGCCAGCACTCCCGTGAGAAGCACCGCAGCGACGCCGCAGGCTGTAATGGTAAAGATCTGAGATTTTTTCAGTTTCATCCTGTCCTCCTATTTCTGCTGGTCCATCATGGCCTTCAAAAGGGTGTTCACAATCACATCCACCGCCGGGGCAATGAGGAATACCACCCAGGTGATGTACCATTTCCCCGTGGCGAAGCTGATGAGGAAGTAGAAGGCCAGCACCAGCGGCCAGAAAGCCCCGTTGAAGGCTGCCACCCAGTGCTTTTTCCGGGCCTTTTTCCCCTGCCACTGGCGGAAATCCTCCACCACCGTGCCCGGGACGGGCTGGTCCGTCTTGGGGTGGGTGATCCGGTCGTAGACCAAAAGGCCCGTGGCCGCGGCGATCATCGCGAACATACCCACCACGCCGATACCGTCCAGCCCCAGCTGCTCCATCAGAATCACCGGCGTCACGCTGAGGATGTATAGCATCACCGCCAGCACCCGGATCATGGCCCGCTTCTGGTTGGGCTGCTCCTGGGGATAATAGACGGGCTGGGGCACCGGGTTCCCCTCTTCGTCGTCCTCCAACTGGACGAAGAGCTCCCGCACGTCTCCCAGGCTCATCACCGTGAGGTTGTAGGCGTCCTCCGGCTCCTTGCCCTCCCCCACCAGAGCGTAATATTTGTCGATCAGGTTCTGGGTGAGTTCAATCTTCATCTCATAGGCCCGCTGGGTGCGGGGGGCGGTCTCGAAAAGCTGGTCCATATAGGCGCGAATCTTGTACTCCATCTTGGATTCTCCTTTGGGTTAAGTAAGTTTTGGCCGTTCGTCTTCCATTTGGAACAACTGAATTCAGGGCGTAATGAGCTTCTGAAGCAAAGCCTGAGACTGCTCCCATTCTGCCAGCATCCGGTCGTACATCTCCAGCCCCGCCTGGGTGATGGAATAATACCGCCGCCGGGCCCCCGTGTTCTCATCTCCCCAATAGGAGGTGATGCAGCCCATCTGCTCCAGCCGCCGGAAGGCGGTGTAGAGAGTGGCCTCCTTGAGCTCGTACTGGCCCTCTGTTTTCTCCTGGATGGCCCGGTTGATCTTATAGCCATAGCTGTCTCCCTGGATCAGCTGGGCCAGGATGATGGCGTCGGTATGCCCGCGGATCACGTCTGACGCAATGGACATGATATCCCTCCTTTTCTGTGTTTATTATACGCCTATATACTTCACCTGTCAATGTATCTCTCTCAAAAATATCTTACGGAATTCTTTCAGCCGCTACCGTCTGAGAGCTGAGTCAAAAGTCGATGGCAGAGATGGCGGGATAGTCCTCCATCAGGGCCAAGGTATCCTGAGTAGTAAATTCTTTAGGAAACACCACGGTCAAGCAGACCTGAATGCCATCGCCGTTTTCCACTTTCAGCTGGGCGGAGACGGTCTGGATACTTCGGGCAGCCAGACCGTCGGCCAGCTTCTGCTGAACATCCTCTCCCTTTTGGGTATGCAAAATGATCTTTCCGGTGTTGTTGGCGTAGAAGATCCTCAGGTTCCGATGGAACAGACACTGGATCACCAGCAGCATGACCGTGCTGCCAATACCCAGGACCCACATTCCCGCCCCAATAGACATGCCGATGCCCAGGGTGGCCCACACGCCCGCCGAGGTGGTGATGCCGCTGATGTTGCTCTTCCGGTTCAGGATGATTCCCGCCCCCAAAAAACTGATGCCCGTCACTACGCCGGCGGCAATGCGGGAGGCGTCCACAGAGACGCTGTCATATTGGATGACATCGAAAAAGCCGTATTTTGAGATCACCACCATCAGGGCGGCGGCCATGGCGATAATTGTATGGGTGCGAACCCCGGCCAGCTTCATTCTGGACTCCCGCTCATAGCCGATAATCAGGCCGCAAATTCCAGCCACAAGCACCCGTAAAAGGTAATCCCCCTGCTCCAAGAGGAATTCTTTCATGGAAATCGCCCCTTTGAAAAATTTTTCTCAATGCATAGTAAACGCACTTGAAAATCGGTATCTACCGATTTTCAAGCTGGGCGGCTGAGGAGGTCGTGACCTCCCCGCCTGGTTCAAAAGAGGGATCCTACCTCTTTTAAACTGCGTTAACTATAGCATATTCCCAGGGAAATGGCAAGGCCGGGGCCACGCAGTATCACTCTCAAAAACTTATGCCTTGCAAAACATTCCGGCCTGATATAGAATAGAAGAAAGCAATGAAAATATTCCAACATAAGGAAAGGTCTGATTCCTATGAAGCTGCTCATCGTCCGCCACGGCGACCCGGATTACTCCATCGACTCCCTTACGGAAAAAGGCTGGCGGGAGGCGGAATATCTCTCCGAGCGCCTGGTGAAGATCCCTGCCGCCGCCTACTACTGCTCCCCTCTGGGCCGGGCCAAGGATACCGCCAAAGCCACCCTAGAAAAGTTGGGCCGCACCGCAGAAGAGTGTCCCTGGCTGCGGGAATTCCAGGGCCTTATCCATCGCCCCGACCGGGAGGAGGAGACCATCTGCTGGGACTGGCTCCCTCAGGACTGGACCAGCGACGAACGCTTCTTCGGCCGGGAATCCTGGCTGGAGCAGGAAGCCATGGCCGCCGGGACCGTGGCGGAGCAATACCGCTGGGTCACCACCGGCCTGGATGAGGTCCTGGCCCGCCACGGCTACCAGCGAGAGGGGAATTTCTACCGGGCTATGGCTCCCCACAATGATACCATCGTGTTTTTCTGCCACTTCGGGGTGGAATGCGTCCTGCTCAGCCATCTGCTCAACATCTCCCCCATGCAGCTGTGGCACGGAACTGTGGCCCTGCCCACCTCCGTCACCACCCTGACCACCGAAGAACGCCGCCAGGGCGTGGCCTATTTCCGCATGAGCTCTTTCGGAGACCTGTCCCATCTCTACGCCCACGGCGAGACTCCGGCCTTTGCCGGCCGCTTCTGCGAGTGTTTCGGAAATCCCGATGAACGCACCGATTGACCCAAAAAGGGAAGCAGGCCATCCGCCCGCTTCCCTCTCTTTTCAACTGATTCCATATTTTCCGGCGAACTCCCCCACGACCTCCGCCCAGTGGGGGAACTGGAACCCGGTTCGAATATCCTCCGGGTCCATATACGCCCCGTTCATCATGGCCTGAATTGCCGCCTCGGCCACCATGCACTCTTTGGCATAGGGGTCCTGGAGAGACTTGTCCAGCTCCATGTTCATGCGCAGGTCCACCCCGCCTACGGCGCCGATATAGAACAGGCTTTCCTTACCCAACAGCTCTCCTATGCGTTGGAAACACTCGATGCCCTCCCGCATCTGGGCCACCGTCACCCTGCGGGCAAATTCCTCCGGCTTTCTTTCCATCGTCTGTCTCTCGCCTCCTAACAAAATATTATCTATACTGGTTTCCAATGCCTGTGCCAACTCTGGCAACAGGCTCACGTCCGGCAGGGTTTCCCCCCTCTCCCACTTGCTCACCGCCTGGAAGGATATGTGCAGTTTCTCCCCCAGCTGATTTTGTGTCATGCTCTTCATTTTCCGTAAAAGACAGATTTGCCTGCCTACCTTTCCCGGCTCCACGCTCATAGGCCTCTTCCTCCAGTTATCATGATTTTCAAAGCACCTTGCATTTCCATAAGTATACTCCCGGCGGAGATCCTCCGCAATAACGCCTCCGGCGAGTTTTTTCGCGAGAGCTCAACGGGCAGGTGAGTTTCTTTTCCCAAATTTTCCTTGCCAGTATCTGGAAAAAGGGCTATAATGATAGAGTCAGCGTAATGAAGTTTATTTGGAGACTCTCTATAGCGCGCCGCCCAGTATGATCATCCGGGTCAACGGCCATCCCCGGACCAAACCCATCTCCATGGACAGAGTCAAATCCGTTCTGGCCCGGTTGGGAGTTCTATAGTCAAAAAAGCCTCAAGGGAATCCCAAATGAATCTCCCATATGAAATTTTAATGATAAGGAAGGAATGTCCTGTGAAACGGTTTCTCTCTGTGTTTCTAAGTTTCGCTCTGCTGCTGGGCCTTTCCCAATTTCTTTGCCCCGGTCTTGCCGCCCAGGCCGCCAACTCCAAGCTCATCGCCATCACCTACGACGACGGTCCCGGCTACTACACCGAAGACCTCCTGGACGGCCTGAAGGCCCGGGGCGTGAAGGCAACTTTCTTCATGCTGGGTTCCAACGCCGCCCGGTATTCCTCCACCGTCTCCCGGGTCTACCGGGAGGGCCACCAGATTGCCAACCACAGCTATGACCATCCGGATCTGACCACCCTTTCGGCCAATGGCGTGCGCGGCCAGATCCAGCGCACCAACGCCCTGCTGGACAAGGCCTGCGGAAAAGGAAGCCGGTATCTGGTCCGCGCGCCTTACGGCAGCGTAAACTCCACAGTGTTTCAGAGCGTGGGGGCTCCTCTGGTGCTCTGGTCAGTGGATCCTCTGGACTGGAAGTACCGCAACGCCGAAACGGTGAAAAGCAATATTCTCAGCCAGGCCCACGATGGCGCCGTCATCCTGGTCCACGACATCCACTCTACCACCATCCCCGGCTCTCTGGCGGCAATTGACGTTTTGAAGTCCCGGGGATATGAATTTGTCACCGTGTCGGAGCTGTTCCGCCGCCGGGGCAAATCCATGAGCAACGGCGTGCAGTACCGCTCCTGTCCGCCCAACGGCACAGACCTGGGTCCTGTTAAGGCCCCCTCCGTCACTGTCCAGCCCGAGGGGGACAAGCTGCGGGTCACCCTTGCCGCCCAGGCCGGCGCTTCCATCTACTATTCCACCGACGGCTCCTCCCTAAACCAGTCCAGTTCCCGCTATCAGGGCTCTTTCTTAATTTCCGTGCCTTGCACCCTGCGGGCCTGTGCCAGCTTCCACATGAATGGCAGCCGCAGCGAGACAGTGGAACAGGTCTTTACCCAGCCGCCGGTTCAGGAGCCCCGGATCCAGGTGGAGGACGGGCTTTTGCGTTTGGCCTCCGCCACCTCCGGGGCCACGCTCTCCTATATCCTCCAGGATGAAGAAGTCCAAACATATACCGGCCCGGTTCCCATAGAGCCCGGCACGGAAATTTCCGCCTGGGCCCGCAAAGAAGGCTGGCTCACCAGTCCCAAGGTGCGGGCCTCCTACTCGCCCCGGGGGAACCTGTTCCTAGACGTGTTCCCCAGCCAGTGGTTCTATGAGGCCATGGACCGGGCCGTCTCCTCCGGGTATATGGGAGGCGTGGGAAACAACCACTTCGCCCCCGCCGCCCCCATCACCCGGGGCCAATTGGCTGTTCTGCTCTACCGCTGCGGCGGGGATGCCCCCAGCCCTGAGACAGTAGATTCTCTTCCCTTTTCCGATGTCCCGTTGGACGCCTACTATCGGGAGGCCGTGGCCTGGGCCTATGAGGCGGGCATCGTGGGGGGCGCGGGCGAAAACCGCTTTCAGCCGGACCGAAGCGTGACCCGCCAGGAAATGGCGAAAATGTTCGCCGGCTATCTCCGGAACCAGGGGGCCCTCCCCGCGGATACCGCCGGGGCAGCGGACGGCTACTCGGACCGGGGAAAAATTGACGGCTGGGCTCTGGAATCTGTAGAACAGGTTACCGCCCTTGGCCTGCTCTCTGGCCAAGGCGGCTCGTTCCTTCCCAAGGAAACTTCCACCCGCGCCCAGGCCGCCGCTGTGCTCATGCGCCTGGCAGACTATCTTAATCGCACTTAGAAGCTGTATTCTACCTCTTTTTAACCGCGTTAACTTATAATCTGGAGGCCGTGGACGTCCTTTCCGCGGAAGTCTCCGGCCAGTTCGGATGATTTGTCACCTCAACCGGATAATCCACTTGTCCTTGCGGCCCTCCGCATACTCCACCAGCTTTACCGCATTGCTCCCCGGCTTCCATGCATAGGCGATCAGGCACTGGCTGCTGTCCACGCCATAGTGGTTGGCCTTGACAATAGCATAGCGCCTAGGCGTTCTTTCCAGGCCGGGGGGATAGAGGCTTCCGTCAAAGTCTGGGAGCAGATCCACCTGCCGCTGGGCCGGATGATAAGGCAGCAAAAGCAAAAGCGTCACCTCCGGGCGGCGCTTTTTTACGTGGGTTACCGCCTGAGCCGCCATTCGGTCATATCCACCGTATCCTCCCACCAAAAACTCTTGGATCCCCGCCTCTTCCACCTGCCGTTCCACTTGGTCAATCAACTGCTCCAGCAGTTCGCCAGGTGCATCCCGATGTCCGATAAAAAAGCAGCGCATAGTCTCACCTCTTAACTCTTTTGAGTTATTTTAACCCAAATGGGTTAACCTTTTCAAGAGGAACCCGGTATTCTTTTTGAGAAGGAGAGAATATAGCCTATGGAAGTTGGTAAGGCCATTACAAACCGGATCTTAAATCTCTGCCAAGAACACGGCTTAAGCATCAACAAGCTGTGCATCCTAAGCGGCATAACCCAGTCTACTGTAAACAATATCGTCAACGGCCGCAACCACAGCACCACAGTATCCACGATTCAAAAGCTCTGTGACGGCCTGGGCATTACAGTCCGGGAATTTTTCGATGACCCCCTGTTTGAAAACCTGGAACAGGCGATAAAATAGAGAAAGGCGGCCCAAAAGGACCGCCAAAAACCTGGTCAATCACCCAGCACTACAACACCCATCATCTATCTTCCCTATGCTAGGTGCTCCCCCAGCTCCTCCAGGTCACGGGCCGCAATGTCTGGCTGGACCCGGCTCTCCGCCAGCATTTCCGGGGTAGTTTCCCCGCTCATCACCAGGATGGAGAGGACCCCCGTCCCCGCCGCCACAGCGATGTCGGTATACAGCCGGTCCCCAATCACTGCCAGTTCTTGGGGACCGCGTCCGGTGTGCCGCAGCATATAGTCCAGCGTGTGGCGGGAGGGCTTCCCGAAAAACTCGCACTGCACCCCCGTGGAGGCCTTCACCAGGGCCGCGATGGACCCGCAGTCCGGGATGAAGCCCCCCTCCACCGGGCAGTTCCAGTCCGGATTCACCCCGAAAACCGGCCTCCCCCGGCGGATCAGATCGCAGGCAACCCGGAGCTTTTCATAGGTAAGAGTTGTATCGAAGCCCAGCACCACATAGTCCCCGTTTTCCGAGAGGGGAATCCCCGCCCGGCGAAAATCCTCCAGAAGGGGCGGCGTGCCCACTACATAGGCGGACTGCCCCGGACGATTTTCCCGCAGCCAGTTCAGGAGCACGTCATTGGCCACCAGCATCTTCTCGGGGGGCAGGAAAATTCCCATGCGGCTGAGCTTTTCCAGGTAGGCGACGCGGTTCTTCGAGCTGTTGTTGGTGAAAAAGCAGAAATCCCGGCCCGTGGCCTTTACCCTCTCCAAAAAGCCAATGGTATAGGGAAAGAGCCGGTTCCCCAGATAAATGGTGCCGTCCATATCCAGGACAAAGGTCTTGACGTCTCTCAGCCGCTCGATGGCTCCTTTCATGAGTATCCTCCCTTTTTACGACCTTGGGGTTGTCTCCCCCAAACCCCACAAACTTTTCCCTGCTTCCTCACTTCGTTTGTCGCAGACAATCAAATGAAGCGGAGGTTATTCCACGGTAACAGATTTGGCCAGGTTCCGGGGCTTGTCGATGTCGCAGCCCTTCATGGACGCCACATAGTAGGCAAAGAGCTGCAGGGGCAGGATGCTCATGGAGGGCAGCATAAAGTCCGGGACCTTGGGCACGCAGAACTGCCAGTCTGTCTCCTGGGCCAGCTTCGAGCGCATATCCTCCGTGCCGATACCCAGCACCACCGCGCCCCGAGCCTTTACCTCCCGGATATTGGCCATCATCTTGTCGAAGAGCTTGCCATAGGTGCAGATGGCGATCACCAGCACCCCATCCTCAATCAAGGAAATGGGACCATGCTTCAGCTCGCCGCCGGTGTAGGCCTCGGAGTGGATGTAGGAGATCTCCTTCAGCTTCAGGGAGGCCTCCAGAGACGCGGCATAGTCCACGTTCCGGCCGATAAAGTACATATCCCCCGCGTTGAAATACTGGGCGGCAAAGTACTGGATAGCCTCCTTGCCCTCTTCCAGGCACCGTGCCGCCATCTGTGGAAGCTCTTCCAGCGCCTCCACATACCCCGCCAGCTCTTCTTCCGGCAGGACCCCCAACTCCTGGACCATATACAGGGCGATAAGATAGATCATGGCCAGCTGGGTGCTATAGGCCTTGGTAGACGCTACGGCAATCTCCGGCCCTGCCCAAGTGTAGAGCACCCCGTCCGACTCGTTGGCGATGGTGCTGCCCACCACATTCACAATGGACAGCGTCCGGGCCCCCTGGCGCTTTGCCTCCCGCAGAGCGGCCAAGGTGTCCGCCGTCTCCCCGGACTGGCTGATGATGATCACCAGGGTTTTCTCGTCCAGAATAGGGTCCCGGTAACGGAACTCGCTGGCCACGTCCACCTCGATGGGCAGGCGCAGGAGCTTCTCAAAGGCGTACTTGGCTACAGCTCCCACATGGTAAGAAGTACCGCAGGCCACAATGAAAATCCGGCTGATCCCCTGGATATCCTCCCGGCTCAGGGGGATGTCGTCCAGCTGGATCCGTCCCTCCCGGATCCGGGGAGAGATGGTCTTTCTCAGGGCCTCGGGCTGTTCGCAGATCTCTTTCATCATAAAGTGCTCATAGCCGCCCTTTTCCGCCGCGGCCACGTCCCATTCCACCGTCTCTTCGGGCTTCTCTATGGGATACAGGTCACCGTCGAAAAAGCTGGCCCCGTCCCGCTCCAGCACGGCGATCTCCCTGTCCTTCAGGCGGCAGATCCGCCGGGTGCGGCTCAATATCGCCGTCACATCCGAGGCGATGAAGTTCTCCCGGTCTCCCAGGCCCACGATCAGCGGGCTGTCCTTACGCACGGCGAACACCTTTTCCGGGCAGTCGGCGCAGATGATGCCCAGGGCATAGCTACCTTCCACCCGGTCGGTCACCTGCTTGATGGCCGCCAGCACAGGGTCAGGGCCCTCGCCATTCCTGCTGTAGTAGTACTCCAGCATCTGGGCCACTACCTCGGTATCCGTGTCGGAGACGAACTCCACACCCCGGCGCTTCAGGTGGTTTTTCAGGTAGAGATAGTTCTCTATGATGCCGTTGTGCACCACGGCGAAAGTTCCGCCATCGCTGACCTGGGGGTGGGAGTTTACATCCGAGGGCGCGCCGTGGGTAGCCCAGCGGGTGTGCCCAATGCCCACCGTGCCCGGGAGCGTCTCCCCTTTGTGGAGAATCTCCTCCAGCACCGCCAACCGCCCCTTGGACTTCACAACATGAAGCCCAGAGTCGTTGTGCACCGCCACGCCGGCGGAGTCATACCCCCGGTACTCCAGCTTCCCAAGGCCCTCCAGCAGCACCGGGGCCGCCTGCTCCTCTCCAATATAGCCTACAATTCCGCACATACGCACGCCTCCCTTTTGAGTATTACGTGTAATGAAAAGCCTCCGGCGGCTTAGGGAACTTTTTGGAAAAAGTTCCCTAAGAACCCTCAAAAACTTTTACCCTGGTTAGTTGTGTACGCTTCACATTCAACTTGGCAGAGTTTTGTGAAGCAAAACTCATGACACACCGCGAAACCCAGCCTGGGCATTTCACCCCGCTTGGCGCGGTGTGCCGGAGGCCTTTCATCACAATAAAACATTTCACAAAACTTTATCAATCCAAAGCAAGAAACCCCTCAGCGGGGTTTCTCAAACGGTCTCAGCGGTAGATGATGTCATCCCGGGCGGGGCCGTTGGAGACCATGGTTACCGGCACGCCCAGGGCCTTCTCGGCGAACTCCACGTAGCGGCGGGCGTTCTCCGGCAGGTCCTCGTATTTTTTGATGCCCCGGATATCGCATTTCCAGCCGGGCAGCACCTCCAGAATAGGCTTGCACTTTTTCAGCTGAGCCGTAGGCGGGAAGTTGTCGATCCGCTTGCCGTCCAGCTCGTAGGCCACGCACACCGGGATTTCATCCAGATAGCCCAGGGCGTCCAGCACGGTGAAAGCCACGTCCGTGGCGCCCTGGACCATGCACCCGTACCGGGCGGCCACCAGATCCAGCCAGCCCACCTGCCGGGGACGGCCTGTGGTCGCGCCGTATTCTCCCTTGTCGCCGCCGTGCTCCCGGAGAGCCTCGGCCTCATCGCCAAAGATCTCGGACACGAACTCCCCCGCGCCCACGGCGCTGGAATAGGCCTTGACCACGCAATAGATCTTCTGGATGGCATAGGGCGGGATGCCTCCCGCGCCCACCGCGCCGTAGCCCGCCAGAGGCGAGGAGGAGGTGGTCATGGGATAGATGCCCATGTCCGGGTCCCGCAGGGAGCCCAGCTGGCCCTCCAGGAGGATGGTCTTGCCCTCCTTCACAGCGTTGTGGAGCAAGGCGGTGGTGTCCGCTACATAGGGGGTGAGAATCTCCTTGTACTCCATCAGCTTGTTGTAAAGTTCGTCCCGGTCCAGGGGATCCCGGTGGTAGAGCTGGGTGTAGAGCACGTTCTTGATGCCCAGCACATGGTCGATGCGCTCGTAGATGGCCTCCTTGGTATCAAAGAGGTCGCTGATCTGGAAGCCAATTTTGGCGAATTTGTCGGAATAGAAGGGGGCGATGCCGGACTTGGTGGAGCCGAAGGCCTTGTCGGCAAGACGGGCCTCTTCCAGGCCGTCCAGCTCCTTGTGGTAGGGCATGAGGACCTGGCAGCGGTTGGAAATCAAGATCTGGGGGGCGGGCACGCCGCTCTCCACCACATAGTTCAGTTCCTTAACGAAGTTTTCCACAGACAGGGCCACGCCGTTGCCGATGATATTGACGATATTCTGCCGGAAGATCCCCGAGGGCAGCTGGTGCAGGGCAAAGCGGCCGTACTCGTTGATGATGGTGTGCCCGGCGTTGGACCCGCCCTGAAAGCGGATGACGATGTCGGAGTTCTCCGCCAGCACGTCGGTGATCTTTCCCTTGCCCTCGTCGCCCCAGCAGGCACCCACAATTGCTTTTACCATTTTTCTCCTAGCCTTTCTGAAAAAACTTATGCCAATACTAAAATAATTTGTTGAACTTTTATGCTTTTTAAGAGATTTCTATGGGGGGAACGGCGCGCGCGGAGGCCCGGTGCGGCCGAGCACCAAGTCCGGGCGGGCGAATCAGCTGGGATACTGCGCCCACAGCCAGTTGGTTCCGGTTTCCAGGGGTGCTTTTTATTCTCACAATCGGTCCGCTCCGGAGCCCAGGGGACTTTTTTCTCTTGAAAAAAGTCCCCTCTTGGCGCTTCGCGCCAATTCACCTTCAAAAAATGCGCTTCTGAGGAGTGAAGGTCAAGGGCAAGACCGTGGAGCTCCGCTCCACACCACGCCACTTTTGAAAAAGGCGCTGGTCTCCGGTGGAGACCGTCAAGCGCCGACCGAACCGGCAGGTGAGACGACAAAACTTTTACTCTGGTTAGCTCAGCTCAAAAAAGATAAAACGTTCACGACGAACGAAGTGAGGAGTGGGTAAAAGTTTGTGGGGTTTGGGGCAAAGCCCCAAGGTCTTA
Organism: Acutalibacter sp. 1XD8-33; assembly: GCF_003612555.1. Taxonomy (GTDB): domain Bacteria; phylum Bacillota; class Clostridia; order Oscillospirales; family Acutalibacteraceae; genus Acutalibacter. Next base: position 123,250 of record NZ_RAZF01000005.1, read on the forward strand.
AAAAGTATACGTTTCCCTGCTTACGGCGAGATGCAGCAGGCCGTTTTCTTCCTTTTCCACCTGGAACCCCGCCGCCTGATGGATGCGCAGGGCGGCCTCCCGGCCGGGCTCGAAGCAGTTGGTGACCCTCTTGGCCCCCAGCGCCCCAAAGGCGTGGCCCAGCAGCAGGCGGAGCCCCTCCCGGGAGTACCCCTTCCCCCGCTGGGCGCTGTGCAGCACAATGCCCATCTCATACACGCCGGGCCCCTCCGTTTGAAAAAGATTGACCTCGCCCAGAAAATCCCCGGTCTCCCTCAGCCGCAGATAGGCGTAGAAGCGGGCCGGCTCCGCGCCCACCCACCGGGCGTGCCAATCCGCCCAGGCCTCCTCTGGAAAGTCTATGCAGCCGGTGTCGTTATGATACGTGGGGCTCTCCAGCCCGCAGCCCCGGTTATAGCCCATGGTGGCCGGGTCCCCCAGCAGCAGCAGCCGGAACCAGAGGTCCTCGCGCTCCGGCACGTACAGCTCCGTCATACGGTGACCTCCTCCTCCCCGGATTCCACATTCTGATATTTCTCCAGCACCGGGTCCACCTCTTCCGAGAGGAACTCCCGGGTCTGCTCCGGGGCCCGGCCCACGTACTTCTCCGGCTGGAGGATGCCCTCCAGCTCCTCCCGGCCCACGCCGAAGAGGGGGTCCCCGGCGATCCGGTCCAGCAGGTCGTTCTCGCCGCCCTCGGCCTTCACCACCCGGGCCGCCGCCATGGAGTGGACCCGGATGGCCTCGTGGAGCTGCTGGCGGTCGCCGCCCCGCTTCACCGCGTCCATCATGATGTTCTCCGTAGCCATGAAGGGCAACTCCTTGCGCAGCCGCTGCTCAATCACCTTGGGATAAACCACCAGGCCGCCGGCCACGTTGGCGTACAGGGTGAGGATGCCGTCCACCGCCAAGAAAGCCTCGGGCACACTGATCCGCTTATTGGCGGAATCATCCAGGGTGCGCTCGAACCACTGGCCCGCCATGGTAAAGGCCGGGTTCAGGGCGTCCACCATCACGTACCGAGCCAGGGAGGCGATGCGCTCCGTGCGCATGGGGTTGCGCTTGTAGGCCATGGCGCTGGACCCGATCTGCCCCTTCTCGAAGGGCTCTTCCACCTCCTTGAGGTGCTGCAAAAGGCGGATATCATTGGAGAACTTGGCCGCGCTCTGGGCAATTCCAGACAAAATATTCAGCATCTGGCTGTCCAGCTTTCGGGAATAGGTCTGTCCCGACACGGCGAAATTTTGGAAATACCCCATTTTTTTTGCAATTTTTTCATCAAGCTCTTTCACTTTTTGGTGATCTCCGCCGAAAAGCTCCAGGAAGCTGGCCTGGGTGCCCGTAGTGCCCTTGCTACCCAGGAGCTTTGCTTTCGAGAGCTGGTGCTCCACATCCTCCAGGTCCATCAAGAGGTCCTGCATCCACAGGGCAGCGCGCTTGCCCAAAGTAGTGGGCTGGGCCGGCTGAAAGTGGGTAAAGGCCAGGGTGGGCAGCCCGGCGTGGTCCCGGGCAAAGGAATAAAGGGCCCGCAGCACCCCTACCAATTTATCGCGAACGAGCCGGAGAGCCTCGGTCATAATAATAATATCCGTATTGTCCCCCACATAGCAGGACGTGGCCCCCAGGTGGATAATGCCCGCCGCCTTGGGGCACTGCTGGCCGTAGGCGTAGACGTGGCTCATTACATCGTGGCGGACCTCCTTTTCCCGGGTCTCGGCCACCTCGTAATTGATGTCGTCCTGGTGGGCCTTGAGCTCGTCCACCTGTTCCTGGGTGACGGGCAGGCCCAGCTCATGTTCCGCCTCCGCCAAGGCGACCCACAGCCTCCGCCAGGTGCGAAATTTTTTATCCGGGGAGAACAGGTATTTCATTTCCTTTCCGGCATACCGGGCGGAAAGAGGCGATTCATAGCAGTTTCTATTGCTCATTGGCAGGATTCTCCTTCCAAAAACTTTTCTGGCCTGCCTATCATGGGAATAGGCATACAATGATATTGTAAACACTCTGTCCGGTTCTGTCAAGCCAGATTCTTTCTTCTCTGAGGAATTTTGCATTTTTATTTTGCTTTTTTTCGGAAACTCGAATTTTTTTCCGCTTACCCCTTGTAATCTTCCCTGTTTTGTGCTAAGATAAAAGAAAATTTTGCAGGATTTTATTTGTTAACTTGCATTTTGGAGGAATTGATTATGTCTTATGTATCGGAACAGCTGGAATTGCTGAAGCAGAAAAATCCCTATGAGCCGGAGTTTCTTCAGGCCGCCACCGAGGTGCTCACCTCTCTGGAGCCTGTGATCAACGCCAACCCCAAGTATCGGCAGAATGGCATTCTGGAACGCATTACCGAGCCGGAGCGCCAGATTATCTTCCGGGTGCCCTGGGTGGACGACCAGGGCAAAGTCCAGGTGAACCGGGCGTTCCGGGTGCAGTTCAACTCCGCCATCGGCCCCTATAAGGGCGGCCTGCGGCTGCATCCCTCTGTGAACCTCTCGGTGATCAAATTCCTGGGCTTTGAACAGATTTTCAAGAATTCCCTTACAGGCCTGCCCATCGGCGGCGGCAAGGGCGGCAGCGACTTCGACCCCAAGGGCAAGTCCGACCGGGAGGTCATGGCCTTCTGCCAGAGCTTTATGACCGAACTTTTCCGCCACATCGGCGCGGACACCGACGTGCCCGCCGGGGACATCGGCACCGGGGCCCGGGAGATCGGGTACATGTTCGGCCAGTACAAGCGCCTGAAAAACAGCTTCGAGGGCGTGCTCACCGGCAAGGGCCTTACCTACGGCGGGTCCCTGGCCCGCACCGAGGCCACCGGCTACGGCCTGCTCTATTTCACCAGCGCCATGCTGAAGAAGAACGGCCACGACATCGCGGGAAAGACCGTGGCCATCTCCGGCGCGGGCAATGTGGCCATCTACGCCGCCCAGAAAGCCGTTCAGCTGGGAGCGAAGCCCGTCACCATGTCCGACTCCACCGGCTGGGTCTATGACTCCGAGGGCATTGACATCGCCGCCGTAAAGGAGATCAAGGAGGTCAACCGTCAGCGGATTTCCGAATATACCAAGTACCGTCCCAATGCCCAGTACCACGAGGGCAAGGGCGTGTGGAGCGTAAAATGCGACGTGGCTCTGCCCTGCGCCACCCAAAACGAGCTCCATGCCGAGGATGCCAAGCAACTCATTGCCAACGGCTGCATTGCCGTGGCCGAGGGCGCAAACATGCCCACCACCATGGAGGCCACTGAGCTCCTCCAGCAGGCAGGCGTACTCTTTGGGCCTGGCAAGGCCGCCAATGCCGGCGGTGTGGCCACCTCCGCCCTGGAGATGAGCCAGAACAGCCAGCGCCTCTCCTGGACCTTCGACGAGGTGGACCAGAAGCTCAAGGGCATTATGGAAAATATTTTTGCCAACGCGGACGCCGCCTCCGAGCAGTATGGTCACGAGAAGAACTACGTGGTGGGCGCGAACATCGCGGGCTTTGTAAAGGTCGCGGACGCCATGATCGCCCAGGGCGTGGTATAATAAACGCACTTGAAAAGCGGTATATACCGCTTTTTAAGCCGGGTGGCGTGAACTATTATTAGGCATAATAAGACAGAGCAAAACCGTCACTCAGGCGAGTGGCGGTTTTGCTTTTATGCTCTTTTCCAAATTTGTGAGTAGACCATCCAGAAAGCCACTTTATCGTAAACTAACTTAAGAACCGACAAAGCCGATTTTTTGAAGCTGTACCGATAGGATTTGTGTTATAGTAAACACACTTGAAAATCGGTATATACCGATTTTCAAGCTAGGCGGCTGAGAAGGTCGCGGCCTCCCCGCCTAGTTCAAAAGATTCTTTTGAACTTAATTAACTATATTCTGGGCAGGACACAACAGGTTTCCCGTCCTTATCCAGCAAAGGTGTAAGGCCCCCCGCATATCCATCTTTGTGGAAAAGGTAAAGGACGCCGGTTTCCCTATCCCTCCAAATTTCCGTCACATTCATTTTTCCTTGGCTGGAGATCTTTTCAAATCGATCCATGAATATCCTCCTGTATCATTTTATGGTTTTTAAGAGTATTGACCGCCTCCGGCGGCTTAGGGAACTTTTTGAAAAAAGTTCCCTAAGAATCCTCAAAACCTTTTACCCTGGTTGGCATTAACCGATCCATCTGGTCAGCGTAAAAGTCTTAAAAGCTCGCCGGGTGTGGGGTGAGCGTTCCGCCGGATACTTGGCAAAGCCAAATATTGCAGACTAAGCCGCGAACCGACCGAGCCGGGAAAAGCTCTGATTTTCCAAGCCGAGGGGCTCCCTCACACGAGGGAGCCTTTTTTCGCAAAATCCAGTTCTAGATCCACTGAGAAATATCCGTCACAAAGCTGTAAGGCTCCGCCCGCATTTTCATCAGTCCCACGGCCAGCAGGGCCCGGGCATCAATAAGATATGCATTGGCTTCCAGCAATTTCCCCCGGCGGATATCCGGCTCCTCCAGAATGTCTCCAATCCGCTGGAATTCCGACCCCCAGCCGAAGTCCGACATTCCGATATACCGCCGCGCCTCTCCGTTGACAAGATAGGTTTCCGGCGTCTCTCGCAGGCAGGGCGGCTTTACAATGGCCTCGATCCCGTGCATGAAGGTACAGGCCTCCAGCACGTCCCCGATAAAGAGCAGCTTGCCTCCCACCACCGCCAGCTGCATAAAGGGCGAGTGGGGCCCCACGGCGGTGTCGTCCATCTCATGGCCTACGGTGAGCCGGTGGGCCAGCCGTCCCCGGGCGCACACCGAATGCGTGGGATGCGTACTGCGCTCCACGCCGGGCATTTTCCAGAAGGTCCTGGGCAGCAGACCGATACAGGGCTGCGTCTCTTGGCTGTCAAACTTCGGATGCTCCTGGTTCACGTTTTCGTAGGTGAGCGCCGGCACCAGCAAAGTGCCCTCTTCTCCCAGGAAGGTTTGCAGGCAGTCCAGAACCTGCTCTGGAGTCAGGCCGGTTCCCAGTGCTTTCATAGAGGAATGTACCAGCACCGCATCGCCAGACTTTACGCCCAGCCGAGCCAAATCCTGTCCTAATTTTTCCAATTCATTCATAAGGAATTCTCCTCTCAGGATAATTTCCCCCATGGGACTTTCACCGCGGTATAGCAAACGCACTTGAAAATCGGTATACCACCTCTTTTGAATCGCGTGAACTATAATACCAGCTTAACAAATTGGATGAGCAAAATCAAGACTAAATTCCCCCAAAAAATGCATTTTTTTCGCGCCCGCTTCTGCTTCTACGCTTTGTCCGGCCAGCGCCTATATAGGCGCTGCCTCAAATAATTTTTCAAAAGCTGTACCGATAGGATTTGTGTTCCGATTTTCGAGCAAATTCAGTGGAGAGCAAGGCGTGAAAACGTCGACAATCTGGTGATTGGCAAGTTTTCACAATGCCGCTTCCCGGCTGAATTTGCCGGAAAAGGGAATACAAACGCCGCTTGGTACGGCTTCTCAAGGTATAACACCTAAAACGCCAGGAACCAAAGCAAAAAGCGGCGCTTTCCAAACGATCAGGAAAGATCACCGCTAAAATCATTGGTAGAAACGCCGGATTCAGAGCCTGTATTCACAGCCCACCATCACCGGCGGAACGTGCCCTTATTTGTACAGCCGGACGCCGGTTTTATCAATCGCCTCATAGGCTGGTCCAAAGTCCAGACCCAACGCCGTTTTCATAGGAAAAAGATCCGAAAGGGGCACCATCACAAAGGCCCGCTTCAAAATACCCGGATGAGGCACCGTGAGCGTTTGGGAGGTGCTGGAAAAACCCTCGCAGAGCAGCAGGTCAATGTCAATGGTGCGGGCTCCATGGCGTTCCTTGCGGACGCGGCCCAGCTGGGCCTCGATGTCCAAACAGCGCTCCAAAAGCGCTTCCGGGGGGAGGGCTGTCTCCAAAAGAACACAGCAGTTCAGATAGTCCCCCTGGGGGGAGGGCACGTCAAAGGGCGCGGTTTCATACAGATTGGAGAGAGCCAGCAGCCTTGTCGCCTCCAAATTCTCCAACCGGGTAATGGCTTCGGCCAAGATTTCCTCCCGGTTTCCCAAATTACTCCCCAGCCCCAACACAGCTTTCATTCCAAGGCGCCCCCTTTCCCACGCTTTTCGGTGATCTCTACTGCCACATAGTCGAATTTCGCGTTCATGGGGGCCTCCGGCTTTTTCAGGCGCAGGCAAACCTCCTGGACCAAAGGATGCTCTGAGAGAATCCCCTCGCATACCGCTTGGGCGGCCCGCTCAATCAGATCGTATTTGGCTCCGGTGAATACCCTATGCACGGTTTTACGCACGGCGGCGTAGTTCACCGTGTCATCCAGCTTGTCGCTATGCCGGGCCCGGCTCAGGTCGGCCATAAGGGTAATATCCAGCAGAAAGACCTGGCCGTTCTCCTTTTCCTCGGGATTCACCCCATGACAGGCGAAAATTTCCAGCCCGGCGATGATAATTTTATCCAAAATAAGCTCCTTTCAGACCGTCGGCCATACGCGCGGCCTGGACGGCTTCCTTTACATCGTGTACCCGAACGAGATCCGCCCCGGCCAGAACGGCAGCGGTATGGGCGGCAAGGGTGGCGGGCAGGCGCTGCTCAAAGGGCGGGTTGCCGCAGAGGAATCCGGTCACCCGCTTCCGGGAGGCCGCCATAAGGAAAGCGCGGCCAGGGAGTTTCGTCTCCCCCACCCCAGCGATCAGGCGCAGGTTTTCCTCCATCGTCTTGCCAAACCCGATTCCCGGGTCAAAGCAGAGCTCCTCCGGGGAGATCCCCGCTTTTTGGGCGGCCTCCAACCGTGTCTGGAAAAATTCCCGCACCCGGGGAAGGATATCCCCGGGCCTTTCGTCTCCAGGATGCATAACAATGCATCCACAGCGGGAGCCGGAAACCGCCCGCATCATCTCCGGGCCAAATCCGGACACGTCGTTAATGATATGGGCCCCGGCGGCCAGGGCCTTCTCCGCCACCCAGGGATAGAAGGTATCCACGGAGACCGCCAGCCCCGTGTCCCGGGCCACCGCCGGGAGAAGGGCCCCGATCCGGCGCCATTCCTCCTCTGGAGAGACAGGCGTGTATCCCGGCCGGGTGGACTGCCCGCCGATGTCGATAATGTCCGCGCCCTCCCCCTTCATCTCCAGGGCCCGGGCCAGAGCTCTTTCCGGGTCCAGGTATTTTCCCCCGTCGGAGAAGGAGTCGGGGGTTACGTTGAGAATGCCCATCACATAGGTGCGGGTGAGGGGGAAAACCTTTCCCCCCGCGCAAAACTGAAGTTCACTCATATGATTTTTTCTCCTATCCCCATTGCCTGCCGCCACTGGGGCGGCGGTCCGTCATCCGCCCAATACTCGTCCAGAGACAGGATCTTTCCGGCGCGAAAGGTAAACACGCTGGTTACATGACAGGATATGGACTTGTCCGCGTTGTATACACGCGTGATGGTAACAAGCGCGTCTCCAGCCCAAAGCTCCCGCTGGACCTGACCATTCCAAGAGCCAGGGTATTCGCAGTTGGCGCGGATATATTCGCCGGCGGTAAAACGCTCGTTGGTGCAGTGCCAGTTTATGTGAGCTTCCGGCGCGAACCATCCCGGCAGGGCCTCCCGGTCCTGCGCCAGCACGTCCCGCCAGAACTTATCTGTGGGGAAATCCGTCATTTATCCGCCCCCCAGCAGCGCGGTAACCTCCGCTCGGGTGCGGGCATCCGAGCGCATACAGCCCCGCAGGGCGGAGGTCTGGGTCCGGGACCCCGCGGCCCGGGCCCCCCGCATGGTCATGCAGAGGTGTTCCGCCTCAATAAACACCGCCACCCCCCGGGGGGCCAGATTGTCATAGAGAAAGTCCGCGATCTGCCCGGTGAGCCGCTCCTGCACCTGGGGGCGGCGGGCAAAGCAGTCCACGACCCGGGAGAACTTGGAGAGGCCGATAATCCGGCCGTCCTTAGGAATATAGGCGATATGGGCTTTCCCGATGAAGGGAAGCAGGTGGTGCTCACACACAGAATAAAGGGGAATGTCTTTTACAAAGACCAGCTCGTCGTGCTTTCCGGACTCCTGGAAGATCTTCAGGTGTTCTTTGGTGTCGGCATCCAGACCGGAGAAGATCTCCCCGTACATCCGGGCCACCCGGTCGGGGGTTTCCCGAAGGCCCTCCCGGTCAGGGTCCTCGCCCACCGCTTCCAGAATATCCCGTACCGCCCGGCGGATTTTTTCCATATCCATGGGGTTCACGCTCCTTTCAGTTTCAGCTTCTTGTCCGCGTCCGCGGCGCATACCGCGCACACCGAACGGGCTCCGGCGGCGAACAGTTCCTGGGCGCACTGGCGCAGCGTATTTCCGGTGGTGACGATATCATCCACCAGCAGGAGATGCCGCCCGTCTATATCCGCCCCCTTCTTGACGGCGTAGGCGCCCAGAACATTCTTCTCCCGCTCTCCCGGATTCAGTTCATGCTGGGTCTGGGTCAGCCGGATTTTTTCCAGAGCGGCCGTCACAGGCAGGCCCAGCTCCCAGGCCATTGCCTCGGCCAGCAGACGGCTCTGGTCATAGCCTCGTTTCCGCCGGCCGGTTTTATGCAGCGGCACAAAGACCACACCGGAAAAGGCGTTGGGAAATTCCCGGGCCTCTTGGGCCATAAGAAAGCCCAATGGCTGAGCCAGGGAAGTCCGGCCCCGGAATTTGAATTCGTGCAGGGTATTCCGGTAGCCCTCTTCATAGGGAAAGGGAGAAAGCACCGGCATTTCCCCGCCGTCGGGCAGGGAAATCACCCGGCGGCAGGGGCTCTGGGGCGGAGAAGCGGCGCAGTCCGGGCAGAAGAGCTCCCCCGGCCGGACATTTTTGCCGCAGAGCAGGCAGTGGGAGGGAAACAGCAGCCCCAGCAGCCGACTGGTCCAGGAGACTGGGTAGCGGGTGATCATGGCTGAACCGCCCCGGCACAGAACCGGCGGAAAGCGACCCGGCCGGCCTCGTCGTCCTGGAACACGCCGGCGTTGCCCAGAATCCGGGCAAAGATCTGCCCCACGCTCTCCTGGATGGCCCGGGCGACCTGCCCATTTTCCAGATTCTGGGCCTTCAGCTCCTCATGCCAGGGCAGGTGCTTCTCCATCTCCGGGCGGGAGAGAATCTCCCCGGCCCGCTCCGGCTCCCGGAGGGCCTGCTCCAGCAGCCGGGTCTCCGTGAGAAGCCGGGGGGGCAGAATCGCCAGCCCCATCACCTCAATGAGGCCGATGTTCTCCTTTTTGATGTGGTGGTACTGGGCGTGGGGGTGGAACAGGCCCAGTGGGTGCTCCTCTGTGGTGCGGTTGTTCCGCAGGACCAGGTCCAGCTCGAAATCCTCCCCCCGGCGGCGGGCGATGGGGGTGATGGTATTGTGGGGGACGCCCCCGCTCTGGGCGAGAATTTCTACGCTGGGATCGCTGTATCCCCGCCAGGCGGCCAGCAGGCGGTCCGCAAGGTCCACCAGGGGAGCCTTATTCCCGCAGCGCAGGCGGATCACGGACATGGGCCAGTTGACAATGCCGGCCTTCACCCCTTCAAAGCCTGGGAAGGAGAGCTCCTCCCGCAGGGGGGCCTTCGCCATGGGGAATTCATAATTGCCCCCCTGGAAGTGGTCGTGGGTGAGGATGGAGCCGCCCACAATGGGCAAGTCGGCGTTAGACCCCAGGAAATAGTGGGGCAGAAGGGTGACGAACTCCAGCAGCCGCCGGAAGGTGTCCCGGCTCACCTTCATGGGCCGGTGCTCCTCGCTGAGGACGATGCAGTGCTCGTTGTAGTACACATAGGGGGAGTACTGGAGGAACCAGCGCTCCCCGCACAGGTCCAGGGGGATGAGGCGGTGGTTGCCCCGTGGGGCCTGGTTGGCGCTGCCCTTGTAGCCCTCGTTTTCCCGGCAGAGGGCGCAGGGGGGATAGCCGGTCTGGGGGGCGTTTTTGGCGGCGGCGATGGCCTTGGGGTCCTTCTCGGGCTTGGAGAGGTTGATGGTGATCACCAGATCGCCGTAGGGGGTGGGGGCGGTCCACATCCGGTCCTTCTCGATCCGGTCCACCCGGATGTAGTTGCTGGCCCGGCTGAGGTGGTAGTAGTAGTCCGTGGCGGCCTTGGGGCTCTGGGCGTAGAGCTCCCGAAAGCGGCCGCAGACCTCCGAGGGCCGGGGGGTCAGGCAGGCCATGAGCTCCGTGTCGAACTGGTCCCGGGCATCCCGGGTATCCTGCCGGATGAGGCCCTTTTCCACGGCGTAATCGCACAGGCGCTCCAAAGGCCCGGCGGGGCAGGGGAGATGCTCCTCCACAGGAACCGGGGTGAAGGCGGGAGCCTCCAGCAGAGCCAACAGGCGGTTGGCGGCCCAGGCCCGGTCCTCCCGGACCATGAGCCCCTGCTGAACGCCGTATTCCAGCAGACGGCTGATTTCCAGATTCAGATCGATGTTCATGTTCGTCCCTCCTTTATAGAAAACATTCTACTACAAACCGCGCGGCAGGTCAAGGGGAGTGTCCATAGAGAGAAATAAACAAGGATTTTATTGACAAATTTTGGAAAAAGTATTATAATAATAACAAGAAAAAATGAAGGGAGGTGAATTTGATTTGTTGATAAGTTGCATGAAAATGCGCAGCTTATCATAAAAATGAGCGTTTGTTTACAAAGTGCAGAGAAAGGGTGAAGAAAATGAAAGCAAAACGTTTTGTGGCCCTTCTGTTGGCCTTGGTGGTGGTTGTGGGTTTGTTAACCATATCCGCAATGGCATATTACTGTCCTTACTGCGGTTCTGACAATGGCTACCGCACGAGTTCCGGACCTAGTACTACGGAAGCAACAAGGCGGGTAGAAGGATGCAGCTACAGATCAGGGACGCATATGCACGGAAACATTAAGACCCCATGGAACATGCGTTGTAATGTATGCCGAAAGAATTATGTCGTATATCATTACGACTATGATGTTTGTCTTTGACAGATAAACAAGTAGTTTGTTTGTAAGAATAGGCCTGGCTTTTTGGGGGCTGGGCCTAAATTTATCAAAAGTTGCGAGGTAACAAATGCGAAAGAAAGTTCTGATTATCTTTGTTGCTCTCCTGATCTTTGGAAACTTTTTTGGATGCAAAGCAGATTATGGCGAAGAGATATCCCAGAATCCGCAGGCAATGGAGAGCGCTTCCGATGTGCCCACAGTAAGACTTTGTCTGGATTTTTTTGAAGATATCTCAAGCAATGACATACAATCGTTTTTGGACCAGGTGATCGGCCGGAATAACAAGGCCCTGCAGATTGAGTATGAAATAGCCCCCCGCCCGGCTTTCGGAGAAGAAAGCGCAAACGCCGAACGGGACAATTATCTGACCTATCTGCGTACAGAGCTTATGGCCGGGAAGGGTCCGGACGTGTTCATCTGCTCTGCATTCTCCCCCGGCGGCGGGCAGGGGATTTTTTTATACCCCCGGCAGGCCATGAACAACCACCTGTTCCTCCCCCTGGACAGCTACCTCGCCAAGGCCCAATATATGGAGATGGACAAGCTGCTGCCCCAGGTGATGGAGGCGGGAAAAAATCAGGAGGGCTGGCAGCTGCTGCCGGTGACCTATGAGTTCCGGATGCGGGCCTATGACAAGGCCCAGTACCAGCTGGACCTGGACCTGCCCATGACCTGGAGCCAGATGCTGGAAAGCGGGGACCCGGCCCTGCTGTCCGCCGCGGGCTCCGGCTTTTTCTGCGATATTTTCGGGGAGCTGGGGGACTATGACCGGGACGTTCCTGCCATGTCCGAGGAGGAGCTCCTGGCCCGGGCGGAGGAGAAGCTCCGGGCGGAGGAGCCCCGCCCCTCCCAGGGGGATACCGTCTACATGACGGCGGGCTGGATGGAGTATATTGACGAGTCCGGAACCGCCGTGGATTTTTCCCTGGGAGAAAACGAGGCCGCCGGAGAGTACACCCTGATCCCCGCCTACAATATCTCCGGGGGCGTCACCGCCAATGTATGCACCTTCGCCGCCATCAACCGGAACACCCAGTGCCCGGATGAGGCCTTTATGGTGCTGGACTACCTCCTGAGCAAGGACTGCCAGAGCAGGGACCCCATCTATTCCTGCATGGCGGGGCTGAGCCTCCACCAGGAGGCGGGCTCCAAGGAGTGCCCCATCCAGGGCAAGTACATGAGTGAGGAGAACTTCCAGGAGTTCTCCCGGGTACGGGACCAGATCAACGCCGTGAAGTTCTACACGCCCCTGGACGAGACAGTGAGTGGATGCCTGCATCAGGCCGGAGAAAGCGGGGACCTGGAGGCGAAGGTCCACAGCCAATACATGAAGCTGAAAATGATGCTGGCAGAGAGCTGAGCAAGACCGTGGGACGCTGTCCCGCTCCCTTCGTCTGCGGGCCGGACGCTGCCCGGTTCCGGGGCCTGTGGTATTCAGGGTGGAGCTGGGATAGAACCTGTCAAAGAGCGAACTGTTTCATCGGCGGAGCTTTGCCAGTTTATTCCTCAAGGCCTTCGGACGCCCTCCTGAAAAATAAATCTTGACATTTTCCCCCGCAGCCTTTACACTAGAGCTGCAGAGGGAGTAGCTTGCACAGAGATTGTGTTCGCGGAGCCGTCAATCCGATGGAATCATCCGGTTCCGTAATGAAAAAGCGGGACTTTGCCGTTGATTTCAACGGCGAAGCCCCGCTTTTTTTGTGCCTGGATAAATAGGGTCCGGCGGTTTGGCGCAGAATGTTTGTGAAGGCCTGTTCTCCTGGAAACCTTCAGAGGAGGAAGAAGATGAATCTTGCAGAGATAACGATGTTCGCGGTCCGGCTGCTGGCCGGGGCCGGTGTGTTCCTGGTGGGAGTGCATCTGCTTACCGCCAACATCGAACAGCTTGCCACAGAGAGGATCAAATCCCTTTTCCAGCGGACAGCGGACAAGCGGCTGGTGAATGTGGGAATCGGCGCGGCGGCCACGGCGCTGATTCAAAGCTCCGGCGTGACCACAGTACTGATTGTGGGCTTTGTAAACGTGGGCGTGGTGAACTTGTACCAAGCTGCCGCCATGATTATGGGCGCAAACATCGGCACCACCATCACCGCCCAGATCGCCGCCCTCAGCGCTTTTCCATTCACCACCTATATCCAGCTTCTGATTTTCGCGGGCATCATGATGGACATGGCCTGCAAAAGCGACAGCCTAAAGCGGAGCGGCATGATCCTGGCGGGGCTGGGGCTGATTTTTTCCGGACTGGGGATGATGTCAGACGCCATGAAGGCCAACCGGGACGCCATCCAGAGCGTTTTCGAGACAGTAACCAATCCCTTTTTGCTGTTTCTCGCGGGGATTGTCCTCACCGCTCTGGTCCAGTCCAGTTCAGCCACCACCTCGGTAATTATCGCCATGTCTGTAGCCGGGCTGACCGTGGGCACCGGAGGCAACGAGGTCCTCTACCTGATTTTAGGCACCAATATCGGCTCCTGCGTCACGGCCCTGATGTCCTCCGCCACCGCCGGAACCAATGCCAAACGGGCGGGATTGATCCACCTTCTGTTCAACACCTTTGGCTCGGGAATTTTCCTGGTGCTGCTGATCTGCTGGCCGGGCTTCATGGCCAACACATTCCAGCGGTGGTTCCCCTCTGTAGCCACTCAGATCGCCATGTTCCACACCTTTTTCAATCTGGCCTGTACGGTTTTGTTCCTGCCTTTCTGCGGCCTGTTTGTCAAAGTTTCTCAGCTGCTGATTCCAGAGCGCGAGCCCCGGCGGGTTTCCACATACCTGGACGAACGCATTCTCTCTTCCCCTTCTCTGGCAATTTCCCACCTGGAGAAAGAGCTGGTGCTGCTGGCGGACGCCGCCATGGACGCCTTCCGCGCCGCCTACCGTTCCTTTCAGGCCCGGGACAAATCCCAGATTGCGCCTACCCAGAAAAAGATTGATGAGGCGAACGCCACCGCCCAGGGCATCATCAACTATCTGATCCGCCTCTCTGCCCAGAGCAGGATTTCTGAAGAACAGAGCATCTCCAAGCTCTACAACGATGTGGGGGATGTGATGAGGATCGGAGAAATAGCGGATAATTTCACCAAATACACTGTCAGAACTCTTGCCCAGAACCTCCAATTTACAAAAACGGGTTGCAGTGAGCTGGACGAGATGGTCGCCCAGGTGGAAGAGCTATACGCGCTTACAAAGGAATATCTTGTTACAAAGGACTCCGCGCTGTTGAACCGGGTGGATCAGGCGGAGGACCGGGTGGACGGTCTGCGCAGGCAATTCATCGACAACCATATCCGCAGGCTGAACCTGGGAGAGTGCAAGCCGGAGTGCAGCGGGGTTTTCATCAATATGGTGTCCAACCTAGAGCGCTTGGGAGATCATCTGACCTATATCGCGGGAACCGGAAACAGTCCTTTGGCCGCTCCCCAAAACTGAGGCGGAGAAATTTTTTCTCCCGCCTATTTCAGGCCTCCCATATAGGAAATTCTTCTATATGGCAGGTTTTTCCCCGCCATAACGGCGGAGAGCGCCTTGTTTAAAATTCCCGGGATAGGCAGAGAATATCCCTGAAGAGATAACCAACGGAGGTGTTCTTATGCAGGGCAAGGTTGAAATATGCGGGGTAAACACATCGAAACTGAAGGTGCTGAAAAGCGGCGAAATGCGGGAGCTACTGATCCGCAGCCACGACGGCGACAAGGAGGCCCGGGAAAAGCTGATCGCGGGGAACCTGCGGCTGGTGCTCAGCGTGATCCAGCGCTTTGGGAACCGTGGCGAAAACCCGGACGACCTGTTCCAGGTGGGGTGCATCGGGCTGATGAAGGCCATCGACCACTTCGACGTGAGCCAGGGGGTGCAGTTTTCCACCTACGGGGTGCCCATGATCATCGGGGAGGTGCGCCGCTTTCTCCGGGACAACAACTCCGTGCGGGTCAGCCGGTCCATGCGGGACACCGCCTACAAGGCCATCCAGTGCAAGGAGCGCCTCACCGCCAAAAACGGCCGGGAGCCCTCGGTGGAGGAGATCGCGGAGGAGCTGGATCTGAAGCGGGAGGACGTGGTGGTGGCCCTGGAGGCCATCGTGGAGCCGGTCTCCCTCTACGAGCCCACCTTCTCCGACGGCGGCGACCCGGTCTACATCATGGACCAGGTGGGCGACGGAAACGACCAGGACTGGCTGGAGGAGATCGCCATCAAGCAGGCCATCCACAACCTCAGCGACCGGGAAAAGCGGATCCTCTCCATGCGCTTCATCGACGGCAAGACCCAGATGGAGGTGGCCGGGCAGGTGGGCATCTCCCAGGCCCAGGTCTCCCGGCTGGAAAAGGGCGCTCTGGGGAAGATCAAGGCGGAGATCCGGGCCTGATTGCTTTTTGGAACAGAAGTCCGCTCCCAAAAAGGGGGCGGCTTCTTTCTGGAAAACGAACTGCCTATCGGTACAGGTTCTTATTTTTCGTCCGTTCCTGCCGATATTTTTATTAGAACATCCTGGAAGGAAGCGCTTTCTATGAATATAAAACCCATTGACTGTGCCGGGGGATACGCCATCACCAACAGCCGCAGGCGCCAGGGAACCAGCGGGCCGGCCCCCTCCCTCTCCCCGGAAGCCATGGAGAAGGCGGCGGACAGCATCCTCCACAGCCGCTTTGACACCGTGGAGCTCAGCAAAGGCCACGGTCTGAGGACGTTGGAAGAGCTGTCCTATGATCCCCATGAAGGGGCCGTGCTTTCCACCAGCTTCACCTATGACAACGTCTCGGAAAAGGCCAGGAACCTCTCCTTTCTGATGGATGAGAGGGCTTTCCGCGTAGATTCCCAGATCGGCTATGGCTTTATCAAGGACCGGGACAGGATGGCCCAGCATTTCGGCGAGATCGGCAGGCAGATTGACCAGGCGTTTTCCGCCGGGGAAATTTCCAAACAGGAGTATGACGACCTGAACGCCGGCCTTGCCAGATACACAGAGACAGTCACCAGCCGCGAGGAGCGCGGGAACGCCGTTGCCATGGCCCTCAGAAAACAGTCGAAAGCCCTGAGAGCCCTGATAAACCGGGGAGCCTCCCAGGTGGAGATCGAGGCCTTTGCCCAGCAGTGCAGAGACGCCTTTGCGGATGAGGTCAACAAATTTATAACGGGGTCCTGCAAAATCGACCGGAACCTGATGAGCCAGCTCATCCAGCGAGTACGGGGCGGCAAGGACCTGGTCCAGCGAAAGGCGCCGCAGTTCGGAGGCTTTCATATATAACCGAAAATACACCCCAAAAGAGGAGGAAATCCCATGACAAACCCCATCAACAGCGTTTCCAGTACATATAGCCCTGCCCAGCCTGTGAGCATCCCCCTGGCTGAAAAGCGCCCCCTCACCCAGGAAGAGCTGAATTCCGATGCCTGGGTCAAGATCGACGTAAACCAGCCCCACTGGAAACAGCTGGAGGGCGTCAAGGAGATGTTCTTCCAAAATACCGGCGCAAACTCGAAGATAGGCGAGGATCTCCGGGCCATGGACCAGGAGATGGAGAAGCTAGCGGACCAGTTTTTTGAGGGGAAGATGGATGAGGATGGGCTGGCCGCCGCCTTTCAGCGCCTGGCGGACCGGTTCATCGGCATATGCAAGGAGAAACAGTATCCTTTCCAGGCCCTGAAGGGCTTTGACGAGGCGGAGCTGTCTGTGGCCTACGACCACTTCCGGTCCAGCATTTTGAAGTCTGCGGTGGCCCACAACCAGGCTGAGGGCAGAGGGCACGTCACCGGCGAGATGAACAATCAGCGCAATTGGCATTATTACAACGCCGATTACTATTATAAAAGCGAGAGCGCCATTGCCGCCATTACTGGCAAAGCGGAGGAGATGGCGGCCTCCAAGGGCTTCGACCGGTTCCAGATTCCGGACTATCAGGCGCTGGGGAAGAACAGCTGTTACAATTTTAACTCGGCGGTTTCCGGAGAGGGAGACTACATCCCCGGCGGGCTGCGGGCTCTGGAACCCAAGTGGATTCTGGACTTCGACATGGTCCCCCCGGAGGACTTCCGGTGGTTCTACCAGTCCGGGGGAAACGGCGGCATGGAGGGCGTCCCGCTCTCCATCAGCGACGGGCTCACTACGGAGCATATGGACTATAGCAAGTTCGACCCGGAGAACCCCCTGACCGCCACGGTCTGGGCCATGTTGGGAGAAAAGCGGATCTCCGCCGATATTCTCTTCCAGCATACGGCGACGGACCAGAAGAATCTGGCGGACCTGCTGCGGTTCACCCCCTCCAGTAAAAAGGAGCTGGCGGAGGTGAACAAGTTCCTGAAGAACTTCCAGGTGGCCCCCAAAGGGTATCTCCAGAGGATGCAGGCGGACCGGCGGATGAATCTGCGGGTGTAGCCCTTATTCCCTTGAAAAAGGGAATAAAACTTTGTAATCTCGACACCGGGAACAGGCATTTTGAGTGCTTGTTCCCGGTGTTATAGTTAACGCAGTTTAAAAGAGGTATACCTCTTTTGAACCAGGCGGGGAGGTCACGACCTCCTCAGCCGCCCAGCTTTACAATCGGTTTTACCGATTGTAAAGTGCGTTTACTATGTTTGAAGG
The DNA here is from genome assembly GCF_003612555.1 of Acutalibacter sp. 1XD8-33. Classification (GTDB taxonomy): domain Bacteria; phylum Bacillota; class Clostridia; order Oscillospirales; family Acutalibacteraceae; genus Acutalibacter. The sequence continues at coordinate 140,807 of NZ_RAZF01000005.1, forward strand.
CAACTTCCACCACTGAGGACCTGGTCTCCCCCGCCCATGGGGCTTTTAGTCCTCCCTTCTCTGCGCAATGTCCGCCAAAGTCTCTTCTGCCCGGCGCATCTCCTCTTGCGTCTGGCCGGCGTCCAGATAGTCGCAACTATAAAGTACCACGCCGCTGCACTCCACAGCCCTGGCCGCTTCAATCTGTCGGCTGATGATATCACCGCCGGCCCAGTTCTCCCCCTGCTCTTCATCCCCCGCCTTGTACAGGGCCAGTCCCACATACAGCTTTAATCCCTCATGCTTTTGCAGGCTTTGCCACTTCTCTAAAGCCTGGGTGTAGTTGAGCACCGGGTTCTCGAAGGCGTAGTACAGCTGGGGGCAAATGTAATCCAGATATCCAGGCGCCGCGCACCACGCCGCCACGTCCGCGCCCATGAGGGAGTCGTTCTCCACGTTCCCCTGGGGAGAAATCCCGAACTCCGCTTCCGGCCGCGCGGCCTTGACCCGGTCGTATACCTCGGCCACCATGGCGTCGATGTTGGCCGCCCGCCACTCCTCTAGGGACAGGGGCTCAGACACCGATTCCCGATACAGCCCATAGGACTCCTCATCCAAAGCGGGATCCTGGGCGGGGTAGAAATAGTCGTCGAAGTGGATCCCGTCCACTGGGTACTTCTCCGCGATCTCCGCCGCCCCCTTGGCAATCAGCGTCCGCACATAGGGATACGCTGGGTTCAAGTACACGCCGCTCTCCCACTCCATGAAATAGTAGGGATACTCCCCGCTGAGGCTCTGGTAGGGGTTGTCCCCGGAAAGCTCCGCCGGGGTCTCCGCCGTGCGCACCCGCAAGGGATTGATCCAGGCGTGGAACTCCAGCCCCAGGCCGTGGGCGTAGTCCACCATGAAGTCCAGGGGGTCAAACCCCGGATCCTTCCCCTGGGTTCCCGTGAGCAAATGGGACCAAGGGTACAGCTCCGAGGGGTATAGGGCATCGCAGAAGGCCCGCACGTGGACGAAGAGGGCGTTGAGCCCTTTTTCTTTTGCGCTGTCCGCGATGGATTTGAAATTGGTCTCAAAGGCCTCCCGGGTGTGCTCCTTCGCTGCCAAAGCCATATAGGGCACCCAAACGCCCGCCAGCTCCTCCCGGGCGGGGGGGCTCGGCAGGCTGAGGACCGCTTCCGCCGGGGCGGGCGTGGCGGCGGAAGGCGTTGCTTCGGGGGACGGCGGCGCGGTTTTCTCCGGCGGCCCCAGCAACCAGACGGCACAGACCGCCCCCGCCAGGGCCAGCCATACGATGGCGTATTTCAGAAATTTCATAGTTCCTCCTCCCGTTGACTTTCCTTCGCTTGCGGAGTATAATTTCTCTTAAGACCTTGGGGACTCTGTCCCCAAACCCCTGCCGCCTTTGAAAAGGCGGGCGAAACTTTTACCCACTCCTCACTATCGTTCGTCGTGAACGTTTTACGGTTTTCGCATAGCCACAACATATTACGCGGTCCAGGGGCGTTAGGCCCCTGGTAGGGTTTGGGACAACGTCCCAAGGTCTTGCCCTTAAACACCGCAAAACTCATGTCACACGGCGAAACCCAGCCTACGCCTCGCACTCGCTTGGCGCCGTGTGCCGCAATCAGCCAGCGCGCGCACCCACGCGCCCATATAAAAATATCTATGCGGGAAAGGATGATTCTATGCGCTACCGGTTTCTGCTCTTCGACGCGGACTACACCCTGCTGGACTTCCCCAATGACATGGTCCAGGCCTTCCAGATCATGTACGCCGCCCATTTCGCCGCCCAGCGGCCCTATTCCCAAACCCTTCTGGACTGCTACGACCAGTGCAACAACCGGGCCTGGGAGCGCTTCGAGCGGGGAGAATGCTCCAAGCAGGAGCTCTATCTCTCCCGCTTCGTGGAGTTCCTTCAGGAGACCGGCCTTTCCGGCGACCCGGCACAGGTGAACGAAACCTATTTTTCCTCTCTGGCCAAAACCGGCACCCCATACCCCGGCGCAGTGGAGCTGGTGGGGGGCCTGAGCCGCACCTACCAGCTCTATATGATCACCAACGGCAATGTGGTCAGCCAGCTCCCCCGGCTGGAGCATGCGGGCCTTGCCCCCTATTTCCGGGAGGTTTTCGTCTCCGAGGCGGTGGGCGTGGGCAAGCCGGACAAGCGGTACTTCGACTACGTGGCGGCCCATATCCCCGGCTTCTCCCCGGCGGAGGCCCTTGTCATCGGCGACTCCCCCAGCTCCGACATCCAGGGCGCGGTGAACGCCGGCCTGGACAGCCTCTGGTACGACCCCGCCGGCCAGCATCCCCAGCCTCCCTGCACCTATCGTGCGGAGAGCTACGAGGCCATCCGGGAGCTCCTTTGCCATGTATAAGATTTTTCTGGTGGAGGACGACCCGGTGATCCGCCGGGCCGTGGCCAAGCACCTGGCCATGTGGGGGTATCAGGTCCAGGCGGTGGAAAACTTCTCCCGGATCCTGGAGGAATTCGTCGGATTCGAGCCCCAGCTGGTGCTCCTGGACATCGGCCTGCCAGGCATGAACGGCTACCACTGGTGCCAGGAAATCCGCAAGCGCTCCCAGGTGCCGGTGGTGTTCCTCTCCTCTGCCTCGGACAACCTGAACATCGTCACCGCCATAGAGCTGGGGGGCGACGACTTCATTCCCAAGCCCTTCGACCTCTCCGTGCTCACCGCCAAAATCCGGGCCGTGCTACGCCGGAGCTATTCCATGCCGGGCACAGCCAGCCTCCTTGAGCACCGGGGAGCCCTGCTGGATGTGGGCGCCGAAACGGTCTCCGGGCCGGAGGGCAGGGCGGAGCTCACCAAGAACGAGTTCCGGATTTTGCAGGTGCTCATGGAAAACGCCGGGCACACGGTCAGCCGGGGGGACCTGATGGTGCGCCTTTGGGAGAGCGAGAGCTTCATCGACGACAACACCCTCACGGTGAACATCTCCCGCCTGCGGAAAAAGCTGGAATCCATTGGCCTGGGGGGCCTGCTGGCCACCAAAAAGGGCCAGGGATATATTTTGGAGTGATCCCATGCTGCTGATACATTATATATGGGACCGCCGCCGGACAGTCCTCTGCGCCCTGACGCTGATGCTGGCGGCGGCAGGGCTGTTTTGGCTGTACCGCCTGCCCTTTATCCCCCTGTTCTACGCCTTTCTGATCCTGGGGATTCTGGGCGCGGGGCTGTTCGGCCTGCCAGATTTTCTCGCCTACCACAGGCGGTACCGGGCGGCGGAAAAGCTGCGGCGCATGGCCCCGGACCTTTTGGAGCCCGTGGAGGCCCTGGGGGCCATGCCCCAAAAAATGCTGCTGGAATCTCTGGAGCTTCTGCGCCTGCGCACGGCGGAGCTGGAGCGCCAGCTGAACGGCCGCCAGGAGGACCTGCTGGAATACTACACCCTCTGGGTGCATCAGGTGAAAACGCCCCTGGCCGCCATGGGGCTGATTTTACAGTCCCGGCCGGAGGACCGGGAGGCCCTGGAGCAGGAGCTGTTCAAGATCCAGCGGTATGTGGAGATGGTGCTGGGCTACCTGCGCATCCACTCCATGAGCGCCGACCTGCGGCTGGAGCCGCACCCGGTGCGGCCCATCGCGGCCCAGGCGGTAAAGAAGTTCGCCCCCCAGTTCATCTATAAGAAGCTCCGCCTGGAGCTGGAGGACTTTCGGAATCAGGTGGTCACCGACGAGAAATGGCTGCTCTTCGTCATCGAGCAGCTGATCTCCAACGCCATCAAGTACACCCCCGCCGGGACGATCACCATCTCCATGGACGAAAACGACGTGCTCACCATCCGGGACACGGGGATCGGCATCGACCCCGCCGACCTGCCCCGTGTGTGCGAGCGGGGCTTCACGGGCCAGAACGGCCGGGCGGAAGCCGCCAGCACGGGCCTGGGACTGTACCTCACCAAGCGGGTGCTGGACAAGCTGCAGAACCCCATGGAGATCCTCTCTCAGCCGGGAGAGGGCACCGCCGTGAAAATCCACCTGCGCCGCCCCAGGCTAGGCAGGGACTAAGACCTTGGGGACTCCGTCCCCAAACCCCTGCAAGGGGCCTAACGCCCCTTGACCGCGCAATGTCACTCCTCACTGTCGTTCGTCGTGAACGTTTACGATGGACAACATTGACCGGTCCAGCGGGTCTTACGCTGGCGGGGGTGTGGGGCGCGGAGCCCCACGACCTTGCCGGAGGCGGCGATCTGTGCCGCCGCAGGCCTTAATAGTACTCAAAAAGCACTTTTGCCAAGCCCTGCTGAGGCGCTTCCAAAATCGCCGACCTTACAAAACTGTAAGGTCGGTGATCCTTTTCGTAAGGCCAAGTTATGGATTTTGTAAGAATTGGCGTTTATAATGGAGCCATGCTAAAGAAAAGGAGAGATTTCAAGTGGCTCTTTTAAACGTGGAACATCTGAAAAAAGTATACTCTAACCGCCTGGGCGGCGCCCGGGTTCAGGCCCTCCAGGACGTGAACTTCACCGTGGAGCAGGGGGAGTTCGCCGCCATCATGGGCGAGTCCGGCTCGGGCAAGACCACCCTGCTGAACATTCTGGCGGCCCTGGACAAACCCACCAGCGGCCAGGTCTTTCTGAACATGCGGGACATCGTCAGCCTGAAGGAGCGGGAGATCTCCGCCTTCCGCCGGGATAATCTGGGCTTCGTGTTCCAGGACTTCAACCTGCTGGACACCTTCTCCGTCCAGGACAACATCTTCCTGCCCCTGGTGCTGGCCGGAAAAAAGTACGGCGAAATGCGCCAGCGCCTGGAGCCCATCGCCCGCAGCCTGGGCATCGAGGAGCTTCTGCAGAAGTTCCCCTACGAGATCTCCGGGGGCCAGAAGCAGCGCACCGCCATCGCCCGGGCCATCATCACAAGGCCCCAGCTGATTTTGGCCGACGAGCCCACCGGCGCGCTGGACTCCCGCTCCGCCGGGCAGATCATGGACATCTTCACAGAGGTGAACCGCCAGGGCCAGACCGTGCTCATGGTGACCCACTCCATCCAGGCGGCCAGCCGGGCCGGGCGGGTGCTGTTCATCAAAGACGGCCAGGTATTCCACCAGATCTACCGGGGGAATATGAGCGACGACCAGATGTATCAGAGCATTTCCGACACCTTGACCGTGCTGGCCACCAGCGCCCCTCAGCCGCCCCAATCCCCCGCGTTCGAATATCCCGGCGGAGAGGGCCCCGCGCAGCCGGCGCCGGGTTCCGCCGGGGCAGGGCAGTCCGGCTCTCAGGGAAAGCACTTTGAAGGGGGAGAAACGCATGTTTAAGCTGTATCCCCGGCTGGCCTGGCAGAATCTGCGGAAAAACTACCGGGTCACCGCCCCCTATCTGCTGTCCGGCTCCGGCATCATCATGATGTACTATATGATCTCCGCCCTGACCAAGGGCGCGGCAAGCTCGGAATTCTACGGCGCCCGCACCACAGCCTCCGTCCTGGAGCTGGGCGTGGTGGTCATCGCCATTTTCGGGGCCATCTTCCTGTTCTACACCAACAGCTTTCTGATGAAGCGCCGGAAGAAGGAGCTGGGCCTCTACAATATTCTGGGCATGGAAAAACGCCACATCGCCGGGGTCATCCTCACCGAAACCCTTTTCACCGCCCTGATCTGCCTCCTCTTCGGCATCGGGCTGGGCCTGGCCTTCTCCAAAGCCCTGTTCCTCATTCTGGAAAAGCTGCTGGGCATGGCGGACGTGGTCCCCTTCCTCATCCCTCCCGACGCCATCCTGAACGCCGCCCTCCTGTTCGGCTGCATCTTCCTGGCAACCGCTCTCTATAATATCTTGCAGGTGCGGCTCTCCAAGCCCATCGAGCTCCTCCACGGAAGCGAGACAGGCGAGAAGGAGCCCAAGGCCCACTGGCTGCTGGCGGTGCTGGGGGTAGGGCTGCTGGGGACCGGGTACTATCTCTCCCTGTCCATCACAAACCCCATAGACGCCCTAGTCATGTTCTTCGTGGCGGTGGTGCTGGTGATTCTGGGCACCTACCTGCTGTTTATTGTGGGCATCACAGCCCTGCTGAAGCTGCTGAAGAAGAACAAGAGCTTCTACTACAAGACCAGGCACTTCACCACAGTTTCCGGAATGCTCTACCGCATGAAGCAGAACGCCGCGGGCCTGGCCTCCATCTGCATTCTCTTTACCTGCCTGCTGGTGACGGTCTCCACCACCTTCTCCCTCTATACCGGCGTGGACGACGCGGTGGAAAAGCGCTGCCCCCAGGACATCCGGCTGAGCTTTTCCGGCCCTACCGAAGAGGAGCTGGAGCAGATGCGCCAGAAGGCAGACGAGCTCTGCGCCCAGAACAACGCCCAGATGGAGAACCTGTATGAGGCGCGGGCCTGGCTGCTGGCCTGCTCCCGGGTGGACGACACCCTCTATGTGGGCGACGGCCTGATGAGCTCCACCTACGCCTCCTTTGACGTGTATTCCCTGGAGGACTACAACCGCTTTTTCCATGAAAGCAGGACTCTCGGGCCGGACCAGATTCTGCTCTACGACCCGGCGGAAACCTTCCCCTATGACACCATGACTGTTTTCGGCAAGACCTATCAGGTGGAGAAGATCGACCTGCCCGGCCGGAACCAGGACACCAGCTACCTGATGGGCTACGAGAGCTATTCCCTGGTGCTTAACGACCCGGCGGTGATCCAGGGCGAGAAGCTATATCTGGATGATGAAGGCAATGGAAGAAACCAGTCCTGGTACTGGGCCGAGTATACCTACGCCTTCGACATCGCGGGCCACGATACGGAAACCGTGAAAGCCGTCTATAACGGCATAGACCAGTGGTTGGATGAATCGTGGCACAGCTGGCAGGCCTACGAAAACGGGGAGGGCCTCTCTTTGGGCCGTATGTGCAAGCCTGAAATCCGGGAGGACTATCAGACCCTCTATGGGGGCGTATTCTTCCTGGGGCTCTTCATGGGGGCCATGTTCCTCATGGGCACGGTGCTCATCATCTACTATAAGCAGGTATCCGAGGGCTATGAGGACGCCAAGCGCTTTGACATCATGCAGAAGGTGGGGATGAGCCGGCATGAGGTGAAGAAGAGCATCCACAGCCAGGTGCTTCTGGTGTTCTTCCTGCCCCTGGTGACAGCCATCATCCATCTGTGCTTCGCCTTCCCCATGCTGCAGAAGATTCTGGCGCTGATGAACGCCGTCAACTTCCAGCTCATCCTCGTCTCCATGGCGGGCACGGTGCTGATTTTCAGCGCGGTCTATCTGCTCATCTATTTGCTCACCGCCCGAACCTACTATAGGATCGTGGAAAGCGCCAATTCCTGATATAATGTACGCAAAGCGTACATTCGGAGAAGCCCTGAGGCGCAAAGCGAGAGTTAAGTGTGCTCAACTCTTCCTCTTCTCCCTGCGGGAAAGCACCGGACTTCTCCAAGCAGATTTATGACATAATGAAAATCTTTCGAAGGGGGATTATGATGACTCTGTCTATCTTCAGTCTGCTGGGCGACCTGATGGGCGCTGGCTGGCATCTCATCACCGGAATTCTGGATGTGCTCTGGAGGCTGGCCACGGGGAGTGTAAATATTCTGTTTCGGTTTCTGTCCGCAGTGTGCGATCTGCTCTTTTGGCCCATCTCCCGCGGCATCGACCGCATGTGGGATACGGCGGGCTGCGTGGGAACCGTCCTCGGCTGGGGGCTTGCCCTGCTGCTGGCAGCCTGTGCGGTCCTGACCCTGGGCATTGCGGCGCGGAACGCCTACCGGAAATACCGCCGGTAATAGTTAACGCAGTTCAAAAGAGGCGGAATACCTCTTTTAAACCCGGCGGGGAGGCTGCGACCTCCTCAGCCGCCTAGCTTGAAAATCGTTATTTCCCGATTTTCAAGTGCGTTTACTATAAAACCCTCAAAAAAGCTAGAAGAAAACCCCCGGTCTCCCGAGGGTTTTTCTTCATTCTATGAAATCTTAGCGTGGGCCTTGCGGTAGGTGTCGTTGTCCTTCCTTTGCAGCTCGCTTTCCACCTGCTTTATCTGCTTTTCCAGACGGTCCTCCTCCGGGCCCTGGGGCTGGTCCAGGCGCTTCCGCAAATCCTCCAGCTTCTTTTTCAGACGCTCAATCTCCCGGTCTACCTCATCAGTATCGGTGGTTGTCTGTTCCACCGGCCTTTCCTCAGACTGTTTAGCTCCGGGAGCGGCGTCCTTGTCCTCCGGCGCGTCGAAGCGAACCTTCGAGCCCTCCTCCCCCTGTTCCATCCAATAGCGCCCACTGGCCGCTTCCGGCTCCCTGGGGGTATACTGGTCCGGCTCCTGGTGGAATTCCGGCTTTCCAGCCTCCTCCACGGGCTTTTCCTGGGGAATCACCTTGGCCTCCTGGGCCCGCTGAACCTTTTGGGTCTGCTGGGCGACAAAATCATGGTTGATGGTATTCTTCACTGGATTCACTTGCATAGCCGCGCCTCCTTTTCTTTTCAGTATACATCCGGCCAGGCCGTCTGTCAACTTACGGTTTTCTTACTTCGTCACCAGATTCACCAGCTTGCCGGGAACGTAGATCTCCTTGACGATGTCCTTTCCGGCGGTCTCGGCGGCGATCTTTTCCTCGGCCTTGGCGGCGGCGATGGCGTCCTCCTTGGAGATGTCCGCCGGGACGTTGATCCTAGCCCGCACCTTGCCCTTGATCTGCACCACGATCTCCACGGTGCTGTCCTTGCACTTGGCCTCGTCATACCGGGGCCAGGGCTGCTGGCAGGCCATGCCCTCTCCCAGGGCGCACTGGGCCCAGACCTCCTCGGTGATGTGAGGGGCGAAGGGGTTCAGCAGCAGGGTGTAGAGCCGGAGCTCTCCCCGGGTGACGCCCTCCTGCCCGCCGATCTCGTTCATCAGGGCCATCAAGGCGGCGATGGCGGTGTTGAACTTCAGGGTCTCCGTGTCCTCGGTCACCTTCTTGATGGTCTTGTGGAAGGCGCTCTCCAGGGCGGGGCGCAGCTCTTCGCTGTCAATCAGGTTCTCCCGCAGGTTCCAGTACCGGTCGATAAGCCGGCGGCATCCCTTCACCCCGGCGGTGCTCCAGGGCGCGGCCTTCTCAAAGTCGCCCACGAACATCTCGTAGAGGCGCATGGTGTCCGCGCCGTACTCCTCCACAATGTCGTCGGGATTGATCACGTTGTTCAGGGACTTGCTCATCTTCACGATGGGATGGTCCGCCATCTCCCCGTACTTCTCCACCAGCGCGGCCTGAGCGGCCTTTTCGCTGCCAAATTCCGCCAGCATCCGCTTCTGCTCCTCCTCGGGCAGATTCTGGAAGTTGTGGGGGTTAAAGCCCAGAATCATCCCGTGGCTGGTACGCTTTCCGTAGGGCTCGGCGGTGGGAACCACGCCGATATCATAGAGGAACTTATGCCAGAACCGGCTGTAGAGCAGGTGGAGGGTGGTGTGCTCCATGCCGCCGTTGTACCAGTCGATGGGGGACCAATAGTCCAGGGCCTCCCTGCTGGCCAGAGCGTCCGGGTTGTGGGGGTCCATGTACCGCAGGAAGTACCAGGAGGACCCGGCCCACTGGGGCATGGTGTCCGTCTCCCGCTTGGCGGGCCCGCCACAGCAGGGACAGGTCGTATTCACCCAGTCCGTCATGTGAGCCAGGGGGGACTCGCCGGTGTCCGTGGGCTCATAGCTGTCCACCTGGGGCAGGCGCAGGGGCAGCTCGCTCTCCGGGATGGGCTGCCAGCCGCACTTCTCGCAGTATACCATGGGAATGGGCTCGCCCCAGTACCGCTGCCGGGAGAACACCCAGTCCCGCAGCTTGTAGTTCACCTTGGCGTGGCCGATGCCCTTCTCCTCCAGGTATTCCGTGATCTTCTTCTTGGCCTCCTCCACGGTAAGGCCGTCCAGGATGCCGGAATTTACCATCACGCCGGTCTCACAGTCCGTGAAGGCCGCCTGCTGGACGTCTCCGCCCTTCACCACCTCGATGATGGGCAGGTTGAATTTCCTGGCGAAGTCCCAATCCCGGCTGTCATGGGCGGGCACGGCCATAATGGCCCCGGTGCCGTAGCTCACCAGCACGTAGTCGCTGATGAAGATGGGGATCTCCTCCCCGTTCACCGGGTTGACGGCGGCGACCCCCTCCAGGCGCACGCCGGTCTTATCCTTGGCCACCTCTGTGCGCTCGAAATCCGACTTCCGGGCCGCCTGGGCCTGATACTCCCGCACGGCTTCCAGGTTGCCCAGGCGGTCCGCCCACTTCTCGATATAGGGGTGCTCAGGGGAGATGACCATATAGGTAGCGCCGTAAAGGGTGTCGGGTCGGGTGGTGTAGATAGTGAGGGTATCCCCGGCGGTGGTGTCAAAGTCCACCTCCGCGCCGGTGGAGCGACCGATCCAGTTCTTCTGCTGGGCCTTCACCCGGTCCGGGTAGTCCACAGTGTCCAGATCGTCGATGAGCCGCTGGGCGTACTCCGTGATTTTCAGCATCCACTGGCTCTTCACCTTGTGGACCACCTCGCTGCCGCAGCGCTCGCACACGCCGTTGACCACCTCTTCGTTGGCCAGCACGCACTTACAGCTGGTGCACCAGTTCACGTTCATCTCTTTCTTATAGGCCAGGCCGTGCTTATAGAGCTGGAGGAAGATCCACTGGGTCCACTTGTAGTAGTCCGGGTCGATGGTACACACCTCCCGGCTCCAGTCGAAGGAGATGCCCAGGGACTTGATCTGCCGGGTGAAGTTTTTGATGTTTTCCCGGGTGATGCCCTCCGGGTGCACGTGGTTCTTGATGGCGTAGTTCTCGGCGGGCAGGCCGAAGGCGTCCCAGCCGATGGGGTACAGCACGTTGTAGCCCTGCATCCGGCGCTTGCGGGCCACCACGTCCAGGGCGGTATAGGGCCGGGGATGGCCCACATGCAGGCCCGCGCCGGAGGGATAGGGGAACTCGATGAGGGCGTAGAATTTGGGCTTCCGGGACTTCTCTTCCGCGTGGAACACCCCGGCCTCCTCCCAGGCCTTCTGCCATTTGGGCTCCACGGCTTTGTGGTCGTATTTCATTGCTGTCATCCTTTCTGATGGTTTTCCGCCCCGCGGGGGGAGCCGGGCGGCAGAAGAAACCCCGGACGCCGATGGGAAACGCGCTGCGTTGCCCATCAAGCATCCGGGGCGAAACTATCTCAATTTCGCGGTACCACCCGTGATTTCGGGACATGCTCGCGCACATCCCCTCATAGCCTCCAACAAGGCTGGGCGTATAACGCCGCCGCACGTCCCGCACCTACTGAGCGCCGCGCCGTCCGCATGGCGCGCGCCTTTGGGTAGGGAAACTCAGGGACCAGTATACGCACCGCGCGTCCTGCCTGCTCGCACCAACCGCAGGCTCTCTGAAAGGCGGCCGCAGTGCCTTCTTCCCGTCACAGTCTTTCAATGTTTTTAAAAATTATACACTACCCGGCGGAGCTTGTCAAGGTATAAATTGAGAACACGCGCCGCGCTTTTAGGTCCCCTCCGGGTCAGGCCCCGCCTCGTATTTCATGAGGAAACGGTGCTCCTCCTCCATCAGGCGCTTGATTTCCGGCACGTCCTCCCGGGAGAGCCCGGGTATCGCAAGGGCCTTTGCCCCGCAGTGATAGCGCGTTTCGCCGTTCGGAAGCCCATAGGTATAGAGCCGCTGATCTATCGGCCCCTTGCAGAAATCCTCGCCCTTTGCCATGCAGTTTGGCTCCATATAGTTCTTCCCGCAGACGGCCTCGCGCACGATGTGGGAAAACCGCTGGGAATACCCCCGGCAGGCGGAAAAGCGCAGGGCAAAAAAGGGGTTCCCCTTCCGGTCGAAGCCGATTTTCGCTATCTGCTTATTGTGCTGGGCGCAGTTGAACACAATGGCCGAGCGCTGCTTCTTGGGATCGTATCCCAGCCCGGACAGATGCAGAATCAGTTCCCGGTAGACCCTGCCCAGCTCCGGGTCCAGGTTTGCCAGAAAGCCGTCGATCAGCTCCGCCTGCTTTTTCGTCCGCATAGTCTATTGTTCCTCCGCTTCGTCCTGCCAGCACACCTTGGCGCCGTCGGCCCACAGGCGGTCCAGATCATAGAAATCCCGGGCCTCCTGGGTAAAGACATGGACCACCACTTCGGTATAGTCCAGCAGAATCCAGCTGTCAGACCGGTAGCCCTCGATGCGGGCGGGGGCGATGTCCCGCTCCTTCAGCTTCTCCTCCAGCTCGTCGGAGAGGGAGCGCACATGGGTGCTGCCCCGGCCCGTGGCGATGACGAAATAGTCCGCCAGGCTGGAGATGGCGTCGATCTTGATGACGCTGATGTTCTCGGCCTTTTTCTCGTCCAGCAGCCGGGCCGCTTGTTTTGCCAGCTCAAAAGAATTCATATGTCACGTTCCTTTCTTTTTTGGAAGGATATTTATGGCCTCCGGCGGCTGGGGGTTCTTCTCACCTGCCGGTTCGGTCGGCGACGGGAAATCGCCACCGGCGATTATCGCCCCCAGACCCCACCAAACTTTTCCCCCGCTCCGCAGTCCGCCCAGCTGTCTTTTGGGAATTATCCGGCTGGTCAGCGCCGCTCCCGGCGGCTTTCCAGCTCCCAGAGGGCCTCGTTGTAGGCCTCGATGGACCGGGGTTCCAGGGTCAGCCGGGCCTCCATGCGCTCGGGGATGGTGAAGGCGATGCCCTCGATCATGACCTCCTCCAGGCTGCTTTCCGCCAGCGCCCGCAGCTCCTCCACGCCGGGATAGTCCCGGTCGGCGGAGATGTAGTCCGCCACAAAGAGCACCTTATCCAGCAGGCCCATGCCGGATTTTCCTCCGGTATGGCAGGCGATGGCGTCGATGATCTTCCGGTCCCGCACCCCCAGCACATGCTCCACGTAGGCCGCGCCGGACACCGCGTGCCAGAGCTTCACGTTCCGCCGCTCCGCCTCTGTGAGCATGATACCATATTTCTCGATGATTTTCAACTGTTCTTGCGGCGGCGTGTCCTTCATGATGTCGTGGAGGATTCCCGCAAGCCTCGACTGCTCCACGTCCGCGCCGTACCGCCGGGCAAGCTCCGCCGCGCACTCCGCCACACACTGGCTGTGGTAGAACCGCTGGTCTGTCAGGTGCTGTTTCACTTCCGCCTCGTATTCCGCAAAGGTCAATTCCGCCGCCTCCCTATGGGTATAGTTGATGTTCCCGGATATAGTCCGCCACCTTTGGGGGCACAAGCCCTTCCAGGCTCTCCCCCCTGGCCGCCAGCTCCCGCACCCGGGTGGACGACACGTCCCAGAAGGGGATGTCCTCCACAAAGCACCGGGCCCCCAGGGCCTCCAGGCTTTGCTTTTTTTTCTGGAGGGGAACCATCCCCTCCGGGCTTCGGGGGGACGCGCACAACGCCGCCCGCCGGAAGATCTCCGCCGCGTGGAACCAGCGGTCCACCGTCAGGAACATGTCCTCCCCCATGAGCAGGAAGAGCTCGTCCTCCGGGTACTGGTCCGTCAGCGCCCCCAGGGTCAGGGCGGTGTAGCTCTTTCCCGGCCGCTCCAGCTCTATGGAGGAGACCCGCACCCTCCCCCCGAAGGTCTCCGCCGCCAGGGCACACATGGCCGCTCGGTCCTCGCCGGACGCCAGATCCGGGGCCCGCTTGTGGGGCGGCACGCCGGTGGGGATCAGCAGGGCCCGGTCCAGGGAGAGCCGCCTCATGAACTCCCCCAGAATGTGGGTGTGCCCCAGATGGATGGGGTTGAAGGTGCCGCCGTAAACCCCGGTCCTCATGGCTTGGGCAGGGTGATCTTGGGCTGCTTGGGGTTGCGCCGGTACAGCACGAACCGGGACCCGATCACCTGGACCACCTGGCTGCGGGTGGCCGCCGCGATCTCCTCCGCCGCTTCCCGTGGGGATGCCGGGCAGGTGTCCGGCAGTACCCGGCCCTTGATCAACTCCCGCTTAGTCAGGGCCGCGTCGGCTTCCTTGAGAATCTCAGGCCCCAGCCCCCCCTTGCCCACGTACAGGATGGTGTCCAGTTCCACGGCCAAAGAGCGCAGATAGGCCCGCTGTTTGCTTGTCAAAAACGATCCCTCATTTCTAGTTTTCTATGGACAGGTCCTCCACAAAATGCTCCGGGTATTTCTCCCAGTATCCCATATATGTGGGCCAGTCCCCGTTCAGATTCAGCTGACACATCCGGAATACCACCGGGATGTTCTTGGGCTGCCACTGCTCCCGGTAGGAATAGCGGTAGGTCATACCCAGGGCCTCCATCACCCGGCCGCTGGCGGAGTTGTTCCTGTCGTGGGTGGCGGTGACGTAGGGCAGGCCGTCCTGGGCCAGCCGCTTCACCAGGGCCCGGCCCGCCTCGCTGGCGATCCCCCGCCCCCAGAACTCCCGCCGCAGTCCATAGCCCAGGTCATAGGGCTCTCTGGCCCCCAGGCCCATATAGCCCACGGGCACGTTGTCCTCCTTCTGACAGACGGCGTAGAAATACCCCTGGGGCCTCTCGTAGCACTCCACATAGTGGGCCCGGTAGAACTCCCGGGCCTCGTCCATGGTTTTCACCGGGAACCAGGGCAGAAACCGGTTCACCTCCCGGTGGCTGAAAATGGCGAAAATGGCGGGGATATCCTCCTGGGTGAACCGACGCAGGATCAGCCGCTCCGTCTTCAAAGTGGGGGTGTTGCTCATTTTCCCAGATACTCCCGCAGCTTCTGCTCAAACTCCGCGAAGGCGTGGCCCCGGTGGCTGCGGGCGTCCTTTTCCGCCGCGCTCAGCTCCCCGAAGGTGACCCCGTCCTGCTCGAAAATGGAGTCGTAGCCAAAGCCGTTCTCCCCCCGGCTCTCAAACCCGATGATCCCGTAGCACCGGCCCTCGGCCTCGATCCTGTCCCCATTGGGGAACACGCAGCATACCGCGCTGACGAAATGGGCCCCCCGCTGCTCCTTGGGCACACCCTTCAGCCTCTCCAGCACCGTGAGCCGCCGCTTCCCCGGCTCCGCAAACCGGGCGGAGTAGATCCCCGGCGCGCCGTCCAGGTAGTCCACGCAAAGGCCGGAGTCGTCCGCCACGGCGGGCAGGCCGGTCTCCCGGCAGGCCGCCTCCGCCTTGATATAGGCGTTCTCGGCAAAGGTGGTCCCGGTCTCCTCCGGCTCGGAGATGTCCATGGTGACGGCCTCAATGCCCATGGGCTCCAACAGCCGCTGGAACTCCACCAGCTTTCCCTTGTTGTGGGTTGCGATCACAAATTTCATAAAGAACCTCCTCCCTTATTGCCTGCTCTGCACCGTTAGCAGCAGGTTTCGGATCAGCCGCTGGTCGTCCCGGTCCAGCTCCCGGTCATCCCGCCACTGGTTCAGCCGGGGCAGCAGGTCCTGGACGCTCTCGTCCCGGTCCAGCCGACCCATCAAATCCTCCACAAAAGCCCGGAATCGCCGGTGCTTTTCCTCCGGTTCCTCGGCGGGTTCCTCCTCCGGGGGCTGGGGCGCGGGCTCTGTCTCTTTTGTTTCCTGGGGGACGGAAGGCTCCCCGCCGGCCTGGGGCGGAAGGGTTTCCTCCTGGGCCTTGGCAGGCTCGGGGACCGGCGCCCCGCCGGATGCGTCGAACAGCGCCGCCGCGAAGGCCTCGCCGTCGAAGGGCTGCAGGTCGTCGATCTGCTCCCCCACGCCGATGAACTTCACGGGCAGGCCCAGCTCCCGCTTGATGGGCAGCACCACGCCGCCCTTGGGGGTGCCGTCCAGCTTGGTGAGCACAATGCCGGTGATATTGGCCGCGCCCATGAACTCCCGGGCCTGGTTCACCCCATTCTGACCGGTGGCGGCGTCCAGCACCAGCAGGTTCTCCCGGCAGCAGCCCGGCAGTTCCCGGTCGATGACCCGGGAGATTTTAGCCAGCTCGTCCATGAGGTTCTTCTTGTTGTGCAGCCGCCCGGCGGTGTCGCAGATGATCACGTCGCAGTGCCGGGCCTTGGCGGCGGAGATGGCGTCGAACACCACGGCGGCGGGGTCGGCCCCCTCCCCGTGCTTGATCATAGGCACGTCCGCCCGCTGGGCCCAGACCTCCAGCTGGTCGATGGCAGCCGCCCGGAAGGTATCCGCCGCGCCCAGGATCACCGACTTGCCCTGGGCCTTCAGCATGGCGGCCATTTTGCCGATGGCGGTGGTCTTGCCCACGCCGTTGACCCCGATCACCAGAATCACCGTGGGCTGAGTGTCCAGATGGAGCTGGCAGTCCCCCGCGAGGATTCCCGCCACAATGGCCTTGAGCTCGTCCATAATCAGCGCCGGGTCCGTGATGCCCTTCTCCTTGATCACCCGCCGCAGCTCCCCGGTGATGAACTCTGCGGTGTCCATGCCCACGTCGCCCATGACCAGAAGCTCTTCCAGCTCCTCAAAGAGCTCCTCGTCGATTTTGGTGAAGGAGTTCACCATCAGGCTGATCTGCCCGCTGATGCTCTCCCGGGTCTTTTTCAGGCCCTGGCGGATTTTATCGAATAATCCCATGGTTTTCCCCTTTCTCCGAAAAATGAAACAAGATGTGCTTTTTAAGACCTTGGAGGCTCTGCCTCCAAACCACCGCCACCTTTGAAAAGGTGGACGAAACTTTTACCCACTCCTCACTTCGTTCGTCGTGAACTGTTTATGTGTTTGAGCTAAGCTAACCAGGGCAAAAGTTTTGCTCGAGCTTTTTCAAAAGCTCGCAGGGTGTGGGACGGCGTCCCACGACCTTGCCGTAGTCGCCGACCTGTGGCGACGGAGGCCACTCCGTATGATTCTAAGCGCTGAACTCCGCCGCCTCCTCGGTGCGCAGGGCCAGCAGCTTACTGATGCCCTGGTCCTGCATGGTCACGCCGTAGAGCATGTCGCTTCCCTCCATGGTGCCCCGGCGGTGGGTGATGGTGATGAACTGGCTCTTCCCCGTCATCCGCCGGAGATACTGGGCGAACCGGGTGACGTTCACGTCGTCCAGCGCGGCCTCGATCTCGTCCAGCACGCAGAAGGGCGGCGGGTTCACCCGCATGATGGCAAAGTAGATGGAGATGGCCACCAGGGCCTTCTCCCCGCCGGAAAGGCTCTCGATGTGGGTGACGATCTTCCCCGGGGGATGTACCTTGATCTCAATGCCCGAGCTGAGCACATCGCTGGGGTCAGAGAAGCTCAGCTCCGCCCCGCCGCCGCCAAAGAGCTCCCGGAAGATGCTGCCAAAATTCTGGTTGATCTCCCCGAAGCGCTCCGTGAACTGCTCCCGCATATGGGCGGTGAGCTGGCTGATGAGCTCCAGCAGCTCCTGCTTGGATTTCTCCGCGTCCCCCACCTGCTTCCGAAGAAACTCGTACCGCTCCGAGACCTCCTTATATTCTACCACGGCCCCCACGTTCACCGCGCCCAGGGCCTTGATCTTGTTCTTCAGCTCCGCCAGCCGCCGCTGGGCCCCGGCCAGGTCCTCAATCTCTGCGGCCTCCTCTTGGGCCTCCCGGCGGGTGAGCTCATACTCCTCCCACAAGCGGTTCACCAGGCCGTCGTACTCCTTTTGCAGGTTGTCGGACCGCTCCTGAAGCCGGGCCAGCTCCCGTCCGGCGTTTTCTCTCTGGGAAACCGCCTCCCGCTCCTGAGCCCGCAGCTCTCCGGCCTCTTTTTCCAGCTCTGTGCGCTTTTCCGCCGCCTGCTGGACTTCTTCCCGCTTTTCCTGGGCCTTTTGGCGGAGCGCCTCCACCTGTTCTCTCTGTCGCCGGATCTCTTCTTCTAGACCCCGGGATTTTTCCTCTAACCCGGCGATCTCCTGCCGCAGCTGTTCCCGCACCCCGGAGGCGTCCCGCTGGCGGGCCTCCATCTCTTCCAGGCTGGCCGCCAAGGCGTCCCTGTCCTTCCGGGCGGAGAATTCTTCCATGCGCAGGGCCTGCACCGCGCCGCCGATCTCCTCGCACCGCTCCAGCTGTTCCTGGCGGTCGCCGGTGAGTTCCTGGCTTTTCCGCTGCCAATCCGCTGCCTGCTTTTCCCAGTCCTCCAGGCGCTCCTGGCTTTCCTTCCGGGCCTTTGTCAGACGGTCCAGCCGTTCCTGGGACTCTGCCTGCTCTTTCTCCAGCTCACGGATGTTTTCCAGAATGGACTCCTGCTCCCGCTTGGCCTGGGTCAGCTCCATGGCCACCCGGGTCCGCTCTTCCTGGCAAGAGGCCAGCTCTCCCTGGGCGGCTCCAAGCTCCCCCTCGCAGGCGGAGAGCTCCCGCTGGCTCTCCTGGAAGGCCGCCGCGGCCTGCTCCGCCTGGGCCTGGAGGTCCGCCGCCTTCTCCCGAATCCGCTTGATCTCCCCGGACCGGCTGAGCAGCCCGGAATTCTTCGCCCGGGACCCGCCGGTGAGGGACCCGCCCGTGTTCACCACCTGACCGTCCAGGCTCACCACCCGGAACCGATAGCCGGTGCGCTTAGCGATAGCCACGGCGCTGTCCAGGTCCTCCGCCACGGCCACCCGGCCCAAAAGGGAGTCCCGGATTCCCGCGTATTTTCCCTCGCAGGAGCACAACTGCGCCGCCGCGCCCACAAATCCTGGAATTCCCTCCATCTCCCGGGTATCCATGGAACGGCCCTTCACAGTGGTCAGAGGCAGAAAAGTCGCCCGGCCCTGATCCCGCTGTTTCAGCAGGTTGATCGCCGCCTTGGCGTCCTGCTCTGTCTCCACCACAATGTTCTGCATGGCAGCGCCCAGGGCGGTTTCCAGGGCCACCGCGTACTCCTTGGGAACCTGAATCAGCCGGGTAACCGGCCCGCAGATCCCCCGGAGCATCCCCCGGCCGGACTCTTTCATCACCGCCTTCACACTCTGGCCAAAGCCCTCCAGATTCCGCTCCAAGTCCTCTAAGAGCTTGGCCCGGCGCAACTGCTCGTTGGCGTCCAGGGTGAGGCGGTCCATGGTTTCCCTGGCGGCGGCCACTCGCTTTCTCCGGCTCTCCAGCCGGAGTTGGTAGCCTTTGACGGCGTTCTCCTTGGCGGAGGCCTCTGCCGTGACCTGCTCCAAAAGCTCCTCCAGCTCCCGGGCCTCCTGCTCCGCAGCCTCCCGCCGCCGGGCCGTCTGGCGGACGTTCTCCTTCACCGCCATGGCCCGCAGCTTGATTTCCTCTATGGAGGACTGGACCGAGCTGATGCGGATCCGTTCTTCGGAGAGACTGGCGTTCACGCCCGCCAGCTTGGCGGCGGCCAGCTCGATCTCCCGGGTGGCCCGGTCGGCGCCCCGGCGCAGCTCCTCTAGCTTCCCGGTGAAATCCACCAGCTTCCGGCGGCTCTCCTCCATCCGCCGCTCCTCCAAAAGGAGCTGTTCCCGCTTTTCGGCCATCTCCCGGGCCGTCTCCTCGGTGGACTGCTCCGCCGCCTGAAGCTGTCCCGTCAGGCGCTCCCCGTCCTGGGCGTTGTGGGCGATCTCGCTTTGCAGCAGCCCAATCTCTCCCTCAACCCGCACAGCCTGCTCGTCCAGAGAAGAGGCCTCGCTCCGGGCGGCATCCATGGCTCCGGTGCAGTGGTTTGTCTCCCGGAAGTTCTCCTCCGTCCGTTGGGAAATCTCTTCGATCTTCTCCTCAATCTCCCGGTGCTGGGCCCTTGCCAGCCCGATCTTCTCCTGGTGCTCCCGCAGGGCCCCGGCGGAACGATTCAGAGTTTCCACCCAGATGCCGATCTCCAGGCTCTTTTTCTCCTCGTCATACCGGATAAACTGTTCCGCCTTCTCGGCCTGCTCCTTCAAGGGGCCCACCCGGCCCTCCAGCTCGGAGAGAATATCCCGCAGGCGCACCAGGTTTTCCTCCGCCTTAGAGAGCCTGCGTTCGGCCTCCTCCTTCCGGTAGCGGTAGCGGGAGATTCCCGCTGCTTCCTCGAAGATCTCCCGCCGGTCCTCGGACTTGGCCCCCACGATACTGTCAATTTTGCCCTGGCCGATGATGGAGTAGCCGTCCCGGCCCAGGCCCGTGTCCATAAAGAGCTCGTTGATGTCCCTGAGACGCACGGTGTTCTTATTGATGAGGTATTCGCTCTCTCCGGAGCGGTAGTAGCGGCGGGTGATAGCCACCTGATCGTTGTCAAAGGGCAGGGCCCGGTCGCTGTTCTCGATGGTAAGAGTCACCTCCGCAAAGCCCAGGGCCCGACGCTGGGGCGTGCCGCCGAAGATCACGTCCTCCATCTTCGAGCAGCGCAGCGTGCGCAGAGACTGCTCCCCCAGCACCCAGCGCATGGCGTCGCTGATGTTGCTCTTTCCGCTGCCGTTGGGGCCCACCACAGAGGTGATCCCCCGCTCGAAGCTCAGGGTCGTCTTGTCCGGAAAAGTCTTGAAGCCTTGCAGCTCCAGTGATTTCAATATCATTGGGTCAACTCCTGCTTTTTTAGATACGTCTCCCTGTCCAGATAGAAAAGGGGGTCGCCGTTTTCCTCGCTTCCGGCGGGAAGCATCCCGGCCTTTTCCATCACCCGGTAAGAGGCCTGGTTCTCCTGATAGCACCCGCCGTTTACGAACGCCGCCCCCGCATCTTGGAAAGCATAGTTCAAAAGGGCCCGCGCCGCCTCTGTGGCATAACCCCTGCTCCGGTGTTCCGGCTCTATGGAGTAGAAAATGTGCAGCTTGTCCCCGGAGGTGCCGTCCAGCCCGCACCAGCCGATGATGGTTTCCGGCGCGGACTTTTCCGCCACCCCCAGGCAGAGGTGGTAAATCCGCCCGGGGCGGTTCTTCCGGTGGTTTTCCGCCATCCGCTCCAGGACCCTCCCGGCCTCCTCTTCCGGGATGGGACCCCGTTCAAAGTCCCACATCCGGGCCACCTCTTTTACGTCCCGCTGTTCTACTGTCCTCAAAATTAAGCGCTCCGTGATCAGCTCCATACTAGTCCTCCAGGGAGTCAATGATTATCTTCATCTCTGCCGCCACCTCCCGGGGGGATTTCCCATCCGTGTGGATCACATGGTCCCCAGGGTAGGGCGGCAGGCGCAGCCATTCAAAGGAGCACTCGTTCTGGTCCCCCCGCTTTTTGTGCCGCTGGCGGAGGGTCTCTTCCGTGCAGGTGAGGGTGAAGCCCACCGTCTCAAAGCCCGCCGCCGTGATATCCCGCAAAATGGCCTCTCGGATGTTCTCATACATAGCCACCACCGAACAGAACACCACGTAGTCGAAATCCAGCCGCAGATAGTTGGACAGCACTGCGGACATGGCCTTGTCCCCCTCCCGCAGGCGGGGATCCTCCACGGAAAACGGATGCACGCACCAGCACCAGTCCCCATCCAGGTAGGCGGAGTTTTCATAGGCCTGATAGAGCAGGTCCGCCGCCGCGCTCTTCCCCACGCAGGGGGACCCGCTGACAATAATAAGCTTTTGCATGGGCTTCTCCTTTCTCCCACCGGCTTTTGCGCGGGTCCGGCCAAGGGCCGGACCCGTAGGGCCGAAGCGTGCTTCGGCGGAATTTCACCGGAGCCGGCCGGAGGCCGTTCCGGGAAATTCCCAAAAGCCGGGTCCAGCGGCTACCGCAGGCCTATAACTGATCTTCCAGTCTCTGTCGGAACGTAACTCGATACCCCCGGCGCGCCAGCTCCTCCAGATTGGCCTTCCTCTGACCTAGGGCTATGGACAGCTCCCGAGGGTCCACCTCCACCACGTACTCCCCAGGGCCGGACTGCTCCAGCACCCGGAGAAGCTGTTCCAGATAGACCCGGCTCTCCACCAGCTGCCGGAACGCCGGGTGATAAGGCCCGGCCAGCCGCTTTTTCTCCAGCTCAGGACTGGCATGCAGCCCCAGCCGGATCACCCGCACCCCCGCCCGCCGGAACTCTTCCAGCAGCACGGCGCACAGCTCTACCGCCTGTTCCAGGCTCTGGGGGCAATATTCCCCCCGGTCATACAGTCGGGCCAGCTCTGTGCCGGGCAGCACAAGGGTGGGATAAATTCGCATCGTGGCGGGCTTCAGGGCAATCAGCCGCCGGGCGGTCTCCAGGTCCCCTTCCGCCGTGCTTTTATAGAGGCCTGTCATCATCTGCAGGCCCAGCTCAAAGCCCCCGGCGCGAATCAGGTCCGCCGCTTCCGCCGTATCCCGGGCGGTGTGCCCCCGGCGGTTGGCCTGGAGTACCCCGTCGTCCATGGACTGGGCCCCCAGCTCAATGGCGGTCACCCCATAGGCGGAGAGAAGTTCCAGGGTTTCCGAATCCACGGCGTCCGGCCGGGTGGAGCAGCGGATCCCGTGGAAGCCGTACCGGTCTGCCGCCTCCTTGGCCGCGCTTAACAGGGCCAGCATATAGTCCCGGCGGATAGCGGTAAAGCTCCCACCAAAGAAGGCGATCTCCGCCTCCTTGCGCCTCTCTCCCAAAGACCGCGCCGCTATCTCCGCCGCCGAGAGCACGTCCTCCGGCGTGGGCGGCGGGGCATGGTTTGCCCCTGTGATGGCGTTCTGCTCGCAAAAGCTGCACCGCTGGGGACAGCCCAAATGAGGCACAAAAATGGCGATATTGGCATGTTTTCCCGGCCTCGCCGGATTCAGGGGTTCCAGAGAAATCACGCCTCAATACCCCATCAGCTCCAGGGCCTCCCGGGCGGCCTGCTGCTCGGCCTCCTTCTTGCTCCTGCCCCCGCCTTTGCCGATCACATTGCTGTTCAGGTGGACTTCCACCGAAAAATGCTTCTCATGGTCCGGTCCACTCTCCCCGGTGAGCACATATTCCAGCCGTTCCTCCGGATTCTGTTGGATGATCTCCTGTAGGGTGGTCTTGTAGTCCTTAAAGGCTTTGCCGCTTCGGGACTTCGCCGCCGGCCCGATAAACCGCAGGATGAACCGCTTCGCCTCCTCCAGGTCCCCGCTGTCCAGATAGATGGCCGCAGTGGTGGACTCGAACACGTCCGCCAGAATGCTGGGCCGCTCTCTCCCGCCGGAATGCATCTCTCCATGGCTCAGCCGCAGAAAGCTGCCCACCTCTAAAGACCGGGAAAAACCACACAGGGACTTCTCGCACACCAGAGCCGCCCGGGTTTTGGTAAGCTGGCCCTCAGGCAAACCCGCAAAATGCTCAAACAGGTACTCCGCCGTGACAAAGCCCAACACGGAATCCCCCAGAAATTCCAGGCGCTCATAGCTTTCGCATTTGTGCTCGTTGGCATAGGACGAGTGGGTCAACGCGGTTTCCAGCAGTTTTTTATCTTGAAAGCTGTAGCCGATCCGTTTCTCATATTCCTCCAGCGCTCGCATCCAGATCTCCTCTCTCCCCAAAAATGTGGACCTACCCGTTCTGTTTTCTGCCCAGCGCGTTCGCGATCTCCTCCACAAAGCCGGACTGGGTGCAGTCCCGCACCAGACGCAGGGCGTTCTCCACCGCGTTGGCCTTGGCGTTGCCGTGCATCTTGAACACCGGCTTTGCCGCCCCAATAATCGGCGCGCCGCCATAAGAATTATAGTCCATGGCCTTTTTCAGCCCCTGCAGGTCCCCGTAGATCATGGCCGCGGCCAGCTTGTTCTTCACACTCTTCTGAAAGATCCCCTTCACCATGCCCATCATGGCCAGGGCGGTGCCCTCGTAGAGCTTCAGTACCGTGTTGCCGGTGAAGCCGTCGGCCACGGCCACGTCGCACACCCCATAGGGAATGTCCCTAGGCTCGATATTCCCGATGAAGTTGATCTCCCCGCAGTCCCGCAGCAGGGCATGGGCCGCCAGGCGCAGGTCGTCGCCCTTGTGGTCCTCGGTGCCCACGTTCACCAGTCCCACCCGGGGATTCTCCACGCCCATCACCTTTTTCATGTACACGGAGCCCATCAGTCCGAACTGTAAGAGCATGTCCGGGCGGCAGGCCACGTTGGCCCCGCCGTCAGAGATCATGAAAGGGGTCTTGGTGCTGGGCAGCACCGGCGCGAAGGCCACCCGCCGCACACCCTTGATCCGCTTGACAATGCTGGTGGCCCCCACAGCCATGGCCCCGCTGTTCCCGGCGCTGGCAAAGGCGTCCCCTTTGCCCTCGGCCAGAGCCCGCATTCCCACCGCCATGGAGCTCCCGGATTTCTCCTTTAAGATCTGCGTGGGCTCGTCCTCCATGGTGAGCATATCCGTGCAGTGGAAAATCTCCATCTTGTCCAGCTGGTCCTTGAGGCCCAGCTCCCCGGCACAGGCCAGGAGCTTGTCCTTGTCCCCGGAAAGGGCGATGTCCACCCCTAGCTGGTCCATGGCGTGGGCGCAGCCCAGCAGGATCTCCCCCGGGGCGTTGTCCCCCCCGAAAGCGTCTACAATAATCCGCATGTCTTTCTCCTTTCTTCCAAGTCCTCCAGCGCCCTCTGGGCCAGCCGGGCATACCGCTGCCGCTTGTCCCGGATTTTCTCCGAGAGGGGCGGCAGGATGCCAAAATTCGCCCCCATGGGCTGGAAGTCCTTGCCCTCGTACCCGGACATGTACCGGCTCAGAGCCCCCATCATGGTGGTCTCCGGCAGAATCAGAGGCTCCCGGTCCCGGAGCTTCCGCAGGGCGTTGAGCCCCGCCAGAATCCCGCTGGCCGCCGACTCCATGTACCCCTCCACCCCGGTCATCTGCCCGGCAAAGAAGAGGCCGGACCGCTGGCGCAGGGAGAAGTCTCCTCTAAGCAGCCTGGGGGAATCCAGGAAGGTGTTCCGGTGCATCACCCCGTAGCGGACGAATTCCGCCCGCTCCAGGCCGGGAATCATCCCGAACACCCGGCGCTGCTCGCCGAATTTCAGGTTTGTCTGAAAGCCCACCAGATTGTAGAGCGTGCGCTCCCGATTTTCCGTGCGCAGCTGCACCACCGCCCAGGGGCGATGGCCGGTGCGGGGGTCCGTGAGGCCCACGGGCTTCATGGGGCCGTAGCGCATGGCGTCCAGCCCCCGGCCCGCCAGCACCTCGATGGGCATGCAGCCCTCGTACACCTTGGGGCCGTCCCGGTCCACGCCGTGGAGGGGCGCCCGCTCCGCATCCACCAAAGCGGCGGCAAAGCGCTCGTATTCCTCCTTGTTCATGGGGCAGTTGATGTAGTCCCCGGTCCCCTCCCCCCGGCCGTAGCGGTCGGCGGCAAAGCAGCGGTCCATGTCCACGCTCTCCGCCGTGACGATGGGCGCGGCCGCGTCGAAAAAGTACAGCCCGCCCCCGCAGAGCTCCCGGACTTTCTCCGCCAGAGGCTCCGCCGTCAGGGGGCCGGTGGCGACCACCGCCACGCCCTCCGGCAGCTCAGAAAGCTCCTCCCGGCGCAGGGAGATCAGAGGATGCCCCTCTATCGCCTCCGTGGCCAGCCGGGAAAACTCCTCCCGGTCCACGGCCAAAGCCCCCCCGGCCGGGACCGCTGTCCGCTCCGCGATGGGCACCAGGAGGGACCCCAGCCGGCGCATCTCCTCTTTCAGAAGCCCGGCGGCGGACTCGATCCGGGCGGCCTTCAGGGAGTTGGAACAGATCAGCTCCGCCAGCCCCTGGGATTTGTGGGCCGGGGAGAACTTCTGGGGCTTCATCTCGAAGAGCTCCACCGGCACGCCCCCCTGGGCGATCTGCCACGCGGCCTCGCATCCAGCCAGGCCCCCGCCCACAACCGTGATTTTTTCCATCCTAGCCCCCCGTTTCAGTGGTTTTCCCGCCCTTTTCCCGCTTCTTGCCATGGTTTGCCCAGGGGGCAAACCATGAAATCGAAAACCGCCCCGCGGTTTTCGGGAGAATTTCGCTTCTGGCGAAATTCGGCAAGAAGCGGGGCTCACTCCTTGGGCGCCTTCCCCGGGAAGGTGCAGCCCTCGGTGGCGCAGTAAATCCGCTTGTCCTTGGTTTTCTTCTGGAAGAGCACCTTGCCGCACACCGGGCATTTCTCCTTCGTGGGCGGGTCCCAGGAGACAAAGTCGCAGTCCGGGTAGCGGTCGCAGCCGTAGAACACCCGGCCCTTTTTGGACTTGCGCTCAATGATGTTCCCCCCGCATTTGGGGCACTCCGCCCCGGTGGCCTTGACGATCTTCTTGATGTTCTGGCACTCCGGGTAGCCCGAGCAGGCGATGAACTTGCCGAAGCGCCCGTGCTTCACCACCATGGGGCGGCCGCATTTGTCGCAGATCTCGTCCGTCTCGTCCTCTTTCAGATGGATCTTCACCCCGTCCATGGCCTTCTTCGCCTTCTGCACCGTTTTGTCAAAATCATCGTAGAAGCTGCGCAGGGTGTCCACCCATTCCTCCTCCCCCCGCTGGACCGCGTCCAGCTCGTTCTCCACCTGGGCGGTAAACCGGGTGTTCACGATCTTGGGAAACTGCTCCTTCATCACCTTGGTGACCACCTCTCCCAGCTCCGTGGGCTTAAACGCCTTCCCCTCCCGGGTGACATACTCTCGCATGGTGATGGTGGAGATGGTGGCCGCGTAGGTGGAGGGCCGGCCGATGCCGTTCTCCTCCAGGGTCTTGATCAGGGAGGCCTCCGTGAAGCGCGGGGGCGGCTGGGTGAAATGCTGGTTGCCCTTCAGCTCCCGGACCTTCAGCTTCATGCCCTCTTCCAGAGGGGGCAGGTCCTTGCCCGCCTTCTCCTCCTCGTCCTTGCTCTCTTCATACAGGACGGTAAACCCGTCGAAGTTCACGTTGAAGCCGCTGGCCTTGAAGATATATTTCCCCGCCAGAATATTGGCCTGGGTGGTATTCAGCACGCAGTTTGCCATCTGGCTGGAGAGGAACCGCTCCCAGATCAGCTTGTAGAGCTTAAATTGATCGGCTGTGAGGGAGCCCTTTACCCGCTCCGGGGTCAGGGAGATGGTGGAGGGGCGGATGGCCTCGTGGCCGTCCTGGGCATTGGCACGGGATTTATAATGCCGGGGCTTGGGGGGCAGGTACTTATTCCCCCAGCGGCCCTCAATGAACTCCGCCGCGTCCCGGATGGCGTCCTCGGAAACCCGCAGGGAGTCGGTACGCATATAGGTGATCAGGCCCACAGCCCCCTGGCCCTCAATGTCCACGCCCTCGTAGAGCTCCTGGGCGGCCCGCATGGTGCGGTAGGCCTGAAAGCCCAGCTTCCGGCTGGCCTCCTGCTGCAAGGTGGAGGTGATGAACGGCGGGGCGGGCTGGCGGCTGCGCCTGCCCTTTTTCACCGGGCCCACCACAAACTCCTCGTTCTCCAGCTCCCGGAGGATTTTGTCCGCCTGCTCCTGATCCCCGATCTCGATCTCCCCGTTGGCGTCCCCATAGAAGGCCGCCGGGAACACGGAGCGGGAGGGCGGCGCGGTGAGCTTGGCGTCGATGCTCCAGTACTCCTTGGGCACAAAGGCTCGGATCTCTTCCTCCCGGTCCACGATCATCCGCACCGCCACAGACTGCACCCGGCCCGCGGAGAGGCCCTTGCGGATGGTCTTGACCAGAAAGGGGCTCAGGGTGTAGCCCACCAGCCGGTCTAGGATTCGCCGGGCCTGCTGGGCGTTCACCAGATCCATATCGATGGACCGGGGATGGGCCATGCCCTCCGCCACGCCGGTCTTGGTGATCTCGTTAAAGGTGACCCGATCCGGGGCGTCCCCGTCCAGCTTGAGAATATAGGCCAGATGCCAGGAGATGGCCTCCCCTTCCCGGTCCGGGTCGGTGGCCAACAGCACGGTGTCCGCCTTTTCGGCGGCGGCCTTCAGCTCCTTCACCAGCTGCTCCTTCCCCTTGATGATGGTGTATTTGGGCTTGAAATTGTCCTTTACGTCCACACAGAGCCGGGCCTTGGGCAGATCCCGCACATGGCCCATGGAGGCCACCACCTTGTAGTCCGGCCCCAGATATTTCTGAATGGTTTTCGCCTTGGAGGGCGACTCCACGATTACCAATTTTGACATAACCTTGCTGCACGGCACGACTTTCCAGGCCCTTCGGCCCTGTGCCTCTTCCTTTCGTTTTGATTTTCGGAGAATCCAAATCGCGTATTTCTGAGACAATATTTTGGAGTCTCGCCTGCCGGCTCGGTCGGGTCAGAACAGTCTCCACTGGAGACTCTCCCCCTCCGGCGGCTCAGAGTTGATTCAAATCGAAGATTTAGTCAACTCTTGGGCTCAACTTCGTCTTACGAACTCTGCCCCTAAGAACCCCCGCAACCTTTGAAAAGGGCGAGGATCGCCGGTGGCGACCGTCTCGAGCCGATCGAGGTGGCAACCGAGACGACAAAACTTTTCCTGTCCGCTTATTAGAGCTTTGCCTTTTATCTCCTTGATTTGGAGATTCCCTTGACCTTCTTAGCTTCGGCGGTACCTCTGGCCCGGCGCCGTCTCCACCCGGCCCTCCAGCTCCATCTGGGTGAGAAGTCCCAGCAGCTCGCCCGCCTCCAGACCGGTCTGGTCCTTCAGCTCGTCGATGGTTTTCTCCCCGGCCTCCAGCAGGCGCAGGATCTGCCTTTCCTGGGGGCTCCGCTCCTTGGAGGAATCCGCCAGCAAGGGAGCCTGGGATTCTTCCCGCTCCTCTCCGGCGTTCCCTCCGATCCGGGGGACCCACGCGGCATGCGGCTCCTGGTCCTGCCAGACTGCCGCCGGGGCAAAACTCCCGCCCAGACCAGAGAGATACTCCAAAATCTCCCAGCCGCTGGACACCATCCTGGCTCCCTTTTGGATCAGCCGCCTGCTGCCCACGTACTCCGGCGCGCCGGCCGGGCCGGGATAGACAAAGAGCTCCCTGCCCTGCTTGGCGGCATGGCGGGCATAGATCATGGTTCCGCTTTTCTCCCCTGCCTGGATCAGCACTACGCAATGGCAGATTCCGGTAATCAGGCGGTTTCTCTGGTGAAAGCTGCCCCGGCCTGGGTTCCGTTGGGAAAAATACTCGCTGAGCAGCGCGCCGCCGGTTTCCAGCAGCTTGCTCCGCAGCGCCATATTCTTTGCCAGATATGGACTATCCAGATCCACCGGCAGAATGCTCACCCCAGAGCCCAGCGCGCTGACCGCGCCGCTCAAGGCCCCGCCGTCTACTCCCACGGCTCCTCCGCTTACCACAACCGCCCCACCAGAGGCCAGCTGGAATCCAATGGTCCTGGCAAAGTCCAGACTTTCCTCCGTGGCCTTTCTGGCTCCTACCACAGCTACGAAAGGCACGCTTTCCCAGTCCGGAAGCTCGCCTTTTTTATACAGTACCGCAGGAGGGTCAGAAATATTCCTCAACCGGCCGGGATATTTCTCACACTCCGGCGTTACCACGTTCCATCCCAGCTTCTGGGCGTATTCCAGCTTCACCTGGGCCGACTCCAAACGGATTTTATTGAGAGCCGCAGCCTGCTGCTCGGTAATATAGTCCAAAGCGTTCCAGCACCGTGGCCCGCTGCGGTAAAACCCTTCCAAGCCGCCGGGGAAATTCCGGTAAATGTACCAGGGCATGGGGCTGCCCTCCCCAAAGACCTGCTGGGCCCAGATCCAGAACGCGCTGTCACCCACCATGGCTTCTCTCTCCCCTCGCCAGCTCCCAGATCAGCACGGTGGCAGCGGCGGCGGCATTCAGGGATTCTGCCCTGCCCCTCATCGGTATCGTGACGCAATCCCCGCACCCCGCCGCTGTCCCAGGCCTGAGGCCGCTGCCCTCGTTGCCAATAAAAATGCTGTGTAGCCCTTTTGAAAAGTCCACCTCCGTTACCTTTCGGGCGGACTCTCTGGGCACTGCCCCATGGGTCTGATACCCGCGCCCATGCAAAAGCGCCAGCAACCGCTCCGGCGAGGATTCTAAAGACAGCTCCAGCCGGAACACCGCTCCCATGGAGGCCCGCAGCGCCTTCGGGCTCAGCGGGTCGCAGCAGTTCCCAAGCAGAAAAACCTGGAATCGCCCCAGGGCCTCGGCCGTGCGGAGGATGGTTCCCAGATTCCCTGGGTCCTGGATATCCTCCAGCACAATGCAGGGCCCTTCCGGCGCTAAACCTGTCACATTTTCCCACCGGGAGGCTGGGGATTCACACACGCAGAACACTCCCTGAGGCGTTTTTGTGGCCGAAAGCAACTGCGCCACCTCTTGAGAAATCTCATAGGCCTCCTTACTGCGGGTCAGAACCGCTTTCAGGTACTCCGGGTATTTCTCCATGGCCTGAGCCGTAAAAAAGCAGGCCTCCAGCCGGATCCCGGATTCCGCCGCGTCCCGGCACAGCCGGGCTCCCTCGCAGAGAAACCTCCGGCGCTCCCGGCGCTCCCTGGCCGAGCCCGCCAAAGCCGCGGCGGCCTTTGCCAAGGGGTTGCGGCGGCTTGTGATGCGGGGATATTCCATTGGAGAAGCCTCCTTTCCAAACAGAGCACAGGGCTTGTGTTCCCGCGCTGGCACACGCCTGCTTTCGGGATACGCTCTTAGGGCCTGTTCAAGGGCCTGTTCATATAAGCGTTCGCACGCGGCTTTTTGGCAGATTTTCGGCATCTTCTCCGTTAAAAATTCTTGAAGTACGGCAAGTACATAAGAGCAGCAAGCTGCTCTGCGGATTTTTGCCTTGAATCTGCCAAAATTCTGCTCAAAAATCCGCATACTCAGCTTATGTGAACAGGCCCTAGCCTCCAAAACAGGGCGAACCAGTCCATCCAACAGAATTCGCGCCCTACAATGGAAGCGCCCAAGGCAAACTGCCTCAGGCGCTATGGGCGAAATAAAAAGGCAGCCTATAATTCCTTACAGCGCAGCCTGCAAGCCTCTCATAGGGAGGACTTGGCTTTTTCCACCAGCGCGGCAAAGCCCTGGGGGTCGGCAATGGCGATCTCAGAAAGCATCTTGCGGTTCAGGTTCACCTGAGCCTTTTTCAGCCCGTTCATAAAGGTGGAATAATTCACGCCGTTCATGCGGCATGCTGCAGAGATACGGGTAATCCACAGCTTGCGGAAATCCCGCTTGCGCTGTTTGCGGCCAATGTACGCATAATTACCGGACTTCATCACGGCCTGTTTGGCCATTTTAAAGTGGCGGCTTTTTGCGCCCCAATACCCCTTTGCCAGCTTCAGTACCTTTTTTCTTCTTTTGCGCGTCATCATCGCGCCCTTTACTCTAGCCATATCTTCTCAATCCTTTCCCGGCTGTTCCGGTATGATGCGGCGGCACGACGCCCCCGTTGATTCTCAGATTCCTTCTCCGGCCTTAAAGCCTGTATTCACAACCCGCAAATTACCGCCTGGGCGGCCTTTCAGCGCTGTTTCGCGTTAACTTCTATTGCCACACGCCGGTATATCTGCGAAAATTCACCTTGACCGACCCCAGAAATTCTCGCTCATCCGGCAATTTCGATTATGAATGCAGATTCTTATTTATAGGGGAGCATCCGCTTGACAGCGGCGGTATTGGTCTTGTCGGTCACGGTGGTGCCCCTGGCATGGCGCTTGACCTTGGGGGTCTTTCCATGTCCATTGAACAGATGGCTGGTAAAGGCGTGGCCGCGAATTACCTTTCCGTTTTTCGAGAGCTTGAAGCGCTTTTTGGCGCCGCTATGTGTTTTTAGCTTCGGCATTTTTTATTCCTCCTTGAATTCTCTGCCCAGACAACGGTTTCGGTTCTGCGGCTCTGCCGCGCCCAAACAGGCCCGGGCCAAAGTCTCGATCCGTACATTGCCGTGCGGGCTTACTTTGTGGGTTTCGGCGCAAGGAACATCAGCATGGTCCTGCCCTCCAGCTTTGGCTGGCGCTCCACATTGGCCAGGTCCTCCATGGCCTGCGCAAAGCGGCGCATTGTCTCCATTCCCAGCTCTGGGTGTCCCATTTCCCTGCCGCGAAACCGGATGGAAACCTTCACCTTGTTCCCCTCGGCGATAAACCTGGCGGCATGGTTTTTCTTGGTGTCGAAGTCGTGGGTGTCGATATTCAGAGAGAGGCGCACCTCTTTCACTTCTACCACCCGCTGGTTTTTCCGCTGCTCCTTTTCCCGCTTGCTCTGCTCAAACCGGTACTTGCCGTAGTCGATGATTTTGCACACAGGCGGGGTGGCCTGGGGGGCGATCTTCACCAGGTCCAGGTTTTTCTGCTCGGCCAGCTCCATGGCTCTCTTGGCGGGCATTATGCCCAGCTGGGAGCCGTCCGCATCGATCACCCTGATTTCCTTGTCGCGGATCTGCTCGTTGATCTGTAGTTCCTTGCTGCTAATGGTTAGCACCTCCATCAAACGATATCCTCATGTGCAGAAAAAACGGGCGGAAAAACTCCACCCGTCAATCAACGCTGCTGAAAATGCGCAGAAGCGCGCCCATAAGCACTATTGACCTTCGCCGGCAAACCGGACGGGGTGGGAAAGATTCCACTTTGTTTTCCGCAAAATATTATACTATGCCCGAAGTCTCTTGTCAAGATTTTTTTCGGCAAGCATCACAATTAGCGAGTGTTAACTATTATTCACACACCAAAAATGCGCTTCTCAGGAGTTAAGGTCAAGGTCGTGAGGCTCCGGGTCTCGCTTACCGGCTCGGTCGGCTCGCGGATTGTGTACCACTGGCACACAGCGCCCCCCTGAACCCGGCAATGTGCTCGGCTTTTGCACACTCAGCTAACCAGGGTAAAAGTTTTTGAGACTTACCGAAGGTAATGTCTTAAACTTCTTTTCAAAAAGTTTGGTCCAGTCCAGGGTGAAACCCTGGCTGCCAGAGGCCAAAACACACCTTCAAAAAGTATAGTTAACGCAAATCCTATCGGTACAGCTTCTTACTTCTCGAACTCCCCGCGCATATAGGCCAAGAGCTTTTTCTCCCGGCGGCTCACCTGAACCTGGGTCATGCCCAAGAGCTTCGCCGTCTGGGTCTGGGTCATGCTTCGGAAATACCGGCAGAAAATCAGCTGCCTGTCCCGCTCCTCCATATTTTGGATAATGGCGTATAACGTCAGCCGCTCCGTGGTCCGCTCCTCCGGGGCCTCCACGGGAATTTCCAGCTGCTCCCCCTCCTCTCCCCCTGTCAGGGACAGGGGCTGGCGCAGGGCGCCCATGGCCAGCGCGGCCTTTTCCGTTGTGATTTCCAGCGCCCCGGCAATCTGTTCTATAGTAGGGGCCTGGCCGCTCTCCTCCCGCAGGCGGACCGCCGCCTCCCGTACCCGCTGGGCCAGCTCCCGCAGCCCCCGGGACACTCGAACCGAGCCGCCGTCCCGAAAAAGCCTGCGTACCTCCCCCAGAATAACCGGCACCGCGTAGGTGGAAAACTTTACCCCCCGGGCAGGGTCGAAATTCTCCGCCGCCTTTACCAGCCCTACGCACCCTGCCTGGAACAGGTCGTCATACTCTATGCCCTTGCCAAGAAACCGCCGGGCGCACAGGTGGACCAGCCCCATGTTTTCCGTCACCAGCGGGTTCTCTCCGCCAGGGCTATTCTTTGGGTTCAAAATGCTTTGTCAGCGTTACGCTGGTACCCCGGCCCACCGTAGACGTCACCCGTACGCTGTCGCAGAAACTCTGCATCACCGCGAAACCCAGCCCGGCCCGCTCCTCGCCGCCAGTGGTAAACAGAGGCTCCATAGCCTGTTTCACGTCCGGGATGCCGCAGCCCTTGTCCCGAACCCGCACCACGGCCTTGCCGTCCTCAAAAATCTTGGCGGATATGTACACCGTGCCCTTTTTGTCCCGATACCCGTGGACAATGGCATTGGTCACAGCCTCGGAAACCGCCGTGCGCATATCGGCAAGGTCCGCCACCGTGGGGTCCAGCTGGGCCAGAAACGCCGCCACCGCCGCCCGGCCGAAGCCCTCGTTCACCGAATAGGAGGGAAAGCTGATCTGGGCCTGATTCACCGGTTTCATCATCCCGCCCTCCTCTCAATGGCTGCCACGCTGGAGATCCCCGCCAGCTCCACCATCTTGTTCAAATTGGGGGAGAGCCCGCACAGCACCACCCGGCCCCGCCAGAAATTACACAGCCGCACCCGGCCCAGAATCAGCCCCACCCCGGAGCTGTCCATAAAAGGCACCTCCATAAAGTCCAGGCGCAGGCAGTAGGGCTTCAGCTTCTGGGCGGTGTCGTCGATGGCCTCCCGCATCTCCCGGGCGCTGTGGTGGTCGATCTCCCCGGTGAGTTTGGCGGTGAGCACGCCTTCCTTATAGCTCAGCTGTACGCTCATGCTTTCTTCATCCTTCCTCTGGGTTTTGGGATATATATATGTTAATGTAATATATGGGGGCTTAGTGGGTACGCTTGTGCGCTCAGCTATTTGAGAGCGCAAAGCTCGCCAGGGTAAAAGTTTCGTAGACTTCGTTTTACGAAGTCTTACCTTTCTCAAAGGCTGCAGGGGCTTGGGGATGAGCGTGTGCCTGTGGCACACAAGCTGCGAACCGACCGAGCCGGCAGACGAGACCAGGCGAAACCAGAGTCCCCAAGGTCTTGCCTTGAAACACCTGAGAAAACAACGCGGGAAGATAGGGAAACAGTCCAGGGGACTGTTTCCCGCAAGAAACCCTCGTATGGGGGTGCTGGTCTCCGATAGAGACCGACCCGACCGAACCGGCAGGTGAGACTTCTTGTTTCGCTTTGCCTCTGCAAAGCCAACGAAAGGCTTGCCCGCCCCACAGAGCTGGCGGGTTCCGGTTTCCAGGGGATTTTTTCATCTCGTATAACGAGATGAACTCTCCTCCCCCTCTTGTATAGTTAATCGAGCGAAGCGAGCATTAACTATGATTCACCACTTCAAAAAATGCGCTTCCGAGGAGGTAAGGTCAAGGGCAAGATCTTGAGGGCTACGCGAGTCTCGCCTGGTCTCGTCTGCCGACTCGGTCGGTTCGCGGCGTTGTCTGCAATACTTGGCTTTGCCAAGTATCCGGCAGAACGCTCCCCCCCAAACTCCCCGCCAGCTGTAAACTTAGCGTTGCCAAGTTTTGACCAGATGGACCGGTCAATGTTGTTCCGAAAAACGTTCCGGTTAATTTCATTTTACAGGCTTCCCCCCGCGATTTTTGCAGAAGCCTGTCACCGGCCCGAAAATTTTTCCAGCAGCAGGGGCCGTATCTCTCCCGCCAGATAAAAGGACCCGCACACGATGAGAGCGTCCTCCTCCCCCAGTCCCTCCAAAGCCAGGTCCAGGGCCTCCCGGCAGCTTTCAGCGGGCAGGGCTTCCCGACAGAACCGGCCCGCCTGCTCCGCCAGGGCCTCCGCGCTCAGGGACCGGGGATTCTCCGGCGTCACGGTGACCACCTTCTGGAACAGGGGCCCCAGGATTTTCAGGGCGGCGGCGCTGTCCTTATCCGCCATCATGCCCATAAGGGCGGTCTTTTGCCCGGGCACAAAGCGTTCCAGGGCGTCCCGCAGGGCCTGGGCGCATCCGGGATTGTGCCCGCCGTCCAAAAGGCAGAGGGGCCGGCGGGAGAGGATCTCCATCCTCGCCGGGTTGAAAGTCTTTGCGAATCCCTCCACCAGAGCCTTGTCCGGGATGGAAAAGCCCCGCTCCCGGAGGATCTCCACAATTTCCAGGACCACAGCCGCGTTCTTCACCTGATGGGCTCCCAGAAACGGTGTGTGCAGCGCAAGGCCCCCCTCCTGAAAATCCGTGCCGTCGATACCCTCCCGGAGCACCTGGAGCCTGCTCAGGTCCGGCACCCGCAGCTGGGCCCCATGCTCCCGGCAGGCGGATTCCACGATCTCCCGCACGCCGGGCCGCTGCTCGGGGTACAGGACCACTCGGCCTCCGTCCTTGATGATTCCCGCCTTCTCCCGGGCAATCTGTTCCACGGTATCCCCCAACCAGGCGGTGTGGTCCAGAGAGATGGACATCATAGCCGCAGCCTCTGGCACGGGGATGATGTTGGTGGCATCCATCAGACCGCCCATGCCTACCTCCATCACCGCGATGTCACAGCCCTTTTTCGCGAACCAGTGCAGGGCAATGGCCGTCACCAGCTCGAACTCCGACACCGGGCACTCCTCCCTGTCCAGGCGCTCCACCACGGGCCAGATCTCGTCCAACTCCCGCGCCAGTTCCTCCTTCGAGATCATCTCCCCGTTGATCTGGAAACGCTCCCGGAAATCCATCACATAGGGCGAGATGTTCAACCCCGTGGGATAGCCGCTCTCCCGCAGCACGCTGGCCGTCAGCGTACAGGCGCTGCCCTTGCCGTTGGTGCCGCAGACATGGACGAATTTCATCCTTTTCTGGGGATTCCCCAGGCGCTCCATCAGGCGCTCCATCCGTTCCAGCCCCGGCTTCATCCCAAAGAGCAGCCGGGAATTTATTTTCTCCAAGGCCTCTGCATATGTCATTCTCGTTCCCCCTTTTCTTTCATGACAAATGCCAGTATACTTTGCGCACTTGCCTTTTCGAAAGTATAGCACCGAGGGGGGAAAGCCGTCAAGCCTCCTGGCGGGGCTCTCTCCACAAATGAAACTTATTTCCGACGAAGCGAAATATTTCTGGTCAAAATTGAAAGTTTTACTTGTCAAAAGTCCCGGTTCCGACTATAATAATATTAGGAGTTGCATTCGAAATTGCTGAAAGCGAGGTATATATCATGAGCGAACGGCCCTCTTTCCTGTCGAGGCTGCTGAAATTTCGTTTTTCAAGACGTCGAAAAAAAACCGCTTCTCCCGAAAATTCTCCTGACTCCTCCGGACCCAGGCCTGCCCGTGTTTCGGACAAACCTCTGAAGCTGGCAGAAAGCCAAAAAGCCCTCACCTATGTCCAGCCGGACCCCTATCTGCTGCGCTTGCCCTCAGACCACGCCATCTATGACCTCTGGCGGTTGCGGCGGAATCAGGCGGGCTGGATGCCCCAGCCTGAGCTGCGCATGTTCGACCCTGGCCGTGAAACCCAATTTTTCACCCCCGCCGCTGTCCACGGAGAGCTGGGCCGCCTGGAAACCTCCCTCGGTATTTCCGCCAAAGCCCGCCTAAAAGCCGCCGAACCCCCTGCCAACCCCACCCAGGAGGAGGACTTCCAGCCTCCGGAGGTCAATCTGGACGCGTCGGTTCTGGTGTTTGTGGCCGGAGACGCCCTCAGCGCCTGGATTATGCTGTATCCTCCTGTGGGAAAGGGCAAAGAGCTCACCCATGAGGACATTGTCAGCGCTCTAACCGCCGCCGGCGTTTCTTTTGGCCTGAACGACTCCCTGCTGACCTCTATCCCCACCCAGGAAAACCGCTATTTCCACCTTTTCCCGGGTGCGGCGGGCCAGCCCCCCGTCCCCGGCACAGACGGTTACATTGAGGACATGTACCCCCGCGTGGTTTCAAAAGAGCTTCCGGTGGATGAATACAACCGCGTGGACTATACCGCCATCGGCAAAACCCAAAACGTGAACAAAGGCGACGTTATCTGCCACATCATCCCCCCCACGCCCGGCGTGCCGGGACATACCGTCACCGGCAAGGAGATTCCCACCCGGGACGGCGTGCCTGTGGCCCCTCCCATGGGGAGAAACACCGCTCTCTCTGAGGACGGCGGTTCCCTGATCGCCACCCACACCGGCGGGCTGGAGTTCTCCGCCAAGGCGTTCCAGGTGAACCCGCTGATGGAGATCTCCGGAAACGTAGACTACTCTACCGGCAATGTGAATTTTCTGGGAGACGTGCACATCCACGGGGACATTTGCAGCGGGTTTACCGTGCGGGCTATGGGAAACATCACCGTGGACGGTGTGGTGGAGGCCTGTACCATCGAGGCCGGAGGCGATCTGGTGCTGGCAAAAGGCGTTCAGGGAAACAACCAGGCCGTCATCCGGTCTCATCGGGATATCTTCGCCAAATACCTGGAAAATTGCAGCGTCCACGCCCAGGAGAACCTCCACTCGGAATGCATCATCGGCTGCGATGTATACAGCAACGCGGCGGTCTATGCCCAGACCGGCCGGGGAGCCATCATCGGCGGAGAAATCCGGGCCGCGCGGGAGGTGGGCGCCAATATTGTGGGCTCAAAAACCGAGGTGCGCACCACCATTACCTTGGGCGGACTGCCCTGCGAGGACTATCAGAAGGCTCTGATCACCCAGGAGATCTCCGCGTTAGAACAGAATCTGAAAGAGGCAGAGCGGGAGCCCAACAGTCCCAGCAAATCCAGCCGCATGTCCAAAATGAGGATGCAGCTTTCCGTCAGCAAGCTGAAGCTGAACCAGTATAACAAGACGCTGGAGGAATATCAGGCCCGCCAGGAAACCCAGCTTTCCGGACGGCTGACCTTTGGCGTTGCCTATCCCGGCACCCGGATATGGATCAACAATGCCCGGCTGAAAATCAACCAGGAAACCCACCACAGTATCGCCACCCTGATCGGCGACGAGGTGAAACTAATGGTCTAAAGGGAAAAGCCCGCTGAAAAACAAGTGTTTTTCAGCGGGCTTTTCGTTCTATTCCTCCTCCGGCGGGTCGGATTTCTGCATATTTCGCTCCAGCCACTGGGTATATGTCATGAGCACCTGCCGGGGCTTGGAGCCCTCATGGGGCCCCACAATGCCCAGCTGCTCCATCTCGTCAACGAGCCGCCCGGCCCGGGCGTAGCCCAGCCGCAGCCTCCGCTGCAAAAGAGACGTGCTGGCCTGGCCCGCCTCCACCACGCATTTGATGGCCTCGTCCATCATGGGGTCCACATCTCCGCCGCCGTCCTCGTCCCCGGCCTTGCCGGAGTCCCCGCTGGCGGCGTTCCGCTCAATTTCCTCAATCACGCCCTCGTCATAGTCCATGGACTTGGTCTTTTTCACAAACTCCACAATGGAGGAGATCTCGTCGTCGCTCACATAGCAGCCCTGGACGCGGATAGGCTTGTTGCTGCCCACCGGGGCGAAGAGCATGTCGCCCTGGCCCAGGAGCTTGTCCGCGCCCACGGTGTCGATGATGGTGCGGGAATCCACCGCGTTGGACACCGTCAGAGCGATGCGGCTGGGGATGTTGGCCTTGATTAGGCCGGTCACCACGTCCACCGAGGGCCGCTGGGTGGCCACCACCAGGTGCATCCCCGCCGCCCGGGCCAGCTGGGCCAGACGGCAGATGGAGTCCTCCACCTCTTTGGGCGCGGCCATCATCAGGTCCGCCAGCTCATCGATGATAATTACAATCTGAGGCATGGCGGGCATGGGCTGGCCGTTTTCGTCCTCGTAGTTCTGGGCCTCGGCCAGGTGGTTATACCCGGCCAGATTGCGCACGTTGTTCTCCGAGAAAATCTTGTACCGCTTCATCATCTCGTTCACGGCCCAGCCCAGAGCGCCGGAGGCCTTGTGGGGGTCCGTGACTACGGGCACCAGCATGTGGGGCAGGCCGTTGTAGCCGGTGAGCTCCACGGCCTTGGGGTCGATCATCAGAAAGCGCACCTCGTCAGGAGTAGCCTTGTAGAGCATACTGATGATCATGGAGTTGGTGCATACAGATTTGCCGGAACCGGTGGTGCCCGCAATCAGGATATGAGGCATCCGGGCCAAATCCGCCACCACGGGCTGGCCCGCGATATCCCGGCCCAGGGCCACGGAGAGCTTCCCCTTAGAGGTCTGGAAGGCATTGGACTGAATCAGGTCCCGCATCCGCACCGAGCTGCGGGTCTGGTTGGGCACCTCCACCCCCACCGCCGCCTTGCCGGGAATGGGCGCCTCAATGCGCACACCGGTAGCGGCCAGGTTCAGGGCCAGGTCATCCGAGAGGCTGGTAATCTTGCTGATCTTCACCCCAGCCGCCGGCTGGATCTCATACCGGGTCACCGAGGGGCCCCGGCAGATGTCCAAAATCTTGGTGGACACGCCAAAGCTGTTCAGCGTATCTACCAGAATGCGGCCGTTGGTCTGAAGCTCTTCTGTCTCTTTGGCGTGATCCACCTGGGGGCTCACCGCCAGCATACTCACCGGGGGGAAGCAATAGCTGCCCGGAGCCTGCTCCAGGCTCTGATACTGCGCTGTCTGGCGGGCAGTGGCCTCCAGGGGGGCGGGACGTTCCGGGGTGGGTTCTGCCTCCGGCTCAGGCTCGTCCTCGCCGAACAGGGGCTGGGGCTCTTCCGGGGGCGCCTCCTGGGTGTGGACCGGCGGCACAGGCGGAGGATTCTCCGACACCACCGGCGATGCGGGCAGCTGGGGCTCGGGGGGCTCCTTCGGCCCGGCCTCCGGCAGGGAGGCGGGCTCAGGCTGGGGCTTTTCCGGCTCTATGCCGAACACCTCTTGGAGCTTGTCCAGCTTTTCGTTACGCTCTTTTTTCTTTTTCCTGGGCTCCACCGGGGGGAACAGGGAGGCCACGTCGGCAGAGAAGGGCTTCGAGGGCTGCACAGGGTCCAAGGGCACGTCAATATTGGGACGGCTCTGGGCCAGGATCTGCCGTTCCTCCTCCCGGCGCTGGCGAGCCGTCTGAAGTCCCTCGTTTACCGCCTCCACCGGCCGTTTGATCGTATGGAACAAGCCGATGAGGGTAGTGCCCGTCAATACCATGACGCTGACAAAGAGCAGCAGTAGCACGATAATTCGGGCCCCCAGGATTCCCGCCGCGCTGACGAGCAGCTGGCCCAGAAGGCCGCCCACCACGCCGCCGCCCACGCCGGCATTGGTCTGGTAGAGAGCGGCTATGTAGTCGAAGAAGGAGAGGTTCGGGGCGATCTTCGCGCCGCCAAACACAAAGCCCGTGGCGCAAAACAGTATGATCGCCACCACGGTGAGCCAGATTTTCCCGCTGATGGAGCCCATGGGCCTGTCCAGGGTGGTGATCACCGCCACATAGATCATCAGCACCGGCCACAGCACCGCCCAGCCGCCAAAGAGGCCCAGCATCACATTGTGGGCCCACTTCCACAGGCTGTCCCCTTCAATGACCGCCACGCAGGCCAGGAAAATCGCGCAGGCAAAGAGCACCACAGCCCGCACCTGATTTCTCTGCCGGATCTCCTCTGCCGTGGGCTTTACGGTTTTTCCCCGGCTTCCCGAGGCGCGCTTTGCCCCGCCGGAGCTCTTCCCCCCGGCGGGACGCTTGTTCGCGGCGGTCCTCTTCCCGCCTGTCTTTTTCTGTTCTGCCAAAGATTTTCCTCTCCTATCTGTTAAGACCTTGGAGGCTCTGGGTCTCGCCCTTAACTCCTGAGAAGCGCAATTTTTGCGGGTGGTGAATAATAGGTTAACGCTCGCTGCGCTCGGTTAACTATCCGAGTTTTGCAAAGCAAAACGGAAAGATAGAGCGAGCCGCGCGAGTGTCTATCTTTTTGACACCACGGTGAAACCTAGTCCTATCCTTTTGCCATTCTTTGTGCCGTGTGCCGGGCCCCAAAGGCCCCTTATCAAATTCCTCTGTCACAGGGGCTTGCCGGTGAACAGGTTCACGCCGTTGATCTTCTCAATGATCCCGATGGCCGTCACCGCCGCCCCGGCCAGCAGGGTGTAGATGGCGAACACGCTAATCTTGTTGGTGGTGACGATCCATTTCAGCAGCTTGATGGCCAGAAAGCCCACCACCGCCGCCGTCACCACACCCGCGGCCAGAGGTGCCGCGCCGATATTCTCCCCGGCGGAACCCACGTCCTTCAGGGACACCAACGCCGCCGCCGCGATGGAGGGAATCCCCAGCACAAAGGAGTAATCCAGGGCGGACTGCTGGTTGATGCCCCGCAGCAGCCCCACCGACATGGTGGAGCCGGACCGGGAAAGCCCCGGAAACACCGCCGCCAGGCACTGGGTGACGCCTACCAGGACGGAGTCCCCCACCGTGAGCTGGTCCCGGCCGGCCTTCACGCCCCTGGCCCAGTGCCGCCCGGCCCCCGCGCCCGAAGCTGTGGTGCGCTTGTTGGCCCAGATGCCCAGAAACAGCAAAAGGCTGGTCATCAGAAGAGCAACGCCCTCCACGATGATGCCGGAGTCCGAAGCCAATTGCTCCGACAGATCCTTCAGCTTCATATCTGTGCCCGGGATAGGCAGGAACAGCAGAAACAGAGGCAGAAGGCCGATGATCAGCATGAAAATCAGCCGCCGGTCGGCATTCATTTCGCTCCACCGGAAGCGCCCCCGGAACAGGTCCCCCAGAAGGGAGAAGAACTCCCGGATCAGCCGCCAGATCAGCTTGCGGTACACAAATACCACGGCGATGAGGGTGCCCAGGTGGAGCATCACGTCGAAGAGGATCCCCGGCAGCTCGATGCCGAAGATGTGTTGGGAAATGGACAGGTGCCCGGAGCTGGACACGGGCAGAAACTCCGTGGCCCCCTGGATCACCCCTTGGATGATTGCGTCAAGAATTGTCATATTGTCTCCTTTCACGGGAAAGACCTTAAGAAACTTTTTGAAAAAAGTTTCTTAAAAACTTCAAAAACTTTTACCCACTCCTCGCTTTGCTCGTCGTGAACATTTCATGTTGTTTGACGAGCTAACCGAAT
>NZ_RAZF01000062.1 GCF_003612555.1 Acutalibacter sp. 1XD8-33
ACGGGGTTGTATGCGGGCCGCTGGTTGCGGTCAAGGATAACGGCCCCGCTTTCGTCCGTTTCTTCCCCGCGTTTCAATTCAAGGTATATCGTTTTTACGCTCATGCCCAGCCGAACCGCTATGTCCGCCGCACGGTCGTTTGACTGATACCACGCGGAAATCTGCTTTCGGTCTGTGAATGTCAAATATCTGTATTTCCGCAAGATTTCTCACCCCCGGTTCGTCGTTTTCCCATTTCTTTGCAAAAAAATTAGGTTACACAGGTCGTTTGACCTTGTGTAACCTAATTGTAATGCTTGCCGGCTTTTTTCTTGACATTTTGAGCGCATATCATTATAATAGGGGGTAATTGACCGCGGCTTGCGTCCGGCGGAAATAAGAAGCCGTACCAATAGAATGTAGCACGCCTTTTTTCGGCCTTTTTGGCCGCTGGCTGTGTTGCGAAAGTTTGCCAATACACTTTCGCGTCTTGCCAAGCGCCCAAAACAGGCTCGAAAACCGTCATACGAATTCTATCGGTACAGCTTCTAAGAAAGTGAAACTACAGGCTGAAAGCGTTTTTAGCCTGTGGGTTTCTCTTTGTGTTTTCCCAAAGATTCCGGCCGGAAAGCTCGGGAGAAAGGAAGAAGGTTATCAGCAATGGCAGAAAAGCAGTATTTTGTTACAAAAGAGGGCCTTGCCGCCCTGGAGAAGGAACTGGACTATCTGAAAACGGTGCGCCGGAAGGAGGTCGCCGAGAAAATAAAAGTGGCGCTGTCTTTTGGCGACCTGTCGGAGAACAGTGAATATGACGAGGCAAAAAACGACCAGGCCATGGTGGAGGCACGTCTTGCGGATGTGGAGGTCATGCTGAAAAACGCTGTGGTGATTGACGAGAGCCGGCTGAACAACGAGACGGTGCATATCGGTTCAAAAATTGACGTGGATATTGTCTCGCCCACCGGGAAGGCTTCGGAACGTACATTCCGCATAGTAGGCTCTAATGAGGCCGACCCCCGCAATGGAAAGATTTCCGATGAGTCCGCAGTGGGCAAGGCGCTCATTGGCGGAAAGGTGGGGCAGTCTGTGGAGGTGGAAACGCCCACAGGGACGGCCCGGTATACTATCGTTAATATTTCAAGATAGGCTGTCCGGCTGAAATGCAGGAATGTGACGAGGATTGGAGGAAATGAAGATGACGGAACATCAGGCAAGCCAAGGAGAACTGGAATTAAAGGAAATTCTGAAGATACGCCGGGAGAAGCTGTTTCAAATGCAGAAAGAGGGATTGGACCCCTACCGGCACACCAGATTTGAGGCGG
The DNA here is from genome assembly GCF_003612555.1 of Acutalibacter sp. 1XD8-33. Lineage (GTDB taxonomy): Bacteria > Bacillota > Clostridia > Oscillospirales > Acutalibacteraceae > Acutalibacter. The sequence goes on from NZ_RAZF01000062.1 coordinate 1,302, forward strand.
ACCGCAAGGCCCAGGAAATTCTGGAACATTTTGAGGAGCTGGAGGGCCGGTCCGTGTCCGTGGCCGGGCGGATTATGAGCCGCCGGGGCATGGGCAAGGTGGCCTTTATGGATCTGCGGGACAGCTCCGGGCGGATTCAGATCTACGCCAAGATCGACGTGATGGGGGAGGAGGCCTACAAGGCCATGCAGGCCGGGCTGGACATCGGCGACATCGTGGGCGTGAAAGGGGAGGTGTTCCGCACCCAGCGGGGGGAGATCTCCGTGAAGGCCCTGGAGCTGACTATCCTCTCCAAGGCCCTGCTGCCCCTGCCCGAGAAGTACCACGGCCTGACCAATACCGACGCCCGCTACCGCCAGCGCTATCTGGACCTGATCATGAACCCGGAGGTCCGGGACGTGTTTGTAAAGCGCAGCAGGATCATCAGCGCCATCCGGCAGTTCCTGGACGGCCAGGGCTTTCTGGAGGTGGAGACCCCGGTGCTGCACACCCAGGCGGGCGGCGCGGCGGCCCGGCCCTTCATCACCCACCACAACACCCTGGATATGGATATGTACCTGCGCATCGCCCTGGAGCTCCATCTGAAGCGGCTCATTGTAGGCGGCTTTGACCGGGTGTACGAGGTCAGCCGGGTATTCCGCAACGAGGGCATGGACACCTGGCACAACCCGGAGTACACCATGCTGGAGTTCTACCAGGCTTATACCGACATCCACGGAATGATGGACCAGACCGAGGGCCTGATCCGCTTTGTGGCCCATACGGTCCTGGGTGCCGGCCAGGTGGAACGGGACGGGGTGGAGATCGACCTGGACCGGCCCTTTGCCCGGATCAGCATGACGGAGGCCGTGAAGCGGTATGCCGGGGTGGACTTTACCCAGGTGCACACCCTGGAGGAGGCCCGGGCTCTGGCGGATCAGCACCATATCCAATACGAGCAGCGCCACAAGAAGGGGGAGATCCTGAACCTGTTCTTTGAGGAGTTCTGCGAAAAGAATCTGGTGCAGCCCACCTTCCTCACCGGCCACCCGGTGGACATTTCGCCCCTGGCAAAGAAGGACCCGGAGAACCCGGAGTATACCCAGCGCTTCGAGCTGTTCATCTGCGGCAGAGAGTACGCCAACGCCTTCAGCGAGCTCAACGACCCCATCGACCAGCGGCAGCGTTTCGAGGCCCAGGCGGCACAAAAGGCCGCCGGCGACGACGAGGCCTGCGACGTGGACGAGGACTTCCTCACCGCTCTGGAATACGGAATGCCCCCCACCGGCGGCATGGGCATGGGCGTGGACCGGCTGGTCATGCTGCTCACGGGAGCACAGTCCATCCGGGATGTGCTGCTGTTCCCGACAATGAAGTCCTTAGATGGTGTAAATAAGAAAAATGATGTAAGCCACAAGGCTGTTCAGGCGGTTGCAAATGATGTAAACACAGAGCCGGAGAAGATTGATTTTTCTAAGGTAGAGATTGAGCCTCTATTCAAGGATTTCGTTGATTTTGAGACTTTCTCTAAATCGGATTTCAGAGTCGTAAAGGTGCTTGAATGTGAAGCCGTACCGAAGTCAAAGAAACTCTTAAAGTTTACATTAGACGATGGCACAGGCGAAAACAGGACGATTTTAAGCGGTATTCACGAGTATTACGAGCCGGAAGAATTGGTCGGCAAGACTTGTATCGCTATCACCAATCTTCCGCCAAGACCGATGATGGGTATTGATTCCTGCGGTATGCTGATAAGCGCTGTTCACAATGAGGAAGGTGCAGAAAAACTCCATCTTCTGATGGTAGACAACCACATTCCGGCAGGCGCAAAGCTCTATTAAGATGTATCGTTTTCCCCGGTAAAACGGGATGTACTTTAATGCCGGGATACGCCCCATCAGTACACATTTACATCAAATTTACATCATTTGGTGCAGGAAAGTGTGCAGAGGCTGAAAAATCGCATAATTTCTAAGATTAAGACCTTGAGAGGATAATACCTTTCAAGGTCTTTTTTGCGTTGTACGGTGTATCCGGTCGCAAACTACAAGTTTTCTTTGATTTCCAATACAATGTAATTGCAAAGGAGGTTGAGGTTTGATTATGAGTAACAGTTTAGCGATTATGCGCCCGGAGCTTGTGCGTGAGTGGTCGGACAAAAATCTTCCGCTTACACCCGATAAAATAACCTATGGCTCAAATAAAATCGTTTGGTGGAAAGCTGCCTGCGGTCACGAATGGCAGACAAGCGTTAAGGCTCGCTCAAAGGGCGAGAACTGTCCTATATGCTCAGGAGCAAGAGTAATTGAGGGAATCAATGATTTAGCCACATTGAAGCCGGAATTAGCACAGGAATGGTCAGATAAAAATGAAATAAAGCCTGCGGAGGTTTCCATCGGCTCACATAAGAAAGTGATATGGAGTCCTGCAAACAAAAGTCAAGCCCCAAGATAGAGGAAATAGAAAATTTTTTAGAAAATGAAAAAGTGTATACCAAACCAAGCCT
>NZ_RAZF01000063.1 GCF_003612555.1 Acutalibacter sp. 1XD8-33
GATGTGTATGACTACTACTCTGAAACGGAGAACATCACCGCGTCGGACGGCGGGGCGGACGCGGCCACGGACGAGGAGTTCTATGAGCTCATGCGGGCCAGCATGGACGCCTACAGCTGCGCGGGAGCCCGGGGAAGCTACGAATATTTCGCCCGGCAGGTGAGCACAGAGATCGGGGACGTGCTGGCCAACTCCCCCACGCCCGGGGTGGTCAAGCTCTACGTGCTCATGGAGGACGGGACCCTGGCCGGGGAGGAGATCAAGTCGGCGGTGCTGGCGGCCTGCAGCGCGGACGAGGTCCGGCCCCTGACGGACCAGGTCTTTGTGGAGGACGCGGAGCCGGTGGAGTACAACATCGACTTTACCTACTACACCCGGACCGGAAACGGGAAGCCGGCGGCGGAGATTCAGGCCGCTGTAAAGATGGCCGTGGAGGAGTACGTGGGCTGGCAGTGCGCCCGGCTGGGCAGGGACATCAACCCGGACGAACTGCGGGAGCGCCTGTACCACACGGGCGTCAAGCGGATCGAGCTGAGAGAGCCCGGCTTCACCGTGCTGCGCAGCGACAACCGTTCCGTGCCCCAGGTGGCCCGGGTCAAAGAGGTGAGTATCACCAACGGAGGGTACGAGGATGAGTGAAAGCCACGGCCTGACAAAAGAAAACTTCCGGGCCTCTTTGCCGGTCTCCCTGTCTGGCGACCCGAAAATGGCAGCGCTGGCAGAAGCGATGGCGGAGGTATTGGAGCGGCGGCGGGAAGAGATCGGGAGCGTGTCCATCTATCCCCATGTGGACCGGCTGGAGGAGGCCCTGCTGGACCTTCTGGCCCGGGACTTCAAGGTGGACTGGTGGGATCCGGACTACAGCCTCCCGGAGAAGCGCCGGACCCTGCAAAGCAGCTGGCGGGTGCACAAGCTGCTGGGCACAAAGGCGGCGGTGGAGGCCGCGCTCCGGGCCGTCTATCCCCACACGCGAGTGGTGGAGTGGTTCGAGTACGGCGCCCGGCCCTACCACTTCAAGCTGCGGATCAACGTCACGGACGACGAGATGGACAGCGCCAAGGAGAAGCGGGTGCTGGCCCGGCTGGAATACTACAAGAACCTGCGGTCCCATCTGGACGGGGTGGCGTATTTCATGGAGAGCCGAGAGGCCCTGGCCTACGCCGGGGCTGTCTCTTTTGGCTCCTATCAGCGCCAGGGGGCGGCGGCCTCACTGCCGGAGGGGGTGGGCTGGCCCAAAGCAGCGCTCTCAGCGGGGGTTGGCGCGGCGTTCCTGGGAAGCAACCTTCGCCTCCACGGGAAAACGCCGCCCGTAAAGCTGGACTGGCCCCGGGCAAAGGCTGCGGTCCACGCCTCTGCCGGGGTCCTGCATGTATACGAGAGGATCGACGGAAAACTTTAGAAAGGATGTGGCTTTATGTCTCATTGGGAAAACGCGGCCGTCACGGACGCCGGGGTGGACATGCTCAACGACCTGCTGGCCGGGCGGAAGCTGACCATCACCAGCGCCTGGGGCGGCACACAGAAAGCCCAGGACCCGGAGGCCCTGGCCAGCCAAACGGATGTGCTGGGCGAGCGGAAGCCCCTCAGCCTGTTGGATGTGGAGGATGTGGAGGATGGCAAGACCGTCAAGGTGCAGATCGGCAACACGGGGGCGGAGGAGGACTGCACCCTCCACCAGATCGGGATCTTCGCCCGGCTGGACGAGAACCCCGAGGGGCTGCTGGTAAAAAGATAGAGCGAAAAATCCAGAACAACCTGTCTGAACGTTTCGCTCCTAAAATTATTCTATCTCAAATTCGCAGTATCCGAGTCCCTTTCTTCCCACCGCGTACAGGCCGGGTTCCCGGAGGAGGTCCGGGGGCACATCGTAGTGGAGCACGCTTGTGACGGGATAAACCGTGGAATCATCCGGATATCCAGGCATCCTCTCCGCGTAATTGGGGCAATAGATCAGATACCAGAAATGATCTTCCGGGCAGAAGCGGAGGACCACGAAATTGGAGCTATGGTCCGTATAGGACTTCAGGGTCTGTCTGATTTCAATGCGGTCGTAGCCCTCTTGCGAGGAAGAGCCGCCCCGGATGATCTCCACGAACTCCAGCTCCGCAACGCCGGAATCCCGCACCATGTATTCCATATCAGAGGGAAGCCGGAGCTGGCCGACGCAGGAGTGGCCGGGCGCTTCGCTTTTCACGGCATGGAACCCGGAGGAGTGGCCGGGGGAAGCCCCCGGGCGCAGGAAAAAGACGGACAGAGCCAGCAGCAGAACATTCCCCGCCAGAAAAGCCATGTTGATGTAGAAGAACCTCTTGCTATTCATCGGCTCCTCCTATGAACAATTGTCACGTAAGAATTCATAGAGCCATCTATTGATTAATATGAAGCATGTATCGCCCAAGTATTTACCTACGCCGATTCCCTGCGCATATCCGTCCTTATAGATTGGAGAACCGCTTTGCCCTCCATAAAAATTGGTATTAGAAGAAACGGCAACATCAAGAATATAAGGAGTAGGATAATGAGCCCCAGATATCGTGCAATTTGTTTGCTTATACATAGTATATTTTTTCCAGTCTTTTCCTGTATTGCGGTCCGCAGGATATCCCTGCGTTGTATATGATTTGTTCAGCATTTCGGAATAATGATCAGTCTGTTTAGGTGTAAGTTTTGATATGGATTTACTGGCCGGGACTGGAGTCTTGAGCTCGATCACGGCCCAATCGTCAAACCTCCCAGTCGACTGGTAATCAGATTCACTTGTACAGTCTCTGTAATCGCCGCCGACACTATACCCGACACTCAAAGAGTAATGGACATAGTTCCCGTTGCTGGCCCCAACATATATGGCCACATGTTTGGCATAGCCATCATTCCCGTTGTTAGAATGTTCCCAATCATACACCAAATGACCAGCAGTAACCAAATAGGTATTGTTGATTAACCAGCCAGTGCCAATATGAACGCCCGTAGAGCATTTCTCACCGCTTTCAACATGCGTAACGCCAGCGTCATCAAATCTTGCGCCCAAAAGGCATGTGCTTCGTTCGTAACCAGACGGATTCGTCACAGCAAAGCGATGATCGGTAGCCAAGTAAGATTCTAATATTTTATCGAGCTCTGGGTCTATTTCCGCAAGAGAAGAGTCGCAACTTTGTAAATATGGTTGGATAGAATCACCGCAAATCTCACGACTTTCAATCCACATATCTTCCAAAGTTGCGTCAGATGGCACAAAGAGTTCAGTGCCCAAGTCAACGTCATAATAGTAGGAACCACTTTTTCCAGCACGATCAGAAATGACAGCGTTACTGGCTGTGCTGCTACCAGTGTGTGAAACTGCAGAGGCAGGTATAGATAAGAGAGAAAAACAGAAAGCGAAACATAGAAGCATAGAAATGACGCGATTTGTTCTCATAATTAGCACCTCTCCTTAATTTATTTATACAAAAAATACTATATATTCACAAAATTGTCAAGACTATTTCAAAATTTATCTACAGTTTAGCTGACTAATTATTGAATGTATCAGCCGATCTATAGACTTCTCTGTGTCCTATCAGGTCAGCGATGAGGAGGGGGATCCGGTCACCGTCACGGAGCTGCTGGACGGCGCGCAGCTTCGC
>NZ_RAZF01000064.1 GCF_003612555.1 Acutalibacter sp. 1XD8-33
AGGGCGCATTATCCGAGATAATCAATTATCCGAGGAAACTCTCAAAACCACCAGCATAAAAGGCTTTCAGAGAAGTTGCCTCGGATAATGTAAGAACTATTTCAGGAAGTCAGGGAGCTGATGCTCTTTCTTTTGTGTAACAGGATTTTCTTTTTGATGGGAAAACCACTTTTCGTTCCAATCCCGGATATGCCTGTTTACGGTTCCCTGTGAAAGTTCAGCATACCGTTCTGTTGTGGAGATCGAGGAATGTCCGAGAAAATTTTTGATTGCCATAATTGGTACCCCGGCTTCCAACATATGTGTGGCGGTCGTATGCCTCATGGTGTGCGGGGTGTAGCGTTTTTCAAGGAACATTTCCGGATGCCCGGCTCTTGCGAGCATGATATATTTTTTATAAATCTCCTCAATACAGGAAATGCTCATCTGCGGATGGGTCTGGCTGGAAAAGATGTAGGCCTCCAACCGACCGGCCTTTCCCGTTTCCTCCAGATATCGTTCCAGGAGAGTTCCGCTAGGCCTTGCAATCACGATCCTCCGGGTTTTGTTTCCCTTTCCAGTAATTGTAAGCTTATAGAGGTTTTTCTCGGCCAGGAAGTCCCTGACTTTGAGATCGCAGATTTCCTGTGCCCTGGCTCCGCTGGCATACATCAGGTTCAAAAGAACTTGGTCACGGAAGCCCATCCGTTTCCCGGGATCAGGAAGCCGGAGCAGGATTGAAACTTCATCAAGCGTAAAGGTGGTCCTCGGCTGGACGGCCTCTTTTTTTACAGGCACTCTTTTCACCGCATTTGCAAACACAGTCGCTGCTTCAAAATTCCTGTTCTGTGCGTAACCGGCAAAAGAGGCCAATGCTGAAAGCCTGAGATTCCTTGTGGATACTGAGCATCCCCGTTCTGCTTCGATCCATTTCAGGAAGCCGTCAATAGTCTCGAAATTCAAATCCCGGAAGAGGATTTCACCAGCATTTTTCTTCTTTTCCTGATAAACATACTGGAACAAAAGGCGGAAGGCATGTTTATAGGATCTCGTGGTATTAGGGGAAAGCCCTGACGAAAGCGGCATATATTCCGTAAAAAACTGTTCCAGGAGGAGCATGAATTCAGGAAGTTTATTTTTCCTCATACGCCACCTCCGTGAATACGCCAGCGGCATAATCTTCAAACAGCTCCGTATATTCAGGGAACATATCACCACTGAATTTCAGATATTTCTCCGTTTCGTCCATGTCATGGTGTCCAAGATAGACTGACAGGAAAGGAACAGAGTCATCTGTCGGGCGTCCGTTTTTCTCTGCCTGCGCAAATGAATGGATGGCAAAATAGTGACGGAAGCAATGAAGGCACTGCCCTCTGGAATGGGATTTTTCCTGTACATACAGGCCGGTTTCCCGCAAGAGGTTCCTAAACCGAAAATCAAAGGTTCCTTTACTGACGGAAAACTCTTGGCCCCTGGCTGCCGGGAACAGACAGCTTTCCGGTTCTGTTTTGATCCCCATAGCAATGCAGTATCTTTCCAGCATCTCTGTCAATGTCCTGTCCATTGGAACAACACGCTGTTTGTTGTTCTTGGCATGGCGGATCAGGATGGTCCCATTGCGGAAATTTATATCTTTTACCCTGGCGGCAAGCGGTTCTCCCAGGCGGAACCCGCACCCAAGGAGCATCCGGAGCAGCATACAGAACTCCATGTCCGTCCGGCGGGTTTTCGGGTTGGCCCAGCTGTCGGCGCAGGACAGAAGCGTTTGGATTTCCCTGTCCGAAAAAATATATGGGACATAGCTGTCTGATGTTTTGGGGCAGGCGGGCATGAAAACACTGTACCCCTTGTATTGAAGGTACCGCAAAAATTTGCGGAGATAGCTTACCTTATCGCTGACCGTTTTGGGCGCGTTTATCTGCTGGAGTTCCCTGATCCAGTGATTGATGGCTGTTTCCGTAACCCTGTCGGCGTTTTCTGCCACCAGCAGTGAATCGAACGAAAGAAGGGTTCTGCGTGTACTCCGCAAAGTATCATCGCTGACAGTCCCCTGGCTGATTTCCAGATATTCTGCAAGCTCATGTTTGAAAACCGACTGGAACTGTGTCATGACAGGCGCCACCTCCCCTCCAGAAAAGCAGCAAATGTACCTGCCGCCTCCATGACCGGGAGGGCGTAGTTCCGCAGCTGCTCCACATCCAGACTGACATAGGATTGGATGGCGTTCTGGTCTGTATGCCCAAGGGCTTTCCTTACCGCCTCATAAGGGATGTTGTTATTGACCATGGAACTTGCCAGGGATGACCGGAAAGCATGTGCGCCCTGTTTGCGTCCCGCCGGATCAATTCCAGCTGCCATAATGGCAGTCCTGACGATCTTGGTGATTGCCTGCACAGAGATATGGCTGTAAGGGGGAACGATGCGGAGAAATACATACGGGCTGTCATAGCAGGCCCGTTCTTCCTCTAAATACTGTTTCAGGGCGGCCTTTACATCCGGGACCATGGGAAGTTCAATGTCAACGCCGGTTTTGTGCTGTGTAAGCAGAATCAGCTTCCTGCCAAAATCCAGTTCCCGGAATGTCATGGATGAGATGTCCCCGCTCCTGATCCCCAGCCGTGTCGCAAGAAGCAGCACTGCGTAATCTCGCTTTCCATGTGGGGAGTCCCGGCCTACGCTATTTTCAATTTTCAGGATTTCTTCTATTGTATAAACAGAAGGGTACGGCTGCGGCCTCTTGAAAAGAGGAACGATGCCGCTGTAATCCCTGTCGGTATGTCTGGCCTGATATGCATATCTGAGGAATGTCCGGATGTGTGAAAGGTACCATTTGCTGCTGACCATTAAACACGCGGCTCCTACATTTTGGGCGTTCATTGCCTGCGGCGCTGCGCAGCCTGTATCAGCTAGGGCGGATAAAAAGTAGTGCCCAATCTTATCGTGAAGATGGATGCTGCTTTCCTGAAGCCCCTTGCGTTTCCCGTCTTCAAGGTACTCCGCTAAAAGAGCCTCCATTTCCGGATTCAATTCGTGGTATCCGCATGGCACTGTGTTGGTTTCCCTTGTATGGTAACCCATAGTTAAAACCTCCTGTTTGATAGCTTTAACTGTACTATGCCCATGTGGATAAATTTTATCCGAGATTTTTTGCATGAACCCCCGCATACAAAAGGTTTTTAAGAATTTCCTCGGATAATTAAAAATCTCGGATAATGCGCCCT
>NZ_RAZF01000065.1 GCF_003612555.1 Acutalibacter sp. 1XD8-33
TTCATCGGAAACCTGCTTTGCTTGATGAAAAGAAGAGGCTTCCTTCTATTCCAACAAATTTTTTATGAGCCGTACTGTTACCCCAAACGATCGCTCTTTTCACAGGCCGCGATCACTGCCTCCATCACTGCGCTGCGAAACCCTGCCGCTTCCAGCTTCCGCACACCTTGAATAGTAGACCCGCCAGGTGAGCAGACGGTGTCTTTCAGTTCGCCGGGGTGCTTCCCGGTTTCCAGCAGCAGGCTTCCCGCACCGGCCAGCATTTGGGCGGCCAGCTCTACAGCCTGTGCTCTGGGCAGGCCGCAGGCCACGCCCCCATCTGCCAATGCCTCCATAAAGAGATCCGCAAAAGCCGGGCCGCATCCTGCTACAGCGCCTGCGGCACTCATCAAGTCTTCTGGAATTCGCGAAAGCCTCCCTGTCCCTGCCATAAGCTCTAAAAATTTCTGCTCCTCCGGGCCTCTCACCTCTGGACTGGAGCAATATAATGTCATGCCCTGGCCAATTACCGCCGGGGTATTGGGCATAATCCGAATCACCGGATACTTTCCTCCAGCCAGCTCCTGGATCCGGCCTACCGTGAGCCCCGCCGCCATGCTGACCAGTAGAAACCGGTCTGTCCGGCTCTTCAGCACCGGCGAAATTTCCGAGAGAAGCCCTGCCATCCCTTGGGGCTTTACCCCAAGAAAGAGCATGTCCGCTTCCCTCGCCGCAGCCAGATTGTCTGCCGTCCGGCAGTGGAGCTCTGCTGCCAAGGCCTCCGCTTTCTCCAGTGTACGGTTGGCAAGGAGAATATCTTCTCCCACTGTCCGACGGCGGGCCGCCCTTGCCAGAGCTCCGCCCATATTTCCCGTCCCGATAAAACCTAAAATTTTTTTTTCTGGATTTCCCATGAACCCCATTCTCCTTTATCGTGTCTGCCCCTGACCGTAGATAATGTATTTATACGAGGTCAGTTCTTCCAACCCCATAGGGCCCCGGGCGTGGATTTTCTGGGTGGATATGCCAATCTCCGCCCCCAAGCCGAATTCGCCCCCATCTGTAAATCGCGTGGAGGCGTTTACATATACTGCGGCTGCGTCCACAGCGTTCAAAAAGTACTGTGCGGCGGAATAGCTTCCTGTAACAATTGTCTCGGAGTGCCCCGTGCTGTGAGTGTTGACGAACTGGACCGCCTCTTCGATATCCTTTACAGTCCGCACCGCCAGGGTATAGTCCCCGTATTCCGCGTCCCAGTCGCTCTCTTCCGCCAGGATGCCCCTTTCTCCTAAAATTTTCAACGCTTCCCGGTCACAACGCAGCTCCACTTGATCCTGATCCAGCAGAAGCAGGGCTCTCTTCCAAAATTCCTCTGCCACAGTCTGATGCACAACAACACATTCTGCCGCGTTGCACACAGAGGGCCGGGAGCATTTAGCGTTATGCAGAATTTGCGCGCCCATGTCCAGGTCAGCCTCCTGGTCAATATAGATATGGCACACGCCCTCGCCCGTACGGATTACCGGGACGCTGGCCGTTTTGGCTACAGTGCGAATCAAGCCTGCTCCCCCTCGGGGAATTAGCACGTCCAAAAACTTGTCCAGATGCATGAGCTCATGAGCCGTTTCCCGGCTGACGTCCTGTACCAGGGAAATGCTCTCGCGGGGAAGCCCAGCCTTTTCCAGAGCCCGCCTCATAATCCTCTCCACAGCCTGATTAGACCGGATGGCCTCTTTTCCGCCGCGAAGAATGCAGGCGTTGCCCGATTTCAGGCAGAGGGCTGCCGCGTCTACAGTAACATTAGGCCGGGCCTCATAGATAATTCCCACAACACCCAAGGGCACGCGCTTTTTTCCAATTACCAAGCCATTGGGCCGGGTTTTCATATGGTCAATCTGGCCGATAGGGTCTGGCAGCGCCGCTACCTGGCGGACACCATCCACGATCCCGGCAATGCGCTGAGGCGTCAGCGCCAGCCGGTCCAACAGCGAGGGGCGCATTCCCTCTGCTCTTGCCGCCGCCAAATCTTCCGCGTTTGCCTTAAGCCATTGAGCTTGTTCCTCCTCCAAGGCGCAGGCAATGGCCTCTAGGACCCGGTTTTTTCTCAGGGTCCCCGCAGTAGAAAGAGTATAAGCAGCCTCCTTTGCCGCCGCTCCCTGCCTTTCCAACTCTGTCACAGCAATTCCTCCTTTTTCCGGGCCGTAAACCGGGTTCCAATCTTTTTTCCCTCTAGAATCTCATACAGCGCCTCCGGATTCGCCCCATTGGCAATCACCATATCGCATCCCGCCTCCATGGCAATCTTCGCGGCGGAGAGTTTTGTTGCCATACCGCCGGTGCCCTGCCAGGATCCCGCGCCGCCGGCCATTTGCAGAATCTCTGGGGTCAGCTCTGAAACCTGTCGGAACAGCTTGGCGTCAGGGGTGGCTCTGGGGTCAGCGCTGTAGAGGCCGTCAATATCGCTGAGCAGCACCAATAAGTCTGCCCCGCAAAGTCTCGCCACAATCGCGGAAAGGGTATCGTTATCGCCCAGCACCTTGTGCCGCCCTGTTTCGATTTCCGCCGAAGATACCGAGTCGTTCTCATTCACTACGGGAATTACACCAATATCCAACAGCGCCGAAAAGGTCCGGCGCAGATGCTCCGCCCTGGAAGGCTCTTCCACATCGTCGCCTGTAAGCAGAATCTGGGCCATCGTACGGTTATACTCGGTAAAAAATTTATCATAAATATGCATCATGCGGCACTGACCTACTGCGGCGGCCGCCTGTTTCATCCCCAGGGAATCCGGCCTCTGTTCCAAACCCATGCGGGCGGTTCCCACAGCAATGGCGCCGGAGGTCACCAGGATCACCTGCCTTCCCTCGCCGCTTAAATCAGACAGAACTCGCACCAGCCGTTCCATGCTATGCAGGTTCAGCGCGCCGGAGCTATGGGTCAGAGTGGATGTGCCCACCTTGACCACCAGGCGTTTTTCGTTCATTCCACCGCCTCCTTCTACAATAGTAGCATAATAAAGTATAACAGATTTTTACTGAAAAGGAAACGCAAAAAAGCAAAAG
>NZ_RAZF01000066.1 GCF_003612555.1 Acutalibacter sp. 1XD8-33
GTAAGCGAAAAATAGATTCGAACCCTCGTAAAAAAGGAAAAAAGCAAGAGCGGTTCCCATAAGGAGCCGCTCTTTGAAATAATTAATGCATTAAATTGGCCAACTGGTTATCGGCACAAGTCTTGTGCCGCATCATTCCAAGGCGCGCAATCGTCAGCAGAGGTTCCTACCGGCAGCCGTTCCAATAAGAACTGGAAGTACCGGAAAGGCCGCAGGCCGTTGGCTTTAGCAGTCTCCACAATAGAATAAGCGACTGCACTGGCGTTGGCCCCTCTGGGCGTGTTGGAAAACAGCCAGTTCTTCCGGCCCACGGCAAAAGGCCGCACCGCCCGTTCAGCACGGTTGTTGGATAATTCCAAGCGACCGTCCAGGAACACGTGCATCAGCCACTCTTTCTGTTTCACAGCATAGGTCAGCGCCGCGCCATAGGCAGACTTTGGCACGGGGTTGCGGTCATATTCATTTTTGGCCCAGGCAAAGAATTCCTCTGCTATGGGGAAAGAATACTCTTTCCTTGCCTGGAACCGCTCCTGGAAAGAGAGCCTTTTCTCCGTGTATCCAGCTTCCAGCTCAAACAATTTGTTGCAGTAACGCAATCCAGTCTGTGCCGGATGCTTTTCCCTCGCGTCTTTGGGCAGAGTTTTGAGAGTATCTGTGAATTTTCTCCTCATGTGGGCCCAACACCCAACCGCGGTTATGTCCGGCGGCAGCTTACAATGGTAGGCCTCATACCCATCGGTGTGGAGGAATCCTGAGAAACCCGTCAAGAAAGCCTTGACGTGTTCCCCGGTCCGGCTGGGCTGGTAGTCATACAACACCACCGGCCTTTCACTGTCCCCAGAGGTCCGGTAGACCCACACATAGCTTTTTTGTGTAGCTTTCCTGCCATCTTCCCGCAGCACGGTCAGCGTGGTCTCGTCCGCGTGGAGTATCTCGTTAGAGAGCAGTTCACTGCGCAAACGCTGGAAGAAATCCCCAAACCACCTCTCGTGGGTGGCGATCACCCAGTTTGCCATTGTCTGCCGGGACGCCGGCACACCAATCCGCTGAAATTCCTGTTCCTGCCGGTACAACGGCAATGCCAGCGCATATTTGTTGTTCAAAATGTGCGCAAGCAGGCTGGGCGAAACGATCCCACTGCCAGGGATGAGCCCTGCTGGGACTTTGCTCTTTTTCATGGGCGTGGCTAACGCGTTTTTCTCGCAATTCCGGCAGCTGTAGGCCGTCTGGACGTGCTCCACTACCTTATACTGCGCCGGAACATACCGCAGTTCCCTCCGAACAACCTCGTGGCCGCAGGCATGCATCTTCCCGCCGCATACCGGGCAAACCTGTTCTCCCTCTGGCAGCTCGTGAACAATTTGCTCTGTTGGCAGCTTAGAAAAGTCCAGTTCCCGTTTCCCAGCCTGCTTTTTCCTCTTGTATACGATCTGCTCTAAATCAGGCTCTGCTGCTTTAAGGTCTGCCAGCGCCTCCGTCTCGTTAAATAAAGAAAGCTGTTCCTCCAACTCTACGCTCTTTTCGCTGGACGGCCCAAACTGTTTGGATTGCAGCAGCTTGAACTGCCCTTTGAACCAATCCACCTGCTTGCGTAACTCCGCTATTTCTTTGTCCTTCTCGCTGACGATTTCCTGCCACTGCGCGGCGCTTTTCTCTGTATTTTTCATACCTTGATTATACCAAAAACAAGAAAAACTGCAATAGAAAAAGCCCATTTTACCTGGGCTTTTTCTCCTTGCATGGCACAATTGACCGGCTTTTTAAATACTCAAATTCTTTCTCCGTTATTTCCAATACCTTTCCTGCTTCAGCTGGCGGCCAAGGGTAGCTCCCGCTCTGGGCACGGCGCTTGCTCAGGCAGAAACCCGCCCCGTCCCACTCTAAATATTTTATCATACTTCCACTCAAATCACGAAAAACGTACAGATTTCCGTCATAGGGGCTGTGGTTCAGTTGATACCGGATGATCCCCAGCAGCCCGTCCAGCCCCGTATACATGCTGGTTTCCCCGCACACCAGCCATACCCTTTTCCCCCGTCTTGGGGGTGGGGATTTTTTGCTGGCCTCATGCAGCTGTTCCTTCCAATCCTCCGCGTTGGTGTACCGGATGCGCCTCATGCCCCGTTTGTGGCCAGGGTCATGCCGGGCTGCTGCCGCGCATTCCCGGCTGCAGTATTTCTGCTCTGACTTGACAAACGTGCTGAATCCCTCTCCGCACCAGCCGCAGACCCTATCCTCCCTCGTCTGTGCCATGGCCTGCAAATAACACTCCCGGCTGCAGTACTCCCCGCCATGCCACCTTTCGCTGGTGAACTCTTTTCCGCAAAACGCGCATTTGTGCATTCCCGGCTCACCGGACGGGTTTGCCTTGCGGTATTCCTTCCACCACTCTTTCCGGCACTCGTCGCTGCAAAAACGCCGGGTCTTGCAGTTCCAGTCCAGTTCAAATTCTACCCCGCAATTGGGGCAGACCTGTTTCCCTCGTCCCTGCTCATGCTGCTTTTCCTGCCTCTGCTTTCTATGGTACTCCTGGCGGCAGCGGTCGCTGCAAAAACGCCTCCAACGGCCGCGCTCTCCGCTCTGCTCCACGGGGGCTCCACATTCCGGACAGACGTCCACTTTGCCCCCATAATACCTCTTGGCGTTATGGTATTTTATCCGGCACTCCGCGCTACAGAACTTCTGGCGGCTCTTGTGGCAGGTCGGCTCAAACTCTTTCCCACACCACTGGCATTTGTGCTCTGTTCCCATTCCTTATATCCTCCGTTTTTCTTCATCCC
>NZ_RAZF01000067.1 GCF_003612555.1 Acutalibacter sp. 1XD8-33
CGGCATGAATTTCTGCTGAAGCAGCCCCTCAAGGCGGCGGACATCAAGGCGGAGGCCGAACACATTTTGAAGCGGCTTCAAGAGGAACGGGAACCCAACAGCCCCAACGGGCCCCACTACATGGCCCAGGTCTCCCTGGACTTCCTGGCGCGGGCCGGGAGCAAGGACACGGACCGGCTGATGTCCATGCTGCCCTTCCAGTCCCTGTCCCTCTCCACCCTGGAGGGCCGGAAGGGGACTTATGCCCTGATCCGCAAAGATGAAAACCGCTTCCAGCCCCTGGTGCTGCGCCGCCCCTCCGTGAAGAAAAAGCTGCAAGAGAAATCTGCCGCCTCCGCCGCTCCCAGCGCCCCCGGCAAATCCAAGTCCAAGGGGCAGGAGCGATGAAGGCCCCGAACCGTCAGCGGGAGGTCCAGCTGAAATTCCGCGTCACCCGGTCGGAGCGGACGTTGATCGAGCAGAAGATGGAACAGCTCGGCACAACCAACATGGCGGCATATCTCCGCAAGATGGCCGTGGACGGCTATGTGGTCAACTTGGAACTGCCGGAGCTGCGGGAGATGGTCTCCCTGCTGCGCCGGTCCAGCAACAACCTCAACCAGCTCACCCGCCGCGTCCATGAGACGGGCCGGTTTTATGATGCAGACCTGGAGGAACTGCGGCAGAGCTATGACGGGCTGTGGGATGCGGCACAGAAAATTTTAACTTCGTTGGCAAAACTCCAATAAACAATGAAAGGACAGTCCTATGGACCACTCTCTCAAATTATTATCACATAATGTCCAGGAGCTGGAAAATCACAGCCTGCTGTTTTTCATCCAGCCTTGCCCAGCGGTCCATCAGCTCCGCCTGCGATTCGGTCAGCGATACCGGCGATTCTCCTTCTGCAAAGAGTTGGGATAAGGTGATACCAAACGCATGACATATCTTTTCCAGTGAGGGAACTGTGGGGATCATGTTCTTTCGATACCAGGAGGAAATTGTAGACTGCGGCAGGCCGGAACGCTCGGCAAGCTGATATTCTGTCCATCCTCGTGCCTCCCTGTTCGCTGTAATGACGGTAAGAATATCTTTCAACGCATTCGCCCCCTGTGCTTGTATTCTTCGCTAATTATACTTTTGCAAATCGTTGCATTTTAATAATTTTTCTCGTATAGTAAAAGCGAAATACAAAAGTATCGGGGGCGATGCGGATGATTGTAACCTTTTGCGGACATAGCAAAATATATGAGACTTGCGAAATCTCCAAATGGTTGGATATAATACTCCCATCGCTGATTGAGGGCGGCGCGGCCACATTTTATCTCGGCGGCTATGGAGACTTTGACAGTCTGGCAGCAGCGGCGGTGAGACGGCAAAAGGCCACCTATCCCAGCATTGAAGCGGTCCTGGTGCTGGCCTACCTCAACCGGGACGCTGACCTTTCCCGCTATGACAGCACCACCTACCCGCCGTTGGAGAATGTGCCGCCCCGTTACGCCATTGTCAGGAGAAACGAGTGGATGGTCCAGGAAAGCGATGTGGTGATCTCCGGCGTCACGCATGGGTGGGGTGGGGCGGCGAAAACACTGGACTTTGCGAAGCGCAAGCAGAAAATCATTTTTCAGTTTCCAATGCAGATAAATAAAAAATGAGTGGCGGGGCCGCATCCTTGCAAAAAATCGTCCATGCCGCTATGCTGGTATCAAATCAAATTTAAGAGGTGTTCATTATGACCTATGAAAAAGTGTTAGCTGTATTCCGGGACTATCTGGCCGAGGATAAAGCCTGTGAGGTGCTGACTTCCAGCCAGGGCTATCTGGTGGTGGATTGGGACAGCAGGAAAAAGGACAGCGAGTGGGTGACTTCCCGGCTGTGCCAGACCCCGGAGCATCTGCGGGATGTGCTGCGCTCCCGGTATGAGGAATACCAGGGGTACAAGCTCACCGAAGGCTACAAGCGAGAACTTCTGCCCTCTGAGGATGTGGATATTCGGCGCACGGGTGAGGCGATGGCCGAACGGTGCGGCGAAAACTGAATACACAGTCTGAAACGGTCCGCCAATCGCGGGCCGTTTCTTTTGAAGGGAGGGACCGCCAATGGCAACCACCCGCATCATGCCTCTGCACATAGGCAAGGGACGGACTGTGGGCAAGGCCATTCAAGACATCATCGACTATGTGGAGAATCCAGAAAAAACGGACGGCGGCAGGCTGATCTCCAGCTACCAATGCGACAGCCGGATCGCGGATGCGGAGTTTCTTTTGTCCAAGCGGCAGTACCTCGCCAGAACTGGCAGAAAGCGCGGGGCGGATGATGTGATTGCTTACACTATCCGGCAATCCTTCGTCCCTGGCGAGATTACCCCGGAGGAGGCCAACCGCCTGGGCTATGAGCTGGCCCGTCGCTTCACCAAGGGGAAACACGCCTTTATTGTCTGTACCCATGTGGACAAAGCCCACATCCATAATCACATCATCTGGAACTCCACCACCCTGGACCACTCCCGGAAATTCCGGGACTTCCTCGGCTCCGGGCGGGCGGTGCGGCGGCTTAACGACACCATCTGCGTTCAGAATGGCTACTCCATCGTGGCAAATCCCAAGCGCCGGGGCAAGAGCTACAACAAGTGGCTGGG
>NZ_RAZF01000068.1 GCF_003612555.1 Acutalibacter sp. 1XD8-33
GACCTTGCCCTTCCGGCGGGGGCCGCAGAAGATGAAAAGGAGCGCCCAAAGGGCGCGACAAGCGGCCCCACGCCGGGGAGGATGGCGCGGAGCAGGTAAGCAATGTCGAGCGAGGGGGGACCCGCCAAAGGCAAGCCCCGCCGACCATGAGCGACCGCCTAAGCGGGGACGGCGCGAAACGGCGGGGCCGCTGGCCTGCCACGCCGGGGAGCGCCAACCCGCAACAGGCGCGGCGGCAAGCCGCGCAGGGAGCGAGGGGAAAGAGCGGGGCGCAGTCCGGGCGGGGGGAGCTGTCCCCGCGCCAGACGGGCGCGCGTGCGCTGCGAAGCGAAGGGGCGAAGCCCCCAGAGCAAGCAGGCGGCGCAAGCACGCGAAGCGCCGCCCCGAAGGGCGCATATAGAACGCGCGCAAACCACTGAGGCCCGGGAGCTAAGCGCAACTACCTTGCGCGTGCGACGGGCCAGCCGACCCGGCGAAGGGGGGCGCTAGTCGTGCCCTGCGAGCCGGGGCGGACAAGTCGCGGAAAGGCCGGTTGCTTCCTACTTGATTATTGGGACTTTATGTCATCAAAAACAGCATGGAAAACAGCATATTGAAACCCTTGTCTTTTGGGGCTACGCACTGTAATGGGAGAGTCAAAATTTCCCCAAATGGCGCGGTTTTGGAGGTCCTTTACACCTCTCGCCCGGTCTTTAATTGGGGGGGCTTTGAGCCTTATAAAAAAGATCACTTTAGTGTGGCAGAGTACGGGGAGGCAAATGAGCAGTCCAGGCGCAGGGCGTACCGAAAGGTATTCGATTATGCAGCCTGCAACGAGGACGTGTTTGACCTGTTTGTTACTCTGACATTGGACAAGCAGATGGTCGACAGGTACGACATTGAGAAGATCTATCCAAAGCTCAAAACCTTCCTTTCTAACCGGGTGCAGCGGGATGGCCTGGTTTATGTCCTGGTGCCGGAGCTGCACAAGGACGGCGCGATCCACTTCCATGGGCTGATAAATTCCTCTGCCGTGAAGCTCAAGGACAGCGGAAAAAGATACTGGAAGCGGAATACCCCCAGCTATGGGCAGAAGATTTACAATGTGACCGACTGGAAGCTGGGCTTTACCACCGCCGTGAAGCTCTCCGGCAATTATGAAGATGTCTGCAAGTACATCACCAAGTATGTACTGAAGCAGTCTGACGGCGGCATGATTGGAGGGCGTTATTATTACCATGGCGGGGAGCTGAAGGAGCCCAGGTATGAATACATAAACTTCACCAGTCAACCGGAGGGGAAGAGCTACGAGCTGGAAGAAGCTGGCCTGACGGTGGTCTATGTAACTGACATGTCGAATTGTCAATGGGAGGATCCCAGAGAATGGCTGTCAAGGGCGCGAAGCGCCGCGCTAGCGGGCGTGCCCCTTGACGGCCTGGAATAGTACGCCGCATCATGAAAAAGAGGGGTTGGATAAGCCATGGCTTATCCGGCCCCTTGACTACAATTATTTAATAATAAAAATTATCACAAAAGAAGGAGAGGAGACATGAATAGTGACTTCTGGCTATGTGAACGAGGAAGTGTTGCATTTGCTGTTGCGCGCTTTAATGCCCGAAAACGCTTTTGCTTTGCTCCTGATGGAATGTACCGGAATGCGTATAACCGACTGTCTGAGCCTGACCCGGAGCCAGATGGTGGAAGCCAAGCCTTTGAAAACCGGGAAACATCTGGGGCTGACGTACACAGAGCAGAAAACCGGCAAGGAAAGAACTGTTACGATACCTGCGGATCTTTGGAAAACACTTTTGGACCGGCCCAGGAAAAGCGATTGGCTGTTCCCTGGGCGGGATCCAGAGAAGCACAGGACGCGGCAGGCGGTTTTCAAGGACCTGCAACGGGCCTGCAAACTCTTCCGGATTGACGGAAGGCGCATAAATGCCCATGTGAGCCCTCACAGCGCCCGTAAGCTCTATGCCGTGAGATTATACCATGAACTGTGTGAGAACGGCCTTGCTGACGCTCTGGAGGTGGTTAGAATGGATTTAAACCACAAAGACCGGGCGGTAACGCTTCTTTATGCCATGGCGGATGAGCTGACAAACCGGAAAGGGCAAATAATCGAATTGACAAATTAAGGAAAGTCAACTACAATAAAAAATAAAAAGCCCTGTATCCCCTCCACCGACCAAAGTGAAGGACACAGGGCATCTCAAAGTGTCTTACATCATGATAGCACAGTATATTCGAGATGTCAAGGCACAGAAAGGGGAAAGATGTAAAACCCTGTATCAAGCCGGGACATCTCAAGTGTTATATCGCGCATATGTTCTATTTTTGCCCTTGACCTTGCCCTTCCGGCGGGGGCCGCAGAAGATGAAAAGGAGCGCCCAAAGGGCGCGACAAGCGGCCCCAC
>NZ_RAZF01000069.1 GCF_003612555.1 Acutalibacter sp. 1XD8-33
AGCGGCTCCTTATGGGAACCGCTCTTGCTTTTTTCCTTTTTTACGAGGGTTCGAATCTATTTTTCGCTTACCTGGATGGTCTCAAATACTCTCCTACACTCCGTGTTTTGGATATTAGAATTCTTTTCGGTCTCGAATCTTTCAATGCTTCGTATTATGTTATATGGATTTCGTGTGTAGGTTGCAAGCACAAACTCCAAAAGATGGTTACAATGTTGCATAACGACATCGGCACTGGGTAGTACTACCTCCTGGGCAATAATCATATGGCGATACTCATCAAAAAAATCGGCAGTTGCTTTCCACTGCTGTTCAATGGCCCCCAATTTTTGTTCAATAAGAGGGTTTTTACCGTTTATAATCTCATCAAATAGCGCCGCTTTGTGTCGTGGCTTGACAAAAGAACCATTATTCTTCATTATTTGGAATCTGTCATAGGAAGGAAGGTTTTCAACTATTTCAGATGTATCTAACTCTTTCCCAT
This sequence comes from Acutalibacter sp. 1XD8-33, assembly GCF_003612555.1. Lineage (GTDB taxonomy): Bacteria > Bacillota > Clostridia > Oscillospirales > Acutalibacteraceae > Acutalibacter. The sequence goes on from NZ_RAZF01000069.1 coordinate 485, forward strand.
CTAAAAAAACTTGATATTCTTTAAAGTACAGTTTACAAGGGACTACACAGGGTAACGGTCTGACGGGCGCTGATATGCCCGTCAGATTTTCCATGTAATGTTCAAGCTGTCGCTTGTGGCGGCAATGGTGGTAATCATCAAATCTACTACCCGCCGTTTGTCGTCAAAGGATACGCTGTCCCATGTGTCGAGGTAGCCAGAAATCTGGCTGACCTGTTCCAGGCTGATGGCTTCCACCGCCAACTCCGCTATTTTCGCCAGAAGTTCCTGCTTGCGTCCGTCCAGTTCTGCTATCTTCACATTCACATAGGAGAGCAGCACATTGTTTGCGCCTGTCAGACTGTCCAGCAACTTTTCAATCTCGCTGTCCACATGGGCAAGTTCCACTTGCAGGGCGGTGATTTTGGGATTGGCCTTTGCCGCTTTCTTCCTGCCAGTCAGTGTCTTGTAGCTGTCCAGCTTTTTCACCATCTGCCGATACACCACCGCTTCCAGTTCCGCCGTGATGATTTTCCCACAGCCGGGACAGCTTTTGTTGTCCAGCCGTTTCGTACAGCGGAGGTACTGTCTGCCGGAGGGATTGAAGATACTCATAAGGGCGTACCCGCAGTTCCCGCACTTGATTTTCCCCGCCAGCCATGTATGGGTGGCTTTCCGGGCGGACTGGATTTTCATGTTGTTCATCAGCTTCTTGCGGCAGGTCAGCCATATATCCGAGGGGACAATCCCCTCATGGGGCGCAAGCACCAGCATTTGGTCTTTCAGGCTTTGGGCCTTGCCCGGCTTCACATCCCGGCCTTGATAGAGATAACACCCGTTCATGCCCGTGAAGTCGGCGACGTCATTGACAAGCACCGTCCCCTGGCTCTTGAAAAACTCGTACACATCCAAGTCCGCCTGCACATAGACGGGGTTGCGTAACATCTGCGCCAGCGTGGGGCGTATCAGTTCCCGGCCATTAAATAAAATGCCCTGTTCCGCAAAGTGCCGGGTAATGTCCCCATAGGAAGTTGTCGGCTCGGCGTACATTTCAAACATCAGCCGGATATTTGCCGCTTCCTCCGGCTTCACTACCAGCCGCTTTGTATTGATACCGTCCATCTTGATAGGCTCCGTATGGAAGCCATAGGGGGCTTTCCCGCCCATCTTGAAGCCCCGCTGACTGCGGGAATAGTAAGCGTCCGTCACCCGCTTCTGTATCGTTTCCCGTTCCAACTGTGCGAACACGATACAAATATTCAGCATGGCCCGGCCCATCGGGGTTGAAGTATCAAACTTTTCCGTGGAAGAAACAAACTCCACATTGTACTGCTGGAACAGCTCCATCATGGTTGCGAAATCCAGAATGGAACGGCTGATACGGTCAAGTTTGTAGACAATGACTTTTGCTATCAGGCCCTTTTTAATATCCCGCACCAACTCTTGAAATTTCGGGCGGTCTGTGTTTTTGCCGCTGTATCCTTTATCTGTGTATTCCCTGCAACTACCGCCTTTCAATTCGTATTTGCAAAACTCAATCTGGCTTTCAATGGAAATGCTGTCCTTTTTGTCTACCGATTGTCTTGCATAGATTGCGTCTATCCGATTATGTCAGCGCCAGTGATAAAATGTAAAAAAACGCCGAGGAAAAAATGTAGTTTTGTGGCGGAGGTGAAGGGAAAAAGATAGACTCCCAATCAGGGCGAGAAA
>NZ_RAZF01000070.1 GCF_003612555.1 Acutalibacter sp. 1XD8-33
CGCCGAGGAAAAAATGTAGTTTTGTGGCGGAGGTGAAGGGAAAAAGATAGACTCCCAATCAGGGCGAGAAAGAGCCCGGAAAGGGAGTCAGGAAATGAAAGGAGCACAGTGGATGGATATCCGAAGCGACAGACAGAAAGGGCTGAGCTATGTGGAGCTGGGCCGGAAGTACCACATGGATCCCCGGACGGCAAAGCGGTACGCGGAATCGCCGCAGAAGCCGGAGTACACATTGAGCGAACCCAAGCCCACGAAGATGGACCCCTACAAACAGATCGTGGACGAGTGGCTGGAGGAGGCGCCGTACTCGGCGCTGCGGATCCTGGAGAAGCTGCGGGAGATGGGGTTTGACGGAGGCTACAGCATCGTGAAGGCGTATGTGAGCAGCCGGAAAATGGACTTGAATGAGAAAGCAACAGTGCGGTTTGAGACGATGCCAGGAAAGCAAGGGCAGATGGACTGGGGATTTTTCGAGGATCACCTGGTGTACGAGGACGGAAAGTGGAAGAAGCTGTATTGCTTTCTCATGATTCTGGGGTATTCGCGGATGCGGTACATCGAGTTCGTAACGGATATGAGCACAAACACACTGATTCGGTGTCACCAGAACGCATTCCGGTACTTTGGCGGATACCCAGAGGAGATTCTGTACGATAACATGAAGCAGGTAGTCATCAAGCGGCTTTTGAAGCAGGAGGATTCCACGCTGAACCGGCAGTTTGAGGACTTTGCGGGATTTTACGGGTTCAAGCCCATCCTGTGCCGCCCCTACCGTGGCCAGACGAAAGGAAAAGTGGAGCGGACGGTGCAGTTTGTGCGGGACAACTTCATGGTCGGGATCAAGTACAACAGTCTGGCAGATTTGAATGGACAAGCCTTGGCTTGGTGTAATAAGGTCAATGGCAAAGTTCATGCTACCACGAACGAGGTTCCTTTTGAGCGGCTGAAAAAGGAGGGGTTGAGCCCCCTCTCCAGAGAGTACATCATCGACAAAATCAACCTTAGGCGGGTACAAAAAGACTGCCTCATCTCCTACGCCGGCAATCAGTACTCCGTGCCAGCGGAGTATGTCGGCAAAGATGTGGCAGTCGTAGCCCTCGACAGTATGCTGGCGGCCTACTATGAAGGCAAGCAGATCGCTCTGCACCGAATATCGTATCAAAGGAGGGACATGGTTGTCAATCCTCAGCATTACCGAAGGCTTACGTTGAAGCAGACAATGGATGCAGAAAATGTTCTGCTGGAACAGGACAAAGTGATTGATTTCCCCTTGAAACCCTCTGATTTATCCAGATATGACGAGGTGCTGTATGAGTGAATTTGCTATGGACAGGCTGAGGGAAAACCTGGAAGCCCTTAAGATGAAAAACACCCTGGAGATTCTGGACAACTACCTGGAACGGGCGGTGGCGGACAAGCTCAACATTGTGGAGGTTTTGGATCACATTTTCTCAGAAGAAGCCAAATCCAAGCGGAGACGGGCCTATGAGAAGCAGATCCAGATGTCTGGCTTTCCCATTAAGAAAACCCTGGACGACTTCGATTTCTCTTTCCAACCCTCCATCGACAAGCGCCAGATCGACGAGTTGGCCACCATGCGTTTTCTGGAAAACAGGGAGAATGTAGTATTCCTCGGACCACCAGGTGTGGGCAAGACTCATCTGGCCTCCGCTTTGGGCCTGGTGGCGGCTCAGCACCGGTTCTCCACCTACTACATCAACTGCCACCAGCTCATTGAGCAGCTGAAAAAGGCTCATTTTGAGAACCGTCTGCCGGACAAGCTCAAGGTTCTGGCCAAGTACAGGATGCTCATCATTGACGAAATCGGCTATCTCCCTATGGATATCCAAGGTGCAAACCTGTTCTTCCAGCTCATTGCCAGACGGTATGAGAAAACGTCCACCGTTTTTACCTCCAACAAGACCTTCTCCCAGTGGAACGAGGTCTTTGCCGACGTCACCATCGCCTCCGCCATCCTGGATCGTGTACTGCATCACTGCACCGTTATCAACATCAAGGGTGAGTCTTACCGCCTGAAGGAACGCAAGGAATTCATGCGCCAGAAACAGCAAATCGTGAACACTCTTTTTGAGCAAGGAAACGCTTAGTTTTGTTACCCCCCCC
>NZ_RAZF01000071.1 GCF_003612555.1 Acutalibacter sp. 1XD8-33
CATGCGCCAGAAACAGCAAATCGTGAACACTCTTTTTGAGCAAGGAAACGCTTAGTTTTGTTACCCCCCCCCGCCGAAAAACTACAAAATTTCTTCGGCGTTTTCTTACAATTTCAAATTGGCGTTGACACTGGCAGACAGTGGAGAACAAGCAGAAATTCATTTCGCAGATTATGACCTCAAAATCCCCGGTGCGCTCCTGCGAGGACGTGGACGAGACCGCCCTCTCCTATGCGGAGATCAAGGCCCTGTGCGCGGGAAATCCGCTGATAAAAGAGAAGATGGACCTGGACATTGACGTGGCCCGCCTGCGTCTGCTGAAATCGGACCACCAGAGCCATCAGTACCGCATGGAGGACGATCTTCTGAAACGGTTCCCTGAGAAAATCAAGGAAAACGAGGGCTTTATCGCGGGGCTGGAGGCCGACATGAAAACGCTGGCGAAGCATCCCCATCCGATGGTGCCGGTAAAGCCCGCCGCCCCGCCCCAGGCTGACGGAAAACAGCCGGACACGCCCGCTGCCGATGCCCCCACCGCTCCCGCTGCGGAGACCACCGCCGTGGAGGTCAAGCAGGGGTTTGCTGGTATGGAGATCGGGGGCCAGACCTACACGGACAAGGTGGAGGCAGGCAAGGCCCTGATCGCGGAAATCCGCAAGGGCATCAAGCCGGGGGAGCCGGTCGAGATCGGGAATTATCGCGGCTTCTCTATGGCCCTGTCCGTGGAGGACTTTGGGCGCACCTCTGTCCTGACCCTCAAAGGCCAGATGACCCACCGCGCCGAATTGGGAGAGGATGTTTTAGGTAATCTTCTCCGCATCGACCACACCTTGAATAAAATGCCGGAGCGGGTGACGGTGCTGCGCTCCCAGCTTGACAACCTGCACCAGCAGATGAAAGAGATTCAAGGCGAGATCGGCAAGCCCTTCCCCCAAGAGGCGGAGCTTCAGCAGAAAAGTGAGCGGCTGGCAGAACTGAACGCGCAGTTAGGGATAGAGGATGGGCCTGCCCCGGCTGGTGAGCAGCGTCTGGCCAAGGACGCCCGCCCCTCGGTATTGGAGGGATTGAAACGGCCTGTCCCGCCCAAACAGAAAACAGACAAACCGAAAGACCACCGCCAGGAGCGGTGACGTGGAAAGTCAGGCGGGGGCAGCTCCGCCTGACTTTGCTTATGAAATGGAGGAATTAAAATGAATCAAAAACCAATCTACCCATATCCCGCTGCTTACGCACGGGAAAACGGCGAATTGGAACAGTATCGGGAATCGCTGAAAGCCCTTGCCGACTGCAAGTGTGCCATTGACGATGCAATCCGTAATAATTGGGATGGAATGAATTTTGCCAAGGATTCAGCCAAAGGGGTTCTGAAACAGTTTGGGCCGGAGAGGGTAGCGTTCATTCTGGCTTATACGGTCCATGAAAGGAATATTGATAACCGTTTCTCCGGCCACAACGCAAGTTGGGCCAAAACTGTTCCGCTGTACGGAATGGCCAGCGACCGGGAGAGCTGCACTTTGGAAAGCCACCCCGCCAAGGTGGACCTGTTCATTGATCTGGTACGGAGGGACCTCCAGGAGCTGGAACAGCAAAAGTCTGCTTCGCGCCGGAAACCCTCTGTAAAACATAGAAAGGAGACGGTTAAAATGGATAAGACCCCGATTTACAAGGAATCTTTCGAGTACGCATATAATCATGGCGAGGAAGAACAGCACCGTGCCTCCAACCATGCCAATATCGCCTGCAAAAAGGCGATTGAAACGGCCATCGCCAGCCACTACCATGACAACCGCCTTGATACACAGGCGGCGGTGCAGGAGGTGGTGAAGCAGTTTGGCTATGAGCGGATGTTCTATGTGCTGGCCAACACGGTGCAAACCCAAGGGACGGATGGGCGCGTCTCCCAAGCCAACAAGAAGTGGGCGCAGACTATCCCCATCGTTTTTGAAAGAGGAAAACGGGACACTTCCTACCTTATCACACAAACTCACCCTGGTCTTTTGGATATGTTCGTGAGCAGCGCACGGCATGAATTTCTGCTGAAGCAGCCCCTCAAGGCGGCGGACATCAAGGCGGAGGCCGAACACATTTTGAA
>NZ_RAZF01000006.1 GCF_003612555.1 Acutalibacter sp. 1XD8-33
GGGGTTCCGAATACGTCGGAACCCCCGCTTTTCATAAGTCGGGAAAATTTATTGAACTTTTTTGTAATTTAGTCTTGACATTTGGCAAAAAGTCTCCCATAGGCGGTTTCGAGCGGAGCCATCTGAAAGCATAGGGGGCCATGCCGCCCGCAAAACCGAAAACGGCCGCCGGAAGTCGGAGGCCGCTTTTCCATCTCTGTCTGGAGCTATACCCGCGTTTTTCCGGCCAGGATGTTTTTATAATCCGCCAGGTTCTCTTTCAGCAAAGTAGGCGTATCCAGCTCATAGGGGCACCGGCCCTTGCACTGGCCGCATTCCAGGCAGTTTTCAATATTCAGCATCATCTTCTGGGCATCCGGAGTCAGCCAGTTGGCGGAGGGGCTGCGGCGGATGAGCTGGCTCATTCGGGCGCACTGGGGGATGTTGATCCCAGCCGGGCAGGGCAGGCAGTAGCCGCAGGACCGGCAGAAATTCCCGATGAGCTCCGCGCGGTCTTTCTCAATGGCCGCCTTCACGTCCGGGTCCTTCATAGTGGGGGGATTCTCTGTGTAAGAGAGGAACTGGTCCAGCTCCTCCTCCCGCTGGACGCCCCAGATGGGCAGGGCGTTCTCAAACTGGGCTTGCCAGGCGTAGGCTGCGGCGGCGTTGGTGATGAGCCCGCCGGAAAGGCCTTTCATGGAGATGAAGCCCACGTTGTTCTCTCGGCACAGGTTCACCAGGTCGATGTCCCTCTGGGTGGCCAGATAGCAGAAGGGGAACTGGAGGGTCTCGTAGAGGCCGGAGCGCACGGCCTCCTCCGCCACGCCCAGGCGGTGGTTGGTGATGCCGATGTGGCGGATCTTCCCCTGGGCCTTGGCCTCCTCCATGGCCTCATACAGGCCGGTGCCGTCCCCGGGCTTGGGGCAGAAGGCGGGGTTGTGGAATTGGTAGAGGTCGATGTAGTCGGTTTTCAGAAGGCGCAAGCTGGTCTCCAGGTCCTTCCAGAAGCCCTCTGCGGTGGTGGAGGGGGTCTTAGTGGCGATGAAGATTTTCTCCCGCACGTCGGAGAGGGCGAGGCCCATTTTCTCCTCGCTGTCGCTATAGGAGCGGGCGGTGTCGAAGAAATTCACTCCCGCGTCGTAGGCCTTGCGCAGGAGCTTTCCGGCGTACTCCGCGCTGACCCGCTGGATGGGCAGAGCGCCGAAGCCGTTTTTGCAGGCCACAATTCCCGTGCGGCCCAGGGTTACCGTTTTCATGGATATTCCTCCTTGTGGTTGAGATATGGGTCAAAGGGTTGACATTCTCAGAATAGCTGGTATAATAGAGAAAGAAGGGGTGCCACAGCAAGCGGCCAGCTCCGGATGTGAAACAGTTTCAGAAAGAAAACCGTCACTTGTGGGAGTGGCGGTTTTGCTTTTCAAAATTCCGCCTATTGAGCGCAGGCGCACCTAGCCAATCAGGGTAAAAGTTTTGTCCACTTTTTCAAAAGTGGTGGGGTTCTTAGGGGCAACGCCCCTAAGCCGCCGGAGGCCACTCCGTATCACTTCCCCAAAAGTATACCATATGAACCCCGCTCCAAGTCAAGGCGTTTCAAAAAATTTCCCCCAAAATGAGATATTTTTCCCCCAAAAGGGGTATTATGTGTGAAAGGCCTTTTAAAGCACAGCAAAGGGGGCACGAGCTCGATGACAGCCGAGGAATTCTCCGGCTACGTCCGGGAATACGGGGACATGGTGTACCGGGTGGCGCTGAACGCCTGCAAAAATCCCGCCGATGCCGAGGATATCCTCCAGACCGCCCTGCTCAAGCTCTACCGGGAAAAATCCCCCTTCGAGAGCCCAGAGCACGTCCGCCGCTGGCTCATCCGCGTGGCGGTGAACGAGGCCAAAAAACTGGCCCGGTCCGCCTGGTTGCGGAAAACCCTCCCCCTGGAGGACTACGCCGCGACACTGGAATTTCAGGCCCCGGAGGAGAGCGAACTCTTCCTCCAGGTGATGGCCCTGCCCGCCAAGTACCGGACGCCCCTGTACCTCTACTACTACGAGGGCTACCCGGTGAGGGAGGTGGCCGCCCTGTGCGGGCTGAAGGAATCCACCGTGCAGACCCGGCTGCAGAGAGCCCGGCAAGCCCTGAAACAAGCCCTGACCCAAATGGAGGAGGAATCCTGATGGAATTTTACACAGATCTCTATAAGCGCGCGTTTTCCAAGGTGAAGGCCTCCCCGGAAAAAATGCAGGAGGTAATCGCCATGACAGAGAACAAGAGAAAGCCCAGGAGGACCGCCCGGCGGATGCTGGCAGTGGCGGCCATCGCGGCCCTGGCCGTGCTGACGGCCGTGGGGGCCAGCGCGGCCCCGGGAGGGAATATCTTCACCCACGTCACCGCCTTTATGGGGTCCCCCCAGCAGATGCCCGAGACCCAGGGAGCGAAATGCCTGATCCGCATGGAAAACGGCCTGGGGGAAGAAGTGGAGTTCCTGGCGAACCGGGTGGAGTACAACCCGGAGGCCAACACACTGAAGGTCTGGGAGAATACGGTGGATGGAGACGAGATCTGGGTGACCCTCCCCCTGGACGAGAGCTTCCGCCAGTATGACAGCTTCGAGGAGATGCTCCGACGGGAGGGCGCGGTCACCGGCTCCGACCCGGACGGCTCCCGGTATGAGATCACCCCCGAATAGCCCGCAAAAAACCGCCGCTTGGGAAAAGCGGCGGCTTTTCTATACTTTTCTAGAGTGATACTGTGTGGCCTTCGTACGCACAGGTCGCGTCCCACCAACTTGACCTTAAATACCTGAGAAGCGGATTTTTTGAAGTGGTGAACTACCCCGCCTTTTCCAAATCCTTGCGCAGGCGAGTGATGATGCGTTTTTCTAGCCGGGATATGTAAGATTGGGAAATACCCAGTTCGTCGGCTACCTCCTTCTGAGTATGCTCTTTGGTGGACTCCAGCCCAAAGCGCAGCTGCATGATCTTTTTCTCCCGGGGGGACAGGCGGCTGACAGCGCTTAAAAGCATATCCCGTTCCGCTTCCTGCTCAATATCCCGGTTTACCGCATCGGGATCGCTGCCCAGAAGGTCCGAGAGCAGAAGCTCGTTGCCATCCCAGTCTACGTTGAGAGGGTCATCGATGGAGACTTCATTGCGCAGTTGAGAGCTTTTCCTCAGATGCATCAGGATTTCGTTTTCAATGCATCGGGAGGCGTAGGTGGCCAGCTTGATGTTTTTTTCCACCCGGAAGGTGTTTACCGCTTTGATGAGCCCGATGGTGCCAATGGAGATCAGGTCCTCCACGCTGGCGCCTGGGCTCTCAAATTTTTTGGCGATGTAGACCACCAGTCTCAGGTTGTGAGTGATGAGAGGCTCCCGGGCTCCGGGAACATTGTTGCGGATATTTTCCATCACCCGGCGCTCCTCCTCCTTGGTCAAGGGGGGCGGAAGGGTGTCCGGGCCGTTGATATAATGACAGGGGCCAGCCCCCCAATAGAGGAAAAAACGGCGGCAGATAGTTTGAACAAGGAGGATCACGGAAGAGACAAGGGAAGAGAGTATCATTATAGGTCATCCTTTCTCGGGAAGCCGCAGGAAAAAGGCATTCCCATCAGTAAATCATGAGGAGGGCAACAAGACGGTTTTGGGGAGTCTCAAGACAGGTTCTCGTCCGGAAAAAGCTCCGGATTGTACAGCGCGGAAAATTCTCCGGCGGAAAGAGGCGTGTCGGTAACGGCCAGATAGCACTCCAACTCCCGGCCGGTCGGGCACTGGATGATCCTGTCGGGTTTGAAGGCGGGCAGCAGGCCCCGGCCCCCCAGACTTTCGAAGGGTACCAGCCGCAAGCCGGATGGCAGAGGATTGCAAGCCGACAGCTCCCACAGAGAAGGGGGAGAAAGGTCTCCCAGGATCTTCTTTTGACAAACCACTACGGGCAATCCGGAAAAGGGCTCCCGCAGAGCGTTGCCGGTATCAGCTTTGGCAAAGAAGGACACCGTTTTTCCCTGGTGCTCGATCTGAAATTTCGATAGAGGAGGGGAGGAGTCCCTGAGGAAGAACCGTCCCAAAGCCCAGAAGAGAAAATAGGCCAGGCAGGTGGCGAAAAACAGCAGGGGCAGAGAGAGGTTAAGGTAGACGGAGCCGCCTACCAGCGCGAAATATCCGGGCGGGGCGAACTGCGTCACGAACAGCAGAAAGCCCGCCAGCAGGAAGGAAAACAGCCACATACACAGCCAGCACCGGAAAAAAAGACGGGGCTTTGCGGGAGAAAACGCCGCCCCTGCCGCAGCCAGGGCGCAGATCCCGCCCAGTATAGGTCCGGCAAAGCCTGGCAGGGGCAAAAGTCCCGAGAGAGAGCAGAAGGCCCCGGCCAAAGCCCCCAGCACCAGCCTTATCCCTGTGGTTTGCAGCCGGAGAAAGCGGCGGACGCAGCAGAGCAGGATATAGTCTATGTAGAGATTGACAATCACCAAAATGTCCGCGTAAACCGTCATGGCGCTCCCTCCCTGCCCTTCTATTATAGGACGTGCAGAGGGCTTGATTCTGTCATTTTCTGGCAGGCAATAAAAATTCTGTCAAAGAAAAAAGAGGCAGGGTTCTCAAGAACCGGCCTCTCTTTCGATTTCCGCCACAATGATGGACATGGGCACGCCCAAAGCGCCGCTAATGCGGAAAAGGGTTTCCAGAGTAGGCTTTCGTTCGCCGTTTTCGATGGCGCTGAGATGGGTGCGGCCGATGTCGGAAAGGCCGCTGAGCACCTCCTGGGTAAGCCCTTTTTCCCGGCGAAACCGGGCGATCACCTGTCCCACCAGCACCGGATCTAGCTGTGCCGCGCCCATGGCTATCACATTCCTTTCCCGATGTTTCCAGGGAATCCCCCCATTCAAATTGTAGTATACCTGGTGGAGAGGAATGAATACATATGTTGACAAATGAACACAAATGTTGTATATTTAGAAAAAAGACGAAAGGAATGGGAAAATGGATAACTGGCCGGCTTTATGGATGTTGGCAATGGCTTACCGGGGAGCCTTGGGGATTTTTCTGGGCTTTGGGGTCATGTGGCTGGCAAGGCAGGAGGAAAAAGAAAAAGCCGCAGGTCAAATCCGCGACCTGCGGCAAAAAGACGATAGACTGAAATAGAGCGGCGCTTGAAGTTAGAAACTACACCAATAGGCGTTTGTATTCCCCTTTCCAGCAAATTCAGCCGGGGAGAGGCGTTTTGAAAACTTGCCAATCACGAGATTGACGGCACGCAATCTGCACTGTCTGGCAAAAAATCTAACCGTGCCACTCTGCATATGTCCAGAGACGGAACAGGCGACAAGAAATTCAGCCTTTGTGCTCGCCTGTCACTTTCTTCAGGCACAGGACCCAGTCCTCCAGAGCAGAGGGGTCCTGCAGGGCGCGGGTATATCGGGCGAAGGTCTGGGGATAGGCGGTTTCCATCCATTTCAGGGACTTTTTTGGCCCCCAAAAGGGCTGGCCCACACTGTCGCAAAAGATTTCCAAACTGTCCACCAGCAGCCAATGCAGGCGGAACATTCCCTCCGGGTCACCCCGACGGGCGCGCAGTAGCATTTTTTCACACCAGGCAATTTCCTCCCGGACCTGCTCCGGATTTTTTGGGGGCAGATCCGCCGCGTAGGCCCGGATGCCCTCCATCAGCCTTGCGCCCAGTCCCTCCGGGTCGTAAAGCACTCGGCCGTGGAGGATAGGAAGAATCTCTTCCCAGTCCGGCTCCTCCCCGAAATGCTCCTTTGGATATACGAACAGGTCCAGCTGAACCCCGTTCACAAAGCCGGTGTCATGGCCGGCGGGCCCGGCTTCCGTCACCGCCAGGGCGTCGAAATCGCTGTGGATGCCGTAGGTACCGTCCGCGTAAGAGCCGTAGGCGATCACGGCGAGAGGCCGGTATGTTTCCTTAATATAGGCGAGGATTTCTTCCATTGCCGCTCAGAAAGTATAGCTTCCGGCGGTGAGCTTCTCCACCCGCCCGTCTGGCAGGATCAGGTCGGCGATGCAGTCAAAGGGCACGGTGACCGCGTAATGGAGGTCCTCCCCGTCATACCGCCAGCTCACCTCATAGAGCCCGGCGGCGGTGTCCATCTCCATCTCTACGCTGCGGATCCGGGGGTCCGGCATGGGGCAGATGGTGGCCCGCTTGTAGCCGGGGGCCTCCTCGGAGGGGTTCAGACCCGCCATGTTCCGGTACATCCAGTCCACAATGGAGCCGTAGGCGTAGTGGTTCAGGCTGTTCATGCCCGTGCCGCTGATGGAGCCGTCCGGCAGCAGGGAGTTCCACCGCTCCCACACCGTGGTGGCCCCCAGCTTCACCTCGTTGAGCCAGCTGGGGTAGTCGTCGTTGAGGAAGAGGGTGTAGGCCGTGGCGTTGGCGCCGTTGTCAGAGAGGGCCCGGCACAGGAAGGGCGTGCCGCAGAAGCCGGTGTCCAGGTGCCAGTTTTTGGCCTCCAGCCGGGCCATCAGCTGCCGGAGCACCGCATCCTTTTTGCCCTCAGGGTAGATGCCGAAGAACAGGCTGAGCACGCAGGCGGTCTGGGTGCCCTCGATCTTGAAGCTGCCGTCCGGGTTGAAGTATTCTTTTACAATCGCGCCCCGAATCTTCTTCGAGAGGGCGGCGTAATCGCCCGCGTCGCCGGCATAGCCCAGGGCCCTGGCGGCCTTCCCCGTGAGCTCTGTGGAGTAGAAGTAGAAGCAGCTGGCGGTGTACTCCAGGTCCGTGGCCCCGAAGGGATTCTCCGCGTCCTTGGGGTCCGGCTTGTCCAGGGCCAGCCAGTCTCCCAGCTGACGCCCCCGCAGCCAGAGGCCCCGGCCTCCGTCCAGCTCGTCGTCCTGGCGCATCCGCTCCACCCAGGCCTTCATCACCGGATACTCGGCCCGCAGCAGGTTCCGGTCGCCGTAGTTCTCGTAGACCGCCCAGGGCATCATGGTGGCCACGTCGCTCCAGATGGCCGCGCCCTTCCTGTTGCCGTGCTCAAAGCTGAAGTTCTCGCTGATCACCTTCACCGCGAAATCGTTCCGCTCCCCCTCGGGCAGGGCCTCCATGGCGGCCTGGAACTCCGGGTACTTGGCTACAGCGGCGGCAAACGCCTCCATATCCCCCTCCGGCAGGCTGACGAAGTCCGCCGGGTCCACATCAATGCCGGTGGAGCCGGGCTTGGCCTTTTTGGGGGCGGGCACATAGAAGGGCACGGCCCCGTCGTGGTATTCCTGCTCCTCCCGCACGTTCTCCATAAAGTGGTGGAAGAAGGCGGGCATATAGATGTTTTTGCAGGCCGTGGCGGAGATGATGGCCGCGTCGCCGGTCCAGCCCAGGCGCTCGTCCCGCTGGGGGCAGTCCGTGGGCAGATCCAGGAAATTGTCGAACTGGCCCCACATGGCGTTGTGGAACAGCTGATTCACCCGGGGGTTGTCCGTCTCGATGTGGCCGATGGGGTCGATGTCCGAGCGGATGTGGCAGGCGGCGAAGTCCCCGGGGCGCACGACCTCCAGGCCCTCCACCTTCACAAAGCGGAAGCCGTAGAAGGTGAAATGGGGCCGGACCCGCTGTGGTGTCCCATCGGAAACATAGATGTACTCGGCCTTGGCGGTGCGCAGGTTGTCCCGGTAGAAGCAGCCGTTCTGCATCACCTCGCCGTAGGTGAGGGTCACGGTCTGCCCGGCAGGGGCATCCACGGAGAACTCCACCCAGCCGGTCATGTTCTGGCCGAAGTCCAGCACGGTCTCGCCCTTGGGGGTATGGATCACCTCTATGGGGGCGAACTCCTTCTTCTTCACGATCTTGGGGCCCCGCCGCTCCACCAGAGGGGTGGCCTCTTTGCGAACCACCGTCCCGAAGCTCCGGGCGGCGCAGCCAGGGGCGGACCAGCCGGGAACCATCCGGTTGGCGTCGAAGTGCTCGCCGTCGTAGATATTGCTGAAGGTGACGGGGGAGGGGTAGGCCATCCAGGAGCCGTCCGAGGAGATCACCTCTTCGCCCCCATTGGCATAGGTGATGTGCAGCTCGCAGATGGCCTGCATGGTGTCGCCGTACAGGTCGTGGTAGCGGTCAAAGATCATGTCCCCCTTGTACCAGCCGGGGCCCAGGGCCAGGCCCATGGTGTTCTCTCCGGCGCGCAGCAGGTCCGTCACGTCGAAGGTCTGGTATTCCAGGGCGAAGTCGTAGCAGTGGTAGCCGGGCAGCAGGTATTCGTCCCCGGCCTTTTTTCCGTTGACCTCCAGCTCGTAGATGCCCAGGCCGCACACATAGGCCCGGGCGCTGGCGACCTCCCCCCGGAGGGAGAAATCCTTAGCCAGCAGGGGCTGGACCTCCTTGTCGCCGAAGGGGGCCTGGGCGGGGTCCGCGGCGATCCACTCCGCCTGCCAGGGCTCGTCCCGTTTGCCGGTCTCGAACCAGGAGGAGGCGCTGGCGGTGTCTCCGCCGTCTCCCCACACGATGACGGTCCAATCGTAGCGGGTGCGGGGGAGAAGGTCCAGGGGGGCCTCGAAGCCCAGGGAGGAGAGATCCTCCCTGCGGCCGCTGTCGTAGACGGTTTCGTCCCCAACGGAGACGGTGATCTGGGCGGCGGCCTGGACCTTGTCCGGGGTATCGGAGGCGGTCCAGGAGAACACGGGGCGGTCCATGGCGAGTCCCAGGGGCTGGACAACGTGGTTGGTGCGCAGATGGGTGAGTTTCATGGCTATCGTCCTTTCTTGGAGGAGACTTTCTTATAGTTTACACGAAACTGACGGAAAAGGGAAGAGCTTTTTTGGGGGATAGGAGGCTTTTTGGGAACGTGTTTTTTGAGTATGGGAAGGCCTTCGGCACACCGCGCCAAGCGAGGCGAAATGAGTAGGCTGGGTTTCGCGGTGGTGTCAAAAAGATAGACGCTCGCGCGGCTCGGTCTATCTTTCCGTTTCCGCCCCAGCCGTGAGACAGCTGTCTTTTGCTGCGCAAAAGTGCGGCGAAAACTCGGCCAAGCTGGGTGCGAACGCTCGCCGCTGGCTGGTTCCGGTACTAGGGGTGCTTTTTATTCTTGCAAAAAGCACCCCTCTTGGCGGACTCCGTCCGCCAATTCACCCTGCAAAAATTGCGCTTCTCAGGTGTTTAAGGTCAAGACCTTGGAGGCGCTGCCTCCAAACCACCGCACCCTTTGAAAAGGTTGACGAAACTTTTACGGTGGTTCGGTTAGCTCGTCAAAAAAACGTAAAACGTTCACGACGAACGAAGTGAGGAGTGGGTAAAAGTTTGCGGGGTGTGGGGCGGCGCCCCACGCTCTTAGCGCTGGCCGGTTTTCCGCTTCTGGATGCGCACGTCCCGCCCCCTGAACTCCAGCTTGCCGTAGCTCCCGGCGATCCGGGAGGCGAAGCGGGGGGAGTAGCGCCCCTCCAGCTCCTTGAGGGTCAGGTTGGTGGAAATGATGGTGGGGCACCCCGCTAGCATCCGGCTGTTCACCACGTCATAGAGGGCGGCGTTCACATAGGCCGAGGGGAACTCGGTGCCCAGGTCGTCCAGAATCAGCAGGTCGCAGGACTTCATCTGGTCCCCGGCGCCCTCCCCCTCCTGGCGGAAGCGCTCCTTCTCCAGGGCCATGGCAAAGCTCTGGGCGGAGCCGTAGACCACGCCGAAGCCCTTCTCCAGGGCCTCGTTGGCAATAGCCAGGGAGAGATGGGTTTTCCCCAGGCCCGTGCCCCCCTTGAAGAGCAGGCTGGGGGAGTCTCCCCGGAAGCGCTGGGCGTAGGTCTGGCAGGCCCGCAGAATCTCCGTCATCTGCCGGAGGGCCTCCGGGTCCTCCCGGTAATAGCCCAGGGAGAAGCTCTCAAAGGTGCTCTCCGCCAGGGGCAGCTTGCCGCTGAGCTGGCGGTAGGCCAGATTCTTCCGCAGCTGCTTGAGGCACCGGCACATGCGGCCGTCCACAAAGCCGGTGTCCTTGCAGTCTGGGCAGGCGTATCTGGGGGCCACGTCCTGGGGGGTGAGGCCGCAGGAGGCCAGAAGCTCCTCATATTCCCGGCTAAGGGTCAGCCCCCGCTCCTTGCGCTTCTCCAGGGCGGCGCGCACGTCCCCGCCGGAGACCACGTCCCGGCCCGCCTGGGCGGCGTTGGAGGCCATCTGGCGCTTCACCTCCAGGGCCCGGGGGCACCGGGCGTAGAAATCCTCCAAAGCGGCGGCGGCGGCGCTTTCCGCGGACTGCCTGCGCTGCTCTAGCTGGGCCCATGCCGCCTCGTTCACTTTTTTGTCGTATCCCATCCTTCGGCCTCCTTACAGATTCTCGGGAATGTCCAGCACGCTCATGCGCTCCAGCTCGTCAATGTCATAGCTCTGCTGGGAGGAAGCGGCCTTTTCCTTTTCCGCAGCGGCTTTCTGTCGGTGCGTTTCCAGGTCCTGCAGATTGCTGATCCCCAGGCTGTGCCAGCCGGAGAGGACCTTGTCCATATAGGAGGCGCTGAACTTCCCGGTATGGTCCGCGCAGGCCTCGTAGGCGGCCCCCAACATGTCCTGGCTGAACTCCCATTCGTACACCCAGCGGCAGGCCTTTTCCCCCTCGGACTTGCTGGGAGAGCGCTTGATGAGCCCGGCGGCGGCGGAAACCTTTCCCCAGGCCAGACGGCGGCGGCTGAGCTCCTGGAGCTTTTCCTCGGCGGCTTCAATGGAGAAAATCCCGCTTTCGGCCCAGTCCCGGGCCACGGAATCGATGTAGCTGGTGCCGGTGCGGCCCGCCTCCTGGGCGTAGTGCAGAAGCATGACGGTGACCTCCGGGGGCAGGCCATAGTCGTCGGTAATGGTGAGCAGCAGGGCGCTCATGGCGGGGGAGAGAGTCTTGCCCAGGGTGGCCTCCGCCTCCTGAAAGAGAAAACGGACCCCTTCCGACTCTTCCAGCCGGGCGGTGAGGTGGCCGCTGTCCGGGCGGAGGAGGCGCTGCCGGGGGGGCAGGGGCCTGGGCTCCGGATTCCCGCCGTTGGGGGCGGCGGGCTCCCCTTCTTGCATTTTTATAGGGGGGACGGGAGGCTCCCCTGGGCTCTGTAGGGGCTCCGGGAGCTTTCCGGCCTCTGGAGGCTGGAGCGCCGGCCCCTGGGGTTCCGGCTGGGGCATGGGGCGCAGGTCGCCCCCGCTGGCGGAGAGCAGGCCCCTGTCGCACCAGTAGTCCAGGGCGTCCAGGGCCCGGTCCAGGGGCATGTCCAGGCTTCCCGCGAGCTCTTCGGGGGAGAAGCCCTGACCGGCGTGGCGCAGGATCCAGAGGATGGCCTGCAGCTGCTCCTTGCCCGCCAATTTGATATGCTGGTCCACCAGCGCGCAGGGCACGGCGAACACCTGATTCCACATGCCCACGTCCAAACGATACTCCATCCTGGCTCCTCCATCCATTTCCTTTGCCTCCATTATAGTCAGATTGCGGGAGAATGTCAAATGGGGAAAAGGGGGGCAAAAGCCTTCCTTCCAGAAGCGAAACACCGTCAAAAAAGACATGCGGTTTGGATACTCTCTAAAATTTCTATTGCATTTTGAACAGAAAAGAGATATAATGATATTGTACAAAAATCTTCTGACTGTGAGGAGGGAAGTCCGGTGGAAATGATGGAGTATGTCTGGCTGGGCGTGACCATAGTGGCCGCTGTTGTGGAGGCCGCAGTGCCCGCGCTGGTGTCTATCTGGTTTGTGCCGGGAGGAATTCTGGCTCTGATTGCCAGCCTCTGCGGAGGTTCGGTTTTGCTCCAGTGCCTGCTGTTTTTAGGAGGTTCGGTGGCGGCCCTGGCCGTTACCAGGCCCCTGGCCAGGCGGCTGCATAAAGGCGGCGGAACCTCTACCAACGCGGACCGGGTGCTGGGCGAGGTGGCCGTGGTCACCGAAGAGGTGGATAACCTGCGGGAGGCCGGCCGGGTGTCCGTCCTGGGCAACAGCTGGGCTGCTCGCAGTCAAACTCCCGAGGAGGTCATTCCCTTGGGAGAAAAGGTAACCGTGGCGCGGATCGAGGGTGTAAAGCTCATCGTCGCGCCCCAAACAGAGGAGGGGAAATAGAATGAACATGCTGATGACTTTGGATATGCTCGCTGGAGGGTTCGACTTTGCCGCTTTGGGCGGAGCCCTGGTAGGGATTATTTTGATTGTGTTCTTGCTGCTTGTGGTGATTTCCAATATCAAAATCGTGCCTCAGGCCAACGCATACGTAGTGGAGCGGTTGGGGGCTTTCCATGCGGCCTGGAGCACGGGCCTGCACTTTAAGGTTCCCTTTATCGACCGCATTGCCAAAAAGGTTAGCCTGAAGGAGCAGGTAATCGACTTCCCGCCCCAGCCGGTGATCACCAAGGACAACGTGACCATGCAGATCGACACGGTGGTGTATTTTCAGATCACCGACCCCAAGCTCTATGCCTACGGGGTGGAGAAGCCTATCTCTGCCATTGAGAACCTATCCGCTACCACCCTCCGGAACATCATCGGCGACATGGAGCTGGACCACACTCTCACCTCCCGGGACGTGATCAACTCCAAGATCCGGGTGATCCTGGACGAGGCCACCGACGCCTGGGGCATCAAGGTAAACCGGGTGGAGCTGAAAAACATCATCCCTCCGGCGGAGATTCAGGACTCCATGGAGAAGCAGATGAAGGCCGAGCGGGAACGCCGGGCCAAGATTCTGGACGCCGAGGGCGAGAAGCGCAGTGCCATCCTGATCGCCGAGGGCCAGAAGGAGTCGGCGGTGCTTCGGGCAGACGCGGTGAAGGAGACCAAAATCCGGGAGGCCCAGGGCGAGGCGGAGGCCATCCTCTCCGTGCAGCGGGCCCTGGCGGACGCCATCAAGCTGATGAACGAGGCCAACCCCAGCGAGCGGGTCATCGCCCTGAAGAGCCTGGAGGCCTTCCAGGCGGCGGCGGACGGCCAGGCCACCAAGATCATCATCCCCTCCAATATCCAGGGCTTGGCGGGCTTAGCTGCTTCCATGAAGGAGATGTTCACAGACTTGCCTCAAGACCAAGACTAATCTAGGAAATCCCCGGTTCGCCGGGGATTTTTGCCTTTCCTGCCAAATCTTGACTTTCCCCGCGCCCTGTGCTATAGTTGAGGGCATTGGGACTCCGAGGTGCCCGCAGTACCGCTGCGGCCGAACACAGGAACAGGAGGACGCAGGTCCTCGGCCGGGGAATATCATAATCGCGTTGGCGGCTTGGCAGATGCCGGGCCGGCAGCAGGGATCGACTTGCCTGCGCGGTAATGACGCCCGCTTTCCCCGGCAGGTGAAAATCCCTGGCGAACCCGTCGCCGTGATGACGGAGCCCGTCCCCGCATCAGTAGCACAGCGCAAGACAATTCCATGATTCTTTGGGGCTGTTTTGAAGCTCAGGTCTTGAAATTCGGCTTTGTCGGATTCAAGGGTGCTTACGACAATCCACTGGCAGGGGCAGTATCTTTTTGCCGGGAAGGAGGGGACAGGCGCAGGGCCGTTTTTTGTGAAGCGCGCCCCTATGTCTAAGCCGAAAGACTTGCCCGGAGGGCCGGAGGATAGCTGCGGGTTCTCAGCGATTCCTCCAAGGGTCGGATTCGCCGGCCCCTTTGTCCGCCCCTTATCGGCGGACAGGCCGCCCCTAAAAATTTTTTAGGAGGCATTCTAGTATGGAGAAAACGCAAAAACCACAGATTCGGACCCTGGCCCTGCTGCTTGCTCTGCTGTTCAGCGCCGTGGTATTCGCGGGCTGCGGCAACGACGCAAAGTCCGGCCAGGAGTCCTCCGGCAGTGTTGGTTCCGCCGGAAAAACCATTGCCCTGACGGTTACCCACAAGGACGGCTCCACCAAGGAGTTCAACCTGGAAACCACAGAGGAAAACCTGGGCGCGGCCTTGCTGAACGAAGGCATCATCTCCGGCAGCGACGGCGAATACGGGCTGTTTGTCACCACCGTGGACGGGGAAACCGCCGATGAGGGCAATCAGGAGTGGTGGTGCTTGACTATCGCGGGGGAAACCGCTACCAGCGGCGTGGATTCCACCCCCATTGAGGACGGCGGAGTCTATGAACTCACTTTGACGGTGGGCTACTGATGAAACGGCTTCGGGGCCTGTGCGCCATGGCGATGATGGGCGTGGTGCTGGCTGTGTCCAAAGAGGCCCTGGCAGCTCTGCCCAATTTTGAGGCGGTAAGCCTCTTGACGGTCCTTTTCACCTTGAGTTTTGGCGGATGGGTGGTGGGGGCCCTGGGTGTGTTTCTGCTGCTGGAGGGCCTGCTCTACGGCTTTGGCATGTGGTGGATCATGTACCTGTATATTTGGCCCCTGTTGGCGGCGCTTACCTGGCTGCTTCGCCGGATGGACCGGGCATGGCAGTGGGCGATTTTCTCCGGGCTGTACGGCCTGGCCTTTGGAAGCCTCTGCTCGCTGGTCTATCTGCCGGTGGGGGGGGTGAAAATGATGTTCGCCTGGGTGGCAAGCGGGCTTCCCTTTGACCTGCTCCATGGGGGTGGCAACTTCCTGCTGATGCTGGTGCTGTACCGGCCCCTGCGCACGGCGCTGGGCAGACTGGACAGATTGATCTGATTTTATGGGGGCGTGGGCTCGCGGGCGGGCTTGCGCCCCCTTCTTTTTACTTGCAGGGCGTTGAAGCGGTCCGCCCGGGCGGGGCCGGGGCTTTCCGGCTTTTGGACGCTTTCTCCAAAAGTTTGGCTTTACAAATTTAGGAATATCATGTACAATGGGGATAATCACAGGGAAGGAGGGACCGGCGGAATGCATTCCTATTGCGGCATCGACTGCGGCCAGTGCTGGCGCGCGGACCAGTGTGCGGGCTGCCTCGCCACAGAGGGGAAGCCCTTTGCGGACGCGGGGGTCTGTCCCCTGGCGGCCTGCTGCCGGGAGAAGGGACAGGAGCGCTGCGGCCAGTGCGACGCCTGCCAGCTCAAGGACCGGCTGATCCGGGAGTTCAACGATCTAGGCATCCAGGATATGGAGGTGATCACCGGGCTGAACACCCTGCCCGGCAGCTACATCAACCTGGAATACACCCTGCCCGGCGGGCAGAAAGTAAAGCTCTTGGATGATAGCAAGGTCTATATGGGAAACCAGGTCTGTAAAGCGGGCAGCAAACGATGCTATGGCCTGGCGGCAGACGAGGACCATCTCCTGGTCTGTGAGTACGGCGAAAACGGTTCCGATCCCGAGATCATTATTTATAAGAAACGGAGTGTGGTAGGATGGCGCTGAAATACAAGCGGGTGCTCCTGAAGCTTAGCGGGGAGGCCCTGGCCGGGGACGCGGGCCACGGCATTGACTTCGACACTGTGGTGGAGATCTGCCGCCCGGTCAAGGCCCTCTGCGACATGGGCGCGCAGGTAGCCATTGTGGTGGGCGGCGGCAACTTCTGGCGGGGCCGCAGCAGCGGCAATATGGACCGCACTCGGGCCGACCATATGGGGATGCTGGCCACGGTGATCAACGCCCTGGGAGTGGCTGACGGGCTGGAGCAGCTGGGTCTCAGCGTGCGGGTGCAGACGGCTATCGCCATGCAGGAGCTGGCGGAGCCCTATATCCGCAACCGGGCGGTGCGCCACCTGGAGAAGGGCCGGGTAGTGGTGTTCGGCTGCGGCACGGGGAACCCCTTCTTCTCCACGGACACCGGCGCGGCCCTGCGGGCGGCGGAGATCGAGGCGGATATCATCCTGAAGGCTACCATGGTGGATGGCGTCTACGACCGGGACCCCAAGAAATACAACAACGCCCACAAGTATGAGACTCTGACCTTTATGGAGGTTCTGAACCAGAATCTTGCGGTGATGGACATGACCGCCGCCTCCTTCTGCAAGGACCGGGGGATCCCTTGGCTGGTGTTCAGCATAGAGGACCCGGAGAACATCGTGCGGGCCGTCACCGGAGAAGCCGTAGGCACACTGGTGCGGTAAGGTCGTGGGACGTAAGGTCTTGGGGACTCTGTCTCGCCTGCCGGCTCGGTCGGCTCGCAGCATGTCTGCCACTGGCAGACGCTCACCCCCAAACCCCTGCAACCTTTGATAAAGGTAAGACTTCGTAGAACGAAGTCTACGAAACTTTTACCCACTCCTCGCTTTGCTCGTCGTGAACGTTTTAAATGTTTTGACGAGCTAACCTAACAACCGTAAAAGTTTTGGCCGAGCTTTTTCAAAAGCTCGCAGGGTGTGGGACGGAGTCCCACGGTGTTGCCCTTGACCTTAACGCCTGAGAAGCGCATTTTTTGAAGGTGAATTGGCGCGCAGCGCCAAGAGGGAACTTTTTGCAAGAAAAAAAGTTCCCTAGTTCCGGAGTAAGCCAGCGGCAAACGTTCGCACCCAGCTTTGCAGAGTTTTGCGGAGCAAAACTCATGTCACACGGCGAAAACCGGCTAGCTCCTTACGCCAATGGTCGCGCCGTGTGCCCCGCTCGCATTTTGCGGCTCGCCGCAAAATGGCCGTGGGCAAACGGGCCTTGCCCGTTTGCCCGGCGGTTCGTCCTACGGACGAACCCGAGCGGGGTGGATGCGGAGAAAGCCATCTGAGCGCACGGGCGTACCAGACTTGGCAGAGTTTTCCGTAGGAAAACTCATGACACACCGAGAAACCCAGCTTGTGCCTCGCACATATTAGGCGCGGTGTGCTGAAATCTGGACGCACTAGTGCGCCCCAAAAACCCCCATATAAAATAATTAAAAGGAAAATAAATATAAAGAAAGGAAGAGAACCATGCCGGAAATGAAAGAAGTATTCGAGAAAGCGGAGAGCAAGATGAAGAAGGCCATCGGCCATTTGCAGGAGGAGTACGCGGCCATTCGGGCGGGGCGGGCCAATCCCGCCGTGCTGGACCGGATTATGGTGAACTACTACGACACCCCCACGCCCATCAACCAGCTGGCCGCCGTAGCGGTGACGGAGGCCCGGGTGCTCACCATCCAGCCCTGGGACGCCTCTGTGCTGCGAGGCATCGAGAAGGCTATCCAGACCTCCGACCTGGGTGTGAACCCCCAGAATGACGGCAAAATCATCCGCCTGGTGTTCCCCCCGCTGAATGAGGAGCGCCGCCGGGAGCTGGTGAAGGAGACCAGCAAGCTGGCCGAGGAGGCCAAGGTCGCGGTGCGCTCCATCCGCCGGGACGCCATTGAGAAGCTGAAGGATATGAAGAAAAAGTCCGAGATTACGGAGGATGACCTGAAACAGGCGGAGAAAAAGACCCAGGATCTTACGGATAAATACGTGAAGAACGCCGACGCCTGCGCTGCGGACAAGGAAAAGGAAATTCTGGAAATCTGACCGGAAAGGGCGGAAACCACCATGCCAGAGAGAGAAATCCCCGCCCATGTGGGAATCATCATGGACGGAAACGGCCGCTGGGCCAAAAAGCATTTTCAGCCCCGGTCCATGGGCCACCGGGCGGGAGCCCAAAATTTCCGCACCATCACCCGCTACGCCTCCAAGATCGGGGTGAAGCACCTGACCCTCTACGCCTTCTCCACGGAGAACTGGTCCCGTCCGGCGGAAGAGGTGGGGGCCCTGATGGGCCTCTTCAAGGACTACCTGCGGGAGGCCCTGCGGGATTTTATGGACGAGAACATCCGGGTGCGGTTCATCGGGGACGTGGAGGGCTTCGCCCCGGACCTTCAGGAGCTGATCCGGGAGGTGGAGGAGGCCTCGGCCCCCAAAACGGGCATGGTGCTGAACCTGGCAATGAATTATGGGGGCCGGGCGGAGATCGTGCGGGCGGCGGCCGCCTTCGCCCGAGATGCCCAGGCTGGCCGGGTAGCTCCCAGCCAGCTGGACGAGGGCCTCTTCTCCCGATACCTGTACACGGCGGGCCAGCCGGACCCGGACCTGATCATCCGCCCCAGCGGAGAGCAGCGGATTTCTAATTTTCTGCTGTGGCAGTGCGCCTACGCGGAATTCGTTTATTTTGACATTCTCTGGCCAGATTTCAAGCCCCAGGACCTGGACCGGGCCATTGACATCTATAACTCCCGCCAGCGGCGGTTCGGCGGGGTGTAGCTGGTTTGGGAAGAAAGGAGGAATTCGCTTGAAAAATCAGTCCTTGCTGCAGCGGGTTCTGTCCGGCATTGTGCTGGGCCTGTTCGCGGTGGCTGTCATTGTCTTTGACCGGATCTTTCCCCTGGCGCTGAATATTGCCGTGGCATTGATTTCCCTGGCGGCGGTGGAGGAGCTGGCAAGGGCCCTGGGCCTGCAACGCAAGTGGTTTTTGTATTTGCCCTCTTTGGCGGCATCGGCGGTAGTTCCTTTTTGCAGCGATGAAATCCAGTTCCTCGTGTACGCGATTTATACTCTGATTCTGTTCTCCGCTATGATCGTGTATCACAGCGAGACTTCTTTCAAGGAGGTCGCCGTGCTCTACAGCATGGCGGTGATGATCCCCTGCGCCCTGAACACTCTGGTGGCCCTGCGGGAGTTGAACCGGGCCCACGGTATGTTCTATGTGCTCATCGCGGTGCTGGCGGCCTGGGTGGCGGACATGGGGGCCTTCTTCGCCGGAAGCCTCTTCGGAAAGCACAAGCTCTGCCCGGAGATCAGCCCCAAAAAGACGGTGGAGGGGGCCGTCGGCGGCATGGCGGCGGACGTGGCGGTGATGCTGCTGTGCGGGGTCTGGTTTTCCATGGTGTTCTACCAGGGCCAGGTGGGGGTGAACTATCTGGCGCTGTTTATCATCGGCTTCTTTGGCTCGGTGATCTCCATTTTGGGGGACCTGAGCTTTTCCCTCATCAAGCGCAGCTGCCATATCAAGGATTTCGGCCAGGTGATCCCCGGCCACGGAGGCATTCTGGACCGGTTCGACAGCGTCATATTCACCGCGCCTTTCGTATATCTATTGGTGAGCTTCCTGCCCTTGGCAGGGGCTTAGAGAGAAATAACCATGGATATTAAGGCCCTGGTTCCCGGCATGGCGGGGGAGTTCTTCCGGTATTTCGAGGAGAGCGCGTTCCTGCCAGGGGACCCTCGGGCCAACTGCTATTGCCTGGAGAGCCATCTTTCCGACGAGGCCCGGTATGTGGAGGTCTTTGAGCGGCGCTGGGCGGCGAAACAGCTGATCGATTCCGGGCGGATGACCGGCTACCTCCTGTACGACGGGGAGCGGCCCGTGGGCTGGTGCAACGGGGGAGACAAGATGGACTACCGGCCCATCCGGGAGAACCCGGCCTTTTTTACCGGCGGACAGGGGCGGGGCCGGATCAGGATCCTCTACTGCCTGGATATCGCGGAGGGATATCAGGGAAAGGGCCTGGCCGGTCTTGTCATGGAGCGGTTTCTGATGGACGCCGAAGCCCAGGGCTACCGCTGGGCCGAGGGCTATCCCTTTGTCAACCGGGATTACCCCTGGCAGTACCGGGGGCCTGTGGGTTTGTACGAGAAATTCGGCTTCACCCGCTTTCAGGAGCGGCCGGGGTTTTACGTATACCGAAAGGAATTGGGCAGAAGGGAAGGGGACGCGGAATGAAAATGATTTCGATTTTAGGCTCCACAGGCTCTATCGGCACCCAGGCTCTGGAGGTGCTGGAGGGGTTGAAGGGCACGGAATGGGAGTGCCGGGTCGCCGTGCTGGCGGCTCATTCCAATGTGGAGCTTTTAGAGCGGCAGATCCGAGCGGTCCGGCCGCAGGCCGCGGCCCTTTTTGACCCCGCCGCCGCTAAGGACCTCCGGGAACGCACCCGGGACCTGGGCCTGCCGGTGCTCTCCGGGATGGAAGGGCTCTGCCAGGCGGCTTCTTGGGAAGGGGCGGACCTGGTGCTGAACGCCGTGGTGGGCATGGTGGGCCTGGAACCCACATTGAACGCTATCGCCGCAGGAAAGGACGTGGCTCTGGCCAATAAGGAGACGCTGGTGGCGGGGGGCGCGCTGGTAATGGAAGCGGCGCGGAAGCATTCCGTGTCCATTCTGCCGGTGGACAGCGAGCACTCGGCCATATTTCAGTGCCTGCGGGGGAACAATGAAAATCAGGTGGAGAAAATTCTGCTCACCGCCTCGGGCGGACCCTTCTTTGGCCGTAGCCGCAGGGAGCTGGAATCGGTGACGCCCAAAGAGGCCCTGGCCCACCCCAACTGGTCCATGGGGGCCAAGGTGACCATCGATTCCGCCACCATGATGAACAAGGGCCTGGAGGTCATGGAGGCTTCCTGGCTTTTTGCCGTACCGCCGGAGAAAATCCAGGTGGTGGTCCACCGGGAGAGCATCGTCCACTCCATGGTGGAATTTCTGGACCACGGGATCATTGCCCAGCTGGGCACGCCGGATATGCGCCTGCCCATCCAGTACGCCCTGACCTATCCCCGCCGGGTCCCCGGCCCTATGAAGGAGCTGGACCTGTTCGCCCTGGGAAAGCTCACCTTCTATCCCCCGGAGCGGGAGGCGTTCCCCTGCCTGGACATCGCGGTGGAGGCATTGAAGCGGGGCGGGCTGGTCCCTGCCGCCGTGAACGGGGCCAACGAGCAGGCCGTGGGGGCGTTCCTGCGGGGGGAGATCGGATTTTTGGAGATCCCGGCTCTGGTAGAGGAGGCCTCGGTGCGCCAGAAGGCGGATTCCCCTGTTAGTCTGGAGGCAGTCCTAGAGGCGGACCGGGCTGCACGAGAATTTGTGGATTCGAAACGAAGGAGATGATTGCTTGCAGGTGTTAAGCACAGCCCTATTGATAGTCATTGCCGTTCTGCTCTTTGGATTTCTGATCTTTTTTCACGAGTTGGGCCATTTCTTATTGGCGAAGCTCTCCGGAATCCGGGTAAACGAATTTGCTCTGGGTATGGGGCCAAGGCTGTTTGGATTCCGCCGGGGTGAGACGGAGTATGCCCTGCGTCTTTTGCCTATCGGCGGCTTCTGCGCCATGGAGGGGGAGGACGAGGCCAGCGGAGACGAACGGGCCTTTGGCAATAAGCCCGTGTGGAAGCGGATTTTGGTTGTGGCGGCGGGAGGAATTTTTAATATTTTCTTGGGTTTTGTGCTGATGCTTGGGGTGCTAGCTCCTCAAAAAATTTATGCTACCACCGTCATTTCCCAGTTTACAGAGGATTCGGCCACATCCGCCGCCGGGGCTCAGGCCGGGGACCGGATCGTGGAGATCGATGGTTACGCCATCTACACCGACCGGGATCTGTCCTTCGCTATGGCCTTGGCCGACCCGAAAGCCATTGGCATGGTGGTGGAGCGGGACGGCCGGCGGATTGGTCTGGGGCAGTTTGCCATGAACACCCAGACCCTGGAGGACGGCACGGAGGTGGTGGCCCTGGACTTTTACGTCCGGCCGGAGGAGCGGAGCTTTTTCGGCTTGCTGGGCCGGGCCGGGGCGGACACCTTCTCCATGGCTCGGATGGTGGTGGAGAGCCTGAAGGGGCTGCTCACCGGGCGCTTTGGGCTCAATGAGGTGGCAGGCCCGGTAGGAACGGCCCAGGCAATTTCCCAGGTGGCGGGAGCGGGGCTCAGCCAGGGCTTCGGCCAGGCTGTGAGCAATATTGTGGTAATGATGATTATGATTACGGTTAATCTGGGGATCATCAACCTGCTCCCCCTGCCCGCTCTGGACGGGGGGCGGCTGCTCTTCCTCATCTGGGAGGGCTTAACCCGTAAGCCGGTGCCCCCCAAATACGAAGGATACGTCCACGCGGCGGGATTTGCCCTGTTGTTGGGGCTGATGGTGCTGGTCACTTTCCATGATGTTTGGAGGATTATTACAGGGTAACGTGGATTCTACCTGGCCCCGCCCCGTCTGGCAGGAAATTTTTCCTGCCAGACCAAGGAGCGGACAGGCCGGCTTGCCGGTCCGTTCGCTCCTTGCAAACGCTTTGCGTTTGGGGGCGGGGAAAGGGATGTATTCCCACAGAAAGGAACATGCAGATGGATAGAAGAAATTCCCGGCAGATAATAGCTGGCGGGGTGAGAATCGGAGGCGGCGCGCCGGTGACGGTCCAGTCTATGCTTAGTACTCCCTCCACGGATCTTCCGGGCAGCGTGGCCCAGGCCAAGGCCCTGGAGCGGGCTGGGTGCCAGATCCTGCGTATCGCCATCCCGGACATGGCGGCGGTACGGGAGCTGATCCCCGCCGTGAAGGAGGCCGTGAACATTCCCGTGGTGGCGGACATCCACTTTGACTATAAGCTAGCCCTGGAGTCCGCTGCGGCGGGCATCGACAAGATCCGCATCAACCCAGGCAATATCGGGGATGACAGCCGGGTGAAGGCCGTGGCCCAGGCCTGCCGCCAGCGGGGCATCCCCATCCGGGTGGGAGTGAACGACGGCTCCTTGGAAAAGCACATCCTGGCCAAATATGGACACCCCACTCCAGAGGCCTTGTGCGAGAGCGCCCTCTACCATGTCTCCCTTCTGGAAAAATTCGACTTCTCGGACATCGTCATCTCCATGAAGGCCTCCTCCGTGTACTTCACCATGCGGGCCTATGAGCTGGTGGCGGAGCGTTGCGGCTACCCCCTGCACCTGGGCATTACCCACGCGGGCACGGCCCGGATGGGCGTGGTCAAGTCCGCCATCGGCATCGGCGGGCTTCTGCGGCAGGGCATCGGGGACACCCTGCGGGTCTCTTTGGCGGCGGACCCCGTGGAGGAGGTCCGGGCGGGGAGCGATATCCTCCGGGCCCTGGGCCTGCGCCGGGGCGTGCGGCTCATCGCCTGCCCCACCTGCGGCCGCACCCGCATCGACCTCATCCCCCTGGCAAACCGGGTGGAGGAGGCCCTCTCCCGTTGCGAAAAGGACATCACCGTGGCGGTGATGGGCTGTGCGGTAAACGGCCCCGGCGAGGCCAGAGAGGCCGACGTGGGCATCGCCGGAGGCAAAGGGGAGGGCCTGATCTTCCGGAAGGGGGAAATTCTGCGCAAGGTGCCGGAGAACCGCCTGCTGGACGAGCTCCTGGCGGAGATCGAGAAGCTATGAGGAGCATGGAAGAAAAGATCCTCTCCACGCCGGCGGGAGAGATCCACTATTGGACCAGCCGGACAGAGGAGGACCGCTCCTGGCTGGTGATGCTGCCGGGGCTCACGGCGGACCATCGCCTCTTTGACAAGCAGATCGAGGGCTTTCAGGGGGACTACCGCTGCATGGTCTGGGACGCCCCCGCCCACGG
This sequence comes from Acutalibacter sp. 1XD8-33, assembly GCF_003612555.1. Classification (GTDB taxonomy): domain Bacteria; phylum Bacillota; class Clostridia; order Oscillospirales; family Acutalibacteraceae; genus Acutalibacter. Next base: position 23,019 of record NZ_RAZF01000006.1, read on the forward strand.
AAGCTCCCGGCCTTTCCCCCTGGATTTCCTGATGGACGATCTGACCGGCTTTCTGGACCGGATTTTCCAGAAGGAGGGGATCCAGAATCCCCTTCTGATCGGCCAGTCCATGGGCGGCTACATCGCCCAGGCATTTATCCGGCGGTTCCCCGGCAGGGCGGCGGGCTTTGTCTCCATCGATTCCGCGCCCCTGAGCCGAAGCTATTTTTCCGGCTGGGAGCTGGCGCTTTTGAAGCACGCCACATGGATGTACCGCAGCATTCCCTGGCGTCTCCTGGTAAAAATCGGGTCGGAGGGCACGGCCACCTCCCCCTATGGGCGGGCGCTAATGGGGGAGATGATGGAATCCTACGAGAAGGGGGAGTACTGCGCCCTGGCGGGCCACGGCTACCGGCTGCTGGCGCTGGCGGTGGAGGCTCACGGGGACAGGGAGCCGGACTGCTCCACCCTTCTGCTCTGCGGGGAGAGGGACGGGGCCGGATCCTCCCGGCGCTACAACCGGGCCTGGACAAAGCGCACGGGCTTCCCCCTGGTCTGGCTGAAGGGCGCGGGGCACAACTCCAACACCGACGCGCCCGAGGAGGTAAACCGCCGGATCGACGGCTTTGCCCGGGAAATTTTCGCCCGGAGATAAGAAGAGAGGGGATTCCCATGAAGCAGATCATCACCATCCAGCACTGCCAGTCGGAGCAGCACGTGAACGGCATGATGGGGCCCCTCACGGACCTGGGCCGGGAGCAGGCCGGGCGGCTGGGAGAGCGGCTGGGGGTGGAGCTGGCGGGCCAGTCCGTGAAGCTCTATTCCTCGGACCTGAAGCGGGCCGCTGAGACCGTCGCGCCTCTGGGGGAGAGGCTGGGCGTTTTGGTGGAGTACCGCCGGGAGCTGCGGGAGAAGAACTTCGGGCCGCTGGTAGACGGGAAAACCAAGGAATGGTATCGGGAACACTGCGACAATTTCGGAAACGGGATTGACGACCGGTGCATTTCCGGCGCGGAGACCAAGCGGGAGATGTACGAGCGCCTCATGCCCTTCTGCCGGGAGGTCCTGGACCGCCCGGAGGACACGGTGGTTCTGGTGTCCCACGGCGGGCTTCTGAGCGTGTGGAACATCCTGTGGCTGGGCCTGCCCACGGAGGCCATGAACCGCTGCGGCATCTTCGGCAGGGCCGGGGCCGTGGGAGTGTTCGATGTGTTCGAGGGCTGGGAGCGGCGCATTCTGCGCATCGGGGATCTGTCCTATATCAATTGACACGGGGAGGGCGGCGGCTTGACCACCATCGGAGCGTTTTTTCAAAAGGAGCTGAACGGCGAGACCTTCCCCCAAGCCCTTCTGGCCGGGGAGATCACGGGCATGGCCATCAGCCGGGCGGACCGGTCCATCCAGGTATCCGCCCGGTTTTCTCAGTTTGTGGAGTACGAGGATATCCAGCGCCTGGGGCGGAAGCTCCAGGGGCCGGGATTGAGCCGCCTGATTCTGCGCCCCAGCTTTCCGGCGGACTGCTTCTCCCCGGAAAAACTTCCCTACTTTGCGGCGGCCTTAAAAGAGGAGGATGCCAGCCTCAACGGCAGCCTGCTGGGGGCACAGGCCCGGCTGAAGGACGGCAGGCTGGTGGTCGCCCTGGCCCACGGGGGATACGAGCTGCTGGAGGCCCGGGGCACCGCCGGAAAGATGGCAGGGCTGATCCGGGACTGGTTTGGCGTGGACTGTCTGGTGGAATTCGCCGGAAAGCTCACCGTAAAGGAGGGGGATGGCTCTCTGCTGGAGCAGGTCCACCATGAGGAAACCTTACGCCGCCGGGAGGCTGTGATCCAGGAGATGGAGGAATATGAGGAGGCCATGGCGGACCAGAACGCCAAGAGGAAGATCGAGGTGCGGGAGGGAGCTAGCCTTTTGCCCCAGATTATTCCCGAAACCGCCCGGCCGGTGATGGGGTCCCTGCCCAAGGGCAAGCCCATCCCCCTGAGGGATCTGACCTTAGAAACCGGCAACGCTGTAGTGTGGGGAGAGATTTTTGATGTCCAATCCAAGGAAACCCGGGATGGTTCCAAAAAAATCTATTCCATCGATATCACCGACTATACCAGCTCCACCACCCTGAAAATCATCCAGGAGGCAAGCCTCTGCAAGGACCTGGATCAGAAGCTGAAAAAGGGTCAGACCATTCTGGTGCGGGGCGCGCTGGAATATGATAAGTATGACCGGGAAAACGTGCTGCGGCCTCGGGCCATTGCCACAGTGGACCAGGTAGAAGTGGTGGACAACGCCCGGGAAAAGCGGGTAGAGCTCCATCTGCACAGCAGCATGTCGGAGCTGGACGGCATTACCCCCGCCGGGGAGCTGATCCGCCAGGCCGCGAAATGGGGCCAGAAGGCCGTGGCTATCACCGACCATGGAGTAGCTCAGGCCTTCCCGGAGGTAATGAACGCCCAGGAGGCCATCAACAAAGAGGACCCGGAATTCAAGGTAATCTATGGGGTGGAGGCCTACTTCGTCAACGATCTGGTGCCCGCCGCCGTGGGGGAGACGAACCATCCCCTGGACGGGGAGTTCATCTGCTTTGACCTGGAAACCACCGGCCTCTCCGCCAAAAAGGACCGGATTACGGAAATTGGTGCGGTACGGATCCGGGACGGCCGGGTTACTGACCATTTTGACACCTTCGTGAACCCGGAGAGGCCCATTCCCCCCAAGATCACCCAGCTCACCGGCATCACGGATGAGATGGTGAAGGACGCTCCCGGCGAGAGAAAGGCGCTGTCTCAATTCTATGATTTTTGCGGGGAGGGCGCGGTGCTGGTGGCACACAACGCGGGCTTTGACACCAGCTTCCTCCGGGCGGCGGGCGAGCGCGCGGGCAGACCTTTCGCCTCCCCCTATATCGACACCGTGCCCATGTGCCGTTCCCTTTTGAAGGACATCAAGGACTGCAAGCTGGATACCGTGGCCAGATACCTGAAGCTGGGGGATTTCAACCACCACCGGGCGGACGACGACGCCGCTATGCTGGGAGAAATCTTCCTGGACCTGGTCCGCCGTCTGCGGGAGCAGGGGGCCAAAACCGTGGCCCAGGTGAACACTGCCCTGGCCGGGGGGGACCCGAAAAAGCTCCGGTCCTATCATCAGATTATTCTGGTGAAGAATCATACTGGTCTAAAAAATCTCTACCGCCTCATCTCCGCCGGGCATCTGGACTATTTCTACCGTCACCCCCGGATTCCCAAAAGCCTTTTGAACAAGCACCGGGAAGGGCTCCTCATCGGAAGCGCCTGTGAGGCCGGGGAGCTGTTCCGGGCCATGGTCCAGGGGGAGAGCTTCGAGAACCTGTGCAAAATCGCGGAGTATTACGATTACCTGGAGATCCAGCCCATTGGCAACAACATGTTTATGGTGCGAAACGGCGATACCGATGAAGAGGGCCTGCGGGAGTACAACCGCACCATTATAAAAATCGGCGAGAAGCTGGGCAAGCCGGTGGTTGCCACCGGCGACGTGCATTTCAAGGACCCAAAGGACGCGGATTTCCGCCGGGTTATCATGAAAAACTTCGCCGATGGCGACCAGCAGGCCCCCCTCTATATGCGGACTACCGCCGAGATGCTCAGGGAATTCGAATACCTTGGGAAGGAGAAAGCCTACGAGGTGGTAGTGGAAAATCCCAACAAGATCGCGGACATGGTGGACCGGGTGCGCCCAGTGCCCAACGGCAATTTCCCGCCCTTCATCGAGGGGGCCCAGGAGCAGCTGGTGGAGATCACCTGGCGGCGAGCAAAGGAGCGCTACGGCGACCCCCTGCCGGAGATCGTGGAGGCGCGGCTGAACAAGGAGCTGGGCTCCATCATCAAACACGGCTTCTCCGTGCTCTACATGACCGCCCAGAAGCTGGTGGCGGACAGCGAGTCCCACGGGTATCTGGTGGGGTCCCGGGGGTCCGTGGGGTCCTCCTTCGTGGCCAGCATGTCGGGCATCTCCGAGGTGAACCCCCTGGAGCCCCACTATATCTGCCCCAAATGCAGGCACAGCGAGTTCATCACTGACGGCAGCTACGACTCCGGCTTCGACCTGCCCCCCAAGAACTGCCCCGTCTGCGGGGAGCCCATGGACCGAGACGGCCACACCATCCCCTTCGAGACCTTCCTGGGCTTTGACGGGGACAAGGTGCCGGACATCGACCTGAACTTCTCCGGGGAGCAGCAGAGCGAGTCCCACCGGTATACAGAGGTGCTCTTTGGCCGGGACAATGTGTTCAAGGCGGGGACCATCTCCACCGTGGCGGAAAAGACCGCCTACGGCTATGTGAAGAGCTACGCGGAGGAGCGGGACCGCACCCTCCACAACGCGGAGATGAAGCGGCTGGCCCTGGGGTGCACCGGCGTGAAGCGCACCACGGGCCAGCATCCCGGCGGCATGATCGTCATCCCCCGGGGCATGGAGGTCTACGATTTCTGCCCGGTGCAGCACCCGGCCAACGACCAGAAATCCCCCAACATCACCACCCACTTCGACTTCCACTCCATCCACGACAATGTGTGCAAGCTGGACGAGCTGGGCCATGATGTGCCCACCATCTACCACTATCTGGAGGAGTACACCGGCATCCCGGTGATGAAGGTCTCCATGAGCGACCCGGAGGTGATGAGCCTGTTCAGCTCCCCGGCGGCCCTGGGCATCACCCCGGAGGACATCGGCGGGGTGAAAACAGGAACCCTCTCCCTGCCCGAGCTGGGCACGCCCTTTGTCCGGGGGATGCTGGAGGAGTGCAAGCCCACCCGCTTCTCCGACTTTCTACAGATTTCCGGCCTGTCTCACGGCACGGACGTGTGGCTGGGCAACGCCCAGGAGCTGATCCAGGAAGGTACCTGTACCATTTCCGAGGTCATCGGCACTCGAGACCAGATTATGGTTTACCTCTTGAATAAGGGCCTGGACCCCAAGATGGCCTTTAAGATCATGGAGATCGTGCGAAAGGGTAAGGCGGGCAAGTTGCTCACAGAGGAGCATATCGCGGCCATGAAGGACCACGACGTGCCTCAGTGGTACATCGACTCCTGCTTCAAGATCAAGTACATGTTCCCCAAGGCCCACGCTGCAGCCTATATGATCGCGGCTCTGCGCCTGGGTTGGTACAAGGTGCACAGGCCCATTGAGTTCTACGCGGCCTACTTCACCGTGCGCAGCACGGACTTCGACGGGGCTACGGCCTTGGGCGGACCGGATCAGGTGCGGATGCGGATGCAGGACCTGGACCAGAGGATCAAAAACCGGGAGGCCAGCGCCAAGGAGGAGTCCGAGTTTGAAACCCTACAGATCATTAACGAGATGATGGCTAGAAAAATTCAGCTGCTGCCGGTGGACCTGTACAAATCCTCCGCCAGCCAATTTTTGGTGGAGGAGGGGAAAATCCGCCTGCCCTTCTCCAGCCTGAAGGGCGTGGGGGAGGCCGCCGCGGCCAGCCTGGAGGAGGCCCGGAAAAGCGGCGGGGAGTACATCTCTGTGGACGACGTGCAGGCCCGGGCGAAGGTCTCCACTGCGGTGATCGACACCCTGCGGGGCGTGGGGGCTTTGAGCGGCCTGCCAGAGAGCAACCAGATCACTCTATTCTAGGGCGTGTTCACATAAGCGTTCGCACACACCTTTTTGGCAGATTTTCGTCATCTTCCGCGTTAAAAATTCTTGTAGTACGGCAAGTACGTCTGGGGATTTTTGCCTTGAATCTGACAAAAATCTGCTCAAAAATCCGCATACTCAGCATATGGGAACACGCCCTAAAAAATCACAGGGAGGCAGACAGTATGAGAGAACTGATAAAACCCCAACGTATTCATCCAGGTGACACCGTCGCCACGATTTCGATATCCGGCGGCAGAGCAGGCGACAAGGACATGATCTGGCGCTACGAGCTGGGCAAGCGGCGGCTTCAGGAGGTCTTCGGCCTGAAGGTAGTGGAAACGCCCCACGCCCTGGCTGGCAACGAGTACACCTATCAGCACCCGGAGTCCCGGGCATCTGACCTCCATTGGGCGCTGGAAAACCCGGAGGTCAAAGCCATCATCGCGAACATGGGCGGGGACGATTCCTACCGTCTGTTCCCTTACTTGGACTACGACCTTATACGCTCCCATCCCAAGATATTCGTGGGATTCTCAGATATAACCACCACATGTTGCATATTTGCCTATGCCGGGGTCATGAGCTACTACGGCCCCAACCTGCTCACGCCCATCGCCCAGCCGGGACATTTGGACAGCTACACAGAGAATGCCGTGCGCCGGGCGCTCTTTTCCGGCGAGGCCATCGGCCCGATAGTTCCCTGCCCGAAATACACGCCTATCGAGTGGCAGGACAAGCCGGAAGAAGATATAGTTTGGCATGACAACCCGGGTTACCAGCTTATCCAGGGCAGGGGAAAGGTACAGGGTAGGCTCATTGGAGGCTGCCTGGGCCCGTTACAGCAGATAATGGGCACAAATATCTTCCCCGGCAGAGAGCTCTGGGAGGGGAGCATCCTGTTTGTGGAAAACGGCTCCCCCTATGGCAGTGCTCTGGCCGGGCTCCACGGCTGGCGGGCCCTGGCGGCCTGCGGCGCGCTGGGCGCCTGCGCGGGTCTGCTCACCCCCGCCATGACAGAAGAGGAAACCCGGATCTTGCGAAAGATTCTGAAATATGAAGTGGGCCGGGAGGATCTTCCCGTGCTGGCCAACGTGGACTTCGGCCACCGCACGCCCATGACGGTCCTGCCGGTGGGCGCTCTGGCGGAGATCGACTGCGAAATCGGCGGCTTTGCCATCCTGGAGAGCGGCGTGAGCTGATGGAAAGGTCGTGGGACTCTGTCCCACACCCTGCAAACTTTTTGAAAAGAAGTTTAAGACGTTACCTTCGGTAAGTCTCAAAAACTTTTACCCACTCCTCACTTCGTTCGTCGTGAACGATTCTATTGACAAGCATTGACCGGTCCAGCTGGTCTTAAGCTGGTCGTCGTGTGGGGGCGAAACCCCACGATCTTGCCGGAATGCGCGTTTCTGTGCGCATGGAGGCCACTCCGTATGACTCCCGAAAAACTTTCCCTCTTGACAAAAGCTCTTTATTAGTTTATTATAGTAGCACAGTAAATTGCAAGGAGATCAAAACCCATGAGAGAGTATAGCAAGCTCACGCCGGAGGGGGTCCGGGACGTGCTCTTCGAGGAGTGCCGGGCCCACCGGGAGGCCCAGCGGCGGCTGGAGGCCATCTTCCGCTGCCGGGGATACCGGGAGGTGGTCACCCCCGGGCTGGAGTATTACGATGTGTTCAGTCTGGCGGCGATCCCCCAGGAGGAGATGTACAAGTCCACCGACGGGGCCGGGCGGCTGCTGGTCTTCCGGCCGGACTCCACCCTGCCCATCGCCCGCATGGCCGCCGCCCGCCTCCAGGGCCACAGCCGCCCCATCCGCCTGTACTATAGCCAGAGCGTGTTCCGCACCTGGCCGGCCCTGTCCGGCCACAGCCACGAGTCCGCCCAGATGGGGGTGGAGCTGCTGGGCGCGGACGGAATCCAGGCGGACCTGGAGGTGATCTGTACGGCGGTGGAGGCCCTGCGCACCGTGAGCCAGGACTTCCGCCTGGAGCTGGGCTACGCGGGGCTGTTTCAGCTTCTGGCCGGACGGCTGGAGGTGTCCCCGGCCAAGCGGGAGGAGATCCGGGCCACCATCGAGGCCAAGAATTACGGCGCTCTGGGGGAGCTGCTGGACCCCCTGGGGGACTGCCCGGAGGCCCAGGCCATCCGCCGCCTGCCCCGGCTGTTCGGCGGGGAGGAGGCCCTGGCCGAGGCGGAGAGCTGGGAGCTGGACGGAGAGGCCGCCCGCACCCTGGAGTATCTGCGGGGCCTGTATGGCGCCCTGAACAAGCTGGGGCTGGGCCACCGTCTCATGGTGGACCTGGGCCTTGTGCAGCGGAACGACTACTACACCGGGGTGGTGTTCAGCGGGTATGTCCAGGACCAGGGCAGGCCCGTGCTCACCGGCGGGCGCTACGACCGGCTCTGCGGGATGTTCGGCCCGGACATGCCCGCGGCGGGATTTGCCATGGATATGGAGGCTGCGGCGCGGCTGCTGGCCCCCCGGCTGGACCCGGAGGAGCCCCCCCAGGTGCTGGTGCACGGGGAGCCGGGCTGGGAGCTGGAGGCCCAGAAGATGGTGATGGAGCTGACCTCCCTGGGCATTGCCTGCGAGTGCTCTGTGTGGGACGCCCGTTCCAGGGCTCTGGAGCGGGCCAGAGAGGCGGGGATTCCCAAGGTGCTCTGCGTGGGAGAGGAAGCCATAGAAATCAATGTGGGAGGCGGGGAGACATGAGGCCGCTGCGGATTGCCCTGACGAAGGGCCGGTTGGAGACCTCCACCGTGAAGCTGATGGAGAGGGCCGGGCTGGACTGCTCCGCCCTGAGAGACAAGGGCCGCAAGCTGATCCTGCCGGTGGAGGACAGCCTGGAGGCGGTGCTGGCAAAGGCCGGGGACGTGATCACCTATCTGGAGCACGGGGTCTGCGACCTGGGCGTGGTGGGCAAGGACGTGATCATGGAGCGGGGCGGCCAGTTCTTCGAGATTCTGGACCTGCGCTTCGGCCAGTGCGCCTTTGCCCTGGCGGCCCCGGCCGGGGCGGATTTTTACGGGGGCTACCAGGGCAAGACCATTGCCACCAAGTACCCCAACGTGGCCCGGCGGTTTTTCCAGAGCAAGGCCATGGACGTGCGGGTGATCAAGATCGAGGGCTCGGTGGAGCTGGCCCCCCTTCTGGGCCTGGCGGACGGCATCGTGGACCTTGTGGAGACGGGTTCCACCCTGCGGGAAAACGGCCTTGCGGTGGTGGAGCCGGTGGCCCAGGTCTCGGCCCGGCTGATCGTGAACGCCGCCAGCCTGAAGCTGCGCAAGGGGGAGATCGAGGACTTCGCCGCCCGGCTGGAGGCGCAGCTCTAGGAGACGGATGATGATATGGGCGCGTGAGTGCGCGCGGAGGCTCGTTGCGGAGCACAGGTCCGGGCGGGCGTTTTGGCTGGGAAGCTGCGCCCAGAGCTGGCGGTTCCGGTTTCCAGGGGTGCTTTTTATTCTTGCAAAAAGCACCCCTCTTGCCAGGCTTCGCCTGTCAATTCACCCCGCAAAAATTGCGTTTCTCAGGAGTTTAAGGACAAAGACCTTGAGGGCTGCGCGAGTCTCGCCTGCCGGCTCGGTCGGTTCGCGGCGTGTCTGCCACTGGCAGACGCTCACCCCTCAAACTCCCCGCCAGCTTAAGACCAGCTGGACCGGTCAATGTTGTTCCGTAAGACGTTCACGACGAGCAAAGCGAGGAGTGGGTAAAAGTTTTTGAGACTTACCGAAGGTAACGTCTTAAACTTCTTTTCAAAAAGTTTGTGGGGTTTGGGGGCGACAATCGCCTGTGGCGATTTCCCGTCGCCGACCGAAGCGGCAGCTGAGACAACCCCAAGGTCTTAAAAAAATTTAAGGAGATATTGCCATGATAAAGACAGTCAGCGCCGGCCCCCAGGAGCGGCGGGAGTTTGTGGCCGGGCTCAAGGCTCGGGCGGGCCGCACGGATCCCCAAATCGAGAGGGTCGTGGCGGAGATCATCGAGAACGTGCGCACCGGCGGCGACAGCGCCGTGAAAGACTATTCGAAAAAATTCGACGGCTGGACCCCCGACGCCCTGGAGATGGGTCGGGAGGAGATGGAGCGGCTGGCAGCGGAGTGTGCCCCCCCCTTTCTGGCGGCGCTGGACCGGGCCGCCGTCAATATCCACGACTTCCACAGCAGGCAGAAACAGCAGAGCCGCATCGACCCCCAGGGCAGCGGCGTGGTCACCGGCCAGAGGGTGCGGGGGCTCCACCGGGCCGGGGTCTATGTGCCCGGCGGCACGGCGGGGTACCCCTCCTCCGTGCTGATGAACGTGATCCCCGCCAAGGTGGCCGGGGTGGGCGAGATCGTCATGGCCACACCTCCTGGCCGGGCGGGTCGTCCCGACGCCAACATCATCGCCGCCGCCCTTGCCGCCGGGGTGGACCGGGTGTTCCTCATGGGCGGGGCCCAGGCGGTGGCGGCCCTGGCCTTCGGTACCGAGACGGTCCCCAAGGTAGACAAGATCGTGGGCCCGGGCAATATCTACGTTGCCACGGCCAAAAAGCAGCTCTACGGCACGGTGGACATCGACATGATCGCCGGGCCCAGCGAGATCCTCATCATCGCCGACGATTCCGCCAACCCGGAGTTCCTGGCCGCTGACCTGATGAGCCAGGCCGAGCATGACCCCCTGGCCTCCGCCGCGCTGATTACCGACAGCCCGGCGCTGGCCCGGAAAACCGTGGAGGTCCTCTACCGGCAGCTGGAGACCCTCTCCCGCCGGGAGATCATTGAGAAGTCCCTGGACGCCTTCGGCGCGGTGATCGTCTGCGACACCATGGACGAGGCCGTGGACTTCGCCAACGAGCTGGCCCCGGAGCACCTGGAGGTCTGCTGCAAAAATCCCTTCGAGTATCTGGGCAGGCTGGACAACGCTGGCTCGGTGTTCCTGGGGGACTACTCCCCCGAGCCCTTGGGGGACTACTACGCCGGGGCCAACCATGTGCTGCCCACCGGGGGCACGGCCCGGTTTTTCTCCCCCCTCTCCGTGGACGATTTCGTGAAGAAGTCCAGCTTCATCTACTATCCCAAGGACGCCCTGCTCCGGGCGGCGGACGACATCATCCTGCTGGCGGAGACCGAGGAGCTCACCGCCCACGCAAACTCCATCCGGGTGCGCAAGGCGGAGGAGTAGCGGTGGACACGCTGGAAGAGGTGTATAGCGCCCTGCGGGGCCAGGGGGAGCTGGAGTGGATCGGCCAGGGGAGAGCCGCCGTCCTCTATTTTAACAACGGGAAGAGGCGGTACAAGATCTTCTTCGACGACAGCAACGTGGAAATATCGGAGAAAAAGCGCTTTTTCAAACAGGAATATTGGGAGAGCCTGGGAAGCCGCCATTACTGTAACCCGGAGGATTCCATTGAGGACGTATACGACACGGTGATGTACTGCCTGCGAACGTGGAAGTACGGAGAGAGGGAAGGGGAGGCATAAAATGTATCAGCTGAACGGAAAACTGCGGGCCCTGCGGGCCTATGAGCCGGTGGACGGGGGAGACTGCGTCCACCTGGACGCCAACGAGTCCTTTCTGGAGCTGCCGGAGGAGGTGGCGGCAGAGTCCAAGGCCTTGATTGACCGGCTGGCGTTCAACCGCTATCCGGATCCCGCCGCCGGGGAGCTCTGCGGGGCCTTTGCCCGGTATTACGGGGTGGACCCCCGGCTGGTGACGGCGGGGAACGGCTCCGATGAGCTGATCTCCGTGCTCTTCTCCGGGTTCCTCATGCGGGGGGAGACCTTCGCCACTCTGGAGCCGGATTTCTCTATGTACGCCCAGGGAGGCGCTCTGGCGGAGGCACGGCATGTCCCCATCCAGAAGCGGGACTTCCGCGTGGATGTGGACGAGGTGATCGAGACCTGCCGCCGGGAGGGGGTCCGGATGCTGATCTTCAGCAACCCCTGCAATCCCACCTCCATTGTGCTGCCCAGAGAGGAGGTCCACCGCCTGATCCGGGGGGTGGAGGGCCTGGTGGTCCTGGACGAGGCCTACATGGACTTCTCCGGCCAGAGCCTGCTGGACGAGGCGGAGGACTATGAAAATCTCATCATCCTGCGCACCTGCTCCAAGGCCATGGGCATGGCGGCGCTGCGGCTGGGGTTCGCGGTGTGCCGGGAGGAGCTGGCCCAGGCCCTGCGGGCGGCGAAATCCCCCTACAACGTGAACGCCCTCTCCCAGGGGATCGGCGCGGCGGCGCTGAACCGGCCCCAGCTGCTGCGCTCCGCTCTGGAGACGGTGCTGGCCTCCCGGCGGGACCTGCTGGCCGGGCTGGAGGAGTTGGGCAGGAAATACCCGGGGCGCTTCCGATTGCTGCCCTGCGATACCAATTTCGCCGCCCTGGACATGCCGGGGGCTAAGGAGGCCCAGGAGGCGCTTCTGAGCCGGGGGGTGGCGGTGCGCTTCACCGGCGGGCTGCTGCGGGTCACCTGCGGAAAGCCCCAGGAAAACCGCCTGTTCTTGCAGAAATTCCAGGAGATTTTGGAGGGAACGCCATGAGCCGCACGGGAAAGATCAGCCGGAAAACGGCGGAGACGGACATCGCCCTGGAGCTCTGCCTGGAGGGCGGGGAGCGGGAGATTTCCACGGGGATCGGCTTTTTCGACCATATGCTCACGGCCCTGGCGGTGCACGGGGGCCTGGGGCTCAGAGTCCGGGTCCAGGGGGACCTGGAGGTGGACTGCCATCACACTGTGGAGGACGTGGGCATTGTGCTGGGGCAGGCTCTGGGGCAGGCCCTGGGGGACAAGGGGGGCATCCGCCGGTACGGCCACGCCTTCATCCCCATGGACGAGGCCCTGGCGGAGTGCGCCCTGGACATCAGCGGCCGGCCCTTTCTGGTGTTCCGGGGGGAGTTCCCCCAGGAGCGCTGCGGGGGCTTCGACTGCTGCATGGCGGAGGAGTTTTTCCGGGCCCTGGCCGTGCACGCCGGGCTCACCCTCCACCTGGACTGCCGCTACGGGAAGAACTCCCACCATATGATCGAGGCCCTGTTCAAGGCCTTCGCCCACGCCCTGCGGGACGGCGCGGAGCCGTCGGGCCAGGGTGCGCTCTCCTCAAAAGGAGCCCTGTGAGGGGATAAGACCTTGGGGCGTTGCCCCAAACCCCACCAGGGGCCTAACGCCCCTGGACCGCGAACGTTACTCCTCATTACATTCGTCGTGAAGGTTTTATGTTGTTTGACGAGCTAACCGAACAACCGTAAAAGTTTTGGTCGAGCTTTTTCAAAAGCTCGTGGGAGTTTGAGGGGTGAGCGTCTGCCAGTGGCAGACAAGCTGCGAACCGACCGAAGCGGCAGCTGAGACTCAACGCCCTCAAGGTCTTTCCCTTGATCTTAACACCTGAGAAGCGTATTTTTGAAGGTGAATTGCCGCGAAGCGGCAAGAGGAAACTTTTTACAAGAGAAAAAGTTTCCTGAAAATCGGAATCAGCCAGCTCTAAGCGCAGTATCCCAGCCAAAAGTTCCCGCCAGACCTCGTGCTCCGCAATCAGACGGCGCGCGCACTCACGCGCCCATATACCACTCAAAAAAGTCCGGACGACAGGAAAGGAACCAATATGCCAAACTATCAAAAAATCGACGTGGTGCTGGACATGCTGGGCTGTCCAAACCGCTGCCGCCACTGCTTTGTGGGGTGGCGGCCCAATCCCCGGCTCGATGAGGCTGACCTGCGGTTCGCGGCGGAGGCCTTCCGGCCCTATGCCCAGGACATCACCGTCTACGACTGGAACAGGGAGCCGGATTTCGGCGAGGATTACCGGGAAAAATGGGCCCTCTGCCAGGAGCTCTCCACCGTCCCGCCGGAGCGTTTCGAGCTGGCCAGCGTCTGGCGTCTGGCCCGGGACCCCTCCTACGCCCCCTGGCTGAAATCCCTGGGGGTGCGTTGCGTGCAGCTCACCCTGTTCGGCGGGGAGGCGCTCACCGACTGGTTCACCGGGCGGGAGGGGGCCTACCGGGATATCCTGAGAGCCATAGACGCCCTGATGGAGGCCGGTATTGCCCCCCGGCTGCAGGCCTTCGTCAACAAAAAGACCGTGGACGAGCTGCCAGAGGTGACAAGGCTCGCAGAGGCCCTGGACCTGGAGCGGCGCTGCGGGGAGATCGGGCCCCCCTTCGTCATGTTCGCCCACCAGGGCGCCTGCGACGGCGAGGCCGAGAACCTCTATCCCATCTGGCCCACGTCGGAGGACCTGGAGAAGATCCCCCAAAAGCTAGTGGAGCACACCCTGCGGCACTTCGGGGCCTCCAGCCTGGAGGAGGCGTTCGGCCAGGAGGAGCGGCTGCTCTGCCAGGAGCTGCTGGAGGACGGGAGCACGGCCAGCCTGGGCCAGACGGAATCCCCGGTGCTCTATGTGGACGGCGAGTGGAACGTGTCGCCCAATTTCGGCGTGCCCAAAGGGCCCTGGCTGCTGGGGAACCTGAAAACCCACGGCCCGGAGGAGATCCTGCGCCGTCTGGCGGCGGACGAGAGCCCCGCCCAGCGGGTCCGGGCCACGGTGCCGCTGAGGGAACTGGCCCGTGCCTGCGGCAGTCTTGAGAGCCGGAGGCTCTTCGGCCGGGGGGACTATATCGAGTACCTGCTGAACCGCTATTGCGAGAAATTGGAACAGGAGGCGAGCAGATGATTATTTTACCTGCCATTGATATCCACGAGGGGAAATGCGTGCGGCTGTTCCGGGGGGACTACGCCACGGCCCAGGTGGTGGCCGGAGACCCGGCGGAGACCGCCCGGAGCTTTCAGGAACAGGGGGCCTGCTGGCTCCATATGGTGGACCTGGACGGGGCCAAGGCCGGAAAGCCCGTGAACCGGGACCTGATCCTCCGCACGGCCCAGAGCGTGAACATGAGCGTGGAGCTGGGGGGCGGCATCCGGGACATGGCCGCGGTGGAGGACTATCTGTCCCACGGAATTGCCCGGGTGATCCTGGGCTCCGCCGCCTTAGAGAATCCGGAGTTCGTCCGGGAGGCGGTGAAGGCCTATGGCAGGCAGATTGCCGTGGGCATCGACGCCTTGGGGGGAAAGGCTGCGGCCCAGGGCTGGACCCAGCAGAGCGAAACCAATTATCTGGATCTGGCCCGCCGGGTGGAGGATATGGGAGTGCAGTACATTATCTGCACGGACATCCACAAGGACGGCACCCAGGACGGCCCCAATCTTGAAATGCTGGACAGGCTGAACCGGGCGGTGGGGTGCAATATCATTGCCAGCGGCGGAGTGAGCAGTCTGCTGGACATGATCGATCTCTATGACCTGGGCCTCTACGGGGCCATCGCGGGGAAGGCCCTCTACGCCGGAACCCTGGACCTGAAGGCGGCGGTGCGGGCCTGCCACAAGTTCTCCGGCAGAAAGTCCAAGACAGCGGAGGCCGTGGAGGACGAGCTGGCCCGGTTTTTCCGCAAGTCCCCGCTGATCCCGGCGGTGGTTCAGGACGCGGACACCAATCAGGTGCTGATGCTGGCCTATATGAACCAGGAGGCATTGGCGGAAACGCTGAAAACCGGGTATACCTGGTTCTATAGCCGCAGCCGCAAGACCCTGTGGAACAAGGGCGAGACCTCCGGAAACACCCAGCGGGTAGTGGGCATTGCCGCCGATTGCGACGATGACACCCTGCTGGTGCGGGTGCGCCCTAATGGCCCCGCCTGCCATACCGGAAGCACCAGCTGCTTCTACAAGGAAATCTTTGGAGAGAGCCAGGAGGAGAAAAAGAAATGAGCGCTTTAGACGAGCTGTATCAAGTGGTGGCAGGCCGGAAGAAGTCTGCGGCGGAAGGATCTTATACTGGCTATCTGTTCCAGCAGGGACTGGATAAAATCCTGAAAAAATGCGCGGAGGAGTGCGGAGAGGTGATCATCGCCGGGAAAAATGGAGACAACCAGGAGACTGTGCTGGAGATCAGCGACCTGCTCTATCATTTGACCGTGCTCATGGTAAACCAAGGCATCCCCTGGGAGGACGTGGAGGCGGAGCTCCACCGGCGGGCCCAGAAGCAGGGGAACCTCAAGCAGTTCCATCAAGTAGACAAGGACACCTAAAATGGACTGGAAATCACAGTGGCAAAGGGAAGAGCGGGAGGCCATGAAGGGCTGGGACTTTTCCCGGCTGGCCGGGCGCTGGCAAGAGGGGTCTCCCCCCTGGGACTACCAGGCCAAGGTAAGGGAGTTCCTTCGCCAGGGGGTGCGCCTGCTGGACCTGGGCACCGGGGGCGGGGAGGTGCTGCTGAGCCTGGGCCATCCCCCGGAGCTCACCTGGGCCACCGAGGGCTGGGAGCCCAACTACCGCCTCTGCCTGAAGCGGCTGGCCCCCATGGGCATCCATGTGGAGAAGTACGACAGCGAGACGGACCCCCGCCTGCCCTTTCCGGACGGGGCCTTTGATCTGGTGATCGACCGCCACGAGAGCTACGACCTCCCGGAGGTGCGCCGGGTTCTGCGCAAGGGGGGCTTTTTCCTCACCCAGCAGGTGGGAGGCATGAACAGCCGCGCCCTGAGCCGCCGTCTGGTGCCGGAGTTCCAGCGAGGGATGCTGGATTTCAACCTGGAAAACGAGGCCCCCAGATTCCAGGCGGCGGGGTTTCGAATTATGCAGCAAAATCAGGCATATTATGAGAATCGGTTTCTGGACGTAGGGGCGTTGTGCTGGTATGCAAAAACGTCTCCCTGGGAGTTCGGAGATTTTTCGGTGGAGGGTTGCTATCCTCAGCTTTTGCGCCTGCAAGAGGAACTGGAGTCTCAGGGCTTCATCCGGGATTTGCAGCACCGGTTCCTGATTGTAGCGAAGAAGCAGTAAAAA
Organism: Acutalibacter sp. 1XD8-33; assembly: GCF_003612555.1. Classification (GTDB taxonomy): domain Bacteria; phylum Bacillota; class Clostridia; order Oscillospirales; family Acutalibacteraceae; genus Acutalibacter. Next base: position 39,442 of record NZ_RAZF01000006.1, read on the forward strand.
GGATATGCGGTAAACGTAGAAAGACGGGCATTTTGCAAATTGCGAAATACCCGTCTTTTCTGGCTGATTTCCGTTTGAAACCGAAAGCTGTGCCTTTCCTGGCGATAGGCCCCACAGGCCAGAATCGAGGAAAACCTGCTTAGATCTCTTCTATGTGAATTTCCACCTCATGACCACACTGGCAGGAGCGGATAATGCCGTCAATAATCGCCTGGTTATAGATGATCTGGCTGGTGGGAACCGGTGCGGGGAGGCCCTGTTCTACCGCGTCAACGAAAGCCCGGCACTTCTGATAGAAGCAGTCAGATTTGTCGCCTCGAGGCGCAGGCAGAGGAATAGGCGTATGGGTAGGCTGGCCGAACTCGTCATGGAATAAGGTGACGTTTCCGCAGCTGCCGTCCCAGGCGCCGCCCCACAGAGACTCCGGATTGGCCGGTTCTACCTTCAGGCCGGCGTCTGTGCCCAGGAAGATCGTGCTGCCGGTGGTGTCCATGTGCATGGCCCAGGACATGCGGAAGTCCAGCGTGACGCCTCCTTCCAGGCGGATAAAGGCTCCGCAGAAGTCGTCTACAGAGAAACGGGCCGCATCCTCAGGTGGGGTGTATTTGGGATTCTTGCCAAAGAAATCATAGCTGACGGCGGAAACGGTCAGGGGCTTGGGGTAGCCCAGCGCGTTGAGCACCATGTCCAGTGAATAGCAGCCGATATCCGCTAAAGCACCCACGCCGGCATAGCGCTTCTCAATAAAAGTGCTGCCGGGGATGCCTCGCCGTCGTCCGCCGCCGGTCTGGATATAATAGACCTGGCCCAGCCGACCGCTCTGCACCACCTCTTTAATCTTCTGCATTCTTGCGTCGTACCGGGGCTGGAAACCAATGGTAAGGACCTTGCCGGTTTTTTTCTCCACCCGGCGCAGCTCCTGGGCGTCGCCCAGGGTGACGGTCATGGGCTTTTCCAGCAGTACATGACAGCCAGCCTCCAAAGCGGCAATAGCGCATTCAGCGTGAGTAGAGTTGTATGTACACACGCTGACCGCGTCCAGCTGCTCTTTTTCCAGCATTTCGGCGGCGGTTTCATAGGCGCGGGCTTCTGGAAACTCCCAGCGGTCCAGGGCCTTTCGGGCCTTGCCGGGGACGATGTCGGCCCCAGCCACGATTTCTACGTCCTCCATCTGCTTGTAGGCACGCACATGGGAATTGGAAATTCCACCGGTGCCGATGATGCCGATTTTAACTTTTTCCATAGCAAAACTGCTCCTTTTCCGGTCAAAATAATATAGAAGTTTTCGGCTTCTGCGGGTTATTATAGCCGGACTAGCAAAGGAAGTCAAGAGGGACAGAAGAATTTTTGATCTAGTTTACGATTCGCTGGGTTCGCCCAGGCCAATAGCCGTGTCGATAGGCAAAGAAGCCACAATGCCTTGAGCCTCGCTGCGCATTCCACACTCCTCTGTGATCGCTTTCATAATGCCCAGCCGGGCCTCTATGGTGGAAATTATCAGAATAATCTCCTTCTCCTCCTGGACCTGGAAGCCCCAGAAACTCATGGCCTCCAGATTATTTCCATCCATCACATGACGGCTGTGGAGCACAGAGCCTCCGCTGGCTCCGGCAGCCCGGGCCGCGTCCATTACTTTTTCGCTGTAGCCCTGATTCACCACCGCGGCGATGAGGGAGTGCTTGCAGTTCAGCATAATGTTCTCTTCCTTTCCATTGGCGCTTTCCCCGCTGACGGTAGGCTGAAGCATCTTAAAAATCACGGTGCTGGCACTGGAAAGCGGCAGGGTAAAGGCTACGCCGCTGCCAGGCATTCCCAAGCCGAGTTGGTCGTGGAGCTTGTGGAGCATTTTGTCTGCCAAAACTTTGGGCATGGCGCTGACCAGCACACCTTTGTCAATGCTTCCCAGCCCCAGAATGTCCATCATTTCGCTGGAGGCCGTGCCCACGGCATGAAGCCTGTACAGCAGGGGCAGGTGGCCATGATGAAACAGCATTTCTGCCTTGTCGGCCAGCTTTTTGGTAGAAATCAGCAGCAGAACGCGAAGGGAATAGGTTTTTTCAGCGGGATTCATCTGTGCGCTCTTTCCTTTCCCGCAAAGCCATTATCCGGCTTTGCGTCAGAGATCAATTCCAACCATCTGGTCATAATAATTATTTGGGAACCTACGCCCATAATTGGCTTTTCCGCTCTCAGGGAGTTTTTCTATGTTAGCTGAGCACACGGAAGCCAAACACATGCCGGGCCCAGGGACGGATAGTGTCCGGCGTGACGTGAAGCGGAGCATTACGTCTTATAGTGGCCTGCTTTTGGGGCCGGATCATTCCATCTCGATTTCTACGATATCGTCGGTTTCCTCAGGCATAATCATAGCAGACTGGGCCTCCTTTTGCAAGCGGGAAAGTTTCCGCTTATACTGGAGCCCCATAATCTGTACGGCGATCAAGGGAGTAAGGGCCACTAAAGCGATGGCCCCGAAAGCGTCTGTCATCACATTGCCGCCCAAGGTCTGGCAGGCTCCCAGGCAGAGGGGAAGCAAAAAAGTGGATGTCATGGGGCCACTGGCCACACCGCCGGAGTCAAAGGCAATGCCCACAAAGATTTTGGGAACAAACCAAGACAGGGCCAGAGCCAGTCCGTATCCCGGAATAATGATATAGTGGATGGGCAGGCCGGTGAGCACCCGCAGCATGGAGAGCCCCACGCTCACGGACACACCCACAGACAGGCAACGGTTCATAGAGGAGGCGGACACTGTGCCGTTGGTGACGGACTGCACCTGATGGTTCAAGATCTGTATGGCGGGTTCGGCCTTGACGATAAAATAGCCGATCAGCACACCGATAGGCACCAGCAGCCATTTTCCGTGGCCAGCGGCCAGTTGGGAGCCCAGCTGGGTTCCCACTGGGGCGAAGCCTACGTTGACCCCGCATAGAAACAGTACCAATCCCAGGGCCGTATAGCCAAAGCCTACGGCAATGCGCAGCTTCTGCCGGTGCTGATAGCGGTGGGTGATCAGATGAAAAGCCAGGCACATCCCTAGAATGGGCACAATGGAGAGGAAAACCTCTTTGGCATAGCGGGGTAGCTCAAAGGCAAAGGCCTGGGCTACGTCCCGCATTGTGTCAACCACGACCAAATCCCCGGCGGCATAGGCGGCTTCTTGAGGATTGAAAAAACAGCCTAAAAGCAGTACTGCCAGAACAGGCCCCACGCTGGACAAGGCCACGAGGCCAAAGCTGTCGCTGGAAGCGTTTTTGTCTCCCCGGACAGAGGAGAGGCCCACGCCCATAGCCATAATAAAGGGAACCGTGATTGGGCCGGTGGTGACGCCGCCGGAGTCAAATGCTACCGGCAGAAAATCTTTTGGCACAAAGAAGGAAAGCGCCAGCAGGCATGCGTAAAGACCTGTGAGAAGAACGGAGAGGCTAACCTTCAGCACGATTCGCACCACTGCCAGAGCCAGAAAGATGCCTACGCCTACCGCAACGGTAACAATCAGCGTAGAGTTGGGGATGGAGGGCACTTGATTGGAAAGCACTTGCAGATCCGGCTCGGCCAAAGTAATTAGCGCGCCCATGAGAAAGCTCACCGGCAGAATGACAATCGCCCGTTTTCGCTTGGCGATTTCCACGCCTACGCCCTCGCCTAATGGACTCATGGCCATTTCGGCGCCCAGCTGAAACATTCCCATGCCCACGATAAGCATGAGCGCGCCCACAAAGAACATCACTACCGTGCCAGTGTCCATGGGCACCAAGAAAACGCTGACAGCTAATACAATAAAAGTGATAGGGAGGACGGCGGAAAGAGACTCCAGAATTTTTTCTTTTAATTTGGGATTCATATCCGCCTCCTTTCGCGAAAAGCAGGGCTGAAATATTTTTACTATGGAAATGTCTTTCTTCTATTTTACCTGAATTAGCTGAAAAAGTAAAGAAGAATTGAGAGATTTTGCAGAACGGGAAATTGCAATGCTATTTTCCTAAATGAATTTTAAAAGCGAGTGGATTTCACAAAATGAGGCTTGCTTGGGGGAAAAAAGGGAGAAAATGCAATAAACTTTAAAGAGCTATGCAAAATCTTCTTGACAATTCAGGAAAAAGCGATATACTGGTACTATAAACAGGTGAGAGCAAAGGCGTTCTACCCCGAGGGGGAGGAGCGCCTTTTTTCTGTAAACGCCGCAGACAAAGAAAGGGGAACTTATTATGGCTTACACCAAAGATGACATCGTCCGCATCGTGAAAGAAGAGGATGTGAAATTTATCCGGATGCAGTTTACGGATATTTTCGGACAGCTGAAGAACGTGGCCATTACCGCGTCGCAGGTGGAAAAAGCTGTCAACAATCAAATCATGATTGACGGTTCGTCCATTGAAGGATTTGTTCGTATCAACGAGTCCGACCAATACCTCTACCCCGACCTGGATAGCTTTGTAATATTTCCATGGAGGCCCCAGCACGGTAAAGTGGCCCGGCTGATCTGCGACGTGTACAACCCGGACGGCACCCCCTTTGTGGGCGACCCCCGGGGCGTACTCCACCGGGCCCTGGAAAAGGCCAAGGCCATGGGCTACGACGAGTTCAACGTGGGCCCGGAGGCGGAGTTCTTTCTGTTCCAGACCGACGAGGACGGCAAGCCTACCACCCAGACCAACGACGAGGCTGGCTACTTCGACCTGGGCCCCCTGGACCACGGGGAGTCCACCCGCCGGGAGATCTGCCTGGCCCTGGAGAATATGGGCTACGAGATCGAGGCCAGCCATCACGAGGTGGCGGTGGGCCAGCATGAGATCGACTTCAAGTACGCCGACGCCCTCCAGTGTGCCGACAAGGTGATGACCTTCAAGCTGGCGGTGAAGGTGCTGGCCCAGAAGAACGGCCTGCACGCCACATTTATGCCCAAGCCCATCTTCGGCATCAACGGCTCCGGGATGCACACCAACATGTCCCTGTTCCGCCAGGGGAGGAACGCGTTCTACGACGAGAGCGACCCCAAGGGCCTCTCCAAGGAGGCCTACGCCTTCATCGCCGGGATTCTGGCCCATATGAAGGGCATGGCCGCCATCACCAACCCTCTGGTGAACTCCTACAAGCGGCTGGTTCCCGGCTACGAGGCCCCCTGTTACATGGCCTGGTCCGCCTCCAACCGCTCCGCCCTGATTCGCATCCCCGCCGCCAGGGGCCAGGCCACCCGCGTGGAGCTGCGCTGCCCGGACCCGGCCTGCAACCCCTACCTGTCTCTGGCGGTGTGCCTTGCCGCCGGGCTGGACGGCATTGAGAAGGGCATGACCCCGCCCCCGGAAATCACGGAGAACATCTTTGCCATGACCCCGGCGGAGCGCACGGCCAGGGGCATCGAGAGCCTGCCGGGCTCTCTGGAGGAGGCTCTCGTGAGCCTCAAGCAGGACCAGCTGGTGCTGGATACCCTGGGGGCCCACGTGGCCGGGCAGTACATCGCCGGAAAAGAGGCCGAGTGGGACGAGTACCGCACCCGGGTGTCCAGCTGGGAGCGGGATAAGTACATGATCAACTACTAGAGCTTTTGGGGATTTTATTTTTAAGTGTTACACGGCCTTCGCCGCAAAGGACGCGGCTACGGCAAGGTCGTGGGACGCTGTCCCACACCCTGCAACCTTTGAAAAGGTTGACGAAACTTTTACACTGGTCAGCTTTGCGCGCCCAATGAACCATTTGCGCGGTCCAGGGGCGTTAGGCCCCTGGTGGGGTTCTTAGGGGCAACGCCCCTAAGCCGCCGGAGGCCTTCCAATACTCAAGAAAGACGGGCATTTCACCGGGAATGTGGAATGCCCATCTCTCGCTATCTGCAAATACAGCCGAAAAGAGGGTTTTCTATGACGAACAATCGGAGCAATCCCCATGCCGCTCCGCTGTATGATCCCCGTTTTGAGCATGACGCCTGCGGGATTGGGGCGGTGGTAGACATCAGGGGTCGGGCCAGCCACCAGACTGTGGACGACGCCCTGAAAATTGTGGAGAAGCTGGAGCACCGCGCAGGAAAGGACGCCGAGGGAAAAACCGGCGATGGCGTGGGTATTCTGCTGCAAATTTCCCATAAATTTTTTGAGAAGGCCACGAAGAGCCTGGGCTTCTCCCTGGGCGGGCCCAGGGACTATGGGGTGGGCATGTTTTTCTTTCCCCAGAATGTCCTGCGGCGAAACCGGGCCAAGAAAATGTTCGAAATCATCGTGGAGAAAGAGGGAATGGAATTCCTGGGGTGGCGCACAGTGCCGGTGGAAACCAGCGCCCTGGGCCACAAGGCGCTGGCGAAAATGCCCTGTATCCAGCAGGCCTTTGTAAAGCGTCCGGAGGGTGTGAAACGGGGGCTGGATTTTGACCGCAGGCTTTACGTGGTCCGCCGGGTATTTGAGCAGTCCAATGACAACAGCTATGTGCCCTCGCTGTCCAGCAGGACAATTGTATATAAAGGGATGTTTTTGGTGGAGCAGCTGCGGCGCTTCTACCTGGATCTGCAAGACCCGGATTACGAATCCGCTATCGCTCTGGTGCACTCCCGCTTTTCCACCAATACCAACCCCTCCTGGGAGCGGGCCCATCCCAACCGATTCATTCTCCATAACGGGGAGATCAACACGATTCGGGGAAACGTGGACCGAATGCTGGCCCGGGAGGAAACCATGCATGCCGCTGTGTGGGAGGACGATATGGACAAGGTGCTTCCGGTGGTGAACGTGGCTGGGTCCGATTCCGCCATGCTGGACAATACCTTGGAATTTCTGGTGATGAGCGGCATGGACCTGCCCTTGGCGGTGATGGTGGCCATTCCAGAGCCCTGGCAGAATAACCAAACCATCACCCGGGCCCGCCGGGATCTGTACCAATATTATGCCGTGATGATGGAGCCTTGGGACGGCCCGGCCTCAATTCTTTTTTCTGACGGCGATCAGGTGGGCGCGGTACTGGACCGCAGCGGCCTGCGGCCTTCCCGATACTATATCACCGATGATGGTCGACTGATCCTTGCCTCTGAGGTAGGGGTGCTGGACATTTCCCCGGAGCATATTATAAAAAAATCCCGGCTGGAGCCAGGGAAAATGCTGCTGATAGACACGGTTCAGGGGCGGATCCTGGATGATGAAGAAATCAAAGAAGCCTATGCCGCCCGGAACCCTTATGGCGAGTGGCTGGACCGAAACCTGGTGCGCCTGCGGGATCTACCCATTCCCAACAAGCGGGTGGAGGGGTATGGGCCCGGTGAGATCGCCCGGCTGCAAAAGGCTTTCGGCTATACTTATGAGGACGTGAAATCCGCCATCCTGCCCATGGCCTTGACCGGGGCGGAGAGCACGGCTTCCATGGGCGTGGATGTTCCTCTGGCAGTGCTTTCGGGGCATAACCAGCCTTTGTTCAATTACTTCAAGCAGATGTTTGCCCAGGTAACAAATCCGCCCATTGACGCCATTCGAGAAGAGATTGTCACAGACACGACGGTGTATATTGGGGATGACGGGAATCTCCTGGAAGAGCAGGGGGAGAACTGCCGGGTGCTCCAGGTGGGAAATCCCATTCTCACCTCTGTGGACTTGATGAAGATCCGCGCCATGAATCGACCGGGCTTTCGAGTGGAGACAGTATCCATCCTGTACTATAAGAATACGCCCTTGAAGCGGGCTCTGGACCAGATGCTCATCGCCGGGGACCGGGCCTACCGGAGCGGGGCCAATATTATCATTCTCTCGGACAAAGGCGTGGACGAGAACCATGTGGCGATTCCCTCTCTGCTGGCGGTATCCGCCATGGAGCAGCATCTGGTGCGGACGAAAAAGCGCACGGCGGTTTCCGTAATTCTGGAGTCCGCCGAGCCCCGGGACGTGCACCATTTCGCCACCCTTTTGGGCTATGGGGCCCGGGCCATCAACCCTTATCTGGCCCAGGCCACCATCGAGTCTCTCATCAGCCAGGGACTTTTGGATAAGGATCCCCATGCCGCAATAGACGACTACAATTCCGCCATCCTCCATGGCATTGTGAAGATCGCCTCCAAAATGGGCATTTCTACCGTGCAGTCCTACCAGTCTGCCCAGATTTTTGAGGCGGTGGGCATTGACAGAGCAGTGATCGACGAGTACTTCACCAACACCGTCTCCCGGGTGGGGGGTATCGGTCTAAAGCAAATCGAGGAGCTGGTAGACAGCAGCCATTCTCGGGCCTTCGATCCCCTGGGACTTGCTGCGGACGAAACCCTGGATTCTGTTGGAATGCACAAGGCCCGGGCGGGACAGGAGGATCACCTTTACAATCCCCAGACCATCCACCTGCTTCAGGAATCCACCCGCCGGGGGGATTACGCCCTCTTCAAGGAGTACACCGCCCTGGTGGACGACGAGACCCGGCCCCACACCCTGCGGGGGCTGCTGGAGATGCGCTACGCTGAGACGCCTCTGCCTCTCGATGAGGTGGAAAGCGTGGATTCCATTGTGAAGCGCTTTAAAACCGGGGCCATGAGCTACGGCTCGATTTCAGAGGAGGCCCACGAGTGCCTGGCAAAAGCCATGAATCGATTGGGAGGAAAGTCCAATTCGGGAGAGGGAGGCGAACGGCCCGAGCGGCTGAAATCCGACGCCTGTTCCGCCATCAAGCAGGTGGCTTCCGGAAGATTTGGCGTTACCAGCGAATATCTGACCTCCGCACAGGAAATCCAGATCAAAATGGCGCAAGGCGCCAAGCCAGGCGAGGGAGGGCATCTGCCGGGGAAAAAGGTATACCCCTGGATTGCCCAAACCCGCTACTCCACTCCGGGCGTCTCCCTGATCTCCCCGCCGCCCCATCACGATATCTATTCCATCGAGGATCTGGCCCAGCTGATCTACGACTTGAAAAACGCCAACCGGCGCGCCAGGATTTCCGTAAAGCTGGTGAGCGAGGCGGGGGTAGGCACCATCGCGGCGGGTGTGGCCAAGGCCGGAGCCCAGGTGGTGCTAATTTCCGGCTATGACGGCGGTACTGGCGCCGCGCCCCGCACCTCTATCCATCACGCGGGTCTGCCCTGGGAGCTGGGACTGGCGGAAGCTCATCAGACCTTGATTCAGAACGAGCTGCGTTCCCGGGTGGCGCTGGAAGCTGACGGCAAACTCATGAGCGGCCGGGACGTAGCCATAGCCTGTATGCTGGGGGCAGAGGAATTCGGATTTGCCACGGCTCCCCTGGTCACCATGGGCTGCGTGATGATGCGGGTGTGCAACCTGGATACCTGCCCGGTGGGAATTGCCACCCAGAATCCGGAGCTGCGCAAACGATTTCGGGGCAAGCCGGAATATGTGATGAACTTTATGCGTTTTATCGCCCAGGAGCTGCGGGAGCATATGGCGAAGCTGGGCGTGCGCACTGTGGAAGAGCTGGTGGGTCGTACTGATCTTTTAGAGATGCGGGAGCACGCGGTAAACGCGCGGGACGCGCTGGTGGATTTGTCTGCCATTTTGGAGAATCCCTATGCGGGCGAGGAATGCAAAAGGCATTTCGACCCCCAGGATGCCTATGATTTCCAACTGGAAAGGACCGCGGATTTGCGGACATTGGAGAAAGAGCTGGAATCCGCCCTGGAAAAGGGAGAGAAGGCGGAGCTCCATCTGCGAATTACATCTACAGACCGGAGCTTAGGAACCATTTTGGGCTCGGATATCACCCGCCTTCATGGAAGCACACTGCCGGAGGACACCTTTACGGTGAAATGCGCCGGCGGCGGGGGGCAGTCCTTCGGAGCGTTTATTCCCAAGGGGCTCACCCTGGAACTGGAGGGCGACGCCAACGACTATTTTGGCAAAGGCCTTTCCGGCGGGAAATTAGTGGTATATCCGCCGAAGGACTCTCTCTTTCCGGCGGAAGAAAATATCATCATCGGCAACGTAGCCCTTTATGGAGCCACTTCTGGCAGGGCTTTTATCAATGGTATGGCGGGAGAACGGTTTGCCGTACGGAATTCTGGGGCGGTTGCCGTGGTGGAAGGCGTGGGCGGCCACGGCTGTGAGTATATGACCGGAGGCCGGGTAGTGGTTCTGGGGCCCATCGGACATAATTTTGCCGCAGGCATGAGCGGGGGTGTAGCCTATGTGTGGGATGAAAACAGAGACCTCTATCTAAGGGTGAATAAAGCTTTGGTAGCTATAGAGCCTGTAGCTGAAAAGCATGATATGGAAGAGCTGCGGGATCTGATTGCCCAGCACTTTAGCACGACAGGATCTCCCAGAGCGGGGAAAATACTGGCGGACTTCTCCGCTAACGTCCGGCATTTCAAGAAGATCCTGCCCTATGACTATGACCGGATGCTGCGTACGGCCGCCCAGTTTGAGGAGCGTGGCATGAGCCGCGTTGAGGCGGAAGAAGAGGCGTTCTACGCCATCACAAAAGGAGGGATTTGATCATGGGAAAGCCCACCGGATTTTTGGAGTATGTCCGCAGGGGAAACCCGGCGCAGGCCCCGGCGGATCGGGTAAAGCACTGGAAGGAGTTCCACCCGCCGCTGCCCCAGGAGGAGCGCCGCCGCCAGGGCGGTCGGTGCATGGAGTGCGGCGTGCCTTTCTGTCAGTCCGGCGTACAGTTGGCGGGCATGTTCACCGGGTGCCCTCTCCACAATTTAATTCCAGAGTGGAATGATCTGATCTATACAGGCAGTCTGGATCTAGCCTATGAACGCCTGCGAAAGACCAACAATTTTCCGGAGTTCACAGGGCGGGTGTGCCCGGCGCTGTGTGAAGCGGCCTGCACCTGTGGTTTACACGGAGATCCGGTGACGGTTCGGGAAAACGAACTGGGCGTGGCAGAGGATGCCTGGGAGCGGGGTAGAATGATGCCCCGGCCGCCTCAAGTCCACACAGGAAAGCGGGTAGCGGTTGTGGGGTCTGGCCCGGCCGGACTTGCCGCAGCCGATCAGCTGAACCGCCGGGGGCACAGCGTCACGGTGTTTGAACGGGATGACCGCCCCGGTGGGCTCCTCATGTACGGTATTCCCAATATGAAGCTGGAAAAGGAAGTCGTGAGCCGCCGGATAAACCTGATGACGGAGGAGGGGGTGGAATTTCACACGGGCGTGGATGTGGGCAGGACCATGGACGCCAAGGAGCTGCTGGAGAGCTTTGACGCTATCGTTCTTTGCTGTGGGGCCAGGCAGCCTCGGGATCTTGACGTGGCCAACCGAGAGGCCGAGGGAGTGTATTTCGCGGTGGAGTACCTCTCCGCCGTGACCCGCAACCTGCTGGACTCCGGCCTCAAGGACGACAGATGTCCCAGCGCCAAAGGCAAGCGCGTGGTGGTTGTTGGCGGAGGGGATACCGGTAATGATTGTGTGGGCACGGCCATTCGTCAGGGATGCAGGTCTGTGGTCCAGCTGGAAATGATGCCCAAGCCGCCGGACAGGAGAGGAGAGGACAATCCCTGGCCCCAGTGGCCTAGGATCTCCAAAACCGATTACGGCCAGGAAGAGGCGGCTGCCCTGTTTGGTCAGGATCCCCGGCAATATCAAACCACTGTGAAAGAGCTGAAAACGGACGCCGAAGGCCGTCTGAGGTCGGCGATTACCGTCAAAATGAAAGTGAAAATGGAAAATGGCCGTGTGGCGGTAAGCGAAATTGCCGGAACAGAAGAAGAGCTGCCCTGCGAGATGCTGCTGATTGCGGCAGGATTCTTGGGATGCGAGGACTATGTGCCCCAAGCCTTTGGCGTGGAAACCAGCGCCCGCTCTGTGGTAGATACTGTTTCCGGGAGCTATGCCACCAAGGTGGAGAAGGTGTTCGCCGCAGGCGATATGCGCCGGGGCCAGTCCTTGGTGGTGTGGGGAATTGCCGAAGGCCGGGGTGTAGCCCGCCAGGTGGACGAATATCTCATGGGATATACCAACTTGTAGGGAAGTGCTCATTCCAAAAGGAAAGGCGCCTTAGAGTGCAGACTCGAAGGCGCCTTTTGTCCGTCCTAAAGCACTTGTCCAGAGCTGCGCAAACGCCGGGCCGCCCCAACGCGGCATGACGTGTGCTGAGCGTGTCAGGGCCGTACCCCCAGAATAAATCCCCTGGTTCTGCCAGAAGAATTTTCGGGGCAAGGGCAAATATACACCCGAAGGATGGAATTCTCAACTTCTAAAAAAGTGCGCTTCAACTTCCGCGCACAGATAATGGTATACGGGCAGATGGAGCTCCTGGATCAGGAAAGTTTCCGTTTGGGGCACACAGATGCAGAGATCCGCCAGCGCCTTCAGACGGCCGCCGTTTTGCCCGGTAAGGCCAAGAACCGTCAGCCCCAGGCCTTTGGCTACTTGAACAGCGGCGGCAACATTTTTGGAATTGCCGGAGGTGCTGATACCCACTAAGATGTCCTCCGGCCGTCCCAGACCCATCACCGCCTGAGCATAGACCAGACTTGGATCCACATCGTTGCTGAAAGCGCTGTTCAGAGCCGGAAAGCCGGACAGAGAGACGGCGGGCAACCCGCCCTGCAGTTTGTCCAGAAAGGCTTCCTCAAGAGAAGGGCAGCGGGTTTTCATCGCTTCTCTTTGAGAGGAAGAGAGGGGGCGCTTCCTCAAAAATCCTTTCATCAGCTCTCCCACAATATGGTCCCCGTCCGCGCAGCTTCCCCCATTTCCGCAGACCAGCAGTTTGCCGCCCCGTTCATAGCAGCGGGTCCAGGCCTCGGCTGCCAGGCCGATTTCTTTTTCGCAGGCTTTCAGGGCCGGATAGCGGCGGATTAAATCCTGTAGCATTCGTCTTTTCCTCCTTTTGAGAACAGCGCCACAGCAATGGCGGCATAGTCCCCGATTTCCTCTCCCAATGCAGCGCCGCGCACGCGGCAGCACGCCGCAGCGGCGCTCAGCGCCTCCCCCTGGATGGCCTGCTCCATGGCCGGGCGGAGCAAGTCCTCGCAGCGGGTGAAAATTCCGCCCAGGACAATCCGTTCTGGGTTTATCAGGTCGATCAATATGGAAAGGCCCCTGCCCAGATATTCGCCGCAGACCGCATAGACTCTTTGGGCGGTTCTGTCTCCCTGTCGGGCGGCATCCGCGATGGTTTTGGCGGTGATTTCGTGCTTTGACGTGCCCTCGGGAAAATAAGCAGGCCGGGTTCCCTGCTGCACCTGCTCCAGAGCCAGGGTGTATCCTAGCTGGGCCAACCCGCCGCCGCTGCAAAATCCCTCGAAGGACCCGGCCTTTCCATAGCCTGAAGGGCCGAAGCGTTCCAGGCGGATATGCCCGCATTCCCCGGCATTGTCATTGGCTCCCGCGTAAAGCCTGCCGTCCAGGACCAGGCCTGCCCCCAGTCCGGTGCCAAAGGTGAGAAAAATCATGTTTTTAGAGCCTTTTCCCGCGCCAAATTTCCATTCCGCCAGGGCGCAGGCATTGGCGTCGTTTTGCAGATAGGCAGGGGAGGCGAAACGGGCGCTGGCCAGCCGGACAATGTCCACCCGGTCCCAGCCGGGAAGATTAGGGGGGCCTAAAATGACGCCCTTCTGGGAGTCTAAGGGTCCGCCGCAGGAGATTCCGATGGCTTCTGGCTGTTCCCCGGCAATCTCTTCCCCCAGGTCCATCAGCCGGCGTATCATCTTCTCTGGCCCGCAGGCGAGATCGGTCGGAATTTTCCGTTTGTCCTGGATGTGGATGGTTTCCCCATCCCACCGGGCGGCAATGGCTGCGCATTTGGTCCCGCCAATATCAAATCCTAAGAGCATTGCTAAGCCCCCTCACAAAATTTTTTACCTTTTGAAAAGAAGTATAAGATGTTGCTTTCGGTAAGTCCCAGAAATATTTCCCGCCCTTCGCTCCTCTCATCGCGCATGACGTCAATATAGACACTCGCGCGGCTTGACCATCTTTCCGTATTGCAGACTTTGCTTTGCGAAGCCTTAGAAGCTGTACCGATAGGATTTGCGTTAACTATACTTTCTGAGAGACAAGTGGCTGCGCACACGATCTCTCAAAAAGTATACGATTTTCGAGCAAATACAGTTAGGAGCAGCAATATGGCGATTGGCCAGTTTTCACAACGCCGCTTCCCGGCTGAATTTGCCGGAAAGGGGAATACAAACGCCTATTGGTACAGCTTCTTAACTCTCTTCAAAAGGTGGCAGGGCGTGGGACGGAGGCCGAAACGTGCTCCCCCAATATTTTTTAATTATATTCCGCTGAGAGCGTGAAAGCAATGGGGGTCAAGAAAAAACTCCGCGGAATCTCGGGTAATTTTTCCCAAAGCCTTGATTTTCTTTCCCTATATAGTATAATGCCAATCAAGAACCAGAAAGGACTTGATGGATATGAAAAAGAAAACCCGGCTCTTTCTTGTTGGAAACGCTCATCTGGACTCTGTGTGGCAATGGCGCTGGCAAGAGGGCAGCGCGGAAGCCAAGGCAACCATCCGGTCGGCCTTGGACCGCATGAAGGAGTTCCCAGAGTTCCGCTTTGTGTGCTCCTCGGCCTCGGTGTTCCAATGGGTGCAGGAATTTGCGCCGGATATGTTCCAAGAGGTCCGCCAGCGGGTGAAGGAAGGACGGCTGATTGTGGTAGGAGGCTGGCAGGTTCAGCCCGACTGTAACCTCCCCTCTGGCGAGGCTTTTGCCCGGCAGTCTCTCTACGCCCAGCGGTATTTTCAAGAGCAGCTGGGGGTTACCGCGAAAGCAGGCTATTGCGTGGACAGCTTCGGTCACAACGGAATGCTTCCCCAAATCCTGCGCAAAAGTGGAATGGATTCCTATGTGTTCATGCGTCCCGCGCCCCACGAAAAGTCAATGGACAGCGACCTGTTCCGCTGGGTTTCTCCCGATGGTTCTGCTGTTACTACCTACCGGATTCCGGACCCCTACTGCTTCAACTTCCAAAGTGAGGAAGAGCTTCAGGTACGGCTGGACTATCTGGAAGAGCACACCGCGGCGGACACCGAGCTTCTTCCCTTCTTCTATGGCGTGGGAAACCACGGGGGAGGCCCCACTATCCGCAACCTGGAGGTGTTGGAAGCGTACCAGAAGGCACATCCCGAGCTGGAAATGATATATTCCGATCTATCGGATTTTTTCCGGGAACTGGAGAGCTCTTGCAGGGAGATTCCAGAATATCGCGGCGATTTGCAGCATCACGCCAGCGGATGTTATTCTACGGTTCCCCAGATGAAAAACGGAATCCGCCGCAGCGAGTGTGAGCTTTTAGCGGCGGAACGGTATGCGGTATTGGCGGGAAAGCTCTGTAGAAAGCCTGCCAAGACAGAGCGTTTTCGGGAGGCTTGGAAAACCGTTGGCTTCCTCCATTTTCATGATCTGATGGGGGGCTGCTCTATTCGAGAGGTGTATGATGACGCGGCCTATCAGTATGGCATGGCTTTGCATACCGCCGCTGTGGAGGAGAACAACGCCCTGCAAAGCATTTCCTGGGCCATTGATACTTCCCAGCCCTCCAAAGGGCTCCCCGTGGTAGTGTTCAACCCTAACGGTTTTCCGGTTACCGAGAGCATAGCGGTCAACATGCAGAGCAAAGGCGTAACGGACAGCGCGGGAAACAGCGTCCTCTCCCAGCTGGTTCATTCCACTGCGGCAGAGTGCTACTGGCGCAGGGACACCTTGTTCCAGGCGCAAATTCCCGCTTTGGGCTATGGAGTATACTATCTGCAAAATCCCATCCGCACCGCAAACCCGGAGGATTATCAGAAAAACCAGCCGAAGCCGGCAGGCGGAGCGGTGACCGCTGTGGAGTTTGCCGGGGTGCGCACTGCCAACGAGCGCCGGGGTACAGTGCTGGAAAATCAAGTTTACCGGGTGGAATTCGACCTGCACAGCGGCTATATCGTCTCCTTCTTGGATAAGGAAACCCAGAAAGAACTAATCTCCGGTCCCGCCGCTGTTCCTGTGGTGATCGACGAATACTACCACGACACTTGGAGCCATGGGAAGAACTTCTTCTCTGAGGAGATGGCCCGGTTTGGGGACGCCCAGGTGGAGGCGGTAGAGTTCGGCCCAATTCGGGCTACGGTGAAAGTGGTAAGCCAGTACAACCGCTCTGCCTTGGTCCAGTATTTCTCTCTGGAATCTGGCTGCGGCAGGCTGAAAATCCGCGCTTGGGTGGACTGGCAGGAGCGACATAAAATGCTGAAACTGATCTGGCCCATGAAGGTGGACAAGCCGGAAGCCGTCTATGAGATTCCCTTCGGAGTCATCCGCCGCCCGGCGGACGGGGAGGAGGAGCCCGGCCAGACCTGGACCGCCGTGGTAGGCGGCGGGGAGGGGTTCGCTCTGCTGAACAATAATACCTATAGCTCTAGCGTGAAAGAGAGCACCCTCTGCCAGACGGTGGTGCGCAGCCCCATCTTTGGCGACCATGGCGGCCCAAGGACAGGTGAAAGCGAATTTACGGGCCAGGGCCGGTTTGAGTTCGCCAGTGAGCTTATGCCAGTCCGGGATGGAAACTGGGCTCCGGTGATTCAGGCGGCCCGGCAGCTGAACAAGCCGGTTTCCCAGATTATAGAAAGCTGGCATCCGGGAACTCTGCCAGACGCCAGCTATGCGGGAATTCAAATTGATCAAGAGAACGTCATGCTTTCCGCCCTGAAACCAAGCGAGGACGGGAAGGGACTGGTGATCCGTCTCTACGAGACGAACGGCGTGGAGACAGATGTCCGGGTTTCCGGCGGGCTGCTTCCTGTGGCCTTAAAAGCCAGGTTCACGCCCTATTCTGTAAACACCTACTATCTGGCGGAGGGAAGCGGGTCCTGGAAAGAGGTTCTGCTCACCGAGTATGACCTTTAGGATCCGAATTAACCGGCATTTTCCGGTTAAAAACGGACTCTAGTCCAGAAAATAGGCGTTGGTGCCGGCATAGAGGCCCTTCTGATCCCGGACCTCTATCCGGACCCAGCCTTCCCGGCCGGTGAGGGGGAATTCTCCGTGGGTGAGGGCCTTGCTGGGTTCCGCCAGTTTTTTATAGCAGTCCCGGCCCTCCTGAATCACGTAGATCTTTTCCACCGGGGAAGTGTCCACTGAAAGAGTTCCATCACAAACGCGGACGTCCTTCAGCTCAGGCCCCATGGACCAGTAGAACCTTCCGGCTTTCAGCGCGCTCATAACGGCGGGATAGGTAAGGCTTTCGGCGGCAATCTGGATGAAGCCCCCAAAAGAATCGTTTTCCGCCGTGCCAATGGGAGAGTGATCGTGGTTGTCATCAGTGGAAAGGGCGAAAAGCCGCTGTCCGGCCCGGAGCATCTCGTCATAGGATTGGGGGTGGAAGCCGTAGAGGCCGTCCAGTTCACAGCCGTGATTGTAGATTTCCATGGCAAACAGCCCTTGAAGGCCCTTATAGTCCTCATAGTTTTGCAGCGACCAATAGGGGTGATTGTAACACACCAGAAACCCCAACGCATTCATCCGGGCGATATATCGGTTCATAGCGGCCGCGTCCTCATAAGAAAAGGAGGGAAGCAGGTCCAGGCCTTCCCGGCTTTGGGTGGGGTCCGTATCGAACAGATTGAGGTGGTAGGTTTTCAGCCGGGGCCAGTCCGTACCGGATTGGGTAAGATCCACCTCCAGCGCGGCCAGGGAGAGGAAATTCTCATCGTCCAGCTCTTTGTGCCAGGCGTAGTGCCGGTGGTCAGTAAAGGCCACAATGGAATATCCCTGGCCCTGGTAGGCCTTCTTGGTTTGCTCTGGGGTAAGCTCCCCGTCAGAAAGGGTAGTGTGGCAGTGGAGATTGGCCTTGTAATAGCCGGTCTCCGGCAGCAGGATTTGATCTTTTTGCATGTTTGTTCCTCCTAGCTAATAATAGTATGTTTTAGAGTCTGTTTGAAAACCGGGCCGGATTTTGACCAAGGGCGATACCACATAAAGGCTGTGCGCAAGTGGTCCAAGGTTTTCGGAGGTTTAAAACAGGCTTTAGGGCTCTATTGACTTTACTCTTCCCGCTGGAACTGTTTCCAGGGAGTCGCCCACAGCAGACAGACCGCCATGCCTGCCAGCGAAATTACAGGCCAGGAGGCAATGACTGTTCTCCAGCCGGACAGCTCTGCTGCGGCGGCGAAGCCATAAGTGGACAGAGCGCTGCCCACATAACTGAAGGTGTTCAGCAGCCCGGAAAACAAGGAGACGCGGCCGAACCGCTGAAAATGCGCGGGAAGCACGCAAATTAGGATGAGGTTGACTCCGTGCATGCAGCCGGTGAGCAGCGCGCATAGTCCTACGGAAAGGGCAAAATGGGAACTTGGGAACAGGAACAGCAGCAGCCCAAACAGCGCTCCTGAGCCAAACAGCACTCCCGCGCAGACCAGGGGATTGTGAAGCCATTTCCGGTGGAGAAGGGACGCGGCCTGCACGGCAGCCAGACTCATTAGTGGCAAAGCCGCGCCGGAAAGGATGGAGAAGCTGCTGCCCAATTGATAAGTCTGGTTGATATAGACCGGCGTCCAGGTAGTGATGCCGTCCCGGAGGATGCCTTGTAGAATAATGGTGAGAAAAATAAACCATACCATTGGCAGTTGAAGAAGGGGGGTACTCCCTTTGGATGAGGAGAAGGTTCGCTTTTGGGGGGAATCCGGGATCATCGGACACCTGATCCATAAGACCCCAACAATGACCGCCGCGCAGAGAGCCGCTCCCAAGAACACGCTCTCCGCCCCCCAGAGGGAGATCAGGACAGGGGCTCCAAGATACAGGGCGATATTTCCCATTGAACCACCCCAGGTAACCGCCACAACAGCCTTTTCATAGAGTTCCCCGGCAAAGAGATAAGCCATCAGCCGCACAAGGGGAGGCCACAAAAAGGCCTGGGCCATTCCATTTATGCACCAGAAGACAAGCATAAGCCAGGGCGCGCGGCAGAAAATCATGCTAAGATTCATCAGCGCGGTAACGGTTAAGCCCATCAGAATCAGCTTTTTGGGTTGGAAGCGGTCGCCTAGATACCCGCTGGCCAGTTGGCCGCTCCCATAGGCGATCAGACTGCCGGTAGCGGTCAGGGCCAGGGTGGACTGAGCCAATCCGGTTTGCCGAACCAGTTCGGCAATGACCACGTTATAGCTGTTGCGTGTGATATAACTTACAAAATATACGGCGGACAAGAGCAGAATAGCCGGGCCTTCCGGTGGGAATCTTTTCTTCATGGCGATATGCGCTTTCTGTGGTTTCAGAAGCTGTACCGATAGGATTTGTGTCATAGTAAACACACTTGAAAATCGGTATATACCGATTTTCAAGTTAGGCGGCACAGCGGTTGCTCGCCGCCTGGTTCAAAAGAGGTATACCTCTTTTGAACTGCGTTAACTATACTTTCTGAGAGACAAGTGGCTGCGCACACGATCTCTCAAAAAGTATACGATTTTCGAGCAAATACAGTTAGGAGCAGCAATGTGGCAATTACCAAGTTTTCACAACGCCGCTTCCCAGCTGAATTTGTCGGAAAGGGGAATATAAACGCCGATTGGTACGGCTTCTTATGTTTTTGTCTCTCATTATAGGAGCTGCCTATGCCCCTGTCAAGGCCTGGAGGCAGATCCTTTTGGAATTAGTAAATAATTTTTAAAAAAGTCTTTCCTTTTCAAATCCCGTTGTGCTATAATGGGCACGACATGTGGCTTGTGCGTAGAGAAAACTGATGTGCGCTGCGCTCCGCGAGTCGCGAACGCGTGCTTTTTCTTCGCCGGAAAAGTGCGGAGAAAACGGCTTTATGCCGTATCGTGCGCGGCCACATTGGGCATTTTCCAGCCGAAAGGCAGATGGAAACCACCAGCCTAAGCCCTGTTACTCTGAAAATAATTTTGGGAGAAAATCGTATGGACATCAAAAAAGTTTTTGTGATTCACAAGACTCATTTGGACATCGGCTTCACCGATTCCGCCGAGGCGGTGCTCCACCGCTACATGGAGACCTTCATTCCCGGGGCCATCGCAACCGCCCGGGAGTGCAACAAGGACGGCAAAAAGAACTTCGTCTGGACAGTGGGCTCCTACCTCATCGAGCTGTATCTGGAGAAGGGGCAGAATCCCCAGCTACTGGAAGAGGCCATCCAAGACGGTATCATCGCCTGGCACGGGCTGCCCCTCACCACCCATACCGAGCTCATGGACGGCAAGCTCTTCCAGTACGGCCTGAGCATTTCCCAGCGGCTGGACCAGCGCTTCGGCCGGCACACCATCGCCGCCAAAATGACCGATGTGCCCAGCCACACCCACGCCATGGTGCCCTATCTGGCCAAGGCCGGGATCAAATACCTTCACATCGGCATCAACGGCTCCTCCAAGATGGTGCAGCTGCCGCCCCTGTGCCGCCTGCGCTATGGAGAGGACGAGGTCATTTTGGACTACGCTGCCCTTTACGGCGCTTCCAGTGTGTGCGGGGAGTATGCCATGGAGTTTGCCCACACCCCAGACAACAGCGGCCCGCCCTCCCCGGAGAGCGTGGCGGCGGAGATGGCTCGCCTGAGAGAGAAGTACCCCGGCGCGGAGATTGTCTCCGGCACTATGGACGAGTTTGCCGAGATTGTTCTGGCCCACAAGGACGAATTGCCCGTGGTCACCGAGGAACTGGGAGACACCTGGATCCACGGCGTCTCCACCGATCCCTATAAAGTGGCGGCCTATCTGGAACTGCTACGTCTGCGGGACCAGTGGGAGGTCCAGGATCCGGACGCGGTGGATTCCCCAGCCTGGCGGGAGTTCTGCCGGAACCTGATGCTGGTGGCCGAGCACTCCTGGGGCCGGGACGTGAAGCGCTGGCTCTCCGACTGGCGGAACTGGGAGAAGAAGGACTTCTACGCCGCCCGAGAGCGGGACCACATCACAGCGGAGGACGTGATGCCCGCCGGAGAAGGCTTAATAGTGACAAGTAACTATTTGCCGCAGAGGGCGGCGTGACCGAGCGTCACGCCGTCTTTCTGCGTCCATAGGTAGTTTTCGTTATAACAGGTTCGCTGATTTCCGGTACTTCTACTTCCTCCAGGAAGTTGAAAACGATTTTGACCTTCTGTGTCCGTTTGCCGCTGGACTTGTCCGGGGCGTAGACGATAATCTGCTTGATAAACTCGTTTACGATGGTCGGCGTCAGCTCCGGGATGTCCACATACTTCTCCATCAGGGCGAGGAACTGGTCAACATTGTCCTCCATTTCCTCACGGGTCGCAACCCAGTCCTCAAGACCGATGACCTCGTTGCCCAGCGCCGCCTGCTCCGCCTCGTAACCCTCCAGCATCTTCTGGTAACGCTCCTGGCTCAGATTGCCAAGTACCATATCCTCATAGATACGGGTGATGAGTTTGTCGATGTCCGCCAGACGCTTCTTCGCTTTCTCCAGCCGCCGCTTGTCCTCCCGGATGGACTTCTCCTGTTCCTCCCTCCGGCACATCAGCCAGTCCTCCTGAAAGCCCTCCACATCGGCCCGGATATAGTCCGTCACGGCCCGAATGCGTTCCAGCACAACCTCCCGCAGAACATCCTCCCGGATATAGTGCGCCGAACAGGTTCCCCGACCGCTTTTGTACTTGGCACAGACGTAGTGGTCCTGCCTACCCTCAAAGTTCTTACAGGTGGCGAAGTGGAGTTTGCTCCCGCAGTCGGCGCAGACCACCAAGCCAGAGAACAGTCCCTGCCGCTCCGCCTTGGTCATGCGGCGTTTGTGCCGACGAAGCTCCTGCACTCTGTCCCACTGTTCTTTCGGCACAATGGCCTCCTGGGTATCCGGCAGGATAAACATATCCTCCAGGGCGTTGGGAATGCGCTTCTTGAGCTTGTAGGACTTGGAGTGGGTTTTGAAATTACAGGTGCAGCCGGTATACTCCATCCGTTCCAGGATGTTGACCACGGACTGCTCAATCCAGTGGCAGGGGCGTTCCGGCAGGGGCTTTCCCTTCTGCTGAGCATAGAGGGCCTTGACTGTCAACACCTCGTCTGCCTCCAAGATACGGGCAATCCGGGATGGGCCTACTCCGGCGATGGTCAGGTCAAAAATACGTTTGACTATCGGGGCAGCATCCTCGTCCAATATCCAGTGATTTTTGTCTTGCGGGTCGGCGCGGTAGCCGTAGGGCGGACCACCCAAATGCTTGCCGCTGGTTCCTTTGGCTTTCATAACGGCACGAACCTTTTTGCTGGTATCTTTGGCATAAAAATCGTTAAAAACATTGCGAATTACGGTGAAATCGTTATCTCCTTTGGCACTGTCCACCGCATCGTTAACGGCGATGAACCGCACATCATAGCTCGGAAAGACGATTTCCGTAAACCTGCCGACCTGCAAGTAGTCTCTGCCGAATCTGCTCATGTCCTTAACAATCCAAGTGCCGACCAAGCCCTGTTCCACCAAGGCAAGCCCCTCCTGGACCCCAGGGCGGTTGAAGTTCGTCCCGGTGTACCCGTCATCTACCAGCACCTTAGTGTTCGTGAAGCCATGGGAAGCGGCGTAGCTGGTGAGAATGCTTCTCTGATTCGCAATCGAATTTGACTCCCCATCCACCAAATCCTCGTTGCTCAAACGGCAGTACAAAATCGTGATTTTATGCTGATCCACGTTGTCTTCTCCTTTCTTCTGTGGGTCAGCTGACAGTACCGTAGTGCATGGCTCCATTGTAACATGATCCAACTGCTTTGTCGACATCAAACCGCCCCCTTATCCGAAAAAATCAGGCGGCGCATCATGCTGGGGAGCGGCTCGTCCCCGCCGCACTCCGTCTCGATAACATACCAGGTGTTGCCGATTTTGCGGGTCACCTTGCAGGAGAAGGGATTCCGCAGGCCGCGCTCTTTGTACCAGTCCTCAATAAAATCGGCGGGCGCATCGAACATCGGCTCATAGCAGGCGCACAGGTCAATGGGTTCATACACATAGCTTTCAAAATTGTTCAATCAAGTACCTCCATAATTCGTAGTTTGTTGGGTCAGTCGGTCTTGCGCCGAACCCACTGAATGTCATAGCCCAGCACATCGGCAAGCTGGACAGCCTCCTTGTAGCGAAGGGACTCCCGCTGGAGTTTGTTGGAAAGATTGGACACGCTGTCCGACCAACTGTACACATCGGACAGCACATCGACTACCTCCTGCATGGTCATCCCCTGGCGCACAATGTACGCCTTGATCTCGTTCCTCATATCGGATTTCAAAGTTTTTTCCTCACTTTCTGATGAATTTGATGTTGTGTTCCGAAAAGCACTTTTACGGAATGATGAGGATTTTCGCAGTTGTAATTTCCACTCAGATTTGCTATGATGAAGCCCAGGTCACAAAGGCCACCTGTCCACTTCACAGTTCTGTGGGACACCCGCCAAAACAGTGGGAAAGACCGCTTGTCCGCAAAGTGGCTACACGGTTCGGTAAATCACCAACAGGTGTAATCCGTTCACTGTTGAACAACCTTTTTCACGAAAATCACAAGGATTAAATTGCACCCAGCTTTTTAGGGACAGGCCAGCGTGACCGCCTATAAAAAGATAAAGGCGAACTCAAAACTATCCGTACATACGTACATCGGTACAGGGTCAGCCTCCTTTGTACGCCTGTACGCACGTACAGATAATTTCATTTCTTTTTTATAAAGCGGTCGGCTTTATCAAGACCTCAATTCCCACATAGCCCCGACACCGCTTACCGTTGCCGATATACACATTGTTGGTGGCCTCCAGCCGGTAGGCATCAGCATTCTGGGCGATAAAACCGGAAAAGCTCTTGGGGGAAAGCGGGTTCTCTGCGTTATCCTCGCACCAGACCTTATAGGCGGCGTACAGGTCACGGGTAGCGGCCTCGCTGTCAGCCTTGAACTGGACATAGCCATTAGAGGTCAGGAAATCCACAATGTTGTTGGCCTCCCGGACTACAACAGAGATGTTTTCTTTGGCCCGGTCGCTGACGGTGAACCGATAATTGTTTATCAGCAGGCGGTGAAGCCCTTCCAGACACCAGAGGAATATTCCCTCGCGCTCGGCAATCAGCTTTTCAGAGAGGAACGGGTCATCTATCCGTCCTGGGGGCTTGTC
Source organism: Acutalibacter sp. 1XD8-33 (assembly GCF_003612555.1). Lineage (GTDB taxonomy): Bacteria > Bacillota > Clostridia > Oscillospirales > Acutalibacteraceae > Acutalibacter. Next base: position 63,386 of record NZ_RAZF01000006.1, read on the forward strand.
CTTGGTGGTCAGCACGATCTGGCGGCGAAAGAAACCGTCAGACCTGTCATGGAGGGCGGTCAAGGCTCCGTTGCCGAAGCAGAGGAACCGCACATAGAGCTGGCTCTGGTAGCTCTGGACACCCTTGCGCTCCATGTCCATCTTGCACTCCGAGGTCACGATGGATTTGATATAATTGGTCTTGGGCAGGGCGCTCATGTCCATGTCATCGTCCACCATCAGCAGCTTGCTTTCCAAGTCAGCGCGGCTGAACCGGTTGTTCTCCACTTTCTGGATGCTGGTGGTGTTCATGCTGTCTCCGAAGATGGATCGCATCACCAGCCCGATCCGGCTTTTGCCCTCGCCGCCCTTGCCGATGAGCATCAGCATCTTCTGGCCCTTGGTGGTGGGGAGCAGGCAGTAGCCCAGGTATTCCTGCAAGGTGGGGATGTCCCCCGGGTACAGCAACTCCGACAGAAAGCGCAGCCACTTCTCCGGCGGCGGCGCGTCGGGGCGGTAGGCAACAGTCAGGCGGTTGTTGCAGTAGGCTTTCTCTGGAGAGAACCGGCCATCCACAAACAATGTGCCGTTGGCAACATGGATACGGTCGCACTCCAACGCTATCGGCTCCGAGTACGCCGCCATCCGCAGGGCGTTCAGAAGTTCGTCCACCTTCCTGGCGATTTTGATTTCCAGCCACGGGCTGATTTGGTCGTAGATTTCCTTTTTCAAGACGCTCTCGTCCGCCACCAGCCCGTCCACCGTGTAGAACCGCCCCCGGATACAGCGCATGGGATGTTCCCGAAGAAACGACCGGCAGAACTCCGGCTCCATGAGCTTGTAATCCTCCGTCAGCCAGTCGGGAAAACCGGACTGCAGTTCTTCATTTTCATTCATTCTCGCATACCTCCAATCTGTAAAAATTAGGCGTCTATCACGCCCCTCTGCTGTGGTTATGAGCAAATTTGAAAAAACCGGGCTAATGGTATGACAGCCCTGTTTCAAAAAACATGACAGAGGGAATTTCGGTAGCGGCTTCCGAAATTTCCTCTGTCAGTGTAATAGCGATCACCGCTCCAAATTGTGCCTTGTTGCGGACTGCGCCGCCCTGCGCTCGGCATCCTGTCTGGCAATCTCGGCCCTGCCCTGTTCCAGCTTGGCAAGGACGGATTCTCTGGCCTTCTCTTTGATTTGTCTGGTGGCGGCGGCTCTAACCTCCGGCTTTCGCAAAACCGCCCGCACTCTGGCAAGTACCTTTTGAGCGGCTTTGTGAATCAGCTCCTGCGCCTTTCCCAGCACCTTGCCGATCAGCCCTTTCTCGGCTGAGGAAAAGCGCCGCTCCGGGGCCAGACACCAATCCTTATAATCGGAGATAATCTTTTCATCCTGCAACTGCGTCTCGGCGCGGACAGCATCGGTTACAAGCTCCACAGCCTTGTCGTAAGCAATTTCTGTGACCTCATCAATCAGGGCCTCGGCATCCTCCAACCGGAGCGACACGGCCTCTAACGCCTGTGCCTTTTCTTCAATCGCCGCCTCCTGCGCTGTAATCAATTTCTTCTGCTTCTGAATGATATAGTCGTTCTTCATCAGGTAACTGCGCCCACGGTTGCCGGGGTCAGGTTCTTCCTCCACCGCCAGACCATGCCGTTTGCAGATGTCAAACAGAATGACCCGGCAGACCGCATCGAAAACCATCTTCCGGTTGTTGGTGCGACCCTGCTTTTTCTCCGGGTCAGGCAGTTCAAATCCAAGGGCCTCCAGCGCCTTTTCCTGTTTCGGCTCGACCTCGCCATAGCGGTTCACATAATCAAAAACATGGCGCTCATGGATGTGGGGCGTGGCCTCGTCCAGATGGAGCGCCCAGTCAATAACATGGATATGTTCACCGAAGCGGCGTTCAAGCTCCATCATAAATTCCCCGACGATTTCCAGAAGTACATCCGGAGAAACGGAGTCCTCCATTGTGCCGATCTGGTAAATGGTTTCCTCCGGGCAGAAGCGTTTGTCGGCCAGCAGATCATCCACGTTCCGGTCCCGCTCAGAGTGGCGGCGTTTGGCGTTCCGCTCATGCTGGCCATCAAGATAATCTGAGTAACGGTTCAGATAAAAGGCCCGCTCCACATCCGCAAAGGACACCTCGCTTTCCTGCTGGGCCGGATAGGTCGCGCCCCGGAAGCAATCCCAATAAATGTTCCGCTGAATGCGCTCACCGTCAATGTGGTCAGCGTGTTCGGTAGCGAAGGTTCTGTCATTGTGCGTTGATTTGTAGACGCCGCTTTTTCCGGCTCTCCCGTTGTGCCGGGTCAGTCTTTTTGCCATTCTGCTCTCCTTCTTGTTTCTCGTTTTTGCTGTTCCGGGAGTGGACAGAGGGCGGCGAAGCCGCCAAATCTGAGTGCTTTGCGCCAGATAATAACCCAGTATGGATTGACGCAAGCATCAATCCTACCTGGGCCAAGGGTTTCACCCTCTGGACACCGGAGCAGGCGTTGTCACCCTGCACCCGACCCAAAGGGCTTTGCCCTCTGGACACCCAACAGGCGCTGCCGCCCTGTACCCGGCCAAAAGGGCGCTGCCCTCTTGACACCCGGCAACGGGCTTACCACCCTCTGCACTCCCGCGAAAGATGCAGACCGCCGCTATCTGCGGATAGCTTTGAACTGCATCTTTGCTCGCGCTGTTCTCCCCGACTCAGTTCCTGCCCCTGTTATTTCAGCGGCGTTTTGTTCCCCTTGGTGCGCTCCATGCGATACTTCACCGGAGAACATATCCATTTCGGACGGTCATTCTTTTTTCAAGCTGCAATGCTGTGTGACAGGAACATCGTAGCAGAAAAAGGGCCACTCTCCCGTATATCCAGGAGGTAGGAAATCCGGCCTGAAAACCGGATATTTCCACGCTCTCGGAAATGTGGTAGAATGGCAGTAAAATCAGATGGAGGGCAACGATATGTCTTTGACGATACAGGAACGGATAAAGGACCTGCGGGTGGAACGTGGACTGACGCTGAAGGAGCTTGCGGAGCAAACGGGCCTGTCCTCATCTGCGCTGGGTAGCTACGAGGCAGACGATAGCAAGGACATCAGCCACTATGCCCTTATCAGGCTGGCAAAGTTTTACGGTGTGACCGCCGATTATCTTCTGGGCCTGACAGAAACAAAGCGCCACCAAAACGCTGATCTCGCAGACCTGCGTTTGAGTGACGCTATGATTGATGTGCTGAAAGCGGGGCGGGTGGATACTGCCCTGCTGGGGGAATTGGTAGCGCATCCGGATTTTATAAAGCTGCTGGCCGATATTCAAATTTATGTAGAGGGCATCGCCGCCATGCAGATACAAAATCTGAACGCATGGGTAGATGTGGCACGGGCTGAAATCGTGGAGAAGTACCAGCCGGGAGAGAATGACAGAACGACCTATCTCCTGCAAGCGTCTCATGTGGACGAGGGAGAGTATTTCACCAGCCGGGTGCATCGTGACATTGACGTAATTATGGAGGATATGCAGGAGGCCCATCGTGGCCGAAGCGACAGCGCACCGAAAAACTCTGCCGCAGAAGAATTGAAACAGGACTTGGATGAGGTTGCCCATTTCAATGGTAGCAAGTTGGAGCAGTTGATTATGCTGTTCTGTAAGCAGACAAAGCTCCGCTACAAAAAACTGACTGAAGAAGAAAAACAATGGCTGGCCCGGATTGCACAGAAGTCGGAGTTGCTGAAAGGTTCGGTGTCGCAAAGGGGAAAGAAGAGAAAATAGGATTTTTGACGTATTCTTCTATCAAAAAGGTGAATACATCCCCCGAAATCACTGCCGCAGTCTATGCGCATCAGGCAAATTATAAATAGATGTTCCCCTTTCCGTGAGATGCTTCAATTTTTTCTTGACTACATTGATAGCTTGTGGTATACTAAATTCGTTAAAATATGGGTTTTGACTTGCTGACAAAACAAACTATATACAAGGGGGCACCTTATATGAGCGCAAGTAACTTGGATTACAGTCATCTCTACGGAAACATTCACGCTTCGGCAGAAACTGTTACGATGGCAAAATGCAATTGCACTGCGTGCAATTCCTGTTCATGTGGTCGTTGTGAGCGGTGTATTAGCCAATGTACAGGATGCAGGAGTGGGTATCTCGCAGAAGAGTTGGAGTGGGAGGTTGCTTGATGATTAAGCTCTCTCGTTTTGCACATGTATTTGAAATGGATGATGGCAATGTTGCCTTGTATCATTCGTTAAGGATGAAACCTGTGTATCTTTCACGAGAGGCATTTGAGAGCTTGCAGGCATGGCTTGCAAGCTCTTTTTGCAATGAGTGTGAAGATGCACCATCCACCATCTATAACGAAGTTTTAGAATTAAAAAAGTGGAAAATTTTGTCTCATAATGAGGACGAGGATGAAAAGGTTTTGGAGTTTATTAAATCTCAAATTCCGGAGCCTGCTATAAGTGTTTGCTATATGATTCTCAGTGAACAGTGTAATTTGGCCTGTAAGTATTGCTTTTTAGGAAACAATGACCAAGAAAAAAGAAGCCATTTCAGCCTGCAAAATATGTCTGTTGAAACAGCAGACAAAGCAATCACTTTTTTTCTACGTCAACTTAATAACTCTGGACTGGACTTTGAGAAAGAAAAAGCAGTCGTAATTTTTTATGGTGGCGAACCTTTGGTCAATTATCCCATTCTTGTTTATATCGCGGAAAAACTTATACAGCTTCAGAAAACGGAACACTGCCTAAAAAATTTGGAAATGTCGATGGTCACAAATGGTTTGTTACTTGATGATAAAAAGATTACAAAATTAAAGGAGCTTGGTGTTGGGGTAGCTATCTCTGTTGATGGTTTTACTGAACAAGAAAATGCAATGCGTGTTGATCAAGGTGGTAAGACAGTATTCCACAAAGTTTTGGAAAAAATTGCACGTTGCCAAGCTCTTGGATTAAATATTACCCTATCAGTTACACTGAGTGAGGAGACCATAAAGAACCGAGAGAATATTATTCGCCTTCTGCGCCAATACAATATTGGCGCATTGGGGTTTAATATAATGATGTCAAGTGATACATTTGCATTGCCCGATTCTTATAGTGATGCGGCAGCACATTACATTATTGATGAATTTGTCCAACTGCGGGAACTTGGAATTTATGAAGATCGTATCATGAGAAAGCTTGATGCCTTTTCAAAAGCCAAAGTATACTTTTCGGACTGCGCAGCAACATCTGGAGGTCAAATTGTTATCGCACCAGATGGTCAGGTTGGCATATGTCATGGGTGCCTTCAAGATAAAAAATATTTTGTCTCAGATGTGGATGATAAGGCGTTTGATTGTAAGAGTGATGAGACATACATTGAATGGTCTCAACTTACACCAGTTAATCACGAAGAATGCTTGGGTTGTCCTGCGCTTGGTATTTGTGGTGGGGGATGTCCTTTAAATGCAATGTATTTAAAAAAGGGCAACACCATTCACTCAATTGACACAAGATTTTGCTCTCACGCAAAAATGACACTGGATTTTCTCATACATGACCTTTACAGGGTTGTAAGTGAAAGGAAAATGCAAAATGCTTGAAGATGTCATAATTGAGGGGGTAGAGACTAATAATTTAAAGAACATCAATGTGCGGATACAACAAGGTAAATTGAATTTAATTTTGGGTCCCTCGGGTAGCGGAAAGTCATCACTTGCTTATGATACAATCGCACAGATTGGTGAACATGAATATATGTCGATGTTTGCAGATGACGTCATGGAACCAATTTACAAAGTTAAGTCCTTCAAAAATATGATGCCAGCTGTACCAATTAAGCAAACGAATCACAACAATAACAGCCGTTCCTCTATTGGAACGTATTTTGGGTTAAACCATATTATATTGTTGCTTTTTTCATCTTTTCTTGATATTGATGAAGAGTATTTTTCATTGAACAGGGATGAAAACATATGTGAGATATGCCACGGAACAGGCGTCCAACGGGTATTAGACCCCAACAAAATTGTTGATTACAATGTTCCTATTAGCAAAATCCCTTTCCGTTGCTGGAACCGTTATAAGGACTATTTCTCACAGATTCTGGTCTGCTACTGCGATAGCCAAGACATCGACCCATTCAAAACCTTTAGAGAGCTACATGAGGAAGATAGGCATAAATTACTATATGGAAGTAGTGATAATAAATATACTGTCAAGTACAAAAAGCAGGGCCGAATTGCAAGTAGAACTTCAAAATATTATGGAGTTTTGCTGAATCGTGAAATGCTTCCAGGTATTTCAATTAGTAAGTCCTTTTATTCTGATGTGGAATGTAATTGTTGTCATGGAATGAAATATAATTCTGAGCATCTTTCTAAAGCAATCTATGGTATATCAATTGGCGAATTTATGACTAAGGATTTTGAAACCCTTTTGCCAATAATACGAAATATTATAGATGGCAACTCGGATGGCAGACTAAAATTTATGCTGGATAGGGTATATAACTTTGTTCAAAAATGTGTGGAGCTAAGTTTGGGCCATCTGTTTTTTAACAGAAGTATTCCAACATTGTCTGGTGGGGAGTTGCAACGTTTGAGGTTAGTGCAGGTTTTTACCACATGTTTATCTCATCTCCTTATAGTTCTCGATGAACCATTAGCAGGGCTATCAGAAGCAGAACGGCCTTTAATTAAGAAAAATATAGCAACTTTGCTTGGGCAAAATACAATTGTTGTTGTAGATCATAGTGATTCTTTCATAGATATTGCAGGTCAAGTGATCTGCCTTGGCCCAAGCGGTGGGAACAACGGTGGATTTCTTATAGGTAAAGATGAATATTTAAAATCACAACGAGCAAAGACTGATTTTTTCGCGCCCCAGTGTGAACAGTTTTTAGACATATCTATTGATAGCAAAGTATATCAATATTCTGGTGCTAATATTCGGGTTGCTTTAAATAGAATGAATTTAATAACAGGAGCTTCCGGTATTGGTAAGTCGACCCTTCTACGAGAGTATCTTCCTCAAGCTCTTGACAGCTACACATACATTAATCAAAAGCCTTTGTTGGGCAACACTAATTCATCGGTTGCAACTGCGTTGGGCTTATTAACAAGAATTTCCTCAATTTTCGGTTCCAAATTCCAAAAGGATAGTCAGTTTTTCTCAAATTTGACCGGCAACGCTGGTTGCTGCAAAAAGTGTGGCGGTACAGGTTATGTGATGTACGGAGATAAAAATTCGTCTGCACTAATGGTCGAGTGTAGTGAATGTCAAGGAACTGGATTCGATAGCGAGTTGAAGAAGTATACTATTGATGGTAAAACTTTAATTGATATCTGGAAAATGACAATTGATGAAACAAGCGATTACTTCCGGACAGTTGACAAAAAAACTTTTGATTCCCTACTCCGTGCTAAGGCAGTAAAACTTAATCATCTGAAATTTGGGCAGCCAACAAGAACTCTTTCCGGTGGAGAGAATATTCGAATTAAACTGTTGAAATATTTACGTTCTTCGTCCAATATTATTGGTATTGATGAGCCCTTTAGGGGGTTGGATATTGTGGAGAGACAAGCTGTTGGATTATTCTTGGACAAAATGCGAACCAACGGGAAGACTATTTTGGTTATCGACCATTCCGATGGTATTGAGCATTTTTTTTCAAACCATATTATTTTAAAGAGAAATTGCAAAGGAATAATTTGTTAGAAGATAAGTTTAGTAAGAGCCCGTCTGAATCCATGTTAGGAATCAGACGGGCTTTCGTATGCACCCAGAAACCGTCAGCTAACAGTGATAAGTGAATTTAGTTCCTTATCACTATAAAGGCAACAGCTGCGGGAGTTCACCATCCACCATGAGCCCACCTTTGTGGCCGGACTTTGCAGCTATCAAAAGATGGAATCCTCCTGGCAGGAGCAGCGGGAATATGTGGAAAACGCGGTAAAGGCCCTGCCCGCCCCTTGGAAAGAAGAGGCGGAAAAGCGGCTGGCCCTTCTGCGGCCCCAACAGCCCGCTGCCTGCGCCGTACCCATCGGGGAGAGGGAATTCATCATCAACGGCTATCAGGTCCAGGTGGAGCAGGACGGCAGCTTGCGCTTGAACAGCTATAACGGCAAGGTCTATGAAAATGTCTGGCTGGGCCGTTTGGTATATGAAATTTTCGGCGCCAAGACGGTGTTCGACAACCTGGAGGCTTACAACCGGGAGCTGGAGCATACCCGGGTCTGGGCAGAGGGGGATTTCTCCAAGCCGGGCCTGGATAAGGTGTCCAACCTGAAGGATACGGCCTATTCCTACCGGGTGGATCAGGCGGAGCAGAGCGGAAACCAGCTGCGCCTGTGGCTGGTGACAGACGAGGAAGCGGGAGAGCGCTTTGGCGCGCCCCGGCTAGCCGTAGTAACCTATACCTTTGGGGAGCGGGTGGAGATCGACCTGCAGTGGTTCCAGAAGGACGAGAACCGCATCCCGGAGGGCCTGTTCTTTGGCATGAATCTGAACTACAGGCAGGGGGAGCCCGTCACCCTCTTTAAACTGGATCTGCCCATCGACCCCTATCACGTGCGGGAGGGTGGGAACCGGAAGCTCCATGTGTCCCCGAGAATCTCCGGCGGATGCGGAGAGATCCGGAGCCTGCACGCGCCCCTGGTCTCCGTGGGTGGCCGGCACCTCTACGACGAGAACGAGAACTACGGCAATCCGGCGGATGGTATGTACTACCTCCTGTGCAACAACCGCTGGGGCACCAATTTCCCCCTGTGGTACGGAGAGAACGCCCGCTTCGGCTTCACCGTGGAGCTGAACTGATTTGACCCGGGAGGGGGAGAACCCATGAAATTCGCGTATCAAATCGTATCCGGCATGTGCAAGGTCTTTCCCGGCGGGGAGACCCTCCGGGAGCTGAGGCCCCCCAGGCTCTCCGGGCTGAAGGGGGAGACGCTGTCCTTTCAGATCGCCTATTGCTGGGAGGAATGGAGCAGAGCCTGGGGCGGCGTCCAGGTGGAGTCGCCCCTGCCGGTCCGGGTGCGCACGGTGGAGCTGGTCCCCTGCCAGTATCCCTGCCACATGGTCCGGGATGAAGGCTATCTGGCCGTCCAGCCCGGGCTCTACCCGGACCTGCTCCAGGAGCTGCCGCCCCAGGGTTTTCCCCTGATCTCCGGACAGTGGCGGAGCCTGTGGGTGGACGTGGAGCCGGGCGGGAACGCGGCCCCGGGGGAGTATCCGGTGCGGGTGAAGCTGGAAACCGGGGGAGAGGCTCTCTGCCAGGTGGAATTTCCCTGTGAGGTGCTGGACCTGCCCCTGCCCAAACTGCCCATCCCCCACACGGAGTGGTTCCACAGCGATTGCCTGGCCAACTACTATCAGGTGGAGGTGTTCTCAGAGCGGTACTGGGAGATCGTGGCGGAGTTCGTTCGCACGGCGGCCCGGCGGAAATGCAACATGCTGCTGACCCCGGTGTTCACCCCGCCCCTGGACACGGCTGTGGGGGGCGAGCGCCGCACCGTTCAGCTGGTGGACGTGGAAGTCCGCCCGGAAGGGTATGCCTTTTGTTTTGAGAAGTTCCGCCGCTGGGTGAGGATGGCCCTCTCCTGCGGCATGGAGTATCTGGAGATCTCCCATCTCTTCAGCCAGTGGGGGGCGGCTCATGCCCCCAAGATCCTGGCGGTGAAGGACGGGCGGCTCCAGCGGATTTTCGGCTGGGACACCGACGCCGGGGGAGAGGAATACGGTGAATTCCTCCGGCAGTTCCTTCGGGCCCTGAAACCGGAGCTGGAAGCCCTGGGCGTCTCCCCAAAGACCTATTTCCACATCTCCGACGAGCCCTCCATGGCCCAGATCGAGTCTTACCGGAAGGCCGGGGAGGTGGTGGAGGAGGAACTTCGGGGATATGCCATGCTGGACGCCCTGTCCGACTACGCCTTTTATCAAGAGGGTCTGGTGCAGCAGCCGGTCTGCGCTCTGGACCATATCGGCCCGTTCCTGGAGAATCCGCCGGAGCGCCTTTGGGGATACTACTGCACCGGTCAGTACAAGGATGTGCCCAACCGCTTTATTGTGCAGCCAGGCTCCCGCACCCGGATTCTGGGGGCGCTGCTGTATAAGCACCAACTGAGCGGCTTCCTCCACTGGGGTTACAATTTCTACAATTCCCAGAACTCTCTCTATCCCATCGACCCCTATAAGGTCACGGACGCAGACGGGGCCTTTCCCTCCGGGGATCCCTTCTTGGTGTACCCGGGGGCGGACGGCAGGCCAGAGGAATCCCAGCGGCTGATGCTGATGGACCAGGCCATGTCCGACTACTGCGCCCTAACGGTCCTGGAGGGGTTGGCGGGTCGGGAGAAAGCTCTGGCCCTTCTGGGGGAGCCCCTTGCCTTTACGGAATATCCTGGGGAAGAGGGTGTGCTCTCCCTGCGGGAGCGGGTGAATGAAGCTATAAAAGAAGCGCTGAGCTAACTTATCGTTAACGCAGCGCCACAGAGGGTCGGATCTAGTATACTTTTTTATAGTATGTGTTGGCCTCCGTCAGCCAGGGTTTCACCCTGGACTGGACCAAACTTTTTGAAAAGAAGTTTAAGACGTTACCTTCGGTAAGTCTCAAAAACTTCTACTCTGGTTAGCTGAGTGCGCCAAATCCAAACATGTTGCCGGGTCCAGGGGCGACGTAGCCCCTGGCGGAGGTATGGGGCGCGGAGCCCCATGACCTTGCCGTAGCTGCATGGCGGAGAAGGCTACACAGTTATTACTCTAAAAAACTTAGGTTTAGAGCAGCTTTTGATAGCCCACGCATTTCAGGGCGCAGTCGAAAGCTGCTTTATAATGCCTGGCGAACACCTGGGTGAACTCTCCGGCATAGACGGCCAGCCGCCCGTTGAAGCCGGTCTTGAATCGGTATACCCCGTAGTTGGGATGCTCCGGGTCGTACCAATAGGGGACGCCCTGAAAATCGTAGACCTCACAGCCGGACTTCACCGCCCAGCGGATCATCTCCCACTGCATCAGGTAGTTGGGCATCAGCTCCCGGCCGGTATTGGAGGAGGCTCCGTAGACATAACAGGTCCGTCTGCCATACTGCACGCAGATGGCTCCGGAGAGAGGCCGGCCTTGATATTCGCAGAGATACAGGCGGCAATGGCTTCCCAAAGCGTCCATCATCCGGGCGAAATATCCTCGGGAGCGGGCCTGGAATCCATCCCGAGTCCGGGTTTCTTCCATGAGTTTTTGGAAATCCCCCAGCCGCTCCTTTCCATAGGCCCGGCAGGTGACCCCTTTGCGCTGGGCCAGACGAATGTTATAACGGCACTTACTTTTGAAGGAGCACAGCAATTCCTCCTCAGTTCGTCCGTCCAGCTCCAGGATATAGTTATTCCGACACTGGATGGTGGAATCGTCCGGCTGCCAGGGCGCAAAGGAGAGCCCCGCTGCTCGGAGGGCGTATATTTTTTCTTGATCCGATTCCTCTACCAATGGATCCAGTTTGCAGGAATAGGCGTGGTATTTTTTTGAAAGGGCTTCCAGCCCAAGAAGCAAATCCCGGAAAGCGCCGTGGTCCTGATAATCCCAGACAGGCCCTCGGGGAGAATACAGAAATGACTTGAAGGGAGGAAGAAATTTCTTAATCAGCACCAGGCAAGAGGCCCGGATCTTCCCCTGGCCGTCCCGGGAGATGATTGCTTCGTGAAACCAGTTCCGTTTCACGCCGCACCAACGCACAGACTGCATGAAGCTACCGCCATGGCTTTCTACAAAGGCTTCATATTCCTGCACTGCGGTCAGATTTGTAAAATCCAGAAATTCCAAGTTCTTCTCCATCCTTTCGATCTTTATGCCCATTAGACGGATAAGGGTGGAAAAAGGTAACATCAGGATAAAGAAAAAAAGAGGGGAGAAAAAACTTTCCAAGGAGCAGATCAAAGGCCGTGAAACCCAGGAGATTTCACGGCCTTTGACGCCCTTGGCTTATCGCCGCAGCATGAGTTCGTTTACCAGCCGGCGCATATCCGCCTCGCTGTGGATTTCACTCTGGCGCTCTTCCAGGGCGGCCCGGACTTCCTCCGGCAGATCATGAAAGCCCGGCAGGTCCATGGGCAGAATTCCCGCGGTAATTCCCATGCTGCCTACCGGCATAGAGCCCCACATATACGGAAACATACAATCACCCCCAGGCTTATTCTGTACAGCCTGAGGGCGTATATGTCCGGAAGATTTTTCAAATAGAAGAGGGGCTTCTGGCAATAACCCGCTTAAAGACAAAACCCCAGCCATATTCACTATTAGGGCCTTAGAAAAGGGGGAGACGTCTTGATTGCATAGGTTTTTTCCCAGAATGGTCGACCCATCATACAGCGGCCTTCTTATGACTCAAAAAATTTCTGGTGGATCGCCTCAACCGCCCGGTCGCTGTCCGACTTGTGTACCAACACGGAAATCTTGATCTCGCTGGTGGAGATCATCTGTATGTTTACATTGCGGCTGAACAGGGCCTCGAACATCTCCGCCGCCACGCCGGGATGGCTTTCCATGCCCGCGCCCACAATGGAAACCTTGGACACGTTGTCGTCGGCCACCAGGCTGGAAGCGCCCAGCTTTTCTGTGTACTCCTTCAACAGCTCGATGGTATCCTCCATGCGGTCCTTCTCTACGGTGAAACTGATATCCTTGGTGCCATTGCGGCCAATGGACTGTAAGATGATGTCCACATTGGTGCCCTTTGAGGACAGCTTTGAGAAAATCTTGAAGGCCAGACCGGGCTTATCCGGTACGCCGATAATGGAAATGCGGGCGATGTTGTCGTCCTTTGCCACGCCGCTGATGAGCATACGTTCCACGCTGTTTTCCTCCTTTACGATGGTTCCCTTGGCCCTGGTCAGGCTGGAAAGAACCTCCAACTCAATATTATATTTTTTTGCCATTTCCACAGAACGGTTGTGAAGCACCTGGGCGCCCAAAGACGCCAGCTCCAGCATTTCATCATAGGTGATGCAGGAGAGCTTTTTCGCTCCGGGAATTTTCCGGGGGTCGGCGGTATACACGCCATCCACGTCGGTGTAGATCTGGCACAAGTCCGCGTGCATGGCGGCGGCATAGGCCACGGCGCTGGTGTCGCTGCCGCCCCGGCCAATGGTTGTCACGTCGCCGTAACGGTTCACCCCCTGGAAGCCGGCTATCACCACAATGCGGCGCTTATCCAGCTCTTTGCGCACCCGGGAGGCATCGATCTTCTTGATGCGGGCGCTGCCGTGGTCGCTGGTGGTATTGAACCCCGCCTGCCAGCCCAGCAGAGAGACCACAGGGTAACCCATGCGCTCAATAGCCATGGCGAGCAGCGAGGCAGAAATTTGCTCTCCAGAAGAGAGCAGCATATCCATCTCCCGCTTGGAGGGCCGCTGGTTCACCTCGGCGGCCTTGGCAATCAGGTCGTCGGTGGTATCTCCCTGGGCCGAGACGACTACCACCACGTCGTTGCCGTCTTTATAAGCGGAAGTGACGATGTCTGCTACATTGTCGATGCGCTGGGCGTCCCGGACCGAGGTCCCGCCGAATTTCTGTACGATTAAAGCCATAGTCAACCCCTCTGTATCGTGTCGTTTTCACGTATTATAGCGGTAAATAAAATATCTGTCAAGAAAGGCCGGGCAATTCCGGTGATTTCCACAGCCCTATGGGAAAAACCGGAACATTTTACAGTCAGATTTTCCGCTTCTTTTGCAGCGCGCGGTTTCCCCACCAGAGTAGCCAGCTGATCAGCAGCAAGCCAGCCGCCGCTACGAGAATGAAACCAACGGTGTAGGCCGCGCCCACCCGCCCATAGTCCAGGAAGAAATAGATGTGGTTTTTGTAACCGCCCCAAATACCAGGGCGAACGCCAGATATGCTCCAGGCATCAGGACTGGGGCGGTTACCCATTTCAGGGGGACCTCCCGCATATCGGCGGCAAGGAAAAAGTATACCGTTACAAGCAAAGGGTCTATCAGGTACAGGAGCAGAAACGCGCCGGAAAAGCTGAAATTGCCGGAGAACATGAGGCAGGTCCCCATGACCAGAATCAGCAACACCGCAAAGCAAAGATACCATACCTGAGGGACCCGCCTGCCCAGAAGCGTATAGATTCCCGCCGCCAGGAAGAAAATGCCCGCCAGAAAGTTGCTCATGAATGTCAGTTCATACATGAACCGCAGATACTGCCAGTAGAGCGCCAAGGCCGAAGCCGTCAACAGCAGGTCGATCCCCAGCTGCGCCACAGACAAGAGATCCCTTCTCGTCACTCAATCACCACCTTGGCGCCCTCCTGGTCCGCCTGGAGGATTTCCACCCGCCAGCCGGTAATGCCCTTGTCCTCTAGGTGGGAGATACAGCTGCGGCCAAAAGCCCCGGCGTTTTCCGCGTCGATCATAGCGATGATGGTGGGTCCCGCGCCGCTCACATAAGTACCCAGAGAACCCAGCTCATAGCTCATGCGGAATACATTGTCATAGTTCTCGATAAGGCCAGAGCGGTAGGGCTGGTGGATCCGGTCCTGCACCGCTACCCGCAGATTATGCAGCTCTCCGGAGAATAGAGAGGCGGTCATCAGGCCGGAGCGGGACAGGTTATAGACCGCGTCCTCCCGGCTATACTGCTGGGGAAGGGCGGCTCGGGCCTTCTCGGTTTTCAGTTCGAAGGGAGGAATCATCAAAGCGAAGCGGATCTTCTCGCTTACCGGTACGCTGACGCTGTACACCCGCTCGCCCTCCATGGCCGAGGCCACCAAGCCTCCGGAGAGGGCAGGGCTGGTGTTGTCCGGATGCCCTTCAATTTTCGCGGCTAGATTGATGAGGTCTGTTTTGGACATGGGATTGCCCATAAACCGGTTGGCGGCCAGAATCCCCGCCACAATGCAGGCGGAGCTGCTCCCCAGCCCTCGGGCCATGGGTATGTTGTTTTCCTGAATAATTTTGAGTCCCGGCAGCTTTTTGCCGCAAATGGTATAGAGATGGCTGGCGGCCCAGAAAATAAGATTGCTCTCATCCTTCGGCACATCCATCCCATCGGTGCAAGAAATTTCCAGGCCGTCGTATTCCTCCACCCATACCCGGTTTTTCATGGTGAGAGCAATGCCCAGAGAGTCGAAGCCCGAACCCAAATTGGCGCTGGTGGCAGGCACGTCGATGCGTATCATCCCAATCCTCCCTTAAAAATCAGAAATTTTAATGCGGTTCAGCAGAGCGACGCCCTTTTGCTCTAGAGATCGCAGCCGTTCTTCCAAGGCCTCGGGAGTGATACCGTTTACGCAGAAGCCTGCCTCGCCGGGAACCTCCTCCTTCCGGATGATCCGAGACGCGCCGGGGAAGAGCTCCTCCGCCTGGGCAAAGGCTTCCGCAGAATTTTCGCCGCTCTGAATATGCACAAAGAAGTCCCCGGGAATTTTCTCAAAGGGCTCCACATAGTCCGGTTTGGCGTCCTCCCAGAAAAGGTACTTTCGTGCCTTGAAATGCTTCACGCAGTCGATCACGTCCGCTACCACAGCGCTGGCGGTGGGCAGCTTGCCCGCGCCTTTGCCATAGAAAACCACATCGCCGGTGGCGTCCCCCCGGACCAGAATGCCGTTGAACACATCGTCCACGTTAGCCAGCTGGCTGTCCCGGTGGATGAACATGGGGGCCACCAGGATGGCGATTTTTCCGCTCTCCAGCATGCTTACCTGGCCGATGAGCTTGATGACGCCCCCCCAGGCCCCGGCGTAGGCCACGTCCCCCAGGGTGATCTTCGTGATGCCCTCGGTGTGGACGTTTTCCGGATACACATGGGTGCCGAAGGCCAGACTTGCCAGAATGCAGATCTTCCGGCATGCGTCCGCGCCCTCCACATCGGCGGAGGGGTCCCGCTCGGCATAGCCCAGCTCCTGGGCCATTTTCAGGGCCTCCTCAAAGCCCATCTGCTCCCGGATCATCTTTGTGAGGATGAAATTGGTGGTGCCGTTGAGGATGCCCGCAATTTCCCCCACCTCATTGGCGGCCAGACACTGGCTGATAGGCCGGATAATGGGAATGCCGCCGCCTACGCTGGCCTCGAAGAGAAAATTCAGGTTGTTCCTTTGCGCCAGGGCCAGGAGCTCCGCGCCTTTGGCGGCCACCAGTTCTTTGTTGGAGGTGACCACAGATTTTCCATTGGAAAGGCACTGCTTGGCGAAGGTGAAAGCCGGCTCCAAGCCGCCCATGCACTCCACCACAATTTTAACATCTGCATCTTTCAGAATCACGTTGAAGTCCTTCGTAAAGGAATTCGCGTAGGGCAGGTCCGGAAACTCTCGCAGGTCCAGAATATATTTCACATGAATTTCCTCTTTTGCCCGACGGGTAATGCTGTCCACATGGGTGCGCAGCACTTCCAGCACGCCGGAACCCACCACGCCGTGGCCCAAAACCGCGATATCCGCCATTTTATCCAACTCCCTTATATGTGTGATAAATTTCTATGCGTCAACTTCCATTATTTTGTCTGTTATCCGGCCGGTACGTCCGGGGTGAACTGCTCAACATCCGAGCTGCTGTCGGGGTCCTCCGTAGGCGTGGGCTCCGGGGTAGTGGGATCCTCTGTGGGGATGGGATTAAAGGAAATAGGCGGTTCCGGAGAATCTGTGGGCCCGGGAGGCGGCACGGGGGTGTCGGTAGGCTCGGTGGTGGGGGTTTCGCCCGGGCTGGGGCTGGGCTCCGCAGAGGGCGACACGGACGGAGACACAGAGGGGGAAACCGACGGCGAGACCGATGGCGACGGCGAAGTAGAGGGGGACGGAGAAGGCCCTGCAATGTGGTCTGAACCGCCGTTGCAGGTATCCGGGGCGTTGCCCTGCTCATACCAGCCGGTGGCCGTGTCAAAGCAACTGGGGCCGGCCAATTTGCCGCTGCCCCGGCAGAAGGTGGCCTGATAGACATTGTCGCTGAGCACCCATTCCTTGCCAGACCAGTCGTAGTTGTCGATCAGGTGCTGCATTACAGTTTTCCAGGTGCGCAGATGCATAGAGCCGTCTCCCAGCTCCTGTTTATAGGTGTAGCCATTCCAGATGCCCGCCACGCAGAAGGGGGTGGCCCCCACGAAGTACAGGTCGCAGTCGTCGTCGGTGGTGCCGGTCTTGCCGTAGATGGTCACAGGCAGGTCCGCCAGATATCCGCCGGTGGCCGAGGGGCCGTAGATGGTTCTTTGCAGCAGCTTGTTCATCACGGTGGCCGCGCCCGGGGTCATCACCTGGGTGCCGGGGTCGTCCCGGTTGTCCAGAATTACGTTGCCGTCGTGGTCCTTCACATACCAATAAGTGGCAGGCCGGTGATAAATGCCTCCGTTGGCATACACCTGATAGCCCGCGGTCATGTCGGATACAGTGACGCCCCAGCTCAGGCCACCCAAAGCCATGGGAGCCAAATCATTGTCCTCTGGCAAGAGGGTGCTGAAATGCAGAGGTTGGGTCAACCAGTCATAAATGGCTTGGGGAGTCAGTGTGTTGGCCAGCTGCACCGCCGGGGCGTTCATGGACATCTCCAGGGCTTTGTCCACGCACATATACTGGCTGTATTTTCCGTTCCAGTTTTTGGGGCCGGGCTGGCCGGGGCCGAAGTAGTCAGGCAGGGGCTGGTCTTTCAATACCGAGCCGTAGGTGATGGCTCCGCTGGCGATGCCCACCGCGTAGGGGCCCACGCCCTTCATGGAGGAGCCACACTGGCGGCTGGCGTCGGTAGCGTTGCTGTAGAGCCGCACGCCGTTCCGCTCATACCGGCTGCCAATGGTGGCCAGCACCTGGCCGGTGTAAGGATCCATCATGAAGAATCCCAGGTCAATGTCCTCGTCATAGGGGAGCATGTCCGTGTTGGTGAGAAAATAATTTTCCAGATCGGTTTGCAGGTCATAGTTCATGGCGCAGTGGATGGTCAGTCCGCCGTTGTTGATCAGCCACAGGGCGTAATCTTCAGAATAGCTGTATCGTTCCATCAGGTCCTCGACCAGCTGGTTGAACATATAGTCGATATACCAGTTCCACTTTTTGGCATCCTGGTTGGCGTTGCTGTCCTCTTCTGCCACATCCGCGCCCACGAAATCCATGGTAGCCAGCTCGGCCTTGGCCGCGTCGCGCTCCGCACGGGTGATGGCGGTGAGGTGCCGGGTGTCCAGCTCGCCGCTCTCCGAGAGTTCCAGCATCCGGTCCAGCACAACCTCAGCCTTCTCCTTGCTCTGCTCCGGGAAGATCAAAGGATTGTACTGATAGGGATTCTGGGTGATGCCGGCGATCAGAGCGCACTCGGCCAGATCGCACTCGGTAATGCTCTTTTCGAAATAGCACTGGGCGGCGGCCTCCACACCCTGACACATGCCGCCATAGTTGACGATATTTAAATAGGCCTCCAGAATCTGATCCTTGGTGGCTTTGTCTTTTTCCAGATTCAGAGCGGTGAAGATTTCCTTCACCTTGCGCATGACGCTGTATTGGTTCTCTTTGGTGATGTTTTTAATGAGCTGCTGGGTCAGCGTGGAGCCACCCCGGCCGGGCTGGCCGGTGAGCAGATGCAGCACGGCGCCGGCGGTGCCCTTCCAGTCCACTCCCTTGTGCTGGTAGAACCGGTGGTCCTCAATGGCCACCTGGGCGGTGCGCATATAGTCGGGAATCTCCGTCAGGGGCATCCAGATCCGGTTCTCGTTTTTAAAAATGGTGAGATACTCGGTGGAACTGCCGTCGGGGTTGTCCAGCATAATGGTGCTGGAGTAGTTCAGGCTTACAGAATTGATATCCGGCGGCTCAATATTGCGGAAACTGAGGATATAGGAGGCTACCGCCAAAAACACCAGCAGTCCGGTGATGGCCGCCACCCAAAAGATCGTTTTCAGCGCTTTGAAGAACATGCCGCCGATGGTTCCCACCGTGGCTCCGGCGGACTTGGTGAATTCCCCTTCGGTGTGCTGGCTGGGAACTTTCATGGCGGTGGTGGTGTATTTGTTGATATCTTCTTTTCTCACTGGCGGTTCCTCCGGATCAAAAAATTAGGCGGGCCCGCGAAGGCTTTCCCAAGTAAGGAAAACGCCGCTGGCATAATTTGCCGGAAACATGCCCATACTAGGACAGATTCCCTTTTAAACAACACAGACAGCATTTGTAGAAAGGCGGCTGACTATGACCCACAAAAAGTATAAGGCGTACACCCTGATTCTGTTGATCGTTACGATTACGGCTTTGGTGATTACCGCAGCGATGATTTCCCTAAAAAAGAAGAGCACCGTTGCGGCTCAGGGCCAGCCGGTAGCCACACTTCAAGAGCCTGATATGGCTTATTATACCCCAAAGCCCGCTTCAAGTCAAGAAAACAGCGAAACCGAAGAAAACCTTCCGAAAAAGGGATATCTGGTGACATTGTATAAAGGCCGAATCGGGGTGTTCCAAGAGGGGAAAACCCTGCCGGTGCTTACCGCCGATGCCCAAGTGTATTTGCTGCCTCAGGCGGATATCGAACTGCTGCGCAAAGGAATTTGGGCGGAGAGCCTGAATGAGGCAAAGAGTATTTTAGAAGATTACGACTGACAAGGGAGAGTAGAAATCCACCTGGAGGGGGCCTTTTGCCGGCGCGGGCTTCTCCAGGTGGATTCATGTATAATGCTGTGTGGCTTTCGCCGCAAAGAGTCTTGTCTGCCGACTCGGCCGGATCAGAACGATTGCCACTGGTAGTCTTCCCCGCGGCTACGGCAAGACCTTGAGGGCGACAATCGCCGGTGGCGATTTCCCGTCGCAGACCGAAGCGGCAGCTAAGACAACCCCAAGGTCTTATTACTCCGCCCTCTCGTAGAGGAGCTTTTCTGTTGCGGCCAAGCGGACCGCGATGCACAACAGCTCCATGGCTTCCCGCAGTTCTTCTTCCGGAGGGAAAGAGGGGGCGATACGGATATTGCTGTCATTGGGGTCGGCGCCATAGGGGAAAGTGGCTCCCGCATCCGTAAGCACCACGCCAGCCTCCTTGCACAGGGCCACTACCTGCCGGGCGCAGCCGTTCATTACGTCCAGATTGACAAAATAACCGCCGTGAGGATGGCTCCACCGGGCAATACCTAGGCCTCCCAGCTCCTGCTCCAGCGCGTCCAGAACAATGTGGAATTTGGGCTCCAGAATCCGGCGGTGGCCCTTCATCAGGCTGCGAACCCCATCGGCGTCGTGGAGGAACAGCACATGGCGCAGTTGATTCAACTTATCCGAGCCAATAGTTTGCACAGTGGTGCGGAGCTTCAGGTCGTCAATATTCCGTTTACTGGCCGCCAGGGCCGCTACGCCTGCACCAGGGAAGGAAATTTTGGAGGTTGAGGCAAAGATCAGAACCTGATCTTCCGTGCCATGTTTCAGGCATTCTTCATAGATATTCAGCAGCTGGTCGGGCTCGTCGGTCAGATCGTGGACGCAGTAGGCGTTATCCCACATAATGCGGAAATCCTTGGCGGCGGGCTTCAGCCGGGCAAAACGCCGCACCGTTTCATCGGAGAAGGTCACGCCGGTGGGATTGGAATACTTGGGCACGCACCAGCAGCCCTTCACGGTTTCATCCTGTACCAGACGCTCAATCAAGTCCATGTCCGGGCCGGTTTTCAGCATGGGGACGGGAATCATCTGGATTCCGAAATATTCTGTCACGGCAAAATGCCTGTCATATCCGGGAGCCGGGCACAGGAATTTTACATCCCCTTGCCTGCACCAAGGCTCGCAGCCGCTATAACCGTGGGTGTATCCCTGGGAGATGCAGTCGAACATCATCTGCAGGCTGGAATTGTTTCCCAGGATGATCAGGTCGTCGGGGATGCCCAACAGTTCGCCAAAGATTGCCCGCATTTCCGGCAGGCCGTTCCATACGCCGTAGTTCCGGCAGTCGTCGCCGTTGGAGTTGGCGAACTCACTTCTGGCGTGGAGGGCCTCCAATACGCCAAGGGCCAGGTCCAGTTGCTCTACACAGGGCTTGCCTCGGGCCATATTCAGGGAAAGCCCCCGGGCCTTGAATTCCTCAAACTGCCGGGAGGCTTCTTGCTGTGCTTCCTTGATTTCGTCAAGGGATAGGGCGGCTAATTTTCTGGAAGCGGTAGAGGTAAGTTTCATTCAAACATCTCCTATGAATCATCAGATCAATCGAATTCTCATTTTCAGCGGTAAAACCTTTTTTATTTTACTATGTTTCGCAAGAAAATGCAAGTTTATTTTTTAGATCTTGCATTTTTTATGTTTTATACGATTTCAGAGCCGGAGTTTCCGTGTTTCTGTGCAACCTAAAAGAGAGGCAAGCCCAAAACAATGGGGCTTTGCAATTTTTTATTTTTGGTCTGGCGTTCTAAAGCAAACCGTGCTATAATGAATATAGCAAGATGTGCATATTTTTGAGAAGGCGGAAATTTTAGAGACGGGAAGGTAGAAGAGGAATATGGGCGGTTATTTTGGGGTCGCGGCAAAAGAAGATTGCGTTTTCGATCTGTTTTTTGGCACAGATTATCATTCCCACCTAGGCACCCGGCGGGCGGGCATGGCGGTGTATGACAGAAAAAAGGGCTTTGACCGAGCTATTCATAACATTGAGAACTCGCCTTTCCGTACCAAATTTGACAAGGATGTTTCAGAAATGCAGGGCCAGCTGGGAATTGGCTGTATTTCAGATTACGAGCCTCAGCCCCTTATTGTGCGCTCTCACCACGGGGCTTATGCCATTGTCACCGTGGGAAAAATCAACAATACGGAGGAACTGCTGAAAGAAGTATTTGCCAGCGGTCATTCCCATTTCATGGAGATGAGCGGCGGCGACATAAACGCTACGGAGCTGGCGGCCGCGCTGATTAATCAGAAACCCAATCTGATAGAAGGAATCCAATACGCGCAGAAAAAAATCGACGGCTCAATGTCTCTTCTGCTGCTGACGCCCCGTGGGCTGGTTGCCGCTCGGGACCGGTTGGGCCGCACGCCGGTTTCCGTTGGGAAAAAGGAAGGGGCGTATTGTTGCTCTTTTGAGAGCTTCGCCTATTTGAATCTGGGCTATACTACAGAGCGGGAGCTGGGGCCGGGGGAAATTGCTGCCGTTACGCCAGAGGGGATCCAAACTCTGGCCGCTCCCGGCAAGGATATGAAAATCTGCACATTTCTCTGGGTGTATTATGGTTACCCCTCTTCTTCTTATGAAGGGGTTAGCGTAGAGGAGATGCGCTACCACTGCGGGGCCATTTTAGCCGGCCGGGACGGCTTTACCCCGGGCAACGGCCCGGACAATGTGGCAGGGGTGCCTGATTCCGGCACAGCCCATGCCGTGGGCTACGCCAATGCCTCCGGGATCCCGTTTTCCCGGCCCTTTATCAAATATACGCCCACATGGCCCCGGTCTTTTATGCCGACGATACAGAGCCAGCGGAATTTGATTGCTCATATGAAGCTCATCCCGGTCCACGGGCTTATCGATGGCCGCAGCCTGCTTCTGATCGATGATTCCATCGTCCGGGGCACCCAACTGCGGGAGACAACGGATTTTCTCTATCGCAGCGGGGCAAAGGAAGTCCATGTGCGTCCGGCTTGTCCGCCGCCTCTTTACGGATGCAAGTACCTGAATTTTTCCCGCTCAGCCTCTTTGGATGATCTGATTTCCCGCCGGGTGATCCAAGAGCTGGAGGGCACGAACCAGCCGGAGAACCTGGAAAAGTATTCCGATCCCGAAACGCCGGAATATCAGGCTATGATAGACACTATATGCAGAAAGCTGAACTTTACCTCTCTGCGGTACCATAGGCTGGATGATATGGTGGAATCCGTGGGAATCAACAAGTGCCGCTTGTGCACTTATTGCTGGGACGGAAGGGAATGAGCCGCGGAGAGATACCGTGTTCCTCTTCCGCCGCCGATTCTGATGATTGCCCGTTCCCGCACCATGCTGCCTAAGACGGCTTCCACTGTTGTGGGGCTTACCTGAGGCAGGGCCGCACAGATTTCCGCTTTGGAAACTGCCGTTGCGCTTTCCAGAACGAAGGTTTCAATCTGAACGCGTTTGGTCAGCTTTTTTCCTGTGGATCGCCTGTTGGCTGGACCGTTTTCTTGGATGCTTAAATATATCACAGCTAAGAACATCTCCAGGAAGGGCAGATAGTCGTTGCCATTCTCCGCCCAATGTATTTGGGAGCGTTCCAGAGCCCGTTGGAAAAAAAAGCCGAACCGCTGCGCGGTTTTTCCCAGTGGGGAGGCTTCAATTCCAGGGTATCCGGAGTTTTTCAGCAGAGCCCCGCCCAGTAGCGCGCCCTTTTCTAGGGGCAGCGGATTTATGCAGAGGATGTCCAACACAAGGCAGGGAGCTGATAAAAGGGGTTCGCCCTTATGGGCAAGGGCCTGTGTATATGCAGAAAAGGCCAAGGAGAGGTCCTGGCTTTTTTCCGTTGAGGAAGTTCTTGCCAGATGGTCAAATTCTTGAGGAATCTCTGGTTTCCAGGCAGCTTTATGACCAAAGGGACCACTGGGAGATTTTAGAGCGGCCAGCAGGCTGGACAGGCCTTCTGGCAGAGAAAGAGCGGACAAAAAAGAATAGTCATAGCTTCGCATGAATGGCCTCCGTATCTGCATGATAAATGGAATTTTCCTTATAGTATAGCAAATTTGTACCGAAAAATCAATTCACATTTCTGCATATTCTTCCCGCTCAGTTCTCTCTTGCTTTTCCGGAGTAATTCCCGTATAATGGGAGAAGAGGGAGTGACGGTGATGGAACTGAGCAGGGATGGCCAGAATCGGGAATTAAAGCTCCACGGCACCTATGGATTTCCCGTCTATGTGGACAGAAAATGCATATCTTCCTACCCTACCGGCTTTTTTCCATGGCACTGGCACGATGAGATAGAGCTCACACTGGTCGTTTCCGGAGAGATGGAGTACCGGGTAAACGACAGCTGCTACAGGCTTCAGGAGGGGCAGGGACTTTTCTGCAATTCCGAGGCTCTGCATTTTGGGCGCAGAATGCAAGGGGACTGTGACTATATCTCCATCACCTTCCACCCCAGGCTGCTGGCGGGATTTGATGGTAGCACTGTGGGCACGAAATATGTGTATCCGCTTGTCGGCGCTTTGGCCTCGTTCAAGCTGTCTCCGCTGATTTCCTGGCAGAAAGCTGTCCTAGAAGATATTCAGCGCGTCTATCAAATGTGTATGGAAAAACCAGCGCTTTACGAGCTGGATGTGCAGATTCTGTTCTGGGAAATCTGGCGGGAGGTCTATGCCAACTGTGCGGAACAGGCGGAAAGCGCCCCTTCGGAGGACCCGGAGAAATTGAAGCGCCTGCGGGCGATGCTGGCTTTTCTGCATGAACATTATGCGGAACGCGTTACCCTGGAGGCTTTGTCCCGGCATGTGGGGCTGTGTAAAAGCGAGTGTTGCCGGTTTTTTAAGCGGCAGATGCGGGTTTCGCCTTTTGAGTACCTTCTGGATTACCGGGTGGGCCGCAGCTTGGCCTTTCTTCAGGAGGGATATTCGGTGTCCCAAGCTGCGGAGGCGGCGGGGTTTTCGGACCCCTCCTATTTTGCCAAGGTGTTCCGGCTGCGGACCGGACGTTCCCCCAGCAGCTACCGGAAGGAGGCCAGGGAGGGAGAGAAAACGGATATGCAACATCAAAATCTGCACATAAACAGTAAAACAGTTCAGGAGGGCAGACAGTGAGACAGCAGACGCTTTTTGAAGGCGGCCAGGCAGATATTCCCCTGGCTACACGGATGCGCCCGGAGAATTTGGAGGAATTTGTAGGCCAGAAGCATCTTCTGGGGCAGGGAAAAGTGCTGCGCCAGATGATAGATCAGGACCGGGTTCCTTCCATGATTTTCTGGGGGCCTCCAGGAGTGGGAAAAACTACCCTGGCCCGGATTATCGCGGGGCGCACTCAATCGAATTTTATCAATTTCAGCGCGGTAACCAGTGGCATTAAGGAGATCAAAGAGGTGATGAACCAGGCGGAGCGCACCCGGCTTCTGGGGGACCGCACCATCCTCTTTGTAGACGAGATCCACCGCTTTAACAAGGCTCAACAGGACGCCTTTCTGCCTTTTGTGGAGCGGGGGAGCATCGTTCTGATTGGCGCCACTACGGAGAATCCTTCTTTTGAAGTGAACTCGGCCCTTTTGTCACGATGCAAGGTTTTCGTGCTTCAGGCCCTTACCACAGAGGACCTGACTGGCCTGCTCCAGCGTACCTTGGCTGACCCTCGAGGCTTTGGCGGGCAGAATGTGCAGATTTCGGGAGAAATGCTGGAAATGCTGGCCAATTTTGCCAACGGCGATGCCCGCTCCGCTTTGGGAACTCTGGAGATGGTGGTGCTCAACGCCCCCCGGCAGGACGGGCAGGTCACGGTAACGGAGGAGATTCTGGAACAGTGCGTTAACAGGAAATCCCTGCTCTATGACAAAAACGGCGAGGAACACTATAACCTGATCTCCGCCCTGCATAAATCCATGCGCAACAGCGACCCGGACGCGGCTATTTATTGGCTGGCCCGGATGCTGGAAGCGGGAGAGGATCCCCTTTATGTGGCCAGACGGATGATCCGCTTTGCCAGCGAGGATGTGGGCATGGCGGACAGCCGGGCTCTGGAGGTAGCAGTCGCCGCCTATCAGGCCAGCCATTTTATTGGGATGCCGGAGTGCTCAGTGAATCTGACCCACGCGGCGGTATACCTGTCTCTGGCGCCCAAGTCCAACGCCCTGGACGCGGGCTATATGGAGGCGGCCGCCGACGCCCAGAAAATGCTGGCGGAGCCCGTGCCCCTGGTGATCCGCAACGCGCCCACAAAACTCATGAAAGAACTGGACTACGGCAAGGGCTATCAGTACGCTCATGACTATGAGTCCAAGCTGACCACCATGCAGTGCCTGCCAGATTCTTTGAAGGAGCGGAGATACTACCGGCCTACCAGCCAGGGCAGCGAAGCCCGGTATACCGAACGCCTGCGGCAGATCCAGGAATGGAAGCGGGTCCATCGGGAAGAAGAGCGGAAAAAGAAAGAGGGAGGAAAATAGAATGGAACTGAAAAAATTGGCCGGAGAGGCGGAAAAGGTCGTTCGGGAGGCAGGGGATCTGGTCTGCAGCCTACAGCATCCCAAGGTATACACCAAGGAGGGACACGCCAATTTTGTCACGGAGGCGGATCTGGCCGCTCAGGATTATCTGGTGGAGAAGTTGACCTATCTGCTGCCAGAGGCGCATTTTTTTGCCGAAGAACAAGAGAAAAATGCTCTGCGTCCTGGATACAACTGGATTATCGATCCCATTGACGGTACGACAAATTTCATGCGGGGATACCGTCCCTGCTCCATTTCCGTGGGGCTTGTGCGGGATGGCGAAGGCGTGCTGGGGCTGGTGTATGACATATGGGCCGGGGAGATGTTCTCCGCCATGAAGGGGGAGGGGGCATTCTGTCAAGGAGAGCCCATCCGGGCGGCAGAGGTTCCCATGGAGAATGCCCTGATCGCTTTTGGCACATCTCCTTATTACCGGGAGCTGGCGGAGCCCACCTTTGGGGCTATCCGGGAGCTTTTCCTCCGCTGCGGGGACCTGCGCCGCTCCGGTTCCGCCGCGTTGGATCTGTGCCATGTGGCCGCCGGCCGGTGCGACGGCTTTTTCGAGTCTATCCTTTCCCCCTGGGACTACTGCGCCGCCACCGTCATTCTGCGGGAAGCCGGGGCTCTGTCCGGCACGCTGGGCGGCGGAGCCCTGGGCTATGAGAAGCCTATGCTGGTGATGGCGGGAAGCCCCGCCGTTTTCCAGGAGCTGAGGGAGGTTGTGGAGAGGCATTTGGGGAGGCCGGCTGAGGAATGAGTCTGGCCCGCGCCCATGTTGTCACTGGAATGGCGAATGGGAGTTTTTATCAATTGGCGGCGAATGCGAAGGAGAACATATGTCAGCAGTCACATCTTTGGGATTAGGTAAGACTATGGAAAAGAAACTCCACTCGGTAGGGGTTCATTCCGCAGAGGAATTAACGACACTTGGAAGTAAACGAGCTGTTCTTCGGCTCAAGGAGTTGTACCCCAATACTTGTGTAGTTATCCTCTATCATCTGGAAGCAGTAATCCGTGGTGTTGAGATGAAACAACTTGACGACCGCTGCAAGGCAGAGTTAAAAGCGTTTTTTCAGCAGCTATAACTTTCGGGTTTACAAACAGCCGCCCCTTTCAGCCGGGAAATTCTTCGTAAATGGTTGACAAACCGTCTGACTGGTGCTACAATATAGAAAAACAGAATAAATCCTTATCAAGAGCGGCGGAGGGACAGGCCCTGTGATGCCCGGCAACCTGTAGCGAGAGGATCGCTGCAAGGTGCTAATTCCTGCGGAATACGAGCGCGTTGACGGCGGAAAGCCGCGCGGGCTCTCCCGAAAGATGAGGCGCAGAAAGGACCCTCGTTTTTCGAGCGGTCCTTTCTTAATTCCATCAAAAAATCAGGGGGATTTATCCTGGACAACTAGGAAAGGGGTTTGCTCTATGAAATTGTTCACTTCCGAGTCCGTCACCGAAGGCCATCCCGATAAGGTCTGCGACCAGATCTCCGACGCCGTCCTGGACGCCATCATCAGCCAGGACCCCAACGCCCATGTGGCCTGCGAAACCACCGCTACCACCGGCGTGATCCATGTGATGGGAGAGATCTCCACCAAATGCTATGTGGACATCGCCAGCATCGCCCGGGATGTGGTGAAGGAGATCGGCTACGACAACCCGGAATGCGGCTTTGACGGAAATACCTGCGGTGTGCTCACCTCCATTGACGCCCAGTCTCCCGATATTGCCATGGGGGTCAACGAGTCCCAGGAGGCCAAGAACGGCGAGACCGACGAGAACAGCCTCATTGGCGCGGGGGACCAGGGCATGATGTTTGGGTTTGCCTGCGATGAGACGCCGGAGTATATGCCCATGGCCATCGCCTTTTCCCACAAGCTGGCGAAGCAGCTGGCCCATGTGCGCAAGGACGGCACCCTGAAGTATCTGCGCCCGGACGGCAAGACCCAGGTAACTGTGGAGTATGACGGTGACCAGGTGAAGCGCATTGACGCCATTGTAATTTCCACCCAGCACGATGAGAACGTAAAGCTGGACCGGCTGAAGAAGGATATGATCAAGTATGTGATCAAGCCGGTGATCCCTTCTGAACTGGTGGACAGCCAGACCCGCATTTACATCAATCCTACCGGACGTTTTGTGGTGGGCGGCCCGGTAGGCGACAGTGGCCTTACCGGCCGGAAGATCATTGTGGATACTTATGGCGGCTATGGACGCCATGGCGGCGGGGCTTTCTCCGGCAAAGATCCCACCAAGGTGGACCGTTCCGCGGCTTATGCGGCCCGCTGGGTTGCCAAGAACATTGTGGCGGCCGGCCTGGCCCGCAAGGCCGAGGTGGAGCTGGCCTATGCCATCGGCGTGGCCCGTCCGGTTTCCGTGATGGTGGATTCCTTCGGCACGGGTACGGTAAGCGACGAGGCTTTGGCTGAGGCGGTAAAGAAGGTATTCGATCTGCGGCCTACGGCCATTATCAAGGAGCTGGACCTGCGCCGACCCATTTATCGCCAGTTGGCCGCCTATGGCCATATGGGCCGGGAGGACCTGGATGTGACCTGGGAGCGTGTTAACCGCACAGAGGCCCTTCGGGAAGCTGTGAATAACGGATAATCTAAAAAATTATATGGGAAAAACCAGCCGTTGCGGGCGCGAAAGCCTGGGCGGCTGGCTCTTTAGTTCGCGGGAATGACATCTTCACTGATGGAGAACAAGGCCGGCGGACACGCTATCTGCCTGCTTCGGAAGTGTATGAGCGGGTCAGAGAGGACTCTGCCGCAAGGCACATCATGGAAAATCTAAGGAGAATTCTTATGCAAACGATAGAGAAATGGGGAATGCTGGAAATCAGCGCCCCCGGCAGGACCGAGGGGAATCCCTTCACAGACTACACCTGTACCGCCACCTTTCGCGGAAAAAATGAGACGGTTATCGTGGACGGCTTCTATGATGGCGGCGGCATCTATAGGGCTCGATTCATGCCCAGCTTTGAGGGCGAGTATATCTATGAGATGGCCGGCAGCTTTGGCGAATCTGTCAGCGGAACGTTTACCGTCACCGCGCCGGCTGAGGACAACCATGGCCCGGTGCGGGTGGTGAACCAATTCCACTTTGCCTATGAGGATACGAAACCCTACTATTCTGTGGGAACCACCTGTTATGCCTGGGCCCACCAGCCGGAAGAGGTTCACCGGCAAACCCTGGAGGAGCTTGACAAAGGATACTTCAACAAAATGCGCTTCTGCGTGTTTCCCAAGCATTATATTCACAATTTCCGGGATCCGGAAACTTTTCCGTATGAGGGTACGCCGGTGGATAATTCTGATCTGTGTGAAGAGAACTTTTCCTATCAGGTGGGATTTGAGGGGAACCATTGGGACTTTACCCGCTTCCAGCCGGAACATTTCCGGCGGATAGAGCGGTGCATTGTGGAGCTGATGGACCGGGGGATTGAGGCGGATATTATTGTCATGCACCCCTATGACCGGTGGGGCTTCTCTGCCATGACGTCGGAACAGGATGATCTCTACTGGAATTATGTGGTAGCCCGCTTTGCCGCTTACCGCAATGTATGGTGGAGCCTGGCCAATGAATATGATCTGCTGTTCCAGAAAAAACTGGAAGATTGGGAACGGTACGCTCGCATTCTCTGTGAGAAAGATCCCTACCGCCATCTGCGGAGCATTCATAATTGCATGGCTTTTTATGACCATAGCCGTCCCTGGGTTACGCATTGCAGCCTGCAAAGGCAGGATCTGTACCGCCATGTGGAATTTACAGACGAATACCGCGTGCGCTGGGGCAAACCCATCGTCTGGGACGAGATTTCCTATGAAGGCAATATTGACATGGGGTGGGGGAATATCTCTGGCCAGGAGCTGACCCGGCGTTTTTGGGAGGCCGCTATGCGGGGAGGCTATGCGGGCCATGGAGAAACTTTTGTGGATGAAGAAAATGACATCCTCTGGTGGAGCCATGGCGGCCCTCTCCGTGGCGAGAGCCCGGCCCGGATCCGGTTCCTGCACAAAATTCTGGAGGAAACCCCGGGCTATGGACTGCGGCTTGGCCAAGGTAGCTTCGATGAGACAGTGGGCATATCGGATAATCCGGCTTCTTTCATCACTGGCAACGGGGGATATGAGATCCACTATTATGGCTTTGGCCGTCCTAGCTTCCGAGATTTTATTAAGCCGGAAGGTAGCTGGAAGGTGGAGATCATCGACACCTGGGAGATGACGGTGACAGATGGGGGAACCTATGCTGGAAAGTTCCGTGTACGTCTGCCTGGAAAGGAATATATGGCTGTGCGGTTGACCCGAATAGATTAAACCGCGCTTACTACAACACAGACTCTAGGCTCGTTTGGAAAATCGAAAAACCATAAAAACCGGAGCCCACAGAGAAGGTGGCTCCGGTTTTTATACAGACTCTAGACCTTTGACGGTTAGAATGTCTTTTTTAGATTGAGCTGCATTTTATTGCCCTCATAGCCCAGAGCACGGTAAAATGCATGGGCGCCCTTGCGGCTCTCTCCGGATACCAGCCGGATGCCATCCGCGTCTTGCTCCTTGGCCCAGGTCTCTCCGGCTTCCAGCAGAGCCCGGCCGATGCCCTGACGGCGGCAACCGGGGTCCACCGCGATGCCCATGATGTTCTTCATGTGGTCCGCGTACAATACGTCGTAGTCCACCAGGTGGAGATATCCCACCACCTGGCCCTCCCGCTCCGCCACCAGGATTTTGTCCCGGCCGGATTCCAGCAGCTTTTCCAACTTGCGCCGGGTCCTGTCCTCCGGGTAGTCGTAGCCCATGGCCACGGCGTTCAGCCGGGTGAGGGCTGGGGCGTCCCCGGGCACAGCGTCCCGGATGAGGAGCTCGGCCGTCACTTGCCCAGCACCTTTTTCACTGTAGACTGAATCCCCTCGGCGCACAGGCCGAATTCCTTCAGCAGATCTACCGCCGGACCGGAGTGGCCAAACACGTCCTGCACGCCCATGCGGGTGAGGGGCGCGGGGCACTCTTCGCACAGGCAGGAGGCAACGGCTTCACCCAGCCCGCCGATGATATTATGCTCTTCCACGGTGACGATACGGCCGGTTTCTTTGGCAGCTTTGACCACCAGGTCCCGGTCCAGGGGCTTGATCGTGTGCATGTCGATGAGCCGGGCGTGGATCCCCTCTCCGGCCAGGGCGTCCACGGCCTTAACAGCCTCGCCCACCATCAGTCCGGTGGCGATGACCGTCACGTCGCCGCCCTCCCGCAGGGTGATGCCTTTGCCGATCTCGAATCCGTAGTCATCGTTGTTGTTGCAGCTCTCCACCGCTAGACGGCCCAGGCGGATATAAACCGGGCCCTGGTACTCCACAGCGGCCTTCACGGCGGCCTTCATCTCGTAGTGGTCGGCGGGGTTCAGCACCACCATGCCGGGGATGGAGCGCATGAGGGCGATATCCTCGCAGCACTGATGGGTGGCCCCGTCCTCGCCCACGGAGATGCCTGCGTGGGAGCCCACGATCTTCACGTTCAGATGGGGATACCCCACGGAATTGCGCACCTGCTCGAAGGCCCGCCCCGCCGAGAACATGGCGAAGGAGGTGGCGAAGGGGATCTTCCCGCAGGAGGCTAGCCCGGCGGCCACGCCCACCATGTTTCCCTCGGCAATGCCGCACTCGATGAACCGGTCGGGGTAGGCCTTGCCGAAGTTCTCCACCTTGGTGGCGTCAGCCAGATCGGCTACCAGCACCACAATATCCGGGTTTTCCGCGCCCAGCTCCACCAGAGCCTCACCAAAGCTCTCTCGGGTTGCTTTCTTAACGATTTCAGCCATTGCTATCGCGTCCTTTCTCTATATGCTGTTCAGGCCTGCTCCGCCCCGCCCACACAGTGGACAAAATCAATATTGTTGCCGTCTGGGTCCTTGATGCCGATTGCCCGCCAGCCCCAGGGATAGGTCACCGGGGGCTGTGGGACCTCCACTCCGGCGGCGGTAAGCCGGGCGTATTCCCCGTCCACGTCGTCTACCAGGAATTCCAGGCCGCAGCAGTCCTTATTTACCGGAGTTTTTTCACAAGTGGGGGTGATGACCAGGGTGACGCCGCCTACGGGCAGTTCCCAGCGACCGGGGACGATCTCTTTCGCCTCGGCCTGGAGCACCAGGGAGTAGAATTCTACCAGACGCTCCCGCTGGGTGGAGACGATGTTGATACATTTCAGCGTCATATTATCCCTCCAGTGCCTTTTCCGTAGCCCGAAGCTCCTCCATGGCCTGCTCATACTGCTCCTGATTGGGGGCCTTGCCGTGCCAGCCCGCCTGATTCTCCATGAAGGACACGCCCTTGCCCTTGGTGGTTTTCGCGATGATGGCAAAGGGCCTGCCCTCGCAGGCTTTGGCGGCGGCAAAGGCGTCCTCCAGGCTCTGGAAGTCGTGGCCGTCCGCCTCCGCCACTTCAAAGCCGAAGGAGCGGAACTTCTCGTCGATGGGGGCGATGCCTGCCACCTTGCCCACGTCGCCGTCGATCTGCAGGCCGTTGTAGTCCACGATGAGGCACAGGTTGTCCAGGTTGTGGTGGGCGGCGAACATAGCGGCCTCCCAGACTTGGCCCTCCTCCAGCTCGCCGTCTCCCAGCAGGGCGTAGACTCGGTAGGATTTCCCGTCCATCTTGGCAGCCAGGGCCATGCCGGCGGCGGCGGAGACTCCCTGGCCCAGGGAGCCGGTGCTCATGTCCACGCCGGGGGTGCCCTTCATGTCCGGATGCCCCTGGAGCATGGCCCCGATGTGCCGCAGTTTTTTGAGTTCTTCTGGGGAGAAATACCCCCTCTGGGCCAGGGTGGAATAGAGGCCGGGGGCGCAGTGGCCCTTGGAGAGCACGAAGCGGTCCCGGTGAGGATCCTTGGGATTCTGGGGGTCAATATTCATATGGGAAAAATAGAGATAGGTGAAAATGTCCGCCGAGGAGAGAGAGCCTCCCGGGTGGCCTGATTTGGCGTGGAACACGCCTTCGATTATACCGGTGCGGACCTTGGCGGCGGTCAGCGCCAGGGCCTTGCTTTGTGTGGCGTCCATATGCTCAGTCCTTTCCTGAAGTTTAAAAATCATTATACAATATTTTGGGAGAAAAAGCAATCGCCAGTTAAAAACTGAATATACATAGAGAAATGCGGGTCCTCAGTTCTAAAAACCCAGGAGATGATGATTTGAAAAAACAGAGCTTTCTCTATGGCGCGGTCATCCTTACTGCCGGGATGGCGGTGGTAAAGGTGATCGGCGCGCTGTTTAAAATTCCTTTACAGCACATTATTGGTGAATATGGCATGGGCCTGTTCAATGTGGCCTATAATTTTTACGGTCCGATATTCAGCCTGGCTACGGCGGGCTTCCCGGTGGCTGTTTCCCGGCTGGTAAGTGAAAACGCGTCTCTGGGCCGATGGAACGATGTGCGGGCGGTGAAAGAAGCAGCGGGACCCCTGTTTCTGGGCTTTGGCCTCGTGGGGGGGATCCTGATGACGGTTTTCGCCCCCTTTTACTGCCGGCGGATCATTGGCAGTGAAAACGCCATCTATCCTATGCTGGCCTTGACTCCAGCCCTGGTGTTCGCCTGCTTTGGGGCGGTGTACCGGGGATACTACGAGGGCCTGAGGAATATGGGTCCCACAGCGGTATCGGAAATCATTGAGGCGGGAATCAAACTGTGCCTTGGACTGGGGCTGGCCTGGTTTCTGGCCCAAAGGGGGATGGCGGAATATGAGGCGCAGGGCACGGTGCTGGGCGTTTTGGCCGGAAGTCCGGACCAGGCGCAGTTCCTCACTCTGGCTTTTGCCTCGGCGGGAGCGGTGCTGGGGGTGACAGCCGGCTCTCTAGGGGCGGCAGCCTATCTGGGCCTTCGCTGGCGGATCAAGGGGGATGGGGTAAGCCTTCGGGAGCGGCGGCGCGCTCCTCCTTCCAGAAACTGGGCCTCTACAGTGAAGGCGCTGTTGAAGATCACAGGACCAGTGGCGGCGGGATCCATCGCCATGAACGCCGCCGGGCTCATCGACGCGACATTTTTGCAGAGCCGCATTGGAGAACTGATGGCCCGGTATCCGGAGCGGCTGCTGGCAGTCTATCAGGGGATGATTCCCCAAACATATTTGGAAAACCGAGAGGCGGTCCCCACCTTTCTCTATGGCTGCTATACCCTTGCCATGACGCTCTACCTGCTGGTTCCGGCATTAACCCAGGCCATAGGTATGAGCGCTCTTCCGGCGGTGACAGAGGCTTGGGCAAGAGGAGAGAAGGCCCAGCTCAGGGAGCGGATGGAGTCGGTGCTGGGGATCACAGCCCTGGTATGCTTTCCGGCAGGAGTGGGGATTACGGCCTTGGCGGAGCCCATCGCCCGGATGCTGTATGGGGGTAGTTCCACGCCGATTGTGGCGGGCGTGCTGCTCACTTTAGGACCAGCCTCCCTCCTGGCGGCCATGACTGTGCCGGTTTCCAGCATGCTTCAAGCAGTGGGGCGGGCGGACCTGCCGGTGAAGCTGATGATAGTCGCCATGGCTTTAAAAATCGCTGTAAACTGGAGCCTTTGCGGGATTCCGGAGATCAATATTCAAGGAGCCGGGGCGGGCACTTTCGTCTGCTATCTCTTTCTGGCGGTGGCGGAGCTTTGGGTGTTGATTCGGGTGACCAGGGTAAAGCTGGCTTTGGGAAGGCTCTTTCTGAAGCCGCTGGGATGCTCAATTTTGTGCGGGTGTGCCGCCTGGAGTGCATATATGGGATTATGCCGGCTAGGATTGGAAAGTGGGGCTGCCACAGGGCTGGGCATTTTGTGCGGTGGAATCGTATATGTGATGGGGCTGCTGGCAAGCCATGCGCTGGCAAAGAAAGACTTGATGATGCTGCCCAAAGGACAAAAAATTGCAAAAACGCTTGAAAAACGGGGCTGGATGTGATATCATTGCTACTGTTACTATGAGCAACTGCCGCAGGCCTTTTTTTCGGCCTACGGACAAAATTTGGGAGGTAGCCAGAATCATGAACAAAACGGAGCTGATTGCAGAAGTAGCCGAGAAAGCAGGGCTGACAAAGAAGGACGCCGACGCTGCTGTCAAGGCTGTAGTAGACGCTATTACGGAAGCCCTGGTAAAGGGTGACAAGGTGCAGTTGGTGGGCTTTGGCACTTTCGAAGTGAGAGAGCGCGCCGCTCGTTTTGGCCGGGACCCCCGTACCGGCGAGAGCATGGAGATCGCCGCGTCCAAGTCTCCGGCCTTTAAGGTGGGCCAGGGGCTGAAAGACGCAGTAAACGGTAAAAAGTAAGAAAAGAGCGGGCTGGATGGAGCCCGCTTTTTCTTTTGATTTTATTCTGGAAACTGCCTGGAAAGGAGAAACACATGCGTTTAGATAAATATTTAAAGGTATCCCGGCTGATTAAACGCCGTACTGTAGCCAACGAGGCCTGCGATGCGGGCCGGGTGCTGGTGAACGGCGGGGTAGCCCGGGCATCCTATAATGTAAAAGAGGGAGATCTGCTGGAGATTCACTTGGGCGAGCGGGTGCTGAAGGCAAAGGTGCTTTCCGTGACGGAGTACGCCAAAAAAGAAGAAGCCTCCGGCATGTATCAGATGTTAGAAGATTAAAAGCCTACACTCCCAACCGCCTGGGCCGATGGCAGGGGTTCTAGATTCTGCCGCCGGAGCATAATAGTAAACGCGCTTGGAAATCGGTGAATACCGATTTTCAAGCAGGGTGGCTTTGCCGCCCAGTCCAAAAGAGGAATTCCTCTTTTGGACTGCGTTAACTATAGTTCCTCTGGAAGGGGATGGAGCCCATGGCGGAACAGCCAAAAAAGCACGGCCTGAATCTGGAAAACCGGGAACGCCTGACAGCTACGGGGATCAAACGGGTGGATTTTTTCAGTGACGAGCTGATCGCGGCCCAAACGGATCTGGGCCAGCTGAATATCAAAGGCGAAGAGCTGCATATTGAGAGCCTGAATTCAGACACAGGGGATATGCTGGTAAAAGGCAAGGTAGGGGCAGTGTCCTATACAGAAACCGGCGCGGCCCTGTCCTTTTTTGGCAGGCTGTTCAAATGAGCGCCGGAATCCTGCCCTCCGGAAGCCTCTGTTTGTTTTCCGGGGCGCTGCTGGGCGGGCTTTTCCTGGCCTGCAAGCTCCTGCGGATTCTCCTGCATGGCGGCAGGCTCTGCGCCGCCGTTTTGGATATACTGTTCTGCCTCTGCTGTGCTTTTACAGCTTTCCTCTGCGCTTTGGCGGTGGACAGGGGCCGGCTGCGGATGTTTCAAGCGGGGCTTCAGATTTTAGGGGCCTGGGGAATCATTGCGGCGCTGGATCCTATGGTAGAGGGGGCCGCTCGGATTTTGCGCCGGATCTGGTCAAAGCTGGCAGCGTGGATTAGAAGTTTTTTCAGAAATTGGGTCCGCCGCCCGCTGGCGGCTTTTTGTAAAGGCGTCGCCGTGCTGGCTTTCCGTCCCGTGAAAGCTCTTGCGGCCAGAAGGCGGAGCCGCCGGGCTTGCCGTCTCGCCCGGCAAAAGCGGCGAACGCCCTCTAAAGGCCCTACATATAGCGGAAAGGCTGGAGCCAGCCCTAGAAAACGGAAAAAAACCAGCCGCAAGCGGAAAAATCCGAAAAAACCCCTTGAAAAACTTACGTAAACTAGTATATAATGGGAATAACACATCCATACCCTTGAGCGAAGGGAGGGCTGCTTTTGAATGAGACCAAGAAAACCCGCAAAAAGAATTGGGGGGGCATACTGGTAAAATTTGCCGTGCTCTGCTTCACGCTGGCAGTGTTGGTTTCCCTAATCGGGCGGCAGGTGCAGATTCGGCAGAAGCAGGACCACCTGGCTCGGTTGGAGGAACAGCTGAATGCCCAGAACCTGAAGAATCAGGAGCTGAAGAATGCCATTGACAATGAGGACGGTCTGGCGGAGTACGCGGAGCGGCGCGCCCGGGAGGACTTGGACTTTGCAAAGCCCCACGAGAGGGTCTTTGTGGATATGGGCGGCGAGTAGGCTTTGGTGGATATGGAGAAAGAGTCAAATTCTGAGGAGGCTTGCGCGAGATCATGGGGCTTGAGGTTGGAGAGATCTATGAGGGAAAGGTGACAGGCATTACAAAATTTGGGGCCTTTGTGAGCTTTGAGGGAGGCCAAACCGGGATGGTGCATATTTCAGAGATAGCGCCAACCTTTGTGAATGAGATTCACGACTTCGTCTCAGAAGGGCAGGTCGTGCGGGTGAGGGTGCTGTCTATCAACAGTGATGGCAAGATCAGCCTTTCCATGAAGAAGGCCCTTCCCCCGGAGGAACAGCAGAGACCCCGGCGTCCCGGGCCAGGGGGAGGAAGAAAGCCGGGTCCCCGTCCGCCGCGCCAGCCCCGGCCAGAACCCCAGCCGGGCCCCGGCCGTCCGGGGGACTTCGAGTGGCAGGGCCGCCGCAATGACAGCGGCAGCTTTGAGGACATGATGTCTCGGTTCAAGCAGACCAGCGACGAGAAGATGTCAGATTTGAAGCGTGGCAACGAATCCCGCCGGGGCTATTCCCGCCGGGGGCAAAAAGGATAGAGCTGGAAAGCCCCGTTGCGATGGGGCTTTTTTGTTTGTTAGGAGGAAAGGAAATGCGGGAAATTCAGGGAATAGAGATTACGAACGCGATAGAGCGGCTCTGTGTCGAGGCCAACCGGGTGCTCCCGGCCAGTCTGGAAGCTCTGCTGAAGGAGGGTCTCCAACGGGAAAGCGGTTCTATTGCCAAGCCGGTGATGGAAGATCTGTGCCGGAATCTTCAGGCCGCCCGGGAGATGGAGATTCCCATCTGCCAGGATACTGGCATGGCAGTGGTGTTTGCCGATGTGGGCCAAGAGGTGCACATCGTTGGCAGGTTTGAGGACGCGGTAAACGAGGGCGTGCACCGGGGATATCGGGACGGCCTGCTGCGATGCTCTGTGGTGGCGGATCCCATCCGGCGGGGCAATACGGGAGACAATACCCCTGCGGTGCTCCATGTGCGTCTGGTTCCGGGGGACAGGCTTGCCCTCACCGTGGCGCCCAAGGGTTTTGGCAGTGAGAATATGAGCCGTCTGCAAATGTTCACCCCCGCCGCCGGGGAAGAGGAGATCGTGGGTTTTGTGGCCCGCACCGTGGCGGAGGCCGGTGGCAACCCCTGTCCGCCGGTGGTGCTGGGAGTAGGTATCGGAGGCGACTTCGAGCTTTGCGCGGAGTTGGCCAAGCGGGCCCTCTGCCGGGACGTGGCAGAGCGGAACCCAGACCCCTATTATGCCCGGCTGGAGGAGAAGATGCTGGATGCGGTGAACAAAACCGGCGTAGGACCCCAGGGCTTCGGGGGGGACGTGACGGCCCTGGCGGTGAACATTGAGGCCTATCCCACCCATATTGCGGGGCTTCCGGTGGCGGTGAACGTGGGCTGCCATGTAACAAGGCACCATACAGTGGTTCTTTAGAACCTATACCCAAAAGACATGCGCAGTATCTCAGCCAGAATGCCCGCCCAGGCGTGTGCTCCTTGCCGCACTGCTACGCAAGCTAAGCCCCTATATCACTCTCAAAAAGCATACTTTTTGCAATTCACTCTTGCACTATTTTGTAAAACATGTTAAAATATGTATGGACGGGGCCAAGTGCTCCAAGACTTTGCTTTTTAGCTGGTTTTCCCTGCTTTTTAAGCGGGCACAAAAGGAGGAAAGGTTTATGAAAATCACGATCATCGGCAGGAAAGTGAATCTTCGCAATAATTTCAAGGAGTTGGCAGAGAAAAAGCTGGCAAAATTCGACCGGATTTTTGACGAGGATGCCGAGGCTACTGTCACAGTTACGGTAGAACGCAACCGCCAGACTGTGGAGATCACTATTCGCCAGCGGGGGATGATCTGCCGGGCGGAAGAAACGGCCCAGGATATGAACGAGGCCCTGGACCATGTGATCGCTGCCCTGGGCCGCCAGATGCGCAGGAATAAAACCCGCCTGGAAAAGGCCAAAAAGGTGGACCCTGGCCTGGAGTTCTCTGACGATTACTATGACGAGCCGGATGAGGAGCTTCAGGTAGTGCGTACCAAGCGCTTCGCTGTAAAGGTGATGACCCCTGAGGAGGCGATTATGCAGATGAACATGCTGAACCATGAATTTTTCATGTTCAGAGACGATCAGACTGGTGAAATTAACGTGGTCTATCGCCGGAAAAATGGCGATTACGGCCTGTTGGTGCCGGAAGAGAAATGAATTTCTCTAAAGAGATGACTTATTCCGCAGCCTGCCTGATGGGCGTGGAGGGATTGGTGGCCCAGGAGCTGCGGGAACTGGGCTGCCAAAATGTCCGCGCGGAAAATGGCCGGGTGCTTTTTGAGGGCGGCTGGGACATCCTTGCCCGGGCCAACATCAACAGCCGCTATGCTGAACGAGTGGGAATCTGTCTGGGAGAGTTTCAGGCAAGGTCTTTCGAGGAGCTTTTTCAAGGGGTGAAAGCCTTGCCCTGGGAGGATTTCCTGGGGAAAAGGGACGCCTTTCCCGTCATCGGCAGCAGCCTGAACAGCAAGCTCTATAGTGTGCCGGACTGTCAGGCCATCATCAAGAAGGCGGTGGTGGAACGCCTGAAAAGTTGCTATCACCTGAGCTGGTTTCCAGAGGACGGTTCCTTGCATAGAATCCGCTTTCGCATACTGAAGGATCAGGTGAGTATAACCATAGATACCAGCGGGGCCGGCCTGCACAAGAGAGGATACAGGCCGGCTTCTTCTGCCGCACCCATCAAGGAGACCCTTGCCGCCGCGTTGGTCAATTTGATGCGCCTACGAGGCGATGGGAACTTTCTGGATCCCTTTTGCGGGTCCGGCACGCTGCTTATTGAGGCGGCGCTGCTTGCCATGAAAATAGCCCCCGGCGTAAACAGAGGGTTCGTAGCCGAGAGCTGGGACAATGTGGACAGGCTGATTTGGCAGCGAGAACGGGAGCGGGCCCGGGACCTGGAATGCCGGGACAGTGGGTTCCGTGCCACTGGCTACGACATTGACCCGGCGGCGGTGGAACTTGCCCTGGAAAACGCCCGCCGGGCCGGGGTAGGGGAGTGGGTGTCCACTTTCGTTCGGGATATCCGGCATTTCCAAGAGGAAGCTCCCTATGGCTGCGTGGCCTGCAACCCGCCCTATGGACAACGGCTGATGGATCAGAAAGCTGCCCAGGAGCTTTGTCGGGAGATGGGCCGGGTTTTCTTGCCTAGACGCGGATGGAGCTATGGTATCATCACGCCGGAAGAGGATTTTGAGAAGCTCTTCGGCCGCCCGGCGGATAAGCGTCGAAAGTTGTATAACGGTATGATCCGCTGTCAGTTTTATCTGTACTATAAGGCGTGAAGAAGGGATCGTGCCGGAGTCTGGTTTAAAGCGGACTCTAAAAGAGAGGGAGTTATGAGGTTTTTTCAAAAGTTGAGGGGGGAAATGGAGACCCTGCGGCTGCGGATCCGCCGGTGGGAGCATAAAGATTTTGAAGCTTATGTGCATATTGTCTCCGACCCAGCGGTGATGACCCCGGCGGGGTGTGAGCCAGCCGGAAACTTGGAGTCTGCTGCGGGCATGTTCCGTAAGGATCTGCGGAATGACTTGTGCTATGCGATTCAACGGAAGGACACGGGAGAGGTCATTGGCAGGATCAAATATCAGACGGATCTGCGCCGGTTCCATGTGAACAGCCTTTCCGTTGGCTATGAGCTTCGCCGGGACCAATGGGGACAGGGCTATATGCCTGAGGCTCTGGCGGCTATGGTAGCCTATGGCTTTGAGAAGAGAGGGCTGGATGTGCTGGCCGTGAGCCATTATGCGGACAATGCCCGTTCCCAGCGGGTGATTGAAAAATGTGGTTTCCGGCTGGAAGGCGTGACACCTTGGGCCTGCCGGCGTTTTGATGGAAAAATCTGTGACGATGTGTGTTACTCCATTTTAAAGCAGGACTATTTTGAAGGACTCTCCGGTAGGGAATAGCCCAGCATTTCTGAGGACGGCGCGTATTGTTTGAGATAGAGAATCACAGGATTTACAGTCCGGCACTCCTGATGATTGCGGGGTATAAAGGGATAAGCAAAATTCTCTTGCCAAGAGACTATTGGCAAGAGAATTTTGTTTTTTTATGAAGAACAGAAAGCGGAAAATGAAATCCAGTTGGCTTCCGCCGCAAAGGGCGAGGTTGCGGCGGGGCAGTGGGCCTCCGACTCTCGCTTGCCAGCTCAGTGAATCGCTGTGTTCCAGTGGCTTCTGGATGTGGAAATGTGTTAGGCCTTGGCGAACTCAATTGGCTAGAGTAAAAGTTTGATCCAGTCCAGGGTGAGATCCTTGTCACCAAAGACCATACGTATCACTTTCAAAAAGTATCGTTTTCTGCAAAACAAGCGGCTAAATTGAGACTATCTAGTAAGGCATGGATATCCTCCAGCTCCATCCGCGTTCCCACCATATGGAATGAATAGCGGCCAGAGGCCAAATTTGCCCAGAACAGAGACTGTCCGGTTTTCGAGCGGTCCATGGAAAGGAGTACCTCCGTCCCATCCGCCGTGTCATAGCTTTCCGTATAGGCATAACTATCCGACAAAACATAGGAATTGCCAAGGGGCTCCTTGTGACATTTGAATTCCAGCGTGAAAGCGGTTCCGTTTTCCCCGGTATAGGCGGAGACTACCGAAAACTCCCGCAATTTGTCGCCCTGCTCACAGGTATAGCAGGTCTGCGCGTCCTCTACAGGCTCATACCGATTTTCCAGCAAATCAGTGTTCAGTGGAGTCCCGCTCCAAAGTTTATGAAAATCTGAAAGCTGGGTTCCCAAGTATCGAGTTTTCTTCTGAGTTCCTTCTTGGATGGTTCGTTTTTTTGTCCAGCTGTCTGAGGAGTTGCCTTGAGTTTCTTCCGCTTCGGCCACATCAAGCTCTTTCCACCAGGCCGAAATTTCTACTGTGGGCGGGCGGTACTCCCAATCGCCGTCAAAAGTCCCCAGAACTACGACATTATTCTGGGAACCTTGGCTCTCCCGCTCCAACCATGCGGCTTCTTCCGTACTGTCCACCGGTCTGATTTGATTTTGCCGCCCGATGACAGCCGCAGCGGCTGTCACAGTCAACAAGGCGCCCAACACCACCGCAGCCAGTATTATCTTTCCAGAACGGTATCTTCGTTTGGCCGCAGGCATAGGAAATTCCAGCATGTTTTGGATAAAACGCTGCTTTGTCTCTGAGGAGAAGGCTAAGGTGTCCAAGGCTTCAGTATATTGCTGCCTATTCTGCTCCACTTTGCTCATCACGTATCCTCCTTTTGTGTTTTTCTATTTGTCCAGCAGATTTCGAAGTTTTTTGCGTCCCCGGCTCAGATGTGCCGCTACGGCGGATTCACTGCGGCCCAGCAGACTGGCAATCTCTTGGATGGTATATCCTTCGTAATAGAAGAGGTAGATCGCAGCTCGGTATTTTTCTGGGAGCGCCATGACCGACTCCAACACCGGGGAGGAAGGGACCTCCGGCGCTTCCCTTTCCATAGCGGCATCCAAAGGGACCGCCTTTCGCCGGAACGCCCGAAGCTCGTCTTTGCAGGTATTGATTGTCGTGCGGATCAGCCATGCCTTTTCATGCTCCGCGTTTTGG
The DNA here is from genome assembly GCF_003612555.1 of Acutalibacter sp. 1XD8-33. Lineage (GTDB taxonomy): Bacteria > Bacillota > Clostridia > Oscillospirales > Acutalibacteraceae > Acutalibacter. The sequence continues at coordinate 106,014 of NZ_RAZF01000006.1, forward strand.
AAGTCCGGTCCGGAAGCCAGCAGCTTTAGGAATACGGTCTGCACCACATCTTCTGCGTCTTGGGTAGAGCGCAGATAGGTGAAACTCACGCGCAGCAGAGTGTCCGCATAAGCGGCCACAATCCGCTCAGCTTCCAGTCTGTCCATTTGTTTCATGGGTTTACCAGCTCCTTTATGAAAGCGCCTTCATCTGAAATACGATTGAGACATAAAGATGTTGACAGGAACTTCTAAAAAACCTATATAGGGCGAGTGCTCTATGTAACGATATAAAACGACATCCTTAAGCCAGCATGAAAGTCTGTACAAAAGCCCTTGGTGACAGATTCTATACTTTTTGAAAGAAAATGACTCTGCACAATTGTCTTTCAGAAAGTACAGAAATACAAAAAGGGCATGAACCAGAATCTTTCCCGGCTCATGCCCTTTTTTGATTTTTGTTTTCGCTCACCCGGCTTGGGGTATGGGCCTATATGGCGTGAAAGGCTCTGTCAAACCACTCCCGCCCCCGGAGGATTCCTCCTAGCCACCAGGAGAGCAAGCCTGCCTTACCCACCAAACCGTGGGGCGCGGTGGACCAGCCCTCTCCCAGCAGTGTCGAGCGCGTTGCTTTGCGCGACATCGCGTCTCACCTGCGGGGGCTCCCCGCTCAGATCCAGCGGGCGTCGGTCATCTTGTCCTCGAAGGTGATGGAGCGCTTGAGCACGTCGCAGGCCTTCACTAGACCCTCATTCTTGCTCATCAGGCTGTCCTCGTGCTCAATGGAGAGCACATAGTCATAGCCTACCAGACGCAGCTGGCTGACGAAATCCTTCCAGAACAGCTCATCATGGCCATAGCCGATGCTGCGGAAAATCCAAGAGCGGTTCACCTCGTCTGCATAGCTCAGAGTGTCCAGAGTGCCGTTGATGGGTCCATTGATGGGGTCGATCTTGGCGTCTTTGGCGTGTACGTGGAAGATGGCGTCGCCGCCCAGTTCGCGGATCACCTTCAGGGGATCCATGCCCTGCCAGAAGAGATGGCTGGGATCCAAGTTCGCGCCGATTTCTGGGCCCACGGCCTCCCGGATGCGCTTCATTGTCCGGGTGTTGTACACGCAGAAGCCCTGGTGCATTTCAAAAGCGATCTTGTTTACCCCATGTTCCTTGGCAAAGGCCACGAAGTTCTTCCAGTAGGGGATGAGCACCTCGTTCCATTGCCACTCCAGTACCTCCGGGAACTCCGGAGGCCAGGCGCACACAATCCAGTTGGGGTTCTTACTCTCAGGACAGTCACCGGGACAGCCGGAGAAAGTGTTGATCTGGTGGATGCCCAGCTTTTCTGCCATGAGCACTGCGTTGTGGAGATCGTCGTCAAAGGCTTTTGCAATCTCCTTGTTGGGATGGATGGGGTTGCCATGGCAGGAAAGGGCGCTGATTTCCAGGCCGGAGGCCGCAATGGTGTCCTTGAAGTCCTGTAGCTTCGCCTCGTCATGAAGCAGCACGCCGGGGTCGCAGTGGTCCTTGCCGGGATAGCCGCCACAGCCGATCTCCACCATCTGGGCGCCCAGAGACTTGAAATACGCCAGGGCCTCCTTCAGGGGGGTATCGCCAATCACATTGGTCAAAATACCTAATTTCATTGGTATGCACTCCTTCTATTCCGATTTGAGCGGATTTCCGCCCGATTTGGTTCTGGTAATATTATACAGAATCTTTTTTGAAAAAGCAATGGCATGCCGAAAATAAATTGAATTTGTGACCGTTTTTCTTTGGGTGGCATAGAATGGGGACGACGCCGGGAGTGGCTTGATTGTTTTTTTTGAGTATTGGAAGGCCGCTGGCAGCTTAGGGGCGTTGCCCCTAAGAACCCCACCACCTTTTGAAAAAGGTGGACGAAAACTTTACCCTGGTTAGCTGATTGCGCCATAGCTAACCACATTGCGCGGTCCAAGACTTGGCGAAGCCAAGTCTGCCGCGCCCGGAGGCCTCCATTCACTCCACAAAAAAGCACTTCCGTGCGCTCCCACCTTTGTGCACTCCGCCAGCCTTGACTTTCCCCACGCCTTTTGCTATAATCAGACAACTTGCAATATTTTTAGGAGGGATTCCCTTGCGCGAACCCATCTCATATCGCAGCACCCGTATGGCGTGCTACCGGGGGTACATAGTCCAGGGTGTGGTAAACAACCTCAGCCCCCTCTTTTTCGTGATCTTCCAGAAGGAGTTCGGCATCTCCTACGCCATGATCTCCTCTTTGATCCTCTTCAACTTCGTCACCCAGATCTGCGTGGATGTGCTCTGCGTCCGTTTTGTGGACCGTATCGGCTACCGGGCCGCCACGGTGTCCGCCCATATCTGCTGCACGGCGGGGCTGGTGCTCCTGGGCGTTCTCCCCCGAGTGATGCCCACGCCGTTCCTGGGCCTTGCCATCGCCACCATCATCACGGCGATGGGGGGCGGCATCATCGAGGTGGCCGTCAGCCCCATCATCGACTCCCTGCCCAGCGAGGCCAAGGACGCCAAGATGAGCCTGCTCCACTCCTTCTACTGCTGGGGCCAGGTGGCCGTGGTTCTCCTCACCACCCTGGCCGTGCGCCTGCTGGGCGAGGAGCTCTGGTGGACGCTGCCCCTGCTCTGGGCGGCGCTGCCCTTTTTGAACACCTTCTCCTTCGCCCGGGTGCCCCTGCGGCCCACCGTCTCCCAGGAGGAGAAGATCCCCCTGGGCCGGCTGGTTAGGTCTCGGCTCTTTGTGCTCTCCATGGTGCTCATGCTCTGCGCTGGGGCCTCCGAGCTAGCCATGAGCCAGTGGAGCTCCCTCTTCGCCGAGCAGGCCCTGGGGATGGAGAAGCTGTGGGGGGACCTGCTGGGGCCCTGCCTCTTCGCGGTGTTCATGGGGATCGGGCGGACCATCTACGGGGTCTTTGGGGCCCGGATGAATCTGTACCGCTCCCTGCTCTCCACCGCCGTGCTCTGTGTGCTCTGCTACATGGGGGCGGCCCTGTTGCGGGTCCCCATGCTCTCCCTGCTGTGTTGCGCCCTGTGCGGCTTCTCCATCAGCCTGATGTGGCCAGGGGTACTCAGTTCCACGGCGGGAGCCTATCCTAAGGGTGGCGCGGCCATGTTCGGCCTGCTGGCCGTGTGCGGGGACATCGGCTGCTCCTCCGGCCCGGCTCTGGCGGGGATGGTGAGCGAATTCGCCGGCCTGCGGGCAGGAATGCTCAGCGCGGCGGTATTTCCACTGGTCATGGTGGCCTGCCTGCTGGTCCGGATGGCCCGGAAAAAGTCTTGACAAACTCTCCCATTCCTCTTTATAATATATAGAAATATACGACAAAACGAAAGAAAGGGGAATCAATATGCTGGTTGTCAACACAGAGCATATTCCCGGCCAGGACTATTAGGTGCTTGGAATTGTCATGGGCAGTACTATCCAGTCGAAAAACATTGGCCACGATATCGGCCAGAGCTTCAAAACCTTGGTAGGCGGCGAGCTGAAGTCCTACACCCAGATGATGGACGACGCCCGGAATATCGCTATTCAGCGCTTGGTGAATTAGGCGGGGGCCATGGGTGCGGATGCCGTTGTCTGTCTGCGGTTTGCCACCTCCGCGATTATGTCTGGCGCGGCGGAGGTGATGGCTTACGGTACAGCCGTTAAGTTTATCTGAGGGCTGCGGCATGGCGGAATTGACTTCTCTGAGGAACATTGACACGGAGATGGCCAAAAAGCTGGCCTCTGAGGGGATCGATTCCCCCGTCTGGAGGCTCTGGGGTCTCGGGAGGCTTTTGCCCGGCTGAAGGCTGTCTACCCTCAGGTCTGCCTGGTGCATCTGTATGCCCTGGAGGGAACTGTCGGATTTCAACACCCTTCCGGAGGCCGTGAAGCGGGACCTGAAAGTGTTTTGCGACTCCCTGAAATAGCCCCCCCCCCCCGGCTCCGCCGGGGGATTATTATTTCAATAAGTTCCCATAAGAAGCTCCATCAGATGCACGGCCTTGCCGCCCGCCGTCTCCATGCCCAGCTTGCAGCGGTTACAGTAGCAGAGCACAGGCAGGCCCCCATGCTTTTCCAGCTGTTCGGCAAAAATCCGCCTCTGCTCCTCCTCCGGGAACTGATAGAGCTCCTGGCCGGGCCGGGCTTTTACCAGAGCTGCGGCCTCTGGACGTTCAGGCTCAAAATGCAGGTTTCCACAGTAATTGGCACGCTCATGGCTCTCGGGGATCTCCTGCCAGTCGATCTCCATTTTGCACAACAGGTTTCGCACCGCTTGGTGGATCTCCGGATGCTCTCGGTCCCGCCAGCAGTCCTGTACGCTCACCATCAGCCCATGATAATCAGGTAGGGCAAGGCATTCCTCCCGGTCCAGCCAGACGAACAGATTCTCCGGCTCCAACTCAGGAAACCGTTTTTCCAGAGTTTCCCGGCATGCTTGGCAAAAGTACAGGGCCCGACTTCCTGTCGGATATTTCCTTTTTTCCGTGCGGCAGCATCCTGCCACAGGCATGGCCTCTTTTATCCAATCCCGCAGCTTCTTGGCGGCCTGGGGGCTGGCCTTGGTGAAATTGCAGCTGGGGAAATAGACGGTTTCCATGGCTCAGCCCTTGATGGACTCCAGTAGCCCGCCGCTTTTGATGATGTTCTGCAAAAACTCCGGATAGGGCTGGGCCTGATAGGCCTTGCCGGTGGTCTCGTCGGTGATGAGGCCGCTGTCAAAATCCACGACTACCACATCCCCAGGCTGGATTTCCTCCGCAGCCTCCGGGCATTCCAGAATGGGAAAGCCGATGTTGATGGAGTTGCGGTAAAAGATGCGGGCAAAGGTCTTGGCGATCACACAGGAAGCCCCGCTGGCTTTCAGGGCGATGGGCGCGTGCTCCCGGGAGGAGCCGCAGCCGAAGTTTTTGCCGGCCACCACCACGTCCCCAGGCCTCACGTTCTTCACATAATTCTTGTCGATGTCCTCCATGCAGTGGGCCGCAAGCTCCGCGTGGGAGGCGGTATTCAGATACCGGGCGGGGATGATCACGTCGGTGTTCACGTCGTCTCCATATTTATGCACTGTCCCTTTGGCGTTCATAATGCTTTTCTCCTTTATCAGTAAATTCTAATTCCATTTTCTGCAGCTGGTTTAAAAGAGGCTTTTATCTCTTTTTAATTTAAATTGTGCTAACGATATGTGCTTTGCCTACTCCCCCTCATAGTAGTCCACGGCGTCTCCTTCTAGAAATACCTTGTTCACGTCCCGGCCCCAAACTCCAATTTTGCCTGAATCCGGGTAGATCGCCGCGTCCAGGTCGTTCTGGGTGTCGAAGTCCACATAGACTAGAGGCTCGTCCCCCGTGTTGGTGAGCTTGTGGGCTCCGCCTGGCTCTGCTGGGAAAAAGAGTAAATCCCCAGTTTTTATCTCCCGTTCCCCCTCCGGGGTCCGCAGCAGTCCTTTCCCATTGACGATGAAGAAGGTTTCCTCGTTTTTCAAGTGGTAGTGGTAGGGATACGCGGCCTTGCCCGGAGGCACCTCGTACACGCTGACCACGCACTGCCTTCCCTGGCCCAGGCTCACGAATTTCCTGCGGCAGTACTCGTACTCACCCGGGCCAATTCTGTGCCGGGCCTCCAGTTGGTCCCAGCTCTCGTGTAGGACTTTTTTGATTGCTTCCATTGGCTCCTCCCGTCGGGCTCTTATTCTCCACTCGCGCCTCGGGCGGCATACTCCGCCTTGAGCTCTCCGATATTTCTGCCGCCGATGCCGAAGTTCTCATCGGGCAGCTCTTTTATGGTGACAGTAAAAAACTCCGTGGGAATATGGGTGACCTCTGCCGCCACAGCGGTGAGCCGCTCAATCAGTGCCGCCTTCTGCGCGCCGTCCAGGTTCCCGCATTCTATGGAAATATATGGCATAACTTACCTCTCCTCATACTGATAGGGCACATAGGGGAGAATCCCCCAGGTGATCTCCGCCGCGTCATGGCTCTCGGTGTGGATCATAGACAGATGGTCCGAGGTGGCAGCCCGGATGCAGGGGTGTTCCGGACAGTCCCTACACTGGACAAGACCCCGTTCCGCCGCGCAGGCCTTGGCGGGGCAGGGGGCGTCCTTGCAGTAGCAGGTGCTGCTTTTGCAGCCGCCGCAACGCATGGACCAGTCGGTGATCCCATACATCCGGGTAAGGGGCGGGATCATCTCCTGCCGCCGGGCCTCGTCCTGGCCTATGTAATGCACGCACAGATCGCAGCGCTGGCCGCACTGGCCGTACACCGCGCCCTCCTTGGAAAAGGGCTTGCGGTTGGGCTTTTTCTTTATCAAAATGAGCTCTTTCAGCTCCTCCAGCTGTTCCAGCGTGGTCACGGGGAACATCATCCACTTGCCATCGTGATAGGTTTTTGCGCCGTCGTAAATTCCCGTCACCAAGGGGGAAAACTCTTCCCGCCGGGCCTCAAAGGCCTCCCGCTCCTTTTTGCCGAAGATGAGCAGAAAGTCGAACCTGTTCTCTCTGACGTAGACCGTGAGAATGGTCCGCTTCCCCTGCCGGAATTTCAGCTCGTCCTTGCCGTTCCCTACCTCATTCAGGCAGTATTTGCCCCGCATGAACGTCATCGTCTCGTGGCTGACCTGCTCTAAAGGTGTCATAGTTCCTCCATTCTGATCTCCGAGTGATAATATTGCTCCTGAAAGTGGGTCAACCTCTGGATTTCTTCCTCTGGAAAAGCTCATCCCCTCGGGGGCCAGAACCCACTTCTCCTCCACGTCGTCGAACTGGTGGATGACGGCGATCAACCAGCGGCACGAACAAACGTACCAACTTCGCGGAGTTTTGCGAAGCAAAACTCATGACACATGACGAAGCTCAGCTATCTCATTTTGCCATTCCCGGCGTCATGTGCTTGTTCCTCCCCGTCCGGGGCCAGGAGGCGGCCCGGCACATAGCCGTAATTCACGGGGTAAATCAGATCCGGGTGCTTGGGGTGGACAGTCCCAATGGGCCGATCCATTTTGATGGCGACTAGGTCCCCCAGCCTGGGGGGGGATGCGCCGCCAGATACTCCTCCCGCAGCAGGGAGAAAACGGCGTCGTCAAAGTATTTGTCCTGGAAGGTCCGCATGGCCCGGCGCAGGGTCCCTTCCCGGGTAAAGCCCAGCTTTTCCAGCAGGGCGATGGAGGCGCTGTTTTCCACAAAGGCCCGGGCGCTGACCGCCTCCATTCCCTCCCGGAGAAACAGATACCTCAGCAGCCCGTCCAGGGCCTCAAGCATATAGCCCTTGCGGGTGTGCGCTTCCCCCAGGTAGTAGTCCAGGGAGACGGACTTTACACGGAAGCGCAGAGCATCCTCCTCCAGCCCGATATGACCCAGCACCAGCCCGTCCTCCTTCCGGACGATGGAGAACTGCTTCTCCGGCTCGTGCAGGAGTATCCTCTCCAGCTCCTCCACAGTGGGAAGCTTCCCCAGGCAGTTGTATTGCCGCACATGCTCCTGGGCTAGATACCCCCGGATGGCAGGGGCGTCGGCACGTTCCGGCGGCCGAAGCAGCAGCCGCCTGGTCTCAATTCTCGCGGCATTCATCACAGTTTGGCCGGATCCGTCAGATACCCGGTGATGGCGCTGGCGGCAGCCACGGCGGGGCTTGCCAGCACCACCTCGGACTCCACATGGCCCATGCGGCCCACAAAGTTCCGGTTGGTGGTGGAAACCGCCCGCTCGCCCTCGGCCAGGATGCCCATATAGCCGCCAAGGCAGGGCCCGCAGGTGGGGGTGCTGAACACCGCCCCGGCCTCGATGAAGATCTCCGCCAGACCCTCCCGGATGCACTGGAGGTACACCTCCTGGGTGGCGGGGATCACGATGCAGCGCACGCCCTTGGCAACCTTCTTCCCCTTGAGGATCTGGGCGGCGATGCGCATGTCGCTGATGCGGCCGTTGGTGCAGGAGCCGATGACGCTCTGGTCGATCCTCACGTCGCTGACCTCCTCGATCTTCCGGGTGTTCTCCGGCAGATGGGGCATGGAAACCGTGGGCCGCAGGGCAGAGAGATCGATGGTGACGGTGCGCTCATAGACCGCCTCCGGGTCCGGCTCGTAGATTTTCACCTCGCCCTGGTAGCGGTCCTTGCAATAGGCCAGGGTTTTCTCGTCCACAGGGAAGATGCCGTTTTTCGCGCCGGCCTCAATGGCCATGTTGGCGATGGTGAACCGGTCGTCCATGCTGAGGGCGGAGACGCCCTCACCGGTAAATTCCAAAGACTGGTACAGCGCTCCATCCACGCCGATTTCCCCAATCAGATGCAGCACCACGTCCTTACCGCACACAAAGCCCGTGGGCTTGCCGATGAGTTCCACCTTGATGGCAGAGGGCACCTTGAACCAGAGCTTGCCGGTAATCATGGCAGCAGCCATATCCGTGGAGCCCACGCCGGTGGAGAAGGCCCCCAAAGCCCCATAGGTGCAGGTATGGGAATCCGCGCCTACAATGGCCCCACCGGGGCCCACCAAGCCTTTTTCCGGCAAGAGGGCGTGCTCGATGCCCATCTGACCCACGTCAAAGAAGTTGGTGATGTTGTACTTATCCGCGAACTGCCGGGTCTGCTTGCATTGTTGGGCGGCTTTGATGTCTTTGTTGGGGGCAAAGTGATCCAGCACCAGGGCGATCTTATCCTTGTGGAACACGCCCGTGGCCCCGCACTTTTCGAACTCGTTGATGGCCACCGGGGAGGTGATGTCGTTGCCCAGGACCATGTCCAGGTTTGCCTCGATGAGCTGCCCCGACTCTACGGAGTCCAGCCCCGCGTGGGCCGCCAGAATTTTTTGGGTCATAGTCATTGCCATTTTTGTTCCCTCCTGTAATAAAAGCTAATTATTCCCATCCGGTCCGGTAGGGCCGGAATATAAGGCGTTTACGGCGATTCTGGAAGCTCGCCACGGTAGAGCCTGTCCAGCAGGTCCACGCTGTCCTGATAGTAAGCCATGACCTTTTCGTCTTTGGCAAAGCCGCTGCCCTCCGCCGTCCGGATGGAAATCCGCAGGCGGCCGCACAGCTCCGCCACAATCTCCGGGGTCCACTGGCTCAGCATGTCGCCGCCCTCGGCGGTGAATCCCTCCAGCCCCTTAAAGTCCTCCCAGGGACGCATGGCGTTCTCGAAGTCCTTGGCTTCTTCAGGCATGGCAGAGCCGTTGTTATATTGAAAGAAGCCGCCCAAACTGCTTTCCATGGTCTGGAAAGCGTCCTCGTCATGAATGAAGATCATGGAGGTGTTCATGGCCGCGTCCCCGGCAAAACGGGTATAGGCCGCCTGGATCGCCTGGTAATCTGCCGCGCTGTTCGTGCCGCCCATCACATAGTTATCCATCCGGACCAGCACTTCTCCGTCGCCGTTGCGGTCGCCGGCATATTGGGCCACCCGCTCCTCCATGGCCTCCAGCACTTCCTCCGGCAGTTTATAGGACGTGAGCACCCCGATGGTGTAGTCCGGCCGCTCCCGGGTCACTACCGTATAGACCAGGCTGGCTGCCACACCCAGCAGCAGCAGGATCACCAGCACATGGACTTTGTGATAGTGCCACCAATTTTTCCGTTTATCCCTGGCGGTTTTCAGCTCAATGACTCCGGTGTGGATGGTATCCTCTCCGGCGCCTACCAGATATCGTTCTCTAGCCATAGGGCAGAGCACCTCCGTTTTCAATCATATTTTTCTGATTATACCCCATTTCGGGGGATTCCGCAAGACTTCCTCTCAAAAGGGGAGGCGAAAAAATAAAAGTTTACAAACGGGAAAAGGACGGGCAAAAAGCAGCCGCCTTTCACCTGTCCTTTTTCGCGATTCCATCAGCCTGCTCTTTGAGTGCTCAGTCCACCGTGGGCAGCTTGGAGAGAGACTTCTGGATCTCCTCGTCCGTGGGGATATAGTTGCCCATCTCGCCCTTGTGGAACTTCTCGTAGGCCACCAGATCAAAATAGCCGGTGCCCGTCAGACCGAAGAGGATGGTCTTTTCCTCGCCCGTCTCCTTGCAGCGCAGGGCCTCGTTCACCGCCGCCAGAATGGCGTGGCTGCTCTCCGGGGCGGGCAGAATGCCCTCGATCCGGGCAAAATCCTCCGCCGCCTGGAACACGTCGGTCTGCTTCACGGAGATAGCCTCCATCAGGCCGTCGGCGTAGAGCTGGCTCAGCACGGAGCTCATGCCGTGGAACCGCAGCCCGCCCGCATGGTCCGCGCTGGGGATGAAACCACTGCCCAGGGTGTACATCTTGGCCAGAGGGCACACCATGCCCGTGTCGCAGAAGTCATACCGGTACTCGCCCCGGGTGAAGCTGGGGCAGCTGGCGGGCTCCACGGCGATAAAGCGGTAGTCCGCCTCGCCCCGGAGCTTCTCGCCCATGAAGGGGGAGATCAGCCCGCCCAGGTTGCTGCCGCCCCCCGCGCAGCCGATGATCACGTCGGGCTTCACGCCATATTTGTCCAGAGCGGCTTTGGCCTCCAGGCCAATCACCGACTGGTGGAGCAGCACCTGGTTCAGCACAGAGCCCAGCACATACCGATAGCCGGACGTGGACGTGGCCACCTCCACCGCCTCGCTGATGGCGCAGCCCAGAGACCCGCTGGTGCCCGGGAACTCCTGGAGGATCTTTCGGCCCACGGCGGTGTTCTCGGAGGGGGAGGGGGTCACGTCCGCGCCGTAGACCTTCATCACCTCCCGGCGGAAGGGCTTCTGCTCGTAGGAGCACTTCACCATGTAGACCTTGCAGTCCAGGCCCAGATAGGCGCAGGCCATGGAGAGCGCCGTGCCCCACTGGCCCGCCCCGGTCTCTGTGGTCACGCCCTTAAGGCCCTGCTCCTTGGCGTAGTAGGCCTGGGCGATGGCGGAGTTCAGCTTGTGGGAGCCGGAGGTGTTGTTGCCCTCGAACTTGTAGTAGATCTTGGCGGGGGTCTGGAGCTTCTCCTCCAGGCAGTAGGCCCGCACCAGAGGGGAGGGCCGGTACATCTTGTAGAAATCCCGGATCTCCGTGGGAATCTCGAAATAGGCGGTGTCGTTGTCCAGCTCCTGCTTCACCAGCTCCTCACAGAACACGCCGGAGAGCTCCCCGGCGGTCATGGGCTGGAGGGTGCCGGGGTTCAGCAGGGGGGCGGGCTTGTTCTTCATATCCGCCCGCAGGTTGTACCATGCCCTGGGCATCTCGCTTTCTTCCAGATAGATTTTGTAGGGGATTTTGTTTTCGCTCATGATTCTCCATCCTTTCGATATTTCTGTGTCCGGGGCAATAAAAAACTGTCCCGGCAAATCATTGCTGGGACAGGAAAATAATCCTGCGGTGCCACCCGGCTTGACGCACAACAAACCCATATACGGAATGCATCCGTGCGTCCTCTCAGCGCGTACAAACCAACTATACGCCGGCTTTGGTAACGGAGCGCCGCTCCGGCTCGCCTAGTAGACGGCACCGCCCCCGCTTGGGAGACGCCGCGCCCGCCGTTCGGTCCGCCCTCAAAAGCCCATTCAGCCAGAGTTTCCCTGCCGCGCTTCCACCACCGGCGGCTCTCTGAAAATTCCACGTCCGGCCTACTTACACTTTCTCAAAGGGTTGGGGATATTATAGACGAATTCCGGGGAAATGTCAAGCCCCCGGAAAAGAAAATTTTTCCGCCGCCCGTCTTGAAGTTTTCCGCCGGATGGGGTATACTTTATATAGAAGCGCGCCCCAGGCATAGCGCGTCGGGCTGGCTCTCGGCTCGCGAAGCAGGCAGAAGGCGGAGGCTGGGTACGAAGCCGCTGGCTTTCTCCGGGACTAGGGGCGCTTTTTATTCTTGCAAAAAGCGCCCCTCTTGTCAGGCTTCGCCTGCCAATTCACCCCGCAAAAATTGCGCTTCTCAGGTGTTTAAGGTCAAGAGAAAGACCTTGAGGGCGTTGCCCTCAAACTCCCACGAGCTTTTGAAAAAGCTCGAGCAAAACTTTTTCCCTGGTTAGCTTAGCCCAAAACTCATACATTGTTCGCGACGAATGAAATGAGGAGCGGGTAAAAGTTTCGCCGGCCTTTCCAAAAGCCGCAGGGGTTTGGGGACAGAGTCCCCAAGGTCTTAATTTCCAGCAGAGGTGTTTCCTATGATCAGTCCGGTTTCCCTTTCCGCACCCACCTACAATGTGAGTAGCATCTACAACTACGGCGTGCGCTACGCCCCCCGGATGGCCCGGTCCGCCCAGCGGGCCGCCATGCCCGAGGCCCCGGTCACGCCCGTGCGCCCCTCCCCCGCCGTCCGCTCCGACGCCCCCGGCCGGGTGGGCCTCTCCGGGGACCTCTGGGCCCGCTCCTACCACGCGGAGCAGGCCGCTCGTTCCCGTGTACAATATATGGGAGGGCCCCCCACGACTTCCGGAACGAAAGCAGGCGGGCTTAACCAGCCCTCCGCCCAGGCCTCTCCCCTCTCCCTGCCCGGCGGGGACCCCACGGCCCTTGCTGCCGAGCAGGCCGCGCGCATGCGGGTCCAGTACCCCCAGGAGGAGCTGAAACTCCCCGGCAGCGACAAGCTCCCCGGCCACGAGGGCGTGGACACGGATACCGCCCTTGGCGCGGACGGCGCCCAGGAAGCCGCCGACGAGGGCCGCTGCCAGACCTGCGAGGAGCGCAAATACCAGGACGGCTCCGATGACAGCAGTGTCTCCTACCAGACGCCCACCAGAATCGCCCCGGAAGCCGCCCAGGCCGCCGTGCGCGGCCACGAGCTGGAGCATGTAGCCCACGAGCAGGCCAAGGCCCAGCGGGATGGCAGGAAGGTGGTCAGCCAGACCGTCACCTTGAAAACGGACATCTGCCCGGAATGCGGCAGGGTGTACGTCTCCGGCGGCTCCACCCGTACGGTGACCAAGGAACAGGCCGAAACCCCTGATTCCCAGGGGAATCCCACGGGCCAGAAATAGGCATAGCTGAAAAAGCCGGAGAGCGCGCCTCTCCGGCTTTTTTTGGGGAGTAATAGAAGGCCTCCAGGCGCGGCAGACTTGGTGAAGCCAAGTCTGCCGCGCCTTACGGCGCAGGTGTGGGCCTGCGCGGCCCACACCTGCGCCAAACTTTTTGAAAAAAGTTTGGATCAAAAACTTTTACCCTGGCTGGCTTTTGCGCACTCAGCTAACCAGGGTAAAAGTTTCGTCCACCTTTTCAAAGGTGGTGGGGGTGGAGGGGGCAAAGCCCCCCTTGCCGCAGCCGCGTCCTTTGCGGCGGAGGCCCCCAGTAATAATAAAAAAGCATCTTGACATTCATCCGAAATCGGACCATAATAGAATTGTCCGATTTCGGAATATCTTTTTCAGGAGGCGCATCCCATGAAAAACCCGCCTGTGGACCCCTGGCTGCTGGAATACAACGCCCTGATCCACGACAACGACAGCCTCTACCGGGCGGCGGCCCGGCGGCTGGGCGTCAGCGATTGCACCCTGTGGATCCTCTACTCCCTGCGGGCCGAGAGCCAGCCCCTCACCCAGAAGCGGCTCTGCGGCCTGATGTACCTGCCCAAGCAGACGGTGAACTCCGCCCTCAAGGCCATGGAGGCCGAGGGAACCATCACCCTCTCCGCCGGGGACGACCGGCGCACCCGGGTGATCTCCCTCACAGAAACCGGGGAGGAGCTGGCCCGGCGCACCGCCGACCGGGTGGTGCTGGCCGAGGAGCAGGCCCTGGCGGGCATGGGCCGGGAGGAGCGGGAGCGCTTTCTTCGGGACTACAGAAAATTCACGGACCTGCTGCGGCAGGCCATGTCCCAGTGGGACCAGTCATAAGGAGGATCCTATGAGAATTCAGCTGTCCGACCATTTCACCTATCCCAAGCTGTTGCGCTTTGCTCTGTCTCCCATCATCATGATGGTGTTTACCTCCATCTACGGCGTGGTAGACGGGCTCTTCGTGTCCAACTTCGTGGGCAAGGTGCCCTTCGCGGCCATCAACCTGATCATGCCATTCCCCATGGTGCTGGGGGGCTTGGGGTTCATGATCGGCACCGGCGGCAGCGCCCTGGTGGCCAAAACCCTGGGGGAGGGCGACCGGGAAAACGCCAACGGCTACTTCACCATGATGGTGCTGTTCACCTGCCTGGTGGGCGGCGGGGTCACGGTGTTCGGCCTCTGGGCCATGGAACCCGTTGCCCGGCTTCTGGGAGCCACAGACGCCATGCTGGCCAACTGCGTGGTCTATGGCCGCATCGTTATCGCGTTCACCACGGCGTTCATGCTCCAGAACGTGTTCCAGACCTTCCTCTCCACCGCCGAAAAGCCCAAGCTGGGCCTTGCTTACACCGTAGCGGCGGGCTTCACCAACATGGCCCTGGACGCCCTCTTCATCGGGGGGTTCCGCTGGGGCGTGGCGGGGGCGGCCCTGGCTACGGGGATCAGCCAGACCGTGGGGGGCTTTCTGCCCCTGTTCTACTTCCTGCGGCCCAACGACAGCCTCCTACGGCTGGTGAAAACACGCCTGGAGAGCCGCATCCTCTTGAAGGCCTGCGCCAACGGCTCCTCGGAACTCATGTCCAACATCTCCGGGTCCCTGGTGAGTATGCTCTACAATTTCCAGCTGCTGCACTTTGCCGGGGAGGACGGCGTGGCGGTATACGGGGTGCTGATGTACGTCTCCTTCATCTTCGTGGCGATCTTCATCGGGTACACCATCGCCGCCGCGCCGGTGGTGGGCTACCATCATGGGGCGGGCAATCATGGAGAGCTGAAGAACCTGCTGAAGAAGAGCGTGTTGCTCATGTTCGCCGGGGGGATCCTCATGATGGTTGCCTCCTGGGCTCTGGCGAGACCCCTGGCGGCGGTGTTCGTGGGCTACGACCCGGAGCTGGCCGGGATGACCCGCCACGCGTTCATCCTGTTCTCCTTCTCCTTCGTGTTCGCGGGATTCAACATCTTCACCTCGTCCTTCTTCACGGCCCTGAACAACGGCGCCATCTCGGCGGCCATCTCCTTTCTGCGCACACTGGTGTTCCAGATCCTGTGCGTGCTGGCGCTGCCCATGCTCTTCGGGTTGGACGGCATCTGGTGGTCCATCGCCGTGGCGGACGTGTTCGCTTTTGTGATCTCCCTAGGATTTTTGTGGGCGAACCGCAAAAAGTACCACTACTGGTCGTAGATTGAATTTAAAGAAAAAGCAAAAGAGCTTCACCTCTGGGTGAAGCTCACATTATTTTAGCATATTATCCGGCTGCTTGTATGCTAGGAGAACAGGAGACCCTTCGAGCGCGTTACGCCGATTCCTCCGGTTTGGCCAGAGCGGTCTTTACCCGGATTTCCTCGGCGCGGTTGCCTCCGGCTTTCGTCACCCAAAAGCTGATGCCCTGATATTGGAAACTGTCTCCGGCTTGGGGGATGCGGTCCAGGTGCTGAGCAATCCAGCCGTTGACCGTGGAAGCGTCCGTCTCGCAGTCAAGATGCAGAAATTCGAACAGGTCGTCGGTGCTGGCGGAACCATACACCCGGTAGAGCCCTTCGCCCAGGGGCAGAATTCCCTCTTGGACAACGTCGTCGTGTTCATCCCAGATCTCGCCCACCAGCTCTTCAATTACGTCCTCCAGGGTGACAATGCCCTCGGTGCCGCCGAATTCGTCCACAATTACCGCCATATGCAGCTTTTTCTGCTGCAAGAGCTTTAGAAGGTCGGAGATCTTCATGGAAGGGGGGATGAACTCCGCAGGCTTAAGAATGCTTTCGATCTGGCCATCCCAAGCGCCGCCGTAGAAGTCTTTCTCGTGGATAACGCCCACAATGCTGTCAATGGTTTCCTCATAGACAGGCAGGCGGGAATAGCCGGTCTCCCGGAACACCGCCGCGACTTCCTCCGCCGTGGCTTCTTTGGGCACAGCTTCTACGTCTACCCGGGGCGTCATGATCTCAATGGCCTGAATGTCGTCAAACTCGATCACATTACGAAGCATGTCGCTTTCGCTTTTGTCAATGCCGCCCTCCTGCTCCGCCTCTTCTACAATGGTAAGCAGCTCGCTGTCTGTGACGGACTGGCTGGGCGCGCTGCGCACCAGCTTCCGCAGCCCCTTTTTCAGCTGGCTGAACAAAAAATTCACCGGCTTAAGCAGGACGATGAGCGCCCGGATGAAAGGGGCGGAGAGCATGGCGAAGGCCTCGGCATTTTCTTTTGCCAGGCTCTTGGGGGAAACCTCACCGAATACGAGCACCACCACGGTCATCACCACGGTGGATACCGTGGGCCCGGCACCGTCTCCCAGTGCCTTCACAAAGAGCAGGGTGGCAATGGTGGTAGAGGCGATATTCACCAGGTTGTTGCCCACCAGGATGGTAGAGAGCAGCTCGTCATAATTTTCAGAGAGAGCATAGGCCAGCTGGGCTCTCTTGTTCCCGGCGGAGGCCAGGTTTTTCAGGCGGATGCGGTTCAGGGAGGAGAAGGCGGTTTCCGTTGCGGAAAAAAAGGCGGAAAAGGCCACCAGCAAAATCAGCGTGAGAATCAACGTGGTACTGTGACTGTCCATAAAGGAGAAAACCAACACCTTTTCTAAAAAATTCGGGGCGCGCGCCCCGCTACTTGCAGTCATTCTATCACAACCGCGCAAAAAATGCAAGCCCATAGCGCCGGGGGAGGGTCAAAGTGTATTTTTTTGAAGTAGTAGGGGGCCTCCATGCGCACAGAAGAGTTCGCAAGCGAACTCTCGCGCATTCCGGCAAGACCTTGGGGTTTTGCCCCAAACCTCACAAGAGGCCTAACGCCCTTTGACCGCGTAACGCAGTATAGTTAGTTTTATCGCACATAGCCAACCAGGGTAAAAGTTTCGTCAACCTTTTCAAAGGTTGCGGGGGACAGGGGGCAGAGCCCCCAGCCGCCGGAGGCCGTAAACATCGTCCCCCAAACATCGTCCCTAACAAAAAGATTGGATTTCGGGTGGGGAAAGCGGACTCCGGGCTTGCATAAAAAGACAGGCTTTGTTATAATGTATGCGGGTTCGCTGAAAAAGGTTTTGACAGAAAGCGAGAGATTTTTATATGAACATGAACAAACGACCTGCCCGACTGTTGGCAGCGCTGCTGTGCCTGTGCCTGTGCCTTGCCTGTACCGTGCTGGGGGCCTGTTCTGATGTGAGCGGGTTGGTATCCGGCGTAGCCACGGGCGTGTTTCCCGTGGAGGTGAACGGCGTTACCATCAGTTCCAAGCCCCAGAAGGTGGCGGTGCTGTCCCCCAACCTGGCCGACGTGGTGCTGGCCCTGGGATGTGAAACCCAGCTGGCCGCAGGATCCGGGGACTGCACCCAGGACGCTCTGCGGGACTTGCAGAAAATCGACGCAATGGACGCCCAGGCTGTTGCGGGAGCGGGACCCGACCTGGTGCTGCTGGACCCGTCCAGCGCCGGAGCGGAGCAGGCCCTGAAGGACGCCGGCCTTACGGTGGTGAATATTGCCCCGGCCGTGGACAGGGAGGACTTCGAGCGGCTCTACGCCCAGGTTTCCTCCGCCTTAAACGGCGGTGAGGCGGGCTATGACCAGGGGATTGCCGCTGCTCAGGATGTGTTCCTCACCCTGGACAATATCACCCGTCTGGTGCCCAGCGATAGGATTACTACCGGATGCTATTTATATGATCTGGACGGCTCTGGCGTGACGGGGGATATGTTTGCCACCACCATCATGACCTATTCCGGCGTGACCAACGCCTTCAAGAGCCTCTCCGGGGGCAGCTATAGCTTTGATGACCTGAAGGTCTCCGACCCGGACGTGATCTTCTGCCGCCCGGGTCTGAAGGCGGAGATTGAGGACGACTCCCGGTTTGAGGACTTCCAGGCGGTGAAGGACGGCAAGGTGGTGGAGCTGGACCCCACCCTGATGGAGCGGCAGGGGCGCACGGTGGTGTCCGCCGCCTACGAGATCACCGCGGCGGCCTTCCCAGAGCTGCTGGAGGAGAGCTCCATGAAGGTCACCGACCCCACGGAGAAGATCGACTCCGACGTGAGCTCGGCCCTGGTCAGCTCCGCCCTGGAGGAGGATGACACCACCTATGAGACCCTGCAGGAGCGGGACCAGGGGGAAGAGGTGCTGAAGATGCAGAGCCGCCTGGACGAGCTGGGCTATCTGGACATGGCCTATGACGGCTACTACGGGGAGCACACCGTCCAGTGCGTGAAGGATTTCCAGCGGGCCAACGGCCTGCCGGAGACGGGCGTGGCGGATTCCGACACCCAGAAGCGCCTGTACTCCAATCTGGCTAAGGGCAAGGACGGCGCGTCTCCCAGCCCGGATGCCAGCCCCGACCCGGATGCCAGTCCCAGCCCAGAGTCCAGCGAAAGCCCGGAGCCCAGTGACGGGGATGAATAAGAGGAATATGAGGAAGTAAGAGGCTTTTTGCGGAAATTTTTTTGAGTAGTAAAAGTCCTTCGGCGGCACAGACCGCCGCCTACGGCAAGACCTTGAGGGCGTTGCCCTCAAACTCCCACGAGCTTTTGAAAAAGCTCGAGCAAAACTTTTATGCTGGCTAGCTGAGTGCGATAAATCCAACCAGGGTAAAGTTTTCGTCCACCTTTTTCAAAAGGTGGTGGGGTTCTTAGGGGTGAAACCCCTGAGCCGCCGGGGGCCGTCCAATACTCAAAAAAATTCACGTAAGAGCTCGATTGAGGAAACAAGTATGGCAATTTTCACAAGAGACAGATCCTTCTATAAGACCCTGATCGCCCTGGCGATCCCCATCTCCCTGCAAAATCTGATCACCTTCGCCATCGGCTTCGCGGACAATCTAATGATCGGCCGCCTGGGAGACGACGCCATCTCCGGGGTCTACGTGGGCAACCAGATCCAGGCCCTGATCCAAATGTTCATCGCCGGCATCGAGGGGGCCATCCTCATCCTCTCCGCCCAGTACTGGGGGAAGAAGGACACGGGCAGCATCCGCAAGGTGGTGTCCATCGGGGTGCGGTTCGCCTTTTGCATCGGGCTGGCGGTCACCCTGGGGGCAGTGCTCTTCCCCACGGAGATCATCGGGCTGTTCACCAAGGAGCAGGGCGTGGTGGCCGAGGGCGCGGCCTATCTCCAGATCGTGGGCGTCACCTACCTGTTCTTCAGCATTTCCCAGGTGATGATCGCATCCATGCGCAGCGTGGAGACGGCGAAGATCGGCCTGTATATCTCCGTGATGGCCCTGTTTGTGAACGTCTCCCTGAACTACGTGCTGATCTTCGGCAAGCTGGGCTTCCCGGCGCTGGGGGTTCGGGGCGCGGCCATTGCCACGGTGATCTCCCGAGTGCTAGAGACCACGGTAAGCGTGGTCTATGTGTTCGCCGTGGACCGGAAGCTGCGCTTCGGCTTCCGGGATCTGCTGCGCACGGACAGCCAGCTGCTCCGGGATTTTCTGCGCTACGGCCTGCCGGTGATCGGCGGGCAGGTGGTGTGGGCCTTCAATAACCTGATGAACACCAAGATCATGGGCTCCTATACCGCCGGGGTTCTGGCAGCGGTGAGCATCACCGGAATGCTCCACAACCTGATCTATGTGTGGATGAACGGCCTGTCCTCCGCAGTGGGGATCATCACCGGCAAGACCGTGGGCGCGGGCAAATATGAGACCATGAAGGAGTACTCCAAGACGGTGCAGATGATTTTCCTGGGGGTGGGCCTACTCTCCGGCGGGCTGGTGCTGCTCTTCCGGGAGGGCTTTATCTCCCTCTACAACGCCACCCCAGAGGCCATGGCCTATTCCCGCCAGTTCATCAACGTGATCTCCGTGACCATCATCGGCACCTGCTATCAGGCGGCCTGCCTGTTCGGGCTGGTGAAGTCCGGGGGGGACATCAGCTTCGTGTTCAAAAACGACACCATCTTCGTGTTTTTGGTGGTGATCCCCTCCGCGCTGGTGTGCCAGTGGCTGGGGGCCCCGGTGTGGGTGGTGTTCGCGGCGCTGAAATGCGACCAGATTCTCAAGTGTTTCGTGGCGGTGGTGAAGATCAACCGCTACAATTGGATGAAGAACCTCACGCGGGACGGGGAGGCCCGGCCCGATGGACAGACGTAAAGGGGGCCGGGGGCTGCTGCTGGCCCTGGCCGCGCTGATCTGGGGCACGGCCTTTGTGGCCCAGAGCGTGGGGATGGACTACCTGGGGCCGTGCGCCTTTAACGGGGTGCGCAGCATCATCGGCGGGCTGGTGCTGCTGCCGGTGATCTGGCTTTTCTCTCGGCGGAGGGTATCCGGCCAAAGCGTCGTCCCCAAAACAGACGATTCAGATAGCAATGTGAGAGAATCCGGCTTTCTCGCTCAAAACCGGGACCTGCTTCTGGGCGGGGCCTGCTGCGGCGTTCTTCTGGCCGTTGCCAGTCTTTTGCAGCAGGCGGGTATTCAGTATACCACCGCTGGGAAGGCGGGATTCCTCACATCCCTCTATATTGTGATGGTGCCGGTACTGGGAATTTTTCTGGGCCGGCGGGCCGGGCTGCGGGTCTGGGTGGCGGTGGTTCTGGCGCTGGCGGGGGCGTGGTTTCTCAGCGCGGTGGGAGGACCCGGCGGGTTTTACATAGAGCCCGGGGACCTTCTGGTGCTGTGCAGCGCGGCGTTTTTCTCCCTGCATATTCTGGTGATCGACCATTTCGCCCCCAAGGTGGACGGGGTGAAGCTCTCCTGCACCCAGTTTTTCGTGGCGGGGGTGCTGTCCCTCTGCCTGGCGGCGGTGCTGGAGCGGGGGCAGTTCCGCTGGGACGGGCTTCTGGCCGCCTGGGGCCCCCTGCTCTACACGGGGGTGCTCTCCAGCGGGGCGGGGTACACCCTGCAGATTCTGGGCCAGAAGGACATGAACCCGGCCGTGGCCTCCCTGATTCTGAGCCTGGAATCCGTGTTCGCGGCGGTGTCCGGCTGGCTGCTACTGGCCCAGCCCCTGTCCGGGCGGGAGCTTCTGGGCTGCGGGTTGGTGTTCGCCGGGGTGGTCCTGGCCCAGCTGTCGGTGGGGAGGAAGGGGTGAGTGGCCGGGAAGGTCGTGGGGCGTTGGGTCTCACCTGCCGGTTCGGTCGGCGACGGGAAATCGCCGCAGGCGATTGTCGCCCCCACACCCCACAAACTTTTTTCAAAGAAGTTTAAGACCTTACCTTCGGTAAGTCTCAAAAACTTTTACCCTGCTTCCTCACTACGTTCGTCGCAGACATTTACGTTTTTTTGACAAGCTAACCTAACTTCCGTAAAAGTTTTGCGCGAGCTTTTTCAAAAGCTCGCGGTGGTTTGGAGGCAGCGCCTCCAAGGTCTTGCCCTAGACCTTAACACCTGAGAAGCGCATTTTTGGTGTGTGAATAAAAGTTAACACTCGCTGTGCTTGGTTAACTATCCGAGTTTTGTAAAGCAAAACTCTTGCAAGAGGCCCCTTTTTGCACGAGAAAAAGGGGCCTAGGATTCGGAACGAACTTTTTGTTTACGATATTTTTGGGGGCGCGCCCCAGGCGGAGTATGTTCGGCGGGCCCTCCGCCCGCGAAGCTGGCGCCGTGCGTCTCGCACCCAGCCCGATTTATCGTTTTGACACTACGGCGAAACCCGGCCTAGGCTTCGCACTTGCTTGGCGCCGTGTGCTCCGCTCGCATTTTGCGGCGAGCCGCAAAATGGCCGTGGGGAAACGGGCTTTGCCCGTTTCCCCGGCGGTTCGTCCAAAGGACGAACCCGAGCGGGGCGGATGCGGGGAACGCCATCGGCGTGGCGCAGGGAACCAGCCAGAAAGCGCGCCCGGCCCTGTGCTCCGCAATCAACCAGCGCGCGCACTCACGCGCCCATATAAAATGCCTCAATTTCTCACAAGACCCATGCACCACAAAATATATTCCGGAAAGGAAAATCGCCATGAAAATGATCCAGGTAGAAAGCTACGAAAAACTCAGCCGTCTGGCGGCAGACATCATCGGGGCCCAGGTGTTGCTGAAACCCAGCTGTGTGCTGGGGCTGGCCACCGGCTCCTCCCCTCTGGGAACCTACGAAAATCTGGCCGCCCGCTGCCGGGAGGGGCTCTTGGACTTCTCCCAGGTGCGCACGGTGAATCTGGACGAGTACTGCGGCCTGACCCCGGATAACCCCCAGAGCTACCGCTATTTTATGGACCAGAACCTGTTCTCCAAGGTGAACGTGGACCCGGCGAACACCCACCTGCCCAACGGCGCCGCCCCGGACATGGAGGCGGAATGTGAGCGCTACGAGGCCCTGGTGGAGGGCCTCGGCTGGCCGGATCTACAGCTGTTGGGCATTGGCCATAACGGCCACATCGGCTTCAATGAGCCCGCTGAGGATTTCCCCACCAGGGTGCACACAGTCCGGTTGGCGGAGAGCACCATCCGGGCCAATTCCCGGCTGTTCGACAGGCCCGAGGATGTACCCACCATGGCGGTCACCATGGGCATCGGGGCCATCATGAAGGCCCGCCGGGTGCTGCTCATTGCCGGGGCGGACAAGGCGGAGATCGTGGAGAAGGCCTTCCACGGCCCGGTCACCCCCCAGGTGCCCGCTTCGATTTTGCAGCTGCATCGAGACGCAACGGTAATCCTCAGCCGGAGCTGAGCCCTCTGGAACATGTGCGTCCTTTCCCACATAGGATGGGGGGAAGGAGGCGGTGCGTGTGAACGCGGCGGCGTACATTTTCTATGCCCTGGGCCTGGGGTTGATGCTGCTGGGCGCGGTGGAGCTGATCCGGTGTTTTTCCTTTTGGCTGCACAATGGGCACAGAGCCCAAAAGGGAGGCCCTCCGGGACAGATGATGCTGGTAATCGCTCCCCGGGGTCCGGAGGACTGCGAAAGCCTGGTGCGGGCCGGCGGGGAGCGGGTGGAGTGGATGGCCCTGCGACCCTCCTGCCGGCTGGTCTGCTTGGACGACGGAAATCCGGAAACCGAAGAGATTCTGGAGCGGCTCTCCGCCAGATACCGAGACCTGGAACGGAAAAAGCCCGAGGAGCTGCCTGGCCTGCTTGCCGGGCTCTCTGGGAAACGCGTTTGAAAATCGGGAAAGGCCGACAGATTCTAAGAGGAAGTGAAATTGTGGCGGAACAGGAGCTGGCCGAGCTGTGCGGTTCGGTGGAACATGTAGTCTATCATAATGACCAAAACCAGTATACCGTTCTGGCGCTGGTTTCGGAAAACGAGAGGGCCACCGTGGTGGGAACCTTCCCTTATGTAAGCCCGGGGGAGGAGCTGCGGGTCCTGGGCCGCTGGGAGACCAACTCGAACTACGGCCGGCAATTCCGGGCAGAGGTTTTTGAGCGGGCCCAGCCGGTCACCCAAGAGGGAATGCTGCGGTATCTCTCCTCCGGTGCGGTGAAAGGAGTGGGTAAGGCCACGGCCCTGCGGATTCTGGACGCCTTCGGGGTCAACGCCCTGAATGTGATGGAAAACGAACCGGACCGCTTGGCCCAGGTGAAGGGCATCACCAAGGAGAAAGCCTTGGCCATCAGCGAGGAGCTCCGGCGTGTGTATGGAATCCGGGAGCTGACGGTGTATCTGGGGGCCTTTGGCGTGCCCCCGGAGAGCGCCGTATTGGTCTGGAAGCTCTATGGCCAGGAGTCCATAGCCTGCGTTCAGCGGGATCCGTATTCCCTGTGCGAGCCGGAAATCGGCCTGAGTTTTCAGATTGCCGATGCCATCGCTCAATCCATGGAATGCCCCCAGGACGATGAGGCCCGGGTGCAGGCCGGGGTGGTCTACGTGCTTCGCCATAACCTGCTGAACGGACACACCTGCCTGCCAGAGGAGAGTCTGTGCAAGGTGGCCGCCAGAATGCTGGGAGTGGAGCGGGAACTGGCCCAGGACGCGGTGGAGCGGCTCTGCGGCTCTTTCCAGCTGATGCGGGAGGAGTTTGACGGACGCAGCTTTCTTTTTTTACAGCAGCAACATCTGTGCGAGGAGTACATTGCCGGAAAGATGAAGGCTATGCTGCGGGCTCCCGCCAACGCCCTACCTGGAGCCGACCTGGAAATCGCTTTGATCGAGGAGCGCCAGGGGATCCGGTATGCCGGAAAGCAGCGGGCCGCCATTCGGGCCGCCATGGAGCAGGGGGTGCTGATCCTCACCGGCGGACCGGGCACGGGAAAGACCACCACCTTGAACGCCATCATCCGCATTTTGAAGCAGGCGGGAGAGAGGGTGCTTCTGGCCGCGCCCACAGGCCGTGCCGCCAAGCGTATGAGCGAGCTTACCGGCGAAGAGGCCAAGACAATTCACCGGATGCTCCAGGTGGATTGGGACGAGCTGGACAACCCGGTGTTTAACCGCAACGAGAGCAACCCCCTGGAGTGCGAATGCCTGGTGATTGACGAGATGTCCATGGTGGACGCCTATGTGTTCGAAGGCGTACTGCGGGCGCTGCCCTTAGGGTGCCGGCTGATTCTGGTGGGGGACAGCGACCAGCTGCCATCTGTGGGGGCGGGGAACGTGCTGGGAGATCTGATCGCCCCGAGAATGTTTCCCACTGTGCAGCTGACGGAGATCTTCCGCCAGTCCATGGAGAGCCTGATCGTCACTAGCGCCCACCGGATTGTGGAGGGGAAGATTCCGGAGCTGACCCGGCGGGACAGCGACTTTTTCTATTTGCCGGTGGTAGATGTGGAGAGCGCCCAGGAGCTGGTTGTATCCTTGTGCAGCCAGCGCCTGCCCAAAAGTTACGGCTATTCCAGCGGGGAGGATATCCAGGTGCTGTGTCCCAGCCGGAAGGGTGAGATGGGCACCGGAGAGCTGAACCGGCTCCTCCGGGAGGCGGTAAACCCCCCTTCACCCAAGAAGCCGGAGGTAAAGATCAACGGCCAGCTGTTCCGCTTGGGAGACAAGGTGATGCAGGTGCGCAACGACTACCAGCTGCCCTGGACCAAAGACGACAATACGGACGGGCAGGGGGTCTTTAATGGGGACATGGGGATCATCACTGAGATTGACAAGCCAGGAGGAGCCATCCGGGTGCGGATCGACGACAAAAACGTGCTGTACGATTTCGACCATGCCGCCAATGAGCTGGAGCCTGCCTATGCCGTAACAGTTCACAAAAGCCAGGGCAACGAGTTTACCGCTGTGGTGATCCCGGTCTTGAAAGTGCCGGATAAGCTCTGCTACCGGAACCTACTCTACACCGCCGTTACTAGAGCCAAACGACTGCTGATTCTGGTAGGCCGGCGGGAAGTAGTGGGCCGGATGGTGGAAAACAACCGGAAAACCCGGCGGTACACGGGCTTGACCCATTTCCTTGCCAGAGAGGTTTAAGCTAACGCGGAATTTTGCGGGGGGAGCTACGTGAAATACAGATATCTGATTTTTGATGTGGACGGAACACTTCTAAATTTTAGTTCGGCATATTCATGTGCGCAGAGAGCTGTGGCGAAGGCTTTGGGTATAGGCTTTTCTTCGGAATTCGTTCGGGTTGACGAGAAATTAAGCTGGGAATTATGGGACGAATTTGGATTAAGCCGTGTTGAAGACGAAACTATACAGGAGAATTACCATAGCCTGTATGATGCGTATCTTAGAAAACATTTCACGAGTGTAGCACAGGCCTTCGGAGTAAACGCGGATGTGGATATGATTTTAAAGGCGTACTACGCAGCGCTTTCTTCATCGCGAGAACTTATGGAACCAGATACCCTGGATGTATACCGTACACTTGGCAAGCAGCATAAGATGGTCATCGCCACGAATGGGATGGCGCAAGTACAGCGCAGCCGCCTGTTGGATTTCTTGCCCACAACAACCGCGCTTTTTATCTCAGAGGAGAGCGGATGCATTAAGCCATCAAAGGCCTTTTTCAAACACATGACAGACAGTTTGGGATGCGCTCCCGCTGAATGCTTGATGATCGGGGACTCGCTTTCCAGCGACATCGCCGGCGCAAAAAGCGTTGGTATGGCGGCCTGTTGGTATGACTGCAAAAGAAAAGGAAGTTCCAATCAGAGGGCGGCGGATTATTATATTTCTAAACTTGGCGAATTGCTCCTTTTTCCTGATTTTTCTGTGCGGGAAATATTTTTGAATCATAATAGACAGAGTATCGTTTCAGCCGAACGCCCGTAGCAGGCGGCTGTCAATCTCGGAAAGTTTAACATTCACATTCCTATCGTCGCAGAGCAGAATGTTTTTCGGTGGCTTGCTGATACCGGCTTTCCGCATAGCGTGGTAGAGCTGGCTAATGTCGGTGGGAAGCTCTCGTTGAAGCAATGCTTCGGTTTTTTAGTGATTTTTACTTTGATTATTTGATGCACCTTCCTTCTGAAAATGAAAAAGGCCGGTCACTTGTTGTGAGGATTCGATTTTTACCGCAAAACCGGTTTTTCATCTATACTTTTGACTTTTAAATTCCAGTTTTCTGACAACAGAAAAACCCTCGGAATTCCGAGGGTTTTTTGGCGAATAACTTTTATATCCGCACGTTGTACGGCGGATACGAAAAAGATATTTTTGCCAAATCTATGTGCGTATCTGAACTCTCACTTCAGTTTGATATTGTCTGTTCAACTTCCAGCCCTCCCGCAAAAATCACCTTGATCTTCTTTTGGACTCAACCACTATACACTCTAGCACTTGCCGCACCAGCCTATCGTCATAATCCATCGGATGATTCTCCAGCCCATTCAGGATAGTAAAAATTTCATCCAACCGTGATTGCGTGTTTTCCTTTGCCTGCTGTGCATTATCAAATTGGGCCAGTTGCTGTTCTAGGCTATTTTTCACAGCCATGAGCGCCGTGGCCCGCTGCCCATCGAATTCTTCCACCGTATCTGTTGCTATAGCCTGGAGCATGGCTTTGAATTCCACATCTTTTAAAGTCTGCACGATTATGGACTCGTCTTTAGCTGAAATTTGTACTAACTCAGGATTGACAATCACCTGATTTAGCAGTACAGTAATATCGTCCAGTGAATTACTGCCTATCTTGTGAATAATCGTGTGACACTTAGCATTTGAACATACCCATCGCTGCGGGCGCTTCGTGAATCGGTTGTCATGCCGACGGCTCATTTCAGAACCACATACCGGGCAAATGACCGGCACATCTATATGGGAAATTTCAGAGGTACGGTCGGTACAATGCTGGGTGTTCTTTTGGGCCTTCGCCTCAATCATGGTTTGTGCGTTTCCTCATCAATAATTGCCGGAAAACCGCCTTTGCCAGTATATCGGTCATCCTTAATCAAGCGCATAATGCGGGATTTGTTCCAGCCGGTAGCGCCGGGCTGGTACTGCACATTTTCATCATTCAGGCGGTTGGCGATGTCCAGCAGAGACAAGCCATTTTGGTACTCGCTGAAAATACGATTCAGCACAGTAACTTCTTGCGGATGTGTGGTTATTGTGCCATTTGGTAATGTCAAGCAGGGAATAAGAAAAAGTGTATCTTCTTTTCAGTCGGTTACACTGTCCTTGTCGTTTTCGATAAGCCGCACTACCTTGTCTGTAAAGGTTTCCCGGCTTGTTTCGCTGAAATGGATATGAATGTCAAAGGTGGTATTCCCTATCCGCTTCACAAGGTCGGGCTTCGCGTCCAGAGGGGCAGCGGTGCGGCTGGTCTTGCTGGTGTCATTGTTCATAGGCTCTCCTTTCCGTTTATCAATCCTTTTAACTGTTCCATTTTCTCCTGTTCAGTGAAGCAGGCTTCTTTGGGCTGGCGGCAGCTCCTGCAATAAAAAGCCCGTCCTCATCCGTGTGGTCCTCTGGCTCCTTTCATGCGTCCGGCACAATCGGGGCAGTATTTTCCCCGGTTGGACTTGGGGAGAAACTGACGAGCGTCCATGCAGAACTGAAAGCCGTGGAAAGCACCTTGCATGAGAAAAAGGACTTGCAGAAGCAGCTATTGGCGTACATCAAGACCAAGTCAGCCCGTGACGGGCTGAAAGCACAGAAAACAGAGAAAGTCCACAAAAACTACCGGGAGCAGCGCGAAAGCGATTTTTTGATAGCCGAAGCTGCCACCCGGTATTTTAAGGCACAGGGAATCTCCAAGCTGCCAGCGTCCAAAGCCTTACAAGCGGAGATTGAGCAGCTTATGAGGGAGAAGAACAGCCTTTACAACGAGTACCGGGAAAAGCTGATTTTCAACCTTCAGCACCTCCTTCGTCAGATTTTTGTAGGTATTGGCCACCTTGCCCTCCGGGTCATGGGCGTAAATGCTTTTCCCCTCTGCGCTGATCTCTTTTGCCCGGACAGAGTGGGGGATTTCAGAAGCAAAGACTTTGATCTTGGAACCGTAGTTCTCCCGCAGCAGAGCGGCGATTTCTTTGGCAAAATTTTGTCCGGGAATCTACCATGGTTAGGAGAATCCCGTCTATTTTCAGCTTGGGGTTGATCTGGCGGCGCACCTTATTGATGGTCTGCAAGAGCTGTTCCAGGCCCTTGGCCGGGAGATACTCCGCCTGGACTGGCACAAGGACGCTATTCGCGGTAGCCAGAGCATTGACGGTCAGTAGCCCCAATGAGGACTGGCAGTCTACAATAATATGGCTGTACTGGCGTTTCACTGTTTCAAAGTGCTGGCGCAGAATCGTTTCCCGACTCATGGCATTTACCAGCGAAACCTCCATGCCGGACAGCGGAATATTCTCTGGCATCAGGTCCACGCCCTCCGAGTGGCGCAGAATCCCCTTGCCGGGGCGGACCGGCTGATCGGTCAGGATGCGGCCCATTGCGTCAGAGAGGGTAAATGGCAGCTTATCCGGCTGGGGATTGCCCCGGCTGATGGTAAGGCTACCCTGGGGATCGCGGTCCACCAGAAGAACCTTTTTGCCTGCCCTGGCAAGGCCAATGCCTAAATTGACACAAGTTGTGGTCTTGGCCGTCCCGCCTTTCTGGTTTGAGCAGGCGATGATTTGCGTGTTCAAGATAATCACCTCGTTTCTTGGTATGAAAAAAGGGAGGATGTAACCGGAATCAACATTCTCCCTTGGAAACGATATGCGATTGTATGTTTATCTGCCATGAAAGAGGCTGCCTGTCCGGGAGACATCCCGCCGGAAACCCGCGTGAATACTGGATTTCTACTTGTTGCCTATACCTTTCCCCAATAATCTGTGTTTAACGAAATGTATTCAGCCGATGTGTCGGTCAAGATAAAATCGGCGTACCGTGCAAGGTTTCAGCAGGGGAAATTTATGGGGACGTATGCGCCCTATGGGTATATCAAAGACCCTGCTGACCACAACCATCTTGCATTCAATCCGTCTGGATGAAAAATCGGCTTTTATCATGTTCCAAGGTGGAACCACAGGCGCTCGGTTCCTGACCTATTTGAAAGATATCCTGAGCCCAACCCTTCGTCCCGGTGATATTGTCGTGATGGGCAGATAAGGGCAACACGCGCCAGATCATGCCAATGCGACGTGACGCGTGGCTCGTGGCTTGTGGCTTGTATCATAGGGCGAATATCTGTATATGAAATACCCCCGGCTTCGCCAGGGGATTTTACTTGTGTGCCTTACCAACTAATCTGAAAAAGAGCAATAACAAACAAAAGCCATCCGGAAACTTCCCGAGGGCTTTTGCGCAGCTTTTTCGCGCAAAACGGCCGCTCTTCGGGAAAGTCTATTTTTTCCCTTTGGCATCCCCGCTCTTTTCTTCGGTAGCTAATTGGCAGAGAATTCGTTCTGCCGCAGCCCGCTTGGCGTTGGATTCTGCCGCCAGGCGCATGGCTTCCCGGCGAAGGTTCTTTCCGTTCCGGCAGCTTTGCTCCAAATCCCGGCAGGTCTCTTGAACAGCGCCTGTATGAGCGGAGAGAAAGGCCTGGTACAGCTCCGGGCCCAACTCGTTGCCATTGTTCAACAGGGTGGCAATATCTGGGATAGTAAGCACTTGCTTCAGCATACATATGGTGATCAAAGCGGCTAAATGCTGGCGGCTGTACTTCTTCTTTTCCGGGTGTGGCAGCACGCCGTTTTTTACATAGTTGTTGATCATAGAGTTGGTGAGCAGCACGTCCTCTTCGTCCCGTTCAAAAAAGCGAAGGCTGTCCCGCAGATAGAGAAGGACCTGGTCAACGTACAGGGGAATGACGGGCAGCTCGTCCCAGCTAGGCGGTGAGAGCTCCTTGCCCTCCTCGGCCCATTGCAAGATGATTTCAGCGGCGTCCATTTTTCTTCCCCTTATTCTAAAATCTCCAGCAGTCCGGAGATTTTGTCGATGTTGTGCATATCCTCCCGGGGCTCGGAGGCCGGGATGGCGCGGATCAGCACAGGATGGATTCCATGGGCCCTGGCGCCCTCCAGATTTTTGGGCAAGTCGTCCACAAAGACGGTTTGCTCCGGGGGAAGGCCCATTTTCGAGAGTGCGTCCTGATACATTTTGGGATGGGGCTTGAATACGCCCTGTTCAAAGCTGTAGGTCACGCAATCCATGTAGTCGAGGATGCCGGACTCCTCTAGCGCCGGCACGATAGACGGCCAGGTGTCAGAGATAATCCCCAGCTTATATGTGCCACGCAGGGCCTTTAGGGTATCAATGGTGTCGTCGAACAGACGGTAGTTACCCGGCTTGTTGTAGAGCTTGTCTTTCACGACTTTGTGAATCTGTTCCTCAGTTACCCCAAGCTCCGGGAGAGCAACGGCAATCTGGGTGTAATAGGCGAAAAATTTTTGGTATTCCTCCTCAAAGCTGTGGAGCAGATGATTTTTTTCCAGCTCGGCATTGGCGTCCCACAAAATTTTGTCCAGCCGTTCCTTGGGGATAGCGTTCATCTTTTCCTCGGAGAAATATTTCCGGGCGAAATCGGAAAACGTCCAGCTTCCCGAAGGGGGAAAGAGCAGCGTGCCCCCCAGATCCAGAAAAACGCCCTTGATGTTCTTCAGCTTGTCCATACAATCAGCCTCCTTTGCTTCATTGTAACCGCAAACGCGCCGTTTGTCAAATTTTTCCCCCATTGCTTGTCTTTCCCTTCCGGCTATGGTAGAATAGAAGAGCGTAGTTTGCAGTGCATATTTTGGCCTCTGGCAGCTTAGAGTTCGTTAGACTTCGTCTTACGAACTCTGCCCCTAAGAACCCCACCACCTTTTGGAAAAGGTGGACGAAAACTTTACCCTGGACAGTATTGGCCGGTCCAGC
Source organism: Acutalibacter sp. 1XD8-33 (assembly GCF_003612555.1). Lineage (GTDB taxonomy): Bacteria > Bacillota > Clostridia > Oscillospirales > Acutalibacteraceae > Acutalibacter. Next base: position 136,981 of record NZ_RAZF01000006.1, read on the forward strand.
TGGCCTTAAGCTGGCGGGGGTGTGGGGGTGAGCGTCTGCCAGTGGCAGACAAGCTGCGAACCGACCGAAGCGGCAGCTGAGACTCGCGGAGCCCCATGAACTTGCCGTAGCCGCGGGGAAGATTGCCTGTGGCAATCGTTCTGACCTGACCGAGCCGGCAGGTGAGACCCTTTGCGGCGGAGGACACACAGTATTTACACACATTAATAAATTACAAATCCCCGCGGGAAGCCGCTGGGATAGAAAGAGGGATATACAATGGAGTATCCGAAAGAGGAATGGCTGGAGCTGCGCCGCAGGGCGCTGGAAAAGGACTTTTCCCGGATGAACGAGCGCCAGAGGCAGGCGGTGTTCCATACGGACGGCCCCTTGCTGATCCTGGCCGGGGCGGGCAGCGGCAAGACCACGGTGCTGGTCAACCGTATCGCCAATCTGGTGCGCTATGGCAAGGCCTACCACAGCGGCTTCCTCCAGCCGGAATTCACGGAAGGGGACGCGGCAAACTGCCAGACCTATCTGGACGGCAGAGAGCTTTCGGAGATCACCAGAGTTCGCCTCTCCGTGTCCGCCTGCCAGCCCTGGCGCATCCTGGCCATCACCTTCACCAATAAGGCCGCAGGGGAGCTGAAAGACCGCCTCTGCGCCATGCTGGGGGAGGAGGGCCGGGATATCTGGGCGTCTACCTTTCATTCCAGCTGTGCCAGAATGCTTCGCCGGGACGGGGAACGCCTGGGCTACAGCGCTCATTTCACCATCTATGACACGGACGACAGCCGTCGCCTGATGAAAGAAGTCATGCGAGACCTGGACATCAACGAGAAGAGCCTCTCCCACCGGGCCATTCTGGGGGAGATCTCCCGGGCAAAGGACAGCCTGGTTTCCCCGGAGGAATATGAGTCCCAGGCAGGGGCGGATTTCCGGCTGAAGGTGGTGGCTCGAGCCTATCTGGCGTACCAGCGCCGTCTGGCGGACTCCGACGCCATGGACTTCGACGATCTGCTGGTGAACACGGTCCGTCTCTTCCAGAAATGTCCGGACGTGCTGGAATACTACCAGGACCGGTTCTGCTATATTATGGTGGACGAATACCAGGACACCAACCACGCCCAGTACGAGTTTGTGCGCCTTCTGGCCAAAAAGCACAACAACCTGTGCGTTGTGGGCGACGATGACCAGAGTATCTACAAGTTCCGGGGGGCCACCATAGAGAACATCATGAATTTCGAGCAGGATTTCCCCGGGGCCCAGGTGATCCGCCTGGAGCAGAACTACCGCTCCACTCAGAACATTCTGGACGCCGCCAACGCCGTGATCGCCAATAACCTGGAGCGCAAGGGCAAAACCCTGTGGACCGCCGCCGGGGCCGGGGATAAGCTCCATCTGCACACCGCCGAAACCGAGCAGGACGAGGCGGAGCGGGTCTCCCGGATCATCCTGGAGGGCGTGGCCAAGGGGCGGAAATTCTCCGACTACGCCATCCTCTACCGGATGAACTCCCAGTCCCGCACCTTCGAGAGCGTGCTGGCCAAGTCCGGCGTACCCCACCGGATCATCGGCGGGACCCGCTTCTTCGACCGCAAGGAAGTGCGGGACATGATAGCCTATCTCAGCGTGATCAACAACCCGGACGATGAGATCCGCCTGCGCAGGATCATCAATACTCCCAGGCGCAGCATCGGGGAGAAAACAGCCGATACCGCCGCCCAGATCGGCCAGCAGGTGGGGGAGAGCATGTTCCAGGTGATCGGCCATCCGGGGGACTTCCCGGCCATCTCCCGCTCTGCCAATAAGCTGCTGCCCTTTGTGGAGCTGATGCGGGGGCTCATGGAGAAGAACGAGGCCGGAATGGCCCCCAGCGAGCTCTATGGGGAGCTGGTGGAGCAGACCCATTACCTGGAGTTCCTCAAGACGGACGAGCCGGAAAAGGCGGAGGACCGCACGGAGAATGTGCAGGAGCTCTCCTCCATGCTCCAGCGGTACGAGCAGGAGAGCGGGGAAGAGGCCAGCCTCTCCGGCTTTCTGGAGGAGGTTGCCCTGTTCACCGATATCGACAACTATGACGAGGCGGCGGATTCCGCCGTGCTGATGACCATCCACTCCGCCAAGGGCCTGGAGTTCCCTGTGGTGTTCCTGCCCGGCTGGGAAGAGGGGGTTTTCCCCGGCAACGCCGTGCTCTACGACCCCAGCCAGGTGGAGGAGGAGCGCCGTCTGGCCTATGTAGCAATTACCCGGGCCAGGGAGGAGCTATACATTTATAACGCCGAATCCCGGATGATCTTCGGCTCCACCAGCCACAACCGGATCTCCCGCTTTGCCGACGAGATCCCCGGCGAATTGATCGAGCGCAGCCGTTCCCGGGAATACGCCGTCCGCCCGGAAGCATCTTCTTTCAGCGCGAGCGCCCGGCCGGCGGCCCGTCCCACGCCCAGCTACCGGCCTACGCCCCACAAGCCCGCCCCCGCCGGAACCTACAAGGTGGGGGACACGGTGATGCACAAGACCTTCGGCACGGGGCTGATTCTGGCTGCCACGCCCATGGCCAACGACAGTCTGCTGGAGATCGCCTTCGACAAGGCGGGCACCAAGAAGCTCATGGCGAACTTCGCCCGGCTGACGAAAGTGTGAGGCGTCCCATGAAAATCTGTCTGACGGTCCCGGAGCGCTTCGTGGCCCAGCGAGAGCTGCCCCAGCTCCTCTCCCGGCCTGCGGATCTGACCCTGTTCCCGGAAGGCTTTCTTCGCTCTCCGGACGACCTGGATCTTGCCCTCCGACTCACGGAGAACCGGCCCGGTACGGTGCTAGCCGGATATCGGGACGGCGGCTGGGAAAAAGCTGTGATCCTCGAAAACGGCCGGGTGGTGGACAAATACACCAAGTGCATCCTCACAAAAGGGGAGAGGGGGAAGGGCAAGCGGCCTGGGGACCGGATCCGCTGCCTGAATAGCAGCCTGGGCAAAATTGCCGCGCCCATCTGCTATGAGCTCCACTTCCCGGAGGTCTGCCGGATGATGGCCCTGGAGGAACCTGTTCTGATGGTGAACCCCATCGGCACGGGCATGTACCACCGGCTCCAGTACCTCCAGTGGACGGCGCTGGCCCGGGCACGTGCCATCGAAAACGAGCTTCCCGTGGCGGGCTGCTGCCACTTCTGCGGGGAGATCCCCCTGGCCTTCGCCTTTGACAGCCAGGGCGAGACGCTGCTGGAAGCGGAGGGCTCTCCCGGGGCCTTCTTCGTGGAGCTGGAGCCGGCAGGAGAGCGGCCCATCGGCTATCTGAGGGATCGCAGGCCGGAGCTCTTCGGAGGCCTCTCCGAAAAATCATTGGGAGAAAAGGAGCGGATATGGTAAGACTAGTGGAAGAGAAGGACCAAAAAGAGCGGATCTGCCGGGAGATTCTGGGGGCCCTGCCGGACTGGTTCGGCATCCCGGAAAGCGTAGAGGAATATGCCAAAAACTGCCGGGAGCTGCCCGTCTGGGCGGCGGAAGCGGAGGACGGCCCGGTGGGCTTCATCGCCTACCGGCCCACCAGCGCTCAGGCCGGAGAAATCTATGTGATGGGCGTGCTGCCGGACTGCCGCCGGAAAGGCCTGGGCCGGGCGCTCTTTCGGGAATTGTACGCCTATGCCAGGGAGAGCGGGTGCAGGTTTCTGACGGTAAAGACCGTGCAGTCCGGCCGGTATGAAACCTACGGCCGCACAAACCTCTTTTACCGATCCCTGGGCTTTGTGGAGCTGGAATGCCTGCCCACCCTGTGGGACGAGGCTAACCCTTGCCAGAATTATATCATGGAGGTCTGTGGATGAAGGTATTGCTTTTTTGCGCGAAAGGCTTTGAGACCATGGAGTTCAGTCCCTTTATTGATGTGTTCGGCTGGGCCGCGAACGACTTTGGCTGCAATGTGCAGGTGGTGACCTGCGGCTTTGAGAGGCAGGTTGCCAGTGCCTTTGGGGTGCCGGTTCTGGTGGATCGACTGCTTTCGGAGGTTTCAGCGGAGGGCTTTGCCGCGCTGGCAGTGCCTGGGGGCTTTGAGGAGTACGGCTTCTATGAGGAAGCCTATGACAGCCGTTTTCTCCGGCTGATTCAGGAGTTCCGGCGGCAGGGGAAGCCGGTTGCCGCTGTGTGCGTAGGAGCCCTGCCCTTGGGAAAGAGCGGGATTCTGAAGGGGATAAGGGCGGCGACCTATCATCTGGGGAACGGCCGCCGGCAGAGGCAGCTGGCAGAATTCGGGGCGCGGGTGGCTGATGAGCGGGTTGTGGCAGAGGACGGCATCATCACCTCCCGGTGCCCAGAGACAGCCGCGGACGTGGCCTTTGCCCTGCTGGGTATGCTGGCTGGTCCAAAAATGGCCGAGACCGTCAGACAGGCAATGGGATATAGAGCGGAGATGTGAAATACTATGAAAAAACTGCTGGGTTATTTGACAGAATATCGAAAGGAATGCGTGCTGGGCCCCCTATTCAAGCTGCTGGAGGCCTCCTTTGAGCTGCTGGTCCCCCTGGTGATGGCCGGCGTCATCGATACCGGCATCGCCAACCGGGACCAGGGCTACATCATCCGCATGTGCCTTGTGCTGGTGGCTCTGGGTGTGATCGGCCTTGCCTGCTCCTTGACGGCCCAGTTTTTCGCGGCCAAGGCCTCGGTTGGGTTTGCGGCCAAATTGCGGGCGGCGCTGTTCAACCGGATTCAGAGCCTGAGCTTTTCTGATATGGACGCCCAGGGCACCTCTACGCTGATCACCCGTATGACCAGCGATATCAACCAGGTACAGAACGGCATGAACTTGACCCTGCGGCTCTTTCTGCGTTCGCCCTTTGTAGTATTCGGGGCCATGGTGATGGCTTTCACCATTGACTGGAAGGCGGCGCTGATTTTCGTGGTGGTGATTCCCCTGCTGTCGGTGGTGGTCTTTGGCGTTATGCTCTGGACCATGCCCCGCTATAAGCAGGTGCAGGCCTGGCTGGACAGGGTGCTGGGCGCAACCAGGGAGAACCTCACCGGGGTGCGGGTGGTACGGGCTTTCGGGCGGGAGGAATCTGAGGCCGCCGCTTTTCAAGAGGAAAACAACGGGCTCACCCATTTTCAGGAATTCGTAGGAAAAGTTTCCGCGCTGATGAATCCTGTCACCTATATCCTCATCAACTTGGGGGCGGTTGCTCTGATTTGGGTGGGCGCTCTTCGGGTGGATGGGGGGATGATTACCCAAGGGGCGGTGGTGGCCCTGCTGAATTATATGTCCCAGATTTTGGTGGAGCTGGTAAAGTTGGCTAACCTGATCATCAACATCACCAAGGCCTTGGCCTGCGCCAACCGGGTGGCAGCGGTGATCGAGTTCCAGCCTGGAATGGTTTCTCCCGCCGGGGGCGAGGCCGGGGTGGATGCCGGCGTGGCGTTCGACCATGTGGAACTCACCTATGGTGGGGCCGGGGCACCCTCTCTTTCGGAGCTGTCTTTTTCGGCCAGGCCAGGGGAGACGATTGGGATTATCGGCGGCACGGGCAGCGGAAAGTCCTCTTTGGTGAATCTAATCCCTCGGTTCTATGACGCTACGGCAGGCCGGGTGCTGGTTGGCGGCAGAGACGTGCGGGAGTGGCCCTTGGAGCAGCTCAGAAACTTGGTAGGCGTGGTGCCTCAGAGAGCGGCGCTTTTTACCGGGACCATTCGAGAAAACCTGCTCTGGGGCAAGGAGACTGCCGGCGATCAGGAGCTCTGGCAGGCCCTGGAAACCGCCCAGGCCAAAGAATTTGTGGAGCAGAAGCCCAAGGGCCTGGACGAACCGGTGGAACAGGGAGGGCGGAATTTCTCCGGCGGACAGAGACAACGGCTGACCATTGCCCGGGCCCTGGTGCGCCGTCCGAAGATTTTGATTCTGGACGACAGCGCCAGCGCTTTAGACTTTGCCACAGACGCCAGGCTCCGGCAGGCCATTCATCAGCTGGACTACCGGCCCACGGTGTTTATCGTTTCCCAGCGGACCTCGTCCCTCCGCCACGCGGATCAGATTATCGTGCTGGACGACGGCCAGGCGGTGGGTATCGGAACCCACGAGCAGCTGCTGGAAAGTTGTGAGGTCTACCGGGAAATTCATGAATCCCAGTTCCGGAAGGAGGGGCGGCAATGAAACAGAAGGCAAAAAAGGGCACGCTGAAAAAGGTGCTGCGGTATATCCGCCGCTACCGTTTTCTTGTGGGGCTGTCGGTGCTGCTGGCGGGGGTATCCGTGGCGGCGACTCTCTATATCCCCATTCTTACCGGCGACGCGGTGGATAAAATTATCGCCCCCGGCCAGGTGGACTTTGCCGGGATCGGGAGCATCCTGGTCTATATCGGCATCGTCGTGGGTATATCCGCCCTGGCCCAGTGGGTAATGAGCGTCATCAACAATCGGGTGACCTACCGCGTGGTGCGGGATATCCGCAACGAGGCCTTCCATAAGCTGCAAAAGCTGCCCCTGCGGTATCTGGACTCTCATCCGGCGGGGGAGATTGTCAGCCGGGTGATCGCGGATGTGGACCAGTTCGCCGACGGCCTCTTAATGGGCTTTACCCAGCTCTTCACCGGCGTGATCACCATTCTGGGGACCATCGGCTTCATGGTCTCCGTGAACGCCGCTATCACGCTGGTGGTGCTGGTGGTAACCCCAATTTCCCTGGTGGTGGCCGCATTCATCGCCAAAAGCACCTATCATATGTTCCGGGCCCAATCTCAGGTGCGGGGCGAGCAGACCGGATTTGTGGAGGAGATGGTGGGCGGCCAGAAGGTGGTGCAGGCCTTTGGCCAGGAGCGTAAGTCTATGGCGCGCTTTGAGGAGATCAACGAGCGCCTGCGGAAATGCTCTCTGAAAGCCATCTTCTTCTCCTCCATCACCAACCCCTCCACCCGTTTTGTGAATTCCTTGGTCTATACCGGCGTGGGAATTGCGGGAGCCCTGTCCGTGGTGGCCGGCCGGCTGACGGTGGGACAGCTGACCTGCTTTCTGAGCTATGCCAACCAATATACGAAGCCGTTCAACGAGATTTCCGGGGTGGTCACCGAGCTGCAAAACGCGCTGGCCTGTGCCGCCCGGGTGTTCGAGCTGATTGAGGAGGAGCCCCAGGTTCCGGATTCACCGGAGGCGTTCCAGCTGGAGGCGGCTTCGGGAGCTGTGCGGGTGGAGGGCGTGAATTTTGCCTACCGCCCGGGTCAGAAGCTGATCGAGAATTTTAATCTGGATGTGAAACCGGGCCAGCGGGTTGCGTTGGTGGGCCCTACCGGCTGCGGCAAAACAACGGTGATCAATCTGCTTATGCGGTTTTATGATGTGGATTTGGGCAAAATCTCTGTAGACGGTCGGGATATCCGGGAGATTACTCGGAAGAGCCTGCGGAGAAACTACGGTATGGTTCTTCAGGACACCTGGCTAAAACAGGGCACTGTGCGGGAGAATATTGCCTATGGCAGGCCGGACGCGGCTCTGGAAGAGGTGGTGGAAGCGGCCAAGGCCGCCCATGCTCACAGCTTTGTCAAGCGCCTGCCCCAGGGCTACGACACGAAAATCGGCGAGGAGTTGGGAGGCCTGAGCCAGGGGCAGAAGCAGCTTCTCTGCATCGCTCGGGTAATGCTGTCCTTGCCGCCCATGTTGATTTTAGACGAGGCCACCTCTTCCATCGATACCCGCACGGAAGTGCGCATTCAAAAGGCCTTTGCCAAGATGATGAAGGGCCGCACTAGTTTTATCGTGGCCCACAGGCTGTCTACCATCCGGGACGCGGACGTGATTTTGGTTATGCGGGACGGTCACATTATCGAACAAGGAAGCCATGAGGAACTTTTAGCAAAGAACGGCTTCTATGCCGAATTGTATAACAGCCAGTTCAGCACTGTATAGGGAGACATGATGGGGGTTCCAGCACGAAAGCCAGAGGAATTTTCCTCTGGCTTTCGTGGCTTTATTCTAGTCAGGGGTCTGGAGGCGAACTCCCGGCTGCCAGAGGCCAATCCATAACTACTGTGAAGCATATTTTCAATGTCATGAAATGACTACTGCTGCTTTTTGTGCTCTCGTATGATTGCGGCCCGCCTTTGGAGTGAAAAAATTGTAGTCTTTGTTGAAAAAACTGCTTGACAAATTCAATAGGGTGTGATATGCTATTGTGCAAAGAGATAGTGACAACGTAAACATATCAAATTATTTGTGAATTGCGCTGTGCTATGCTCTGACACATTGCGTGAGATTGTCTGTTCACTAGAGGTCAAAGGTTGTTCCGCTTTTCAAGGAAATTTTCTTTTCCTTAAATTTGACAACGTTGTCAAATGCTGGAGCGTTTATCCCATTCTCACACAAAGAGACCGCAGGTTTACCACTACTTCTTACGATCAGGAGGGCTTCTGTATGGAGCTATTCTACAATCCGAAAAATGCTGTTGTGGGGGATGTAATCCCTTTCTATGACAATGGTCAGTTTAAGCCTTTTTATCTCCGGGGGAATCGGGGATATTTTGGCGAAGACTCCTTCGGCGGCTGGACCATGCTTACCACCCAAGACCATCTTCACTTTACCGAAACGCCCACAGGCATTCGGGGCGGCACAGGTTCCGTGCTGCTGGTGGACGGAGTGTATCACTTGTTCTACTGCACCTTCAAACAAAATCCCAAGCGGGAGACGATTTGTCACGCTATCAGCAGGGATCTGAAGGCTTGGGAGCCCATCCCGGAGGACAGCTTCACTGCCGATGGAAAAACATACCAGCTTACCGACTGGCGGGATCCTTTTGTCTTTTGGAACGAGGAGGCAGGGGAGTGGTGGATGCTGGTTGCCGCAAAGGAGACCGGCAAAACCGCCCGCACTGGCTGTACCGCCCTGTGCGCCTCCAAGGACCTGCACAGCTGGGAGTACCGCCCACCCTTCTATGCCCCCCACATGCACATGAGTGCCCACGAGTGCCCAGACCTGTTCAAAATGGGAGACTGGTACTACCTGATCTATTCCCAGTACACGGACCGCTTCCAGACCTACTACCGCATGAGCAAGAGCCTCTGTGGCCCATGGATTGCTCCCGCCCGGGACAGCTTTGACACCCGGTGCTTTTATGCGGCCAAGTCTGGCACCGACGGCAAGGATCGTTATCTGTACGGCTGGAACCCCACCCGCCACTATAACAACTGGGGCTTCAATCCGCCTATCCACACTGGTTATGACTACAATTCTTTTGACTGGGGCGGGGCAATGATTGTACATAGGCTGGTGCAGAACCCCGATGGAACCCTGGCTGTCACGGTTCCGGAGAGCGTGGACAGTGCTCTGCAAATCCCCAACAGCATCCCCATGCAACCCCAGAACGGCCCTTGGACCACCGGCGAAGACTGGGCCAAGACGGATAATCCCTGTGGCTATAGCTCCTTGTTGCTGGAAAATCGGGTTCCGGACCTGTGCAAATTGGAAATGGATCTGGTTTTCTCTGAAACCATTCGGGAGATCGGTGTGGCCGTTCAGGTAGACGAGCAATTCGGGGTGGGCTATTATTTGAGCCTGATGCCTCACAAGGGGCGTTTGGAGTGGAAGTCTGGTTTGCGGATGTACGATGAAGGTGGCTGGACCTTCCCCTATGACGTGGAGATGGAGCGGCCCATTGAGCTGGCCCCCAACCAGCCCCACAAGCTGCGGATCTTCGTCCAGGATACCATCCTCCTTGCCTATCTGGATGATCAGGTGGCCTTAAATACCAGAATGTTTGACTACAGCCGCCAGCGTTTTGGGCTCTATGCCTCAGACGGCCAGGCGGAGTTCCGAAATATCAGACTATGGACTTAAGGAGGAGAAAACCATGGAATTATTTTACCGTCCTGGAAAAGCCGTTCTGGGCGATGTGATTCCCTTCTATGACGAGGGAAAATTCAAGCCCTTTTTTCTCAAGCATGCCCGGGGACATGAGGCGGAGGGCCCTGAGTACCGGACAGGCTGGTTTATGCTGACCACAGAAGATCACCTCCATTTTGCCGAGCATGATACCGGAATTACCGGCGGCACAGGCTCCGTGATCAAGGTGGACGGCCTCTACCATTTGTTCTACTGCACCTTTGAGGATAATCCCCGGCGGCAGTATGTTCGCCATGCCACCAGCCCGGACCTGGACAGGTGGACCACGCTGGAGGAGGTTCTTCCTCCGGATGGAAAGATCTACGACCTGGCTGAGTGGCGGGATCCCTTTGTCTTCTGGAATGAGGAGGCAGGGGAATGGTGGATGATTTTGGCCTCGGCTGTGATAGGAAAAACAGAGCGCCGGGCCTGCGTGGGTCTCTGCGTTTCCAAGGACCTGCACAGCTGGGAATATCGTGAACCTTTCTATGCCCCTATGGCGGCGGGAGGAGCCTGCGAGTGTCCGGACCTGTTCAAAATAGGGGACTGGTACTATCTGGTTTACTCCAACTACTGCGACCGCTTCCAGACCATGTACCGCATGAGTAAGTCCCTGACTGGTCCTTGGACTGCGCCGGTGAAGGATGACGCCTTTGATACCTGCGCCTATTATGCCGCCAAAACCGGCACCGATGGAGTTAACCGCTATATCTATGGCTGGAATCCTACCAAGGAGCTTCCAAAAAAGACCTTTAATCCCAGCAACCGAATCAGCCAGGACTGCTGTTCCTGGGATTGGGGCGGTAATCTGGTGGTACACCAGGTGCTGCAAAATGAGGATGGAACTTTGCGCGTGGTGCCGGAGCCTCATGTGGACGCTGCCCTGAAAACCAAGAATCCTCTTGCGGTGGAGCCTATGATAGGCAGTTGTGAGGCAGCGGGGGGTCAAGTGAAGCTCAGCGCCCGGGAAGGGTTCGCGGGAGCGCTTCTCGGCCAGGTGCCCGCTTGCTGCAAGCTGGAGGCCCAGGTGGAGTTTACCCCGGAAACCCGGCGCTTCGGAATTGCCCTGCAAGTGGACGAGAACTTCGACGCCGGATATTACCTGTACCTGGAGCCCGCCAGAGAGCGGTTGGAGTATGTGTCTGGCATCCGCTTCTGGGGCGAGGATGGGGAAGGCGGCAAGATGTTCCCCTATGCGGTGGAGCTGGAGCGGCCCATTCATCTGGAGCCCGGAAAGAAATATTCTATCAAGGTATTCGTAGATGGCACTGTGCTGGTGGTGTATGTGGGGGACCAAATCGCCATGAATGCCAGAATGTACGACTATAAAGACCGGCGCTTCGGTTTATTTGTTATAGATGGCCAGGCGGAATTCACCGATCTGGCGCTCTATACGGAATAGGCGGGAAATCAGAGTTGTTCGGTTACTTACGGGAAAAGTTTTGGAGTAATGGAAGGCTTCCGGCACACCGCGCCAAGCGGGGCGAAATGCGCAGGCTTAGGTTTCGCGGTAGTGTCAAAAAGATAGACACTCGCGCGGCTCAGTCGGGTCAGAACGAGAGTTCATACCTACATGAACTCTTCGCCACTGGCGATTTTCCCCGTCCCTTGACCGCGCAATGTGTTTGGCTTTATCGCACTCAGCCAGCCAGGGTAAAAGTTTTTGATCAAACTTTTTTCAAAAAGTTTGCGAGGTGTGGAGCAGAGCTGCACGACCTTTGCCGTAGCCGCGCCCTTTGCGGCGGAGGCCTTCTACCACACAAAAACTCTTCTATATATAAATCGAAAGCCAGGGCCCTGGCTTTGAAGCAAATCAGTAATTTGCTTCATTCCTCATTGTAAGACCCCATAGAGAAAGGATTGATCCACAATGGATGGCGGCAAACAAAGAAAGTGGACCCTGCAAAAGGTGTTGGGCAGCTGGCAGCTCTATGTGCTATTGCTTCCGGCGGTGATCTGGCTGGTTTTATTCGCCTATTACCCCATGTATGGATTGCTTATCGCCTTTAAGGACTTCAAGGGCAGAATGGGCATATTGGGCAGCCCCTGGGCAGAACCGCTTTTCAAGCATTTTGAGACGTTTTTCAGCACCAGCATCGCGGTAAACGCCATCTGGAATACGGTGGCCATCAGCGTGCTGACCTTACTGGTGGGGTTCCCGGTGCCGGTAATCTTCGCCTTGCTGCTGAACCAGATCAGGCACACGAAAGTCCGCAAGGCTGTGCAGACGATCTCCTATGCTCCCTACTTCCTGTCTACGGTGGTGATTGTGAGTATTATCTCCATGCTCTTTTCCGCCAACGGTCTGGTCAATGGTGTTGTCACTTCCACTGGGGAAAAAGAGATCTTTTTCACCAGTCAGCCGGAGTGGTTCCGTCCCTTGTATATTGGGTCCTCGGTGTGGCAGAGCATGGGCTTCAATGCCATCATCTACATTGCCGCCCTGGTGGGAATCAGTCCAGAGTATTATGAGGCGGCCATTGTGGATGGCGCCACCCGTTTCCAGCGGATTATGCGCATCGACCTACCCCTGATTCTGCCCACGGTAATCTTGATGCTGATTTTGAACGTAGGCAACATTATGAATGTTGGCTATGAAAAGGCGTTCCTGATGCAGAATAGTATGAATACCACGGTGAGCGAACTCATCTCTACCTATGTTTACAAGGTAGGCCTTCAGCAGGCCCAGTACAGTTTTGCCACGGCGGTGGGGCTTTTCAATTCGGTGGTCAACTTCATCCTGCTGGTTATTGTGAATTTCGTCTCCAAGAAATTCAGCGACATCAGCATATTCTAATTGGGGGGAGTAAGCATGAAAAGCATCGCGAAGAAGAAGGGCCCCATTCGCCAGAGCGCTGGGGACCGTACCTTTACCATTGTGAATACCATTATTATGGGGCTGATTACCATTGTGATTGTCTATCCGCTTTGGTATGTGCTGGTGGCCTCCCTGACGGATCCGGTCATCGTCAACTCCGGCAAGCTCCTTCTGTATCCGGAGTCCTTCTATACCCAGGGCTATTCCCGCGCTTTTTCTTATGGCCCCTTGTGGACCGGCTATAAAAACACCCTAGTCTATACGGTGGTGGGTACGGCTATCGCCCTTCTATGCACCATTCCGGCGGGCTATGCCCTTTCCCGGATGGACCTGCCTGGCCGGCGGGGAATTATGTTCCTGTTCACCTTTACCATGTTCTTTAACGGCGGCATCATCCCTCTATACCTGGTGGTCCAGAACCTGCATATCTATGATACGATCTGGGCCGTTGTGCTGCCAGTGGCTGTGTCCGCTTATAACCTCATCGTATGCCGCTCGTTCTTTGAGTCCGGCATCCCTGTGGAAATGTTAGAGGCCGCGAAGATCGACGGCTGCGACGACTTCACCTTCTTCTTCCAGTTCGTGATCCCGCTGTCCTCTACCATCATTGCCGTGATGTGCCTGTTCTATGCCACTGCCCTGTGGAATATGTTCTTTAATCCCCTGATGTTCCTCTCCGGCAAAGATAAAATGCCTTTGCAGGTAGTTCTGCGGGACTTGGTGCTCACCAACCAGGCCAGCACCATCACCAGCAGCGCGGAGGAAATTGCCATGAGGCAGAAATTGGCGGAACAGTTGAAATATTGTATCGTTGTACTGGCCGCCGCGCCGCTGCTCATCGTGTATCCTTTCCTGCAAAAGTACTTTGCGCAGGGAGTCATGCTGGGTGCGGTGAAAGGCTAGTATGAAGATAAATTTTTAGAAGGTAAAATCAAAGGAGGAAACGAAAATGACAAAACGCATTCTGGCGCTGGTTCTGGCGCTGTGCCTGACGCTGTCCTTGGCGGCCTGCGGCGGTGGAAACGAAAGCTCTTCCACTAGCAGTGCGTCCAGCGAGAACGGTTCCAGCAGCTCCCAGGCGGAGGACTCCTCCACCGGCGGGGACGAGAGCGCCGCCGGCGGGGAGACCGCCCAGTATCCCGGGCTCACCGAGAAGGAGCAGGAGGCCGTGGACGCCGGCCTGCTGAAGCTGGACGGCTCCACTCCCATCATCACCGATCCCGACGCCTTTGAGGAGAAGTACGGCAAGATCAGCATGTTCGTCCACTACACCGGCAGCCGTACCCGGGGCGTGGAGGAGCTGGAGATCGTGAAGCAGTTGGAAGAGCTCACCGGCATCCGCTTCGAGTGGGACGACGTGCCCTTCGACGGCGTGGCCGAGAAGATCAACCTGATGCTCTCTTCCGGCACCGATTTGCCCGATGCCTTCTGGAACTTCCAAGACGGCCTCTCCGGCAACTTCGCCGTGCAGTACTCCGATCAGGACGTGTTCATGCCCACCGAGGACATGATCGAGAACTACATGCCCGCCTACAAGGAGCTGCTGGACAGCAAGCCCGAGTACCGGGTGGAGTGCACCGCTCCCGACGGCCACATCTATGGCTTCCCCTATGTGGAGGAGATGTTCGGCCTGGTGCTGACCCCTGGCCCCTTCGTCATCAACGTGGACTGGCTGAAGAAGGTCAACAAGGAGATGCCCACCACGGTTGACGAGTGGGTGGACTGCCTGAAGGCTTTCCGCGACGCCGGCGACCTGAACGGCAACGGCAAGGCGGACGAGGTTCCCCTGGCCACCCAGTTCGGCCAGCACGACACCTTCGGCTCCAACGACATCTTCTACCGCTTTACCGGCTGCTTCGGCCAGGCGGACTCCTACTGCGGTGGCAACAAGTACGCGGACCATCTGGCCCTGGACGACAGCGGCAAGGTGATCTTCACCGCTACCGACGACGCTTTCCGCAAGACCGCCGAGCTCTTCCACACGCTCTATGAAGAGAATCTGATTTGGAATGGCGCCTTTGAGGCGGATTCCAGCCTGTACTTTGAGAACTCTCTGCTGAAAGAGGACGTGGCTGTGGTGGGTTCCTACAGCACCTGGGGCGGCGAGGCCTCCATCAATAACATCGACGTGCGCAACCAGTACGATCCCATGCCCCGCCTGACCGGAGAGAACGGCAAGGGCGGCTTCCGCCTGAACTATTCCGAGCTTCAGGATAGCTCCAACACCGCTATCACTACCACCTGTGAATTCCCCCATGCCATCGCCGTGATGCTGGAAGTGATTGCCAAGGATCCCAAGCTCACCGTTACCTGTAACTGGGGCACCGCTGGTTCTGTATTCATTGAGGAAGAGGACGGCTATCTCACTAAGCCCAAGGATGAGAACGGCAACCACATTCCCCAGGGCGAATTCGCTGACGGCGTAAACAGCCCCCGCGAGAACACGACCCCCTGCCGTGGCTCCTTTATCATCAAGGATGCCTACTTCGACACCGTTGTAGACTATGACGCGCCCACTCTGCTGGACGGTCAGAAGGCCAACGGCAAGGAGGAGATCCTCAGCGATTACGAGAACAATGTGATCCCCAAGGTGCTGACCACTGTGGAGGAGGCTTCCCGTCTGTCCCAGATTCAGCCCACCATCTCTGACATCGTGGACCGCTATGTGGTAGACTGGACCCTGAACGGCGTGACCGACGAGTCCTGGGAGAGCTATAAGAACGAGCTCGCCGGCGCCGGCATGGAGGACCTGATCTCCCTGTGGCAGACCGCTGTGGATCGGGCAAAGGCCAACTCCTGATCTGTATAGTTTAAAAAAGGTCAAAGGACTATTTTGAACCAGGTAGCACAGCTACTAAACTTAAAAATCAGCTAAGCTGAATTTCAAGTTTATTCACTGTAGTAGTCCGTACAATGAATTCAAAGAGGTTGCGGCAAGGGATAGTTTTGCCGCAGCCTCTTTCAGCGTTCTGGCAGAAACCTTGGAGTAGCGCTTGCCACAGAACCATGGAAACGACCTCTAAAAAAGTACACAAAATATCAGAGAGTCTATAACAGAAAAGTAGGAATGAAAGAAAATTCATGAATAGACCTTGACAATGCATATTTATGCGGATATAATGTATACCAAATAAAAAAGAAAGAAGTGCAGATGAGTATGAAGATGAAAAAAGTGATCGCTCTTACCCTAGCTCTGTGCCTGATGCTTGCCGCTCTCGCGGCCTGCGGCGATGGCGGAAAGTCTGACAGCGGGAATGTCCTGAAGGTAGCCACCAGCCCCGACTTTGCCCCCATGGCCTTTGTGGACACCAGTAAGTCGGGCCAGGACCAGTATGTTGGCTTTGACATGATGCTGGCCAAGTACATTGCCGAAGAGATGGGGAAGGAGCTGGTGATTATGCCCATGAGCTTTGAGGCATGCACCACCGCTGTGAGCATGGGTACGGTGGATATGGCCATCTCCGGCTTCTCCTGGCGGGAGGACCGGGAGGAGGGCTTCAACCTCTCTGATTTCTATTATCCCGGCGACAACGAGAGCGACCAGGTAGTGATTACCCTGAAGGAGAACGAGGGCAAGTTTTCCTCTCCGGAGGACTTTAATGGCGTGAAGGTGGGGGCTCAGACCGGCTCTCTGCAGGAGTCTCTATGCCAGGAGCAGCTGCCCGACTGTGAGCTGGTCACCATTGGCGAACTGGGTACTGGCCTTTTGCAGCTGAAAAACGGCGACTTTGAGGCCATGGCTGTGGCGAAGGGCCAGGCTGACGTATTCATGTCCAACGACCCAGCTGTGGCCCTATCCGGTTTTCAGTTCGAAGTAGACGAAAAGTATACCGCCAATGTAGTTGTCATGAAGAAGGGCGCGGATGACTTGACCCAGGAGGTTAACGGCATCCTTAAGAAAGCCTACGATTCCAACGTGTATGGCGATTGGTACGAAGAGGCCAAAGAGCTGGCGATGAGCGCTACCGCCAACGAAGTCACGTATGACGACGAAGGCAATGCCCCCGCAGGGGATGAGTCCTCTTCTCAAGAAGAGGAGTAACTGAAAAAGCATACTGTTCCAGGGGACCCGCCCGGCTATGGGCGGGTTTCGCAGTATCAGAAAAATGGAGGGAGTAAAGAATGGATCTATCGTTGTTAGGGCCAAATATCATCCGGCTGCTGCGGGATTATTGGCAGGTGTTTTTGCTGGAGGGCGTGGTCAACACCCTGAAGCTGACGGCGATCGCGGTGCTGTTCGGCGTAATCTTGGGCACGCTGGTGGCTATGGCAAAGATGTGCCGGTTTAAGATCGTGCGCTTTCTCATCGGCGTCTATATTGAGGTGATACGGGGCACGCCTATCCTTTTGCAGCTGTACATATTTTACTTCGTGCTGCCCCAGCTGTTGCCCTTTCTGGCGCTGTCGCCCTTCATGTGGGTAGCGCTGGCCCTATGCATTAACTCCTCTGCCTATGTGTCAGAGGTGATACGAGCGGGCATCCAGGCCGTGGACAAGGGCCAAACCGAAGCTGCCCGAAGCCTGGGGCTTTCCGGCCGGCAGACCATGCTGCGTATTGTTTTGCCCCAGGCGGTGCGGAATATTCTGCCTGCCCTGGGCAATGAATTTATCATGATGCTCAAGGAAACCTCTCTGGCCTCCACATTCTTCCTAGGGGACCTGATGACTTCCTATCTGCTGGTGGGCGGCGCCACTTACCTGCGCTTTGAGGCCCTTATCATTGTGGGTGTAATCTATCTGTGCCTGACCTTCCCGCTGAGCAAGGTTGTGGCCGCGTTTGAAAGGAGGATGGCTCATGGAACAGCGGACTGAGCTGATCAAGACTGTGGATCTGCACAAGAGCTTCGGAAAACTACAAGTTCTCAAGGGTGTCTCAGAGGTGATCCATGCCGGGGAGGTGGTGTCTGTGATCGGGCCCTCCGGAGGAGGGAAGAGCACTTTCCTGCGCTGCCTGAATCTTTTGGAAACTCCCGAGCAGGGGCAGATTTTCTTTGAGGGCGTGGAGATCACCGGCAGAAAAGTGGACATTGACCGGCACAGGCAGAAGATGGGGATGGTGTTCCAGCACTTTAATGTGTTCCCCCATCTGTCGGTGAAGAAAAACGTCACCCTGGCCCCCACTCTGGTGAAGGGGATCAGTCAGGCGGAGGCGGACAAAAAAGCAATGGAGCTGCTGGAACGGGTGGGGCTGGCCGACAAGGCAGAGGTTATGCCCGGTAAGCTTTCCGGCGGGCAGAAGCAGCGGCTGGCCATTGTACGGGCCCTGGCTATGGAGCCGGACGTGATGCTGTTTGACGAGCCCACCAGCGCCTTGGACCCGGAGATGGTAGGGGAGGTGCTGGAGGTCATTAAGGGCCTGGTAGAGGGAGGCATGACCAGCGTCATCGTTACCCACGAGATGGGCTTTGCCCGGGAGGTTTCAGACCGGGTGCTGTTTATGGCAGAGGGGAATATTCTGGAGTCCGGCCCTCCGGAGGAGTTGTTCAACCACCCATCAAACCCCAGGCTGCGGGACTTTTTGGCAAAGGTATTATAAGAACCTGTACCAATAAGATCTTGCACCCATCTTTCCGGCAAATTTAGCCGTTAACTACGTTGTGAAACCTTGAAAATCGCGAGATTTCCTGCGTTTTCATGCCTTGCTACCGACTAAACTTGCTCGGAAATCCGGGCACAAATCCTATCGGTACAGGTTCTAAAAAGCAAGCCCTATATTAAGGAGGCAACACTATGACAAAAGCGGATCTTTATCAGATGCTGGAGGAGAAACAGCAACTGTTTTTTGACACTGCGGACGCCATCTGGGCGGATCCGGAGCTGTCTCTTTCCGAGCACCATGCCGCCGCCCGATATACCGCCCTGCTTGAAGAGCTGGGCTTCACTGTGGAGAACAGGCTGGCCGGGATGGAGACGGCCTTTTCCGGCAGGTTTGGCAGCGGAAGGCCGGTTATTGGTATTCTTGGGGAATATGACGCCTTGGCCGGGCTCAGCCAGCAGGCCGGGGCTTTGGAGCCATGCCCGGCCACCAAGGATGGAGACAACGACTGTGGCCACGGGTGTGGTCACCATCTGCTGGGCGTGGGGAGTCTGGCAGCAGCCTGGGCAGTGAAGGAGTATCTGGCTGCCAGCGGAGAGAGCGGCACGGTGATTTACTATGGCTGTCCCGGAGAGGAGGGCGGCGCGGGCAAAGCCTTTATGGCCCGTGATGGCCTGTTCTACGGCCTGGACGCGGCACTGACCTGGCACCCGGGCTCTACGAACGAGGTGTTTACCGGCACGAACAACACCTCCATGCAGGTGGAGTACACCTTTCACGGCATAGCTGCCCACGCGGCGGGGAATCCCCACCAGGGCCGTAGCGCTTTGGACGCGGTGGAGCTGATGAATCTAGGGGTGCAGTTTCTGCGGGAGCATATCCCCACTACCGACTGCCTGCATTATGCGGTTACCAATGCCGGAGGCATCTCGCCCAATGTGGTGCAGTCCAAGGCTACGGTATTGTATATGGTGCGGTCTGATACGGTACCCCACAACAAAGAGCTGCTGGCCCGGGTGGACCGTATTGCGGAGGGTGCGGCTTTGATGACTGATACCAGCTTTACCAGGCGCTTTATTGACGGTACCGCCGACCTGCTGCCCAACGAAGCTCTGGAGCGTGCCCTCTATAAGAATATGGCGGAGATTCCTCTGCCGGAGTACACCCAATCTGAGAGAGAATTTGCGGCGGCGCTGGATTCCACCTGCCCCCGGGACGAAGAGCTGCCGGGTATGGGCGCTAAGTACGACTGGGAAATCCGGAAGCGGGTGGCGGAGCTCTCGGACAATGGCGCGGCTCCGTTGAACGATTTTCTCCTGCCCTACTTCCACAGCGATAAGCAGTCCCCGGGCTCTACGGACGTGGGAGATGTAAGCTGGCAGACCCCGACCGCTCAGATTACCGCTGTGACTTGGCCCGCCCACTCGCCTGGGCATAGCTGGCAGAATGTGAGCGGCGGCACTTCCGGAGTAGCCCATAAGGGAATGCTCTATGCCGCCAAAGTGCTGGCGGGAGCAGCGGTGGACCTGTTCACCCAGCCGGAGCTGTTAGAGAAGGCCAGAACTGAGTTCCAGGCTGCGGCGGCTAGGGGATATACCTGCCCCATTGAGCCTGACGCGACGCCAGTGCCGGTAGAGGAAATGCTGTATAGTAAACGCACTTGAAAATCGGTATATACCGATTTTCAAGTTGGGTTGCTACGCCGCCTAGGGCTTGTTTGAAAATAGAGAAAATGACGAATTTTGCCCAGAAGAGGTCAATTTCAAGGCGGAAACCGCAAGTCAATCTCGCGATTGACGAGGATTTCCAACGCGGAAAGTGGCCTCTTCTGGGCAAAAAGACGATGTTTTCGATTTTTCAAACAAGCCCTAGTTCAAAGGAGGTCAAATACCTCTTTTGAACTGCGTTAACTATAAAACCCGGAAGTCGGGAGACGGCCGGGAGCCATAGGCGCGCCTTGTTATAGAATTGTGATACTCAATCCTCCATGCCCCTTGAAAGGGAAAATTCCGCATCGCGTGAACAGCGTGATTATGATGTGAACCGGGTGTAAATTAGCTTATCGCTTTGTGGAGGCGAGTACACAAATTCGTCCAAATGGGCGCCGGTAAAAAAATATTCCGGGGGCAGAGGGCGCCGGCGTTCGCATTCAAAGGTTTCAATGATAATCAGCTTCAGCTTCATCCGGGAGGGGAGCACGCTTTTGATAAAAACGCTGGCCTGCTGCCCGGGAAAAATATTCTCTTTCAGCTCGGCCAGCCCTGCCAAATTGGGAGCCAACTCCACAAACACGCCATAGCTCTCGATGCTGCGGATGACGCCTCCCACCGTTTCTCCGGCCCGAAATCTGGCGGCGTTTTCCTCCCAAGTACCCAGCAATTCCTTATGAGAGAGGGTTACCCGGTTTCCCTCCTTGCTTTTTACCACCGCGCGAATATCCATTCCGGGCAGAAAACGCTCCCGGGGGTGTTCAATGCGGGAGACAGAGATGGCGTCAATTGGCAGGAGAGAGGAGATCCCGCAGCCAATATCCGCGAAGATGCCGAAGGGCTCCATATGGGTCACTCGGGCGGCAATTACGTCGCCGGGAGTAAGGGCGGTTATGTATTGGGACTGGCAGCGTTCCTGGGCCTCCCGCCGGGAGAGCAGCGCGGTGATCTGCCCGGCTTCGTCCCGGACGAAATCCCGCACGACAAAGCAGACCGGCCGGTTTACCCGGGAGAGAATGGCAATATCCCGCACAGTACCCTCCCGAATGCCTAGAGCGCCTTCCTCCCGGGGGATGATCCCCTTCATAAAACCCAGGTCCACAACAAGGTTGTGCCCGGCGTCGCACATCACCGCCCGGGATTCCAGAATCCGGCCCTCTCGCATGGCCTCGGCCAGGGATGCGGGAGACTGGAGCGCCCCGATGTTTTCCAGGGTGTCCAGCAGATGGCCTTCGGGGAAAAATTGCATTTTTACCACTTTCCTTTCTGTTTCTATGTGAAAACGCGCACCTTCCTTTTCTTGTGCTTTCAGGGAAATATATGCCCGCGAAGGGGGAAAAATGCGGGTCGGAAGAAAAGACTTGCATATTTTGCCCCGGTGGGATAAAATGAAAGAAAATATCTGACAGGAGGACTTATCTTTGAAACGACAGATTTGCATGATTTTTTGTCTGCTCCTCACCCTTTCTCTGGCCGCCTGCGGCGGGGAAAAGGGCTCTCCGGCCGGTAAAGTGATCGGTACTGTGGATACCGTGGCGGCTATGGACCAGCTGAAGCCTCAGAAGAATTCCCAGAAGCTGGGCTACCAGCTGGAGAAGCCCCAGGCCGGGGAGGAGATCGCCGTAATCACCATGAAAACCGGCGAGGTGATCAAAATCCGCTTTTTCCCCGACGAAGCTCCCAAGGCAGTGTACAATTTCAAACTCCACGCCCTGCGGGGCTACTATGACGGCCTCACCTTCCACCGGGTGATAGAGAACTTCATGATCCAGGGCGGCAGCCCAGACGGCACTGGCACGGACGGAGTCAGCGTGTGGGAGCAGAACTTTGAGGACGAGTTCGCCGGAAATCTGGTGAATATCGACGGAGCCCTCTCCATGGCCAACGCCGGACCCAACACCAACGGCAGCCAGTTCTTTATCAACTGCACGAATACTCCTGTGGCGGAAAGACTGTGGGACTCTTACCAGCAAAGCTATGAGCAGTTTCAGCAGCTCTATAAGGAGAACAAAGAGGCGATTGACGCGGATCCCACTATTAAAACTCTGGACATGAGCAAAGTGACTGATGAGTATAAAAAGCTCTATAGCGAGCACGGAGGCAATATGCACTTGGACGGGGCCTACTCTACCAATGGCACCGGGCACACGGTATTCGGCCAGGTCTTCGAGGGCATGGAGAGCGTCTATGCTCTTTCTCAAGCGGAAACTGATGGCCAGGATAAACCTATGGAAAGCATGGTAGTTGAAAGCATTCAGATCATGGTCTACGAGTGATCGTTACAATTTAGAAAAGAGGGCGGGCAAGATATTGCCGGCCCTCTTCCTTTGCCAGTAAAATGGATTGAAAGCGAACTTCCAGATTTGATTTGCGGCCTCCCCAAAAACCGTATCCAAATAAAAAAGCAGCTTTTTAGGCGGTTTCCGGAAGCTGATCGATGCAAAGGGCAAAATCATCCTGCCCTACGCTGAACAGCAGGCTATATTGAGGACCATGTCCCCGGAATAATTCCCGGCACTCTTGAAATTCCAGAAACCGGTCCTCCTCCAGCTGGTATAGTTCCGGTTCTTTCCCAAAGCTGGCGGCGGCTCTTTGAATCAGGTTCTGGGCGATCTCCTGCAAAGCAAAGCGGACGATCTCATTGCGCGCATAAAAATCAATGCCGAACATCTGGCCTGCCGCACGCAGGAGCAGCGGCTCTCCGATAATCAAAACAAAACGCAGCTTGTACCCCTGCTGGGCACAATAGATTAGCTCATAATACTGGGCGTCCGCAATGGGGTCTTTTGCGGTGAACGGCCCGTCAAATTGGATGTTGGCGCTGAACATCTCTCGCAGCGGATGAAGGATTACTCCATTGATAACAGATAGCTCGTTTTGTGGGTCAATGAATGGAAATTCCCCAGAGGCTAGTCCGGTAATGGCCCGGTCTTCGATGATAATATGGCCTGTCAGCCATCCTGTGCAGACACCGATGAAACGCTGCACTGCTTCGGTGGAGAAGTCAGATGCATAAAGGGCTCGTTCCAGAGCCGGAAGGGTTTCCCGGCGCATCCTGTCATGGAGCCGCTTATGGACCCAATAGCCGGGATACCCAATCTCGCGCATATAGGCTTCTTCCTCTGCAAAGTGCTTAAGCGCGTAAGCCTTGAAATATTTGATCCCTTCTACACAGGCGAATTTGTTTTCGTGCTTTTCCACATAGAGGTCCATAATTTTTTGAACAATGGCGAAAAGCTTGCGATGGGCTTGGTCAACAACCTCCACGCCGATATTAAATCTGTCCTGCCACTCTATCTGCTGCATGTCCTTCCCTTCTTTTTTGACCGCCCGCAGGATTTTAGGCGGTATAAAGTACCCACTACCTAGATGGGCGAAATGACTGGCTTGAAGTTGCAGGAGCTGTTCCCGCTCTGCCAGCCATTAATTTTAGTATATGCACAAGGCCAGAAAAGTGCTCCTGGTGCAAGCAATATCCGGGCATTAAGCAGAGCAGCCGTTTAGGCTTGCTTGCGATATCATCGATTCCGGATGAACGGTTTCGTTCCATTTCCTGCATTAAGAACGAATTGTTCCGCTTAGAGGGAATTTGCCAGGAATATAAGTTGCTTTTTCGCTGAGGATTTGATAGAATAAAAGAATAGATTTTTATTGTAGGAGCGATTCTTATGAAAGACTTTATAGATCAGAATTTTCTTCTTCGCTCACCCGTAGCTCAATCGCTCTACCATGATTTTGCCGCGAAAGCGCCCATCCTGGATTACCACTGCCATATTGACCCCAAAGAGATTGCGCAAAATCGCCGGTTTGAGAATATCGCCCAGGTCTGGTTGGGAGGAGACCACTACAAATGGAGGCAAATGCGTTCCAACGGCGTGGAAGAATGCTATATCACGGGAGACGCCCCTGACCGGGAGAAGTTCCAGAAATGGGCAGAGACGCTGGATAAGGCCGTGGGCAATCCCTTGTTCCATTGGAGCCATCTGGAATTGCGCCGGTATTTTGGATATACGGGAATTTTAAGCGCCGGCACCGCGCAGGAAGTCTGGGAGCTGTGCAACGCTAAGCTCCAGGAGCCGGATATGAGTGTGCGCAGCCTGATATGCCGTTCCCGTGTAAAGCTGCTCTGCACCACGGACGATCCCGCTGACGATCTGTGCTGGCATAAGGAGATTGCCGCTGACCCTGGCTTTGACGTTCAGGTGCTGCCTGCTTGGAGGCCGGACAGGGCGTTGAATATTGAAAGGCCGGACTATGCAGATTACATTGGGAAATTAGGCGAATCGGCAGGACTGAACATAACCACGTTCCATAGCTTGAAAGAAGCCTTGGAAAAGCGTATGGCCTTTTTTGAGCTTATGGGCTGCCGGGCCAGCGACCACGGGTTGGCGTTCGTCATGTACGCCCCTGCCGGCGATAGGGAGTTGGACGCCATTTTCCAAAAACGCCTTTCTGGCGGGGAGATCACCCGCGGGGAAGAGCTGAAGTTCAAAACGGGACTTATGATGTTCCTGGCCAAAGAATACGTCCGGCTGGGCTGGGTGATGCAGCTGCATTTTGGGTGTATGCGGGACAATAACCGGCTGGAATTTGCCCGGCTGGGCCCAGACACAGGTTTTGACGCCATCAGCAGCGACACCCCTTCAGACCAGCTTTCTGCTTTCCTCAGCGCTCTCTATGAAAAACAAGCTCTGCCCAAGACCATTCTCTACAGCTTGAATCCCAATGACGACGGGATACTGGGCTCCCTCATTGGCTGCTTCCAGGGGACGGGCGCAGCGGGAAAGATCCAGCAGGGCTCGGCCTGGTGGTTTAACGACCACAAAGCCGGCATGGAAAAGCAGCTGACCTCTCTGGCAAGTCTGGGACTGCTGGGAAATTTTGTGGGAATGCTCACAGATTCCCGGAGCTTTCTCTCGTATCCCCGGCATGAATATTTCCGGCGGATTCTCTGCAATTTACTGGGCGGCTGGGTAGAGGAAGGAGAATACCCCTGGGACAGGGAAAAGCTCGGGGAAATCGTAAAGGATATTTCCTATAATAACGCTGTAAGATACTTTGGCTTTGACTTGGAAACGGTTTAGCGCGGGCCTTCCAAACCGCGAAAAACCTAGAAGGAGGATGATGAATATGCAGATGTGTTTTCGTTGGTACGGCGAGGGGAACGATGATATCCGGCTTTCAGATATCCGGCAGATTCCCGGCGTATCGGGCATTGTCTGGGCTCTTCATGAAAAACTGCCTGGAGATGTCTGGGAAGTGGAGGAAATCGCCCGGGTAAAAAAGCAGCTGGAGCCCTATGGCTTTCATATGGACGTGGTGGAGTCGGTGAACGTTCACGATGAGATTAAGATCGGCCTGCCTACCCGGGACAGATATATCGATAATTATATCCAGACGATCCGGAACCTCAGCCGGTTTGGAGTCAAAGTAATCTGTTACAATTTCATGCCTATTTTTGACTGGACCCGTACCGACCTGTTCCATCCGGTGGGGGATGGTTCTACAGCCCTATATTATGAGGCTGCAAAGATTCACAACGATCCCAAGGAAATGGCGGAGTACATTCTTGAGAATCTCCATGGCCTCACCTTCCCCGGCTGGGAGCCGGAGCGCATGGCAAAGTTGGATCAGTTGTTTGAGGCATACAGGCCGGTGACGAAGGAGCGGCTTTGGGAAAATCTCCGGTACTTTTTAGAGAGGCTTATGCCTGTCTGCCATGAGTGCGGCATCAAAATGGCCATCCATATGGACGACCCGCCTTGGGATATTTTCGGCCTGCCCCGGCTTTTAGTGGACGAGACCTCTATCGGCCGTTTCCTCCATATGGTGGACGATCCCTACAGCTGTATCACTCTCTGCACCGGGAGCCTGGGAGCCAACCCCCGCAATGATGTGCCGGCTATTGTGCGCAAGTACTGCGACAGGACGGCCTTTGCCCATATCCGCAACGTGAAGCATTTCCCCAATGGAGATTTTTCCGAGGCCAGCCACCGGGACCAGGACGGGGACACCGGAATCCTGGATATTGTGAAAGCGTTTCACGACGGGGGATTCCAGGGCTATGTGCGTCCGGATCATGGACGGCACCTGTGGAACGAGGGTCCGGGGAAGGTCCGTCCTGGCTATGGCCTTTACGACCGGGCCTTGGGAATCATGTATCTTCTGGGAATATGGGATACGCTGGACCGGTTGGAGGAGGCAAAATGAGACTAGATGAGAAAGGCCTGGAAAATACCGGAGTCTGGGAAAAGGCGGGAATCCGCCTGCCCGGGTTTCCTTGGGAGGAAATGTGCGCGGAAACCCGTCGCGCTCCGGTCTGGATCCATTTTGGCGGAGGAAATATTTTTCGGGGGTTTATTGCCGGGCTTCAGCAGGATTTGCTAAACAAAGGGGAGGCGAAAGCGGGCATTACGGCTGTAGAAACCTTCGATTATGATCTGGTGGAAAAGATCTACCGGCCCTTTCAGAACAGGGCTTTGATGGTAACGCTTTTCCCAGACGGCAAGATGGCGCCGGAAGTGGTGGCCTCTGTGGCTGAAAGCCTGCGGACTGGGGCAGACTATCCCCAAGAGAGGGAGCGGCTTCGAGAGATCTTCCGTAGCTCCAGCCTTCAGCTGGCCAGCTATACCATCACGGAAAAGGGATACCGGCTGATAGGCCTGAACGGCGGGTTTACCCCGGAGATTTTGGACGATTTCCAACGGGGACCGGAAAACTGCACCCATGCCATGAGTTTGACGGCTGCCCTTTTGTGGGAACGCTTTCAAGGGGGAGAAACGCCCATCGCTCTGGTAAGCATGGATAACTGCTCCCGTAACGGAGAGAAGCTCCGGGCCGGCGTGCTCACGGTGGCGGAAAAGTGGCTGGAAAATGGCTTTGTCTCCCGGGAATTTCTGAATTGGATCCAGGACGAGCGGGTAGTTTCCTTCCCCTGGACAATGATTGATAAAATCACGCCTCGTCCCGCAGAGGCTGTAGAAAGGGAACTGGCGGCCAGAGGAATAGAGGGTATGGCTCCCATCGTTACAGAGAAGGGAACCTATATCGCGCCTTTTGTCAATGGGGAACGTCCCCAGTATTTGGTAGTGGAGGACCGGTTCCCCAACGGCCGGCCCCCCTTGGAAAGGGCCGGCGTCTATATGACGGATAGAGAGACGGTAAACCAGACCGAAAAGATGAAGGTGGCCACCTGTCTGAACCCTCTGCATACCGCGCTGGCGGTGTTCGGCTGTCTGCTGGGATACCGGTCTATTGCTGCGGAGATGAAAGATCCCCAGCTGCGGGCCCTGGTGGAGAGAATCGGCTATGTGGAGGGGCTTCCTGTGGCAGCTGACCCGGGAATTATGAGCCCTGAGGCATTTCTTCAGGAGGTGACCGGCCAGCGCCTGCCCAATCCCTTTATTCCTGATACACCCCAGCGCATCGCGACAGATACCAGCCAGAAGATGGCGGTCCGGTTTGGAGAGACAATCAAAAGCTATATGGAAAGACCGGAGCTGGACCCCGCCGGTTTGGTTGGGATTCCGCTGGTGATTGCCGGATGGCTGCGCTACCTGCTTGGGACAGACGATGAAGGACAGCCCATGGACTGTAGTCCGGATCCTATGTTGGAGAGCCTGCGGGCCCAGTTGGGGAGACTAACACCGGACAGCGCGCCGGACCAGGTTTTGGAGCCGCTTCTGTCCAATTCACAACTATTTGGAGCAGACCTTCGGGAGGCCCGGCTAATGGGCAAAATCGGCGGAATGCTGAGAGAGATGCTGGTCGGGCCGGGAGCGGTTCGCCGGACTTTGGAGAAATACCTGTAGGATAACCAAGGGATGGAAGGCTCGCCTTTGAAAAGAGATACGCTCCCTGTTTCTTGCCCAGCGCTGAAGAAGATCCCGAATCTGGTGTAATGAAGCGCTGCTTTTCCCGACAGGATCTTTGAGGAAACCTATTTTCATAGTAAATTGCGTGATGACAATTTTGAGATAAAGGCGGCGTGAAGAAATGTCGATCAAAGAAAAAATAACCGCTTTTCTGTTTGGCCCAAGGACAAAAAACGATGAGCCGGAAGAGGCTGTGAAGCCACAGATTTCCCAGGAAGAGCCGGCGCCTGCGGCAGAGGAAACAAGAGGTTTGCGGCCGTCAACGCTGGAGCTGCCCTCCGAACACCCGTTTTATACGCTTTTTGACCTGCGGCGAAAGGAATCTGGCTATTTGCCGCCTCCTCGGATTTGTCTGGATGAGGATGGAGCGCTCCCTGCGGATGTGGTGCAAAAGGAAAACAAAAGACTGGAAACATTTCTCACCAGCGCCTGCGGAGCCAGACTGAAACAAGTGAACGAGGAAGGCCGGGGAAAGCGTTCCAAGAAGAAGCAGGAAGAGGAGGGGGAGGATGAACTGCCGCCTCTGAATGCTTTGCCCCGCTTTTTCCTTTCTGTGGATAAGCTCTATGCCTGGGTGATGGTGTTTCCCCCGGCAAGAAAAGGCGCGGAACTCACCAGGGAGGCCCTCTATCAAGCGCTTGCTGACGAAGGGATTCTCTATGGCGTAGACGCCGGGGTCGCGGACCGGCTCTCCCGGGAGGAGAGAAAATATTTTCACCTGTACCTGATTGCCAGGGGAAAACCGGCTTTTGACGGGAAGAATGGCAATATTGTAGAATACTTTCCCCGAGAAGTGGAACGGATTTTGGAAGTGGATGAGTTCAACCAGGTGGACTATACGGCGTTGAATCTGATCAATAATGTAAAACAGGGGGAGGAAATTTGCCGCTTGATCCTTCCCACTGAGGGGGAACCCGGCCGCACGGTGCTGGACCAGGAGATCCCGGCCAGGGGCGGCAAGGAAGTGTCTCTTCCCAAGGGACAGAATACGGAGATTACGGAGGACGGCGCCTCGCTTGTAGCTTCTATTGCAGGGCATGTGGAATTTACCGGACGTAATTTTCAAGTGAAGCCGGTGCTGGATATTCCGGAGGATGTGGACTTTTCCACCGGAGATATCACATTTTTCGGGGATGTCAATATAAAGGGGGATGTCCTTAGCGGTTTTAGCGTCCGGGCCAGAGGAAATATTCATGTAGACGGTGTACTGGAGGCCGGCAGTACGGTGGAGGCCGGCGGAGATTTGGTGGTGGTAAAAGGAATTTTAGGAGACGGGACCACAGTGATCCGCTCCCGCCGGAGCGTGTTCTCTAAATATATTGAAAACGCCACCATCCACGTTCAAGAGAACTTGCAGACAGACTGTATCGTGAATGGCAATATCTATTGCGGCGGAGAGATCCAGGTTGTATCCGGCAGGGGAACGATTATGGGCGGAAGAATCTGGTCTGCTAAAAAAGTTGCAGCAAAAGCTGTTGGCGCTCCTTCAGAATGCCGGACGGTTGTGGTTCTGGGCGGGCAGCCCTACACATATTTTGAGAGGGAATTGCTGCGCGGAGAAATGAAGGAGATGGAGAGCGAGCTGGAAAAACTGGAATGCCAGCCAAACAGCAAGGTGAAAACAAGCCTGCTGCAAAAGGTTCAGGCAAGAATTTCTGCGGTTGATCTCAAGCTGAAACGGTTGGAAAGCAAATTGGAGGAGAAGAAAACAGACCCCTTTGAGCTGGATGCCGGACGGCTGGAATGTAGCATTGCTTACGCTGGCACAGAACTCCGTCATGAAAATCATGTGGTCCGCTTGCGGCATGAGGCCCGGCAGTGCGTTGCAACGGTCATCAATGGAGAAATCCTATTGATGTAGAAGTATGGGGAGAGAGCTTTTCTAGATATGGGGGCGGTTGCCCGTGAAGCAAACGGCGGGAACGGAGTGTGAGCGGTTGACAATCTGAGGATTTTCGCGTATAATTGAGAAGATTCCAAAAAATGGCAGGAGGGTGAGAACGGCATGAAGCAGTTTTTCGGGATGAGCCGTAGCGGAAATCTGGAAGAAGCGCTCAAAGGCTTGCATACCCCGCAGTTTATCATGCTATTATCCAATGACGGACAGTTTGAGAAGCATGTGGAGGCTTTGGAGAAGCGGTTTCCCGGGGTGCCCAGCATTGGGTGTATCGGAATGAGCTATCAATCCAGAGTCGTGGAGAAGGGTGTGGGTGTGATTGCCTTTTGTGATGGCGTCAGTGCCACAGCCAATGTCCTGGAGCAGGTTTCCACGATGCCTGTAAAGTACATACAACGCCTGGAAGAGGATATGAAAAAGGTGGGTGGATCAGGCGAAAATGAGGTTTGCATTGACTTCTGCGCGGGAAATGACGCCTGCGTGCTGACAACCATCAATACGGCCCTTCGAAAGAGGAATATTCCTTTGGTAGGAGGTACTGGCGACCAGGGAAAGGTTTCTGCCAACGGGCGTATTTATGAGGATGCAGTGGCCTACGGACTGGTACGCAATCTGAGCGGGCGGGTGAAAACCTATAAAGAAAATATATACCACCAATTGGGAGACTACCGGTTCATCGCTTCCCACACGGACCGGGCCAACTATATTCTGGGCGCTTTGAACGGCAGGCCGGCGAAAGAGGTGTATAAGGAGATCCTTCATGTCACAGACGAAGAAATCCTGACCCGGACATTTCAGAACCCCTTTGGCAAGGTCAATGGAGACGACACCTGCATCATCTCCATTAAAGAAGTCCAGGGCAACGCACTGGCCTGCTTCCGGCAGGTTAACGACTCGGACGTGTTGATTTTGTTGGAACTGGGAGACTATAAAGCCATTGTGCAGGAGACAATAGCAGAGATTTGCCGGGATTTTCCCCGGCGTTCAGCGATTTTTTCCGTCAACTGCCTTTTTCGGTATAAGTTGTTTTCTCAAAACGGCTACATGCAGGATTATTTGAATGATATGGCGGCCTTGGGTAGCCACGTGGGTTTTGTAGGCTACGGAGAACATTATAATAACCGATTTGTAAACCAATCCATGACCTGTGTGGTTTTTGAATAAGGGAGGGGAAGGGCTATGAGATTCTTAAGAAAGAAGGGGCAGTCTCCTCTCAAGGAAAGAGATTTTTATCCTGTGCGGCATGTGGCGGACAGCCTGAAAGTCTACCAGCAGGCGTTGGTAGAGAAAGAAGTGGCTTCGCTGCAAGAGCTGGGGATGGTTGGTACTACCTTTTCCGGTGTGCTGAGAGAGGCGGAGTTGTTTCAGACGAAGCTACAGGATCTGGGAATGTCCTTTTCCAATATCAACCAGGCCGCCGAACAGTTTGGCCAGGTAAGGGGGAACATTGCCGGAAGTGTAGAGGTTGCCCAGGGACAGATGGGAGAGCTGGGGCAGACATATACGGCTGTGCAGGCTTCCTATGAAGAGACGGCCGAAACCTTCACGCAGCTGCAAGCCGCCATTCAAGAGATCCGCCAGTGCATGGGCAAGATTGTGTCCATCGCGGACCAGACGAATATTCTGGCTCTGAATGCCTCGATTGAGGCTGCTCGAGTGGGAGAAGCGGGACGGGGTTTTTCCGTGGTTGCCGCTCAGGTCAAGGAGCTGGCAAAAGAGATTAAGGTTTTGGCAGGAGACGTGGATACCGGCGTTTGCGATGTGGAGAATCGGGCTAATCAACTCAGCGGTAGCATTTCAACCTCTCAGCAAACCTTGGGCCATGGCATGGATATTGTGGATCAAACAGATGAGAGCTTTCGGGATATCACCTCCGCTGCGGAAGGAGCTGTGGCGGTGCAGACTGAGATTTCCGATGTAATTCAGACGTCTCAGAGTGAACTGCAAATTATCGTGCAGTTTTTTGAACGGATTAAAGACTTGAATCAGGAGGTCGTAAAGCATATCACGCAGGCCAGCCGATTGGGCACTACAAAAAGCGCGATGTTTGAGGATATGGACAATATGATTTCTCAGCTTCCACCTCTTGCGATGGATTTGGAGAAAGATGCGCTTTAAAACGGTCTGAGTGCTTTTTGACGCTTGTTTTGTAGAGGAAAACTTTGCCAAAAAGGAGAATAAAAGTATGAACAAAACCATTGTGGCAGAAAATGCTCCCGCCGCCGTAGGACCCTATTGCCATGGGAAATTGGCAGGAAACACGCTCTATACTTCTGGCCAGTTGGGATTAATCCCCTCCACCGGCGAGCTGCCTGAGGGAGTAGAGGCCCAGGCGGCTCAGGCACTGGACAATCTTCAGGCCGTTCTGGCCGCCGCAGGCATGACCTGCGCGGATGTGGTGAAAACCACCGTGTTTCTGGCGGATATGGGTGATTTCGCTGCGATTAACGCTATTTATGCCAAATATTTCCCCGGAGAGTCCCCAGAGGGAAATTCGCTGGCTCCGGCACGTTCCTGCGTGCAGGTCGCCGCTCTGCCAAAGGGCGCGCTGTTTGAGATTGAAGCGGTAGCCGTAAAATAGCCGTCCCTTTTGTTGAGAATTTTTGCACCGCCCCAGGCTTTGGCGGTGCTTTTCCTTTTCTTTGCCTTGACGAATGGAAGGATAGGGTATATTATATAGTGCGGAGGAAGGAAGTATAAAGAGACTGCTGCCCGCTGGCACACTTTAGGAAAAGGCGGCAGAATTTACAAGCAAGGTTGTGATAGCATTGTATCGGATTTTGAAGAAACAGGCGTTGAACTCTACGGTTACTCTCATGGAAATTGATGCTCCCGCTGTGGCTCGAAAGGCGGAGCCGGGGCAGTTTATTATTCTGCGGGTGGATGAAGGGGGAGAACGCATCCCGCTGACTGTGGCGGATTTTGACCGGGAAAAGGGCTCTGTCACCATTATCTTTCAGATTGTGGGGGCTACCACAGAGAAGCTGAATCATCTAAACGAAGGGGAAAGTATTCAGGATTTTGTAGGTCCTTTGGGCGTTCCTACCCATATGGAGGGCTTGAAGAAGGTGGCTGTAGTGGGGGGCGGCGTTGGCTGTGCCATCGCGTATCCTGTGGCAAAGAAACTTTGCCAGCAGGGGGCCGAGGTCCACTCCATCGTAGGCTTCCGCAGCCAGGAGCTGGTAATTTTAGAGGAGGAGTTCCGGGCCGTCAGCAAGAAGTATTTCCCGATGACAGACGACGGCTCCTATGGAGAGAGGGGACTGGTGACGGACGCCCTGCGCCGGCTGCTGGAGAACGGCGAACAATATGACCAGGTGATCGCCATTGGCCCGCTGATTATGATGAAGTTTGTGACAAAGCTCACCAAGGAGTTCCATATTCCCACCACTGTCAGTATGAATCCCATTATGATTGATGGCACGGGCATGTGCGGCGGTTGTCGCCTGAGTTTGATCCAGGATGGCAAAAGGGTCACCAAGTTTGCCTGTGTGGACGGTCCGGACTTTGACGGCTTTGAGGTGGATTTCGATGAGGCTATGGCTCGGGGCGCCATGTACAAGGAGTTTGAGCGCCATGCCTATGCGGAAACCTGTAATCTGTTCCAGAAAGAGGTGGCTGGCAATGCCTAATATGTCGCTGAAGAAAAATGAAATGCCTTCTCAGGAGCCTTATGTACGCAATAAGAACTTCCAGGAAGTGGCCCTGGGCTACACGGCGGAACAGGCCGTAGACGAGGCGAAACGCTGCCTTGACTGCAAAAACCGGCCCTGTGTCTCCGGGTGCCCGGTCAATATTGCCATTCCTGATTTTATCAAGCACATGGCTCAGGGAGAGTTTGAAGAAGCCTATCAGGTAATTGCGCAAAGCAGCGCTTTGCCCGCTGTCTGCGGCCGGGTCTGCCCCCAGGAGAGTCAGTGTGAGCAGAAATGCGTGCGCGGCGTCAAAGGCGAGCCGGTGGGCATCGGCCGTCTGGAGCGCTTTGCGGCAGACTGGCATAACGCCCACGCCACCGAGGCTCCGGCAAGACCCGCTTCCAACGGGCATAAGGTGGCGGTGGTAGGCTCCGGCCCCTCGGGACTCACCTGTGCGGGAGATCTGGCCCGGCTGGGATATGAGGTTACAGTATTTGAGGCGCTGCATACCGCAGGGGGCGTGTTGGTCTATGGTATCCCCGAGTTCCGTCTACCCAAGGCGATTGTGCAGAAAGAAATCGATGGCCTGAAGGCCATGGGTGTAAAGATTAAGACAAATATGGTGATAGGCCGGGCGCTTTCTGTGGACGAGCTATTGGAACAGGGCTTCGAGGCTGTGTTCATTGGTTCCGGCGCTGGCCTGCCCCGGTTTATGAATATTCCCGGCGAGAATTTGAAGGGCGTGTACTCTGCCAATGAATTCCTTACCCGGGTGAATTTGATGAAAGCCTACCTGCCTGGTTCTGACACCCCTATCCAGCGTGCAAAGAGGGTGGCAGTGGTGGGCGGCGGCAACGTAGCCATGGACGCCGCCCGCTGTGCCAAACGCCTGGGGGCGGAAGAAGTCTACATTGTGTATCGCCGTTCAGAAAAGGAGCTGCCTGCTCGGGCGGAGGAAGTGGAACACGCCAAGGAGGAAGGCATTATTTTCAAACTGCTGAATAATCCCGCCCGAATTCTTGGAGATGAAAGCGGTTCTGTCTGCGGCATGGAGTGCCTGGAGATGACTCTGGGCGAGCCAGACGCTTCTGGTCGCCGGAGGCCTGTGGAGAAGGTGGGTTCGGAATTTGTCCTGGACGTAGACTGCGTGATCATGGCCATTGGTACTTCTCCCAATCCTCTGATAAAGTCCACCACAGAGGGCCTGGAAACCCAGAAATGGGGAGGCATTGTCGTGGAGGAGGAGACAGGCCTGACCAGCCGGGAAAATGTGTACGCAGGCGGGGACGCCGTCACCGGCGCGGCCACAGTGATTCTGGCCATGGGCGCGGGGAAAACCGCTGCCAAGGCCATCCATGAGAAGCTAAGCGGAGAAAACTGCTGAGATGAGAAAAGGCACCCCCTGGGAATCCCCAGAGGGCGCTTTTTTATGCTCGCTTTCGATAGAGGAACACGGAGAGAATTCCGAGTGCCAGAGTAGCGAAACAGGCACCTAAGACGATCCAGCCTTCGCTGGAAAAAGGGCGGGCAGCTTTGCTGCCGGGAGCCTCATCCTCTGAAGAAAACCCCTGGGGAAGTCTCGTCTCTGTCCTCTCCCCGGGACTTGCGGGGAAGCCACCCGAGATTTCTCCAGACAGATCATTGGGCCGAGTTGGGGCGGTTTGCTCATCCTTTTTCCCGGAAATCCCAGGCATACCGCCATTTTGCATGGTTCCCATAGCGCTGACGTCAATCTGGGAAGCGTCCACCAGAGAGGAGGAATCCTGGGACTGGCTGGAGGAGGTAGAGGAAATCGTACCCTCCAGCTGTCCCTTCACGCTTTTGGCCCGGAGCAGGCAAAACTCCCTCAATACCGCTGCTCCTGTGGCAAATTCCTCATAGGAGCAGAATTTGGTGGGGTCTTTCTCCACATAGGGGGAGATCATGGCCTGAATCCGGTCCAATTCCTGGGCAAAGAGGCCATTCTCAAAATAATTTGCCAGGAATTCGGCAAAAACCTGGTGATAGAGCTGGGTATACGTTTCGTCCGAAAAAATCCAGGCCAGCATGGGCCGGGATTCCACCGTGCCGCCGGAAACCGGGGTGTCGATGGGATAGTTCACCAGGGCGGTGGCGTCCTGGGCCCCCATAAAACCGCCAAAGGCTAAATTGTAATCCCAGGGGAGCATGGATAGCTGGCCTTCATTCTCGTAGAGATAGTAATTGTGAATCATTGACCCGGTGTAGCTGTCGAAATTGCAGACAAAATTGTGGGCAACGAAATACCGGATCACCTGGTCCACGTCCACCACTTCAGAGAGATTTTCCCCAGCGTTCAACTGCTTCAAGGAGGCGATCAGCCGGTCCTTGTCTTGGTCAGAGACGGGTGTTTTGGCGTTGTCAAAGATATTTTGATAGCTGGAGTATTCATCGTCCGAGTAGATCAGAGACACATCTCCACTGCCCCTTGCGCCGCCGAAATTCCCGAAGTCTCCGAGCTTTTCTCTGGTTTCAGAGGCTCCCCCCGTATCATCAGGCACGTTTTCGGGCATTTCATCTATGGAGAAGCCCGCTGGGGGACTCCCAGGAAAGTCTTGGAAATCTGATTTGCCCTTTTCCCCAAAGGGCTCGGACGGGATGCCATCACCGCCGGAGTCTTCGGGGGCGTTCTCGGGAACTGCTCCGTCCGGGGGAATGGGGGCTTCCTGCCCTCCGCCGGAGAAGGGGGGACGTTCCGTGTTCTCCTCCATATCCTGGTTCCGCCAATCATCCAGATTGAATTGCCCGCCGTTGCCTCGTCCCC
Source organism: Acutalibacter sp. 1XD8-33 (assembly GCF_003612555.1). GTDB lineage: Bacteria > Bacillota > Clostridia > Oscillospirales > Acutalibacteraceae > Acutalibacter. The sequence continues at coordinate 173,062 of NZ_RAZF01000006.1, forward strand.
CGCCGAAGCTCATACTGTCCGGCTTATAGAGCTCTCCGTAACCGGCGCCGTAGTTCCGCTGGAGAAAGGCCTCCTCAATGCCTTCCACCGCTAGATAGAGTCCCCATTTCTGGCCATTGACAGTGATATATACGTAGCTGCAAAGAGGCGCGTTGGCTCCGGCCCAGCTTATCATCTGGTAGCAGAGATAGTCTTTCATATAGGTATTGTCCTGGATGATGTTGTTCAGGCTCAGCTTATCAAGCCCATAATAAGTTTTGCCGTTGTCATAGTGGTCAAACTCGATCTTGAAGCTGTACCGGTCGTTGCCATAGCTGGCCACTTGAGTCAGAGACGTGTTCCCTTTGGCGCGAATTCCCACGTTCTGGCAAGCTTCGCCATCAATAACCACCGAGCAGAGGGCGTAATCCTCATTCTCGCAGGTATCCAGAAAGCCCTCCCAATCGTCTATAACAATATCCAGGCTGTGAACCAGAGAGGCGTTAAACAGCCGGTACTGGTAGCCCATTGCCTGGGAGGCCGTCGAGATCCCCAGCCTTCCGCCATTGAGAAACAGCACGGTGAGCAGCAGTGCAAAGGCCAGCATCACGCCGCAGATCCGGTCAAAACATTTGTGGGTAGACATATCAAGCCCCCTAGCCCATATAGTCGCCGTTATAGCTGACCAATACCGCGTGCTCCACGCCGTTCAGTCCAGAAAGAGCGTTGACAAAGCCGGTGGAGGCGTCTTTCATGCGGATCTCCAGATTCAGCTCCACGGAGTTATTTTGCACGGTTTTGCTCTTTACCACGCAGCGGCGGACCTGATTCTGGACAAACGCCATGGCCTGGGCCTCGGATTGGGAATCCCGGCAGCGAAGCACCAGAATATAAGGGTTGAAGTGGGCCTTTTTGTTGGCGAATACCAACAGGACAACACCAATGAGCATGCTGCCAAAGACAGCCAGGGGAATCAGCCCCGCCGCCAGGACAATGCCTGCCCCAATAGCCCAGAAGAGGAAGGCAATGTCCAGAGGTTCCTTGATTGCGGCGCGGAAGCGGACGATGGACAGAGCGCCCACCATGCCCAGAGAGAGCACCACGTTGGAGGTGACAGCCAGAATTACCAGCGTGGTAATCATGGTGATGGCCACTAGGGTAATCCCAAAACTGGAAGAATACATCACTCCGGAGAAAGTCTTTTTATAAATCAAAAAGATGAACAGGCCGATGCAAAAGGCCAGCGCCAGGGCCAGAAACATATCCAGAAAAGATATGCTGCCCACATTTTCTAGAAAACTGGACTTAAAAATGTCTTGAAATGTTATCATGAAAATCTCTCCTTCATATTTTGGTTATCCGTACGCCCGGCAGGCGGCGTATTTGGAAAAAGCTCCAGTATGCGCGCGGGGAACCTGTACCAGATCCCGAATGAGGCCGGGCAGAAACTGGTCCCACTTTACCTCCAAGATAGCGGGCGCGCTCTGGATAGGAACGGCTACAGGGGCCGGGGCCAGAAAGTCTTGGCAACGGAAACTGGCGTGCAGGTTATAGTCCAGGGTGACCCGCACATTCCCCGGAGCGAACAGAAATGCTTCCCGGGTGTATTCCACAATGGTTTTGGGGGTAAGGCCCTGGGCAGTCATTTTGCTCGCCAGTTCCAACAGGAGGGACCCCTGGCCCGCCACTTCCTCCGGACGGTTCCTGCACAAAGCGGCGGTATCTTTCAAAGCCAAGGTTTCCTGGAGCTTGGCGCAGAGCCCGTCTCGTTTCAGCTTTTTTTCCAGCAGGACCAGGGAGGGGGCGCCATTATAGAGCCGTAGTCGGAATTTTTCCCTGTTGTTCACGCCGTCCAGTTTTTCCCGCAGGGATCGGTCCTCCAGGGTGTCGAAATACAGGCTGCGGATCTGGTAGCGGCCCTCTATGCCATGGGGGTCGGGCTCCATCACAGCGGAAAGCCTCGCCCTGTCAGCGCCAGTGATAAAATGTAAAAAAACGCCGAGGAAAAAATGTAGTTTTGTGGCGGAGGTGAAGGGAAAAAGATAGACTCCCAATCAGGGCGAGAAA
>NZ_RAZF01000072.1 GCF_003612555.1 Acutalibacter sp. 1XD8-33
GATGTGTATGACTACTACTCTGAAACGGAGAACATCACCGCGTCGGACGGCGGGGCGGACGCGGCCACGGAGGTGCCCAGCCAGGCCTCCAGCCCCAGCTTCCTTTTGGAGTTTTACGGCTTTTTGGCCATTACCAACGGGGTGCAGATCTCGGTGGACCTGTCCACTTCCGGCGCGGTGGTGACCCCTCAGTATCTGGCCGGGGTGATGGAGCGCCACGACGCCTCCCCGTATACCCACCTGGATATTCGGGTGGCGTTGGAGCAGATCCGCCAGACCGCCCAGGACGCGGCAGAGGCCAAACCGGAGACCGGCCAGGAGCCCCCCGGTCCACAGACGGAGGCCAGCCCCGGCCAGCACTATTTTGACGCCCAGGCGAAAAAGGAGTACATCTGCGTGGGCCAGAACCCAGAAGGGAAATATATCTGGGTTCTGGTAGGTGATGGCGCTCTCGAGGCCCACGACGAGGACCCCAGCGCCCACCCGGGCCTGCGGGACGCCTGGGGAGAACTGGACAGCCGCCTGGCGCTTCTGGAGCTGATGTTCACCACGGACGTGACGGGGAACCCGTTCACGGTGACCTTTGACACGCTGACGGGCCTTGCCGTCACAGGCATATGGAACGCCGCCCAGAAGCGCCTGGAATTCTAGAAAGGGGTGTGAAATATGGCTGCAGTAACATTAGGAAGCAAAGCGGTGGGAAGTATCGTCAAAATCAAGGTGGAAGACGCTCTGCGGGACTTTATCATCGTTCATCAGGGAAACCCCGACAGTAATATATATGATGCCAGCTGCAATGGTACTTGGGTGTTGCAGAAAGATATTTTTGAAACCCATATATGGGCCGAACACCCTAATTCTATAAACATCGGATATAATGAGGCTCAGGTCCGCAATTATTTGGAAACTGACTGGAAGAATAAGATGGACAGCAAGATTCGGGCGCAAATAAAACGGGTGAAAATCCCCTACTTTTCCTATAGCGCTGCCTTTAATACAGCTCCTACCCTTAATTCGGGCACCAACGGTTTATCTTCCAGCGTATTTTTACTTTCACCTAATGAGTTAGGCGGAAGCAAAGCAGAGGGAGCCGTTTTGGACTGCTTTGCTTCCGGACTGCCCGAAGGACGTATAGCATATTTAGACGGTGTTCTAACAGACTACTGGACTAGGGCCCCTTATTATGGAGGCGTTCTGAGAACGCAGGTTTACTATATAAACGCTCAAGGGCAACAAAAACCTGAATCCTATGACCATAAATTCGGCATCCGCCCAGCCTTTATCCTCCCGCCGGATCTCTATGTAAACGACAGCGGGGAGGTCGTGACCAACCAGCCGCCCACGGTTCCGTCCAGCCTCACCTTGCCCGCCACTATTTACGGCGGGAAGCGCGTCTCAATATCTTGGGGGGCCAGCACAGATCCGGACGGGAACCTGGAGGGCTACGCCCTGGAGTACAGCACGGATAACCGCTGGTGGGCTCTGCCCTACCGAGGTCCCGACCTGAGCACCACTTGTACCATGCCATTCGGAGCGGAAACGATTACCTTCCGGGTCAAGGCCTACGACAGCGAGGGGGCGGAGTCCGCCTACAGAGTCAGCGAGCCCCGGACGATAATAAACAACACCGCCCCCTATGCTCCCGCCAGCATTACTGTGCCGGAGCAGGTCCAGGGCGGCGGGCAGCTGACGGTTACCTGGGAGGCCGCTTCTGACAGCGATGGGGATCTCTCCGGCTACAGTCTGGAGCGGCAGACGGACGGCGGCGCCTGGGCGGAGGTGTATAGCGGCCCGGAGCTGAGCTTTACGGACAGCATTACCAAGGGCTGGGAAACCGTGGCCTACCGGGTCCGGGCCTACGATACCCACGGCGAGTACAGTCCCTACGCCAGCTCGGAGGCCCGCACGGTGAACAACAACACCCCGCCGGAGATCACCTGCGAGGCCACCGGAGATCTGGGCACCAAGACCGGAGACTTCTCCGTTGCCTATCAGGTCAGCGATGAGGAGGGGGATCCGGTCACCGTCACGGAGCTGCTGGACGGCGCGCAGCTTCGC
>NZ_RAZF01000073.1 GCF_003612555.1 Acutalibacter sp. 1XD8-33
CGCGCTCGCTTTTGCTCTATTTTCAAATCTCTTTTCCTTTTCCTCTTTTCCTCATTTTTCAGTAAACCCTAATTATACCTCAAAGCGCAAGTGAAATCAATGTTTATTACGGATTTATGCGGAATAAAAAAGATCAGTTATGCCTTTGTTGCACAAATCACTTTTAATATTTCGTCAGTTATAATTTAGTAAATCATAACTGACGAAACTGCATATCGTTCTCTACTGATTTTCGGTTTATGATCCTATCCTCTTCTTCTAACAAATGACGGTACAAATCTCTTATGTGCCTTTGCGTTATATTCTTTTTTATATTCGGCAAAGAGCATTTTCAGAGAAATGATATGCACATTGTCATAAGTCTTGCTCAGCTTCCAATAGCTGTCAGGCACACGGTTGACGGTGCAAATGTAATATTTATTTTTGTAAAATGGGGCAGCTTTGGTAGTAACAGCGTCAATCTCTTTCCAAAGATTGATGCTTAAACCTTCGCCGACTACTGTATCGAAATAAGCATAGACATTTCGATTCCACTGACAGGCAAAATCAAAGGTAATGTCTCCGATGGCAATATCGTGATATGCAGTATTTTTTGCGTTAATATAGTCCGACGTGTTTGAATAGATGCTTTTTTCAAACCAGTAGTAACATATATTTCTATAAAAATCTGCCATCAACTCACTATTGAAATACTGCATAAACTGATTAAAAGCATCATCGTCAAAGTTTCCGTTTGGGCTTGGTACGGCGGTCAATAAAAACCTATACCACAAGGTTAAATAAGTATTTGCTGGCAGATATTTTGTATGTCCGTTTTCGCCGGGGATTTTTATAACTAACCCATGCTCCATTAGCGTCTTGATGTATTTATTGCACTTGTTTTTCGGAAAGCCGGAGAATTTTGCGATCTCATCGATATGATTATGGCCGGTTGCCACTGCATAAAGCAGGGTGTTGTAGCTTTCAGGCATTCTAAAGCTTTCCCGCATCCAGTTTACTGCCAAACGGTAGAACGGCGAATTTGTATGAAGCATTGCTCTAACATTTTCCTCAAAGGAGATTTCATTATTGTATAAAGAAAGCAATGCCGGGGTTGCGCCGGTCAGGAAGTAAGGGCTTGCCGCTGTTTTATCGGGTAATTTACAAATATCCGCAAGCTGCGGCATAGAAAAGAGTTTGATTTCTACTTCCCGACAAGGAATAGGAGGCGCTTCCCACGGTCTGCCGAGTATCACAACCGTGACGGCACTATTCGTTTTTAAAAAGTCATTTAAAGCCGCATAAAAATCATCCTTATCGTTTCGCTCACCTGCATTGTCAAAAAAGACAAGCAGGTGTTTTTTATTGCTGTAGACGTTCAGACAATGAAAGAAATCAAGCCAATTTTCACAGTTTTTCAATATATCGGGATAAGCGTTGCAGAACACCCGAAGTGCAAAGGGGGTATCAAGATTTTGAAAAGAAAATAGATGCTATCCTTGTGCTCAGCGCAAAATTGAAGCGCCGTAAAGGTTTTGCTTGAACCGGGCTGTCCGGAAATGAATAACACCCTTTCAGCCTTAAAAATCTTATGTAAAGTGTGTGTTAAATTTGAAAAATTCATTTCATCATCTGTCATATTATAAATTGATCTTTTTGACATTATAATGGATTTTGTTCCGTTTTTCAATTAATTCCAGAAAAAGTCGAAAAAAATTTTTTCAGACCGGGGTACCAAAATCCAGTACCCCGGTCTGAATAAGTGAAGGGGTTAAACGAAACCCTTGTCGTTGCCTGCGACATACTCCGAATCGGCTTTGATCTTGTCAATATCAGTTGACACATTCAACTCAAAGATTTGCGGAACTTATGCGGCAGCATCCAGGGCCG
>NZ_RAZF01000074.1 GCF_003612555.1 Acutalibacter sp. 1XD8-33
GGAACCCCTCCCAGCCGGCGGTCAAAACACACACCACAAAAAAGCAAGAGGGGCGGATTTCTCCGCCCCCCTCGCCTTTATGGGGTAATCATAAAATTTAGGTGAGTTGAAACCTTATTCAGCCGGAGCGGGGTCCGGATCCGGAGTAGGATCGGGGTCCGGGCTCGGATCAGGATCCGGAGTGGGATCGGGATCCGGTGTCGGATCAGGATCCGGAGTGGGATCGGGATCCGGTGTCGGATCAGGATCGGGCGTCGGATCAGGATCGGGCGTGGGCTCCTGCTCGGCCTTCTGATCATAGGCACGAACCAGGATGCACGCACCCTGCTCACGGGTCAGAGGACCAGTAGGATTGATTGTGCCGTCCGGGTTGCCCTTGAAGATGCCCGCGTCAATTGCGGCCTTCATGAAGCCCCTGGCCCAAGGAGATACCTTGTTGCCGTCCGGTACGTTGCTCAGATCCTCGCTGGTAACCTGCAGTCCGGTCCACTTCACCATGATCTTCGCAGCCTGCTCACGGGTGATGTTCGCCTTGGGGGAGAACTCCTTCTTGGCCAGGCTGGTGCCGTCAATGTACCCCTTCTCATAGCAGTACTGCACAGCGGCAGCCGCAGCCTGAGAGTTGGTGGCGGGCAAAACATCGGTGAAGGTGAACTCAGTGCCGGCGGGATACATCTCAACCAGCTTGTCGTTCACGTTGGAAACATTGGCATTCTCGTCGCTGAGCAGCAGGTCCGCACGGGCGATTACCAGAGCGAACTGGTAACGCTGCATAGCGGCCTTGGGCACGAAGGTAGTGCTGGTCATGCCGTTCATCAGGCCCAGGTTCAGAGCCTTGATGACTTCAGCGCGCATAGAGTCATTGGAAACCTTATCCAGATCGGTGTAACGATCGGCAGGATCTCCGCTAGGAGTCGCGGTGGGAGTCGCTGTCGGGGTAGCGGTGGGAGTGGGAGTGGGCGCCACGCCGGCAGTCAGGGTGTAGGTGAACTCAGTACCGTTCTCAGCCTTGATTACGATCTGAATGCCCTTGGAAATATCATAGGTCTTGTTGGCGTCATTGGCGTCGAAGGGCTCGCCGCCAACAGAAACGATGCTTCCCAGGTTGCTTACCGCGATGCGCAGACGCACGGCCTCGGGATTGGAGTCAACGGGCAGCTCCACGGTAGCGGTACGGGTTTCGTTGTTTACGGTAGCGGTGGTCTCGTCCACAACCAGGCTGGTGATCTCCGCAAAGTCGGACTGCGGCAGGATGGTCAGCTGGAGCTTGTAGGTGTTGAAGTTGGTGCGGTCCTCGTTGTACACGCGGATCTCAGCCTGCTTAGACTCCACCTTGCCCCACTGCTGGTTGTAGAAGTTGTCGTTGATTCCGTCGCCCATGCCGGTGACCTGCTGCTCGATGCCGGTGAGGGCGTCGAAGGTATACAGCTCGCCGTCCTTCACGAAGAAGGTGGTATCCTTGGTCCACTGGGCCACGTTCTGCTCCTGCTTCACCAGAGCCAGAGTGGTGAAGTTCTTGGGAACCTCGGTGCCGGCGTCGGTGATGGGATTGAAGAACTCGAAGCGATGATCCTGGATGGCGTCAATTACCAGAGCGCCTTCGCTGGCGGACAGGTCGATGTTGAAGTCGTACTTGTCGCTGTTGCGGTTGCCGATCCAGTCATAGCTGGCGGGCACTTCCACATTCAGGATCTTGGTGGCCTGGTTCACACGGGCGTTCACGCCATTGTTGGCGTTGCCAGCGGTCAGAGCGTCACCGGTAGCAAACTTATCTTTTACTACAGTGATGTAGTAGGTAGCGTC
>NZ_RAZF01000075.1 GCF_003612555.1 Acutalibacter sp. 1XD8-33
TGACTACTTTCTGAAAAATCGGTTCCGGCCTGACTACCGCCGGAGAGATACCGTTCCAGCTCGATGACAGAGGCCGCAGTATCCTCCTTCGCAAGACTGGTGTACACGTTGGTGGTCATTTCGATGGAGGAATGGCCCAGCAGGTATTGGGTGGTTTTCAGGTCGATGCCCGCCTGGTACAAATTCGAGCAATAGCTGTGCCCTTACGGTATAATAAATTTGTTCAATTTTTGAGCGTTTCTACACCTTCGCTGTGCGCTGATAAGCCTTGGTATTTCAGGATATTCAGTATTTAGCCCCCCCACAACTCCGGTAAACACCGGGGACGTTTGCAACACATTTGCAACAGTGAACACGGTCTTGAAAATTAACCGTCAAAGCAAAAAGAGAGCCCCGGCCTACTCCTACAATGGGCCGGGGTTCAGCTATGATCAAGGAAAAAATTGATGGAAATGGGCCTGACTGAAAAATCAGGGGGGTGGGCGTGCTTTTTCTTCCATTATGCTTTCTCTCCCTCTAAAAGCTGGTTTAGTTGGTCAATGCCCTTTTGGTGGTATCGGAAGATTGTTTTATCCGAATAATGTAGCATCTCCCCAATTTTGAAATGCGGCATTTTCTCACATCCAGAACCAACCAAACCATAGCGCAATTTTATTACCGTCCGGGCGGTGGTATCCGGTATCAGCTTGACCAACGCCACGCCCTTTTCCCGCTGGGCGATCAGCTTGTCAAGATTGTGCTGTACAACACTCTGGAAGGCCGCTCTTGCGGCTTTTGCTTCCGGGGATAGGCGAATACTCCCATAAGAAACCGGGGCCTTTAGAAGGTCCTGCAAGCGCCTTATCAGCTGTTGCGCCGGAACCAGGGAATCCAGCAGAATTTCAGCCGGGGACAGATCAGCCATAAGATCACCGCTCCATTTCCATAACCAGGGTTTCCAATTCATCCAGCTTGGTTTGCATTTCACTTGTCTTAATGACGTTCAGCGCAGAATTGCAAGCATAAAGAAGTGCATTTCCCCGCTTTGCGTCAATCTCTCCATTCAGGATCATATTACTGATCCTGCCTATACTCCGGCGAATGTCAGCCGGGGTGGATAGCTTCAGGGTTTTTCGCCGGGGCATAGTCTCACCGCCTTACTCTGTTAAATCGTCAATGAATATCACGGTATCTTCAACCGTATTGGGGTATGTGTCCGCCAAAGCCTGAAGCGCATCAACGGCGGCTTCCATGGTGTCATGCTCTGTAAAAATCTGCCGTACACCGTTAATCTTGCCGTCGCATAGCTGGCCCTGGGCCGTCCATTTCCCGGTGTCCGGGTCATAATTCACGAACCCCATATAAAACCGCTCTGCCTTGCGCTGGGCGGCTCTTTTGGCTTTGATGATTAGTTCCATGAAAAGCCCTCCATAGGCCAACAGGGGGCCGCACAGGAGTATTTACCCATGCGGCCCCATTGGTGGATTATTCGCTCTTGTCGCTGGGCTGGGCCTGATAGTAAATCGCCTTGGCTTTGTTGTCCAAAACAAAAGCGTCGTAGCAAATACGGCCCTCCACCAGCGCGCCGGAAATACCAGGCGGGTTGTCGTGGATCGTGTAGTCCTCCAACTTGGTCGGGGCCACAGTAGCGCAGGGGTGGGCGATCATGAAGCCGAATCCAGCGGGAAGCCGGTTGGCGGGGATTTTCTGAACCGTCATACCGTCCAGAATCCCGATCACGCCCTTCAGGCGCAGATCGTTGCCAATGTCGGTTTCAAGGATGATGTCCTTGCATTTTTTCATCAGCGCATAGGT
>NZ_RAZF01000076.1 GCF_003612555.1 Acutalibacter sp. 1XD8-33
GGTCGTGCGCTACTTTGCAAACCTGCAAATAGGTGTCAAGCCCCAAAATAAAAAAGTCAGCATAATTTTTGCGGCATGAAAATGAGTATAACAAAACAAGCCGGTCAGCGAGAGATTTTTGCAAACCGGCTGAACAGGGCTGATGTTATCGGTTAAGCGGCGGTGCTTGCCTCAGCATCCAAGGCCAGCAGATGTGCTTTCACCCTGGCGTAGTAGATACGCAGGAATTTGGCAGCGCCGGCCACCATGTAAACATAAAAGTGCTTGCCCTCGGCTCGCTTTTTATCCATGAACTGAAATATGGGATTGGCCGGGTCAGAGTGCTGGAGGATTGTGCTGGCGACCATAAACAGGGTCTTTCGCAGATTGGGGGAACCGCGCTTGGAGATGCGGCGGGACTTGGAGTCGAATGTGCCGGACTGGAAAGGCGGCGCGTCCATGCCCGCGAAGGCTACCAGAGCGCCCTTGTGGGTGAACCGGCGCACATCGCCAATCTCCGCCATAAGCTGCGGCCCGGTGACCTCGCCTGCACCCTGCATAGCCATGACAATATCGAATTCCGGCAGCAGGGAAGCCAGACGGAGCATCTCGCCCCGCAAGATATACAGCGCATCATAGACGGCGTTCAGGCTGTCCACAGCCTGGAAGATCAGCAGCTTGGTACTGTCGTTCTTGGGGAATGTAGCCACAGTATTTCGAGCGGCGGTGTGAAGTTTTTCGGCGTCAGACTGAGAGAAGCGATACCCTGATTTGGCACACCATTTGCGGTAAGCGTCCGAGAAAGCGGCGAGGGAAATGCCCGCCACACAGTCCCTGTGCCAGAAGCGTTTCACAAAATCCACCCACTTGAAATGGCCGTTGGAACGCCTGGGCTGGGTGTCAAAAAGCGTATTGACGCCGGGAAACGCCTGATCCAGCAGAGAGATCAGGCCGTTGCGGAGGACCACGCTGGATTTTTGAGTGCGCAGGTATAAACGATTCTGCATTTTCAGCATCTGCCGGGTCTCGTCCTCTGGCGAGTAGTCCCGCAGCTCCGCCCAGAAGGACAGGGCATAGTTGGCGATCTTCATGGAGTCGGCCTTGTCCGTTTTGACCTTGCGCAGGGAGTTGTCGCTGAAATCATGGATGAGCATGGCGTTGACCACGCTGACGAAGAAGCCCGCCTCTTTCAATGCTAGGGCGATGGGACGCCAATACATTCCTGTGTGTTCCATGACGATGCGAATGTCCCCGCCAATGCTCCGCAGTGTTTTTACCAGACCGGACAGTCCGGCAGCGCCATGTTCCACTTGGAACGGTGTCAGCACCACTTCGCCACCCGGCCTGCGGATAGCGACTGTGCTTTTCCCCTTGGATACGTCAATGCCAACAGCGGTGATCGTTCTATCTTCCATTTGCAAACCTCCCAAATCAAAATGGTTTCAACCGGCGCCCGCCGCTGCCCATCACCGATTCAGCTTGCTGTGTGACACGAGTGGGCGGTGTTGTCCGCTCCTCAACCTGCGCAAATCGAACGCTGCAATGGGAGGGCCGGCTGACAGTTTGCGCAATCGAGCGTAACAGCTCAGGCAGTGCCTCGTCAGTCCGGTTCCCTCCCATTGTAGCTTAGGTGTGGGCCGCTGCATAGGGCGGCCATCTCCCCCGTTTTTGGGGGTGTCACCATTGTAGCAAGCAGTGTATTTGTTCCCACAAATACCAAAAGCAGATTTTCGGCGGTTACGCCGAAAATCTGTTTCTCTGCTTGTTGGGGTAGCACCCCAAACCCCTT
>NZ_RAZF01000077.1 GCF_003612555.1 Acutalibacter sp. 1XD8-33
AAGCATTCCGACGGGCGGAAAGTGTTTGCCGATCTTTACATCGACGACAAGGCCGTGAACCCGCTTGCAATAGAACTTTTCAGCGCGGCGGAAATTATCGCCCCGGAATTACAGCGGGTTTCGGCGGTTATCGGGCCGAATTTAAGGCAGATTGCGGAAACGCTGACCCCGCATTTGTGGAGGGCCGCGGCGTATATGCGGGCGATTATGAGGGACGCAAGATGAAGCCGATCGCGATTGAACGCCACAGAGCGGGACAGGCCCGCAGGAAGCGGCAGGGGGTATATTTGCGCGAACGGGTGCGGCTGGCGGTCATTGCGAAATATGCGGCCCTGACCCTTGCTGGAATCATGCTTTTTAGAGCGGGTCAAGCCCGTGCCCTGACTGAACGCGGGTGCGCCGCGGTGGGCGGTGAGGGATTCACCCTATTACTCCCCGCCTTTTACTTCCTGATTTCGCGTGCTGTCCGCGACTTGATCGAGGACGCGCAGAACGAAAATTGCAAAAATAGGAGGACATAAGACCATGAAGCAACAACTTTCAACCCTGAAAGACGGCGCACGGTTCGTTTATGGCGGCGTGGAATGGGTCAAGCTTGAACATCTATACACTGAATCCGGCAAACTGGAAACGGTTGCCATTGCCGCCGAACCCGTATTTGAACGGGCTTTCGATGAAGAAAATTGCAACGATTGGCGCAAGTCGTCCTTGCGCCGGGAACTGAACGGGGCATTCCTTGACGCGCTGATTGCAGAGGGCGCAGACCCGGCGGCGTTCAAGGAGTTTGAAAGCGACCTGACCGCCGACGACGGTATGACGGACTACGGAACCGCGCGGGACAAGATCGCCCTGATTACGTGCGATCTTTACCGCGAACACCGGGCTTTGCTTCCGAAAATCGGGTGCTGGTGGTGGACGCTGACCCCGTGGACGTGCGACCCTGAATACTCGTACAGCGTCCGCGCCGTCCATTCCTCCGGCGCGGTGGGCTGGAACTACGCGTTCAGCGGCGGCAGGGGCGTTCGCCCGCTTTGTCATTTGGAATCTTCAATCTTTGTATCTGTTCCCGATGAAGAGGGAATGCAGATGAACAGGGGCGAAGCTATCGAGGAAGCCCGCGACGCGGTGCTGGACACGCTGAACGACTACCCCGCGGACCTTTGGGGCGACGCGCTGGGCGCGGCGGTTGCGTCCCTCTTCCAATCAAAGCAGGACGCGGCAGACATGGCAGAGGAAGAAAAAGCAAGTCGAGAGGTCAGCACGACCGAAACGGAACCGCCAGAGGGGATTTTTTAAGCCCGCCGCGGTAAAAACTGCATAAGAAAACCGCCCCGCGCGTTTTGAGAGAACGCGCGAAGCGGATTCCGCCGATGAAAATAAATCATCAATCAACCTATGGATAAAGTATAGCATAGATCGGCGGAAAAGTCAACAAAGAACGCCGTTTTTATGCGGCGTGGCGGGCTTGTAGTGGGTATTAAGATTCCGGCGAAAGCTTGTCCACGTCATACAGGAAGCAACGGGGAGATCAGCAGGGTTCGGCCCTTGCCCTTTGTTCTTTTCTTTTGTCTATATCTCTTCATACGCCGCCGAGGGTGATGGGGGGGTTGCAAGGGGGGAAGAGGGAGGGGGCGTTGTGTGAACCCTCTTCCCCCCTTGCAAGGTTAGGTATAGCAGACAGCCGGAAACAGAACACGCCCGCTTCATTCATCGACAGAAAGAGGGTGAAGCACGGTGCGAAGTTTCATTC
>NZ_RAZF01000078.1 GCF_003612555.1 Acutalibacter sp. 1XD8-33
AAGCATTCCGACGGGCGGAAAGTGTTTGCCGATCTTTACATCGACGACAAGGCCGTGAACCCGCTTGCAATCGAAGCTTTCAGCGCGTCGGAAATTATCGCCCCGGAAGTGCAGAGGGTTTCGGCAATCATGGGGCCGAATCTAAGGCAAATTGCGGAAACACTGACCCCGCCTTTGTGGAGAATCGCGGCATATATGCGGGCGGTCATGAGGGGGACACCATGAAGCCGATCAAGATTGAACGCCACAGAGCGGGACAGGCCCGCAGGAAGCGGCAGGGGGTATATTTGCGCGAACGGGTGCGACTGGCGGCCATTGCGAGATATGCGGCCCTGACCCTTGCCGGAATCATGCTTTTTCGAGCGGGACAAGCCCGCGCCATGACAGAACGCGGGTACGCCGCGGTGGGCGGCGAAGTGTTCGCCCTGTTTCTGCCAGCCTATTATTTCATCATTTCAAAGCTTGCCCGCGACGTTATCGCTGACAAGCAGAACGGTTCAAAAAATGATTAGGAGGTCAACGACCATGAAAAGACTACAACTTTCAACCCTGAAAGACGGTGCGCGGTTCGTTTATGGCGGCGTGGAATGGGTCAAGCTTGAACATCTATACACTGAATCCGGCAAACTGGAAACGGTTGCCATTGCCGCCGAACCCGTATTTGAACGGGCTTTCGATGAAGAAAATTGCAACGATTGGCGCAAGTCGTCCTTGCGCCGGGAACTGAACGGGGCATTCCTTGACGCGCTGATTGCAGAGGGCGCAGACCCGGCGGCGTTTATGGAGTTTGAAAGCGACCTGACCGCCGACGACGGTATGACGGATTACGGGACCGCGCGGGACAAAATCGCCCTGATTACGTGCGGTCTTTACCGCGAATACCGGGCCTTGATTCCGAAAATCGGGTGTTGGTGGTGGACGCTGACCCCGTGGACGTGTGACCTTGAATACTCTTGCAACGTCCGCGGTGTCGATTCCTCCGGCGCGATGAACTGGCGCTATGCGTACCGCGGCGGCGGGGGCGTTCGCCCGCTTTGTCATTTGCAATCTTCAATCTTTGTATCTGTCCCCGATGAAGAGGGGGAGCAGATGAACCGGGGCGAAGTTATCGGGGAAGCCCGCGACGCGGTGCTGGACACGCTGAACGACTACCCCGCGGACATTTGGGGCGACGCGCTGGGCGCGGCGGTTGCGTCCCTCTTCCAGTCAAAGCAGGACGCGGTAGACATGGCAGAGGAAGAAAAGGCGAAACGGGCGGAGGGCTGACCCCTCCACCCGCCGTAGTAAAAACTGCATAAGAAAAACCGCCCCGCACGTTTTGAGAGAACGCGCGAAGCGGATTCCGCCGATGAAAACAAATCATCAATCAACCTATGGATAAAGTATAGCATAGATCGGCGGAAAAGTCAACAAAGAACGCCGTTTTTATGCGGCGTGGCGGGCTTGTAGTGGGTATTATTGTTCCGGCGAAAGCTTGTCCACGTTATACAGGAAAGAACGGGGAGATCAGAGGGGTTCGGCCCTTGCCCTTTGCCCTTTTCTCTTGTCTATATCTCTTCATACGCCGCCGAGGGTGATGGGGGGTTGCAAGGAGGGAAGAGGGAGGGGGCGTTATATGAACCCTCTTCCCCCCTTGCAAGGTTAGGCATAGCAGAAAGCCGGAAACAGAACACGCCCGCTTCATTCATCGACAGAAAGAGGGTGAAGCACGGTGCGAAGTTTCATTC
>NZ_RAZF01000079.1 GCF_003612555.1 Acutalibacter sp. 1XD8-33
AAGCATTCCTATAGAGAATGAAATTTGAACTTTGAAAAAATAAAATCTCCCCGTATGATGTATATGAGTTTCGCGACTTAATACACCAAAAAACAAAGGAGATTTTATAGCAATGAAAGTAAAATATGAAGACCGCCTGAAACAAAAAGTAATAGCAATCACAACCAATACTCTTGTAGTTGGCGTGGACATTGCCAAGAACGACCAGTGGGCAAGGTTTGTTGATTTCAGGGGCATAGAGCATAGCCGTGCCCTGAAATTCAAAAACAGCAAAGGCGGCTTTGAGACCATCTTAGCAAGAATCCGGGAGATATGCAAGGAAGAAAATTTTGCAGAAGCCGTTGTCGGGATGGAGCCAACGGGGCATTACTGGAAAGCGTTTGCAAACTGGCTCGATAAGCAGGAGGGGATAAAGGCTGTCCTTGTGAACCCGTATGCGACAAAGCAGGCGAAAGAGCTTGATGACAACAGCCAGACGAAGTCAGATAAGAAGGATGCGCTGACGATTGCGAAGCTGGTGAAGGACGGGAGGTATTTTGAACTGTACCTGCCCCATGATGTCTATGCGCAACTGCGTGGGCTGTCTACAACAAGGACCGGGTTAAATAAGCGGAAAAATGCACTAAAGAATGCCATAACTGCGGTAATGGATGAATTTTTCCCGGAGTACGCAGAAGTGTTCAAACGCCCCCTTTCCGGCAAGGCGTCCCGCCATATATTAAAAACCTGCCCGTTCCCCAAGTTTATTCTTAAACTGGGTGAAGACGGCGTCACGCAGGAGATAAAAAAAGCAGTAAAGAAAACGGTAGGGAGAAAGAAAGCCATGCAGCTTGTCGATGCGGCGGAAGAATCTATCGGGGTGGATTACGGGGAGGATGCCGCAAGGCTGAAGTTGCGGCTTATGCTGGAAGAATTGGAACTGCTGGAAAAGCAGACAGAAGAACTGGAGGGGGAGATGTCAGCCGCATTAGGGAAAACAGACTATGCGGAGTTCCTGCTAAGCATAAAAGGGATAGGCGTTGTGACACTGGCATCATGCCTGGGTGAACTTGGGGACCCGTCAAGATTTGAGAACCCGCGCCAGATGAGCCGCATGGCAGGATATAACCTGGTAGAAGACAGTTCCGGCAAGAACAAAAGCAGGACAAAAATATCTAAAAGGGGAAGGAAGAACCTGCGGAGTGTGCTTTACCAGATGGCGCTGACAATGGTTGCGACAAACGATGAGATGAAACAGTTATACCATTACCTGAAAACGAGGGAGAAAGCCCCTCTGCGGAAGATGCAGGCGCTTATCGTTATCAGCAAGAAGATACTGACGCTGATCCATGCGCTGGCAAAGAAGAAAGAGAAGTATGATCCGGACAAAGTATTTGGGAATGTCCGCAGAGAGCAGCTGAAAGCTGCCGCCTGAGAATAAAGGGAGCCGGTAATGGCGCGGGGACAAGGAGGACACCTCCATCAGCCCGAAGAGGCAGCAATTAAGCACAAGTCTGTCCCGTGCCTTTATCCATAAAGCAGAATGAAGGAATGTCAGGGCATAGACCCAGCGAGAACTGATAGGGTAAGTGTATGGATAAGCAGCGGCAGAGATAATAGTCATTACATCCATTAAGGGATGATGATATAAAAACACAAAAACAAAAATATGTCGGGAGATATATTGACAAATTTCAAATATTGAGATAGGAGG
>NZ_RAZF01000080.1 GCF_003612555.1 Acutalibacter sp. 1XD8-33
TGAAAGGCGCGGCAGCCAACCGTGCCTTTTGCTGTCTCAAAGCTGAAACTGTAGAATGAGGGAGAAAAAGGCCTGACAAACAATCCCTTGGGCTGGCACGCGCGTTATGGAGTCTGTCAGCCGTCTCTTTCATTCGCAGTATTCGATTTGCGCAGGTAGAACCATCGAACTTGTACGGTGCGTTCGTGTCACACAGGAGATTGAACAAGCGGAGAGAAAATAGAGACAGGAGCCATATCAATCATACAGGAGGGACAGATGAACGCAGTAGGAATAGACATATCCAAAGATAAAAGCATGATGGCAGCGCTACAACCAATGGGTTATGTTGTTCTCAAGCCAAAGGAGTACCTGCATACCGGGACAGGCTTAGAGCATTTGGCACTGGATATCCTTGCACTGGGGGAAGATACGCGGGTGCTGATGGAGGCTACTGGACGGTATCATGAACCGGTAGCGGCGGTTTTGCGCAAGTATGGTGTTTGGGTCAGCGTTATTAATCCACTATTCATCAAGCAGAGTGGCGGTGGTTCGATCCGCAAGGTAAAAACCGACAAGGCAGACGCCATGAAAATAGCCAAGTATGCTCTTGACAACTGGGTGGATTTGCGGGAATATAT
Organism: Acutalibacter sp. 1XD8-33; assembly: GCF_003612555.1. GTDB lineage: Bacteria > Bacillota > Clostridia > Oscillospirales > Acutalibacteraceae > Acutalibacter. The sequence continues at coordinate 621 of NZ_RAZF01000080.1, forward strand.
ACCTATGGAAAATACCCGTGAGCAACTGAAATTGTGTTCCCGTCAGTACAACCTCTACATGAAGAACGTGACAGCGCTGCAAAACAATCTCATTTCCCTCACAGACAAAGCCTTCCCGGGAGTGAATGAACTGTTTTCCAGCCCGGACCGGGCTGACGGGAGCCAGAAATGGATAGATTTCATTATGACCTTTTGGCATTGTGAGTGTATCAGTCTGGTGAGTGAAACAGCTTTTACCGAGCGCTACCGGAAGTGGTGCAAACGGAGGGGATACCATTTCAGCGCTCTAAAATCAGCAGAATTATACGCAGGCAGTACAAGGCACATCGCTACCCCTCCCAAGAACAACAGTACAAAATTTCTCATTACCACTGCCGCCAAGGAACTGGCGTTTGCAAAAGCTACTCTGGCTGCCATGCGTACCGAGATGACCCGGCTGGCCCAGCAGCTTCCGGAGTACGAAACGGTTCGTGCCATGTACGGTGTGGGCGAGAAGACAGCCCCTCAGCTAATAGCTGAGATCGGTGACGTACGGCGTTTTCCCCGCCGTAGTTCCATTGTGGGCTTTGCTGGTGTTGACCCAGCGGTAGATGATTCTGGCAAACATATTTCTAAAAGCAATCCCACAACGAAGCGGGGGTCTCCACATCTGCGCAAGACCCTATACCAGATCGTCTGCACCTATCTAAGAAAAGCTCCTGCTAATGAGCCTGTCTACCAGTTCTTAGATAAAAAACGGGCTGAAGGAAAACACTATTTTGTCTACATGACCGCCGCCCAGAACAAGTTCCTGCGTATTTACTATGCACGGGTCAAAGAGTGCCTGAACACTACTGACTCCTTGTATACGCCATAGCTTTAGAGGACACTATGATCCTCATTTCCTTGGCCTGCAAAAAATCTCAGCTTGCAGGCTTGGTTTGGTATACACTTTTTCATTTTCTAAAAAATTTTCTATTTCCTCTATCTTGGGGCTTGACTT
>NZ_RAZF01000081.1 GCF_003612555.1 Acutalibacter sp. 1XD8-33
GAGCAGCTATCCATGGATGAGTTTTTTATGCCCTTTGGTGGGCGGCTCATGAAGGATAACAGCTGGGTGCGTTTGGCGGAGATGATGCCATGGGAGCACATAGAGGAGATTTATGCACAGAACATGAGTGAGGAAACAGGCCGTCCGGCCATCCCATCCCGGATAGCGTTTGGGGCGATTTTTATCAAGGAGTACTGTCATATTACAGATGAGGGAACCGTAGAGGAACTCCAGGAAAACCCTTATATGCAGTACTTTGTGGGGTTGCATGAATTTCACCCGGAGCCGCTATTCGACCCGTCCATGATGGTGCATTTCCGCAAACGGTTCCCAGTGGAAGAGGTAGGGAAGATCAATGAATCTGTCTGTACCGGGAAGTGGCCGGAGGAGCAGAGGAATGTGGACCGGAACGATGAAGGGGATGGAGATCGTGACGGGAATAATCCACCGGTTCCGCCTGTAGATGGGAGCGAAGGAAAGGGAGAAGAGGCTAGGAAGAAGGGGAAAGCAAAGAAAAACACGTCCAAGAAGAAAGAGAAACGACGGAAAAAGAACCGAGGAAAACTGCTTCTGGACGCCACGGTGGCCCCAGCCGACATCAAATATCCTACGGACATCGACCTGCTGAACAAGAGCCGGGAGCATCTGGAAACGGCAATCAACATTTTGTGGAAAGAGGTGCCGCATACCGGCCACAAGCTGCCGTATTCCGCGAAAAAGGCCCGGAAGTCCTATCTGAAGCTGGCCAAAAGCAAGAAGTGGACCCAAGCCAAGTGCCGGAAAGCCATTGGTGAGCAGCTGCACTATATCCAGCAGGCCACCAGGCAGCTGGAAAAATATGAGGCGCTTGTTCCCGGCGCAAGCGCCCTGTACCCCCGCTGGCTTCGGGACCGCCTGGATGTGATCCCCGTTGTGTACCGCCAGCAGAAAGAGATGTACGACAACCGCACCCACAAATGCGAGAATCGGATCGTCAGTCTGGAGCAGCCCCATGTCAGGCCGATCCAGCGGGGCAAGCGTCTCAACCCTACGGAATTTGGGCAAAAATTGCACCTTTCCGTGGTGGATGGCTACGTTTATCTGGAGCAAACCTGCTGGAAGAATTTCAACGAAGGCGGTGATCTGCAAGCCGCTGTGGAGGATTACCGGCGCAAATTTGGCTGCTATCCCGCCGCTGTGCTGGCGGATAAAATCTACCAGACCAGAGCCAACAGGTCCTACTGCAAAGAACGGGGCATCCGTCTCTCCGGCCCGCCTATGGGCCGCAGAAAAGCCACTGTATCTGACGCCAAGATCAAACGTCAAATCGTTCACGACTCCTGTGAGCGCAACACTGTTGAAGGCCGTATCGGCAACGCAAAACGCCGTTTCGGCCTTGATTGTATTTTCGCTAAACTGGATGAAACCGCCAAAACCCAGGCCGCCCTCATCCTCTTCGCCTTGAACGCCAGCCTCCGTCTGGCGCGCTCGCTTTTGCTCTATTTTCAAATCTCTTTTCCTTTTCCTCTTTTCCTCATTTTTCAGTAAACCCTA
>NZ_RAZF01000007.1 GCF_003612555.1 Acutalibacter sp. 1XD8-33
GGGGGGCGGAGAAATCCGCCCCTCTTGCTTTTTTGTGGTGTGTGTTTTGACCGCCGGCTGGGAGGGGTTCCGCCCCTCCACCCTGCCAAACTTTTTCCTTGGCTGACTGAATGTGTTAAGGCTAACCAGGGGAAAAGTTTTGCAGACTTCATTTCACGAAGTCTTAGCTTTCTCCAAAAGCTCACAGGGTGTGGGACGGAGTCCCATGACCTTGCCGCAGCTGCCGACCTTTGCGGCGGAGGCTACACAGTATAGTAAACGCACTTGAAAATCGATATATACCGATTTTTAAGCTGGACACCTACGCCGCCTGGTTCAAAAGAGATTCTACTTTTTTGAATTGCGTTAACTATATCACTTCCGAAAAGCAAAAAGCAAGAGGGGCGGATTTCTCCGCCCCCCTCGCTTTTATGGGGTAATCATAAAATTTAGGTGAGTTGAAACCTTATTCAGCCGGAGCGGGGTCCGGATCCGGAGTGGGATCGGGATCCGGTGTCGGATCAGGATCGGGCGTCGGATCAGGATCCGGAGTGGGATCGGGATCCGGTGTCGGATCAGGATCGGGCGTCGGATCAGGATCCGGAGTAGGATCGGGGTCCGGCGTGGGCTCGTCACCCTTCACAATGTAGTTGTTGTAGGTACGCACCATCATGCAGGCGCCCTGCTCACGGATCAGGTTACCCAGAGGATTGAACTTGCCGCCGCCTACGCCGTTCACGATACCAGCGTCATAAGCAGCCTTCACATACCCCTTGGCCCAGTTGGAGATCTGAGCGTTGTCCACAATCGCGGATACATCCGTGTTGTCGTGGTCCAGACCAGCCCACTCAACCATGATCTTCGCGGCCTCTTCACGCTTGATGATGTCCATGGGCGCGAACTTCCGCTCGGCCAGGCTCTTACCATTGATATAGCCCTTGTCGTAGCAGTACTGCACAGCAGCGGCTGCGGCGGGGAGCTGTACCTGCTCGCTCACATCGGTGAAGGTGTAGTTGCCGGGATACATCTCCAGCAGCTTCGCGTCAACATTCTCGCCGTTGACGGTATCGTCGGAGGCGATCAGGCTGGCGCGGGCAATCACCAGAGCGAACTGGTAACGAGGCATAGCCTGCTTGGGAGCAAACTTGGTGCTGCTCACACCGTTCATCAGACCCAGGTTCAGGGCCTCCTTCACCTGATCGATCATGCTGTCCGGAATAGTGCCCAGATCAGTGTAACGGTCGGCAGGATTTCCGCTGGGAGTAGTCGTGGGTGTGGCGGTGGGAGTAGCGGTAGGAGTCGCCGTGGGTGTGGCAGTGGGCTCGCCGCCGGCAATGGTGGCGGTCAGCTTGTAGGTGTACTGAGTGCCGTTCTCAGCGGCGATCACGATGTCGATGCCATCGGTGATGTCATACTTCAGGTTCGCGTCATCCTTGTTGAAGGGCTTGCCGTCCACGGAGGCGATTGTCGCCAGGTCGTTAGTGGCAATACGCAGGGTGACGTTCTTCAGATCAGAACCGGCAGGCAGTTCAACCTGGGCGCTACGGTCAGTGCCCTCGTTGTTCACCTTGGCGGTGACCTGGTCTACAATCAGGCTGGTGATCACCGCGTCGCCATTGGGATCGGCGATCTTCAGAGCCAGCTTGTAGGTGTTGAAGCCGGTGCGAGCCTCGTTGTACACGCGGATCTCGGCCTCTTGGGTCTTGATGGGACCCCACTGGTAGTTCATGAACTTATCTTCCACGCCGTCGCCCATGCCGGTAACCTGCGTAGAAATACCGGTGTTGGGATCGAAGGTGTACAGCTCGTTGTTCTTCACGTAGAAGGTAGTGGGATTCACGGTGTCGGCGTTCTTCTTGGCAATCCACTGGGCCACGTCCTGCTCCTGCTGAATGAGGGCCAGGGTGGTGAAGTTGGTGGGAGCCATGGCGCCGGTGTCCACACCGGGACGGAAGAATGTGAAGCGATGGTCCTTCACGGCGTCGATTACCAGAGCGCCGTCGTCAGCGGTGAAGTCGATGTTGAAGTAGTGGGGGCCGCCGATGCTGGTGCTGGTCCAGTTGTAGCTATAGGGCACGGTCAGGGTAACGGTCTTGAGGGCGTCGTTGAAGTCAACGCCGGTGCCGTTGGTGGAAGTGACGGACTTCAGGAAGTCCTTCTCGGAGTAGGTGTCGTGCTTTACGGTGATGTAGTAAATCGCACCAGCCGCATCCTGGCAGTTAGCCGCAATCCAAGCCTCGTTGCGGCCAGCGGCCTTAAGCTCCTCAACCTTCTTCTCGCTGAGGACATACAGGACCTGGGTGTTCGCATTCACCTGCTCGGGGTTGAACACTTCGCCGTCCCAGGCATGGAAATTATCGTTATCAAAGGTGAACACCTGGGGAGCGCCACCGTTATTCTTGCCCTGGGCAGACTGATCCAGCATATCCAGGTTCAGGTTGTCCAGGAGGGCGGTCTTGTCATAGATCTTCGTGCCATCGCCCAGGTAGACCCGCTCGCCGGTGATCTTCAGGCCGGCGAAGTACAGGTCGCCACGGTCGGCCTGAGTGGAGATGTTGTCCACAGAATCCGCAGCATCCAGGAAGTCCTGGGGCATGTGGATGGTAACAGCATAGGTATTGCCCATGCTGGCAACAGGAGCAACCTCAATATTCCGGTCCACGTTCTTGCCGTTCACAGCGCCGATCGCGCCGATGTAGGCGGAATCCGTGGGATTGATCAGGCCGGGGTTGTCGTCGGCGGGGTTGGTATTCGTGTTGTCGTTATCGGTGTTGTCGTCGCCATCGTTCGGCCAGCCATCCTCATAGTAAACGGTGTTGCCGTTGGCCTGCTTCATGATGGAATTGGTCACGGTGTGTCCGCCGTATACCAGGTCATCGTCCACAGCGGTGGTAGCAAGACCCTCGCTGAAATCGATCTCCGCGTCGTCGCTGGTGCCCAGAGTGGGAATGGGCTCCAGAGTCAGGGTGTAGCCCTGAGCGCTGGCCTGGGCGTCGCCGTCGCGGCCATTGGATACGGTGAAGTAGAGCACATGGGTGTTGTCAACCTTGAAGTTGGGGCTGGTCACGAAGGGAGTGTAAGGCTGACGGTCGCTATTCAGAGTGTAAGCCTCGGTCCACCAGCTGCCGAAGGTGGTAAAGCCATTCTCCAGCTCGCGGTAGTTATACTCGCTGATGGAGCTACCGGGAGTGGTAGGCCACGGCACGTTATAGCCGTTGCCAACGCCCCACAGGCTCTTGCCCACCCAAGCGGTGGTGCGGCCGTTCAGGTTGGAAGCGCCGGGAGTAACCACAGCGCCCTCGGGAACGTCCATCACCAGGTACAGGCCGCGCAGGTCAGAGTTCAGCTCGTCGGGATCGTCATAGGCGTTCTTGTATTTGCCAGTGCCTACAGCTGTGGCAGGCGGGGTATCTGTAGAAATGGGGAACCAGCTGGGGTCAGCGTCCACACCGGCAGCGGGAACGGTAGGGGTGAACTTCATGGGAGCGCCGATCTGGTCATCGGTGCCGGTAAGGGTCGGCCAAGCGTCAATATTGGTCTCGAGGTTTGCTATAGCATAAGCAGCGCCAGCGGTAAAGGTAACAGTAGCCGCAGTTTCCTCATCAACGCCAGCCTGCCCACCATCGGGAAGGAATTTCAGTATTGCCTCAGCGGTGCCGCCCTGAGCGATAGTAGCGGGATAATCACCCTCTGCCACAACAGGAGCGGTATAACCGGTAACAGCGCCACTATCATCGCTCAGATTAGCCTTCAGCTGAAGTTTGTTGGTAGTGCCATCCACAGCCAGCACCAGCTGCACCTTAAGGTCGCCGGTCGGAGTAACAGCGGGAGTGACAGCCTGCCAGGCAGATTGAACCTCTGCGGTCACATAAGCCGCAAAAGCCTCCAGGTTGGCATCTTCCATAGCCAGAGTGGCGGTAAGGTTATTGTTATTTGCTGTACCACCTCCGGCAGTGCCAGTGTTAGCCAACACAGTTTGCGCGGCAGTTTTCAGCTCAAAGCCGGTGGAAACCAGGCTGGGATTGTCAGGATCACTATTATCCGGCCAAGCCAGAGTGGGGTCAGCCGCGCCCTTGGTAAAGGAAGCGGTCACGATGGTCTTGGGGGCGCCGTCCACGCTCACAGAGAACACCAGCTGCTTCGGGGTCGCAGTATTCAGAGCGCCGTCGGCAATGGCCTCGTTGTGCGCAACGCCATTGGTATCGATGACGTTGGCGCGCAGTTTTGCTGTGGCGCCGTCATACTGGATGCTCAGCGGGATGTCCACAGTTTCGTTAATCGTATAACCGCCAATAGCGGCGCGAGCGGTCAGCCGCTGGGTGATAGTCGCCGCAGCGTCGGCTTCCCAGGTCAGGGCCAGGGTCTTGTTGGTGTTGAACTGGCCAAAGCCGGTGGTTTGCGGATTGGTAGCATTCCAAGCGAAGCCAGCGTCATGATGAGCGCCCTTCACGTTGTTGTAGTACTCAGGAGCCAGCTGGAACTTGAAGTTCCGGTCGGTGTTGTTCTTGGTAGCAACGGCAACAACAGTGCCGTCATCCTTCACCAGCTTGATGCCGGAAACCTTGGGAGTGGTGCCGGTGTTCTGGGTGGGCTTCTTCACATGGATGGTGTAGTCGTAATCCTTGCCGTCTGTGCCGCGCAGGCGCAGAACGAACTTGGGATCCGTGCTCTCATCAATGCGCACATTGCTGATTACAACAGCATCGCCGGGCTTGCCCAGACGGTCGCCTGTGGGATTCACAGGAGTAACCGCCCAATAGGAGTTGCTGACCAGACGGGCGTCCTGCGCGGGGATAGAGGCCAGCTTGGTGTTCTCCACCACGGCGGAGATACGGGCGGGATGCTGGCCGTCGCCGGTGCTGAACTCGAAGTCATAGCTGACCCAGTACTCCAGCTCGGTGCCCAGGGGGGCGAAGTTCTCAAACTTAGCCTGATAGCCGTTGATCTGCAGCTCCTTCAGAACAGGAGCGCCAGTGGGCTGGCCCCTGCGGATCACAATCTTCACGTCCTGGAAGAACGCGCTGCTATTGATGCCCTCATCGTTGGGAGCCATGTTGCCCAGGGTCTTGACAGACAGATAGGCAATCTTAGCAATGGTGGATCCGGGCATATTTACGAAATTGATCAGGTTCTCGCCGCTCTGGATGGGGTAGTCGGCGCTGTCGCCGCCCTGGGTCCAAGCGGAGCGGGAGGCATAATAGCCAACATTGCCGCCGGGAACATGACCGGTGTCACTGCCGGGATCGGTGTAATCATAGGGATCTTCCACGCGGACCACGTTATTCTCCTTGGCAAAACCAACGCGGAGCTTCGTGGGGAGGCTGTCGAAGGTGTCGGCGTCCATGTCGATGTTGTAGGTGACAACGCCATCGGTGTCCACGGTCTTGGAGCTAAAGCCATACCACTTGCCCCGGGCGTTCGCGCCGGAAGCGTCAACCTTCACCTCGTTAAGCGCGTTCTCCTGGACGAACTTCACAACGTAGTTCTGGCTGTGGCCGTCCCGGGCGGTGACGGTCAGTTTGCCCTCGCCGTTCACGGTGGTGGGAGCCACATACTGCACGCTGGAGTACACGGAGTTGGGCACGAATACCCGGCGGGCCAGCTGGTTGTTCAGCTCTTTGTTGCCGTTGCCGTTGATGGCCTTGCCAGCGGGGGCAACGCCCTCTTCGTAGATGCCGTCGGTGTTGACAACGCCGTCAGCCTGGCCGAACTTACGGCCAGCAATGTTGGGGGCGGCCACAGAAGTGCCGGCGCCATCGCCGAAGCCGGCATTGGCAAACCGCATGCCCAGGGGCAGGGTGATGGTGATAACCCGGTTCTCGTCATCCTTTACATAGCTGATGCCGGAGAACTTGTAATCGGTATTGCCGGAGCGGAACTCCTGGTTCACGATTACGTCCTTGATCAGGGTATCATCGTTAGGCTTGGTGACCTCGGTGGTGATGTTCAGCGGGAAGGAGGTCTCCTCCTTCGTCTCGTTGTTCACCAGAATGAAGGTCACCTGATAGGTATCGGTGTCTTCAGTGGTGGGTTTGCCGTCCTTGTCCACAGGAGTGGCCTCCGCCAGGAGGTCCAGCATCGGGAAAGGAGCGTAAACCGTGGTGCTCCGCACCTTCAGTTTGGCGCTATAGCCCGCCTCATAGCTCCATCCAATAGACACGGTGGTCGCGTCCTGGACAGTAGCAGAGAAGGAGACAGCGCCGTCCTCTGCCGTCTGCGCTACAGCCGCACGGTTATTCACCGTGATGTTGAGCCCCTTCGGCGCACCGGGCGCCGGCGTGGGATCTTCATCCGCAGCCGCAGCACTGAGCGGAATCATTGCGACGACCATCAGAATGGCCAGAAGCGCCGCAAGTGATTTCTTCAGAAACTTGCTTTTGTTCATGATTTCAACCCTCTTAAATTTTAGATTCTCATAGGGCGGCTTTCCGCCCCTGAGTGGAAGTTAACTATATACTCACATTCGTGTGGAGGGGTGAAAGAAAAACGGCGCTTCTCAGCCCCTATAGGGGAGAAAACGCCGTAATTACACTATATTTTGTAGAAAAGCAACTATTTTAGCCTCAGACCTTAAAGTCCACATGTTGAATGGTGCTGGCCTGACCGTTTTCTTTTAGATAGAAGCCGGACTTGCGCACCATGGCGTTTTCCTGTCCGTAGGAATTTGCCAATGTGAACTGGGTGTTCTGGCTGCCCAGGAAAATCGCGCCTACACCGGCCTCAGAAAGAGAAAGCAGCTTGGGTTCGCCATTGCCGCATTGGGTCCAGACAGAGAGCCGGGAGAAAACCTCATCGTTTTCGTCAATCCAGCCGTTGCCGTCCTGGTCATATTGGGCTAATTCCTGGAAACCATCTCCGGTTTTCGCGCCGAAAAGCTCAGAACCGTCATTAATCCTGCCATCTCCGTTTTTATCCAGGGCCAAAAAACCACTGCCCCAGTTTAGGTTGGAGAGTTCCTCTTCCTCGCCATCGCAGTCCAAATCAAAATAGAAGCTCACATCGGACAGAGAGGCCGCTTGGGTGTCCAGATTAATCACCAAGGGGTCGGTGTAAACCTCCTCCTTGCCCACCATATGAAATGCAGCCTCAAAGTTTCGGGACATTTCCATATGAATCCCGAAGTTTATGGTACGGCCGTCCTCGGTGACCGCTGTGCCCACAGAAGAAAAAGCGGTGTGCTCTTCCCCGCGCACAAAGCCGGACTGAATGGTCTGCCTGGTCCAATGGCCGTTTATCGGACCGGAGAGACTGGCCTCACTTCCGGAGGAAAAGGAGACCCCTTGATAGCCTAAAGCTGCCTCTGTGTAGCGCAGCCCACCGGAAAAGTTCCAGGAGCGGGAGCCCTGGCTCCCAAAGAGATCTTTCGAGCCATAGGAGGTCCGCCTGCCGGTAATCCGATCCAAAAGCTCCATCATTTTTCGAAGCATCTGCACTTTGGGATCCCGGTCAATGCTGGCCTGGATGTTGCTGAGCCAGTCCTTTCCCCCTACCGAAGGGGCGAATCTATTTCCGGACTCCGGCCTGGCCTGTTGTGTGGAATCAGACTGTACCCCCTGGCCTTGAGACTCTTGTGATGCTTCCGCCAATTCCGGTCTGCCGGAACTGGTGAATAAGGAAGTCTGGCCGCTCACCTCCAAATGCCTAGTCCGGACAGAAGCAACCGCCGCGCTGGTAACTCGGGACTTCCCGGTATTGCCGTCATATTGCCGGGTGATGGTCAAAGCGTCTGCCTGTGTCTCAGATTTGTAGGAACGGGAAGAGGCCATAGCCACAGTGCTGTCAGCAATTCGCATAAAAATACCTCCCTTTTCGGTTATTTTCCAAATTTACTCCTTATATAATTAATCGGCACCGAAGAGAAAAAATGAAGAAGCGGCGGGGCTCCCAAAGAAATTTCATTGGCGAAGATTGGCGCTATGGCGGCTTAGATCGGAAAATGGAGGTTTTGACGGTCCCCTTGCTTTCTGAAAAAGAATCGGATAAAATGGGACCATAAGAAGGATCTCGTATATGGAATTTCAGATGACTCCCCGGGGGAATGACGTGGGAAGAGAGGGGAAAGAGAAATGAACTTGTTGCTTGCTATTGATGGGGGAGGAACAAAGACTGATGGCGTACTCCTGACGGAGGAAGGGCGGATTCTGGCCCGGGCGCGAGAGCGGGGCTGCAACCCCAATGATATCGGCTTTGAGGAGGCCTGCCGCGCTCTGGGCCAGGTGACAGGAGAATTGCTAAAGCCTTATGGAGGGGTGGGGCAATGTGCCTTGCTGGGGGCCTTTGCAGGGATTTCCGGGGGAACTATTGGGGAGTACCGCCAGCAGTTCCGAGATTTCTTTCAGAAACTGCTGCCCGGATGCCGGACTGTGGAAATCCACAGCGACGCCGTCACCGCCCTGTCCAGCTGTATAGGTCACCAGGACGGGTGCGTGGTGATCTCCGGTACGGGTTCCGCTGCCTATGCCCGACAGGGGGAGGCGCTGTTCCGGGCGGGCGGCTGGGGATATTTGTTGGACAAAGGGGGCAGCGGCTATGATTTTGGGCGGGACGTGCTGTACTACAGCCTGTGCGCGGCGGACGGCCGGGGGAGGGATACGATTTTGCGCCGTCTGGCGGAGGAAAAACTAGAAATGCCGGTAGGAGACGGAGTGGGAGAGATTTACCGCCGGGGCAAGCCTTTCATAGCATCCTTCGCGCCGCTGGCTTTTGAGGGGCTTCGCCTAGGAGACTGGGCCGCTCGGGAAATTTTGGAACGGAATGTGAGGGAGTTGGCCCGGCTGCTGAACGCTGTCGGAAACAGGTTCCCGGGGGGAGAGCGCCCTGTCCGGACAGGGCTGGCCGGAGGACTCTTTCAAGAGTTTTCCTGGATGGAGCCGGTACTCCTGCCCTTACTGGACCGGCGGCATGAGTTTATCCGTCCCCAGCTGCCCCCAGTATTTGGCTCGGCGGTAGAGGTCATGGCTGCGGCGGGGCTAGAACCGGGTCCAGAGTTCTTCCAAAATTTTCAGGAGTCCCTAAACTGCTGCTCCTGCCGAGAAAAGGAAATCTAAGAGAAAATGCTGCCTGAAAAGCCAGTGTACAGCCGTATACTGGCTTTTTTTGCGTAGAAATTGCCAATTAAACAAACAAGTGTATTGATAAATCTAAAAAATTAAATATATTAAAGAAAAAACTTAAAAAAATCAATTTTGCTATTGACTTTATTAATTGAAGAGGATATAATGCAACTATAGAGAGCGCTCATAGGAATACGATGACTGAATGGGCAGACCATGTAGGCCTGCGGAAAGGAAGAGAGGGAATTCCATGTCAACACAAATATATCACGCCCCAACCCAGTGTCCAGTGTGCGGCAGCCGGATGCAGGTGACCGGATTAAAATGCGGCCGCTGCGGCACGGAGCTCACCGGCAGTTTTACGCCATGCCGGTTCTGCGCCCTGGAAGAGAAGCATCTCCAGTTTGTAGAAGTGTTTCTTCGGTGCCGCGGCTCCATCAAGGAAGTGGAAAAGGCCCTGGGCGTCAGCTACCCTACCGTAAAAAATATGTTAGACGCGGCTTTGGCCGCCCTAGGCTTGGATGAGAAGCCCGAGTTTCGCCAGGTGAGAACTCAGGAGGAACGATCCGAAATTTTGTCCCGGCTTTCTCAAGGAGAGTTGGACGTGAACGCCGCCATTGAGGCGCTGAACCAATTGAAAGGTGGGAAATAACATGTGCGAGAGAAATCGGGCGATGCCCATTTTAGTCAAGTATATGGAGATGAATCGGGAAAATGCCCTGCGCCTGGCTGCGGAAGAGCGCTGGGAGAACATGATTGAGAAACGGAGCAGGAAAAATACCCATGGAAGGCGGGAAAGAAAATGAATGACAACAAGCGCTCGATTTTGGAACTGCTGCAGCAGGGAAAGATCTCCCAGGAGGAGGCCAACCGCCTGCTGGCGGCTTTGGAGGACGAGGAAGAGCCGGAGGCGGGCGATATAGCCGCCGAGGAGAGTCTGGATGGGCAGACAGCCGAAGATGACCAAAGGGAGCCAGTGGTTGTCGCCAATGACGGCGAGAATAGAGTGATGGTATTCTCAGATGGGGACGTCCAGATCACGGATGTAAACGGAGAAAGCGCGAACAGCGACCAGCCGCCGGTCTCCCTGACTCTGCACCCGGATCAGGAAGAAGTGCCGGTCATGCCGGTTCTGCCTACACTTCCAACGCCGCCTACGCCCCCAACCCCTCCCACGCCTCCTACCCCACCCACGCCGCCGCAGGCCGGCAGCGCCGAGGATCTGGATGAGTACAGAAAGACCCAGGAAAGCTATGCCAAAGAGCTGGACGAATACCGCCGGGAGCTTCAGGAGAACCAGAACCAGTACGCCCAGGAGATGGAAGCCTATCGGCGGAAGCTGCGGGAGAGCCAGCGGGTGTATGAGCAGGAGCTTCGAGAGAAGCAGGAGCAGGCCCGGCGGCAGATCCCCGTAACCGTGGTGGAGGATGTCCCCAGGAAGAACACGAGCTTCTGGCCCCTCACCGACGAGGAATTCAACCACATTTACAATGAGGCCTATAACGGGATCTATAACCCCGCCTATGACAGGCTCTACAACAAGTTCGGCCCCGGAACCGACGGCTTCCGGGAGGAGGTGAGGCGGATTGCGGACGAAGCCGAGAAAGCCGCCCAGGCCGCCGTGGAGAAGGCACGGGAGGAAAAGCGCCAGGGCATCCCGCCCCAGGATATGGAGGACCGGGCCTGCGGCTGGCGGGAGAAGATCAACAGCCTGGGCGAGGAGATCAACCGGGCCATGGGGGGCATCGGCGAGGAGATCACCGAGGACCTCAGCGACGCCATGGAGGAGATCTCCGACACCATCGGCGAGCTGAAGGACTCCCTCTGGGACTTTGTGGAGGCCTGGAGAGAGCGGAAAGACGATGAGGACGATGACGAGGACGAGGATTTCCTGGACTTTGGGAACGACTTCCCCTTTGGAGACGATGACGGGGAGGAAAGCGAAGAGCCCCAGCCCCAGGCCGGATGTGCCCAGGGCTCCAGCGAATGGGAGAATGGCCAGTGGGTCCACCGCCTCACGGTGAAGATGAACGCCCTGGAAAAGCTGGACGTGAACTGGCTCTCCGGCTCTGTGGAGATTGTTCCCTGGGAGGGGGAGCTGGTGGAGGCCGCAGAGTACTGCGACAAGCCCCTGGAGCTCCACGAGATGATGGTCTTGGCCCTCAAGGACGAGGAGGCCATGAGCATCCAGTTCACCCCCAAGATCAGCGGATGGAAGGGGATCAGCATGAGAAAGTCCAAGCGGCTGGTGGTGCGGATCCCCCGAAGCCTCAGCGAGAGCATCGAGAAGCTGCGGGTGGAGACCGTGTCTGGAGGCGTCACGATCCGGGAGCTGGCGGGGGAGAGCATGGACATCTCCTCTGTGTCGGGCCGGGTGGCGGTCTCTGACCTGCGGGCCGAAGTACTCAATATCCGCTCGGTGTCCGGCGGGGTGCTGACGGAGAACCTCTCCGCCCAGGTGCTGAAGCTGGGCACAGTCTCCGGCTCAGTGGAGACGGAGCGGGCTGCCGCCGAAAAGGCGGAGCTGTCCTCTGTGTCGGGGCGGGTCATGGCCCACGCCAACGCGGAGAAGTTCAAGGTGCACACCACCTCCGGCCGGGTGGAGCTGACGGTGGACCAGTGCCCGGAAAAGGCGGAGTTCAACTCGGTTTCTGGAGAGCTGCGGCTGAACCTTCCGGAAAACGAAGGCTTCACGGCGGAGTTCAACTCCATGTCCGGCGGCTTTACCACGGATTTCCCGGCGAAGATCGAGAAGGACGGGAAAAAGAAGCGGGGCCGGGCGGTCTATGGCGGCGGCGGCACGAAGATCAAGATGAACACCACCTCCGGCGGCATGAAGCTCATGCGCAGAGAAAGCTAGGCCCGGTCCGACCGTGCACAGACAGGTAAAGACGATTTTTATAGTAAATTAACTTAAGAACCGACAAAGCTGGTTTTTAAGTTCGGCGGCTCAGGAAGTGTTCCCTCCCCGCCTAGTTCAAAAGATTTTTTTGGACTTGATGAACTATAACTGGGTGACTCAGGAGGGAGCTCCTTTCCATCTGGCGCAAAAGGGATAGAGTACTTTTTAAACTGCGTTAACGATACAGCAGAAGGACGGGCGGGATTTTTCCCGTCCGTCCTTCTTGAAAAAACAAAAAAAGACCGGATCCCGCCACAGGCGAAACCCGGTACTTTTTTCTGGAATTTACAGCTTAACCACGTTTACAGCACGCAGCTTTTCGCTGTTCTTGGGGTCGGGCTCAGTCTCGAAAGTGACCTTCTGGCCCTCTTCCAGAGTCTTGAAGCCATCGGCCTGGATAGCGGAGAAATGCACAAAAACGTCCTCGCCGCCCTCGTCGTTGGAAATGAATCCATAGCCCTTTTCTGCGTTGAACCACTTGACTGTACCGTTCATGTTCGGCACCTCCATAGAAATGTTTCGTATCTGGGTAGCCAGCCGGTTGCCCGGCCCAGGTGCTCTGGAAATCAGAACTCCCCTGACTAAAGAAGGACTCACAGCTTGTGTAAATCATCAGACGCTCAATGACTTACAGAAACTGTGAGTGCATTTTCGTGCTATCAGAATACACGTTAAGTATACCATTCCCGGTGGGGTTTGTCAAGCGGTTTTAGCAGATTTTCTCAGAGGTTGCCCGTTTCCCGAGAAAAAGGGGTTTTGGCAAAGACCTCCATCACTGGCTGGCGGGCCCAAAGCCCGGGGGTGATGCGTACCGAATAGCCAAAGCCTGGATCACAGAGCCAGTCCTGGGGCTGGGCCTGGGGCAGCCCGAATGCCGCCAGCAGAGAGGTCAGAACGCCCGCCGGGACTGCCAGCACGGTTTCGGTCAGCCCCCGGGAGATAAGATTCTGCACCAAAAGCTGAAACCCGCCGCAAATCCGGTTAAAAAACACCTGCCCGCTCTCCCCGTTGGGAGGAGAGGCCTGTCCGGCCAGCCACTGGGCAAAACGGGGATCCCCCTGGAGTTCGGCGGCAGTCTTGTTCTCCCAGTCTCCGAAATCACATTCCGCCAGTTCTAGAATGACCTCCGGCTCGGCTTGTGGGTAGAGGATCTTCAGGGTATCTACACAGGCCACAGAAGGGCTGGCGCAAAAGAACCGGGCCTCTGGATAGGCAAAATCTCTTTTAAGCCCAGCCAGCTGGGAGACGGAGCTCATGGCCAGAGGCGACTGTCCCTGGCCTATGTAACGGCCTTCCAGAGTCCCCTGGCTGGGCATAGAGCGCAGCATATGGATGGTGTAGGATTTCATAGCGCCCTCCTGAGAAAGTATTTTGGACAAAAATTATAATACCGGGGTTTCCCCGCTTTTGCAAGGGGAAGAAAGCAGTTCTTTGCCCATCTTTCCCGTCATATGCTCAATGGAAAGTGCAAATACGGATGTTGCGGCCCAGGATTGGAGGATCTCTTGTTCCCGATTGGACTCGGAGTCTCCGGGGTAATATTTCAGCATCAGTTTTTCCATAACAGTTCGGGCCTCGTCTCCCTGAAGCACCCGGATCTGCCCGAAAACGATTACGCTTAGATAGGCGGTGGTGTATTTTTCTGGGATCACCCGGTCTTGCCCTACCACGCAGAAAGAGGCTTTGGAGCATCTCTTGACGGCGTCCATCTTGTGGCCGGATTTGGCCCCGTGGAAGTAGAGGGCATGGTCGTGGTACACATAGCTGATGGGCAGGGCATAGGGATACCCCTCGTCTCCCAGCAAAGCCAGCACGCCAGAAGTCCCCTGTTCTAAGAGTGCCACACAGCGGGCCTCAGACATCTGTTGATTTTTTCTTCTCATTTCCCGAAATAGTCCCATTGCAGATCCCCCTTTCCATTTTGATTATTTTATCATATCAGACCGGTTTTCGCAAGGCCTGGGAAAGATCCTGCCCAAAGCGCCTCTCTTTTCCTACGGGAGAGCGCCGGACTTCTCCAAGCTATTAGAGAATAATTTACAGGTCCAGCTTGAAAACATCCGAGGAAACCGCTATAATATTACGAAAAGGAAATTATCGGGAGCTGATTCCCATTGGAGCCAAAGGTTCTCAGGGCATTGTGTGGTCTGGATATGAAAAACCTGGCTCTGCTGAATTTCGGTTTCCGTTGGGATGTAGTTCCATAACCTTGCCCCCCCCCCGCTTTACCGCCATGAAAAAGGGGGATGGCCGCCGGCAGAGATAGCCAGAAATTTTTAGGAATCTGAGGTATTTCCATGCTGCAAGTGAGCTTTTTCGCCTTTCTAACGTTTTTCTGTGTATTTGTGGGAGTGATGCTCCATGAGCCCCGGGGCCTCTGGAGCGGCGTCACTTTCTTCCTTATGATGCTCAGCCTGGGTGGATTCCTGCTGACGGCCGCCGCCGTTTACTGGGACTGGCTGTCCGCCCACACCATCGCCGTCTGGGCGCTGCTAATTCTTGCCGGATTTGCAGCTCTCTTCGTGCTGGCCTTTCCGCTTCTCCTTTTGATCCTGTTCCTGATACAAGGGATTCGAGTGGTCCGCCATGAGGGCCTGAGTCCCGCCAACCTGCTCTCTCTGCTGTTTGCGGGGCTCTGGTTCGGGTTTCTGTTCATCTGGCCGGCAGTGGGTGTGTGGGCAAAGGATTCCCTGGGTTCGGCCCTCTATCTCATAGTCAGCCTTTCCGCCGTGTATCTGCTCTCCCTCATGGCTATGTACGCCCTTTCGACCATCCTGAATCTGGTCCACCTGCGGAAAAGCCGGAATCTGGATTATATTGTAGTTCTTGGGTCGGGATTGAACGGGGATCGGGTGACGCCTCTGCTGGCGGGGCGCATCCAGCGGGGGATCCAGTTACTGGAGAAAAATCCCCAGGCCAAGATGATTCTCTCCGGAGGACAGGGCCCGGGCGAGGACCTGCCGGAAAGCGACGCCATGGGGGCCTATGTCGTGGAAAAAGGCGTAGACCCAGGCCGGATCCTCCTAGAACGGCGATCCACGTCTACAGAAGAAAACCTGCTGTTTTCCCGAGAAATGATGGAGCCGGGGCCGAAGGGGAAGGCCCCCCGGGTGGCTCTGGTCACCACAGCCTATCATGTGTTCCGGGCGTTGATTTTGGCCAGAAAGCAGGGGATGAAATGTGTAGGCTTCGGGGCCAAGACCAAGTGGTATTTTACCCTGAATGCTGTACTGCGAGAATTTGCCGGGTATCTGAAGCTTACCAGAAAGCGGCATCTCCGGGTGCTGTGCTCTATGGGAGGCCTGGTGCTGCTCCTATACCTGATTGCCGCATAGTTTTTGAGAGTGATACGGTGTGGCCTTCGTACGCACAGGTCGCGTACTACGGCAAGGTCGTGGGGCTCCGCGAGTCTCGGCTGCTGCCTCGGTCGGTTCGCAGCTTGTCTGCAATACTTGGCTTTGCCAAGTATCCGGCAGAACGCTCACCCCCACACCCGCGCCAGCTTAAGGCCAGCTGGAGCGGCCAATGCCCACCAGGGTAAAAGTTTCGTCCACCTTTTCAAAGGTGGCGGGGTTTTCAGGGGTGGAACCCCTGAACCGCCGGAGGCCATCAACACTCTCAAAGAGTATGCTTTTTGAGAGAAACCGGTTTTGGACATTTGCCTTTCAGAGAGCTTCCGTAACGCAGTTGAAAAGAGGGGAAAAATTCTTTTGAACTGCCTTAACTATAAACACCAGTTTCCAAGTGCGTTTCCTATAAAAAGCCTCTGGGCAGAAGAAGAAAAATAGCCGAAAGCCATGGGGAAGCCGCAAAGCTACGGCATTCTTATGGCTTTCGGCTGCAAAAGGGCAGCAGATTCAACGGCAGACGGTGCGAAAGCACCTCTCAGGTTGCGTTTGCAGGCAGTGAATACAGGTGTTTCAACCTTTATTGACCGGAACCTCTCCGGCGTTCCTCCAGCAGGATGCGCCGGATGGTTTTCTCTGTCAGATAATAGGCCTCTGCCAGCTGGGCGGCGGATTCCCCTCCCTGGGCCCGCTGGAATATTTCCCGGTTTCGATGGACGATTTCGGCCTTGCTGTTGGTGCGCTGGCCCCAGGCCAACCGGTTCTCCGCTTTGCGTGGAATGTACAGATAGGCCCCGTCCACATATTGCTGCAATTCTCTGAGCAGTTCCGCAGGTAAAATCTCCTGCGCCCGAACATAGCGCATAGTGCTCCTCCTAAAAAGTTTTCAGGATGAGCAAAGGCTATCGCGCCTTATTTTTTCGCCATAGCCCTTGCTATGGCCGAATTACGTATCGGGTCAAAACGGCGATCCCCCTTTTCCCTGTTTTTTCTATTATACTTTTTCTTTGCGTCCTTGGCAAGCGCGGGTTCTCTTCTGTATGGAGATGGGTCCCGCCAGCCCGCCCGGATTTGGCCCAGAAGTGTCTCCGGGCTTGCATCCCGTCAGGGTCAGGACTTATACTGACAGAGGCGGGTCAGCCCGCTGAAACTGCCAGAGAGGAGGGGCTTCCTTGCGCTGCGAGATCTGCGGCAAGACCACCGTGTTCGGCAACAAAGTGGCCCATAACCGAATGTACATTGCGGGCCGGACACCCAAGAAGATCAAGCCAAACCTGCACGCCATGACCCTGCAGACGCCGTCGGGGCCCAAAAGGCTCACCGTCTGCACCCGGTGTATGCGCACCCTGCGCAAACACGGGCAGGCCTGAACAGAGAAAAAGCCGGGGCAGACCGCCCTGGCTTTTCTATAGTTTTGAGATTTTGTATGGGGGGAACGGCGCGCGGGATGGCGCGTCCAGATTCCAGCTGGCACAGAGCGCCTTTTGGCTAGTACGCTGGCGCGCTCAGCTGGCTGGTTCCGGTTTCCAGGGCGCTTTTTCTCTTGCAAAAAGCGCCCTCTTTGCGCAATTCTTGCGCAAATTCACCCGCAAAAATGCGCTTCTCAGGTGTTAAGGTCAAGGACAAGACCTTGGAGGCGCTGAGTCTCAGCTGCCGCTTCGGTCGGCGACGGGAAATCGCCACTGGCGATTGTCGCCCTCCAAACCACCGCGAGCTTTTGAAGAAAGCTAAGACTTCGCAGAGCGAAGTCTGCAAAACTTTTACGGTGATTCGGTTAGCTCGTCAAACAACATGAAATGTTCACGACGAGCAAAGCGAGGAGTGGGTAAAAGTTTTTGATCAAACTTTTTTCAAAAAGTTTGTGGGGTGTGGGGTGAAACCCCACGGCCTTATGGCAAATTACCGCCGGTTCAGACCAGCTCCGCCACAATATCCCCCATCCGGGCGCAGCCAACCAGCTCCGCGCCGCAGTCCGGGGTATAGATGTCCTTTGTGCGGGCCTTTGTCAGGGCCTTGGCCGCGGCTGCTTCGATGGATTCCGCCGCCTGAGGCTCGTCCAGAGAGTAGCGCAGAAGCATGGCCCCGGAAAGAATGGTGGCCAGGGGGTTGGCGGCGTCCTGACCTGCGATGTCCGGGGCGGAGCCGTGGATGGGCTCATACAGCCCAAAGCCGCTGCCGCCCAGACTGGCCGAGGCCAGCATCCCAATGGACCCGCTGATCATGGAGGCTTCGTCAGAGAGGATATCCCCGAACATGTTAGAGGTGACGATCACGTCGAACTGGGCGGGGTCCCGCACCAGCTGCATGGCGCAGTTGTCTACATAGAGGTGGCTTACCACCACCTCCGGGTATTCCTTGGCAATGCGGTTCACAGTGGCCCGCCAGAGCCGGGAGCTGTCCAATACGTTGGCTTTGTCCACGCTGCACAGTTTGTGGTTCCGCTTTTTGGCCATGTCAAAGGCTATCCGGGCAATGCGCTCTACCTCGGGCTCGCTGTAGCGCTCCGTGTCGTAGGCAGATTTCACGCCGTCTTTTTCCTGGGTGCCCCGGTCGCCAAAATAGATGCCTCCGGTGAGCTCCCGCACCACCATGATATCCAGGCTTTCGCCGATCACCTCCGGCTTCAAAGGGGAGGCGTTCCGCAGAGGTGGAAAAATCACAGCCGGACGCAGATTGGCATAGAGCCCCAGCGCCTTGCGGATGCCTAGCAACCCCGCTTCCGGGCGGTTGCTTCCAGGCTGGTTGTCCCATTTGGGACCGCCCACCGCCCCCAGCAGCACAGAATCGGCCGCTTTGCAGGCGGCTACGGTCTCTTCCGGCAGAGGGACTCCTGTGGCCTCAATGGCCGCGCCTCCCAGCAGTGCATAGGTGTATTCCAGAGCGAAGCCGTGTTTTTCCGCGGTTTTGTCTAAGACCTTTATGGTTTCGTCTACGATTTCCGGTCCAATGCCGTCGCCTTTTAAGACGGTGATGCGATAAGTTTTCATGAAAAAGGCTCCTTTACAAATAAGTTATGTGAGAATGTCAAGAGTTCCATATGGGGTAAGGCGCCGCCAGGACAAGCCGCAGGGCGAAGTTCAGGGGCCCCTTATTCCCGGTAGGTTTTGGCGAGTCCGCCCTCGCTGGTCTCCCGGTATTTGCTGAACAGATCCCGGCCTGTCTCATACATGGTCTTAACCACCATGTCAAAGCTGATCTTCCTGGTATAGGTGAGGAAGTTCGCCAGGCTCAAGGCATTGATGGCACGCATACCCGCCACAGCGTTGCGCTCGATACAGGGGATCTGCACCAGTCCCCCAATGGGGTCACAGGTCAGGCCCAGGTGGTGCTCCATGGCCACCTCGGCGGCATACTCGATCTGGTCCAGATCCATATGGTAGATCTCCGCCAAGCCTGCCGCAGCCATAGAACATGCGCTGCCGATTTCCGCCTGGCAGCCGCACTCCGCCCCGGAAATAGAGGCGTTGGTTTTGATAATGTTGCCGACAATCCCCGCTGCCGCCAGGCCCTTGAGCATCTGACGGTCGGAAAAGCCCTGCTGCTCCTGCTTATAAAGCATCACGGCCGGTAGTACGCCGCAGGCTCCGCAGGTGGGGGCGGTGACGATAGTGCCGCCCCCTGCGTTTTCTTCGCTGACGGCAAAGGCATAGGCACAGACTTTCCGGTTCTCCCGGGTTTCCTTGCTCTCGTCTATATGGCGCTGACGGTTCAGGTACATGGCCTTTCGCTGGACACCCAGTCCTCCGGCCAGCTCCCCGTCTTTGCGGATTCCCCGGTAGACAGCTTCTTTCATCGTCTCCCACACTTCTGAGAGGTAATCCCAGATCTTCGGTCCCTCGCACTCCTCCACATACTGCCAAAGGTAGATATCCCGGTCCCGGCAGTACCCCTTGATTTCGGTGAAGGTGGAGAGGGGGTAGACCTGGGGCGGGTCGGCCTCCTTTTGGCCCTCGATCTCGATTTTGCCGCCCCCCACGCTGAACACTCGCCACCGCCCCAGCCGTTCCCCCAGCCGGAAGGCCTCCAGCTCCATGGTGTTGGGGTGGGGCAGATCTACTGTGTCCGTGTCAAAAAGGATCCGGGTGGGGACCGGCTCCAGGGCCTCGGTTATGGCCACATCGGTGAGATGGCCCCGACCGGTCTTAGCCAACGAGCCATACAGCGTGGCCTGAAAGCTGTCTGCCTCCGGGTACGCCGCCAGAAAGCGCTCTGCCGCCCGGCCCGGCCCCATGGTGTGGGAGCTGGAGGGTCCCCGGCCAATTCGATATAACTCCTTAAGAGATTCCATACTAACCTCCTTTTCAAAGGTGGCAAAGTTGCGGGACAAGGTCATAGAGCCGGCATCTATCTCGTCACGGGCCGAAACTTGGCAGAGTCAGTTTTTCACACTCGGACGCGCCATGTGTTAGGCTTTAGAGTAAGTTTAGGCGGCTCAGTCGCGCCCCAAATTTATAGATATTGATTGAACTCAATCCGTTCTCGGTTGGGGCCTAGAACGATAAAGAATCTTACCCCATTTTCCCAAAAGGGTAAAGATTCTATCCCGTTGCTAACGATCTCCAGGCCCTGCTCCTGGGCCAGGGCGTAGGCAGACTCCACATCGGCCACGTCGATGGCGATATGGTCGATGGCACCGGAACGCATAGCGGCCTGCCCGGTTTCGTAGACTTCCATAGTCAGACCTTGAAGGCGCAGAAAGGCAACCCTCTCGCCGGCCTGGCGGTTTATCGTTTCATATACGTTCTCAAAGCCAAGATCCGTGTAGAACTGAATAGTTTTGTCCAGATCGTTGGAGGGCAGGCCAATGTGCTGCAGGCCGTTCGCGTAATCTCCCAGTCTCATAAAATGATTCCCCCTTTACCGGCCAGTAATTCCGGCCACGATTTCCTCAGTTTTCATGCCTCGAGACCCTTTGACCAGCACCGCGTCTCCAGGCGCCAGCTCTTTTTCCAGAAAGGTGACGGCCTCTTGATTGCTGCCCGCCGTATGGGCCTCGGGCCCATAGCCCAGGGCTATGTCCTTTGCCAGGCCTCCCACAGCGAGAAGCAGGTCCACGCCGTGTTCCCGGGCATAGCGGCCAGTTTCCAGATGCCCCTGGCGGGAAAAATCCCCCAGCTCCCGCATTCCAGCCAAAACGGCAATCCGCCGGCCGGAGACAGGTCTCCCCGCTAGCACGTCGATGGCGGCGCGCATGGAATCGGGACTGGCGTTATAACTGTCATCAATGACTGTGACGCCTTCATGCTCTGTAATCCGCTGGCGCATGGCGGGAGGCTCGTAGCCTTCCAGCGCTCGGGCTGTGGTCCCCAGGTCCTGACCCAGATAGTCGGCTACGGCCAGGGCGGCCAAGGCGTTGCGCACGTTATGCTCGCCCACCACCGGCAGGTTGACCCGCTGTTCCCGACCGTCCGGCGCTACACAGGTAAAGGTCAGATAGCCGTCCCGTTCCCGCACATCTTTTCCCCGCCAGCGGCAGGATTCTCTCAGGCCAAAGGTTACCAGTTGGCAGGAAATTCCGGTGAGGGTGGGGAGCAGGTCGTTGTCGCCGTTGACGAACAGGGGCGCGCCGTCAGGGAGGTAGTCCGCCAGATGGACCTTCTCCGCCATGATATTCTCCCTGGTTTTCATGAATTCAATGTGGGAGGTGCCGATGGTGGTGATGACCCCGCAGGTGGGGCGGACTACCTTGGCGATCCGGGCCATCTCTCCGGGGATGCTCACCCCCATCTCAATGACGGCGGCGGTGTGGAAGGGCTCGATCCCACATACCGTAATGGGGACGCCGATCTGGCTGTTGGCATTTCCTGGGGTGCGGTGCACCTGAAACCCGGCGGAAAGGCCCTGGGCGATCATCTCCTTGGCGGTGGTTTTGCCCACGCTGCCGGTAATCCCCACGATGGGCAGGGTAAACCGGCCCCGGTAGGCCGCGGCCACCTGCTGAAGGGCGGCGCGGCAGTCCTCCACCAGCACCAGGGCCCTGCCCGGGGGGCAGTCCACCGGATGGTCCGTGAAGCTGGCGGCGGCTCCGGCGGAGAGGGCGTTGGGGATGAACACATGGCCGTCGATATTTTCCCCCCGGATGGGCACGAACATCATGCCGGGCGCGGCCATCCGGCTGTCGGTGAAGAACCGGGTGACCTCTGTCTCCGGGCTGCCGGACAGAAGCCTGCCGCCAGCGAGCGCCGCGATCTCAGAAACCGTCATTTTCATAAAAACACCTCACACAAGATAAAGGGATCGTCGTGGGCAAAAGGCTTTGCTTATTGCATCACTCAATGCATATGCTTTTGAGCGTTCATATTTTTATATGGGCGCGTAGGTGCGCGCGCTGGCTGATTGCGGAGCACCGCGCCAAGCAGGCGAATTGGCTGAGATACTGCGCCCAGAGCGGGCTGGTTCCGGTTTCCAAGGGCTTCCCGTCTGCTCCGCAGCCGGGATAGGGGACCCCCGACGAGGGTCCCCTACGCAAAACGTCCCACGGGGACGTTTATGCTACCCTCCTGCGTTATTTTGTCAGGTGTTAAGGCAAGACCTTGGAGGCGCTGCCTCCAAACCTCCGCAACCTTTGAAAAGGTTGACGAAACTTTTACCCTGGTTAGTTGTGTGCGATAAAGCTAACCAAATTGACCGGTCCAGCTGGTCTTAAGCTGGTCGTCGTGTGGGGGCGAACCCCCACGACCTTGCCGGAATGCGCGGCAGACTTGGCTTTGCCAAGTCTTGTGCGCATGGAGGCCACTCCGTATGACTCTCAAATTAAAAAGCCTTTCCCGAAAAGCAGAGGGCCCCGAGAAGGCCCTCCGCGTTCTGTACCAATCAGGCCAGCGACCCCATGGGATCCCAGGGCTCCAGCTCGATGGGGGCCTGCTCCAGCTCGGCCCGCTGCTCCTCGGTCAGGTACTTCTTATGTACCACCACCTGATAGGTGTACTCGTTGAACCAGTCATCGCTCATGACATAGTAGCCGTCCACGCCGGCCTCCTTGCCCCAACTGTTCTCCACCCGCCAGCGGGTGGGCTTGCCGGACTCGTCCAGGTTCACCCCCTGGAACACCATGGCGTGGGTCATCATGCTGTCACCGTAGTCCAGGCGCTGGGCCTTGTTCATGCCGAATTCCGTGCCGAAGAGCTGGTCCGCCCGCAGGGCCTCCAGGTCCATGATGCCCCCCTCCCGGATGGAGCATTTGCCCACGTCGCAGCCGAACCACACGGGCTGGTTGTCCTGCATCTGGCGGATGGCGGCGGCTTTCAGATCCTCGATGGGCAGGTTCAGGTACTTCACCGGGCGGCCCTCTACAATGTTCCCCAGCATCTTCACGGTGAAGGTCCTGTGGAAAGGCTTGTCGGCGGTGGTGGCGTTGATGAGGCTCACGTAGTCGCCCATATCCCAGCCTACATACTTCTCAAAGAAGGTCCTGCCGGTGAGGCCCTCGTCCCGGATGAATTTCTTGTCCTTGTCCCGGACCTCCAGGGTGAAGGTCTTGGGGGGATTGCCGAAGGCGATGCACAGCATATTGTAGATATTGCAGAGCATGACCTCCTTCTGGTTCCGCAACTGTTCGGCGGTTTTTCCGGCGGCGTGGCCCTCCCGCAACACGCAGGCGAACTCCCGGAGCTTGCGGGTCATGTAGGAGGTGACCTCCCAGGTGGAGGAGGAGCAGGCGGTCTCGGGCATGGCGTCCTTGGGGACCACGCCGTACTTCTCCACCAGATTGCACAGCATATCCCACTGGCCGCCGTCGTTCAGGGGAGCCTGCAGCAGATGGGCGATCAGCCGGCCGTTGGTGGGTTCATCCAGGGTGTCCAGGATGGTCTCCAAGAAGTAGTTGGACTTTTCCAACTTGTCGTAGAAGAGGGTGTAGTTCTGGGAGAGCTCGAAATGCTCCAGGTTCAGCCTGCGCATGACCTCCACCCGCATGGTGTTCAGGGCGGCGAACATCCAGCACCGGCCGGAGCCCTTCTGGTTGGTGATCTTCCCGGTCTCCAGCTGGACGGAGAACTGATGCCGGTCCTCCCGTTGGACGAAGGGGTCCGTGGCGGACTTGTTCACGCCGTTCGACGTGACGGCCAGCTGGGCCACCCGCTTGGCAGGGTCCCGCTGGAAGTCGCTCTCAAAGGATTCCAGTTGTGCTGCTTCGATGGATCTGTTCATTTTTCTTTCCTCCAAATTCCCTTATTTTTTGGTAGACCTTGGGGTTTCACCCCAAACCCCACAAACTTTTTGAAAAAAGTTTGATCAAAAACTTTTCCCCTGCTTCCTCACTTCGTTCGTCGCAGACATTTTAACGTTTTTCACATAGTCCCAACACATTACGCGGTCCAGGGGCGTTAGGCCCCTGGTAGGGTTTGGGACAACGTCCCAAGATCTTGACCTTGACCTTAACACCTGAGAAAACAACGCAGGAGGGTAGCATAAACGTCCCGGTGGGACGTTTTGCGTAGGGGACCCTCGTCGGGGGTCCCCTGTCCCGGCTACGGAGCAGACGGGAATTCCCTTAGCCCCGGACCCCGCTATCTGAGCGCACGAGCGTACCAGCCAAAAGGCGCTCTAGGCCAGATGAAATCTGGACGTGTCGTCGCGCCCGGAAGGCCCCCATACATCAATAAAAATTGCATCATACCTTTTGGATGGGCACCCACACCTCGTAGCGGCTGCCCTGGGGCGTATTGGCGTATTCCTTCTCGATCTCGTAGATCAGAGACCCCGGACCGTCCGCCCGGACATAGCCCTCCGGAGCGGGCACGTGTTCCGCGTACCCGTTGCACCGGCCGTTTCCCGCGGGACCCACGGCCTCCTCGTTGGTCTCCATCCATTCGGTGGTCACCGCCAGATAGTCCCCGCCGGGGAAGTCCATCAGGGTGTAGCCTTCAGGCACATGGCCCACATTCTTCACGAAGAGGCCCTGGAAGTACACGTCTCGGCCCTCCTCGTCGTGGAACCAGATGTTGGTGGGGCTTTTGTCCACTGCGTAGGGCAGGATGGGCCCGTAGCCGCCCTTTTGGAAAAAGCCGTCCCAGATGGCCCCGAAGTCGGAGTTCTGGTCTATGATATTGGGATTCCCCAGAAAGGTGAAATCCTCCAGGTGTAGCTGGTAGGTGATGATTTTCGGTTCGTCCATTGTGGGTTCCTCCGTTTGTGATTGCTGTTAGACTGACGAAAAGGACATGAGTATGGTTTGGCCTCCGGGGGCTTCGCCCCCTGCGGCGAAGGTCGCGAGACTCTGCTAGGACGCGCTCTGCAAGGGGCCTAGCGCCCCTTGACCGCATCACTTTGTTCAGTTGAACCCAGCAGCTCTTGGATAACCACCCGCTCGTCAAAGGGGTGCTTCACCCCCTGGATCTCCTGGTAGTCCTCGTGGCCCTTGCCCGCCAGGACGATGATGTCCCCGTCCTGAGCGTTTTCCAGGCACCAGCGGATGGCCTCCCGCCGGTCCGGGATCTCGATATATTTGCCGTCGGTCTTGCTCATGCCCACCTTGATGTCCGCGATGATGTCCAGCACGTCCTCAAAGCGGGAGTTGTCGGCGGTGATCACCGACAGGTCCGCCAGCCTTCCGCTGGCCTCGCCCATCTCGTAGCGCCGGACCTTGGGCCGGTTGCCCCCCGCCCCGAACAGGCAGATCAGCCGCCGGGGCACATACTCCCGCAGGGTGCGCAACAGGCTCTCCATGCTCACGGCGTTGTGGGCGTAGTCCAGCAGCAGGGTATAGTTTCCTGGCACGGGCACCGGCTCCACCCGGCCCTTCACCTTCACGGAGAGCAGACCCCGCTGCATAGCCTCCACGGGGATTCCCAGCTGATGGCAACAGGCGATGGCGGCCAGGGCGTTGTAGGCGTTGAACTGCCCCGGAATGCCCACCTGGGCGGTGAAGTCCAGGTCCCCGGCCACATGGAACTCCACCCCCAGAAGGCCGGGCCGGTTCAGGTGGCGGCAGTCCTCTCCCCGCAGATTGGCGTCTGGGCCCATGCCGTAGCGGTAAACCTGGCAGCTACTGTGTGCCAGGAGCTTTTCCACGCTGGGATCGTCGGAGTTTACCACGCCCATCGGGCACATGGAGAAGAGCATGGCCTTGCAGGCAAGGTATTCCTCCATGTCCTTGTGCTCCACCCCGCCGATGTGGTCCTCGGAGAAATTGGTGAACACCCCCATCCGGAAGGGCAGGCCGTAGACCCGGTGGTCCTTCAGGCCGATGGAGCTCACCTCCATCACGCAGTATTCGCAGCCCCCGTCCGCCATGCGGCGCAGGTGCTTCTGGACCTCGTAGCTGATGGGGGTGGTGTTGTTCAGGGGGACCACCTCGTCCCCCATGGCCGCGCCGATAGTGCCGATGATCCCGGTCCTGTGACCGGCGGCCTCCAGGATGGAGCGGATCATGTGGGCGGTGGTGGTTTTGCCCTTGGTGCCGGTGATGCCGATCACCCGGATATCCTTCTGGGCGGGATCGCCAAAAAAGGCGGCGCTGAGAAGGCTCAGGGCCTTTTTGCTGTCGGGGACGAGAATCACCTGGGCCCCGGGGGCCTCCACCGCCTCTTCGGCGACGATCACCCGGGCGCCGGCCCCGGTGGCTTTTGCGGCGAAGGAGTGGCCGTCGGAGGCCGCGCCCCGCAGGCACACGAACAGGGAGCCCGGAACGGCCTTCCGGGAGTCGTATACGATCTGGGAGATCTCGGCCTCCTCAAAGCCCTGGGAGATGCCCAGGGGGGCCAGAAGTTTGGAGAGCAGCATAGAAACCGTCCTTTCGTGGGGCAGGGTGTAAAAAGGTATTTTTTTGAGAGTGTTGATGGCCTCTGGCAGCTTAGGGGCGTTGCCCCTAAGAACCCCACCACCTTTAAAAAGGTGGACGAAACTTTTACCCTGGTCGGCTTGTCAAAACACATAAAACCTTCACGACGAATGAAATGAGGAGTGACATTGCGCGGTCAAGGGGCGGAAAACTTGGCTTGCCAAGTTTCGGCCCCATTGCAGGGGTGTGGGGGCGCTGGTCCCCAGTGGGGACCGTCAAGCGCCGACCGAGCCGGCAGGCGAGACAGAGTCCCCAAGGTCTTAGGTCAGTATACCCCTTTTCCCGGCGGTTGTCAATGAATCCACAGGGGCGCGGAGATCAGATAGAGCGCGGCCCAATAGAGGACCATGATGGGCTTCTGCCACACCGGGGGCAGGCCGGAGAGCTCGCTCTTGGCCACCATCATGTCGGAGACGAAGAAGAAGAGCGTCCCCAGCGCCAGGGGCCAATAGGCCTCTCCGGCGGAAAAGGGCAGCGCCAGACCCAAAGCCAGGGAGGCCCCCAGCAGCGCCGGGTATAGGCAGAAGGGCACGGTGAGTTTCCCCAGCTTGGGCAGCTCCTTGCGGAAGAGCCAGGCCGCGCAGGCATAGGACAGAACCCAGAGGGCAAGGCCAGCCCACCCCGCCGGGGCCAGCCCCCAGAGCCACACAATCAGGCAGACATGGGCCCCGCCGAACAGCAACATCCCAGGGACAAAGCGGATTTCCAGCAGGGCGTCGGCCCCGGTGCAGAGCACGAAGAACCAGAACGCCCACTGGGCCAGGGGGTTCTCCCCACGCAGGCACAGGGCCAGCCCCGCCGATGCCACCGCCAGAAAGCTTCCCGCACATTTGGCGATGAGACTTTCCCCCATCAGCCCGGCCCGGCGCAGGATGAAGTATAGGGCGAACAGCGCCGCCCAGAGGGGCAGGGCAAAGGCGGAGTATAGCGCAAGGCTCATAGGGCTTCCCTCCTAAAGAGTATTCGGACTGCTGTCAATATATTGTTCATTCAGTTCAAAAGAAGTCAGAATCTTTGATTTTTTGAAGCAGGCGGGGAAGGTGATTCTTTTTGAGACGTCTGGCTTTAGAGGCCTCTTTCCCGGGAAATGTCATGGACCAGGGGAAAACGGCAATAAGGCCCTAATCCAGATACATTTCCAGCTCGATCTCGTGGCGCAGAGGGATGCCGTGCTCGCCCAGCTCCGGCAGCTGGGGCTTCATCCGGCGGGTATACTCCAGGGAGCCCCGGTAGAACCGGGCCATGTCGAAGCCCCGCTTCTGGTAGAAGCCCAGGGCCTCCAGGTTGTCGTTGGTGGTCGTGACGGTGAGAGTGCGGCAGCCCTGGTCCTTGGCGGCCTTCTTCACCCGCTGGATCAGCTCCGTGCCGATGCCCTGGCCCGGCGCATCGCTGTTCAGGGACACGATCTCGCACACCCCTGCCGCGATGGAATAGGTCACAAGGCCCACCAGCTTCCCGTCTGCCCAGGCCCCGAAGCCAGGCAGCTTTGTCATGTCGATGACAATTCCATGGACAACCATATCCGTGGCGAAGAGCCAGTGCTCCCGCAGGTAGGCGTTGGCCTGCTCCCGGTTGCCCCCGTTGATCACCCCATAGCTCACCGAAAGGGGCATCTTCTCCGCGGGCTTTTGATCGGGTTCCTCCTTGGGCACGGGCGCGGGCTTCTGCTCCGGCTTTCCGGAGGGAATGGTCATAGTGATGGGACTGGCCACCGTCTGGGGAGCCTCCGGCTTGTCCCCCTCCCGGGGTGGGCCCAGGCGGTAGATCCCCACGCCGTAGGGGGGCAGCTCGATGCAGCCGTTCAGCTCCCGGGCCTCCCCGGTGAACAGGTCCACGGCCGGGCCGTGGTAGTTTATGTTGATGTTGAAGCCGCTCTGGTCGGCGTTGATGCCCACCAGCACGGTCTCCTCCGGGCACTCCCGGCGGATGACGATCTGCTTGTTCAGCAAGGTCTCGTTCTTGTAGCTTCCCTCGCTGAGGGCCTTGGAACCCAGCTTGATCCGGCTGAGCTCCCCAATAAACCGGGTGAGCTTGTTCTGAATCGGGACGTCGAAGCAGGGGCGCAGGGAGGGGTCGCCGTCTTTCTTGTCCCCGTCCGCCCCCCACTCGCTGCCATAGTAGAGGCAGGGGATGCCCGGCATACAGTAGAGCATGGTGTACAGGCCGGGAAGCTGCTCCTTCTCCTTTAAAATAGTGTGGATCCGGGTGACGTCGTGGTTGTCGGCGAAGCAGAGCAGATGTTCCCCCTGGTAGAGGCACCAGTTCTCGCTGCCGAACTGCCGGTTCAGGGAGTGGGCGATCTCGAACATGTTCTTGTCGTTAAAGGAGGAGTAGAGCCCCTTGTAGCACTCGTAGTTGGTGACGCTGTCCAGCATCTCCGGGTTCATGATCCGCCGGTAGTCCCCGTGGATCATCTCCCCCAGCAGGAAGAAGGCCGGATCCTTGCCCTTGCAGTACTGGTGCAGGCGGCGCAGGAAGTTCTCGTTCAGCAGGTAGGCCACGTCCAGGCGCAGGCCGTCGATGGCGAACTCCTCCATCCAGCCGCCCACGCAGTCGAGAATGTGGTCGATGACGGCGGGGTTCTGCAGGTTCAGCTTCACCAGCTCGAAATGACCCTCCCAGCCCTCGTACCAGAGGCCGTCGTTATAATTGGAGTTGCCCCCAAAATTGATGTGGAACCAGTCTCGGTAGGGGGAATTCTCCCGGTTGCGGAGCACGTCCTGGAAGGCCCAGAAGCCCCGGCCCACGTGGTTGAACACCCCGTCCAACACCACCCGGATGCCGGCCTCGTGGAGGGCGTTGCACACGTCGGCGAAGTCCTCGTTTGTGCCCAGGCGGGTGTCGATTTTCCGGAAATCCCGGGTGTCGTAGCCGTGGGTGTCGGACTCGAACACCGGGGAGAAGTACACCGCGCCGGTGTGGAGGGATTCCAGGTGGGGCACCCAGTTGATCACCTTGCGGATGCGGCTCTGGGGCTGGCCATCGTTCTCATAGGGGGCCCCGCAGAAGCCGATGGGGTAGATCTGGTAGAACATGGCGGAGTTCTGCCAGCCGGGCTGGTTTTTCAGATGGATCACTTGCTTTTCGCTCATGGTTTCGTTTCCTCTCTTTCCTGATATTCCGGGCGGGCTTCCATCTGGCCGCAGAGCATGGTGGAGAAGCCGAACTTCTCATAAAACGGCCGCAGGCCCTCCTCGCCGTAGATCACGGATATCATATAAATTCGGCCGGCCTTCAGGCGCTGGATGGCCCGGTTCATCAATTCCGTGCCGATGCCTTTCCCCTGATACTCCGGGTGGACCATCACGTCCTGGATATAGGCGTCGGTCACGCCGTTGCTCACCACATCCAGAAAGCCTATCAGCCTTTCTCCGTCATAGCAGGCGATCTGGAGGTAGTCCCGCAGGGCGGGGTTTCCCAGTTCCGCCTCCATGCCGCCCCAGCCCACCGAGCGCCGCAGGGCCGCGATGCTTCTGGGGGATATGCGGGGGTTGATTCTGTATTCCAGCATAGATTTCTCCTTTTTAAGCCGCAGGGGGCATTCTGCCGGTTTATGCTTCCAAGAAGCTGAAAACCGTACTGGTGTATTTCTCCGGCTCTTCTATTCTGGGGAAATGCCCGCTGTTTTCAAAGACAACCCGCGTCAGATTCCGCACATTTTTCGTGAGATACTCTGTTTGATATTTTGTGCAGGCGGGGTCGTATTTCCCGTTGATCAGCAGTATCGGCAGATTTGTCTTAAGGAGCATTGGCAAAAAATTATCCAGCATGGTTACCCTTTTTCCGGAAGAATCCCCTTGCGCCGGCCCGGCCTCCAGCAGCTTTTTCAGGTGCCCCTCCCCTTTGGCCCACATCTCGTCGGTAATGCCGCTGGTGTCCATGCTCCGCCAGTATTCCTCAGCAGAAATGCCGTGCAGGTAGTTCCGCAGCTTCGGGTCCTCCACATAGCCGAGCAGGGTCATCAGATCAATGGGAACCTCCTGCCCGCCGTGGTAGTCAGGGGCTTTTATCTTTTCGCAGAGTTCACGGGCCTCCTGATGAGCCAGGCTCTCGATATGCCCGCTTACATACTCCGCCACGGATTTCGCGGAATCCTCAAACCACAGGGAGGGGCACTCCAGGATGATCCTCTGGATGGAATCCGGATACATATCCGTGTATAGAACCGCAAGCATCCCTCCATAGGAATGCCCCAGTATGCTCCATTTTTCTATGCCAAAGGATTTCCTCATTTCTTCCAGCATCTCCACCTGATACTCCATACTGTAGTCCTCGTCCTCGCCGATTGCATCTGAGCGGAGGACTCCCAACTGGTCGAAGGAAATCACCCTCACTTTTTCGCCCAGGGCTTTCCCCTGGTTCACAAAATCAAGGCAGCTGGCCCCCGGGCCGCCGTGAAGATACAAGAGCGTATTCCTGTGCTCCGCCCCATACAGTTCATAATACATTTTATGAGAAAAAATATCTACAAACATTTCTGCATCCTCCTTCTGATACTTTGCCCCGCCTGCCCTGGGGACTGGAATTCATCACTCGGTCATAATCGCCCAGCGGATACCGAACCGGTCCACAAAAACCACATGGCAGGAGCTATAGGACGTGGTTTCCAGCGGGTATATGGTCCTGCTGCCCTCTTTCATGACTTCATACGCCCTCCGCACTTCCTCTTCCGTGTCATAGATGACCGTGAGGGAATTGGAATGGCAGGTCTGGGCTTCCATCTCCACATCGTCGCTCATAAAGATCCGGTGGCCTCCCAGCACAAGCTCCGAATGGTAGATATTGTCTTTTTGGGTATCGTCCAGAGAGCTATATTGGGGATCGTTGGCCTCTCCATAGGAAATCAGACAGGCAATCTTTCCCTCAAAGGCCTTTTCATACAGATGGATCGCTTCCCGGCAGGTTCCTCCAAAATTCAATGTTGTGATCAGCTGCATTTCCGGTCTCCCTTCCACAAGTCAGCCCAAGCGGCAGGCGTTCCCCTCCCAGGCGAACACGCTGCGGTAGAACGCGGTCATGGCGTCGATCATGTGCCGCAGGTCCTCCCGGCCGCCGGTCTCATAGGGGGAGTGCATGGCAAGCTGGGCAAGGCCGATGTCCACCGTGGGGAACGCCGCCTGGGAGCCGGAGATCAGCCCCAGGGTGCCCCCGCCGGGGGCGGAGGAGTTGTTGTAATAGTCCTGGGTGGGGACGCCGGCCTTCTCGCAGATCAGCTTGAACAGGGCGGCGGTGGAGGCGTCCGTGGCGTAGCGGGTGCTGTGCTTCACCACCACGCCCCCATTGAGATAGCAGCGGCTGGTGGGGTCGGCCTTGTCCGGGTAGTTGGGGTGCACGGCGTGGGCGTTGTCCGCAGAGAGGAGCATCCCCCTCTGGATGGCCCGGATCCGCCCCTCCTCGTCCTTCCCGGCCCACTGGCAGATTCGGGAGGTCACGTCCAAGAGGAAGGTGGCCCCGGCCCCCTGGCGGGTGGCGCTGCCGGTTTCCTCGTTGTCGAAGATGGCGCAGACCGTGCAGTTCTCGGGGTTTTCGCTCTGCAAAAAGGCCGTGACGGCAGAGAAGGCGCACTCCAGGTCGTCCAGCTTGGGGGCCGCGATCAGCTCCTCCCCTGCCCCATAGACCGTGCCCCTCTGGCGGTTGTAGAGGTAGAGCTCGTGGGAGAGGACGTCCACCTTTTTGGCCCCCACATGCTCCGCCAGCATGGCCAGCAGGTCGGCCTCGCCGGTGCCCAGCAGGGGGAGGGTATCCCGCTGGGGATCGGTCTTGGAGCCGTTGTTGGCCTCCCGGTTCATGTGGATGGCAAGGCTGGGGATTACCAGAAGGTCCCGGTGCAGGTCCACCAGCTGCATCCGCAGGCCGGCCTCTGTGCGCAGGGCCAGCCGCCCCGCCACAGAGAGGGGCCTGTCCAGCCAGAGGTTCAGGGTCATGCCGCCGTAGACCTCGGTGTTCAGCTTGGTGTATTTGCCGTCCCCGGCCTTCATCTCCGGGGAGCCCTTCACCTTGAAGCAGGGGGAGTCCCCGTGGGGGGCCACGGCGGAAAAGGAGGCGAAGTCCTTCTTCGGGCAGCGGAACGCGATGAGGCTGCTCATGTTCCGGGTGGTGAAATAGCCCCCGCCCGCCTCCAGGACCCAGGGCTCCGTCTCGGAGAGCTCGGTGAAGCCGGCATGGAGCAGCATTGCCCGCACCGCGTTTATGGTGTGAAAGGCTGTGGGGCTGCTCTCAATAAAGTCAAAGAGCCGGTTGGTCAGTTGGTCCGTCATGATTTCTTCCTCCCCTTGTTTTGTCGGATAACCGTTTAAAAACTTGATTTTTGCTACAGAAATTATAGAAATTAACCAATTTGTATCATACCATATTTTCCTAATTAACGCAAGCCGGTGAAAGAAAAAAGAAGGGAAGGAACCCAAAAGGATTCCTCCCTTGAAAGATCCAGAGCGTGTTTATATAGGAAAGGCATAGTGAACGCAGCTCAAAGGAGGAATTCTGCCTCTTTTGAGCCAGGCGGGGAGGCTGCTAGTTCCGGATCCGCCCAGTTTGAAAGTCGTACTCATCGATTTTCAAGTGAGGTTCCTATACGGGGGGGGGGCTGACCTATCGAGAAGCTCTGCAAGCCGCATTCTGCCAGGTAAGAATCCAGAACGGAGTGTGCTCCTTCCTGTGGACTGCTTCTCCCACAGCGACGAACCCACACCGCTCATAGACCTTTCGGGCCCGGAGATTGAATGCCGCTACAGTAAGGCGGAGACTTTCAGCGCGGAGCCGGCTTTGGGCGAAGTCCATGCCGGCCAGTACAAAAGATTTCCCCAATCCCAGTCCGCACAGATCTGGGCGCAGTCCCAGGCCCATATCCAGAAAACCCGGGAGATAGGGAGACGCCCCTTCTGTGGGAATCCTCGCTTCAGCACCGAACTGGTAAAAACCAACCAGTCCCCCTGTTTGGTTGAGCAGGACATAGGAGCCGCTGTCCAGTAGATTGCAGGGCGGCTCTCCCTCTGGCCAATTATAGAGGGCGTATTCGCCGGGGTAGCGCCAGGCGGCAATTTGGGCGGCATGTTCCGGAGCCATGGGGAGGATGGGAGAGGGCATACTGCGTTTCATCCCGGCCTCCTTAATAGACGAAATGATCCGGCAGGCTGATATAGCCTCGAATATGCTTGTCTTTGGGCCGCTCCACAACGCCGGACACGTTTCCCAGGTTCCCCTCGGCCGCCAGGATGGAATTCCCCCGGTCCTCCAGCACGATGCCAATATGGTCATGCTGCTTGTTCTCGAACACCTTGTCGTAGAGCACGATGTCCCCAGGTAGGGGCGCGCAGGCGGCGGAGCGCCAGCCGATGCGGTTGTCCTTCTGGGCCCATTCGTCCCAGGCCCCGCAGCCGGCCAGACTGCAGGAGCACTCCTGGGGCCGCGCGGGGATTTCGTACCCCGCCTGGACGCAGCAATAATAGACAAAGGCCGCGCACCAGAGGCCGTTGGCCTCCTTCAAGGTCCATTTGGGAAACAGGCTGACGATGGGCTGGATGTTGGGCTTCAGGCCCATCACAGCGCCGTGCCAGGTTTTCAGGGCTTCCGCCCGGGCCAGATTGGCTAGATCAAGTTTTGTCGCCATAGTCGGCGTCCTCCTTTATTGTTTGAGTAATGGAAAGCCTTCGGGCCAAAGGACGGCCCTACGGCAAGGTCGTGGAGCTCAAGAGTTCGCGAAGCGAACTCTCCCACACACACGCAAACTTTTATCCTGGTTAGCTGATTCGGTAAAGCCGACCACATCGACCGGTCCAGCTGGTCTTAAGCTGGTCGTCGTGTGGGGGCGAAACCCCACGACCTTGCCGTAGCCGCCGACCTGTGGCGGCGAAGGCCTCCTACCACTTCAGAAAATACGCATCCCTCGCCCTCACGAAAACGCCGGGATGAATTCCTCTCCCATGGCCTTGCGGGACTGGACAAACCCGTCCAGCCCCAGGTCGAACAGCGCCTCCTGGACCTTTTGAAGTTCCCGGCGGGTGATGGGCCGGGAGAGCTCCGGGTAGCCGGGAATGCCCCCTGGCGCTTTGGCCAGCCCCCAGGGGGTGTACTGAGCCATGAGGCTCACGGGGATTCCGGGGAACTCCCGGGCGATCCGCTCCAGGGCCGCGATGGAATTCTTCGTGTGCCCGGGCAGAATCAGGTGGCGGATCAGCACCCCCCGCTTCATCAGGCCGTCCTCCCCGTATACCGGAGGCCCTGCTTGACGGACCATCTCTCGGATAGCCTGAAGCGCCGTTTCCGGATAGTCCTCCGCGCCGGAAAGATCCCGAGCCAAGGAGGCTTCTGCATATTTATAGTCCGGCAGATAGACATCCACCAGCCCCTCCAGACTCTTCAGTACCTCCACGCGCTCATAGCCGGAGGTGTTATAGACCACCGGAACAGGCGGCTTTCTCAGAAGAAGCGCCTGGCGGATCTTGTGGGCATAGTGGGTGGGGGTCACTAGATTGATGTTGTGGGCCCCCTCGTCCGCCAGCCGGAAGAAGATCCCGCTGAGCTCCTCCGGGCTGACCGCCCAGCCGGGAAGCTCCCCGGAGCTGATCTCCCGGTTCTGGCAGTAGAGACAGCCCAAGGGGCATCCCGAGAAGAACACCGCGCCGGAGCCCTTATGCCCGCTGATAGGAGGCTCCTCCCAGTGATGAAGGGCCGCCCGGGCGACGCGGATTTCGCCGCCGCTGTGGCAGGAAGCAACCTCGCTTTCCCGGAGAACTCCGCACTGCCTGGGGCAAAGGCGGCAATGGAAAGCGCTCATGGGCGCAGAGCCAGTATGGCACAGTTGCTGCCCCGCTGGCCACGGGTTTTCCGGTGGGAGAAGATCAGGTCGCTCTCCTCCATGGTGCATACGCCTCCCAGGATGATATTCTCCGGCAGAACGCTCGCTCCCAGCAGGGACTGACGGCAGCACTCCCACAGGTCTACATGGTATTTTTCGTGCTCCGGCCCGGTGACGAAGCTCTCTGCCTCTGGCAGAGCCAGGAATTCCTTTGCCACCGGCTCATCCACTTCGAAGCAGTTTTTGCAGATGGAGGGGCCAATAGCGGTCAGAAGCTCTTCGGGCCTTGAGCCAAACTCCTCCACCATGCGCCGGACCATCACGGCGGGCATTCCGGCGGCGGTGCCCCGCCAGCCCGCGTGGGCCAGCCCGATGGCCCGGTGGACCGGATCCACAAAGTAGACGGGAACACAGTCCGCAGCAAAGACCACCAAACTGACTCCCGGCGCGTTGGTACACAGGCCGTCCGCGCTTTCCGTGTCGTTGCGGGTCCAGATACCCAGCCCCCGATGGCTCTGGTCCACCCGGCGGATGTCCGTCTTGTGTACCTGAGTGCCACACACCAAAGATTCCGGGTCGAGCCCCGCTGCCGCGCAGAAGCGCCGGTAGTTTTCGCTGACGTTTTCCTCGCTGTCGCCCCGGCCGAAGCCCAGGTTCATGGCGGCGAACTCCTTTTGGCTTATGCCCCCCAGCCGAGTGGAAAAGGCATGGTTGACAAAAGGCAAGTCCTTCCAGGGGGTGAAACGCAGCACCCCCACGCCATCCTGCAGCTCTAGCTCCATATTGCCAATGGGCAGTTTTTTGGGGGAGTCGGGAGGGAGTGTCCTAGGAGATTCAATCACCGGCACGGGATATGTTTTTTTATTCACGTTAATTCCCTCATATTTCTGTTTAATCATCACCCGGCCCACAAAGTCCAGGCCGCAGCTTTTGCAGTGGAACTGGGATTGAAAGCCCCGGTTCCGCGCGGTCCAGCGGGTGGAGCGGCAGCATCTACCTCCGCAGCGGGGACAGAGAAAGCTCAGATATTCCGGACGGATTCTGGGGTCGGCCAAGTCCCGCACAAAGCTGGTGCGAAAAGTCATCCGCTGGTAGAACTCCTGGTCGCAGGTCTGGATATACGGGATGATGGCCTCGCTGTCATAGAGCTTTTCCAGAATCCGCAGGGTGACCAGGCTGTCATCCAGAGCCCGGTGCTGTTCCATCGCTGAGATGTCCAGATCCAGCAGACGGGCTACCTTTTCCAGACCTGCCTGTTCTGTGGTACTCAGACCCAGGCGTTCTTCAGCATAGCGCTGCAAGTCGCAGTAATGAGTGAGGAAGGGAACCTGTATGTCTCCGTTGAAATAGCGGCAGTTTTCAATAAGGGTGAGGATATCCGCCAAGCCCCAGGTTATCAGCAGGCAGTCCCCCAGCCACCGGCGGAACTGGCTGACCGCCCGCATAAAGGTGATGCCGCCGGTGAGGTTTTCCTCTGTGATGCTGGTGAGCCCGGCCACCACAGAGTTTAAATGCTTTCCCACCTGGGGGCGCACGAAACAGGAGAAGGTCTTGGCGGGGCAGAAATCCTCGCCGCATTTCACCGCGCCGAACTCGATGATTTCGTTGATATAGCCTTTCCGCTTACGGCTATAGGCGGCGTTCCACTCCAGGTCGAGAACGGCGATGTTCAATGGCATAGGCCTCCTTTGGTTTGATTTTGGCGGCTTTTGGGGCGAAGAAGCTAGGTGAGGAGCACAAGACCGGGCGGGCGAGCCAGCTGGGAAACTGTGCCCACAGCTGGCTGAGAAGGGATAGCTCCACACATTGCCGGGTCCAGGGGTGGCCTAACCCCTGGTGGGGTTTGGGGGCGACAATCGCCTGCGGCGATTTCCCGTCGCCGACCGAACCAGCAGGTGAGACAACCCCAAGGTCTTGCCCTTCGTAGCCTGAGAAGCGTATTTTTGAAGGTGAATTGGCAGTCGAAGCCTGACAAGAGGAAACTTTTTACAAGAGAGAAAGTTTCCTCTCGTTTGCTTTGCAAATGCAAAGAAAAACAGGGGACCCCCGACGAGGGTCCCCTACGCAAAACGTCCCACCGGGACGTTTATGCTACCCTCCTGCGTTATTTTTCTCAGGTGTTAAGGGCAAGACCTTGGGGACGCCGTCCCCAAACCCCTGCGAGCTTTTGAAAAAGCTCGTGCAAAACTTTTACGGTTGTTCGGTTAGCTCGACAAAAATACGTGAATTGTCTGCGACGAACGAAGTGAGGAAGCAGGGTAAAAGTTTTGTCCACTTTTTCAAAAGTGGCGGGGTGTGGGGGTGAGCGTCTGCCAGTGGCAGACACGCTGCGAACCGACCGAGCCGGCAGGCGAGACCCAGCGCCCCACGACCTTCCGTCACGTGGACTTCTTGCGGCTTTGGATCTTCATCCGCTGCTCGTGGGAGAGGATGGCCTTGCGCATCCGCACGCTTTTGGGGGTCACCTCCACATATTCGTCGCCGCTGATGAACTCCAGGCACTGCTCCAGGCTGAGAACAGAGTGGGGGGTGAGCTTCAGGGCTTCGTCTGCGCCGGAAGAACGGGTATTGGTGGCATGCTTTTTCTTGCACACATTCACCACTAGGTCCTCGTTCTTGGGGTTGGCCCCGATAATCATTCCCTCGTATACTTCCACGCCGGGGCCAATGAACAGCCGTCCCCGGTCTTGAGCGTAGAACAAGCCGTAGGCGGTTGATTCCCCAGTTTCAAAGGCGATGATGGAGCCCTGCTGCCGCTGGGAGATATCCCCTTTGTAGGGCTCGTAGCCGTCGAAAACATGATTCATAATGCCGTTGCCGTTGGTGTCCGTCAGAAACTCCGAGCGATAGCCCATAAGCCCCCGAGCGGGAATTTTGAACTCCATATGGGTCATGCCTCCCTCCCGGGTGCCCATGTTGATGAGCTCCGCCTTACGGGACCCGATCTTCTCCATCACCGCGCCCACGTAGCTGTCTGGAGTCTCGATCATCAGAAGTTCGATGGGCTCCAGGCGCTGGCCGTCCTTCTCCTTGTAGATCACCGTGGGGGGCGAAACCTGGAATTCATAGCCTTGGCGACGCATCTGTTCAATGAGAATGGACAGGTGCAGCTCGCCCCGGCCGGAGACTTTGAAGGTGTCCATGCTTTCGGTTTCCTCCACCCGCATGGCCACATTGGTCTCCACTTCTTTGAAGAGCCGGTCCCGGATGTTCCGGGAGGTGACAAATTTCCCCTCCCTTCCGGCGAAGGGGGAGTCGTTCACTTTAAACATCATGGAGACAGTGGGCTCGTCGATTTTCACAAAGGGCAGAGGATCAATTTGGTCCGGAGCACAGGCGGTCTGACCGATGTTCAGATCCGCGATGCCGGACACGGCGATAATATCTCCCAGCTGGGCGGATTCCGCCTCCACCCGCCGCAGGCCCTCAAACTGATAGAGCTTGGTGATTTTGGCGTTTTTATGGCCCTCCTCGCCGCCCCCGCAGATGGCCACCTGCTGGCCGGTTTTCACAGAGCCCCGTTCCACCCGGCCTATGCCGATACGGCCCACATAGTCGTCATAGTCGATATTGGAGAAGAGCACCTGGGTGGGGCCGTCCAGTTCTCCCTGGGGAGCAGGGACTTCGTTGAGGATCATCTCAAAAAGCGGGGTCATGTCCGTGCCGGGAACGTCCGGATCCAGGGTGGCATAGCCGTCCCGGGCGGAACAGTAGGCCACGGGAAACTCCAGTTGGTCATCGTTGGCTCCCAGCTCTATAAACAGGTCCAACACCTCGTCCACCACTTCCGCAGGGCGGGCGCCGGGCCGGTCGATTTTATTCAGCACTACCAGGGCCTTTTTGCCCAAGCCCAGGGCCTTTTTCAGCACGAAACGAGTCTGGGGCATACAGCCCTCAAAGGCGTCCACCAACAGTAGCACGCCGTCCACCATCATCAAAACCCGTTCTACCTCGCCGCCAAAATCCGCATGGCCGGGGGTGTCCACAATGTTGATTTTTGTATCGTTATATTTTACGGCGGTGTTTTTGGACAAAATGGTAATGCCCCGTTCCCGCTCCAGATCCCCAGAGTCCATGACCCGTTCGGCCACAGCTTCGTTGGCCCGGAAGATGCCGCTTTGGCGCAGCAGCTGGTCTACCAGGGTGGTCTTTCCGTGGTCAACATGGGCGATAATCGCCACGTTGCGCAGATCGTTTCGAATACCCATCGCAAATACATTCCTTTCTATTGCTTTCAACATTCCCATTTTCTAGTCAATTATTATACCACGAAAGGCAGGGTTTGAAAAGCCCTATTTGCAGAGGGCATGGAAGCGTATTATGCAAAAACGTTTTTAGGCTCTCCCTTCATAGAAGGAATTCCAGGAAAAACCGGCATGCCTCGTCAGAGCGAAGGATGCCGGTTGGCCCGCCCTTAGCCCAGGGCTGCAGCTTCTTATAGTTGACACAGTTCAAAAGAGACGAAACGCTGCTATTGAACCAGGCGGGGAGAAAACAAACGCCGGAACCGCCCAGCTCGGAAGTCAGTATTTTCGGGTACGGTTACGATATGTATGGCGATTTTATGGTTGGAGACACCCCGTCTATGGCTTCATTCCGGGCGGCAGCGGCCAGGTAATCCCCTGCTTCCTCCTCTGACT
Organism: Acutalibacter sp. 1XD8-33; assembly: GCF_003612555.1. Classification (GTDB taxonomy): domain Bacteria; phylum Bacillota; class Clostridia; order Oscillospirales; family Acutalibacteraceae; genus Acutalibacter. The sequence continues at coordinate 39,496 of NZ_RAZF01000007.1, forward strand.
TCATGGCAAGAACGGCTTCTGCCAGGCGGTCCCCCTGCGCCTTTGTCCAGTGGGATATTGCGTGGCGGACAGAAAGTAGAGAGGCTGCGGATACACTGAATCCTGTGATGCCAAAGGACATGAGCAGGGGAATAATTCTGGGGTCGGAGGCGGCTTCGCCACAAATGCATACGGGAATCCCCCTCTCCCGTCCGCAGCGGATGACATGCCGGAGGGCCCGAAGAACTGCGGGCTGTAGGATAGAGTATAGATCCGCCACATGAGAGTTCCCCCGGTCGCAGGCCATAATGTAGCCGGTCAGATCGTTGGTGCCTATGTTAAAGAAGTCTGCTTCTGTGGCTAAAATGCCTGCCAAAAGCGCCGCTGCCGGAGTTTCAATCATTACCCCCACCGGAAGCGTTTCCGCATGGGGGATTCCACGGGCTGTGAGCTGTGCTTCGGCTGTTGCCAAAAGAGCCTTGCCGGCGCGCAGCTCTTCTATGGTGGAAACCATCGGCAGTAAGATCCGCAGATCGCCCTCCATGCCTGCGCGCAACAGGGCCCGCAGCTGCACGAGGAATACCTCTGGATTTTTTAGGCACCAGCGGATTCCCCGAAGGCCCAGAAAGGGGTTCTCCTCTTGGGGGAGATTCAGGCAGGGAACCTCTTTATCGCCGCCAATGTCCAGCGTACGGATGACCACTGGACGCCCCGCAGCTGCCTGGAGTACCTGAGAATAAGCTAGAACCTGGTCCTCTTCTGTGGGGACATGAGGACTGTTCATAAAAAGATACTCTGTGCGGAAGAGCCCGATTCCCTCCCCGCCGGATTCTATGGCCCGGGGCGCCCCGGCGGGCATACTGATGTTGCAGTATAGCTTGTATTCGACTCCATCCGCCGAGAGGGTCTTTCTGTCCCGAAATATCTCCATCTGCCGGCGTTGGTTTAGAAAATCCTCCCGGCGTTGCCAATAAGTGCTGATTTCAGCTTCTTTTGGATCGCTGAGCACTTCTCCCTTCATACCATCCACGATGACAAAGGAATCGGGAGACAGACTACGTGTCGCCCCTGTCACGCCGCATACTGTAGGAATCCCCAGCGCCCGAGCCAATATGGAAGAATGGGAAACAAAACCGCCGGTTTCGGTGATGATGCCGACGATATTTTCTTTGTCGATGCCGGACATGATAGAGGGGCTTAACTCCCGACCCACCAAAACGGTGCCTTTGGGGGCATGGCTAAGGCTCTTTTCTTTTACACCCAACAGCACACACAGCAGAGCCCGGTATACATCCCGGATATCCTCGGCACGCAGGCGGGTAAGCTCGTCGGTAGAGGAGGAGAACGCCTCGATATAGCTATCACAGGTTTCCTGTAAGGCGGCTTCTGCGCTGTAGCCCTGTAGAATGAGGTTCTCTATCTCTTCCAGTAGGACGGGATCGCGGACCATATCAATATGGGAATCCAAAACAAGAGATTCGTCATATCCGGCGGACAGCCGGAGCAGCTCTACCTGTTCAGCGGTGTTGCGGCGGAAGGTTTCGACCGCCTGCCGGAACCGCTCCTGTTCGGCTGGGGCCTCTGTGGTCCGCCGGACTTCTTCCGAATGGTATGGCAGGCATGGCTCTTCCAGCAGCATAACCCGGCCAAGGCCGACCCCCTCAGATACAGCGATGCCGTGTAGCATTTGATAAACCTCCCTTTTGGTGGATTTGTAAAAATAAAATCCTAGAATGAAAATATAATCCGATCATATTATCGGCAGAGAAATAAAAAAATTAAGGCCTCAATAAAAGAAAAATTACTCCCTCTGTGGAATGGTTTTCCTTACAGAGGGAGCAGATATAGTTAACGCAGTTCAAAAGAGGTATACCTCTTTTGAACTGCGTTAACTATATAATCCTGGAATAAATTCTTGCGGTTACCGCTTTTTTAACTTCTGGGTAAAGGTAGGCAGTACAGGGCCGGGCTTTTCTGCGGTCAAACCAAACAGGCAGGCGGCGGTCAAAGCAAAGTAGATGGTCACATTGGGCCGGCGCAGCACATAGCCGGAGATTTGGGCGGCAATCAGTGCCAGCAAGAAGCTCATACCCATAGCGCCCATTTCCACAGAGAGAAAGTTCCGCAGTCCCTGCCAAAAGGTCCCAAGGATTTTACACGCTGGGTTTTGGAGTCCACCGGCTCTAGCCTTCCAGCTGAGGTACAGGTCGCCGCTAAAAGCCCGCAACACTAGAATTACAAAGCAGGCTAAAAACAACATATATAGCCCGAAGCCCAAATAGCCACAGCAATAATATACGGCGGGAAAATCATTTTCCAAGTCGTAGACCGAGCCGTTTATCAAAAATTCGCTGTATTCAAATCCCAAAATCCGAGTGAGCAGATCCTTCTCATTCCACACCAATTTGGCGAAGTTGGTTTTCAACAGCCGGAAATCCGAGAGAGCGCCGGAGGCATCTGTATGGTGGTAGATTTCCATCACATTGTATACGCCGAAGCGCTCGTTGGGATTCTCCAGCAGCCAGCCGTAGACCCCTTCGTCGGAATAGATGCCCATCAGGGCCCGGCGCATCCGTTCCCGGCGCTTTTCCGGGGGAGTGACAGGGACGTTCTCTTCTGGCTCCTCCTCTTCGGGCAGCTCGCCGTCGTTTTTGATCATTTCAATGGTTTCTTTATCCGCGCCGCTGTTTTCCAGGCTCTCCTCCACCATGGCCCCATAAAGTCCCTGGGAATATCGGGACATCTGTTCCCGCAGGGCCATAGGCGACTGGTGGCGGAAAACAAAAACTACAGCGAAGATGCCCAGCATAGGCAAGGCGTATTTGAGAGACTTTTTCCCCAGCTGAAGGACGAACAGGAACAGATATGCCCCTGTAATGATAAAGATGGAGTAAAAAGTGAACTTTGTGCCGGTTACATAGAGCATGGCGCAGCATAACAGGGAAGTTCCCAAAAAGACCGGATATTTTCCGCTCTGATAACCCCAGAAGATTACCACGGGAACAGTGAGAGTTAGAATAACGGCTTGGGCATTGGGAATGGCGAACCATCCCATGATCCCTACTTCCAGATAGTCATAGGTATAGATAGGAGACCTCATGAGCCAGGGGAGGGCTGTAAAAAGAATCATTTCCCCGAAACTGATAGCGGTACCTAGGTAAAGAAATTTCCGAAGGCCAGCATCCTTTTGCAGGATGGTAATAAAGGTGAGCACAAAGATAGGGAAGTTCAGGATCCGCAGAAAATTGGCGGTATCCTGCACCATAGAGATATAGCCTATCCGGTAGCAATTGGCCACATGGGCGCCCCAGAAAACCACCACAATCCCATAGAGGATAAGATACACTCGTTTTCTGTCGCTGAGAAGGAAGCCCAGCAGGGCCACAGCCGCCAGCATCCCGAATCGCAGCAGGGTGGAGAGGGCGTTGCTGCCCCGTTCACTCAGGAAATAGGAGAGAACATCCAGTAGGGGCTGCACGGTTACGATAAGCAGGACAATTAGGGGCAGTTTCCTCTCTAAAGCGCGTTTGACTGTTTGCAAGTCCTCAACCTCCCTTAAAGTTGCTTAATAGTCACTTCGGCCCGGCGTTCATACCGCGCAAAAATCCGCTTGCCGGAATCCTGAAACAGTTCCTGAATGATTTGGGCTGCCGCAAAGGAGAGATATACCGTTACGCTGGGACGGCGAATGACATTTCCCGAGAACTGGGCGGCCCCCAAGCCCAGGCAGAACATCATGGTGTAGGCGCCCAGCTCCAAGGTGAGAAAATCCGACAGACGGCGCAAGCGGCGGAACAGCTTCGCCAAAATCGACAGTGGAAAGAATCCAAGAAAGCCGCAATAGAGCCCGATTCCCAGCCACCCGTAATAGTATACCAGGGCGGGGAAATCATTTTCTGGATCATACGTGTTTCCATTGATCTCAGAATGAGCAAACTCAAAGCCCAGCACCTTGGTGGCAACATCCTGCTCTGCCCAAACCAGCTCCATCACTTTCAGCTTTTTGGTGCGGGTATGATAGAGCACGTCTGCCCTGGTGGAATACCGGTAGGCCTCCATCACCCGCTCTGTGCCGAAACGGTCCAGCAGATCCCCTAAAAGCGGGGTTCCGGCAATATTCTTCTGGGTATAAACCTCTTCATAAACCCGGCGGATTTTCTTTTCCACATCCTCAGGGACAGAGCCGCCGGTATAGGTGAAATCCTTGTCGTCCCCCATGATTTCATCTGTCTGGGCCTGATAGATCTCATAGGAGTCCTGGGCTGCTGCCCGACGCTGAGCCATGGGGGAGCCGTTCCGGAACAGAAAGAGGAACAGAATTGCCATGACCAGAGGAATGCAGAAGAAAAGCAGTTTTCCTCGAGAAAGCAGAAAAAGTACCAAAAACCCCAATGCAATCAGGATTGCCGAGTAATAGGCCAACCGGGTGCCGGTGGCGTAAAGCAGGCCAAGGCCTAATAAGACTGCCCCGCAGAATATCCAGAACCGTCCGGTGCGGCTGGCCCATAGCAACAAGCCAATTGCCAAGAGGGAGACGATTGCGCTCTGGGCGGTGGGAACGGCAAACCAGCCCAATATTCCAATCTGAATTCCCGCATAGGTATATTCTGGAGTACGAGTCAAGTAGGATAGAAGAATTACAGCTAAAATGAGGGCAAAATTTACAGCCAGCAGTCCGGTGGAGTGTTCCCGCAGCCGGGGCACCTGTCGGAAAAAGGTGGTAAAGCAGAGAGTCCAAAGGGGGAGCTGAATCAGCTTGAGGTATTCCCCGGTGTCGGCCACAGGATTGGCATAGCCTAGGCGCAGGCAGTTGAGCATATGGGCCAGCCAGAACCCGCCCGCAATGCCCAGAAAGACAAAGTAGGCCCGCTTTTTTTCTGACAGGAGAAACCCGTAGGCCCCCACAGCGAACAGCAGAACCGTGCGGATCGCCGTGGTGACAGCTGTGGCCTCCAGACTCCGCATGAAGTAGGACAACACGTCCAGCAACGGCTGGATGAACAGCAACGCCGCCAGAATCTGCGGCGTGTAAGTAGAAATTTTCTCTTTGATATTTTCCATAACCTTCCCTTAAAACCTTGGAGGCTCTGCCTCCAAACCTCCGCAACCTTTGAAAAGGTTGGCGAAACTTTTATCCACTCCTCGCTTTGCTCGTCGTGAACGTTTTACGATTCTCGCATAACCACAACACATTGCGCGGTCCAGGGGCGTTAGGCCCCTGGCGAGGTGTGGAGCAGAGCTCCACGGTCTTGACCTTAACACCTGAGAAGCGCATTTTTTGAAGGTGAATTGGCAGGCGAAGCCTGGGCAAGAGGGAACTTTTTGCAAGAGAAAAAAGTTCCCTCGTCCCGAAGGAAGCCAACTGTAAGCGCAGCAGAAAATCCAAAACACCCGCCGGAAGCTGCACAACGGTTCCCACAAAACCTTCGTCACTCTTCTCAAAAATCAAACTCTTTTCTCATTATAACATATTTTTCGACAGGGCACAAGCAAAAATACAGAAAGGCCGGTACTTTCCAGTACCAGCCTTTTCAGCAAAAAATTGTGTTTTAGAAATTGCCGCCGGTCAGGTCCTCCACTACCAAAGTGCGGGGGAAGGTATTATTGGCCGGAGCGGGTGCGGCGGACGCCGCCGGGGCCGCAGTGGGCGCGGCAGGGGCGGGAGCGGGTACAGGGTCGGAATGGGGATGGTCCCGCCAGTCAAAGAACTTAGCGGCCACCTGGGGGAACAGGGCGTAGCTGAGGGTGTCCTCCTCGCAGTGGCCCAGCCCCTTCTCCTTGCACTCGGCCCGGAGCTTCTCCATCTCGGGCTCCAGCAGGTCGGCGGGGCGGCAGGTGATGACCTCGTCGTTGCCGATGCACTTCTTGCGCACTTCCTCGTTCACCGTGCCGGGCAGGTTGCCGTACTCGCCCCGGAGCAGACCTTTGGACTCCTTGGAGACCATCTTGTATCGCTCGCCGGAGAGCACGTTCAGCACCGCCTGAGAGCCCACGATCTGGCTGGTGGGGGTTACCAGGGGCGGGAAGCCGAAGTCCTCCCGAACCCGGGGAACCTCTTCCAGCACCTGATAATATTTGCCCTCGGCGTTGGCCTGCTTCAGCTGGGAGATCAGGTTGGAGAGCATTCCGCCGGGCACCTGATAGAGCAGGGTGTTCACGTCCACTTTCAACACCTTGGGGTTGATATCCAGCTTCTGAGCCACGTCCCGGAAGTGGGCGGCGGCCTCAGAGAGCTTGCCCATATCCAAACCGGTGTCCCGGCTGGTGCCCTGGAGGGTGGCGACCATGGCTTCGGTGGCCGGCTGGCTGGTGCCGTTGGCCAGGGGGGACAGGGCGCAGTCCACAATATCCACTCCGGCCTGAGCGGCCATCAGATTGGTCATGTCGCCGGTGCCGGTGGTGTTGTGGGTGTGCAGATGGATAGGCACGCCCACGTTTTCCTTTAGCTTCTTCACTAGGGAGTAGGCATCGTAGGGCAGCAGCAGGTTTGCCATGTCCTTGATGCAGATGGTGTCAGCGCCCATCTTCTCCAGCTCCATGGAGAGCTTCACAAAGTAGTCCTCGTTGTGGACCGGGCTCTTGGTGTAGCTGATAGCCACTTCGGCCATGCCGCCGTACTCCTTCACGTACTTCACTGCGGCCTGGACGTTTCGGGGATCGTTCAGGGCGTCGAAGATGCGGACCACGTCGATGCCGTTCTCGATGGATTTCTTTACAAAGGCCTCTACCACGTCATCAGCGTAGTGACGATAGCCTAGAAGATTCTGGCCCCGGAGAAGCATTTGCAGCTTCGTGTTGGGCAGGCCCTTTTTCAGGGTGCGCAGGCGCTCCCAGGGGTCCTCGTTCAAAAAGCGCATACACACATCGAAGGTGGCGCCGCCCCAGCATTCCAGGGACCAGTAGCCGATGCTGTCCAGCACGGGCAGAATCGGGACCATGTCCTCCAGCTTCATGCGGGTGGCCGCCTGAGACTGGTGGGCGTCGCGCAGGATGGTGTCCATTATCTTCAGGGGATTTTTAGCCATATGCTTATTAACCGCCTTCCTTTCTTTAAGACCTTGGGGCGTTGCCCCAAACCCCAGCAGGAGCCTGACGCTCCTGCACCGCGTCTTACCACTTTTTGGTGGAGCAAGGGACAGAGCCGGTTCTCCACCACGGGTCTGGTTTACGATCCGGCACGGTCATGGACGCGCGGGGCAAGTTTTCGCGCGAAAGCAAGCATGATCCTGCCGGAGCTTTAACCGAACAGCGCCAGCAGAACGCCTGCGGCCACGGCCGAACCGATCACGCCGGCCACGTTGGGGCCCATGGCGTGCATGAGCAGGAAGTTGGAGGGGTCCTCCTTCTGGCCCACCACCTGGGAGACCCGGGCGGCCATGGGCACGGCGGAGACGCCGGCGGAGCCGATCAGGGGGTTCACCTTCTCCTTGCTGAACACGTTCATCAGCTTGGCCAGCAGCACGCCGCCGGCGGAGCCCATCCCGAAGGCCACCACGCCCATGGCCAGAATGGCCAGGGTCTGGAGGTTCAGGAAGTTCTTGGCCGTGGCGGTAGCGCCCACGGAGATGCCCAGGAAGATGGTGACGATGTTCATTAGCTCGTTCTGCACGGTCTTATTGAGACGCTCCACCACGCCGGACTCCCGCATCAGGTTGCCCAGCATCAGGCAGCCTACCAGGGGGGCGGCGCTGGGCAGCATGAAGGATACGAAGATGGTGACCATGATGGGGAACAGGATCTTCTCGGTCTTAGAGACCGGCCGCAGCTGCTTCATCTTGATCCGCCGCTCCTCCTTGGTGGTGAGCAGCTTCATGATGGGAGGCTGGATCACCGGCACCAGAGCCATGTAGCTGTAGGCGGCCACGGCGATGGGGCCCAGCAGATGGGGGGCCAGGGTGGCGGTGGTGTAGATGGCGGTGGGGCCGTCCGCGCCGCCGATGATGCCGATGGAGCCGGACTCCGCTGGGGTGAAGCCCAGCAGGTTGGCGCCGATGTAAGTAACAAAGATGCCCAGCTGGGCGGCCGCGCCCAGAAGCAGAGTCTTGGGGTTGGCGATCAGGGGGGCGAAGTCAGTGCCCGCGCCCACGCCGATAAAGATCAGGCAGGGGTAGATGCCCAGCTTGACGCCTAGATAGAGGTAGTCCAGCAGGCCGCCGTGGCCCGTGCCCAGCTCTTCCCAGTTGATCACACCGCCCGCGAAATAGTCGGCATGGTACATCCCCGCGCCGGGCAAGTTGGTCAGCAGCATGCCGAAGGCGATGGGCAGAAGCAGCAGGGGCTCGAACTTTTTCACAATGGCGAGATAGAGCAGCACGCAGGAGATGGCCAGCATCACCAGGTCCAGGGGCTCGTTGGCAATTACCGCGAAGCCTGTGCTCTCCAGAAAGTTTTGTATTGCTTCCATAGGTTACACTCCTTCTCAGTTGATTGGCCCTATGGGCTTAGGCGATGGTGCAGAGAAGAGTGCCGCTTTCCACGGAAGCGCCTTTGGAGACAGTCACGCTGGTGACGGTGCCGTCCTTGGGAGCCATAATCTCGTTCTCCATCTTCATAGCCTCCAGGATCATCAGCACGTCGCCGGATTTTACGGCCTGGCCGGCGGCGACCTTAACATCCAGGATAGTGCCGGGCATCGGGGCGCTCACAGGTTCGCCGGAGCCAGCGGTGGCAGGAGCTGCGGGGACCGGCGCGGGAGCGGGAGCCGCCGGAGCCGCCACAGGAGCGGGGGCCGCGCCGCCCTGGATCTCTTCTACCGTGACTTCATAGGCAGTACCGTTTACATTTACGTTATACTTTCTCATATTGACCAGTTTCCTTTCTTTAGGTAAATCGATTAGGTGAAAAAGAGGACGTGCCGGCTTACAGCTTGCGGATGGAATGGATTTTGATGTGATTCACACCGCTGCCCATATCCTCTGCGATAGCCGCAGAAATGGCGGCCACCAGCTGCTGCTTGTTGGGCTGGGGGACAGCTGGAACAGGAGCGGGGGCAGGCTGCGGCACAGGCTGTGGAGCGGTGCTTTTGGCGGAGCCGGCCATCAAAGCGCCCATAATTTTGATCAGGATAATCAGGCAGATCAGCACCACAAAAACGGTGATGAGGCCCATGGCTACCACCTGCAAAAAGCCGGGAGCGGCACTGGCAGCTGCTAACAGCTTCATACTTTTTACCTCCTTTCGCAAGGGAATTATGATAAGGCAATGGCAGAAAATGCGGATAAGATTCTGACAAAATGCCCTTCTCCCGCATTTTATCAAAATCATTATAAATAATACCACGGTCCGACATTTTTGACAAGAGGTTTCATTCACGATTTTTTAAAAATATATCCCAGATTTTTTTACGTTTCTGTCTGCCCCTGACCCAGGCCGGCGGTCCGCACCAAAGCGGCGGCACGTTCCCGGGCGGCCTCGTAATCAAACTTGTCGATGAGATAAGGTTTTGTGGGGCGTTCCGCCTGGGGGTCGGCAGGATTCAGGGCATAACGCAGAGGAATGGCTCCTTCCTGAGGTTCCTGCCTCTGAAACCCCATGGCCTGGAAAAAAGCCAGAGCGCCGGTGTTTTCAGGATGCACCCGGGCAAAGACTTCCCGGCGGCTGCCCACTTCCATCATATCTCGCATCAGGGACCAGAGGGCCCGGCCTATGCCCCTGCGCTGGAGATCCGGCTTTACATAGAGCTGAAACTCCACAGAGAACAGGTCTTGGGGGGAGAAACGGTTCTCCATAAGGTGACAAAAACCGGCGGTCTGGCAGTTCAGCTCGCAGAGAAGCCACCCTAAACCATAAGTATACCTGTCAATACGTTGAATATACGACTGAAGCTCCGGAGGCTCTGCTTCCGGGGCGAAAATAGTTCCGGTGTAGGGCGCATAGACCTTCAGCATGGAGGGCCCGTCCCACTCGTTGATTCTGCGAACTGCCACTCGTACCATGATTTCCTCCTGAAATGATAGATTCTATAACGGGCGGGTCAGTCTGCGCCGGACGCCTCCCGCTGAAACAGCCGGGCGTCTTTCCGCTCCGGGTCAAAAGAATTGTTATACTGCAAAACCGCGTAGTCGTTTACCATTCCCGACAGCGGACTGGGGAGACGGCTTCCCGCAGGATAAAAGCGCCCCGTGCAGTCAATAACTCCAATATCCGTAACCACCGGCACGGTCTGCCGGAGTGTCTCCAGATAGTTTGTATAAGCCGTGCCCTCCAGGCCAGCGGCCCGCAGCAGCAGCCCCGAGAGATAATTCAGGCTGACAGCCTCTATTTCCTGGCTCTTCAGGGGATAGTTTGCCCAGATCAGAAAGGGTACCCGGTAGAGGTCCATGTTAATGTTGTAGTTCTCCAGCACCCTCTGATTGAAGCCGTCCTCCAGCTTGGGCCAGTGGTCCCCGAAAAACAGGATCACCACCGGATCGTCCAGAGCGCTGAAATAGTCCAGCAGATATTCCAGGGCCTCGTCGGAACTTTTTGTCAGAGACAGATACTGCTCGGCCTTGGGCCATTTGCCGGCCGCTTCCGCCACGCGGATTCGGGTGGGATAGTTAGGGTCCTCATAACCGCCGTGGTTCTGGATGGTCACGTTGAAGAGAAACAGCGGCTCGCCCGCAGAGGGGGCCTGGGGGTGAGAGGAGCGCTTCATCTCCTCCCAGCGCTCGTATTCGTATATAAGCTGCTCGTAACAGGACTGGTCGCTGGTGAGCCGGTGCTCGAAGGTGCGGTCCACGTCAAAGATCGTGGCGTCCACAAATTCATGGAACCCCAGATGGGGATAGGCCTCGATCCTCTGCCAGGCGTCCCGGTCCCCTGGATGGATGGCCACGCAGTGGTAGCCGTAGCTTTTCAGGATCTCCGGCAGGCCGGAATGGGGAGATTTTATGTACTGCTGGTAAGGTTTGCTGCCCAAGGGCAAGAAGGACATGGTGTTCCCTGTGAGGAACTCATACTCGCTGTTGCAGGTATTTCCTCCATAGACGGAGGAGTAGGCCGTGCCCCAGACGCAGTCTCCGCTGCGCTGTAAGCGGTGAAGGAAAGGCTGATTGTCCGGCTGAAACTTCAGCGTGTTCAGGCTGCCCAGATCCGTCATAGATTCGTTCATGACGGCAATAATTGTCGGAGGCTTTTCAGGCTCGCCCAAGGGGGCGGGAGGTTCCAGCGTATCCAGCCGGGAGGCCAGGTTCCTGACCCGAACGGAAGAATATCCTGTGGGCATATCCACCAGCATGTTCTGCATATTGAGGAAAAAGCTGGCCGCAATGCCCGTGCGCTCGGAACTGCCCTTTTGATTCCAAGCAAAAACGGAAACCCCCAGGGAGGAAAGCCCGTCCAGGGGGAAAATCGTGATCGCCAGCAGAGCGGAGATGCCGAAAGCGGCGGAGCGCTCTGCAATTCGAAACCGGCGGGAAACCTGCGGCGGGTCGTGGGGAGTGAGTTTATAGCACAACACAACGGTGCAGAGATATCCCATCACGGCCACGGCCATCTTTCGGGTGGGCACGTATTCATAGCCGCCGGAGACAGTCAGGGCGGTGGAAAAGGACTGAAAATCCCAGGGGAGGATGGGCATCCCTCGGAACTGTACCACAAAGTAGTTGGCGATGCCAAAGGTGATGGAGGCCGCGCCGCCAATAGCTACCGCCACCCAAAGCCGCCGGGTCAAGGCGTAGGCTGTGGTAAACAGCAGCAAATAGCAGAGATAGTTGGCCAGCCAACGGTTGCCGGGAAACTGCCACAGGCGGGTGCTGTTGATCATGTCCACCGCAATGAACGCGGCCAAAGGCAGGGCCAGCATCAAAAGCCAGCTCAGGCGGTAGGCGGCGGCATAGGACAGCTCGACCCGCAAAAGGCAGAGCCCAGCGCCCAGAGCGCCCAGTCCGCTGTATAAGAGCACATACCACCAGCAGAGGCTTTGGCGGCCCCCGCCGCCCTTTTCCAGGGCGATGGGCCATTCGAAAGCAAAAAACGCGGTGGACACCACCAGCACCGCGGCGGCGGCAACCATATTTCCCGGGCTGAGGTTCAGCCGCACAGAGAATTTTTCTTTGATTGCGGATGTAGACATAGGGCATTGATCTCCATTTTTCGATTCATTCATTGTGCTCCGCCAGAAAGAAGGAGCTATTCCTCCAAAATATACGCGGTTCCATAGGGCTGATATCCCACAGCCAGGGCCAGCCGGAAGGAGGCCTCGTTGTCCGCGGCGCACTCCCACTGAGGGGACAGGCCCAGCTCCATAAGATGCCGGGCAGCCAGCCCGGCCGCGCGCCGGGCAAAGCCCCTTCTTCTGGCCTGGGGCAGGGTGAAAATGCCCGTGTGCTGAACCAGCCCCTGGAGATAGGGCATGTCGGGCGCGTCGCACACGCAGGCCAGCCGTCCCTGCCGGTACGCCGCCTCCGCCGCCTGGGCCGTGCCCTCTGGGCTGAGGCTTTCCAGGGGCCGCAGGAGCTCCTGGTATCGGGGGGCGCAGCAGGCCGCGCTGAAGCCCTCCTTTACCAGAATATAGATGGGGAAGCGGCGGCCAAACCCGCGCAGAATCTCATCCCGCTCAGGCGAACAGACCAGATGCGCCCCGGGCCCCGCTTCTGCCAGGCTGACCCCGCAGAAGCGGGAGTAAAAGGTCTCTGTCCGCTGCCGGACCTGCTCCAGGATCAGCGCCCCGCTCATCTGCGGAAATACGCCTCAATGGCGTCGGCAATCCTTCCGCTGGCCCGGCCGTCCCCGTAGGGATTGCTGGCCAGACTCATCCGCCGGTACTCCGCCTCGTCGGTGAGCAGCTCCTTTACCAGGGAATAGATGGTCTCCTCGTCCGTGCCGGCCAGCTTCAGGGTGCCGGCCTTTACGCCTTCGGGGCGCTCGGTGGTGTCCCGCAGCACGATCACCGGCTTGCCCAGGGCGGGGGCCTCCTCCTGGATGCCTCCGCTGTCCGTGAGGATCAGATAGGACCGGGCCAGCAGATTGTGGCACTCCACCACCTCCAGGGGCTCGGCCAGCCGGATCCGGTCACAGCCGCCCAGCTCCTCCTCCGCAGCTTTGCGAACCAGGGGGTTCAGATGCACCGGGTAGGCCACCTTCACGTCCAGGAACTCATCCACCACCCGGCGGATGGCTCGGAACATGCGGTGCATAGTCTCTCCCAGGTTTTCCCGCCGGTGGGCGGTGAGGAGGATCAGCCGGGAGCCCTGAGCCCAGTCCAGCAGAGGATGGGAAAAGTCCTCCCGAACGGTGGTGGAGAGGGCGTCGATGGCGGTGTTGCCGGTGACCACAATGGACTCCGGCTTTTTGCCCTCGTTCAGCAGATTCTGGCGGCTGAGCTCTGTGGGCGCGAAGTGCAGGTCCGCCATGCAGCCCACGAACTGCCGGTTCATCTCCTCCGGATAGGGGGAGTACTTGTCGAAGGTGCGCAGCCCGGCCTCCACATGGCCGATGGCGGTTTGGGTGTAGTAGGCGGCCAGGGCTCCGGCAAAGGTTGTGGTAGTGTCCCCGTGGACCAGCACCATCTGAGGCTTCTCCTTTTGAATGACCTTTTCCAAGCCCTGAAGCACTCGGGCGGTGATGTCAGAGAGGGTCTGACCCGGGCGCATAATGTCTAGGTCATAGTCCGGGACAATCTGGAAAGCGGAGAGCACCTGGTCCAGCATCTGCCGGTGCTGGGCGGTGACGCATACCAGGGTCTCGAAAGCATCCCGGCTCTTCAGCTCCTTGACTAGAGGGGCCATTTTGATGGTTTCGGGCCGGGTGCCGAACACCAGCATGACTTTGATCTTGTCCATCGTGTCACTCCTATCTCTATTCACAGGGGAAGGATATTATTTCTTCGCGGCCTTTTTCACCGCGCCCAGGAATTTCACGTTGTTGTTCCAGAACCGGCCCAGCCGCTGGGGCTCTCTGGCGATGCGGTATAGCCACTCCGTATTGGTTTTGACGAAAACCGCCGGGGCCCGCCTCTTGCTGCCGCTGAGCACGTCGAAGGACCCGCCCACGCCCATCAGCACCCCTTTGGAGAACTTCTCCAGATGCCGGCAGATGAGCAGCTCCTGGGCCGGGACCCCCAGTCCCACCAGCACCAGATCCGGGGCGAGGGCCGCGATCTCCTCAAAAATTTGATCCTTGTCCCCATCGTAGCCGTTGCGAAAGCGCAGGGAAATCCCCGGGTATTTCCGGCGCAGCTTCCCGGCCAGGGTTGAGACCACCTCTTCCTTCGCGCCCAGGAGGAACACGGACTTTTTCCCCTTTCCGGCGGCCTCCAGCAGCTTTCCCGCCAGATCCACCCCGGTGATTCGCTCTTTGGCGGGCAGGCCCAGCATGTTCATGGCCTTTACCACGCTGACCCCGTCCGGGACGATTTCCGCCGTTTCGGAGAGCAGCAGCTCCCGGATTTTCGGGTCCCGCTCCCCGTGCATGAGGATTTCCGGGTTGGCGGTGACCACGAACAGGCGCTCTCCCCGCTCCATGGCCTCTTCCGCCCGCCGGGCGTATTCCTCCGCCGTGCCGCCGTATACCCGCTTCAAGTATTCACTGATCGCCATTGAGACAGCCTCCTTTCTAAGACCAAGACCTTGGGGACTCTGGTCTCGCCTGCCGGCTCGGTCGGCGCTTGACGGTCCCCACTGGGGGCCAGCGCCCCCAAACCCCTGCCAAGGGGCCGAAACTTGGCAAAGCCAAGTTTTCCGCCCCTTGGCCGCGCAATGTCACTCCTCATTGCATTCGTCGTGAAGGTTTTATGTTGTTTGACGCGCTAACCTAACAACCGTGAAAGTTTCGTCCACCTTTTCAAAGGTGGTAGGGTGTGGGACAACATCCCACGGTCTTGTCCTTGCCCTTAAACACCTGAGAAACCTGAGAAGCGCAATTTTTGCGGGGTGAATTGGCGGACGGAGTCCGCCAAGAGGGGTGCTTTTTGCAAGAATAAAAAGCTCCCCTAGTCCCGGAGTAAGCCAGCGCTTTCAAGGACTTTCCGACTGTGAAACAGTCGGAACAGGGGACCCCCGACGAGGGTCCCCTACGCAAAACGTCCCACCGGGACGTTTATGCTACCCTCCTGCGTTGTTTTTCTCATGCATTCAAGGCCGTGGGGCTCCGCGAGTCTCGCCTGCCAGCTCGGTCAGTGCTTGACGGTCCCCACTGGGGACCAGCACCCCCACACCCCCGCCAGCTGCAAACTTGGCGTTGCCAAATTTTGACCAGCTGGACCGGCCAATGTGTTGAGCCCAAATGCCCGCCCGGACTGCTGCTCGTCCACTCAGCCCTTGCACCCGTATCCCCCATATCATCCTTCTCCTATTTCCGGTCCCGTTCCCGGTCCTCGTCAAAGTCGTAGAGCTCCTCCTTACCAAAGGCCTCCGTGCTCTCCGAGGCCTTCAAAAACACGGTGATGGTCTGGAAGATCAGCTTGAAATCCTGCCAGATACTGTAGTTCTCAATGTACATCAGGTCCATCACTAGCTTGTCCTTGGGGGAGGTATTGTATTTTCCGGAGATCTGGGCAAGGCCAGTAAGGCCCGCCTTCATCCGCAGCCGGTAGGAGAACTCCGGCAGCTCCTCGGTGTATTTCTCCACGTTCTCCAGCATCTCCGGCCGGGGGCCCACCACAGTCATGTCCCCCTTGAGGATGTTGATCAGCTGGGGCAGCTCGTCGATGCGGAACTTCCGCAACACCCGGCCCACCCTTGTGATCCGGTCGTCATCCGCTGTCACCGACTTGTGGATGGAGTTTTCCTCCTTCATGGTGCGGAACTTGTACACCTCGAACACCCGGCCGTATTTGGTCAGGCGTTTCTGCTTGTACATCACCTTGCCGTGGTCCTCCAGCTTGATGGCAATAGCGCAGGCCAGCATAATGGGACTGGTGAGCACAAGACCAATCACAGCCATGGCCAGATCTGTCAGGCGCTTGACGATCCGCTGCTCCATGGTCAGATCCTTGGCAATGTACATGACCATGGATTTGTCGTCCAGCGTGACATACTTCGCCCCCTGAGACACCACGTCGATGGTCTCGAAATTGTAGTAGATATTCTTCTGAGTCTGGTAGCAGAAGGAGATCAGGTCCGTGCGCTCCTTGGCGGGGACATCGTAGAGGAAAACAGTGTCGTTGCGCAGGATGATATCCAGAATCTTGGGGTCGTCATAGCGAATGATCTCGTCGATCTCGTATTGCTTTGGAAACCGCCGGATTTTCGGGATAATGCTGCCAAGACTCTGCCGGGAGGAAGAAACCACACAGCATTTCTCCGGGGGCTCCAGGGAGAAGTAGATGAAATTCCCCAAATAGGCGAAAATGATAATGACGATGACCTGAAGAAACATCACCAGCAAGAGCAAATGAGGTGTTTCATAGACAAAATGGTCGTTGTTAAACTGGCTGGTGTTCATGATGGAGAGCTGCAGGTGGGTGACCAGATCGGTGATGATGGTGGCCAATGCCATGGAGTGGATGATTGGCCTGGACTTCTGGGTGCCCACCGCGTAACCGCCGTAGACGGACATCAGGGCAATGCCCAGCACCACGAAGGTCACCATGGTGACGCCGGTAGTTCGGGAGAGATTGAAGAGCCAGGGATTGTTGATGCCGAAAATGCCGAAGAATATGCCGAACAGGGACGCGAACAACGCCAGCTTCAAGACGAACACCACGGTCCGCTTCAGCTTTTTGATCATGCCATGCATATAGTCACCTTCTATATATGATGCGCGGCGAAACGCGAGTTTTTACGATTTCGAGGATTTTTTGAGAGGTTGTATGGGGGCCTTTTGGGCGCGGCGGCACGTCCAGATTCCAGCAGGCCCGGAGCGCCTTTTGGCTGGTACGCCTGTGCACGCCGCTGGCCGGTTCCAGAGCCCAGGGAATCCCCCGGCGAAGGTTTCCCTCTGAAAGTCTCCGCTGGAGACTTTCATTCATCCTTCCTACGCTGTTTTCTCAGGAGTTTCAGCAAGGTCAAGACTGTGGGACTCCGTCCCGCACCCTGTCGCCTTTTAGAAAGGGCGGGCGAAACTTTTATGCTGGTTAGCTTAGCAAAAACCTATAGAACGTTCACGACGAGCAAAGCGAAGAGTGGGTAAAAGTTTGTGGGGTTTGGGGTGAAACCCCAAGGTCTCAAAAACTATGCTTTCCAAAAGGAACCTGCTCATTATAACACATATTTCTCCAAAATGCAAAATTCCCCGCCAAAAACCTCTATCAGGACCGCTCCTCCAGCCAATCCGCCACCCTTTGGGCGGCGCGCCCATCCTCTAGTATGCCGAATTTTTCCCGGAAATCCTCCACGCGCCGGCTCTGGGCCTCTGCGTCAAAGTCCCGGATGGTCTGAGCTAGCCGGGCGTTGTCCTCCGCCCGGGCAAAGGGCAGCAGGTCCAGGTCGAAATAGAAGTTCCGGTCCCCCCGGTAGGTCTCCAGATCGTTCACATAGAGAAAGCTGGGCTTGCCCGTGTTCATATAGTCGAACATGACAGAGGAATAGTCCGTTACCAGGGCGCCGCAGGCCAGATAGAGCTCCTGGATGTCCGGATAGGGGGAGGCGTTCACCACGTACCGGGGATCCAGCCGCAGCTTTTCCGCCTTGTCCGCGATATTGGGGTGGAGCTTGGCCAGCACCAGCCATTCCCCGCCGAAACGCTGGGAGAGGGCCTCTGCCAGCCGCCGGTAGTCCAGGTCATAGGCCGAGAGGCCCTGGTCCTTCCGGAAAGTGGGGGCGTAGAGCAATAACTTTTTCTTCTCCGGCAGGCCCAGCTCCCGCCGAACCTTGGCCGCGGCCTCTTCCCCCGAGGCGAACAGGCAGTCGTTTCGGGGAAAACCGCACTCCAAGACTTCTCCCCCGTACCAGAAAGCCCGACGGTAGATCTCTGTAAGGAACGCGCTGTTGGAGAGGAGCAGGTCGCACAGGGCGGAGTCCTTTTTCGCCGCCGCCACATAGTCCGGGGCCAAGGCATCCTCCGCGTCTCTCTCGATGCGCTTGAGGGGAAAGCCGTGCCAGGTCTGCACATAGAGCTGGCCGGACCTCTTGCGGAGGCGGCCCCACTTGCGGCAGTTGTCCACCCAGACTCCCGCCGTGCACATGTGGTAGATATAGGCCGGGCTGTTCAGAAGGACCGGGCGCACCCCGACGGGCAGGGATTCCGCCTCCTGGGGGGACTTCACCGCCCACAGGACCTCCCAGCCCCGATCCAGCAGCTCGTCGGCAATGGCCTTAGGGCTGTCGGAGTATCCCCGGCCATGAAAGCTCTGGCATAGGACCTTGCGCCGTTTCTTCGGCAGCAGGGAGAGGCAGGGCCAGAGAATGTTCCGGGCCAGCTTCCCGGCAAAATTCTGGAGAGAACTCATTTGGCGACCTCCTTCGGGGCGCTTCCCGTAAGGATCCGCCGGTTTTTGAGAATCACCGTCAGCCGGAACAGCAGAATGGAGAGCTCCGTCAAGGAGGAGAGCAGGCAGAGGACGATCAGATTGATACCTACGGTGAGATAGGCAATCCCCGCCCCCAGCAGATAGACCGCCGTGCCGAAGGCGGTGGAGATGTTGGCGTATTTGGAGAGGTCCATGGCCCCCAGGGTGGGGTAGCCCAGCACGTAGTTGGGGAAGGCGAACACCGCCACGGGGATCATCAGCCGCAGGGGCAGCACCACGTTGACCCCCTCGGGCCCAAGCCAGATGGTGAGCAGGGGCTGGGCGAAGAGGAATACCACCCCACACCCCAGGAGGATCACGGGATAGATGAAGAGCATGGCCTTTTTGATGATCTGGAAGTTCCGGTGCTTCATCATATGGGGGTAGAGGCTGTCCGCGATGGGGGACATGCCGTTGCGGGCGGCCAGGATCACCGTGTCCGCGCTGGAATAGAGCCCGGTGGCGGTGGCGGGGTTCGCGTAGAGCCCTTCCCCGGTGTCGGGCATTACATGCTTGAGAAGCAGGCCGTTGAGGTTGGAGTTGATGGACGCCGCCATGCGGGAGAACAGAAACTGGGAGGAATCCTTGATCTCGGCCCAGACCTCCTTGGGCCGCACCCGGCAGAAGCCGACCCCCACTCTGGTGAACAGATGCCAGTAGACAAAGGCCAGGGCGCCGCCGTTGCCGATGGCGGTGCACAGGGGCACCAGATAGAAGTCCTCCGGCCGGCGGACCAGCAGAAAGACCAGGGCAGTAGCCACCAGCTTGATGGCCACAGCCCGCACGGTGATGGCGGACATCTGCTCCAGGCCCCGGTACATGTAGTCCGGCAGCAGGGTGACCGTGATGGTGGACAGCAGGAAGAAGCTGTAGGTGAGGACCTCCCCGGGCCCGCTGAGGTTGGGCACGATGAAGAACGCGAGCACCGCCACAGAGATCAGGGCGAAGAGGACCTTGGCCGCGATGACGCAGGAGAGGATCCTGGAGAGCTCCTCTTTATTGTCCCGCCGGGCGGAGATTTTCGCCGTGGCGGAGAGCAGGAAGCCGAAGTCCATAAAGATCAGAAAGAAGTTGGCGGCGTACTGTCCCGCGCCCAGAACGCCCACCAGCTCCACCCCCAGCACCCGCATCTTGTAGCCCTGGGTGAGCATTCCCAGGAACATGTTGGAGAACTGGAGAATATAGAGCATGATGGTGTTTTCCAGCAGGCTGTGGCGCTTGCGGCTCTTCCATTTTTCCTTCAGATTCAAAAGAAAGCTCCTTCCGTATCGATTTCTTTTTATAATGGTATAAGGGGGGCTGAGCGGGCGCGCCAGCGCGGAGAAGAGCACATGCCTGGGCTGGCGCTTTGGCTTGGCAGCTGCGCACGCAGTTGGCTGGTTCCGGTTTCCAGGGGGCTTTTTTTCTTGTAAAAAAGCCCCCTCTTTGCGCAATTCTTGCGCAAATTCACCCGCAAAAATACGCTTCTCAGGTGTTAAGGTCAAGGGCAAAAACTTGGGGCTCCGCCCCAATCCCCGTAACCTTTGAGAAAGGTAAGACTTCGTTTCACGAAGTCTACGAAACATTTTACGGTTGTTCGGTTAGCTCGTCAACCAACATCAAACGTTCACGACGAGCAAAGCGAGGAGTGGGTAAAAATTTTGTCCACTTTTTCAAAAGTGGCGGAGTGTGAGGGCGACGGGAAATCGCCAGTGGCGATTTCCCGTCGTCGACCGAACCGGCAGGTGAGACCCAGAGCCTCACGACCTTCCCCTCCCCAGGGCGTCCTTCAGCCTGAAAATCCAGTGGAGCAGGGAAACCCGTCCGCTGTCCAGCAGGTCCAGGGCCAGACGCTGGTTACGAGTCAGGCGGCTGTGGTAGACGTCCTCCTTATAGTCCGGAAACTCCCGGAGAAGGTACGCCTGGAACTCCTCCAGCAGAGGATGGCGGGGATCCTGGCGCAGCACCCGCACAGAGGCGGTCAGATACACATGGACCAGGGTCAGATGCCGCAGCTCGTCCTTATATTGGTCAAAAAGCCCTTGCTTCCTATACCAGTCCAGAATGTCGTCGAAAGCATCCAGGATTTCCCGGTTCCGAGCCAGATTCAGATTGTTCATAATGGACCCGGCCCGTTGCAGGTAGTTATACCCTACATAATCCGTGTAGACGCTCCTTTTGCAGCTGGGCAGGAGCTTCAGGGTGGTGCGCACATCCTCATACCATACCCGTGGGGGGTAGCGTACGCCGGTTTCCCGAAAAAGCGCGATCTTATAGAGCCGGCACCAGGCGCTGGGCGCGGCCAGCAGGACCTCCCTGCGGGCGGCGACGTCCAGGCCCACGTCCACGGGCAGGTCCTCCCGGAAAACATGGAGCTCCCGGCCGGCCTCGTCCACTGTACGGAAGGCAAAAGCGGCAATATCCGCCCCAGCGCGTTCCCCGGCGCGCAGGGCCCGTTCCAAAGTTTCCGGCTCCAGCCAATCGTCGCTGTCCGGAAACAGGATCCACTCCCCCAGGGCGGCCTCGATCCCGGTGTTTCTGGCCCCGCCCAGGCCCCGGTTCTCCTGGTGGATCACCCGAATCCGGGTGTCCTGCCGGGCCAGATGATCGCAGAGCTCCCCGCTGCCATCGGTGGAGCCATCGTCTATGAGCAGTAGCTCAAAATCCCGTTCTGTCTGGTCCAAAACAGAGCGGACACATTTTTCCAGATAGCTCTTCACATTGTAAACGGGAATCGCCACGGTGATTTTTGGCATAGAGCGCGCCTCCTTCCGGCGCCAAAAGGGTTTTTCTTTATTTAGAATATTATACACAGTCCGTCATCATTTTGCAAGTCCCCCCTTTTTCCGGCGGCCCGCCTCTCTTGCCAAGCCGCTCCGGATATAGTATACTTTTTAAGAGTTTTTATGGGGGGAACGGCGTGCGGGGCAGCTTGGCGACAGACACACAACTGGATGGGAACTTTGAGCTGAGATACTGCGCCCAGAGCTGGCTGGTTCCGGGACTAGGAAACTTTTTTCTCTTGCAAAAAGTTTCCTCTTGCCAGGCTTCGCCCGGCAATTCACCTTCAAAAAATGCGCTTCTCAGGTCTTAAGGTCAAGGGCAAGACCGTGGAGCGCTGCTCCACACCACGCCACTTTTGAAAAAGTGGACAAAACTTTTATCCTGGTTAGCTGAGTGCGCAAAAGTTAGCGGAATGCGCAGTGGCGGATCCAACGCCGCCTTTGCGTTGGCGAGGATTCTCAAGGGCGAGCAGCCCTTGAGTCGCCGAAGGCCACTCCGTATGACTATCAAGAAAGTATACTTTAAACTACTATTTGTCCTTTTGGGAGGAATAACCGTGACAAATCGAGCAGGCTTCATCAAAATCGCGCTGATGGCGGCGCTGTCCATTGCGTTGGCCCTTGGAATTCCCGCCGCGCCCCCTTCGAATCGGGTGTTTACCGACGTGGCCCCCGGCAGTTGGTACGAGCCCCAGGTGCTGGACATGGCCCGCCGAGGCTGGCTGAACGGCTATCCGGACGGCAGTTTTCGTCCCAACCGGCCGGTCACCGCCGCAGAGCTGGTGGCCATCACCGCCCGATGCGCGGGCGTGGCGAATACCGGCGGGGATGGCGGGCACTGGGCCTCCGGCTACCTGCGGACCGGCCTGGACCGGGGCTGGTACGACTGGGACGAGATCCCGCCCACCGGGGAGACCTTCGGCAAGCCCATCCAGCGGCAACTGGCGGTGAAAATCCTCATGCGGGCCTTCCTGCCGGACGTCCGGGGAGACTACAACACGGAGAGCCAGAAGATCCGGGACTTCTCCCAGCTGGACGGCCGGTACTACGAGGAGGTCCTGGCCGCCTACTCCGTGGGGGTGGCCCGGGGGGATGGAAGCGGGCGGTTCCACCCCAAATCCAGCCTGACCCGGGCCGAGGCATGCACCCTGATTGACCGGGCCCGGCGGCTGATAGAGGAGCTTCCCGCGCCCAGCCGGAGCCCGGCCCCTTCTCCCGGCCCCACGGCGAAGCCCATCTCCGGGGGCGTGGCGGAGAACGGCTGGCTTCAGGTGAAGGGCACCCAGCTCTGCAACGAGGCCGGGGAGCCGGTGGTCCTCCACGGCATGAGCAGCCACGGGATCCAGTGGTTCCCCCAGTTCGCCGGGGAGCAGGCCGTGAAAAACACCGCCGCCTATGGGGCCAACCTGTTCCGGGTGGCCATGTACACCGGGGAGGGGGGCTACCTCTCCCAGCCGGAGGCCATGAAGCAGCGGGCCATAGAGGCGGTGGATGCCGCCGTCCACCAGGACCTGTATGTGATCCTGGACTGGCACATCCTCTCCGACGGCAACCCCATGGACCATCTCAGCGAGGCCAAGGCCTTTTTCTCGGAGATGGCGGAGCGCTACCAGGACCAGCCAGCGGTGCTCTATGAAATCTGCAACGAGCCCAACGGCAATGTGGACTGGGCCCGGGACATCAAGCCCTACGCCCAGGAGGTGGCCGGGGCGATTCGGGAGAAATCCCCCCGGAGCGTGATCCTCATCGGCAGCGGTACCTGGAGCCAGGACATCCATCTGGCCGCCGCCGACCCGTTGGAGGGGGAAAATCTCATGTACACCCTGCACTTCTACGCGGGCACCCACGGGCAGTGGCTTCGGGATCGGGCGGAGAGCGCGCTGGAGGCGGGCCTGCCCCTGTTCGTCAGCGAGTGGGGGACCAGTGCTGCGGACGGCAGCGGCGGGGTCTATCTGGGCGAGGCGGAGGTCTGGCTGGAATTTCTGGAGAAAAAAGGGATTAGCTGGGCAAACTGGTCCCTCTGCGACAAGGACGAGACCTCGGCGGCTTTGAAGCCGGGTACGGACCCCAGCGCCCAATGGACGGAGCAGGACCTGAGCCCTTCTGGGAAGTTCGTGTTCGGGCGGTTTTGACAGACCAGCTGGACAGACTGGCCTGGATTCAGCCCGCAGGGCCGGGAGAAAAATCAGTGGGGGACACGTAAAAAAATAGTTGTATTCGCAACGAAATAGAGGTATAATGGGGGAAGAGAGTTTTTGAGTGTTTGTATGGGGGCGAGTGCGCGTGGCGGCGCGGTAAGGAGCACAAGGCCAGGAGGGCGTTTTGGCTGGGATGGGATACTGCGCCCAAGGCTGGCTGAGAGCGTAAAGCTCCATACATTGACCGGTCCAGTTGGTCTTAAGCTGGCGGGGGTGTGGGGCGCGGAGCCCCACGACCTGGCCCTTAAACACCTGAGAAAACAACGCAGGAGGGTAGCATAAACGTCCCGGTGGGACGTTTTGCGTAGGGAGTCTACGCTTCCGCTTCGGTCGGCGCTGAACGGTCCCCACAGGGGACCAGCGCCCCTCGTCGGGGGTCCCCTATTCCGCCTGCCGTGCAGGCGGAAAGCCCTTGAAAGAGCTGGCTGGTTCCGAGACTAGGGGTGTTTTTTATTCTTGCAAAAAGCACCCCTCTTGGCGGACTTCGTCCGCCAATTCACCCCGCAAAAATTGCGCTTCTCAGGTATTAAGGTCAAGGGCAAGACCGTGGGACTTCGGTCTCGGCTGCCGCCTCGGTCGGTTCGCAGCATGTCTGCCACTGGCAGACGCTCACCCCACACCCTGCAACCTTTGAGAAAGGTAAGACTTCGTTTCACGAAGTCTACGAAACTTTTACGGTTGTCAGGTTAGCTCGGCAAAAAACATCAAACGTTCACGACGAGCAGAGCGAGGAGTGGGTAAAAGTTTTTGATTAAACTTTTTTCAAAAAGTTTGTGGGGTGTGGGGTGAAACCCCACGGTCTAAAAAGGAGTTTCGTTCATGAGAATCATTTTCCGTTATCTGAAGCCGTTTGTGCCCCGGATGAGCCTGGGGCTGACCATCAAGTTCACGGGCTCGGCCGTGGAGTTGCTGCTGCCCTGGATCCTCTCCTACATGATCGACGAGGTGGCCCCCACAAAGGACATGGGACTGATCGCCCTGTGGGGCGGGGCCATGGTGGGCGCGGCGGTGGCGGCCTGGGTCACCAATATTTTAGCCAACCGCATGGCCGCCTGGGTGGCCCAGCACACCACCCAGGCTATCCGCCACGACCTGTTCGCCAAGATCTCCCAGCTCTCCTGCGCCCAGGTGGACGCCTTCTCCGTGCCGTCCCTGGAGGCCCGCCTCACCACCGACACCTATCATGTCCACCAGATGCTGGGCATGATGCAGCGCATCGGCGTCCGGGCCCCCATTCTGCTGGTGGGCGGGGTGCTCATCACCCTCACCCTGGACCCGGTTCTCACTCTGGTGCTGGTGTGCACCCTGCCCTTTATCGCCCTTCTGGTGTATGCCGTCTCCAAGCGGGGCGTGCCCATGTATACCCAGCTCCAGCAGAGCGTGGACTCCATGGTGCGCACGGTGCGGGAGACCATCTCCGGCATCCGGGTGATCAAGGCCCTCTCCAAGGTGGACTACGAGAAGGAGCGCTTCGCCGGGGTGAACGACGGCGTGGTGGAGAAGGAGACCAGGGCCGGCGTCACCATGGCCCTGACCAACCCCCTGATGAACCTGTTTTTGAACCTGGGCCTGACGGCTGTGATCATTGTGGGCGCGTTCCGGGTGAACGAGGGTCTGACCCAGCCGGGAAAGATCATCGCCTTTTTGAGCTATTTCACCATTATTCTCAACGCCATGATGGCCATGACCCGGATCTTCGTGTCCTTTTCCCGGAGCTCGGCCTCTGGCAACCGGATCGCCCAGGTGATGACCGCCCCGGCGGACCTGCAGACCGTTCCCGGAGAGCGGGAGGAGGGCCCGGACCATGTGGCCTTTGACCACGTGACCTTCTCTTATGGCAAAACGGACCCCAGCGTGGAGGACATCAGCTTCCGGCTGAAGCAGGGGGAGACCCTGGGAATCATCGGGGCCACCGGCTGCGGCAAGTCCACCCTGATCAACCTGCTCATGCGCCTGTATGACGCGGACAGCGGGAAGATCACCATTGGCGGCAGGCCCATTGCCTCCATCCCGGACGAGGAGCTCCACCGGAAGTTCGGGGTGGTGTTCCAGAACGACGTGCTCTTCGCGGACACCATCCGGGAGAACATCGACTTCGGCCGGGGGCTCTCCCAGGAGGCCATCGAAAAAGCCGCCCGATGCGCCCAGGCCATGGAGTTCATCTCCGGCCTGCCGGAGGGCTTCGACCACATGCTCACCTCCAAGGGCACGAACCTCAGCGGCGGGCAGAAGCAGCGGGTGCTCATTGCCCGGGCGCTGGCGGGTACGCCGGAGATCCTCATTCTGGACGACTCCTCCTCTGCCCTGGACTACCGCACGGACGCGGCCCTGCGCCAGGCTCTGCGCCAGGAATACGGCGGGATCACTACAGTGATCATCGCCCAGCGGGTGAGCTCTATCTACCACGCGGACCATATTCTGGTGCTGGACGAGGGCAAGGAGCTGGGCTACGGCGCCCACGAGGAACTGCTGGAAAGCTGCGGCGTCTATCGGGAGATCGCCGTCTCTCAGATGGGCGAGGGTGCCTAAGACCTTGGAGCGTTGCCCCAAACCCCACAAACTTTTTGAAAAAAGTTTGATCAAAAACTTTTACCCACTCCTCACTTCGTTCGTCGTGAACGTTTTACGGTTTTCGCGTAGCCACAACACATTACGCGGTCCAGGGGCGTTAGGCCCCTGGCGTGGCGTGGAGCGGAGCTCCACGGTCTTTCCCTTGACCTTAAACACCTGAGAAGCGCATTTTTGCAAGGGGTGAATTGACGGACGGAGTCCGTCAAGAGGGGACGCTTTTTGCAAGAGAAAAAGCGTCCCCTGGAAACCGGAACCAGCCAGCTCTGGGCGCAACTTCCAGGCCGAAGGCCCATGAATATATATTAAGAAGCCTTGATTTTCGTTTTCAGGAGGAACCAGCCTATGCCCCCCAGATTCATGCCGAGAGGCCCCATCGAAAAGCCCCGGGACCGGAAAAAGGTGCTCATCCGCCTGTGGGGCTATATCTATGCCCACAAATTCATGGCCCTGGGGGCGGTGCTGCTCACCGTGGCCAGCAATCTTCTGGCCCTGCTGGGGCCGTATCTCTCCGGCCGGGCCATCGACGCCATCGGGCTTGTCCCCGGCGGGGTAGACTTTCCCACAGTGTTCTTCTACTGCGGGCTCATGGTGCTGTTCTACGCCATCTCCTCCGCCTTCTCCTACGCCCTGTCCATCCTCATGATCCACCTTAGCCAGAAGATTGTCCGGGAGATGCGCCAGCAGGTTTTCGACCGGCTCACCCTGCTCCCCGTGCGGTACTTTGACCAGCACCAGACCGGGGACATCGTCAGCCACCTCTCCTATGACATCGACACAGTGAACGCCTCCCTCTCAAACGACCTGCTGCAGATCGCCGCCAGCGCCATCACCGTGGTGGGCTCCCTTGTGATGATGATTGCCATCTCCCCCATGCTGGTGCTGGTGTTCGCAGTGACCATCCCGCTGTCCGTGCTGTTCACCCGGTACATGACCCGAAAGGTGCGGCCCCTCTTCCACAAGCGCTCCGTGAAGCTGGGAGAGCTGAACGGCTTTGTAGAGGAGATCATTAGCGGCCAGAAAACCACGAAGGCCTACCACCAGGAGCAAACTATGGTCGGCCGGTTTGATCGGAAAAACAAGGAGGCCGTGGACGCCTACTACAATGCCGACTACTACGGCGCCATGACCGGTCCCTCGGTAAACTTCATCAACAACCTCTCCCTGGCCTTTATCAGCATGTTCGGCGCGGTGCTGTTTCTGCTGCAGCGGATCTCCATCGGGGACCTATCCAGCTTTGTGCTGTACTCCCGGCGGTTCTCCGGCCCCATCAACGAGATGGCCAACATCGTCAGCGAGCTCCAGTCCGCCTGCGCGGCGGCGGAGCGGGTCTTTGACCTGATGGACCAGCCCTCCGAGCCGGAGGACACTCCGGACGCCCTGGAGCTCTCCCATGTGGAGGGGGACGTGCGCATGGAGGGCGTGGGATTTGGCTACGACCCGGACAAGACCATCATCCACAACCTGGACCTGCACGCCCCGCCCGGGGGCCTGACCGCCATCGTGGGCCCCACCGGCGCGGGCAAGACCACCCTGATCAACCTGCTCATGCGCTTCTACGACCCGGACCGGGGACGCATCACCCTGGACGGCCGGGACATCCAGAGCATCACCCGAAAGAGCCTGCGGCTCTCCTACGCCATGGTCCTCCAGGACACCTGGCTCTTTACGGGCACGGTCTTTGAGAATCTGGCGTACGGCAAAAAGGACGCCCGCCGGGAGGACGTGGAGGCCGCGGCCAAGGCGGCCCGGATCCACCGGTACATAAAGGCCCTTCCCCAGGGCTACGACACCATCCTGGACGAGAACGGCATCAATATCTCCCAGGGCCAGAAGCAGCTGCTGACCATTGCCAGGGCCATGCTACTGGACGCCCGGATGCTGATCCTGGACGAGGCCACCTCCAACGTAGACACCCGCACCGAGCAGCAGATTCAGGCGGCTATGCGCACCTTGATGAAGGATAAGACCTGCTTTGTCATCGCCCACCGGCTGTCCACCATCCAGAACGCCAACAACATTCTGGTGGTCCGGGACGGAGACATTGTGGAGCAGGGGAACCACCAGGAGCTGATGGCCAAAAACGGCTTCTACGCAAGCCTGTATAATTCTCAGTTTCAGTGAGCAAACGTACCCGGAAGGCGCCGAATCTTCCGGGTACTGCTATTGAAACCGGTTTGATGCAGGAGAGACTTGCGTTCATAGCCGAAAAGAAACGGCTTAGACCCTGTTTGCGGGTTATAGAAGATGCCTGCATTACAAATTCTTCTGTGCCGAAGTATGCGAGTACGGCTATTTATTGCAGCTCTGGCAGGCCAAGTTCTTTTAAAAACTGATTGTGCTTTTTTTTTGCGTCGATAATGTCCTGCTCAATATGGTCCAGGTCCTTTTTTACCTCGGTCAGGTCAATAGGTTCCTCCTCTTCAGCCGTGTTTACATAATGGGAGATATTCAGGTTAAAACGGTGCCCGCTGATTTCCTTCATGGAAACCCGGCGGGAGTACCTGCTATCTTCCTCTTTCCGGAACTGATAGGTTTCAACAATTCGGTCGATATGCTCCGGCAGGAGGACGTTTTGGCGCTTTCCCTTCTCATAATGCTTGCTTGCGTTGATAAATAGCACGTCATCGAATTTTCTGCGCTTTTTAAGCACAAGAATGCAGACGGGTATTCCGGTGGAAAAGAATAGATTGGCCGGCAGGCCTATAACCGCGTCAATGCTGCCATCCTTCAGCAGCTTTGTCCGGATTCGTTCTTCCACACCGCCGCGAAAGAGAACGCCGTGGGGCAGAATGATTGCCATCGTTCCATCGTCGCTTAAAAAGTGGAAGCCGTGCAGCAAAAAAGCAAAGTCAGCCGCTGACTTTGGAGCAAGCCCGTAGCTCTTAAAGCGGAAGTCCTCCGCCAGAGTGTCGTCAGGGCTCCAACGATAGCTAAATGGAGGATTGGCCACAACCGCGTCGCATTTTAGCTTTTTGGCTGGGTTCATCTCGCTGAGGATGGGCCAGTCATTGGTCAGGGAGTCTCCGTGGAAAATCTGAAATTCGGAATCTTTAAAGCCGTGCAGCAGCATGTTCATACGGGCTAGGTTATACGTTGTAATGTTTTTTTCCTGCCCATAGATTTGCCCGATACGATTAGGGCCAAGCTGCTTTTGAACGTTGATGAGGAGCGAGCCCGACCCGCAGGCAAAATCCAAGAGATTGCGGATAAAGGTCTTTTTGCCGTTTTGGGGATCTTGGCTGTCCAGAATGACAATGCGGGAAAGAATGGTGGAGATTTGCTGGGGCGTATAGAATTCCCCAGCTTTTTTGCCAGAGCCGGCGGCAAACTGTCCAATTAAATATTCATACGCGTCTCCCAAGAGGTCGGTTTCATTTGTAAATCCGGCGAGCCCTTCGGCAATTTGCGTTATGATGGAGCACAGCATTCCATTGCGCGCCTCATAATTCCTCCCGAGCTTTTCAGAATCCAGATTCACCTCCGAGAACAGACCGCGAAAGGTGCTGTCAAAAGATTCGTTTTCGATAAATTTAAAGCCCCTTTGCAGGATATTTAAGAGCTGGTTGCTTTGCGTTCTGGCCAGTTCATATATAGTGCTCCACAAATAGTAAGGCTGTATGACAAAATGGACCTTCCGGCGCATTTGCTTTTCAAACTCGGTTATCTGGTCCAAATTTCTGATATACCAAACTCCCAGCGGGGTCAGTTTGCCGCTCTCAAGCAGGACTTCATAGTCGTCAATCCGCGCTTGCCGCGCTTGTTGAATGGCTGTTTTGTCGGTTTCGTTTTCTTTTACTGGCAGCTTTTCTACCGGCAATGATTCAAAATAGTCTATTACCCGCCGCTTCAATTCGGCTATGATTTCATTCCGGGTTTCGTCATTAGCAGCCACAATTTCCTTTTCACAGATGGCATAGTCCTTTCCAAGCTCCTTTTGGGCGGCTGTTTCATAATTGTCGGAGAGATAGCGCAGAAAAAGAAACGACAGCATGTAATCCCGAAAGTCGTCCGCGTTCATCGCTCCCCGGAGCTTGTCGGCAATGCCCCAAAGAGTTTTTCCCAGTTCTTTTTGATTTGCGTCGTTCATGGCGGGCACCTCTATTCCTCTGTAAACAAGTCGTCGTTAAATTTGTAAGTTTCCAAAAATCCAGCCAGCGCCTTTCTGAACAGAGCCTTATTATCGGCCACCATTTCAATAGGCTGAAATACGGAATGATTGCCATGGCTTAACAGATTGATGATCCGTGCGTAGATTATGCCGTCTAAATCGTCCTCTTCCCACTTTATACATGCTGAAAAATGATTAAATCCATGAAAAGCGGCGGTTTTTTCCAGGACATTTCTCAAAATATTAAAATGATAGGTGTAAATTTTCCCGCTGTCCGCAGCCCTCTTTAATTCTTTTATCAAAGCGATATGATGGAAGAAGGGGGTATCCCCTGTATTTTTCACAATATATTTTCCTGTTTCTTTGTTAAAACTTAGGAACCGGCTTGCCGTGCTCTCTTTTTTCAGTTCATTATGCATCACATTAAAAAATAACGCGTGATGGGTGGAGATGACCGTTTTAGTCCGGCAGTCCTTAAGCAGTTCCGCCAGCTGGCACGCCATCGCGACGACATTGTTGTCATCAAGCGAGGAGACCGGATCATCTATGTAGATATACTTAACCCAGTCGTAGGACAGGGATTCCAGCTTTACCAGCTGTATAATGGCAAGAAAAAAGCACCAGATAAACATGTTTTCTTCGCCGCGGGAGATCTTGATCCCACTGACGGTTTCTAGCCCCTCCCTGGTTCTCACTTCCCGTGAAAAGTTGACATATCCCTCGTCATAATTGATGGTAAAATCAAAGTCGACATGGACCCGCAAAAATTCCCGGATATGAGTGTCCATCTCAAGATCCCTCAGCCCGTCGAAGAAGCGGGAGTCCGTGTTGAAAAGCAGGCGCCTGTCCGTGTCCTCATACAAATCATTGTACCAGGTAAAAAGATCCTCGGTAAAGGCGTTGTAATATAGGGTGTCCCGGGTTGTTTCTTTGCTTCCGGAAACTTTCTTCTTGCCCAAATCCTTAAATTCCCCTGAAAGTCTGGTTTTTCCGGTCCCGTTATAAGCAAAAAGGAGGAAGTAATTTTTTGTGTCGGGTGTATCCGACGTGCCAAGGCTATCCCGGATATTTTTTGCCAGGCCTTTCAGGCTTGCAAACTGTTTTGTGCTCATTATATTTACCTCCTCAATAGAGGAAAAAGCCCTTGCACCAGGCCCCTTTTATGATTTCGCAAGGCTTGCGTTTTTTGAGCCTGCGCGGTGATCCATTCATCAAGAGTAGAAAAACAGGCGGCGATTTTTTGCTGTTCGCCGCTCTCTATATTGGGAAACAGGACCAGTGTTTCTTTTAATTCAGAAAAATGCCTTTTGTAGCTATCAGACTTTATCGGATGAAAAGAGAGATAATGAAATAGAAATTCTACGCTGATTCTTTTTTTCGCTGACAAAATTTTTATTCCATCGGCGCCTTGAGCAAAAGGCCTGTCAATCAGCTTTATAATACAGGTGTGATCCCCGAAAATCAATAATTTTTGTTCGAATTTTACTACGGCGCCGGCATCATTCGTCCATCCGCAAATCAAATCCTGCCCTTGATCTATAATTGGGAATTTGCCGTTGGCCTGGTATTCAGAAGAGGGGATTTTTTTTGGCGGTGTAATGACGGAGACCAGCTTTGATACATAAGCCGTTTCCCACTCCCCACAATCGCGGAACTCCGGAAATCTCCACTCTGGAATGGTTTTGCCCGCAGCAGGGAAGAGCTTCTGCATCAAGCCTTTTTTGTAGTCCTTCAGCGTGGATAGCTTCTTATCCTCCGCAGCAATCCATTTATCAAGGAAAGAGAGGCAGTCGGCGACTTTTTGTTGCTCCTTTTTATCGGGTCTGGGCAGCAATATCGTGGAAAACTGACGATAGCTGACCATTTTGCCATCTCGTATTCCCTCAAGGTCTTTTTTTAAATCCTGGATAAATCTATAAGACTTGAAATAATATTTGTAATATCTCTCTTCAATATCGACCCTTTTTCGCAGAATGATATAGGCGGGACTGCAAATGCCGTGATATACGGAATATTCAATGCCGCCCTGGAACGACCTTAGGGAAATTATAAAATCGCCTTTTTCCACCACTTTATAGCTTTCCAGGCTTTTGGCAGAAACGGAAACGGTATAATCAATCTTATCTCTTGGAATTGCGCCATATTCTTGAGAAATAGCGAGGATCGGTAAATCAGCGCGATGATTTCGATTGTTGACCTGCTTAAAAAGCAAGTTTGCGTTTTCAAAAAGAGGAGGGCCGTTTTCCACAAACTCCGAAAATCTATATTTCAGGTGGAACGCTATCTTTTCTTTTTTACTCATACGCTTTTAGCCCCACAATCTCCTGGCCACCGGCCAACTTTTTCAGCAGTGGAATTAAGTCATCCATCAGATCCAATTCCTTTTTGATTCTATCGCGCCAACTAAGATCAAGGGGCTCCAATAAGTCGCTTAGCTTTTCGCCGTCAAAAATCTTTCTTTCCATAATGCCGTTGACAAAGGTTTGCAAAGAATCCGCCTCAAGACCGTATTTCTGGGAAAGCGCCCCAAGTTCATCTACTGATTTTTTAGCTTTGAACTTATGATAGCCGTCCATAACTTCTTGTTCTGTAAGGCCCTGATGGTTCTCAAAAGTTTTGATATATCTGTCGAGTTCCTCGATATACGCTTCAATGTCCTTCCGCTCTTCCATCAAATTAGAGGTAGAAGCAATGAGATCCACCAATTCCTTTTTTGTCATCTTTTCTTTTTGAGAAACATTGGGCTGGGTGTATCGAGAAAGAAGCGCCATGATGTAGTCATAATCAATAATGGCCGAAGAAAACAGAACAAACTCAAAATCAAGCCGCGCTGCTTCTGGCTCTTGATCTGGAAGCCCCTTGCCCTGCTGCTCTTTTAGTCTTTCGGCGGTTTCAAGATAGGCTCCTCGGAACGCCCGCAAGGTGTCCTCAGGCAGCAGCCCGGCAATGATGCCCGCCTGCTCTTTGCCTATTTCCGTATATTGGTCCAGTTGGGTTTTTAACCGCTGCACTTCTTTAAATTCATCAATGAATTCCGCACGGGCGGCATCCCCCTTCAGATTGCTCACTTCCTCCGGCCTATAGGCAAGGCCCTGGGATTTCATAAACCGTTTAAGCGCTGTAACGGCTTTTTCCAGCCTTTCAACCACAACCGGGGCCGGATCCACAAGCCAGATTTCTTTGACCCTTTCCGCGTTTTCCCTGCCGGAAAACAGCTTGATGGCGTCATCGACTTCCGCTTCCAGACCTCTAAAGTCGATGATATTCCCATATGGCTTTGTGGGATTCAGCACACGATTGGTCCTGGAGAAGGCTTGGATTAGGCCGTGCTGCTTGAGGTTTTTATCCACATACAATGTGTTTAAATATTTGGAGTCAAATCCGGTCAGCAGCATGTCGACCACAATGACGATGTCGATCTTGTTTTCATGGGGATAATCCCCATTGCCGTATTGCTGATCCTTAATGCGTTTCTGCACATCCTGATAGTACAGGTCAAACTCGTTTATGCTGTGGTTTGTTCCATATTTTCCGTTGTAATCTGCAATAATCCTTCTCAGCGCCGCTTTTTTCTTGTCGGGATTTTCCCGATTGTCAGCTTTTTCCTGCTCAAGATCCTCTTGCAGCTGTTTCACGTCCTTATTCCCCTCCGCCGGTGGAGAAAAAACGCAGGCAACGTTAAGGGGAGTAAAGTTTTCGCGGTCCCGCGCGAATCTTTTTTGCAGCGCTTGAAACAGGTCAAAGTATTCAATTGCCCCGTTGATAGAAGCTGTAGCGAAAATCGCGTTATAGCGGCGGCCAAAGGTCAGGGCGTCGTGTTTTGAAAGGATGGCTTCCACAATTTTCGTTTTGCTGATTGCGGAGCCGGCCTTCGCCGCTTTTTTCCAGTCGTTAGGCTTAAAATAGTCGATGTGGAAACGCAGCACGTTGCCATCGTCAATGGCGTTGGTAATCGTGTAGGTATGCAGCTCCTGCTGGAACACGTCCTTGGTTGTTCTGTAAGAGCCGATGGTGCCGTCTATTTTTTTGTAGGTGGAATTTTCGTCAAAGATTGGGGTTCCAGTAAAACCAAAAAGCTGTGCTTTTGGGAAGAAGCTCTTAATCGCGTCGTGGTTTTCCCCAAATTGGGAACGATGGCATTCGTCAAAAATGATGACGATGCGCTTGTTCTGGAGCTTGGCCAGTCTTTCTTTAAATGTGGGCTGGCCCTTCCTTTTTTTCTCCTGGTTTTTTTTGCTGCTCTCATCCAGGGCCAACCCCAGCTTCTGAATGGTAGTCACGATCACTTTATCCTTATAGTCGTCGGAGGTGAGACGCCTGACCAGGCTTTCGGTGTTGGTATTCTCCTCCACGCAGCCCTCCTGAAATTTGTTGAATTCCAAACGGGTCTGCCGGTCCAGATCTTTCCGGTCCACAACAAAGAGACATTTTTCGATTTCCGGATTATCCTTCAAAAGCGTAGATGCTTTAAAGGATGTAAGGGTCTTTCCGCTCCCGGTGGTATGCCAGATATACCCGTTTCCTCTATTTTCATCGATACAGTCCAGGATTGCTTTCACAGCATAAATCTGATAGGGGCGCATAATGATCAATTTCTGTTCACTGGCCATCAGCACGATGTACCGGCTGATCAATTCTCCCAGGGCGAATTTTGGTAAAAAGCTTGCGGTGAATTCATAGAGATTGGATATCTTTCTGTTTTCCCTGTCGGCAAACTCATAGACAGGCAAGAACCTCTCATCTGCGTGAAAGCAAAAATGCTCTGTATGATTATTTGCAAAATAGTAGGTCTTGGTTTCGTTGCTTACAATAAAGAGCTGCATAAAGCACAACAAAGAATTTGTATAGCCGTTTCCAGGGTCGTTTTTGTAATGGACAATTTGCTCCATGGCTTTTTTAGGGGAGATCTGTAATGTTTTCAGCTCAATCTGGACAACCGGGATGCCGTTGATTAGGAGAATGACATCATAGCGGTGGCTGCTGTGGTCTGTGTTAATCCGTAACTGATTGACTACCTCAAATTCGTTTTTGCACCAATCCCGCAAATTTAGAAGGGTGTATTGCAGGGGGGTGTCGTCGTCACGTTTGAAGGTGTTCACTTCCCGCAGAGCTTTGGCGGCGGCAAACACGCCGGAGGTTATGATGCTGTCCCGCAGCCGCGTGAACTCGGAATCGCTCAGGTTAACACGATTGGATCTTTCAAAATGCGCTCTGAAATTCGCTTCCAGGGAAGCCTTATCTTTAATATCTTCCCGATATTTATACTTCAAGTTCCGCAGGCTATTAATAAAATTTATCTCAATTTCCCGTTCGGATCTCATGGCGGGAGTCCTCCTTTCCTGGCGAAATAGCGGTTATCACGAAAGACGGCTTGCCTTTTTGCCGCACATAAAGCATATCCGGCCCAGCACACTTCAGACATACAACCGCAGGGCCTTTCTATCCTCTATGGTTACATCTCGTCGGGAACGGAAAGGCCCCGGCGCATTATTGCCCATACAAGAACGCGTGGCGCATATAGTATTCCACCTGCTGAAATTCTAAAATCCGTTCCGCTGTCTCTCCTTCCGGTTCTGGCAGATAGCTGCCCTCTGCCGTTACGCAGGTCCCATTGGGCTGAATCACCGGCAGGTCCGCCATCAGCTCGTCTGTATACTGCATATAGGCGGGCCCGTCCCAGCCGCACAGCTGGAACACCTGGTTCATAAGGAAGCACGGGGAAATGTCTGGCCCCTCTCCGGCAAAATCATTGCCTAAGATCTTCTTAGCCGCGTCATTAGCCCAGATCAGGTAGCGGGTAGAGTAGTAGTTCAGAAAGCCCTCCTTGTGGTCCTGGCCCAGGTCAATCCCCATCTCCTGGTAGGCGCTGTTTCCGTCTCCCATCCAGGGGTTATGGTCCCCAAATACCACGATCACCACCGGCCGGTCCAGTTCCCGGTAAGAGTCTACAAACGCTGCCAGCTCCTCGCTGGTGGACTTCACTGAGCCCAGATAGTTGTTCACAATGTTCTCCGTCTCCTGGCTATATTTTCCGGGCTGGATGAAGTCCTGGCCCCAGTCGTTCACGCCGGTATTATAGGGGCCATGGCCCTGGTAGGTGACGGAAAAGGAGAAATAGGGGGCTTGGGATGCCTCCACAGCCTCCTGGTGCAGGCGGAACATCTCCGGGAACAAAATCTTGTCCCGGGCAATATTGCCCCCGGCCAGCTCCCCGTAATGTTCCTCAAAAAACAGGTAGTCATCCAGACCCAGGTTGGGGTTGATGTTGACCCGGTTATAGAACCAGTTGTAGCAAGGGTGGCTTCCTGTGGCGGCATACCCTTGGCTCTTAAAGTACCAGGGATAGGAATTGGTGGCCCGGCGGAAGCTGCTAAGAGTCTCGTACCCCGTCAAAAAGGATCGCTCGGTTTTCACTGTGCCCGCCGCAAACACACTGGTAACCAAGTTACCGGTGAAACTTTCTGCTTCCAAAGCGTGATAGGAGGCATAGAGATCCTGGACAAAGGGGATTTCTTCAAATTTAGAGAGATCGTTATACGCCTCCAGCATAACGGAAACCATGTCTACCCGTTTTTCCTTTGGAATTTCCCGGTCCTCATACTTTGCCAGCAGGGCTTGGGCCGCTTCCTTATGATAGCCTTCGGGAGGCGTTTCGAAGGCACTCTTCACGCTATATAAAAAAGGATAGACAAACCCCTTGGACGTATAAACGTCTGTAGCGGACCACCGGTTGGCGTGGTCGAAATTGGCGGTATGGGTGGAGTAGACCCGATTGTCCCCGTATACCTTAGACAAGGGAAATACTGCGGCCAGCAAAACCGCCGCCAAGGCAAACCGGAGCCAGCCCGCCCGAAAGCTGGCTTGGAGGTTCTTAAAAAACACCGGCCGAAACCTTCCCCGCCCGCAGAAGAAGATCACCACGCCCCAGCCCACAATACAGGCCAACGCCGCCGCCAGCATCGGGGTCATAAACAGGCTGTAGCGCCCCAGCATATTCCCGGCCTCTTTTGCCAAAAGCAGGTCCTCGAACATGAGGGGGTCGTTGCGGAATTGCAGCTTGAACCAGTTGGCCAGGGCCAATCCAAACACGCCCGCCCCCGTGATTCCGTAGGCGATCACGGCACGGTTGGTGAGAAACCACAGAAAGAAGCACAAAAGGACCGGCGGCAGCAGGTTCAGAGTCATGAGCAGAGGACGCTTCAGATAGCTCTGCAGCATTAGGGCACGGTTGGCTGTCACGGAGAAGCATAAGGTCAGCAGGCCCACGCCCAGGGCTCCTGCCAGAAGCAGCAGGGCGGTGAACCATTTCTTTTGAAACAGGGCGGCAAGTTTGGCCCGCAGCCCCGGATTTTCTCTTTCTTCCAAAATTTTTCCCTCGATTCTTTTTTAAGGGCTTGGGGTTTCATCCCAAACCCCACAAGGGGCCTAGACGCCTGAGACTTGGCTTCGCCAAGTCTTTGACCGCGCAATGTCACTCCTCATTACATTCGTCGTGAAGGTTTTGATGTTTTGACAAGCTAACCTAACAACCGTAAAAGTTTGCGAGTATGTGGGAGAGCTCACTTCATGAACTCTTGAGCTCCACGGTCTTGCCCTTAAACACCTGAGAAGCGTATTTTTGAAGAGGCGAATCATAGTTAACGCTCGCTCCGCTCGGTTAACTATCCGAGTTTTACTTTGCAAAACATCGGCAGGAGGAAATGCAACTGAGAAAAAGTTTCCTGAAATCCCGTCCAATCCCTCTCGGGAGAGTGGAATCCCGCCGCATACCTATTTTTTCGATTATAGCATAGATTTCGTCATTTTGCAAATACCCCCTTGACTTAAACCGCGCTCCAGGTAGTATACTAAATTTTAAAGAATACCAACTATAGAAAGGTAGGATCCATATGGCAAAAGCAAAGGTCTATTTCTCCCGTTCCGTCACCCCCGAGGCGGTACTCCGGCTCTATGACGCCCTGGGTGTGGAGCTTCCCGGCAAGGTAGCGGTCAAGGTCCACTCCGGCGAGGTAGGAAACCAGAACTTCATCCGCCCCGAATTCTGGAAGCCCATGGTGGACAAGGTCCACGGCACCATCGTGGAGTGCAACACCGCCTATGAGGGCAAGCGCAACACCACCGAGGCCCACTGGGGGACCATGAAGCTCCACGGCTGGACGGACATTGCCCCGGTGGACATCATGGACGCCGAGGGGGAGATCTCCCTGCCCGTGGAGGGCGGTCAGCACCTGAAGGAAAACTTCGTGGGCAAAAACCTTGCGAACTACGACTCCATGCTGGTGCTCTCCCATTTCAAGGGGCACCCCATGGGCGGCTTTGGCGGGGCACTGAAAAATATCTCCATCGGCATCGCCTCCTCCCACGGTAAATCTCACATCCACAGCGCAGGCGGAGACATGGGCATGTGGGAGACGGACCACGACTGCTTCCTGGAATCCATGGCGGAATCCGCCCAGTCTATTGTAAAATACTTTAATGGCAAGATCGCCTATGTGAACGTCATGGCCAACATGTCCGTGGACTGCGACTGCTGCGCCGTGGCTGAGGATCCCCAGATCGGCGACATCGGTGTGCTGGCTTCCCTGGACCCCTTGGCTCTGGACCAGGCCTGCCTGGATCTGGTGTATGCCAGTGACGACCCGGGCCGGGACCATCTCATTGAGCGCATTGAGAGCCGCAACGGCGTCCACACTGTGGATACCGCCGAGAAGCTGGGCTTTGCCAACCGGGAGTATGAACTGATCGAGATGGACTAAAGAGACGCTAAGGAAACGCGCTTATAGTTAACGCAGTTCAAAAGACGTAAGATACCTCTTTTGAACCAGCCTGAGGGGGTCATGCCCCCCTCAGGCGCCCGGCTTGAAAATCGGTATTTACCGGTTTTAAGTGCGTTTACTATAAAAACGGGGAATAACTGGGTAAAAAAAGAGAAGGACATCTCGTTATCCGCGAAATGTCCTTCTCTTTTTTTACCATGAATTGGGAATCGTATAGTTAATTAAGTTCAAAAGAATCTTTTGAACTAGACGAGAAGGGAACACCTCCTGAGCCACCGAACTTAAGAACCCGCTTTGTCGGTTTTTAAGTTAATTTACTATTATTTGTCAGAACCTTGCCTTTTCCTGCGGCCCGCGCGGCGCAGGAGGAACCAGCTTCCGGCGGCCGCCGCCAGATAGAGGGGAAGGAACACCGCCAGATGGCCCACGTCCACCGGATAGGGGGCGGGCCAGTTGGGGAACGGGGAGGACCCACCCCGGAAGAACGCCTCGGCCAGGATGGAGCAGGGCATGAAGGCCCCGCCCAGCACGTTCAGCCATTTGACGGCGAAGGGCGGCTTCTCCCCGGACAGGACCTTGCCGATGAAGTACCCCGCCGCGCCCATGGCCTGGGCGCACATGCCCCCCAGAAAGCTGGCGGGGCTCTGGTCCTCGTACCACCCGGCACACCCGGCGAAGAGCCCGATGAAGATTATCGCTGTGGAGGCGATATAGAGCACCCGGCTGCCCAGGCCCCTGTCCGCCTCCTGCTTTTCGGGCTCCACGCCCTTGAGGAGGTAGTCCGTGGTCACGCCAAAGCAGTCGCTGAGGGCGGTGACCTTGTCCAGCTCCGGCATACTCTGCCCGCTCTCCCACTTGCTCACCGCCTGACGGGAGATCCCCAGCCGCTCGGCCAGCTCCTCCTGGGAGAGGCCTCGGGCCTTTCGGAGGCTTTGGATTCTGTCCGCCATTTCCATGATATTCATTGCAATGCGCTCCTTTCGATTTTGTGTCTCTATTTTATCCTAAGGAGCGGTTGCGGCGCAAGGGAGCGGGCCTGGAAATCTGTCAACCAGGGGTTGCGGGGTGGAGGGGGATTTGAGTCTCAGCTGCCGCCTCGGTCGGCGACGGGAAATCGCCACTGGCGATTGTCGCCCCCCTCCGCCCCCACCACCTTTGAGAAAGGTAAGACTTCGTAAAACGAAGTCTACGAAACTTTTACCCACGCCTCGCTTTGCTCGTCGTGAACGTCTTACGGTTTTTTGCCAAGCTATCCTAACCACCGTAAAAGTTTTGGTCGAGCTTTTTCAAAAGCTCGCAGGGGTTTGGGGGTGAGCGTCTGCCAGTGGCAGACACGATGCGAACCGACCGAGCCGACAGGCGAGACCGGCGTCCCCAAGATCTTGGCCTTAAACACCTGAGAAGCGCATTTTTTGAAGGTGAATTGACGCGAAGCGTCAAGAGGAAACGGAGAGTTCATCTCGCCGTGCGAGATGAATCTCTTTTGCAACTGAGAAAAAAGTTTCCTAATCCTGGAGAAAGCCAGCCTGCTCATCTCGCCTCGCTTGGCGCGGTGTGCCGGAGGCCTTCCATCCCCCAAAATTAGTCAAACCTTCGGCTCTCTGTCAGTCCTCCACCTGGGCGGTATAGAGGTGGTAGTACTTGCCCCGCTTCTCCAGCAGCTCCTGGTGGGTGCCCATCTCCCCGATGCCCTTGTCGGCGATGTAGAGGATCCGGTCGCAGTTCTTGATGGTGGACAGCCGGTGGGCGATGATGAAGGAGGTACGCCCCTTCAGCAGAGCCTGCAGGCCCTGCTGCACCAGCTTCTCCGTCTTGGCGTCGATGGAGGAGGTCGCCTCGTCCAGCACCAGGATCTTGGGGTCGGAGAGCAGCGTCCGGGCAAAGGCCACCAGCTGCTTCTGGCCCTGGGAGAGCCGGGAGCCCCGCTCGTTCACCTGGGTCTGGTAGCCCTGCTCCATCTGGGAGATGAACTCGTGGGCGCACACCGTCTTGGCGGCGGCGATCACTTCCTCGTCCGTGGCGTCCAGGCGGCCGTAGCGGATGTTGTCCATAATGGTGCCGGAGAAGATGAAGCTGTCCTGGAGCATGATGCCCATCTGAGAGCGCAGGGAGTGGAGGGTCACCCCGGCGATGTCGTGGCCGTCCAGCAGCAGCTGTCCGCCGGTGAGGTTGTAGAACCGGGAGAGCAGATTTACCACCGTGGTCTTGCCCGCGCCGGTGGGGCCCACCAGGGCCACCGACTCCCCTGGGGTGATGTTCAGGTTGAAGTTCTCCAGCACGTTCACAGAGCCGTCATAGGAGAACACCACGTTCCGGAACTCCACCCCGCCGGTGATGGGGGGCAGCTCCGTGGCGCCGGGGGCGTCGTCCACGGTGATGGGTTCGTCCATCATCTCGAAGATCCGCTCCAGATAGGCCACGGCGTTGATGAAGGTGTTGTACAGGTTGGAGAGGCTGAGCATGGGCTGCCAGAACCGCCAGGCGTAGGAGGCCAGGGCGATGATGGTGCCGATCTGCATGCTGGGCCCCAGAGTGCACAGGCCCACCAGATACATGGCCCCCACCACCCAGGTAGAGATGTTCTCCACAGAGACCCAGATCAGGTTGGAGGTGTACTGGGCCTTCATCCAGGTCCTGCGGCAGTTCTGGTTCAGCCGGTCGTAGATCTCCCCGTTCTCCTCCTCCCGGGTGAAGGCCTGGGTGATCTTCATGCCGTCCAGGCTCTCGTGGAGGTAGGCGTTCAGGTTGGAGCTCTTGTTGGACACATCCTGCCATGCCCGGCGCTGGGCGGGCTTGACCAGAAAGATCACAACGAGCAGCAGGGGGATGCCCGCCATCACCACCAGGGACAGCTTCACGTCGCAGATGAGCATGAAGATGGCGATGAGGATCAGGTTGAAGATCTCCAGCACAAAGTTTATAATACCATTGGAGAGGGCGTCGGAGACGCTATTCACATAGTTGATGACCCGTGTGAGGATCTTCCCGTGGGGCCGGTCGTCGTAGAACTGGAAGGGCAGCTTCTGCAGGTGCTGGAACAGGTCCTTGCGGATGTCGTAGATGATCTCCTGGCCCACCTGGATCATGTACCGGCTGCGGGCAATGGCGAACAGCAGGGAGATGATGATGGAGGCCAGCATACAGGCGGCCAGAATGGCCAGCTCCCTATAGTCCTTGTTGGGCACGGAGACGTTGATTCCCCTCTGCACCAGCAGGGGGCCGATCAGGCCCACTGCGGCGGAAATGGCGGAAAACACCAGAGAGAGGATCATCTTTTTCTTGTGCCGGCCTATGTAGGTGCCTGCCCGGAGCAGATGCTTTATACTGAACGGGGTTTCCAGGTTTTCGTCTACGTCAAAACGATTGCGCGCCATTTAGACCACCTGCCTTTCGCTGCCGGCCTCCTGGCCGTTTTGCAGCAGGAATACCTCCCGGTAATAGCCGGGGGCTTGGGAGAGCTCCTGATGGGTGCCCACCTGGGTGACCCGCCCGTCCTCCAGAATCACGATCTTGTCAGCCCGCTTGGTGGTGGAGATCCGCTGGGCCACGATGATCTTGGTGCAGGGGAAATCCAGGTTCGCCAGCTGCTCCTGGATGTATTTCTCCGTCTCCAGGTCCACCGCGCTGGTGGTGTCGTCCAGAATCAGAATGCTGGGACGCACAGCCAGGGCCCGGGCCAGGGCAATGCGCTGCTTCTGCCCGCCGGAAAGGCCCGTGCCCCGTTCGCCGATGACAGTGTCAAAGCCCTCGGCCAGCTTCTCGGCGAAGTCCACGTCCGCCATTTTGGCGAAGCGTTTCACCTCTTCCTCGGGCATTTTGCTGTCCCCGTAGGCGATGTTCCCGTCCACAGAGTCGGAGAAGAGGAACACATCCTGGGTGGCGATGCCGATGGAGGAGCGCAGGGACTTCAGGTCGTACATCCGCACCGGCGTCCCGTCCACCAGCACCTTTCCGGAGCTGGCGTCCGTAAAGCGGGGGATCATGTTTACAAGGGAGGTCTTGCCGGAGCCGGTGGGGCCCATAACCGCCACGGTTTCTCCAGGATGGATGTCCAGGTTCACATGCTTCAGCACCTCCGTGCCATGAAGCTTGAGACTTACATCCTGGAACTTCACTTCGCCTTTCACCCGGCCCTTGGGCTTTACCGCATCCGGACGGGTGGTGATGGTGGACTTGGCGTAGTAGAGCTCGATGATCTTGTTGGAGCTGGCGAAGAAGCGCTGCAGGTCGTTTAGGTGCATTCCCAGCATCCGCATGGGGTCCACCAGGGTCCAGGTGAGGCCGTTGAACATAGCGAAGGTACCAATGGTGATCCGGCCGCTGATGAGGAACGCGCCCCCTACCAGCAGCACCACCACAGACAAAGACTGGGACAAAGTCTCCACATAGGGGCAGAACTTCAACCACAGCAGAGAGGCAGTTTTGTTGGCCTCTTTATATTCCCGGTTTTTCTCGTCGAACCGGGCGATCTCGTAGTCCTCCCGGGCAAAGGCCTTCACCACCCGGTTGCCGGAGATATTCTCCTGGGCGGCGGTGTTCAGGCTGGAGAGCTTCTCCCGCAGGTCCACATAGAGGGGGTGCACCCGTTTGGAGAACATCAGGGTCAGGGCGAAGATGAACGGGGTGATGGCCAGCATGGTCAGGGCCATCTGCCAGTCCGCTACAAAGAAGGTGATGATTGCTGTGAAGAACATCACCGTGCAGCTGATCAGCTGGCGGATC
Source organism: Acutalibacter sp. 1XD8-33 (assembly GCF_003612555.1). Lineage (GTDB taxonomy): Bacteria > Bacillota > Clostridia > Oscillospirales > Acutalibacteraceae > Acutalibacter. Next base: position 82,983 of record NZ_RAZF01000007.1, read on the forward strand.
ACCCAGTTCACCGCGTGGCGGATCATGTCCATGTCGCCGGTGAGACGGGTCATCAGGTCGCCGGTGCGGTACTGGCCGTAGAAGGCCTGATCCTGCTCCTGCATGTTCTTATACAGGTCCCGGCGCAGCTGATAGATGAGCTTTTGGGAGCAGTTTTCATAGGTCATGACGGACAGATAGCCGAAGCTGGTGCGGACCAGCACAAAGCCGATCAGCAGGGCAACAAGCCATCCCAGCTGCCGGACCGCTTCCGGCGTGACGGTTCCTGTCTCCTGCAAAGGATAGAACACGGTATCCATGATATTGGCGGTAATCATGGAGTTTCCCAGAGACATGACTGCCAGGACGGCGGTGGAGAATAGGGCGAACACGTAGCGCTTATGGGTGCCGGCCATGCGCGTCCAGACCCATCTGAGCTGGAACATAGATTTTTCCCTCCTTGCAAAACGCAAAGTTCCCTCCTGGGGATATTTTGCTGCTTCTGTTCAAGCAACTTCACCCTATTATAGCGAACGGGCAGAAAAATGAAAGATGTTTTTGCTAAAAATTCAATTTTCGGCATTCTGCCAGTTTTTGCCCAACGATGTCGCTCTGCTTTGACAAATTCAGCATATTGACTTGCAACAAATCTGCTTCCAGTTTTGCCCGTGGTTCCATAACGCTCCCGTTTTTTCCTCTTGACCTTTTCGATAGATCTGGTATGATTTAGATGGGATTCCTTGTTCAAATCTGGCAGAACCACTCCTTTTCCTTTTTGTGCGGCATTCTTTCAAAAATCAGCAGAAAATGGCGTAAACAATCCGGTTTTTGGCAGGACCCTTCAGGTTAAAAGCACTATACTTGTCACTATAGAAAAGACCTGTTTGGGGTCTGGCGGATACGATTTACAGGCCGGCAGGTTCTATAATGCACAGAAAATATTGTGCAGGTGAAAGGATGATTCATCATGGAAAACAGGAAGCCAGTAAAAATGGCGATGATCGGTGTAGGCGCCATCAGCGGCATCTATCTGCAAAACATCACCCATACCTTCCGGGAAGTGGAGCTGGTGGGGGTATGCGACCTTATTCCCGAACGAGCGGAAAAGGGCGCGGCCTATGTGAAGGGCGAGATCGAGAAAGGGGCTCAGGCTCCCCAGCCCAAAATCTATAAAGACATGTATGAGGCATTCAATGACCCGCAGGTAGAGGTTGTCCTCAACCTGACCCGTCCCTATGAGCATTTTGAGGTGACGAAGCAGGCTCTTCTCCACGGCAAGCATGTGTACAGCGAGAAGCCGCTGGGTGTGGATATGGACGAGGCCAGCCAGCTCGTTGCCCTGGCGGAGGAAAAAGGGCTGCGCCTGGGCGGCGCGCCGGACACCTTCATGGGCGCGGGCATCCAGACCGCCCGGCGGCTCATTGACAGCGGCATGATCGGTGATATCGTGGGAGCTAGCTGCGCCATGGTATGCCACGGCCACGAGACCTGGCACCCGGACCCGGAGTTCTACTACAAGCGGGGAGGCGGCCCCATGCTGGACATGGGGCCCTACTACGTCACCGCCCTGGTGCAGCTGCTGGGAGAGGCCAGGGGCGTGATGGGCATGACCAAGCGCTCCTTCCCCCAGCGGCTCATCACCTCCGAGCCCCATCGGGGAGAAATTATTGATGTGGATGTAGACACCTGGCTCTCCGGCAATATCGAATTTTCCAGCGGAGCCGTGGCCCAGGTGTTCACAACCTTCGACGTGCACTATACGGCACAATCCCGTTTTGAGGTATATGGCACAAAGGGCAGCCTGATGGTTCCCGACCCCAACACTTTCGGCGGGCCCGTGCTCCTGCTGCGCCCGGAGGATGCCGCGGCGGCGCCTAAGACCGACCCGGGTCTTGCCCGCCATGGTGTGCCGGACTTCTACCAGGGCTGGAAGGAGATGCCCCTGCTCTTCGACTACCTGGAAAACAGCCGGGGCCTGGGGCTGGCGGACATGTGCAAGGCTCTGCGCACCGGCCGGGACCATCGGGCCAACTACCAGCAGCAGCGCCATGTGTTGGAGATTATGACCAGCTTCTCCCAGTCCTGCGAGAGCAAGGCATATATCCCCATGCAGACCAAATACACCCGCACCGCGCCCATGGAAAACAACCCCATGCACGGAATTTTAGATTAACAGGAGGAACCTACTATGAAAGTTGCTTACACCGGCTGGACCTGGATCCACGGAGACCCTGACACCGCCAAGAAACAGTTGGAGCAGAGTTTCAAAGAGTGCAAATTTTTAGGCTATGACACGGTGGAAAATTTCGCCTTCATCCGGGACTATTACAAGGACGACCCCGGCGAGCTGAAGAAGCTCTGCGCGGACTGCGGCGTGGAGCTGGTAAACCTCTACGGCCACTTCGATTTCGACGTGGAAGGCTCCCTGAAGCGGAGCATGGAGCAGGTGGATTTCCTCTCGGAAATCGGGGGAAAATGGTTCAACTGCCAGAACGGCGGCTTTGGAGACAATGGCCCCAGTGAGCGGCCTACCAACCCTGAAATGCTGGACAAGACCTGTGAGATTGCCAACCGTCTGGGGGAGTATGCCAAAAAGAAGGGGATCACGGTCTGCTTCCACCCTCACTATGGCACCTGCGTGTTCAGCCAGAGCGACATCGACTACTTTGCCGCCCACACCAACCCGGAGTACGTCTCCTTCTGCTTTGACACCGCGCACACCACTCTGGCGGGCATCGACCCTGCGGCCATTATCCGCCAGTACGGGGACCGCGTCGCCTATATGCATTTAAAAGATGTGGATACCTATGCCCTCTCTAAGGCGGAGGGTCCGGCCAAGATGGGAACCTTCCGGGCCCTGGGCCACGGTACGGTGGACTTTCCGGCAGTGAAGGCCGCTCTGGAGGAGATTGGCTACGACGGCGTGCTCTGTGTGGAGCTGGACCGGCCCGAGGTGTGCAATTTCCACTCGGCAGAGGTATCCCGCATCTACCTGCGGGACGTTCTGGGGCTATAGGCGGCATGGCCTGAACGGCATTTCTACACGATAAATCCACCCCTTAATACGCCCGGGAAAGGAGCAAAACCATGGAGCGCGCGTTTTTTGAGTACCGCACCCAGCAGTTCCAGGCGATCTCCTCCCCGGGTTTTCATTTTCCCCCGCACCTGCATCCCCAGCTGGAACTGTTCTTTGTGGAGAAGGGAGAGGTGGGCGTTACGGTGGGGAGCCGGAACGCGGTATTGGCCGCGGGAAGCCTGGCGGTCATTTTCCCTAACCAGATCCATAGCTACCGCGACGTCGCGCCGGACTCCTCTATCACCATGCTGATTGCCAGCCTTTCCCATACAGGAGGATATCTGGACGCCCTTCTGCACCTTCACCCAGCCTCTCCCTTTCTGACCCGGCTTCACCCTAATATCTCCTACGCCATCGGCGAGCTGGTGAAAGAATATGGGCAGGCGGGTTCCAGCGGCGAGGTATACGGCCCCTTGATTCAACTGATCCTGGCCCGGGCCCTGCCAGAGCTAGATCTTTGTCAGAACCGCAGCAACAACCACCAGGACCTGATCTGGCAGGTCGCCAATTTTGTAAACGAGCATTATCGGGAGCCTCTGACGCTGTCTATGCTGGCAAAGGGTGTGGGCGTCAGCCCGGGGCGGCTCTCCCATGTGTTTTCTGAAAAAATGGGCCAGAGCTTTCCTGCCTACTTGTCCAGCATCCGCCTTTCCTATGCTCAAATCATGTTGCAAAGCACCGATATGTCTATTACCCAGGTGGGAGAGGAGGCCGGCTTTGAAAGCCAGCGCACCTTTTTCCGAGCGTTCCGCCAACATCATGGCATGACGCCTTTAGAGTACCGCCGGCGGAATCAAAAAGGTTAGGCGGACTAACAGTTAAGACGACGAGACGTCTCTGCCGGAGGTCTATCATCTCGACACCCGGCGGCAGGCTGGTGGGAATGCTCTCCTATCGGAAGGGGGGCCTGGAGCCAAATGAGCACCCACCCGACAAGCGGGTGGAATTGCCGCTGACGGATGTGGTTGGAGGGGTTGCGCACACTCTCGCGGAGCTCTTCGGAGGGCAGGGCACCTTTTTTGAACGGCGTTAACGATACTGCCCAAAGAAGCCGTGCTTTGTTTCCTCAGCTCCTAGAAAAAGTGAATATCCTTTTACTACAGGGCTAGTATTCCTCAAGCGTCTAGGGCGGCCGAGGGATATAATACAAGCAGAATGCTAAATTGAATCTGCGAAATGGAGGTTTCCCTATGATTTATCCCAAGATCGGAATTCGCCCGGTTATCGACGGCCGCTGGGGCGGGGTACGGGAGGGCCTGGAGGCTCAAACCATGGGTATGGCAAAAGCCGCGGCGGCACTTATAGAAGGCACTCTTCGATATCCTGACGGCACCCCTGTCCAGTGCTTTGTCAATCTGGGCACCATCGGCGGCGGGGCCGAGGCCGCGAAATGCGCGGAGGCCTTTTCCCGGGAAAACGTCGTGGCCACGCTGAGCGTCACCCCCTGCTGGTGCTATGGCTCCGAAACGTTCGATATGGATCCCGGAACCATCAAGGCTGTGTGGGGCTTCAACGGCACCGAACGCCCCGGCGCGGTGTACCTGGCGGCGGTGATGGCCGCCTACGCCCAGAAGGGTCTGCCCGCCTTCTCGATCTATGGTCATGACGTACAGGACCTGGGGGACGGCAGTATCCCTGCCGATGTGGCGGAAAAAATTCTGAAATTCGCCCGTGGGGCTGTGGCCGTGGGCTGGATGAGGAACAAGTCCTATGTGAACCTGGGGGGCGTGGCCATGGGCATCGCGGGCAGCTACTGCAACGCGGATATGTTCCAGAAATACTTCGGCATCCGGGCCGAATGGGTGGACATGACCGAGATCCTCCGGCGGATTACTCTGGAAATTTACGATAAGGCCGAATATGAGAAAGCGCTTGCGTGGATCCAGGAGAACTGCAAGGAGGGCTTCGACCTGAACGAGGGCAAGGAATTGCCGGAAATAATCACTGGATCCAAAGTAGTCCCGGCGGACAAGGACTGGGAGTTCATCGCCAAGATGACCATCATCGTCCGGGACATCCTCTACGGCAACCCCAAGCTGGACGAGCTGGGCTGGCACGAGGAGGCTCTGGGCAAGAACGCCGTGGCGGGAGGCTTCCAGGGCCAGCGCCAGTGGACGGACTGGCTGCCCAACGCGGACTTCACCGAGGCCATTATGGCCTCCACTTTCGACTGGAATGGACAAAAGCCCCCCACGCCCTTTGCCACAGAAAACGACACCCTCAACGGCGTGGCGATGATGCTGGGCATGCTGGTCAGCAACACGGCGCCCTGCTTCCATGATGTGCGCACCTATTGGAGCCCCGAGGCCTGCCAGCGGGTCACTGGGCACAGGCCCGCCGGCGTGGCGGAGAACGGCTTTATCCATCTGATCAATTCCGGAGCCACAGCCCTGGACGGCTCCGGCGCGGCCAAAAACGCTCAGGGCCAGGGCTGCATGAAGCCCTTCTGGGAGATGACGGAGGAGGACGTTGTCGCCTGCCTTGGCGCCACGGACTGGTGCCGGGCCAACTACGAGTATTTCCGGGGAGGCGGATACTCCAGCCACTTCCGGTGCCGGGCGGAGATGCCTGTCACCATGCTGCGGGCTAATGTGGTGGAAGGGATCGGCCCGGTGCTCCAGATTGCCGAGGGCTGGACCGCCGATCTGCCGGACGAGATCCACACTGTCATTGACAAGCGCACAGACCCATCTTGGCCTACCACCTGGTTCGTGCCCAAGCTCACGGGCCATGGGGCTTTCACAGATGTGTACAGTGTGATGGCCAATTGGGGGGCCAACCACGGGGTCACGGTTTACGGCCATGTGGGGGCGGAGCTGATTACCCTGGCCGCCATGCTGCGGATTCCCGTCGCCATGCACAATGTGGAAGCAGGGCGGGTGTTCCGGCCCCACGCCTGGGCGGCCTTCGGCACCGAGGACGCGGAGTCCGCCGACTACCGGGCCTGTTGCACCTATGGTCCCCTGTACCGGTGAGATTTCCTTCGTGCCGCTTCAGCAAAGTATTAAGAATAAGAGACTTCTGGCGAATGTGCCTTAGACATATTCAATTTTCACTTTCTTTATCGGGGCATTGGCTACCTTGAAGACAATCTCGTCAACGCAGTCCCCATATTTGCCCTGCTGTATGAGCTGATTTTCAGCTCCACAAGGCTATGGAAAAGCAATGATTTCTCCCTGCTGTCTACATATAGATGCGTTGTCTTTTTCCTCATACCGTCCACCGTCCTTTCTGGCTACATTATACCGTTATGGGGAAGTCCCGTCAAAACTGTAACTTTGCATTTTACCGTATCAAGGCTCATTCCTCATATGCTGCCAGACGCTCCATTTCTGCCTTTGCGGAATCGTAGGTCGCATGGGCGTAATAGTTCAGCGTCATCGTGATGTTGGCGTGTCTCATGATACACTACAACGCCTTGGGGTTCATGCCTGCATTTGCTAACCGTGTGCAGAACGTGTGCTCTATTGGTATAATAAATACGTTCAGTATCAAGGCTTATCAGCGCCTTCGCTGTGCGCTGATAAGCCTTGATATTTCAGGATATTCAATATTTCGCACCTCCACAACGCCGGTAGACGCTGGTGGCGTTTGCAATACATTTGCAACACTGAACAAGGGCTTGAAAATAAACCTTCAAACAGAAAAAGAGAACCCCCGACACGGCTCCCCAAAAGCCATTGGCGGGGGTTTAGCATGACCAAGGAAAATTGATGGAATGGAGCCTAACTGAAGAATAGGCCACGAATACGATCAAGGGGCGGACGTGCCTTTTCTTCCATTATGCTTTTTCCCCTTCCAAAAGCTGATTTAGCTGGTCAACACCCCTTTTGCGATATGAAAGAATCGTTTTATCGGCATAATACAGGGCTTCATTGCCAATATAGCCATTTGTTGGCACTTCCTTTCTTGGATCAGGAAAAATTGGTGTTTCTCGCCGGACTTCATAGGCCGGTCATAGAACGGCAATTCGTCCAGCGTGTCACCGGGGCCGGGATTGAAGTATAGAATTTCACGGAATAAACCATCATCGTTTTGCAAGGCTCCACAGGTGTCAGCCGGGTTGATCTCGCCGGTGCCTCTCACCATTTTAACCCCGCATTTGTAATCCACCGGGGGAGAGGGTCAGGACAGCCTTCATTTTGGTGTTGCTGGTAGTGACCGCCTGGGCGCTGTTGGCCCAATAGATATGACCGCCCTTGTGCGCTCCTTTGATAGCGATATAATGTTGGTCAAGTTCCTGGGCTATCCTCAACCGACATTCTTAATCCATTCATCGCGATAAGGAATTGAGTTTGTTTTCTACATCCTCTTTAATAATTAGAAATTGCTCGGCTAAATATTCCCTTTTAAATTGATTCTCCAAGTCACCAATTAATTCTCTAATTCCTCGTTTACTATCAGTATAAAATTTGCTTTCCCCCAACCATAGAATACCATCATTTGGAGTAATATGTACCGTGTCAAATTGCCTATTGAATCTTTAAAATAGACTTTTGATATTAAGGGAATTGTATTTTTGAAATCTCTTAGTAATAAATGAAGTATTAATTCCCCAAATTCTCCTCTACGTGAACCTCCTAATTTTTTTATTTCTTCTTCAACGGATTTTTCATTATCTAAAATACCAACGTCTCATTAATTCGTAATCATTTATTTTATAAATACTTCTTGCCGCCTCACGGAGCTTTTCGACAGCATCGGTCTGTGGAATTTTCGGATTCGCATACTCCGCAAAAATAAATTCTGGTATAGTATTAATACAGCCTGCGTAAACTCGTCTAATTGATATATAAAGGTTTTCCGTTATCATCTATATCTGAATCAATCAATATGCGCTGACTCTGCCGCTGTACCGGCAGGAGCAGGAGTTTCAGCGGCTGCCCATATCCAGGCAGACTATGGCGAACTGGGTGATTGCCGCCCACGAGAGGTGGTTCGGGGAGCTGTTCCGGCGATTGCGGGAAGAACTGCTCTCCAACGAGATACTTCATGCGGACGAGATCACGCTGACCGTGCTGTGGGAGGATGGCAGGAAGGCCACACAGAAAAGTTATGTGTGGGTGTATCGGACCTCGGGGGACAGCGAAAGGCCTGCGGTACTGCAACAAGCTGTTTGAGCTGAAGGCCGGGTATGCGGAGAAAAAGCTCTCTTTCCAGGAACGGTTTCTGGAGAGGAAGAAGCGTTCTGTGTCAACAGCAGAAGAGTTTTTATTCTGGGAAAGCAATGAATACACCATAATCCCGTGCCAAAATCTGCCTACGGCGCGGCACTGAGCTGATGCCGAATAGTTAACATGCGTTAACTATAGCAGAAAGAGTGGGCTGATGCATGTGTTTCTGGACGGACGCTTGGAACTATCCACAACAACCGCACGGAACGGCCTTTTGCGGTGGGTCGGGAAAACTAGCTGTTTTATAATTCGCCCAGAGGAGCAGAGGCCAGCGCCAGTGCGGCAGCTTATTCTATTGTGGAAAAAGCCAAAGCCAATTGACTGCGGCCTTTCCGGCATTTTCAGTTTTTGCTGGAGCGGCTGTCTGTGGGGACTCCTATTGAAGATTGCCTGCCCTGGGGACAGAGGGCCCAGACTTTGTGCAGGTAGCTTGGCGGCTCATTTTGCTTAATATTTCAAATAGCGATTTCACTTTTGAGGATCGCTATTGCTTTCTTCTTGTTACGAGGGTTCGTTTCGATTTTTCGCTTACTTACATCCACATTTTCGCACTTTTGAAATCCAGGCTTTCGGGCATCAAAAAAACCGCGCGGCTGCGCGGTTTTTTTGAGCGAATATTTTTTTATATCCACAGGATGTGAACGCACGACCAAAAAGATATTTTTGCCTAGTTGGTGGGTGTATCTGAACCCACGCAAAAACAACTATAGTCATTTAATCAATATCTCCATTTTGCAGTTTCGGCGCGTGCCCGACTTTCTTTAAGCGTTATAGCTGCTTTGACAAAATCTTCTTTAACAATCACATTCTTATCTGTAATATCAATATTGGTATTGATTTCAAAGGTACGACCGATATCTACAGTTCTCCTAATTGAATTATAAGCTGCTTCTGAAACCACAAAATCTATTTCTGCTCCTGAACACCCGACTAACCACTCTTCAACGAAATCATTCTTATCAAAATCTTTCGCGACAGGCATATTCTCCGTATGTATTCTAAATATGGCTTTGCAACCCTCAAGACTGGGTTTCTGTATTTCTATTACATAATCAAACCGTCCCGGACGCTTTATTGCATCATCAATCATGTCGATTCTATTGGTGGAAGCAATTGCACATATTCGGCTGTTTTCATCAATTCCGTCCAACAAGGTTAGCAATTGGTTTACAACTGTGGCCATTAACGGGTTACCGTCTGCATCTCTTGTAGAAGAAATTGAATCAAATTCATCAAAGTAAATAATTGCTGGGCGCATCTTCTTGGCTTCCTCAAATATCTTTCTCAGATTTGCCTCAGACTGGCCAATAAATTTGTTTAATATTTCCGGCCCACTCACAGAAACAAAGTGTGCGCTAATCTCATTTGCAATAGCTTTTGCAATCAATGTTTTTCCACACCCTGGCGGCCCATATAGCAGGATACCTTTATGAGGCTTAATGCGATAATGTTCAAAAAGATACGGTGCAATCAATGGTAGCTCAATAACTTCTCGCACTTGTTGTACAATTTCATCCAAACCACCGATATCTTTAAAGGTGGTCGTTGGAACATACTTTGTATCATTTACTGGTATTTCCTGTTTGTCTTCAAATAACGAAAGTGAGAAAGGACTCCTATAATCTTTTTCTCGTTTTTCTCTGGGCTTAACACCAATAATTTCACTTTGCCTCATTCCAAGTGGTGCATTACGATACTTATACTCCCAGTCCCCATCCTCTGTCACTTCAATGATATTTGGCAGGGTATCCAAGGCTTTCTGAAGCCGTTCATAAGAAAAATGTTTGCATATGTTGACTTTTTTCTTTTTGACTTCTTTTTGCAACATAAAAAGAATTTGTTCCTTGTCTATATTCCAGACGTTGTTTTCAAAATGCCCAAATTCGTACCAGCAATTACTCAGACGATAGGAATAGTATGAATCTTTTCTTAAAGAAATCAAGTCAAGGGACTTACATCCCCATCCGGCATTCTCATAGCAATACTCTTCGGGATGGATACACGAACTACATCCGGCTTCACAATCAACAATAGTAAAAATAGTGTTTATATCCGTTAACGTGGCTCTTTCTTCATCAATGAAATATTCTGTTTTTGTCCAGTTGCGTATTGTCTCCAAAATGCCTTTTATTTCGAATTCGCATTGGCGAATCTCTTCCATTCCAAGTACTAAGGTGTTTGCTGATTTTTCGCATGAGTAACCAACGAAATTTTCGCATTGCAAGCAAACAGAATCATAATATTTTGATGACGATTTATAAAATATTATTTTTAGATTCATAATTCAACACCCAAACCACATGGTATACAGTTTTTTAAAACCGACGTGCTGTGTTCTACAATAGTAATAAAGTCATAAAACGCTTTGGCCTTTGGCATTCTTATATTGAGGGCAATCCTCACATTTGATTTCACAATCCTGCATTTCAAATATTGCTGCATTTCTTTTTACACCAATATACGGAATGTGTTTTCTATTGCAAATATCTATTATCTTTTTTCTAGAGGAAGGTCTCATACGGTTTCCAAGAAAAACCTTTGTGATGGGGAAAAACTTGACATTAAAGTTGGATATGTTCTCGCCACTCAATGGAAGCAATAACCGCCACTCGTTTTGAAATGCCCAATCCATACTTTTTCGTAAAACACCATGAAAATATAGATTCCATAGTGTTTCTTTAGTTAATTCTTTGTCTTGTGCCGCGACAAGTTGTGAGGTCACATTAGGACGAACTTTACAATAAATCATCGGGAACAAATTATAATAGATTTCCTGGTAGGATTTGTCATTGGGTAAAACCGTGTATTCTATGCAAAAACCGTTATGACAATTAGCATATGCTCCTCCCCACATCAACTGTGAATATGGTGTTGTAGTAAAACAAACAGTGCGGAATATAGTTTTTAACTTGGAAGTGTAGTCCCTATATTCACCTTGTATTGTTTTTGACACAGCCATTCCCATATCAGAAGAATTATGCAACTCAATGATTACTTTTTGCTGAAACACCTGATTTGCAAGGTTTTCTATTTCCAAATCAGGTGTTTTTATGAACACAGTATCGAGATTTCCATTGGCAGTATAATGTTCCAATAGTACTTTAACCAAGATATCTCCAATCTGTTGGGTTTGAAGTTCTGTATCGATCTCCACTCCACATCTCCGGCAGTATTCTATTAAACGAAGATGCTCATATTCCGGAAAATCAATATTGATATCAGAATCATATATATCATCGTAGGCGGTTGGTGTTTGAAGAAAAACCGTGTTGTTTTCCAAAGCTTGAACAGAATAGTTGATTTCTTTCCCGGTTCCCACATCTTGTATATCTAGATTGGGGTAATACCGGTAAAGCCGTAACGGCATATTGATTTTTGACCGAAGAGCAAACTCATCATATCCCATATTTTGGATTTCATCAAGTGCCATGATTGCCCCATTTACAAAACAATATGACAATGCCAACTTTGGCCCAAGTTGTTGAAATCTAGCAAACAAGTTAGATAGTTCCATAAGAGAAACTCCTTTTATGGTTCAAATTCTTAATCTGTTTTCTACTTGTGAAAATTGGTAAAGTTCGCAATCAATTTGTATCGAAATACAACATCGTCCCACATCTTAAAATCACAAGCAATGAAGGGGTGAGCTGCAGTGCCACTAGCCTTTCCCCGCTTAGAGGTAATCCCAACAGCATTTACCCTTTCTATCCATCTGGCAGGAGTCAAGGTATATGAAGGGGAGCGAACATCAAAAAGCAACTGCTAAAATGCCTGCTCGTCAAAGTTGGGATTATTTTCTCTTTCCCACTGGTCTAAGAATGCAATCGTGTTCCTACTGCGAAGCCAGCTATGAATCACATAGCTTGGGTTCTCTGAATAAAAACGCCTTGCGATATCTGTCAGCGAGATATAGTCAACTTCAGGATATAAATACTTTTCTACAACCGCTTGAAGTCTTTGCTCCTCCTTCGGGTCATGAATGTTGGCCTCCCCACGGTTGATAAGTTCAAAGATACGGTCTCGTATAAACTCCAGGTCTTCCGCTTTGAGCAGCGATTTTTCATTTAGCCTCTTGGCATACTCATCCCTCGTTATCGCGTAAGCCCATAGTAGTTCAGATTGACTTGCTCGTTCCATTCTTCATTGTCCTCGACATTCCGATTGGGATTTCTGCACCGGCTAGATTTCATTTCTTCCACAGCCATGTAAGTGGTATGGTCGATAATGCCAAACGTGTACTTATAATTGTTTAGCAGCTTGTTCAAGACATCACGGCTCCACACTGTTCTCCCAGATGGAGAAGGAATACCTTGCTTGCGCAAATGCTCTTGAATTTTCTCCAAACTGTTTCCTGACAGGTATAGGCCAAATATCTCTCGCACGATTTCGGCCTCCGGCTCAACTGTTTCTACTCTCTTGTTCTTGTCACGTCGAAAGCCATAGCATACTTTGCCGAAGATTTTTGATTCCAATGGGGACAACTTCACGGTTATCTTCCTTTCTTACATTATAGTGGGTTGCTCGAGCGTTTTCAAGTAGAACCTACAAATTAGTGGAATTGATTTTGCTCTTTTCTTCTGATAAATATGATTATTAGTGGGTTATCAGGCATTTCTTGTAGATAAGAACAAAAAAGCGTGGATTATGACGCTATCCACGCTTTATTTGTTTCTGAAATAGAACTTTAGAGCATAAAAAGGGAGGCAAAAGCCTCTAAAATGCTTTTGTCTCCTTTTGGTCGAGGTGACAGGATTTGAACCTGCGGCTTCTACGTCCCGAACGTAGCGCTCTACCAAGCTGAGCCACACCTCGAAAAATCGTTCAAAACAACAACATAAAAAGAGGGCCAGGAGCAGAAGAGTCCGTCCAGAAAACGAACACCGACCCCAGGCCCGATCCGTTGGCAGCGGTACCAGGATTTGAACCCAGACAAACAGAGTCAGAGTCTGCTGTGCTACCATTACACAATACCGCTTCATACTCCCCAGTGGTAAAGCCTCTCGCTAGGGACAAGTTTAATTATACCCAATTTCTCAATTTTGTCAAGAGGCTTTCACAATTTTTTTGAAATTGCAAGCGTAACCGGTATTGCTGCTTTTTTCCCAAGGCTTCCTGTACATTGTTTCCAGCCTGGGAACCACCGGCGCTCGCGGCAAACTTCGTATGGACCTTATAACACCACCGTCCGGGTTGTAAAGGGAGAACAACATCACAGCACCATTCCCCATGCCATTGGCTTTAGCATCTCCACTCAGAAGCAGGCAAAAAAGTGACCGCCCTCTCGGACAGCGCAATTATAGGCTCAGCGATTATCAAGCCGTTGACGGAGTTTGAAAAGGAGGCACCGGAGTGTGTAGCCCGCTGTGTCTGGGGGGATGAAGGGGTTCTATAATAGATAGAAAATGGAATAAAAATACCCCCAACTCGCATTATGGAAGTTGAGGGCGATTTTTCTGTTGAACTTCACATATGCTGGGACATGAGGTGGGCCCAGACTGCTGCCCTTTTTGCTTTGTGCCGAAACTCGTTTGACTGGCAACCAGAGTTTGTACTCCGGCATGCGATGTTCCAAGCGTTCTGACGTGAACCACTGCTTTGGGGAAATGTGTTCCTCCAGATAAGTACGGCCGGCAAAGCCCCTCTCATAGCCACCCATATCCAGCATATACTTGTACACTACACTGTTGAGAGGCCTTCTTCATGAGAAACCCTATATCGGATACTCCCATCTTCACCGTGCGGCAGCATCATCTGACAGCCGCAAAGCCCTTCTCCAGGTCGGCTATAATGTCGTCAATATGCTCTGCGCCGATGGACAGCCGGATGGTATTGGGTTTGATGCCCTGGTCCAACAGCTCCTCAGGGCTTAGCTGGGAATGGGTGGTGGTAGCCGGGTGGATCACCAGAGACTTCACATCCGCCACATTAGCAAGCAGAGAGAATATCTCCAGACTGTCAATAAACCTGTGGGCCTCCTCCTGTCCTCCCTGGATCTCAAAGGTGAAGATCGACGCGCCGCCATTGGGGAAGTATCTCTTGTACAGGACGTGGTCAGGATGGTCCGGCAGGGAGGGGTGGTTTACCTTCTCTACCTGGGGATGATTGTCTAGGAATTCCACCACTCGCTTGGTGTTCTCAGCATGGCGCTCTAGCCGCAGGGAGAGGGTCTCTACGCCTTGTAGCAGCAGGAAAGCGTTGAACGGAGAAATCGTCGCACCCGTATCTCGAAGCAGAATGGCCCGGATGTAGGTGACAAAGGCGGCGGGACCCGCCGCATCCACAAAGGAAACGCCGTGATAGCTGGGATTTGGCTTAGCGATGGGGGCATATTTTCCCGAGGCCTTCCAGTCGAACTTACCGCTGTCCACTATGATACCACCCAGGGTGGTGCCGTGTCCACCGATGAATTTGGTTGCAGAGTGTACAACAATGTCCGCTCCGTGCTCGATGGGCCGGATAAGGTAGGGAGTGCCGAAAGTGTTGTCGATCACCAGGGGCAGGCCATGCTTGTGGGCAATCGCCGCAATGGCGTCGATATCCGGGATGTCGGAGTTGGGGTTGCCCAGGGTCTCCAAATAGACCGCCTTCGTGTTGGAACGGATGGCCTCCTCCAGCTCCGCCAGGTTGTGGGCATCTACAAAGGTGGTCTCCACGCCGAACTGAGGCAACGTGTGAGCCAGCAGGTTATAGCTGCCGCCATAGATGGTCTTTTGGGCCACGATGTGGTCTCCCGCCTGGGCCAGGGCCTGGATGGTGTAAGTGATAGCTGCCGCGCCAGAGGCCAAGGCCAGAGCTGCCACGCCGCCCTCCAGAGCCGCGATTCGCTTCTCCAATACGTCCTGGGTGGAATTGGTCAGCCTGCCGTAGATATTGCCGGCGTCTGCTAAGCCGAACCGGGCGGCAGCATGGGCCGAATTGCGGAAAACATAACTGGTGGTCTGATAGATGGGCACCGCACGGGCATCTGTGGCGAGGTCAGGCTGTTCCTGGCCTACGTGAAGCTGCAACGTCTCAAATTTATAGCTCATAAAGCAAAGCTCCCTTCTTTTTCCAGGTCTCTGAAGTAATCCTATTATATTCCTATTTACCTAGCGTGTCAATAGGAATATCGCTATCTCTTGAAATCCTATTTACCTTGTGGTATAATAGGAAAAGTAAAAGGAGGTTTTAAGATGATTTCCACAAAAGGCCGATATGCTCTGCGGTTCCTGGTGGATGTTGCGGAGCACCAAGCCGAAGGCTTTGTCCCCCTGAAGAGCACTGCTCTGCGCCAGGGAATCTCCGAAAAATATCTTGAAATAGTGGTGAAAGAACTGGTCAAAAACGGCCTGCTTACCGCCGCGCGAGGTAAAGGCGGCGGCTACCAGCTGAGCCGCGTGCCGGAAGAGTATAGCGTGAAGACAATCATTGAAATCATGGAGGGGCCTCTGTCGCCGGTGGCGTGCCTGCGTCCCGGGCAGAAGCCTTGCCAGCAGAGGAGCATCTGTCCAACGCTGTCCCTATGGCAGGGATTGAACCAGGTGATTTCGGAATATCTGGCACAGTTTACCCTGGCAGACTTGTGTCGCAAAAGCGACGTGTGAATATCTTGAAGGAAACTGTCTGTCCCCTCTTTCGATATGGACCGATTATATATAGATTGAGTTCCTTGTGGGATCCTTTTTGTGGTATATGCCTAACAGAATTTCAGTTTTTGCAGCTTCGCGCCCCTCAAACGCATCGTGTTCTTTGGGGATTCTCTCTTGACTTTCCGGCCCGGGGGAGATATATAAAGATTAGGTTACACGGGCCGTTTGACCCCTGTGTAACCTAATTGCAATGCTTGGGCAAAAAACTCTTGCTTTTTTTTAGAATACGTAGTATACTGTATTATATAATTTGGGGATGTTCAAATTGATTGGCAAACTGGATTCGAAATCTGCAAGATTATTTCGATTGCCGGGACGTGTAAACATTTAGAAAGCATGAGGAGAATAAAAGGTAAATATATAGTTTGGTTTTCATATTCCTCCGTTTTCCAGAGAATGGAGCGGGTGTTGGACGTTGAAAATAGACATGCCGGTGTGATGGAATTGGCAGACGTAGTGGACTCAAAATCCACCGGGCTAATAACCCGTGCCGGTTCGAGTCCGGCCACCGGCACCATGTCGAGTGTTCATAACGCAACTGAACACTCGTATGTAAAGGAACAGTCGAAAGGCTGTTCCTTTACTATTTCTATGGGGCGGTCTGCCCCGGTGGAGCGGCTCTCGGGCCGCTCCGTTTTCTTTAGCTGGCCTTGCCGACAAGATACTCAATCGCCACACCCTGGCGGCTGTCCAGCACCACGTTCTCCGGGTATTCCTCTACCTCCGGCAAATCCAGGACACCGATGAAGTTATAGTGGATCACGATGCGCTGCGTCCGGTTCTTTCCCCTGCCCTGGGTTTGGTACACGTCGATGCGTTCTACAAGCTCATGCAGAATGGTGGGCGTCAGCGTTTTCATCTCCATGAACTCCGCACTGCTTTCAAAAATTGCTCCTTGCAGAAAGCCCGGTCGTTCTCTTTGTCACACTGGCGCTGCAATTCCTCAATGTCCTTTTTGAGCGGCTGCTGTTCCGCGTCATACCGCTGGGACATTTTCATAAAGCGTTCATCCGTCAGCTTACCCGATACATTGTCCTCGTAAATACGCTCAAACAGCCGGTCAACCTCTTTATTCCTGGCAATCAACTCCTAGAGGCGCTGCCGCCTGTTTTGGCTCTCCAGCTCATAGTCCTTGGCGGTTTTCTGAGCCAGCAGTTCGGCAAATTCCTCGGCATGGTTTTTCAGGTAGCTGACCATGCGGTTGAGTTCCAGCAGTATCACCTGTTCCGGTGAGTCAGCTCAGATGTAGTGGGTTTCGTTGCAGGTGCCCCGGTAGTTGGAGCAGTTGAAATATTCAATGGAGCTGTTGGGATGGTTAATGTTGTAATACAGCTTATGGCCGCAGTCGGTGCAGTACAGCAGACCGGCGAACATATTCTTCTTGGTGTTTTTGGGCTTCCGGCGCTTCGCCCCCTCCCGGAGCTTCTGCACCTGTTCCCATGTGGTCTTATCGATGATAGCCTCATGGTGGTTCTCAAAGATATCCCAATTTTCTTCGGGATTGTCCAGGCGGCGCTTGTTCTTGAAGGACTTTGAGTAGGTTTTGAAATTGACCAGGGTGCCCGTGTACTCCCGGAGGGTCAGGATTTTGGTTGATGGGTGGTCTTACACCCTTTGTAAGGGGTATCCTGGCTCTTTTTGCCGCCCTTGCGGATGCCTTTGCTCTCCCAATACTGCGTGGGGATCAAAATACCATCCTCCTGCAACAAGTGGGCCGTGGTTTCGATTCCCTTCCCCTCTACGCAAAGCCGGTAAATCCTGCGGACGACATCGGCAGCTTCGTTGTCGATGATCCATTTCCGGGGGTTATCTGGGTCTTTTTTATAGCCGTAGGGCGGCGGACACATGGGGTCGCCAGGCGTCGCCGCGCAGTTTTTTTGAACTGCGTACCTTGCGGCTGATATCCTTTGCATACCACTCGTTCATGATGTTTCGGAAGGGCGAAAAATCATCGTCGCCCTGGTCGCTGTCCACGTCATCGTTTACGGCAATATAGCGAACGCCCTTGCTGGGAAAGTAAATCTCCGTGTACTGCCCGGTCGGGATGTAGTTTCGGCCTAATCTGGACAAAGCCTTCGTCACTACGCAGTTGATTTTGCCGTCCTCAATGTCGTCAATCATGCGCTGGAAAGCGGGACGATCGTAGTTCGTGCCACTCCATCCGTCGTCAACGTACTCCTGAGTTATGGTCAGTCCATGCTCCAGTGCGTACTGTTGTAACATCATCCGCTGGTTCACGATGAAATTGCTCTCGCCTTGGAGATCATCGTCACGGCTGAGGCGGAGATATAACGCGGTAACGTCGTGCTTATTGCCTGTTCTGGACTGCATATTTCCTCCTTCCCGGCAGCCAGACAAACACATTTCTATTTCATTGTAATGGCCCTGACTGCAAAACACAAAGGTGCAAATCACTTTTCCTCGGCTTGATGTCCTCGGTCAGAATGAGCCGTTTCATCTTGTCGGTCAAATCCTCCGCTTCTTTTCCAGCTTCAGATTCCTTAAAGGCGGAAACGACCTCATATTTCACGTTGTTGACCGTATGCTCGGTCAGCGGGGCGGCAAGGCTTTTTTCTTCATACCTGTCCCCGATCCCCCCCCTGGGGCGTCACGTCAAAATACACCCCCCATGCGCTTCTTGCAGTAGGCGCAAATCTCTTTTTCAGGCTGTCCCGACGCGGCCTCCGCAAAGCAAAAGCGCCTGTGCCGCGAAAAGCGTCAGCACAAGCGCAGCATAAGCAGAGGGTTAGTTTCGGGGGTACGGGTTCGATCAGGCCGATGCTGACCGCCAGGGCGTGGTTGATGCCCCGGATATGTTTCTCGTCCAGCCTGCCGATGTAGCCGGACAGCCGCCGCTTGTCCACGGAGCGAATTTGCTCCAACAGGACAAGGGAGGGCTGCGTCAGCCCGTTCCCGGCGTCCAGAGATAGTAGTGGGTGGGCAGCTTGGCCTTGGCGTTGGCCTTGCTGGTGATGGCGGCGATGATAACGGTGGGGCTGTACTTGTTGCCCACGTTGTTCTGAATGATAACGACGGGCCGGGTGCCCTTCTGCTCCGAGCCGATCCCATGGCCCAGGTTGGCATAATACAGGTCGCCGCGCAAATATGTCCTGCTCATGGTGTTTGACCTCCCCATAAAAATTAGACGGCCTGCGCCGCCTATGTAGGGGCCGGACAGCATGACATATCAAGGTTGGTGGAGCATAAATGCTCCCGTTTCCATAAACCTGTCCCGCTGTCCTGTCCGGCACATCCTGGCGCGGCGACAAAAGTGGCTCACGGCAATAGGAATGTGCTTGATGAATGGGGATGAAGTTGTCAAAGGTCAAACCCATTCGCCGCACAAACGAGGAACAGGTGAAGGGCTTTCCATCGCCCTTCACCTGTTCCTCACTCAAATGCGAAATTTGCCCCCCTAAATCAAAAAACTTTCAAGTTCTCGATTGCCTTCTCAATAGACCTTTTGACCGGCGAAATCGTGCATCCCTCCATATCCGCAATCTGCTCGTATGTAAACTCCCCGAAGTAGTACAGCACCAGACGGCGGCGCTGCTTTTCAGGCAGTTGGGGCCTGATGCAGCTTGTCCACTTCCATCCGCTGTGAAACGGTTTCCTCCACGCTCTCCTGGGGCTTCAAGGCCCGCCTGCTCAGCGTGACCTCCGTCTGTTCCGTCCGCTCATAGTGCTTGTCCACTTTGTGCGTGAAAGAAATATCCTCCAACTCAAAACGGTCAAAGGCATCAAACAAGGGCTTGTCGATCTTAACGCACCGTTCCCAGATTAGCGTATAAAATAGATACGGAGGTTTGTATCAATGGAAACGAGAAATACAATTTTAGAGTTATGAAAATATCTAAACTTATCTCAAAATGAGTTTGCAGAAAAGCTACTGGTCACACGGCAGGCAGTTTCTCGTTGGGAAAACGGGGACACTGTACCGAATATTGATACACTGAGACTTATTGCTGAAACTTTTGATGTGTCGGTGGACTTCCTGCTGGGACGCTCCGCCGGACAGTGCCAGAGTTGCGGGATGATCTTAGTAAAGAATAGTGACAAAGGAACAGAGAGCAATGGATGCAAATCAGAGGAATACTGCGCCTATTGCTACCAAAAAGGTCAATTTGTGCAAGATTTTTCAATTGAGGAATTGATAGAAATACTTTTGCGACATTTGGATACCTGGAACAAGGAAAATCATGTGAATTTTACAGCGCAGGAGGCAAGAGCTGAACTGCAACAATTCTTACCAACGCTAAAACGTTGGCGGGCAAAGGATGGTGAAGAAGAAAAACAAACCGGTGTCTCGCCGAAATAAGGACATAAAATTCCAAGGAGCTGATACTATGAAATTCACTTGTATAGTTATTTCTGTGGCTGACATAAATGCCGCAAGAAAATTTTATGAGGATCTGTTTGGATTAGCGGTGTTTCAGGATTGTTTCAGGATTACGGTAAGAATATTGCCTTTACCTGCGGTCTGGTATTGCAGCAGGATTTTGACTGGCTTGTGAATCTGCTTCTGGGAAAAGAAACTGGATTGCAGGAAATAGAGGCGGATCGTTTTTGAATTTTAGACCCGGTTGATGGGACCACAAACCTTATGCACGACTGGCCTGTTTTACCCACAGGGACTGGTACTCCGCCTCCGTGTGCTGTCTGGGGGGCTGTGCGGTCGCCGGGACTGACAAGTTAGAGACTCTATACTTCCGCGCCAGTGCGCCGTCCAGAAGTAGATGTAGGACCGGCTTTTATTGCACTTCCGGCTGGCCCTGCTCACACCATATTTCTCTGCGTACTTCATTAGGGATGACGGAGTTTCATGCTCTATGTTATACTTTTACGCATGAAGGATGTGGCCTCTTCTTGGTACGGCTAAGTGTGGTAACTCAACTTTAAACCGACCTGACTTCATTCTTCTACTTTTTTCTTTCGCCTCTGTCTAATTTGTATTGTACTCCTGCATTTGGACGCTCCCATGGCCGAAGGAACGGTTGACATCTCCCTCCGGCTGTGATATACTGTATCCGCAATCCATAAAAAAGGCGGTGAGCGTATGGCAATTATATATTTTCCGAAAAACAGAGAAGCCGCCGCCCGCCTTGCCTTTTCATAGGCTTGTTTCGCGCCTATGACTGAAATCAAACGGCAAAACCGGCCTCCTGTGGGGCCGGATTTTTTGCGTGAAAGGAGAGAGGTTTCATGAGCGTGCATATGTTTTCCAGAAAAACCAGAAACCCCAAGACCAATTTTCGATTGGAGGAATTCAATGACAGATCTACTCGCTTACGGCTTTCCCCAAGAGTTTCTTCCCCCAGAGGGAAGCCCCGCCCTGCCCGCCCGGGTAACGGCGGTTTTTAAAGAACGCTTTCAGTTGATGACCCAGGAGGGTGAACATTATGGCAGGCTGAAAACCAAGGAATACCTTTACGACGGCGGGCGGAAGTTTCCCACCACCGGGGACTATGTGCTGGCCTTGCCAGCTGCCGGCGACTGGCAGATTGTGGAAACCCTGCCCCGCAGGAGCTTTTTTTCCCGGATAGACTCCTGGCACGGTACAGAGCAGGCCGTGGCCGCCAATATGGATGTGGTGTTTGCGGTGCAATCCCTTAATGAGAATTTCAGCCCCAAGCGCCTGGAGCGCTACTTGACCCTCAGTTGGAACTCCGGCGCACGGCCTGTGGTGCTGCTCACCAAGTTGGACCTGCCCGGGGACCACGGAGAGCAGATCGCCACTGCCCGGAAAACCGCCGGAAAGGTTCCTGTAGTGGCTCTCAGCGCAAAAACCGGAGAAGGCATGGACCGGCTTTTGCCCTATCTGGCCCCGGGGACCACGGCGGCGTTTCTGGGGTCCTCCGGTGTGGGCAAGTCCAGCCTGATTAACCGCCTCTGGGAGGACTCCTTTTCTGCCGCGCAACCAGGTTCGGCGGAGGAAACGGCCTCGCCGCCCGGGATCCCCCGAGAACGGATGGCCACCGGAAGCGTCCGGGAAAAGGACGGCATGGGCCGTCACACCACCACCCACCGGCAGCTTTTGCGCCTGCCCTCGGGCGTGCTGCTCATTGATACTCCCGGGATGCGGGAACTGGGCATGTGGGACTCTCTTGACGGCCTTAGCGAAGCCTTCCCGGATGTGGAACAGTACCTGGGCCAATGCCGGTTCTCAGACTGCCGCCACGAGAACGAGCCCGGCTGCGCCGTCCGCGCGGCGCTGGCCAGCGGTGAGCTGGACCCCGGACGCTGGGAAAGCTATAAGGTCCTTAACTGGGAATCCCGGCACAGCCATCACCTGAGCACGGTACGCATGAAGCAGGGCCAGCCCAGCAAGGCTTTGGCAAAAGCCCGGCGCCAGGAGAAAAAGTACAGGAAAAATTTTTCAGAACCGTATTGACTTTTACCCCTTTCCAGGATATAATATTGAAATATATAGAATAAAGGCTATGACGAAGCCGGTCGGAGAGCCATCCGCTTCAGAGAGTTGGCGGTTGCTGTGAGCCAACGGGACGCTTTCCAGCAGGAGAATCCCTGGGCGCTGTTTTGTGCGCCGCCTATCCCTTCCGAGCCGGAGGTCCGAAACCGAGCCCATGTTGTTCTTTCGAGCGTGTTGCCGGGTGTAGACGCCTCCCGTGAACGCCGCGTTAGTGCGAAGGGCTTGTTGGAGCCCGGCGAGGGGCGGCCCTGGTGAAAAGGGGCCGCAATATGAGTGGTACCGCGGATTCTGTCCGTCTCATAGGGGATACTTCCCTGTGGGGCGGTTTTTTTGTGTCCATGCTCACAGAGCTGGATTAGTTCCGGGACTGAGGGGCTTTGTCCCGCCTGCCACTGGCAGGCGCTCATTCCCCGACGAGGGACAGCTGGTTCCGGTTTCCAGGGGTCTCGCCTACCGGCTCGGTCAGTTCGTAGCTTGTCTGCCACTGGCAGACACTTACCCCCATACGTGGGACGCTGGCCTTCTCCGGGACCCAGGGGTGCTTTTTATTCTTGCAAAAAGCACCCCTCTTGGCGGACTCCGTCCGCCAATTCACCCCGCAAAAATTGCGCTTCTCAGATGTTTAAGGTCAAGGTCGTGGAGCTCTGCTCCACACCGCGCAACCTTTGAAAAGGTTGACGAAACTTTTACCCTGGACGGCTTTGGCCGGTCCAGCTGGCCTTAAGCTGGTCGTTATGTGGGGGCGAAACCCCACGACCTTGCCGTAGCCGCGCCCTTTGCGGCGAAGGCCACTCCGTATTACTCTCAAAAAGCATATTATTTTCAATATAAATCTTTAAGGGGGAAAGCCCAATGGAAAGAGCAGATTTGAAAGCACAGTTGGCGGAGGTGGCGGAGCGCATCCGCACCATGCGGGAGATCACCGGACTCTCCGAGGAGGAGATGGCAAAGTGCACGGGGGTGAGCCCGGAGGAATACGCCCGGTGCGAGGCCGGAGAGCAGGACTTCAGCTTCACCTTCATCTATAAGTGCGCCAAGCGCTTCGGCGTGGACCCCACCGACCTGATCCGGGGCGTGAGTCCCACCCTGTCCAGCTATACCATCGTGCGCCACGGGGACGGCCTGCCCATCACCCGCCGCCACGGCTTCAAATACCTGAATCTGGCGCCGCTATTCAAGAATAAGACCGCCGAGCCTTTCTTCGTCACCATGCCCTACTCCGAGGCCGAGCAGCACGTGGCTATCAAGCTGGCCTCCCACGCGGGCCAGGAGTTCGACATCGTGGTGAGGGGATCCATGAAGGCCCAGATCGGCTCCCACATTGAGGTGCTCAACGAGGGGGACTCCATCTACTACAACTCCGGCACCCCTCACGGCATGATCGCCACCGGCGGCCAGGACTGCCAGCTCTACGCCATGGTCATGAAGGGAACAGAGGATAAGCCCGCCGAGCCGGACAAATTCCAGACCCTCATCGACCGCAAGCTGGCCCGCCGGCACCGGGAGAACGTCTCCAACCCCTTTGTGGAGACCACGCTGGACGAAAACGGCATCCTCTCTGAGATCCGCTTTAAAAACGAGGACAATTTCAACTTCGCCTTTGACATCGTGGACGAGATCGCCCGCCGCACCCCGGAGAAGCTGGCCATGCTCCATGTGGATCGGAACAAGGTGGAGCGCCGGTTCACCTTCTCGGACATCAGCCGCCTGAGCAACCAGACCGCAAACTACCTGGAATCCCTGGGCATCCGCCGGGGGGACCGGGTGCTGGTGGTGCTCAAGCGCCACTACCAGTTCTGGTACGTGATCACTGCCCTGCACAAGATAGGCGCGGTGATCATCCCCGCCACCAACCAGCTGATGGAGCACGACTTCGATTACCGCTTTCAGGCCGCAGGGGTCAAGGCCATCCTGTGCACCAGCGACGGCCAGACCGCCGACGAGGCCGACCGGGCCGCCCGGAACTGCCCCGGCGTGGAGATCAAGATCATGGTGGGGGAAAACAGGCTGGGTTGGAGAGATTTTGACAAGGAGATGGCCGCTTTCCCGGATGAGTATGAGAGGAAGCCCGACTCCCCCTGCGGGGACGACCTGATGCTCATGTATTTCACCTCGGGCACCACGGGCTATCCCAAGATCGCGGAGCACAGCTACAAATACGCCCTGGGCCACTATATCACCGCCCGGTACTGGCACAACGTGAACCCTGACGGCCTGCACTTCACCATCTCGGACACAGGCTGGGGCAAGGCCATGTGGGGCAAATACTACGGCCAATGGATGTGCGAAGCCGCCATCTTCACCTACGACTTCGACCGGTTCGACGCCCACGACATCCTCCCCATGTTCGCCAAGTACCACATCACCACCTTCTGCGCCCCGCCCACTATGTACCGGTTCTTCATCAAGGAGGACCTGTCCAAGTATGACCTTTCCGGCATCGAGTATTCCACCACCGCCGGAGAGGCTCTGAACCCGGAGGTCTACGAGCAGTGGAAGCGGGCCACGGGCCTGATGCTCATGGAGGGCTTCGGCCAGACGGAGACCACCTGCGTGATCTACAACCCCGTGGGGTCCATCCCCAAGACCGGCTCCATGGGCGTGCCCAGCCCCCTGTATGATGTGGACCTGGTCCTGCCGGACGGTTCCCCAGCTCCCGTGGGCGAGACCGGCGAGATCGTCATCCGTACGGACAACCGGGTTCCCTGCGGGCTCTTCCGGGGCTACTACCAGAACGAGGAGCAGACCAAGGAGTCCTGGCACGACGGCATGTACCACACCGGCGACACCGCCTGGAGGGACGAGGATGGCTATTTCTGGTATGTGGGCCGCACGGACGACGTGATCAAGTCCAGCGGCTACCGCATCGGGCCCTTTGAGATCGAGAGCGTGATTATGGAGCTGCCCTATGTGCTGGAGTGCGCCGTCACCGCCGCGCCGGACCCTATCCGGGGGCAGGTGGTCAAGGCCACCATTGTGCTGACCAGGGGCACTGAAGGCACTGACCAGCTGAAAAAGGAGATCCAGACCTACGTGAAGAAGCACACCGCACCCTATAAATATCCCCGGATTGTGGAGTTCCGGGAGGACCTGCCCAAGACCATCAGCGGCAAGATCCGGCGGGTGCAGATCAGAGAGGAGGACAAATAATGCGCACAAGAGAAGTGGAATTCACCCTGAAGGACGGCAGGAAGGCCCTGCTCCGGAATCCCCGGAATGAGGATATCCCCGGCCTGCTGGAATATCTGGTGCAGTCAGCCGGCGAGACGGAATTCATCGTGCGCAGCCCCGAAGAGTGTGGTAAGTATACCCCTGAGAGAGAGGCCAAGTGGATTGAGAGTATGAACGCCTCGGAGAACGCCGCCACGCTGGTCTGTGAGGTGGAGGGCAGAATCGCCGGGAACTGCGAGGTCACAAGAAGTGCCGCCCTGATAACCCGGCACCGGGCTGCCATCGGCATTGCCCTCTTGAAGGAGTTCTGGGGCCAGGGGATCGGCACGGCCATGTTCCGGGAGATAGAGCACATCGCCAAGGGCTGGGATGATGTCTCCCAGCTGGAGCTGGAATTTGTGGAGGGCAACACCCGAGCCCGGGGGCTCTATGAGAAGATGGGCTTTCGCATAGTGGGCGTGCGGCCGGACGCGTTCCGCCTGAAGGACGGCACGCTGCATCATGAGTATATCATGATGAGAAAGTTATCCCAAGAGTAAGAAACTTTTCAGAAACCCGCAAGCCATTCTTTCAAACCATGCGGTATCATGATCCCATAAAAAAGTCAGGAGTGATGCCCCATGAAAAAGACAGCCCTGTTTTTTGCCCTCTGCCTGCTGGTAATCCTGGCGGGCTGCGGCGGAAAGAAAGGCGCGGCGGAGTCCGGAGAAGCCGGAAGCCAAAGCCTCTATACCACGGTAGTGCAGTATAGCGGCGAGGACGAGAGCACGGAAAAGTACCTGGAGATTGCGGGGCGCAGCCAAAAACTCCTGCCCCTGCTGGAGAAGAATCTGGACGCGTTCGTGATGGACGCCTATAATTTCCAGGATGCGGACGGCGAGGGTACTCTCCTATATACTCTGAACGGCATGAATTACCCGGAGGAGATCGACCCCAATGGCTGTTCTGTGCGGATCGACCCGAACTATCTGAAGGTAAACCCGATTGAATCTGCCGACGGCCGGCCCATTGAGGAGCAGCTCGTCATGGACGACTGCACGTTGAACCTGCTGGTGCCGGAGAAATTCCGGGAGCAGGAGGCGGATATTCTGGAGGGCTACCGGAAACACTTTTACTTTGAGAAAGTGGAGGCGGAGAACAGCTATAACCAAGAGGCAGGGATCCAGGAGCGGCTGGACCTGTCTTTGGAGGATCTCTCCGTTCATATCATCTATGTGAAGAACGGCCAGGAATATTGCACCTTTCGAAAAGACTGCGCGGCGGACACGGGGAACCGGATCTCAGACCCTGTCGCCCAGATATACACCGGCAATATTCACTGCAACTATGCCCACAGCCTGCTGTCCCAGTGGACCTATTTCTATTGGGACGGAAACGCTTCTCAGGCTTTTGAGGCAATGAAGCCCTATGTGAAGCAGTGCGGGGCCTCGGAGAGCTTCCGGGCAGTTGACCTGGCGGGAGAATTCTAGGTAATTCCCGCGTGGGGTGTTCATACGGGGTTTGGGGGCGGTTTTACCTGCCTCTGCGTTATTCCGTTATCTGCAACTCGAAAAGGCATCTTTTAAGTTAATTGGCTATATTCAGCCTGTGTGAACACGCGTTGGAAAAACTATTTGAAGGAGACGGTCTTATGTTGAAAAGTATCCGCAACAGTCTGGTGCTCACGTCAGTACTGTATACAGCTCTGGGCGTGGTTCTGATGCTTTTCCCCAGCTCTGCCCTGCGGTGGACCTGTACGCTCATTGGGGTAGTGACGCTGGGGTACGGCGTTGTCCGGGCCGTGGGCTATTGGAAGGACGGGGGCGGCTATGCCCAGCGCTTTGATCTGTTTCTGGGGGTGGCGCTGGGCCTGTTGGGAATCTTTCTGCTGGTAACGCCTCAGGTACTGGCCTCCCTGATTCCCATCGCTCTGGGCGTCTATATTTTGGTAGACAGCGTTTCCGCCATCAAAAAAGCCCTGGACATGAAGGCCCTGGGCTTCCCCAAATGGCAGATCTCCCTGGCGGCGGCCGTTATTTTGGCGGCCTTCGGCCTGGTGATGGTCCTGCGTCCCTTTGCTACCCTGGAAACTTTGGTAGTATTCATTGGGCTTGGCTTTGTATTTGACGGAGTCTATACCCTGGCCAACACCATCGCCGCTGACCATCTGTATAAGGACCTATAGTTAACGCAGTTCAAATGGGGTATCCTACCTCTTTTGAACCAGGCGGGGAGGTCACGACCTCCTCAGCCGCCCAGCTTGAAAATCGGTATATACCGATTTTTAAGTGCGTTTACTATATAACCGGCGGACCGGGATGCCGCTTCCGGTGGATCAGCCTTCTGATGGCTTCTTTTTCCGGTGGAACACTTCCCGCAGTCCTACCGCCAGGATGAATGCCCCAAAGCACCGGCGCAGCAGGCTGGTATCCATCCCCGCCGCCGCTAGCGAAGCTGCGATGCATACCGGGACTCCCCCAAGGGAACACCATAAAACGGCTTGAGTTTCCATCAGGCCGTTTTTTATATGGCCCCAAATCGCGGGCAGAGCGCAGCTGATAAAGTACAGGAGATTCGTTCCCCCCGCCTGAAGCTGTTCTATGCCCTGAACCGCCGTCAGCCAGAGAAGCAGCAGGCTGCCGCCGCCTATTCCAAACCCGGACAGAATGCCGGTCAGAAATCCTATGCCGGAACTCCAGATCCACTCCATGCTTCCCCCTCCTCACGCAAAAAACAGCGCTCGAACTCCGCCATACAGGATGAGCAGGCCAAACCCCCTGCGCAGCCAGTCTACCGGCACCTTTTGAAAGACACGCCCCGAAACCAGGCCTCCCAGGAAGCCCCCCAGCAGGTAGGGCCAGGCGGCGGAAAGGTCCACGGCGCCTTTCCACCAGTACACTGCCGCGGACACAGCCGATAAGGGCAGAATCACTCCCACGGAGGTGGCGAAGGCCTTTCGCTGGGGGAGCTTTGTCCACTGAGCCAGCAAAGGAGCCAGGAACATTCCGCCCCCAGCGCCGAACAGCCCGTTGGCAAGCCCTGCCAGCGCTCCTGCGACCGAATACTTCCATTTCTGCTTTCTACCCTGCATGGTATCCTCCCTGTCTGATATCATTAAGCAAGAAGCTCTTTTGATCTATTTCAGCCGTGTTACAGATAGCTTTCCTCTCTTTCAAGAGAAAATGCGTATTTTTCTCAGACAGGAAGAAATACTATGAAAACACGTCAAAACTATTGGGAAAGAGGGATTCCAAATTGAAAAGCAGCCGCAAAGGAAATCTGTCAAGAGCCAAAAACCGGGCCTATCTGCTCATGTTTTTGTTGCTGATTCTCATGGGCGTGGCGGGACACTCTCTGGCAAATGTCTCCGGCGACGCGGAGTATGTGGCGGCGGCTGGACAGCAGAGCCTTTACCAGCTGGACATTGCCAAATCCCGGGGCACCATCTATGACTGCGCGCTGCGCCCCTTAACCGGCGGTTCCCACAGCTGGGTTGCCGCCGTGGCCCCCACCATTGAGGCCATAGGCGCGCTGGAAACCGCCACCGGCGGAAAGCACCGGGACCGCCTGGCGCTGGCTTTGGAAAACGGAAAACCCTTTTTCCTTGCCCTGGACCGGCCAGTGGAGCATGACTGCATTGATATGTTTCTGGTAGCGGACCGGTATGGGGAGGAACAGCCGGCCCCCCATGTGGTTGGATATCTGGACAGCCAGGGCCGGGGCGCGTCGGGAATTGAGCTGGCCATGGACGACGCCTTGGACCGCAGCCAAGGACAGCTTTCCGTCTATTATCAGGTGGATGCCTTGGGCCGAGCCATTGCCGGAGCTAAGCGTATGGTGGCAGACTCCATGAAGGAGACAGCTGGAGGCGTAGTGGCCGCCATCGATCTGGACATCCAACAGATCGTGGAAGAGGTTTCCCAGACTCTTGGCCAGGGAGCTGTAGTGGTAACGGAGGTTCCCAATTGCGAAATCCGGGCGCTGGCCAGCCTGCCGGACTTTCAGCCCGACCGTATTGGCGAAGCCGCCCAGCGAAAGGACTCTCCTCTGGTAAACAGAGCCTTTCAGGCCTATGCGCCTGGATCGGTGTTTAAGCTGGTCACCGCTGCGGTGGAGCTGGAAAGCGGACAAGAATTGAAGTCCTTTGACTGCACCGGTTCCCTTAACGCCGGCGGAATGCTTTTCCAGTGTTTTGACGGCACTGCTCATGGCCAGGTGGATTTGAAAGGTGCCATTGAAAAATCCTGCAACTGCTATTTTATCAGCGCGGCCCGAGCCATTGGAAGCCAGCCGATCCTGAACATGGCGTATAATCTAGGGCTGGGGGTAGAACAGGAATTTGGTCGGGGACTGTTTACCGCTTCTGGCACTCTGCCGCAGGGGGAGTCTCTCACCAACTTCAGAGCCCTGGCAAATTTCTCTTTTGGTCAGGGGGATGTTACCGCTTCTCCTCTGCAACTGTGCGCCATGATGAACGCCATCGCCTCTGACGGAGTTTACCGCTCGCCCAAGCTCATTGCGGGCCTGGTGGACGGCGAGGGCTCCCTCACCCCCCACCGTCCGGTCACCGATGTGACGCTCCAGGCCATGAGCCAAAAAACCGCCCGGCGGCTGCAAGACTGTCTTATTAACGCGGCGGAGAACGGCACGGGAGCAAGGGGCGCGCCGGAAAACTGCGTCAGCGGCATCAAGACCGGAACCGCTCAGACAGGCCGCTACGAAAACAGTCAGGAACTGTCCCATTTCTGGTACTGCGGATTTCTCAGCGATGGCTCCGGTCCCCGGTATTGTATTACCGTGCTGAAGGAGTCGGCGCTGGAAAGCGGGGATACTGCCAGGATCTTCCGGGAGATTGGGGAGCGGATCGCGGGGCTGAAGTTCGCCCCGGAAGCATAGCCTGAAAAAAGCGGCGGGCCCTCTTAGCGTTCCGTTTCTCCAAACCACTCCGGATAGATAAAAACATCTGCGGAAACCCCGTAAAATTCCGCCAACTTTCGGATCGCCGCCAGCCCCGGCAGACTTTTTCCTGTTTCGTAATATGAATAGGCGGGCCTGCTGATGCCCAGCACTTTGGCGACCTCCTCCTGGGAGAGGCCACGATTTACCCGCAGCAGACGCAATATCCGACTTATCTCTCTGGATTCTTTTTCCACTTATACCACCTCAGTTGTAGTATACCATTAATCTTGCCGATGGTCCATCTACAAGGACTATTTCTGTCCTATGGATTGCTACAATCGCTATGGGTGATCCAGATGAAATTGAATCAGGCGGTAAGCCAGCGGCTCACAGAACTGCTGGTCCAGAGGAACATGACCCAATACCAGCTTTTCCTGCGCAGCGGCGTGCCAAAATCCACCATCAACAATATCGTCCACTGCGCCTATGACTCCATCAAGCTGAGAATTCTCCATGAATTGTGCCAGGGGCTGGGAATCGGGCTGGAGGCGTTCTTCGCCTCCCCTTTGTTTCAGGAGGACAACCTGGAGCCATAGGGGGTATTCCCTAGAATTCCACTGGAATATGCGGGGTGGTTCCAATGATCGACTACAGTCCGCTCTGGGAAACCATGAAAAGCCGCGGCGTAACCCAGTACCGGCTTCTGCGGGAGGGGATTGACAACAAAACCCTGGATTCCCTGAAAAAGGGGAAGAATATCACGCTGCTCACCCTGGAAAAGCTCTGCGCCATCCTCCAGTGCACACCCAACGATGTGGTCCGGTTTGTGGAGGACGCTTCGGCTTCTGGCACACCGCGCGGCTGGCTTGCTCCGGTTTCCAGGGGACTTTTTTCTCAGTTGCAAAAGAGTTCATCTCGTTATACGAGATGAACTCTCCGTCCCCTCTTGCAAGAGTTTTGCTTCGCAAAACTCGGATAGTTAATCGAGCGAAGCGAGCATTAACTATTATTCACACCCGCAAAAATACGCTTCTCAGGAGTTAAGGTCGAGGGCAAGACCTTGGGGACGTTGGTCTCGCCTGCCGGCTCGGTCGGTTCGCAGCGTGGTCTGCAATACTTGGCTTTGCCAAGTATCCGGCAGAACGCTCACCCCCAATCCCCTGCGAGCTTTTGAAGAAAGCTAAGACTTCGCAGAGCGAAGTCTGCAAAACTCTTACGGCTGTTAGGTTAGCTCGACAAAAATACGTTAATTGTCTGCGACGAACGTAGTGAGGAAGCAGGGTAAAAGTTTCGCCCACCTTTTCAAAGGTGGCGGGAGTGTGAGGGCAGAGCCCTCACGACCTTGCTGGGGGCAAAAAACGCGCGGCCGGGCCTATTGACAAACCGGGAAAATCGCGGTATACTGTGCTTGATACTGGATTCAGCGTGGAGAAGACGTTCCCTGCGGCCCATGGGGCCGTTCCCATCCAGAGAGGCGGCGGCGGGTGAAAGCCGCTTGGGAAAAGGGTTCGGGCCGCTCCTGGAAACTTTTTTGGGGGAAGTTTCGCGCTTTCGCCGCGACGAGCGGCGGCGTACCCCGGCGTTAACGGGATTTGAGTTGGCGCTTTTCTTGGCGCAATTTGGGTGGTACCGCGGGCATGCCCGTCCCAATGGGGACAGGTATGCCCTTATTCTTTTTTGAGGAGGGATCTGCTTGGGAAAATTTCTACAGAGCCTTATTCTGTTCTTGTTGGCGGCGGCGCGGCTGGCCTGCCTGCTGGCGGTCTTTACAGCGGCGGAGTTCGTGATGGATTTCCTGCGGCACAGAAAGGGGCAGAAGGCGAAAGGGGCGTCAGGATGAAGCGAGTAGTGATCGGCGGCTTTCTTAGCCTGATCGGCAGCATCTGGGCGCTGGCGGCCCTGCTGGTGGGCGGCGCCTATATGGACCGGGTTGGCAGCTGGTCCACGCCGCCCGGCCGCTACGGCACAGCCATGCTGGCCAGCGGCATGGCCGTTCCCCTGGCCGTCGGCGGTATTCTTCTGCTGCTGGGGCTGGCCAGCATGGCCGTGGAGTATTTCAGAAAGGAGAAGTAGCCATGGTTCTTTTGATCGCCGGAACCACCCACACGGGCAAAACCGCCCTGGCCCAGCGGCTGCTGGAAAAGTACCATTACCCCTATCTCTCCATCGACCACCTGAAGATGGGCCTGATCCGCAGCGGGCAGACGGAGCTCACCCCGGAGGACGACCCGGAGCTGACGGAATACCTGTGGCCCATTGTGCGGGAGATGGTGAAAACCGCCGTGGAGAACCGGCAGAACCTGATCGTGGAGGGCTGCTACATCCCTTTTTGCTGGAAGGAGGACTTCGGCCAGGAGTATCTCCGGGAGATCCGCTATGTGTGCTTGGTGATGACCCGGCGGTATATTGAGGGACACAGGGCGGACATTCTCGGCTATGCGGGGGTGGTTGAGGAGCGCCTGGAGGACAGTTTGGACTGGGAGGCGCTGATCCGGGAGAATGAGGAGAACCTGCGCCGGTGCCGGGAGAAAGGGCTGGAGTATCTTTTGATCGACGGGAGCTATCAGGTGGAGCTTGAGTTATAACGTGGTGATATGGGGCCTGAGCTCGCGCGCTCAGCTGGCGCGGCCCAAGGTCTTGCCGTAAGGCGCAGAGAGTTGCGAAGCAAAATTCTCTGCGTCTGGAGGACACACAGTATTATTTCAAAAAATTCAAGAAGGAGACGATACACATGCAATGGACCGGACTGAACGAACTGAGAGAGAAATACCTGAGTTTCTTTGAGAGTAAGGAGCACCTGCGCCTGCCCAGTTTCTCCCTGATCCCCCAGGGGGACAACAGCCTCCTGCTCATCGGCGCGGGCATGGCCCCCATGAAGAAGTACTTCACCGGCGAGGTGGAGCCCCCCCGCCACCGGGTCACCACCTGCCAGAAGTGCATCCGCACCCCGGATATCGACAGCGTGGGCATCACCGACCGCCACGGCACCTTCTTCGAGATGCTGGGCAATTTCAGCTTTAACGATTACTTCAAGCGGGAGGCCATCTCCTGGGCCTGGGAGTTCTTTACCAGGGTGCTGGAGATCCCCGAGGACAAGCTCTATGTCACCGTGTTCGAGTCGGACGACGAGGCCTGGAACATCTGGACCAAGGAGATCGGCGTGCCGGAGAGCCACATGAAGCGCATGGGCAAGGAGGACAATTTCTGGGAGCACGGCAGCGGCCCCTGCGGACCTTGCTCCGAAATCTACTTCGACCGGGGCCCCGAGCACGGCTGCGGCAAGCCTACCTGCGGCGTGGGCTGCGACTGCGACCGCTACGTGGAGATCTGGAACCTGGTGTTTACCCAGTTCAACAACGACGGCCAAGGCAACTACAGCCCCCTGGGCCGGAAAAATATCGACACCGGCATGGGCCTGGAGCGGCTGGCCTGCGTGATGCAGGGCGTGGACAACCTGTTCCTGGTGGATACCGTGCAGAACATCATGAAGAAGATCAGCCAGATCACCGGGGTGGAGTACGGCGCGGACAAGAAAACCGACATCTCCCTACGGGTCATCACCGACCATATGCGCTCCACCGTGTTCATGATCGGCGACGGCGTCCTCCCCAGCAACGAGGGCCGGGGCTATGTGCTCCGCCGCCTACTCCGCCGGGCCGCCCGCCACGGCCGGCTACTGGGGGTCCACGGGGCCTTCCTGAAGGACGTGGTGGACACGGTGATTGAGGAGAACGGCGGGGCCTATCCTGAGCTGCGGGAGAAGCAGGAGACCATCCGCAAGGTGGTGGCCTTTGAGGAGGAGAGCTTCGAGCGCACCATCGACCAGGGCATGGCCATGCTCAACAGCTTCATCGACAGGGCCGACAGCAAGACCTTCTCCGGCGAGAACGCCTTCACCCTGAACGACACCTTCGGCTTCCCCCTGGACCTGACCAAGGAGATTCTGGCCGAGCGGGGGATGCTGGTGGACGAGGAGCGCTTCCGGGAGTTGATGCGCCAGCAGAAGGAGCGGGCCCGTTCTGCCCGGAAGAACGCTGGGGCCGATGCCTGGAAGGGCGAGGGCGGCGCCGTCAGCGGTCTGCCTGCCACTGCGTTCACCGGCTACACGGAGCTTGCCGGCGAGGCCAAGGTGTTGGCCATCATTGAGAACGGCCAGCGGGTGGAGTCTGCCGGCGAAGGGGCCGAGGTGTCCGTTGTGCTGGACCGCACCCCCTTCTATGGGGAGAGCGGTGGCCAGACCGGAGACAGTGGCCAGCTGAAGGCCGAGGGTGTCACGGTAGACGTGATTGACGTTACCCGGCATGAGGGAATATTTCTCCACCGGGCACAGGTCAGCGAAGGCTCTTTGAATGTGGGGGACACCATCAGCGCTCAGGTGGAGGAGGCCCAGCGGTTTGACACCATGCGCAACCACACCGCCGCGCATCTGCTCCAGGCGGCTTTGCGCCAGGTGCTGGGCGACCATGTAGAGCAGGCTGGCCAGCTGGTAAACGAGCAGCATGTGCGGTTTGACTTTACCCATTTCACCGCCCTTACTCCCGAGGAGCTGGCCAGGGTGGAGGGGCTGGTTAACCTGGAGATTATGAAGGCCGTGCCGGTTGAGGTACGGGAGATGCCTCTGGACGAGGCCAGGAAGCTGGGGGCTATGGCCCTGTTCGGGGAAAAATACGGCGACGTGGTACGGGTGGTCTCGTTGGCAGACGGCTTCTCCATGGAGTTGTGCGGCGGCACCCATATGGACAACACCGCCCGGCTGGGCCTGTTCAAAATTGTCTCCGAGTCCTCGGTGGCGGCGGGAGTGCGGCGCATTGAGGGCGTTACCGGCCGCAGCGTGTTGCTGGAGCTGGGCAAGCAGATCGACGCCTTACAGGAGACTGCCCGCGCCTTGAAGGTGATGAACCCCTTGGAGCTTCCCGCCCGGGTAAAACAGCTGACAGCAGAGCTGAAAGAGAAGGACCGGCAGATCGAAAGCCTGAATGCCAAACTGGCCTCTTTGAACCTGGAGGGCGTGTTCCGGGACGCCCAGGACGTGGACGGCATAAAAGTGGTGTATGCCCTGCTCTCCGGCACAGGCAGCGACGCTCTGCGGGCCCTCTGCGACAAGGCCAAGGAGAGAGAGGAACCCATTGCGGCGGTGTTTGCCGGAGTCAGTGACGGCAAGGCCACGCTGGCGGCGGCCTGCAATAAAGCCGCCCAGAAGAAGGGCCTGAAGGCCGGAGCCTTGGTGAAGGCCGTGGCCCAGCTCACCGGGGGCAACGGCGGCGGTAAGCCGGACTTCGCCATGGCCGGGGCCAAGGACCAGACCAAACTGGACGAGGCCTTGGCGGCGGTGCCGGGACTGGTGCGGGAGCAGATGTCCTGAGCGCCTATGCCGAGCCTGAACTGGTCTGAGATGAGCCACCTGCAGCTGGGAAGGTGCGCGGAATATCTTGCCATGGCGGAGTTCCTCTCATACCGGTATGAGATCTATCCGTCGGAGGTGGATGACCACGGCGTGGACTTCCTGGTGAAAAGTCCGGAGGGAGTCCTTTACGAAGTGCAGGTCAAGTCCACCCGGGGCAGCTATGTCTATATTCCAAAGAGCAAAATGCCCCGGTTGGACGCCCAGCGTCTGGTCTGCTACCTGCGATTTGCCGACCGCTTCCCGCCGGAGCTCTATGTGATCCCGGCCTATGCCTGGAAAGCCCCTAACGCCGTTTTGGTAAGCCGGGACTATGGCAAGGGGCGGCGTTCCAAGCCTGAATGGGGCATCAACTATGCCAAAAAGAACCTGGACCTGCTGAGGCCCTACCGTTCAGAAAACATTTTCTCAAAAATTAAGGAGCGTGACAAAATGGCAAACTGCGTATTCTGCAAAATCGCGGCAGGGGAGATCCCCTCCACAAAAGTCTATGAGGACGAGACCGTCCTGGCCTTCCGGGACCTGGACCCTCAGGCCCCCACCCATGTGCTACTCATCCCCAAGGAGCATATTGCCTCCGCGGCGGAGATCACCCCGGAAAACAGCGCCGTAGTGGCCCATATCTTTGAGATCGCGGCAAAGGTGGCGGAGGAGCTGGGCCTGGGAAACGGCTTCCGCATAGTAAACAACTGCGGCGCGGACGGAATGCAGAGTGTTCCCCATCTGCACTTCCATCTGCTGGGCGGAAAGAAAATGGGCTGGCCGCCCTTCCCTGAGGACGAATGAACCCCAAAGGGGTGCGCGGCGCAATCTGATAAAGGGACTTGCGCCGCCGCGCATCCAAGCCCGCCAATGCTTCGTGTTTTAACCCAAGAAACTTATGAGGAATAAATGATATTCAGGAGTTGTAGGAGCTGAGGAATATGAAAATTGGGTTAGCCGCCTATTCGTTTGTCAACGGAGACATTCAGCACAATCTGTCTCAAGTGGAGAAGGGCCTGAGAGCCGCTGGGGGAAGGGTGGACCTGCTTTGCTTTGGAGAGAGCTTCCTCCAGGGATTTGACGCCCTTAGCTGGCGGTATGAGGCCGACCGGACTGTGGCGGTTTCCGCAGATTCTCCGGTTATGGGGGAACTGGCGCGGCTGGCGGGGGAATACAAGACGGATCTGCTGCTGGGCTACTTCGAACGGTCAGGCGACTCGCTCTATTCCTCCTGCGCGGTGTTTATAGACGGGAGATTGGCCTACAACTACAGGCGGATCTCCAAAGGCTGGAAGGAGTACTCCATCACCGATGAGCATTACCGGGAGGGGGCGGAAACCAAAGGCTTCCTCTACCAGGGGCGGAGGATCCAGCTGGCTCTGTGCGGCGACCTGTGGGACTTTCCAGAGCGCTTTTTCACAGACGGCCTTCTCATCTGGCCTGTCTATGTGAACTTTACCCAGGAGGAATGGGCCGGATATGAGGCGGAGTATGCCAAGCAGGCGGCTCTGGCGGCCCATACGGCGCTGATGGTTAACTCTATCTCTCACAGCCCGGAGTCCTGCGGCGGGGCGTTCTGCTTTACCGGCGGAAAAACGGAAAGCCGGCTGGATTTTGGAAAAGAGGATATTTTGATTGTGGAGGTATGAGCATGAACGGGAAAACACCCTACCAACTGGCGGTGGAGACAGATGCCCGACTAATAAAGGGGGAAGTGATTTCCCGTCAGGAGCGGGAGAATATTGTTCTTGTGTTGCTGGAATCCGCCCGACCCTTTTCCTCCAGCGGGGGCAGTTCTCAAAAACGGGAGCTTGCTCCGGTGTTTTACGCCCCGGAGGAGGGGATAAAGATAAAAAGCCTGCTGGGGCAGACCCCAAAGACCAAGATCCTGGCCGGGAACATGGTGGAGCTGGAGATCCTCCGTCTGCTTTGCCTGCTGGCCCCGGAGAGCTCCCAGGTGGTCCTTATGCGGGATGAGACTCTCCGCCGGCTGAAAAACACCTGCTTCGGCTATGAGGATGACGGGGTAGGAGAGTGCTTCGACGCCTCCTTGGTGGCCCTGCGTTTCCTCTGTGCCGCCGCGCCGGGGGATCTGGACTGGATTCAGAGCCGGGTGGACAACTATAATCGCCATGCGGAGGAGAAAAAGCGGCCTTGGTTTCCCAAATGGTATTTCTGGCTGTGCCTGTCGGAAATGCCCATGGAGATCGCCGCGTCGGAGATCGAGCGGCACAAGAAGGAGCTCTTGGAAAAGCTGCGGAGAAGCTATGTGATGCACAGCGAACATGATAAAACGGTCCATCCGGTGGTTCTGTGTATGCTGCGGAATCTCATGGCCCGTCTGCCGGAGTATCGCTGGGTGGGAGAGCGCCAGATCGCCGTCAGCCCCAAAGACGGGCGGCTGCGGCTGGACCTGGCATAACGAGAGAGGAGGTAGAGAATGCCGTTTGATTTCAAAAAGGGGTACAAGGAGCTATACGCTCCCAAGGCGAAGCCGGAGATCATCACCGTGCCGCCCATGAACTACATCGCGGTGGAGGGAGAGGGGGACCCCAACCAGGAGGGTGGAGCCTACCAGCAGGCCATCGGCGTTTTGTACGCCGTGGCCTACACCCTGAAGATGAGCTATAAGGGGGGCAGAGAGATTTCCGGCTTCTTCCAGTATGTGGTGCCGCCCCTGGAGGGATTCTGGTGGCAGCCTGGGGCAGTGGGCATCGACTATGGGAACAAGGCCTCCTTTCACTGGGTTTCTGTGATCCGTCTGCCGGATTTCGTGGGCCCGGAGGATTTCGCCTGGGCGGCAGCGGAGGCTTCCAGAAAGAAAAAGCTGGACTGCTCCCCGGCGCGGATGATCACCGTGGACGAGGGACTGTGCGTGCAGGCCCTCCATGTGGGCCCCTATGACAGCGAGCCGGAAACCGTGGCTCGGATGGACCGATACCTTTTGGAAAACGGCTATGAGAACGACTGGAGCGACACCCGGCGGCACCATGAGATCTATCTGAGCGACCCACGCAAAACCCCGCCAGAAAAGATGAAAACCGTAATCCGGCACCCAATCCGCAGTTCGGGCTGACCAGCTCTTTGCCCAAAAATCAGGCTTTACAAACCGGATAGAGTGTGGTAAAATAATGCGAGTACCTTTCCCTCGGATATTGGCTCCACCGGCCATAGCCTGCGGGATGGGCGAATCCTAATATTAGAAAAGGTGAAGAAAATGACAAAAATCGAAAAGACCGAGATTATCAAGAAGTATGCCCGCCACGAGGGAGACACCGGTTCTCCCGAGGTGCAGATTGCCGTTTTGACCAAGCGGATCAACGACCTGACGGACCATCTGCGGGTAAACAAGAAGGACCACCATTCCCGCCGGGGCCTGCTGAAAATGGTCGGCCAGCGCCGCAGCCTGCTGAACTATCTCATCAAGATAGACATTGAGCGTTACCGCGCCATCATCGCTGAACTGGGCATCCGCAAGTAAGACCGAAACAAGAGGAGCATAGGCGGGGCGGTGGTTTTGCCCTCGGGGTGAGCCGCCGCCTTTTGTTTATCTTCTCCGATGCGCCGGACGGACCCCCTGTTTTACAAATAAACCAGCCGTGGATATGGCAAGAAAATTCTCGGCTTGCTTATTTGTCAAACAGGGCACCGGAAAGCGCGGAAAAATTACCCCCAAAGCCGGGGGAGAAAGGGAATCCTAATGTTTGAGAATTTTAAGCGTTATGAAACAGATTTTGCGGGACGGCCGCTGACTGTTGAGACGGGAAAAATGGCCCAACTGGCCAATGGTGAATGCCTGGTGCGCTACGGAGATACCGTGGTGCATGTGGCTGCCACCGCTTCAGCCAAGCCCCGGGACGGTATCGACTTCTTCCCTCTTTCCGTGGACTTTGAAGAAAAGCTGTACTCTGTGGGCAAAATACCCGGCTCGTTTTTAAAGCGGGAAGGGCGTCCCAGTGAAAAGGCCACTCTGGTCTGCCGCATGATCGACCGCCCCATCCGCCCCCTGTTCCCCAAAGATATGCGCAATGATGTGTCCATAGTCTGCACGGTGATGTCCGTGGACCAGGACTGCTCTCCGGAAATTGCCGCCATGGTGGGCACTTCTATTGCCCTCTCCATCTCTGACATCCCTTGGAAGGGACCCATTTCCGGTGTGTCTGTAGGACTGATTGACGGGGAATTCGTGATCAACCCCAATGCCGAACAGCGTAAGCTGAGCGAAATGGCCGTTACCGTGGCCTCCACCACAGAGCGCATTGCCATGATTGAGGCCGGGGCCAACGAAGTCTCCGATGAAGATATGTATAACGGCATTATGGCCGGCCATGAGGCCAACCAGCATATTCTGAAGTTTATCCAGGGCATCCAGGCGGAGATCGGCAAGGAGAAATTTGAGTATCCCAGCAACGAGCCGGAGCCGGAGATGTTCGAGGCCATTAAGGCCTTTGCCGAGGACGACGTCCGCGCCGCCATGGACACCGATGACAAGACGGTCCGAGACGCCCGGCTGCGCCCGGTCTATGACAAAGTGCACGAGCGCTTTGACCCGGAGTATCCGGAGCAAGAGGCTAAGATTGACGAGTGCATGTACAAGACCCAGAAATATGTGGTGCGCCGCTGGCTTCTGGACGAGCAGAAGCGTGTGGACGGGCGGGGTATGGACGAAATGCGTCCTCTGGCTGCGGAAGTGGCCCTGCTGCCCCGGACCCATGGCTCTGGAATGTTCACCCGGGGCCAGACCCAGGTGCTTACTGTAGCCACCCTTGGCTCCATCCGGGACAACCAGCTGCTGGACGGCATTGACGAGGAAGAGAGCAAGCGGTATATCCACCACTACAATTTCCCCTCCTATTCGGTAGGAGAAACCCGGCCCAGCCGGGGCCCTGGCCGCCGGGAGATCGGCCACGGCGCTCTGGCGGAGCGGGCTCTGGTGCCTGTGGTGCCGGGAATTGATGAATTCCCCTATACCATCCGGCTGGTGAGCGAAGTCCTCTCCTCCAATGGCTCCACTTCCCAGGCCTCTATCTGTGGCTCCACACTGGCGCTGATGGACGCCGGCGTGCCTATCAAGGCTCCTGTGGCGGGCATCTCCTGCGGCCTGATCACAGAGGGCGACCGCTGGATGACTATGGTGGACATTCAGGGCGTAGAGGACTTCTTCGGCGACATGGACTTTAAGGTTGGCGGCACCAAGAAGGGCATTACCGCTATCCAGATGGACCTGAAGATCTCCGGTTTGACCCCTGCCATGGTGAAAGAGGCCCTGGAAAAGACCCATAAGGCCCGGAACTATATTATCGATGAGATTATTCTGAAGGCGATTCCGGAGGTACGGCCTGAGCTCTCCGCCTATGCGCCCAAAATGCTTTCCATGCAGATTCCCGTGGACAAGATCCGGGAAGTGATCGGCACCGGAGGCAAGGTCATCCAGAAGATCTGCGCCGAGTGCGAGATCACAATGGATGTGGAAGAGGACGGCCATGTGTTTATCTCTGGCCTGGATGTGGAGAAGTGCCGTCGGGCCATGGATATTGTGGACACC
The DNA here is from genome assembly GCF_003612555.1 of Acutalibacter sp. 1XD8-33. Lineage (GTDB taxonomy): Bacteria > Bacillota > Clostridia > Oscillospirales > Acutalibacteraceae > Acutalibacter. The sequence continues at coordinate 124,247 of NZ_RAZF01000007.1, forward strand.
ATCGTCAACGATCCGGAGCCGGGCAGCTACTATAACGGCCGGGTGACTAGGCTCGTGGATTTCGGCGCCTTTGTGGAGATTGCCCCGGGCAAAGAGGGGCTAGTGCACATCTCCCGCTTAGACATCAAGCGCACCGAGAAGGTGGAGGACGTGGTGAACGTGGGCGACGTGGTGAAGGTGAAGGTGCTGGAGATCGACGACAAGGGCCGGCTGAACCTCTCCCGCCGGGACGCCCTCATCGACCTGGACGGCGCGGTGCCGGAGAACGACATCTCCAACGACCGGGGCCCCCGCCGGGAAGGCGGCCGGGACCGCCGCCCGCCCCGCCGGGACCACGACAGACGCTGAGCCGGGGCCGCCTGCTTTAAGACCTTGGGGCTGTCTCGCCTGGTCTCATCTGCCGACTCGGGAGTTTATGCTTGCATGAACTCTTCGCCACCGGGGAGCTTCCCCGGCTCGGTCGGTTCGCAGCGTTGTCTGCAATACTTGGCTTTGCCAAGTATCCGGCAGAACGCTCACCCCCAAACCCCACAAATTTTTACCCTGTTTTCTCACTACGTTCGTCGCAGAGAATTCACGTATTTTTGTCGAGCTAACCGAACAACCGTAAAAGTTTCGTAGACTTCGTGAAACGAAGTCTTACCTTTCTCAAAGGTGGCGGGGAGGGGTGGAACCCTTCCCCGCCGGAGGCCAACACATGCTCTCGTAAAAAATCCCCTATGCGAAGCCCGCATGGGGGATTTTTGCGCTTTCCACTGCGCGGAGCTCAAGGGGAGCAGTCCCGGGCGGCCCGCTCCAAAATGGGCAGCATGGCTTTTCTTTTCCATATTCTTTCGGGAGGGGAGTCACTCTTCTTTGTCAAAGGGCTCCCGGGGATAGTACTGAAGCTGGACGACAAGAGCTCCACTGTCCATCCGGAATGCGGTCAGGATGCACTCGGTCATTTTCCCGATCTGCCACCGCTCGGAAACAGAGCTTTTCAGGGAGGTATCCCCCGTGAGGAGTCTCTCAGAGATGCGGTTATCAGAGCCCTCCTCGCTACTGGTGGTGCCATAGACCTTTTTGCACTCTTTCAGCAAGGTTTCCAGAATTTCCCAGACTGCGTCCTCCGCCTTGGTGGAAAAGTTAAACAGAACGCGGCAGAAGTCTCCCTCCACTCCGCCCATGTGCAGGAGCATTCGAAATTCCTGACCGGCCATCTCGCGCTTTTCTTTTAGGACAAGCTCATCCCCCATCTTTGCTTTAATGTCATTTTCCGAGAAACCCAGGCCCTCCAGCGCGATGTCCCGGTCTTTCCAAAAAAGGCTCTCATATTTCTCCACCTCTTTCAGGCTGGGAACGCTGGCTTCCTCCCCCGCGCAGGCGGGGAGGAAGAGCAAAGCGGCCAGCAGCAGGCAGAGAGCGGTACAGGAGCCTTTCCAAAATCTCCTCTGATTCATAAAAGCACCTCGGTTCTCACTCATCCAATGCTATCATATCATAATATTCTTTTCCATTTACTACTGCATTGAAAGTCAAGGAATGCCCCTTCAGCGGAGTACCACCGAAATAGATAATAAAGGTTATTGCCTTTTTATGATAACCTTTCCTTTCTCAAAATCCAAATTGGTTGTCTTTTCGTTTCTCTTGCTTTTGAGACAACTTAGATTCCTGATAAACTGCCCATCGGCATCAGTCCCCATTCTGATGAATCTAATTGCTTATTCATTGAAAGAGCAAAACAATGAGAGTTCACTTATTTGTTCAAAGTGTGGCATATTATTATAAATTTGTCAATACAAATTTGCTTTTTCGTAGAAAGTTGTTTTGCTGCGAAGAGACTGTCTATGTGGCGATTGAAAAAGCCGCCGCTCTTGTTGCTCACCCTTCCCGGCTCTTGTCAGGGAAAAGCAGCGGCCGCAGATACTGCCCGGTATAGGAGCCCTCTACCCGGGCCACCTCCTCCGGCGTGCCCTGGGCCACGATCTCTCCGCCCCGGTTGCCGCCCTCGGGGCCCAGGTCGATGATGTGGTCCGCAGTCTTGATCAGGTCCAGGTTGTGCTCGATGACGATGACGGAGTTCCCCTTGTCCACCAGCTGCTGCAAGACCTCGATGAGCTTGTGTACGTCCGCAATGTGCAGGCCGGTAGTGGGCTCGTCCAGAATGTAGATGGTCTTGCCTGTGGGCCGGCGGGAGAGCTCTGTGGCCAGCTTCACCCGCTGGGCCTCGCCGCCGGACAGGGTGGTGGCCGGCTGGCCGATCTTTACATAGCCCAGGCCCACGTCGTTGAGGGTTTGCAGCTTCCGGGCCAGCTTGGGCAGGTCCCGGAAGAAATCCAGGCCCTCCTCGGCGGTCATTTCCAGGATATCATAGATATTCTTCCCCTTGTATTTGACCTCCAGCGTCTCCCGGTTGTACCGGTGGCCTTTGCACACCTCGCAGGGCACGTACACATCCGGCAGAAAGTGCATCTCAATGCGGATGATGCCGTCGCCCTGGCAGGCCTCGCAGCGGCCCCCCTTCACGTTGAAGCTGAACCGCCCGGCATTGAAGCCCCGGAGCTTGGCCTCCTGGGTGCTGGCGAACAGCTCCCGGATGTCGTTGAACAGGCCGGTGTAGGTGGCCGGGTTGGACCGGGGGGTGCGGCCGATGGGGGACTGGTCGATCTGAATCACCTTGTCCAAGTGCTCCAGGCCCAGGATTTCCTTATGGGCCCCTGGGAAGGTGTGGGCCCGATTCAGCTCCGCGGCCAGCTTCTTATAGAGGATCTCGTTAATCAGGGAGGACTTTCCTGAGCCGGACACGCCGGTAACGCAGACCAGTTCTCCCAGAGGAATCTTCACGTTCACCTTTTTCAGGTTGTTCTGGGCGGCTCCCCGGATTTCCAGGAAATTGCCGTTGCCTTTCCGGCGCTTCTCTGGCACCTCCACCTTGCGTTTCCCACTGAGATACTGGCCGGTCATGGAGGCTTCGCATTTTTCGATCCCCTTCACCGGGCCGGAATAAATGACATTGCCCCCGTGGACCCCCGCTCCCGGGCCGATATCCACAAGATAGTCCGCCTCCCGCATGGTCTCCTCGTCGTGCTCCACCACGATCACAGTGTTGCCCAGGTCCCGCAGGTGCTTGAGAGTGCCCAGGAGCTTGCTGTTGTCCCGCTGGTGCAGGCCGATGGAGGGTTCGTCCAAAATATAGAGCACACCCATCAGGGAGGAGCCGATCTGGGTGGCCAGACGGATGCGCTGGCTCTCGCCCCCGGAGAGGGTCCCCGAGGACCGGGACAGGGTGAGGTATTCCAGCCCAACGCTTTGAAGAAATCCCAGCCGGGACTTGATCTCCTTCACGATGGGGGCCGCAATGAGCTTTTCCCGCTCTGTGAGTTCCAAGGCCTCCACAAATTCCAAGGCCTCGGTAACAGATTTGTCGCAGAAGTCCGCAATATTTACCCCGCCCACCGTGACGGCCAGGCTCTCAGGGGAGAGGCGTTTGCCGTGGCAGGCGTCGCAGGGCACGGCGCTCATATACGTCTCAATCTCCGCCTTGATCCAGTTGGAGGAGGTGTCCTTATACCGCCGCTCCAGATTGTTGATGACGCCCTCGAAGGCTGCGTAATAGGAACTGCCTTTGCCGTATTCTCCCATGCGGGTGAGCTTGATCTTCTCCCCTTTGGTGCCGTAGAGGAGCACGTCCACAATCTCTTGGGACAGTTCACTGATGGGGGTGTCCAGCGAGAACTTGTAGTGTTCGCTGAGCCCTTGCATATACATGGTGGCGATGGTGCTGCCCTCCATGGCCCAGCCACTGGCTTTCAGCCCTCCCTTGCGGATGGACAGTTTCTTGTCCGGGATAATCAGCGCCGGGTCGATGCGCATGAACACCCCCAGGCCGGTACACTTTTTACAGGCTCCAAAGGGGTTGTTGAAAGAGAACATCCGGGGGGTCAGCTCGTCCACGCTGACCCCGTGCTCCGGGCAGGCGTAGTTCTGGGAGAAGGTGATGTCCTCTCCGTCCACCACGTTCACAATCACGATGCCGCCGGTGAGCCCGGAGGCCACCTCAATGGAGTCTGCCAGGCGGGAGCGGATGTCCTCTTTCACCGCCAGACGGTCTACCACAATCTCAATGTTGTGCTTCTGGTTCTTGTTCAGCTGGATGGGCTCGTTCAGGTCGTAGAGCAGGCCATCCACCCGGGCCCGGACGAAGCCTCCCCGCCGGGCCGCGTCGAATTCTTTCACATGCTCGCCCTTGCGGCCCCGGACCACTGGGGCCAGCACCTGGATCCGAGTTTTCTCCGGCAGGGCTAGCACCTGGTCCACAATCTGGTCGATGGTCTGCTGCTTGATCTCCCGGCCGCAGATAGGGCAGTGGGGCACGCCGATGCGGGCGTAGAGCAGGCGCAGGTAGTCGTAGATCTCCGTGACCGTGCCCACCGTGGACCGGGGGTTCTTGGAGGTGGTTTTCTGGTCGATGGAGATGGCCGGGGACAGGCCGTCGATCTTGTCCACGTCGGGCTTCTCCATCTGACCCAGGAACATCCGGGCGTAGGAGGAAAGGCTCTCCACATATCGGCGCTGGCCCTCGGCGTAGATGGTGTCAAAGGCCAGGGAGGACTTCCCCGACCCGGAAAGGCCCGTGAGCACCACCAGCTTGTCCCGGGGGATGGTTATATCAATGTTCTTCAGATTGTGCTCCCGGGCGCCATGCACTTCGATTTTATCAAGGCTCATAGGGTTCACTTCATCCTTTGATTCTAAATTTTTCTTTTGTAGCTGGGAGATCAGAGTGGTTTCTCCATCTGAACATACAGCCCCTGTTGAAAGATGATCTGAAAGCCGGACGCCCGGTAGAGGGAGACGGCGGGCTCCAGGGTAATCCGCGTGTCCAGATACAGGGTGTGGCAGCCTTGCTCCCTGGCATAGGTCTCCAAGGCGCGGAGCAATTCTTTCGAGATTCCCTGTCCTCGGTATTCTTTCTTTATAAACAGCCGCTTGACCTCGCCCACCCCGGCGTCCTTTTCCCGGTAGGCGATACACCCCACGGGGCGGCCGTTTTCCCGGGCGGCCCACACCTTCTCTAGCTTCTCGCTTTCCCTGTACCGGGTGTAGTAGATTCTGTCCTCGCCCAAAAAATCCAGCATATATTCATCGTGCTCTGAAAAAAGCGCCAGTATGCCGGGGTCCGTGGTTTCCGTCAGAATAATCTCCATAGCTTCCCCTTCTGTTTCATTGACAAATGTTTTCAGGGTCCCGCCTGCGGGCCCGGTTTGGAGGCCCCGCAGCCGCAGGTCCCCGTATAGCTGGGGTTCACTCTTCCGCAGCGGACGCAGCTCCACCCGCCGCTTTGAAGCATCGCCTCATGATACCGGCCCGTCTGGGCCTGGGCATACTAGGGGTCTGTATAGAGGACGCCCACGTTCCGCCTTGTCAGCGCCACGATGAAGGCGATGATCCCAAAGAAGAAGCCCCACCAGAACCAGTTCTCATAGTACCCCTTCTTCACAATGAGCCGATAGGTGACGAACCCCCAAAAGACGCTGAACGCAAGGCGGATTCCCACTATAATCAGCAGCTCCATGGCTTATCCCCTTTCCTCCGGAAGAATGTGGGAGAGATTTTCCTCATCGGTCCCGGTCAGCCGGACCACGCCGGGCAGGTGGTAGAAGCCCACCGCGCTCTCCGGGGCGAACGCCTCCGCCCCGGCGGCGCACAGGTACACCCGCTTTCCCAGGGCCAGGGCCATCCCCAGCTCCACATGGGTCCCCCGGCCTCCCGGCAGCAGGATCACCACCACGTCCGCCTCCCGGATGGCCCTTTCCTCCAGCCGGGCGATCTCCTTCAGGTGCTCCGGAGTCACCGCCTCCGGGGGAATCCTCGTCCAGTCATAAGTCTGCTCCCAGCCCTGCTCCCGCAGCCTCCGGGCAAACCAGGAGACTGTCTCCCGGTTTCCAAGGCAAGATCCAATATAGAATGTCATTCCGACTCCCCCTTGCCGAAGCCGTTCCACCAGGCCCGCTCTACGAAGGGCTTCTTTTTGGGAGGGGGTCCGGCCGCAGACGCGGCCTTGCCTACCGGTAGAAAGCACACCAGCTCGTAGCACGCCGGCACACCCAGAAGATCCGCGATCTTCCGGCCGATCCGGTCCTCATCGGTAATGTGTCCCTCATACCAGCAGCTCGCGTAGCCCAAGGCCTTGACTGCCAGCAGCATGTTCTCAATGGCAGCGGAGTAGTCCTGTACCTGGAAGCATCGGTCCCGGTAGGCGAAGATTTTCTGGGTCAGCACGCAGATGGCGGCGGGGGCCGTCTGGGCCACAGGCGGGTCAATGACGGCCTTCACCCGGCCCAGCAGCGCCGGGTCGTCCACGGCAATGAGACTTGTGGTCTGCTTATTGCATCCAGAGGGCGCGCCGAGCCCCGCCTCCATAATCTTCCGCAGGTCCTCCCTGGGTACAGGCTCGGGCAGGTATTCGCCCCGGTAGCTCCGGCGGCTCTGAATCAAATCCAGCATATCCATAGGAATAGGCTTCCTTTCTGTACATTATGGCTCTATATCTCCCTTTCAGAGGGCGCCGGCTTTTCCGGCAGGGCCGGCCGCCCTTCAGGGCATGAGGCACGTTCGCTCAATCTGGAAAGCCCTCCCAAGTCAGGCCCTCCGGCCAGACATAGCGGTCCCCATAAGCCCCCTTGGCCCGGGCGGTGTGCTCCTGGACGAACGCGGCCTTTTGCCGGGTGTATTCGTCTCGGTCGTGCTCATATCGCTTCCAGAGGCCCAGCTTTAAGGCCTCGTATTCCTTTGCCGCGTCCGGGCGAGCGTTGAGCCAGTCCCGGAAATATAGCTCGTCGTTATCGCCCAACAGCCGCAGATGCAGATGGAACACTCTCTCCCCGAAGCCTTCCGGCGTGTAACCCTTGTTGAAATCCATCCGGCCGCCGCTGTCTGACATGCAGAGATAGCCCGCCGCTTTCAACCGGCTGCCCGCCGCAGCCAGCGCCGTTGTATCCGATAGCTCGATCAAAATATCGATGATGGGCTTGGCCCAAATGCCCTCTATGGCTGTGCTGTCAATGTGGTTTAAAACCGGGGCCGGACCCAGCAGGCGCCGAAGCACGGCCTCCTCTTCAGCATACCAATCTGTCCAGCAGGCCTGATGCTCCGTCAGTACAATGGGGAACAGCTGCCACAGCTCCTCCAGGGTCATCTCACTCAGCTTTTTCGGCATTTTTCTTCCTCCTTTTGGCGGATACCGTCACCCAGGCAGGGCGGAAGCCGCATTTCCAGGCGATGTTCTGGGAGTGGAGATTGCTGAGGCTGGTTCCATAGAAGGGCAGAGCCCCCCGGCGCTCCACCTCATGGCAGAGGCCCTCCACCAGGAGAGCACCCAGCCCTCGGCCCCGGTAGGGGGGAAGCACGTCAATGCCCACCTGCCACATCCCCGGCGCATCCGCGCTGGCTCCGGCTAAAGCGGCGGGCTTGTCCCCGTCCAATGCCAGCAGGGCCAGCACATCGGGGCGGGCGGGGTTCTCCTCTTCTTGCAGAGCGTTGGGCCAGGACGCGTTGGGGTAGAAATTAGCGATGTCCTCCCGCTCCAGCCATTGCAGGGTGAGCCCTTCCGGGGCCTTGGCAGGGCGGAAATCTCGGCCAGGCAGGTAGTGATGAAAGGTCTGGGTCAGGGCATAGCCGTAGGGAGATAGGATCTCCGCCAGCCTCCACATCCGGGGAAATTCCAGCAGCCAGTGGGGCTCTTCCGCGTCTTTGGCCCACTCCTGTAAGGCGGACCAGAGCTCTTCCTCTGCCATGATGACCGTGGCCGTGCCGGTGGTGACCAGCTCAAAAAAAGGGAGCTTGTCTGAGTAAGCCCGCCGTCCCGGATTCAGCGCCGGTGGTGTGAAGAGAATCCCCCCGGCCAGGAGGGCCTCGGGGGTGGTGTTAAAGTCGACCGCCAGCTGCCTGATGCCGGCCCTCCATGCCTGCCTTTTCTCCATACCGGATCTCCTTTCCGCCGCCATTTTGAGGAACAGGGTTCCGGCCCCGCCGCCCGGCTTTTGCACGGGCTTGGGCGCCTGCGGCCCCAAGCCCGGAAATCGAAGTTCCCCATAGGGGAACTTCGTGTGAATTTCGCATAGCGAAATTCCGCAAAAGCCGAGGTTATAGTAAACACACTTGAAAATCGTATATACCGATTTTCAAGTTAGGCAGCTACGCTGCCTGGTTCAAAAGAGGCGGCATACCTCTTTTGAACTGCGTTAACTATTCCGGCCGGGGCGCTTTCTGGGCACCGGCGCGTGGCCGCCTCCCTGGCCCTCCAGCTCCTTGATCTTGTCTCTGAGATACGCTGCGTGCTCGAACTCCAGCAGCTTCGCCGCGGCTTTCATCTCCTTTTTATACTTCTCAATCAGCTCTGCCCGCTCGGCGGGAGTATAGCGCTTCTTTTTCTTCTTGCCATCCTCCTTGTGGGAGGAAATTTCCAGGATCTCCGCCACATCCTTCTTGATGGTCTTGGGGGTAATCCCGTGGTCCAGGTTGTATTTTTCCTGAATGGCCCGGCGGCGCTCTGTCTCCGTGATGGCATATTCCATGGACTCGGTGACCTGGTCCGCGTACATAATAACTTGCCCATCCGCGTTCCGGGCTGCCCGGCCAATGGTCTGGATCAGGCTGCGCCCGCTACGCAGAAAGCCCTCCTTGTCCGCGTCCAGAATGGCCACCAGAGTCACCTCCGGCAGGTCCAGGCCCTCCCGGAGCAGGTTGATGCCCACCAGCACGTCGAACTCCCCCAGCCGCAGGTCCCGGATGATCTCCATGCGCTCCACCGTGTCGATATCGTGGTGCATGTACCGCACCCGAATGCCGTAGTTCTCCAGATAGGCGGTGAGGTCCTCGGCCATTTTCTTGGTGAGGGTGGTCACTAGCACCCGCTCCTCCTTCTCCACCCGCAGGTTGATTTCAGAGATCAGGTCGTCGATCTGCCCGTCCGTGGGCTTCACCGTCACCTTGGGATCCAAAAGCCCCGTGGGCCGGATCACCTGCTCCACCACCTGCCCGGACTTCTGGAGCTCCAGGTCCCCCGGCGTGGCGCTGACGAAAATGGCCTGATTGATGTGGGAGTAGAACTCGTCGAAATCCAAGGGCCGGTTGTCATAGGCCGAGGGCAGGCGGAAGCCGTAGTCCACCAGCATCTGCTTGCGGGCGTGGTCCCCGCCGAACATGCCCCGCACCTGGGGCAGGGTCACGTGGCTCTCGTCCACGAAGAGCAGGTAGTCGTCCGGGAAGTAGTCCAGCAGGGTGAAGGGCGCGCTGCCCGGCTCCCGGCCGGAGAGCACCCGGGAGTAGTTCTCAATGCCCTTGCACACCCCGATCTCCGCCAGCATCTCCATGTCGTGGCGGGTCCGCTCCGTGATGCGCTGGGCCTCGATGAGCTTGCCCTGCTCCTTGAACATGGCGGCCTGCTTCTCCATCTCGTCATACAGGCTGGCGATGGCGGTTTTCATCTTGTCCCCGGGCACGATATAGTGGGAGGCGGGGTAGATGCCGATGTGCTTCAGCTCCCCGGTCACCTCTCCGGTGAGGGGGATGAACTCCCGGATGCGCTCAATCTCGTCCCCGAAGAACTCCACCCGCACGGCCTTCTCGCTGGACTCGGCGGGGAAGATCTCCACCACGTCCCCCCGCACCCGGAACTTGTTGCGCACGAAGTTGATGTCGTTGCGCTCATACTGCAGCTCCACCAGCTTGCGCAGCAGGTCGTCCCGGTTTTTCTCCATGCCGGGGCGCAGGGAGATCACCATGGTCCGGTAGTCGATGGGGTCGCCCAGACTGTAGATGCAGGATACCGAGGCCACGATGATCACGTCCCGGCGCTCGGAGAGGGCGCAGGTGGCGCTGTGGCGCAGCTTGTCGATCTCGTCGTTGATGGCAGAATCCTTTTCTATATAGGTGTCCGTCTGGACGATATAGGCCTCCGGCTGGTAGTAGTCGTAGTAGGAGACGAAATACTCCACCGCGTTTTCCGGGAAGAACTCCCGGAACTCAGAGCAGAGCTGGGCCGCCAGGGTCTTGTTGTGGGCCAGGATCAGGGTGGGGCGGTTCAGCCTGGCAATGACGTTTGCCATGGTGAAGGTCTTGCCGGAGCCCGTGACGCCCAGCAGGGTCTGCTCCTTCATGCCCCGGCTCACGCCCTGGGCCAGCTGCTCGATGGCCTCCGGCTGGTCGCCGGTGGGCTGGAATTTGGAAGATAGCTTAAAATCCATATGGATCCTCCAGACTTACTTTTGAGAGTTGATGGGGGAACGGCGTGCACGGGCGGCTGGGCGAACGGGCACTAGGTCCGGGTGGGCGTTTCAGCTGGTTCCATGCGCACACAGCTGGCCTGCTCCGGTTTCCAGGGGGGATTTTTTTCAGTTGTAAAAGAGTTTAATCTTGTTTCACAAGATTAACTCTCCGCGTCCCCTTTTGCAAGGCAAAACTCGGATAGTTAACCGAGCGAAGCGAGTGTTAACTATTATTCACACCCTGGCAAAATTACACTTCTCCGGTGTTTAAGGTCAGACCTAGGAGACTGTGAGTCTCGCCGACCGAGCTGACAGGTGAGATCCAACGCCCCAAGGGCTTAAAGCACCGGCTATTGCGGCAGCTTTCCTTCATACTCTCCGGCGACCCACCGGACATGGTCCAGGTGCTGCCGCCGCTTGTCCAGAATCTCCGTTGTCATGCGCTCCATAATGCCGCTCTTTAAAAAGGAAAACTCGTCGTCTCCAGCAATAATGATATGGTCGTCCAAAGAGGCGTCGATATCCATTAGCGCCATTTCAATCTGCTCCGTAACAATGATGTCCTCTCGAGAGGGCATCACGCTGCCGCTGGGATGATTATGGGCCAGCACTGCCTCCTGGGCGTTAAAGTCAATGCACATTTTGATGAGCTGCCGGATATACAGGGGAACCGCGCTGACAGAACCGGTGCTCAGAATGCCGCTGTATAAGAGCCGGCGGTTGCCGTCCATCAGGAGAACTCCCACCGCCTCTGTTTTCAGCCCCAGAAATTTAGGCCTGAGCACGTCCAGGGAGGAGTTGGAGTCCATGATGCGCTTCATCCGCCCGGCCTCTCCCTCCATACAGGCTTTTGCCAGCTCCACCGTCAGGTGCAGAAATCGGGCGGCTTTCGCAGACATACCCGGCAGCTTCGCCAGCTGGTCCTCCGGAGCGGTGGCCATATTGACGAAATTACCCATGGCTCCCTGAAGGCTTTCTACCGCCTTTTTCGCCTCTTCCTGGGACATGACCAGCCCCAGGGCTTCCTCTAAAAGTTTGATCCTTGCCCGTTCCTCCATAGCCTCTCTGGAGGAAGGCTTTTTCCGTCTTGCCGCCATGGCGCTCCCCTTTCATTCGCTCTCTATCATATCAAACGTTTGTTTCTTTGTCAAGCCCCAGAATATCGTAAACGCGCTTGAAAAACCGGCATTTCCTTCTTCATGTATGCTCTGCGTACATTATAGTACCGCTACAAGCCGCTTTGCGCCTTGTCAAATCGCCGAGGCAATTTGTAACTCCGTTACACGGACTCGGCTCTACTAAAATATCCTACGGATATTATAGCACAAATTTCTGAAAAAGGGGAGGCCCGCCGCCTAGAGTCTGTTTTAAAACCGGTATTTCAGAGTTTTAAGACAGACTCTAGAGTTTCAGAAGGTGCCGAAAAGGATCCTGAGTGCATCATTCTGATGGGGCGCGCCACTGTCCTGAATCTCTTTTGGCGTGAAAGATAGGGATTGACAAGAAAACTTTGCGTTCCATCTTGACAAGAACACTTGGCGCAGTTATACTATAGTAAACGCTTTTGAAAATCGGTAAATAACGATTTTCAAGCTAGACGGCTACGCCGTCAGATTCGAAAGAGATATTCTACCTCTTTTGAACTGTGTTAACTATAATATGTTGACAAGAAAACTTAGGAGGTGCTATCCAATGAATCGGGAAGAAATTCTTGAGAAGAGCCGGGCCGAAAACCGCAACCAGGATATGGTAGAACAAGAGGCGCTCAAACGGGCCGCCGTCAATGGCAATATCGCGGTCCTTGTCCTGGTCACTCTCTTTTTCATCGCCAACATCGTGGTGGGGAAGGGCATCCACTGGGGACTTTATGCCATGATTACCTGCGGCAACGCGGCCACTTTCTGGACAAAATATGTCCGGCTGAAAAAGTGGCATGAGGGCCTTTTAGCCGCGGCATATACCCTGTTAACGCTGGCGCTTTCGGCGGCATATCTGTATGAGCTGATTTAGGAGGTCTCATGGACGGGAGACTTATTCTAAAAAACCGGTTGAAAGAGGCCCGGGCCGAACAGGGGCTCTCCCAGGCCCAGTTGGCGGAGTTGGTGGGCGTATCCAGAAATACGATCAGCTCCATTGAAACCGGGCAGTTCAATCCCACGGCAAAGCTGGCCCTGGTGCTATGCATTGCTTTGGATAAGAAATTCGAGGAATTATTCTATTTTTAAGGCCAGGACACCTTTTCCAAACCACCGTCAATTTAGAAGAGAGCTAAGGAAATTTCTCTCCTTCTTTTTACCCGGACAGAAAAACCGGCGAGGCCTTATCCCTTCGCCGGTTTTCTTCGTCTATTCGCCTATCTCTGAGGCAGAAGAATTTCTGTGGAGAAGGCCCCGTCCTCGCTGTTGCGGCTGAGATAGCCTCCGTGCCGCTCAATAATGCTGTCAATGCGCATCAGCCCGAAGCCATGGCCTTTTCCCTTCGTGCTTGGGTATCTTCCGCCCTTTTTCTTCTGTCTTCCCTTAGCGGTAAAGTTCATAAAGGAGAGATATAGCTGAGAACCCTTCATCTCCATGTAGACCCGGATCAGCCGGTCCTCTGGAGGCAGCTCCATACTGGCCTCAATGGCATTGTCAAAAAGATTGCCGATGATCGTGCATAAATCCACTGGCGGCGTGGTGATCGCTATGGGAATGTCCGCGTCTGCCCGGACGGTAATGCCCCTGGCTCTGGCAAGGGAAATCTTGCTGTTCAGGATGGCGTCCGCCATGGAATTGCCAGTTTTTACCACTGGCTCCACCAGGGAGATGCTTCTGTCCAGCTGTTCCAGATATTCCTCCAGAGCGGCCAGGTCCCCTTTGGCGGCGCAGGCCTTCATGGCCTGGAGGTGGCTGCGGAAATCATGCCGCCAGCCCCGCATTTCCCGGTACATGTTTTCCACCTCGTCGTAGTGGATTTGAATCAGCTCTTTCTGGTAGGCATAAATCCTTTTATCCAGCAGCGCCCCAATTAGGCCCACGGCTATCCCCCTAATCCATCTCGATGATCGCCCTGTTGATTCCCTGGTAGCTGCCCCTGGGCAAGGGTAGCACTGTGCCGTCGTTTAGGTAAACGTCTACCTTTGTTACTCGACTGATCCATCTCAGGTTAACAACAGAGGAGCGGCCCAGCCGGTAAAAGCCTTCTCCCAGCTCTTCTTCCAGGACGCTCAAGGGCTTTTTTACCGTATACTCCCCTCGGGCATGGACCGTCACGTAATTGCCCCGCACTTCCGCATAGCGAATCTGGCGCAGGGGGACCCGCAGCGTTTCCCCAGGCAGCTCCAGGGCCAGGGTTCGTTCGCTTTTTTTCACAGCGGCTGCGGCCCGGTCCAGCACGGCGAAGAGCTTTTCTTCTCCTACCGGCTTCAGCAGGTAGTGGAGCGCCGCCACGTCGTAGCCCTCCGCAATATACTCGGCGTACCCGGTGACAAAGACGATCTGGGTGGTGTCGTTGGCCTTGCGCAGCTCCCGTGCCATGGAGACACCGTCCATGCGGCCCATCTCCACGTCCAGCAGCAGAATATCCCACCGCTCCTCCCCCAGCTGGAAGAGAAAGCTCTCCGCAGAGGGGAACTGGGCCAGCTTCCATTCATAACCCCGAGCCCGGGCCCACCGGCCCGCAAGGCCGGCCACATAGTCCCGGTCCTCGGGGGAATCGTCGCACACGGCGATGTGATAGGCCATGGCTCTCCCTCCTGATACAGTCTATTACGATTTTAGCCCACAAACGGGGAAACGTCAAGAGGGGATTTGGGGCTGAATGGTGACCAAAGCCTGTGTTTTTTTAGTATTGAAAGGCCTCCGGCGGCTTAGGGCTTCGCCCTAAGAACCCACCAAACTTTTTGAAAAAAGTTTGGATCAAAAACTTTTACCCTGGTTAGCTTGGAATGCTACAGTTAACAACATTGACCGGTCCAGCTGGTCGAAACTTGGCAACGCCAAGTTTACAGCTGGCGCGGGTGTGGGGTGAGCGTCTGCCAGTGGCAGACACGCCGCGAACCGACCGAACCGGCAGGTGAGACCCGCGTAGGCCCAAGGTCTTGCCGTAGTCGGCGTTTCTGTGCCGACGAAGGCCTTCCAATCCTTCAAAAAACGCGATCAGAACCCTTCCTTTGGCCCTCTTTTCCCAAATCCTGTCTTGAAAAGGCCGCGCCCTCCATGTTATAATGCACACAGACCAGAGCACGCGGGAGCGCGGGCTTCCGCGTGGGAGAAAGAGAGGGAATCACCTTGAGCCAGAAAAAAAGCAGTTTCCGCCGGTCGCCGGGATTAGGCCCTGTGGCCGGATTGATCGTCCTGGTTGTGCTGTTCCTTTTGTCCAGCCGGTTTAACCTTTCGAATGGCACCGCCCCGGAGGGAGTGGAGTCCATCCCCCTGCCGGATACCGCCCAGGAACTACCCCTGCAGGTCTACTATCTGGATGTGGGCCAAGGGGACAGCGAGCTGGTCCGCATCCCCGGCGAAGGAGGATATTTTAACATGCTCATTGATACCGGGGAATATCAATATGCCGACGGCCTCACCGATTACCTGAAGGGACTGGGTGTTGAGCGGCTGGACGCCCTGGTATGTTCCCATCCCCATACCGACCACATGGGCTGCATGGCCCGGATTGTTCAGCGCTTTGATATCGGCGCCATCTATATGCCCCTGCTCCCCGAGGACAAAACCCCCACCACCGCCGCCTATGAAAAGCTCTTGGATGCTGCGGAGGAAAAGGGGATTGTGATCAACCAGCTTCATGAGGACGCGGCGATAGAGTCCCCCGCTGGCTCTCAGTTTCAGGTAATGTCCCCCCGGATGGACGCGGACTGGGAGGGGGCCAACAACTACTCCGCAGTGATGCGGCTGGTCTATGGGGAGGCCTCCTTCCTCTTTACCGGGGACGCGGAGGAGGAGAGCGAGGAGATTATCCTAGAGGACGGCTACCTGCTCCGCTCGGACGTACTGAAATGCGGCCACCACGGCTCCAGCTCCTCTACCTCTGACGAATTCCTGAAGGCGGTGGACCCCCTGTATGCCGTCATCAGCTGCGAAACCGGCAACCGTTACGGCCACCCCCACCGGGAGACCATAAAAAAGCTGAAGTCGGCGGACGTGGCCCTCTACCGCACCGACAAGGACGGCACCATTCTGGCGGAGAGCAAGGGCGCAAGCATCACCTTCACCACAGGGCTGGCCTCTGTGGAGGGGAAGGACGACTGACCGGGAAAGGAGCCGCAATATAATGGACTTTGAGCGCACTTTTGACAACGCTGCGGCTCAGTATGAGGCTGTCCGTCCAGCATACCCAGAAGCCCTGTACCGGGATCTGCTCTGCTGTCAGCCGCTTTCGCCGGAAAGCCGCGTATTGGAAATTGGTTTGGGCACAGGTAAAGCGGCCGGTCCTATATTGGCTACCGGCTGCCAGCTTACCGGCCTAGAGCCGGGGAATCGTTTGGCGGAAATCGCCAGGGAACGGCTGAAAGAGTATCAAAACCTTACTCTTCTGGACCGGACCTTTCAGGAATTTACCGGCTCTGGAGACAGCTTCGATTTGATCTATGCGGCCACCGCTTTCCACTGGATTCCAGAGGAATACGGCTACCGGCGGGTCTATGAGCTGCTGAGGCCCGGAGGAACTTTTGCCCGATTCGCCTATCACGCCGGGCCGGACCAAAAGAGGAAGGAGTTGACGGCGGAGATCTGCCAGATCTACCGGCAATATATGCATGGGGGAAAAGGAGAGTATCGCCCTTTGACTCTGGCGGATGGTCCCCGGCTTCTGGCCGTCCCGAGAAAATATGGGTTCGGGGACACAGAGTTCCACCTTTATCATATGGAAAAGGATTTCACCCCGGAGGAATACCGGCTGCTTTTGCAGACTTACCGGGACCATATGGCCCTGGAAAAAGAAAACCGGGTCCGGCTTTTTGATGGAATCTGTGACGCCATCCGCCGCCACGGCGGGGTGATGACCGTATATTACACGGTAGACCTGCAGCTGACCAGAAAGCCTGGCGGCCCTTTCTCTTGACCCCGGGGCACTCCCCCATAAAATCACTACATAAAGGAGACAACGCTATGCTTACGGAAAACAAAAAGGAATTCATCGATTTCATGCTGTCCGCCGGGGTGCTCCGGTTCGGGGACTTCGTCACCAAGTCCGGCCGGAACACCCAGTACTTCGTCAACACGGGCCTCTACCGCACCGGGGCCCAGCTCTCCCGGCTGGGGAGCTATTACGCCGCCCTGGTGAAGGACGCCGTGGGCGATGGCTTCGACGCCATGTTCGGCCCGGCCTACAAGGGCATCCCTCTGGCGGCGGCCTGCGCCTCTGCCCTGTGGCGGGATTTCGGGATCGACAAGCCCTACTTCTTCAACCGCAAGGAGGCGAAGGACCACGGAGAGGGCGGCGTCACCGTGGGCTATCAGCCCCAGGACGGGGACCGGGTGGTCATCATCGAGGACGTGATCACCGCGGGCACCGCCGTGCGGGAGTCCATGTCCATTCTGAGGGCCTGCGGCGACGTGAAGGTCACGGACGTGTTCATCAGCGTCAACCGATGCGAGGTGGGCCAGACCCCCGGCAAGACCGCCATCATGGAGGTGGAGGAGGAGTTCGGGCTCAGGGTGCACCCCATCGTGACGGTGGCGGACATCCACGGCTACCTCAAGGAGAAGGGTGAGTCCGCCCTGGCGGCAGCCATGGAGGGTTATATGGCCCGGTACTGCATTTTGGACTAGGAGCTGCCCATGCCCAGATTTTTTGTGGAGCAGCCCCTGGCGGGGGAATTCCTCCTGGACGGCGAGGCCGGCCGCCACGGAGCCAAGGTGCTACGCCTGCGGCCTGGAGAGGCTGTCACCCTCTGCGACGGCAAGGGCACGGACTACCCCTCCACGGTAAAGGAGAACACCGGAGACAGCCTGCTCCTGCGGGTGGGGGAGGCGGTTCCCAGCCGGGGCGAGCCGGAAACGGAGGTCACCGTCTGCCAGTGCCTGCCCAAGGGAGACAAGCTGGAGACCGTGGCCCAGAAATCCGTGGAGCTGGGGGCCCGGCGCGTCTGGCCCATTGAGAGCCGGTTCTGCGTGGCGAAATGGGAGGAGAAATCCCAGGCGAAAAAGCTGGCCCGGCTGCGGAAGATCGCCCTGGAGGCCGCCATGCAGAGCGGCCGGGGGACCGTCCCCCAGGTACTGCCTCCCACGGATTTGCGGTCCGCCCTGGAGGCCGCCGTCCGGGAGGGGGAGGTCCTCTTTCTCTATGAAAAGGCCGTTCTGGGCCTGAAATCCGCCTTGAAGGGGACGGGAAGCCGCCTGTTCCTATTTGTGGGGCCGGAGGGGGGCTTCGCCCCGGAAGAGGCGGCCCTGGCGGAGAGCCTGGGGGCGAAATCCGTGAGCCTGGGGCCCCGCATCCTGCGCACAGAGACGGCCCCCCTAGTAGCCCTTGCCGCCATCCTGTATGAAAAGGGGGAGATGGAGCTGTGAGCCTTCCCCTGGTCAAAGCGGTGGTTTTCGATGCCTACGGCACCCTCTTTTCCACCGGGACCGGTTCCGTGGACGCGGCCAGGGAGATCCTGGCTCTGAACGGCAGGTCGGATCTCTCCCCGGAGGCGTTCTATGCCCGGTGGAAAGCATTGCACCGGGTCCATATGAATGGGCTGAAAAAATTTGTGCCGGAGGCGGAGATTTTCCACCGGGACTTGGCGCGCCTGTATGAGGAGATGGGTTTCGCCGGGGACGCGGGCCGGGATGTGGAAATCATGCTCCGACGCCAGGGGACACGCCAGCCCTTTCCAGAGGTCAGGGAGGTGTTGGACGTTCTGGCCGGATCCTTCCTTCTGGCCATCGGCTCCACAACGGACAGCGAGCCTCTTTTCCGGGACCTGAGTCGGAGCGGCCTAGAGATCCCCCATGTCTATACGTCGGAAAGCCTTGGGGTCTATAAGCCCTATCCGGCTTTTTATGAAAAGATTCTCCAGGGGATCGGGCTCTCCGCAGCCCAGGTGCTTTTTGTAGGGGATTCCCTTCTGGACGACGTGGCCGGGCCCCGGCGGGTGGGCATGAAAACCTGCTGGGTAAACCGGAGGAGACAAAAAGTTCCTCCCAGCGGCGAAGTCCCGGACTTTGAGGTCCCAAGCCTCACAGGGCTATTGAATATTCTGAGATAGGGTGGGTGAAACCAATGCCTGATAGAGACACAGTCCTTGTCACTGGGGCCTCCGGGGGCATCGGCCGGGCCATCGCCCTGGCCTTTGCCGGGAAGGGGTATCCCGTGGCCCTGCACTACAATACCCGCCGGGAGGAGGCCCTGGCCGTCCGGGAGGAAATCCGCCGGGCGGGAGGCCGGGCGGAGCTCTTTCAGGGGGACCTGTCCCAGGAGGAGGAGGTCTCCCGGCTGTTCGGCGAAGTGGAGGGCCGGCTGGGCCCCGTGGGGATTCTGGTGAACAACGCGGGAATCTCCTGGCAGGGGCTGCTCACGGACATGACGCTGGAGGAGTGGAGGCGGGTGCTGGACGTGAACCTGACCAGCGTGTTCCTCTGCTGCCGCCGGGCCCTGCTCCCCATGATCCGGGCAAAGTCCGGGTGCATCATCAACATCAGCTCCATGTGGGGCCAGCAGGGGGCCTCCTGCGAGGCAGCCTACTCCGCCTCCAAGGCGGGGATCATCGGTCTGACCCAGGCCCTGGCTCAGGAGGAGGGCCCCTCCGGCATCCGAGTGAACTGCATTGCTCCCGGCGTGATTAACACTTCTATGAACGCTCGTCTCTCTCCGGAAGTCCTGGACACGCTCCGGGAGGAGACCCCCCTCCTGCGCATTGGCGCGCCGGAGGATGTAGCCCACGCGGCGATTTTCTTGGCGGAGAACGAGTTTGTCACCGGACAGACCATCGGAGTGAACGGGGGATTCCTGATATAAAAACTTGTACCGGTAAGGAGGCTTCTATGGGAGAAATTCTGATATACCTGTTACAGGTGGTTCCCTTCACCGGCTTTGTGGCCCTAATCTATTGGAACGTGCGGGGCTGGCTTCTCCGGGGCAAGGGCCTTCGGCGAGGCGCCTGGCCCCAAGAGATTCTCTTGCTCCTGCTCGTATGCTATTTTACCGGCCTTCTTTCCCTGGTTTTGGTCCCGCCCAACTTCTGGAGTGAGTTTTGGTTCCGCCTGGCCAATGGATTTCCCAGCGGGGAAATGGGTTGGGCGATTACCCTGGACTTTAATTTTACACCTTCCCTTCTTCTGTATCTGCGGGGTGAACTGACCGGGGGCAGCTGGACCCGGGTTATGGCTGTGGGCAATGTGCTGATGTATTTCCCGATGGGGATCCTCTTGCCCTGGGTGTGGAAAAAAGCTGGCTTTGGCAAGGTTCTGGCCGCAGGCGGGACGATGTCTCTGGCAACAGAGTTGGTCCAACCTTTTGTGGGCCGCAGCTTTGACGTTGATGATTTGATTGCCAACATCCTGGGCGTCCTGCTGGGGCTGACGGTTTTCCTGTTCGTCCGGCGCTTTCTGCGCGGGCGCAAAGGCTGAGATTCCAGATGAGATCTGCGCGCGTACCATGGCAAGATTTCTTTGGCTTCTATGGAAGGTTTGTCTGAAAATTTGCCAGGATTCGAGTTGACTTTTTCTCCAAAAAATGGTAATCTTAATAAGAAATAATCCGGCCATATGCTATGGGCTCGAAACCGCCGGGGAGAAAGGGACGATGCAGTATGACAGAATTTGAAAGATGGCTCCAGCAGGATTTGGACGATAAGGATCTTACCCAGGAGCTGGAATCCGTCAAAGGCCAGCTGGAGGAGATCAACGACCGGTTCTATCGGGACCTGGAGTTTGGCACCGGCGGCCTGCGGGGCGTGATCGGCGCGGGCACCAACCGCATGAACGTCTACACCGTGCGCAAGGCCACCCAGGGTATGGCCAATTACCTGCTGGCCCACGCGAACGGCAAGCCTCAGAGTGTGGCGATCGCCCACGACAGCCGGAACAAGGGCGTGGCCTTTGCCCAGCAGTCGGCGGCGGTGCTGGCGGCCAATGGAATCAAGGCGTATCTCTATCCCCAGCTGATGCCCACTCCGGCGCTCTCCTTCGCGGTGCGGCACCTGAAATGCGACGCGGGCATCTGCGTCACCGCCAGCCACAACCCTGCCAAGTACAATGGCTATAAGGCCTACGGCTCCGATGGCTGCCAGGTCACCGCCGATATGGCCGACGGCATCATGAATGAGATCAACTCCCTGGACATCTTCTCTGACGTGAAGAAGATGGACTTCCAGGAGGGCATTGACAAGGGCCTCATCGAGTACATCGGCGAGGAGACCGTGGACGCCTTTATTGAGGCCGTCTACGGCGAGAGCCTGAATGTGGACGCCAGTTCCCTGAAGCTGGTGTATACCCCCCTCAACGGCGCGGGCAAGATGTGTGTGCTGCGCATTCTGGACAAGATCGGCGTGAAGGACGTGACTGTGGTTCCCGAGCAGAGTGAGCCCGACGGCAACTTCCCCACCTGCCCCTATCCCAACCCCGAGTTCCGGGAGGCGCTGGAGAAGGGGCTGGCCCTGTGCGAGAAGGTCCAGCCCGACCTGCTGCTGGCTACGGACCCGGACTCCGACCGGGTGGGCATCGCGGTGAACCAGCACGGGGACTATGTGCTCATGACCGGCAACGAGGTGGGCATCCTGCTCCTGGATTTCATTGCCCGGGTAAAGAAGGAGCAGGACCGCCTGCCCGCCCATCCCGTGGCCGTCACCACCATCGTCAGCACGGACATGGTGGACCCCATCGCCAAGGATTACGGCGTGGAGCTGCGCCGCTGCCTCACGGGCTTCAAGTATATCGGCGACATTATCGCGGAGCTGGAGGAGAAGGAGGGCAGCGCGGACAGCTATCTCTTGGGCTTTGAGGAGAGCTACGGCTATCTTTCCGGCGGGTATGTCCGAGACAAAGACGCGGTGGACGGCAGTATGCTCATCTGCCAGATGGCCGCTTATTATAAGGAGAAGGGCATGACTCTGGTGGACGCCATGAACGCCCTCTACGAGAAGTACGGCTACTACAAGAACGACCTGTGCAACTTCGGCTTCGAGGGCGAGGACGGCATGAAGACCATGAACGGCATCATGGACACCCTGCGGAAGAATCCCCCCACCCAGATCGCCGGGGCCAAGGTTGTGGGCCGCAGCGACTACCAGGAGTCTCAGTCCTATGGGGACAAGGAGGGCAAGATTGACCTGCCCAAGTCCAACGTGCTGGAGTACCGCATGGAGAACGGCTGCAAGCTGATCGTGCGCCCCTCCGGCACTGAGCCCAAGATCAAGATCTACCTCTCCGGCAAGGGCGCCACCAAGGCCGAAGCCGGGGAGATCATCCAGAAGATGAAGGACGCGGTTCCCGGGCTGCTGGGGATCTGACGCATCTGGATGCACCGCAAAGACAAGGGCCTTCCCCGTTTTGGGGAGGGCCCTTTTTCCGCCTAGTCGTCCACCTTGACGATATCCAGGGCGGACTCCAGCAGGAGGTTGATCAGCTCGTTCCGGGAGCGGTTGGTCTTTCCCGAGAGGACGTCCAGCCGCTCCAGCATCTCCTCCTTCATCCGCACCGATACCACCTTGTAGCCGTCGTCCCCTCTGCGGGCCGGCTTTTTTGTAATCCGGATTTCCTGGGTCATTGCAGTTGCCATGGGGCATAGGGTTGGTATCGTTGTCAACCACGGAGCGCCCTCAGGCTTTTTCCCCTCTGAAAGCGCGTCAACGATCCTATACCGTTCCTTTCCTCATAATTTTCGTACCGTGCCTCTGGAAACAGGGAGTGGCCCAAACGCGTGTTTTTTGAGTAGTGGGAGGCCTCCCCGGCACACCGCACCAAGCGGGGCGAAATACGCAGGCTGGTTTTCGCGGTGTGTCATGAGTTTCCGCCCCAGCCGTGAGACGGCTGTCTTTTGCTGTGCAAAAGTGCGGCGAAAACTCTGTCAGGCTGGGTGCAAGTGCTCTCAGCTGGCCAGGGGCCTGTCTCGCCTGGTCTCGTCTGCCGACTCGGTCGGATCAGAACGCTCCCCACCGGGGAGCTTCCCCGGCTCGGTCGGCGACGGGAAATCGCCACTGGCGATTGTCGCCCCCTTCACCCCGCCAAACTTTTTGAAAAGAAGTTTAAGACGTTACCTTCGGTAAGTCTCAAAAACTTTTACCCTGGTTAGTTATGTGCGGTAAAGCCCACTATATTGCGTTACGCGGTCAAGGGGCGTTAGGCCCCTTGTGGGGTTTGGGGCAAAGTCCCAAGGTCTTGTGCGCCCGAAGGCCTCTCATCACTTCAAAAAAACTTCCCTGCAAATATTCTACCTTGACATCTGCCAATTTCCTATGCTATAATTATATAGTCTATTTAAACTATATAATTATAGTCAAACTTGAAGCAGGTGAATCAGTGAAAGCCTTAAAAAAATTCCTCCCAATCCTCTTTATGGCGGCGGTTCTGGCTGCGCTCGTTGCCTATGGCAGCGAAGGCCGGGATACGCCGGGCCAGGAAAAAGCGCCCGCCGGGGTCTCCCAGCAGGCGCTTTCATAACTTCACAACACAATTTATTTAGAGGGAAACAAGCTGAATGCTTCTCCTGGCTTAAAAATCGGCATATACCGATTTTTAAGTGCGTTTACTATAAAACCGCAAACACTGATTTCAAGCAGGACAGCCCAGGAGGTGGTAACCTCCCCGCCTGGTTCAAGAGGAGCATACCGCTTTTGGACCACGGTAACTATAATTTACATAGAATTCTTTTCCACATTCCCGCCTACCACTGGACCGGCCACATAGCGGTTTAGCAAGGGAAGGATGGGCCCGGTGCAGAAGGCCATCAGCAGCGTGCCGATGCCGATGGAGGCCCCACAGGCAAAGCCCACCGCCACGCAGGCCACGTCAATGGAGATTCTCCACCAGCGAAAGGGAATTTTAGTGCGCTCGGGTACAATATAGCTGACGCAGTCGTAAGGCGCCATGCCCAGGTCGCAGGTCACGTAGAAGGAGCAGCCCACCAGCTGCATGGACACCCCCAGCAGGGTGAGGAGCACCCGCACCACAAAGCCCAGCTCTTCCGCGGGGGGAAGCACGTTCACCAGAAATCCCTTCATCACGTCGGCGGAGAAGCCCACCAGAAACATATTGCCCACCGTGCCCAGCCCCAGCTTGGAGCGGTCCGTCAGCACCACAACGATCAGCAGCAGGACATTGAAAACCGCCTGCCAGGTCCCGAAGCTCACCTCGATTTTCGAGGAGACCCCCAGGTTCAGGGTGGAGAAGGGGTCCGAGCCCATCTCCGCCAGCATGAAAAATCCCACGCCCATTCCCATCACAATCACAGAGGCCAGCATAATCCCCGTGCGCTTTACAAGGTGCTGCCCCGCAAACCGATTCATCCATTTCTCCATAATCAGTCCTCGGTTTCAAACAGGATTCCCAGAGTGTTAGGACCGCAATGACTGGCAATTGTACAACTGGCGCGGGTGGCGTGGATCTCCCCAAAATCCAGGGTAGACCGAATGGTTTCCCGCACCAGTGATTCCAGCTCTGGGGAGATGCTGGAGTAGGTGATGAAGATATGGTCCCGCTTGATGTGGGGATACTGGGCCAGTTTGTCTTTCACATAGGCGGGCAGCACTTTTTGCAGGCTGCCCCGGTACTTCTTCCCCACGTGCATACTACCATCGGAGTTGTCCACCTCAATGCAGGGTTTCAGGCTCAGGAGGTTTGCCCCCACTGCCGCGATCGTGGAGCAGCGGCCCCCGGCCCGCATAAAGTCCAGGGTGTCCAGGATGAAGCTGGCATGGACATGCGGCCGGTTGGCCTCCAAGCGCTGGGCAATTTCCCCGGCGGAGAGCCCGGCGCTGATCATCTCCCCGGCGTCGATTACTTGCAAGGCGATGCCTGTGGAAAGACTGAAGCTGTCGATGGGGTAAACTCGTCCCGGCGCGCCGGACTCCTGAAGCTCCCGGGCGGCCAGCACGCAGTTTTTGTGGGCGCTGGAAATCGCCCCGCCCAGGTTCAGATGGATTACGTCATAACCCTGGCTGACCCAGTCTTGGAAATAATCCACGTATTCGCTCATGTTGATGGCTGCGGTGCGGGGCAGGGCCTTGCGGTCGTAGTAGGCGGCGAAGATCTCCTTGACCGTAATGTCCACGTTGTCCTGGTAGTCCTTCTCCTCCAGAATGATGTGGAAGGGGTAGTAATGCACGTCATAGCGGGCCTTCAGCTCCTCCCCCAGGTCGCAGGTGCTGTCCGCGCTGAGAATGATTCTATTCATAGCTTCCTCCTAGGGCGTGTTCGCATAAGTATTCGCACACGTCTTTTTGGCAGATTTTCGGTATCTTCTACATTAAAAATTCTGGAAGTGCGGCAAGTACGTCTGCGAATTTCTGCCTTGAATCTGCCAAAAATCTGCTCAAAAATTCGCATACTCAACTTGTGTGAACATGCCCTAGTCCGTCTCCAGAAAGCTCAGCAGGGCTTCCCGGGCCTGGGCCGACTCCATCAAACCGCCGTCTATGCTTCTCTTCTGGAACGCTTTGGCACTGAGAAACAGGATCTCTGGCTCCTCGCTTTCCGGCATATGATAGCGGAAGGCGGCGGTAAAATTGTCCCGGTTGGTATTGCTGACCACGATGAATTTTTTCGGCGCGGCCAGGTATTTCTCCAGCAGGTCCGGGCGCCCCTGGAAGCAGCACTGGCTCCGCTCGTTGAACATGAAGAAGTTGGCGCAGGGGTAGTCGCAGTAGTTGGGCACAATAAAATAAGTAAGGCCGCTTTCCGCCACGGCTTCGCACAGTTCCCGCTCCGGGTCGTTGGAATGAGGGCAGGCCTCCCGCGCGTGAAAGCACTGATATTCGCAGCACCCGCAGGGGGCGATGGAGAGGCCGGAGAAATCAAAGACCCGGACCTCTGCCCTTTCGCTCCAATATTTCCGGATCTCCTCCCCGATGGCGGCGCAGTTTCCGCCCTTCCGCCCGCTGAAGGACAGGACGCAGACTGTTTTCTCTTCCCCCATTCTTTACAGCTCCGCCAGTTGTTTGAAGTTCTCCTTCAGCGCCGGATAGAGCCCGGTGTACACCCGGTAGAACTTCTCATATTCCTTCACGTTAGCCTCAATGGGCTCCTGGGGCGGGTTCACCTTTACCATGGCGTCGCAGGCCTCCTGTACTGAGGGGTACAGCCCCGAGCCCACACCGGCCAGAATGGCCGCGCCCAGGGCCGGTCCCTCCTTGGATTGCACCGTGCGCACCGGGCAGTTGTACACGTCGGCCAGCATCTGCCGCCATAGAGGGGAAGTCCCGCCCCCACCGCAAGCCAGCATCTCTCCGGTGGAAATGCCCATCTCCCGCAGCACTTCTATGCTGTCTCGCTGAGAGAACACTACGCCTTCCATCACGGCCCGGAGCAGATCGCTCCTTATGTGCATGGCCGAAAGGCCGAAGAACACGCCCCGGCAGTCCGGGTCCAGGTGGGGGGTGCGCTCACCCATGAGGTAGGGCAGATAGAGCAGCTTGTTGCTGCCTATGGGGGAGTGCTCCGCCTGTTTGTCCAGGAGCACATAGGGGTCGACGCACAGCCCCTGGGCGGAGACGATCTCCGAATAGCAGAAATTGTCCCGGAACCACTTGAGGGAGAGTCCCGCTCCCTGGGTGACGCCCATCACATGCCAGGCCCCCGGCACGGCGCAGCAGAAAGTATGCACCCGGCCCTTGGGGTCAATGGAGATTTGATCAGTGTGGGCAAACACTACCCCGGAGGTGCCCAGCGTGGTGAAGGCCTTGCCGTCCCGAACCACGCCGGTGCCCACCGCAGCGGCGGCATTGTCCCCTGCGCCGCCCACCACGGGAGTGCCCGGACGCAGCCCGGTGAGTTTGGCCGCCTCCGGACCGATCTCCCCGGTAATCTCCGGGGACTCGTACACCTTGGCCAGCAGGGCAGGGTCGACATCCAACTTTTCCAGCACCTCCTGGCTCCAGCACCGGTTGGGCACGTCCAACAGCTGCATCCCCGAGGCATCGGAAACCTCCGTGGCGAACTCCCCGGTGAGCATGTATCGCACATAGTCCTTGGGCAGCAGGATATGGGCACAGGCCTTGTAGGTTTCCGGTTCATGCTCCCGCACCCAGAGGAGCTTGGCGGCAGTGAAGCCGGTGAGGGCCGGGTTGGCTGTAATGGCGATGAGGCGATCCCGTCCCACCCGCTCAGTAATCTCCTCGCACTGTTTGCCGCTGCGCTGGTCGCACCAGATGATGGAGCGCCGGAGCACTTTGCCGTTTTTGTCCAGCATCACCAGTCCGTGCATCTGCCCGGAGAGGCCCACGCCCTTGATGTCCGCCGGATCCACGCCGCTTTTTTCCACAGCCCTGCGGATGGTGTGGGCTGCGGCGTGCCACCAGTCCTCCGGATCCTGTTCCGCCCAGCCGTTTTGGGGCTGATACAGGGGATATTCCTCCGAGGCGCTGGCCACGACCTGCCCCGCCCGGTCAAAGAGTACGGTTTTCGTGCCGCTGGTTCCCAGATCTATGCCAATAATATATTCCATTTTGCCATCTCCTTTGGGAGTTTTCTATTGCTACTATTTTCTACCTTTTGCAGAGAGATGTCAAGTGACAGTTTGGGCTTGCGCGAAAAATATCTTTGTGCTAAAATGTACGAAAAGTGTGTTGCGCTTTTCGTACGTTACTCTATCGGCTTTAAGACCTCGGAGCCGTTGGAAACCCTCAATACGTCCAGATAATATTTGGAAAGGGAACGGTATCAACTCATGAAACGATACGACACGGTCGTCATTGGCGCGGGAGTCACCGGAAGCGCCGTGGCCCGGGAGCTCTCCCGGAGAAAGGGACGCTTTCTGGTGCTGGAAAAGGCCTCCGATGTGTGCGAGGGCACCAGCAAGGCCAATTCCGCCATCATTCACGCCGGGTTCGACGCCCAGCCCGGTTCTTTGAAAGCCAGAATGAACGTGCGGGGCAATCTGATGATGGACAAGCTCTCGGAAGAACTGGACATTCCCTTCCGGCGTGTGGGGGCCTTGGTGGTCTGCCTACGGGAAGAGGAGCTGCCTAGGCTCCGAGAGCTCCAGGAGCGGGGCCGGGAAAACGGCGTGGAGGGGCTGGAGCTCCTCTCCGGGGAGCAGGCCCGGGCCCTGGAGCCCAACCTGTCGAAGGAGGTGTGCGGGGCCCTGCTGGCGAAAACCTCCGGGATCATCTGCCCCTTTGCCCTCACCCTGGGTCTGGCGGAAAGCGCTGCCAAAAACGGGGTGGAGTTCCGCTTTGATACGGAGGTGACGGGCCTCTCCCCCGAAGAGGGGGGCTGGGTCCTCCAGGCCGGAGGGGAGGAGGTCCATACGCGGACGGTGGTGAACGCTGCCGGGGTCCACGCGGGCCTCCTCCACAATATGGTATGTGAACAGAAACTGGCAGTCATCCCCCGGAAAGGGGAGTACTGCCTGCTGGACAAGACCGCCGGGGGCCATGTGGGCCGCACTATCTTCCAGTTGCCCGGCAGACTGGGCAAGGGCGTGCTGGTGAGCCCTACTGTCCACGGCAACCTGCTCCTGGGCCCTACCGCCGCCGATGTGGAGGATCCCGACTCCACCGCTACCACCGCCGCCGGCCTCACCGAGGTGATGGAGAAGTCCGCCTGGGGGGTGAAAGATATCCCCTACCGGCAGGTGATCACCTCCTTTATGGGCCTGCGGGCCCACGAGGCCGGGGACGACTTCGTTCTGGCGGAGAGCGCGCCGGGCTTTTTCGACGGGGCGGGGATCGAGTCTCCGGGCCTGTCCAGCGCCCCGGCCATCGGCGAATATCTGGCCGGACTGGTGACGGACAAGCTGGGCCTAGAGGAGAACCCCGATTTCGACCCCATCCGCAGGGGCGCGCCCAGAATCGCGGAGCTGCCCCTTGAGGAGCGGGCGGCGAAGATCGCGGAGAATCCACTCTATGGAAATATCATCTGCCGGTGCGAGGAGGTCTCCGAGGGGGAGATCCTGGACGCCATTCACGGCATTCTGGGGGCCAGGACTCTGGACGGCGTGAAGCGCCGAACCCGGGCGGGCATGGGCCGGTGCCAAAGCGGCTTCTGCTCTCCCCGGGTGATGGAGATTCTGGCCCGGGAGCTTCGCTTGGATCTTACGGAAATCCGGAAAAATGGCGGGGATTCCCAGATCGTGTTGAAAAAAACCAGAGGGGAGAGGGAAGCATGAGCCAGAGCGGCATTCACGAGATTGCCATCATCGGCGGCGGGCCTGCGGGGCTGGCGGCGGCCATCGCGGCCAGAGAGGCCGGCGCGCGGGACATCGTCATCCTGGAGCGGGAAAAGGAGCTGGGGGGCATCCTCAACCAGTGCATCCACAACGGCTTCGGCCTGCACACCTTCCAAGAAGAACTCACCGGGCCCGAGTATGCCGCCCGGTACATCCGGCAGGTGAAGGACCTGGGGATTCCCTATCTTCTCAGCACCACCGTGGTGGACCTGCGCCGGGAGGAGGATCATGTGGCCGTCACCTCCGTCAGCCGCCGGGACGGCCTGCTCCAGACCCGTGCCAGGGCCGTGGTGCTGGCTATGGGCTGCCGGGAGCGGCCCCGGGGAGCCCTGAACATCCCCGGAACCCGCCCCGCCGGAATCTTCTCCGCGGGCACGGCCCAGCGGCTGGTGAACCTGGAGGGCTACCTGCCCGGGAGGCGGGTGGTGATTCTGGGCAGCGGGGACATCGGGCTCATTATGGCCCGGCGGATGACCCTGGAGGGGGCCAAGGTCCTGTGCGTGGCGGAGATCCAGCCCTATTCCGGCGGGCTCAAGCGGAACATCGTCCAGTGCCTCCAGGACTACGGCATCCCCCTGAAGCTCAGCCACACCGTGGTGGACATCCGGGGGAAGGAGCGGGTCTCCGGGGTGACCATCGCCCAGGTGGACCAAAACCTGAAACCCATCCCCGGCACAGAGGAGGACTTCGACTGCGACACCCTGCTGCTGTCCGTGGGCCTGCTGCCGGAGAACGAGCTGTCCAAGGCCGTGGGGGTGGAGTTGGCTCCGGCCACTGGCGGGCCAAGGGTCAACGAGAGCCTGGAGACCAATATCCCCGGGGTGTTCGCCTGCGGGAACGTGCTCCACGTCCACGATCTGGTGGACTATGTGTCCGAGGAGGCCGCCAACGCCGGACGCTGCGCCGCTCGGTTCGCCGCCGGGACCCTCTCCGGCGGAGGGCGGGAGATCCCCCTGGCCCCAGCCGGGGCCGTGCGGTACACTGTGCCCGCCGGGGTGGACCCTGTCCGCATGGACGGGGAGGCCGTGGTCCGCTTCCGGGTGGGGCGGAACATGCGTAAGGCGGTGGTCACCGTCTTAGCGGAGGAGCCGGGGCAGGAGCCCAGAACCCTCCTGCGCCGGAAACGGCCCGTCATGGCCCCCGGCGAGATGGAGCAGATCGCCCTGAAAAAGGAATGGCTCACCGGCGATGAAACGAAAATCACCGTGGAAGCCAGAGAGGAGGACGCCTGATGCCTATTGTAGAGCTCACCTGTATCAGCTGCCCCTTGGGCTGCCCCCTGAAGGTGGAGACCGACGGGGAGGGGAAGGTCCTGGGGGTAACCGGAAACACCTGCAAGCGGGGGGAGGCCTACGGCCGCAAGGAGGTCTCCGCGCCGGAGCGCACCGTCACCTCCACCGTGCGGGTGGAGGGGGGCGTACCCCCCGTGATCTCCGTGCGCACCCGGACCGATATCCCCAAGGAAAAGATTTTCGCCGTGATGGAGGCTGTCCGCCGGGCAGTGGCCAAGGCACCCGTTCAGATCGGGGACGTAATCATCAAAAACGTGGCGGACACCGGCGTGGACCTGATCGCTACAAAATCCACAGAGCCATAGGAGGTGTCCCTTTGCTGGACGAGAGAATTACCACCGTGCTCTTCGACCTGGACGGCACCCTGCTGCCCATGGAGACGGAGCGCTTTACAAAAGCCTATTTCAAGCTCCTGGCCCAGAAGGCCGCGCCCTACGGCTACGCCCCGGAATCCCTGGTGGCGGCGGTGTGGAAGGGCACCAAGGCCATGGTGATGAACGACGGCTCCATGAAGAACGACCAGCGCTTCTGGGAGGTGTTTGCCGGGGAGCTGGGGGAGCGGGTGCTGGACATGCGGCCCATATTCGACAGCTTCTACGCCAACGAGTTCCACGGGGCGAAAGTCGCCACGGGGGAGAATCCCCTGGCGAAAAAGGCCGTGGAGGGCCTGAAGATCCAGGGCCGGCAGGTGGTTCTGGCTACGAACCCGCTGTTTCCGGCGGTGGGCGTGGCCACCCGGCTGAGCTGGATCGGCCTGGAGCCGGAGGACTTCCTCCACGTGACCACCTACGAGAACAGCTCCTACTGTAAGCCCAACCCGGCTTATTTCGCCCAGGTTCTGGAGGCCGTCGGGAAGCGCCCGGAGGAGTGCCTGATGGTGGGCAACGACCCCCGGGAGGACGTGCTGGCGGCGGGGCAGGCGGGCATCTCCGCTTATCTTGTCACCGATTGCCTGGAAAACGCCGGGGACGCGGACCTCTCGAAGATGGAAAAAGGCAGCTTCCGGGAGTTTTTGCGGTTCGCCGGGGTAGACTAGCGGTTAAGGCCGTGGGGTTGTCTCACCTGCCGGTTCGGTCGGCGACGGGAAATCGCCACTGGCGATTGTCGCCCCCACACCCCACAAACTTTTACCCACTCCTCACTACGTTCGTCGTGAACATTTTGCGGAACAACATTGACCGGTCCAGCTGGTCTTAAGCTGGCGGGGAGTTTGAGGGCGCGCAGCCCTCAAGGTCTTTGTCCTTAAACTCCTGAGAAGCGCATTTTTGGTGGTGAATTGCCGCGCAGCGGCAAGAGGGGACTTTTTGCAAGAGAAAAAAGTCCCCTGGAAACCGGAACCAGCCAGTGACGAGTGTTCGCACCCAGCCCAGCAGAGTTTTGCTTCGCAAAACTCATGACACACCGCGAAACTCAGCTATATCCTCTCGCCATGCTTGGCGCCGTGTGCCCCGCTCGGGTTCGTCCGAAGGACGAACCGCCGGGGAAACGGGCAAAGCCCGTTTCCCCACGGCCATTTTGCGGCTTGCGCAAAATGCGAGCGGGGCGGATGCGGGAAAGGCCAGCTCTGGGCGCAGGCACAAAGCCAATTCGCCCGCCTGGCATGGTGCTCCGCAATCAGCCCGCGCACGCACTCACGCGCCCATACAAACACTCAAAAAATATATTATAAATAATCAAAGGAGGAAAATCTATGTCTGTACTCACATTGACCCAGGAAAATTTCGAGGCCGAAGCGTTGAAATCAGAGATCCCCGTGCTGGTGGATTTCTGGGCCGCCTGGTGCGGCCCCTGCCGGATGTTCTCGCCCATTGTGGACGAGTTCGCTGAGGAAAATCAGGACAAAGTCAAGGTCGGCAAGGTGAACGTGGACGAGCAGCCCGATCTGGCCGGCCGCTACGGGGTGATGAGCATCCCCACGGCCATCCTGTTCAAAAACGGCGAAATCGCCGCCACTCTGGTGGGCTTGCAGCAAAAATCCGCGCTGGAGGATTTGATTCAATAGTGGAACCTGAAAAGAATATCCTCGACATGCTAATTGTGGGGGGCGGGCCCGCTGGGTACACCGCCGCCCTGTATGGCGCCCGAGCGGGGCTCTCTGTCCTGCTGCTGGAAAAGCTGGCCCCCGGCGGTCAGATGGGCACCACCGATATGGTGGACAATTACCCTGGCTTTCCTAAAGGAGTCAACGGTTTTGATCTTGCCATGCAGATGAAGGAGTGCGCAGAGCGCTTCGGGGCAAAGACGGCTTTGGAAGAGGTTTCCGCCCTGGAGCTCACCGGAGAGGTCAAGCTGGCCCATACTCCAAAGCACATATATCAGGCTCGGACGGTGGTGCTGGCTATGGGCTCCCATCCCCGGGAACTGGGTCTGGAAAGGGAGGGGGACCTGCGGGGCAGGGGTGTCTCCTACTGCGCCACCTGCGATGGAATGTTTTACCGGGGCAAAACCGTGGCGATTGTCGGAGGCGGGAACACCGCTGTGTCTGATGGACTGTACCTGTCCCGGCTCTGTGACAAAATCTATCTGATTCACCGGAGAGACAAGCTGCGTGCGCCCCTCCCCCAGCAGAAGGCTTTGGAGCAGGCGGGCAACGTGGAATTCCTCTGGAACAGCGAGGTCACGGCGCTGCTCTCCGGGGACAGGCTCTCCGGGCTGAGGGTACGAAACAAAAAGACCGGCGAAGTCCAAGAACTGGCCTGCGACGGGGTGTTTATCGCGGTGGGCCAGGTGCCGGACGCTCAGCTGGCTGTGGGACAAGTTGCCTGCAGCGAGGACGGCTATGTGCTGGCAGGAGAGGATACCCGCACGAATCTTCCGGGTGTTTTTGCCGCCGGGGACCTGCGGAAAAAACCTTTGCGGCAGATCGTCACCGCCGCCTCAGACGGAGCCGTGGCGGCCGCTATGGCCCAGGAATATCTGGATGGAAGATAAAAGTACAAAGGCCCTCCACACAGGTGGGGGGTCTTTGTACTTTTATCTGCGAGGGCCGCCGTTATAGGGATTGGGCAAGAGGTTGTAGTTGTGCCGGGGACGCTCGTTGGGCATAAAAAAGTAGACGAATTTAATAGAAAATATGTCGCAGACAATGAAATTATTTACTGGTTCATCGTAGAGCGTGACAAAACTCCTGCCTACAAAGTACAGGATTCCTTGCTTACGCACGATCTCCCCTGTGCCAATCAGGAATTCAATGACCACAAAGCTACCGATATTCTGGGACAAAATGGACTGCATGGAGCCCCGCATTTCCTCAGAGTCGAAATCCTCTTGGGGAGGATGCTCAAAATTGTCCAGGACCGCCGCGCCGTCAGCCTCGGCCATATAGTCCGCCCGGCTTTGCAGCCTGCGCATGGCCGGAGAATTTCTGCCGCATTCTCTCATGTTTCCGTTCATATGCCGCCTCCTTTAAAATCGTCAAGTTTCCGCATAGCTCTCTGTGGGATTATAGAAGCAGTGGTCTCCCAGGCGGATCACAAACTGTCCTACCTGCGAGGGAAAATACTGCCGGCAATTGGGGCTGAATGGGTTGAAATACCACAGGGCGAAGCCCAGGTTGGTAAGCCGGTTGCCCGCGATGGCCCAGTCGGCAATATTGTAGTGGACGTCGGTAGGCCGCATATTATAGATGTTCTGCATGTTGTAGCGCCCGCCCACCATCTCCATCACGCAGGTGAACTGCCTGGGCTGATAGACTACCTCCCGTATGGTGTACAGCCGGCCATATTCCCCATAGGTCACCTGGACCCGGTTCATCACCACGCAGGCCACCGCCTGCATTCCCGTGTCGCCCTCGCCCCCAGCCTCACACTCAATGATCCTCGCAAGGATCTCTCTGTCTGAAAACGCCACGCCGCCTTCCTCCTTGGAGCCCGCCGCCGGGCTTTTCCGGCCCGCGGTTTCCCTTCCGGGGGCTCCGGGTATTTCTCTTCATGATATGCCCCCCGCCGGGGAAATAGACCTTATCGGGGAAGGAGGCTTCCTCACAGAGCTGTTTCCTGTCAAAATCCCGGTATTTAATTGTTAACGAGGAGTTAAGTTTGCTATTATTTCCAATAAAGCAAAATCCAACTCCAGGTTTACGTTATAATAAAATCGCGGCGGAGCTCTCCGGCGGAAAGGAGGGGGCTTTGTGTTTCTGGTCCGGCGCCGACATGAAATAAAGAGGTGCTTTATCGTGAAAAGAATTTTGACAGTTCTGGCAGCGGCCCTGCTGGTCTCCCTTCTCGCGGTGTCCGCTTCGGCGGCGACTGCCGAAAATGCGGAGGCAATCGCGGAGGCCAGGGAAGGCCAGGAGGAAATGCGCCGGGATTACCTGAATGCCGGGTGGAAGGATATTTCCAGCAGGCTTCAGGCAGAGGCCCATGCGGCGGAAATCGACCCGGATACCTGGGAGCTCGCCCATCGGGATCTGGAGGCGGCCGCCGAGGAGGAAAAAGAAGCCATCCTAGCCGCCCGCAATGAGATCATCTATAGCTATAGCTGGTCGATAGACGAGGTTACCAGTTATGTTCTGGATCCGGAAAAGCAGGAGTTCGGGTTTGTGCCCTCCTTCTCAGAGCTTTTCCCCGAGGACTGGGACGTTCCCTGCCAACCGATATCAGAAAAAGATAGAAAAGCCCTGGAAGAGCAAATGGCTGCCAGCATGGTAGCAATGTCGGAGGAGTTTGTTGCGCAAATAAACGACATATTTAGTTTCTGACCCTGTGGTGATATATAATAGCGATTTATATATCACTAAGTTCGCAAGTGGCAGTGGAAATACGGCACCGTTTTGCGGAGTTACTTTTCCAAATACCAAGGTGACGAATTTCGTTGAGTCCGGGGCGATTGAGTCTAAACAAGCGGGACTTACAAGCGTAAACATCGGGTATTCAAGGTCGAACGGCTCGAGCATAGACTACTATAAAAATCTCCCTATTGGGATGCTATATGGCTTGAGGGTTGGACCTAGGAGCGGGGTATCCCAGGTATTTGTAAGAGCAAGTACACATACTACCGCAGGTATTGCTAAAATGTATGTGAAACGGGAAGTACAAGTAAATTAAGTTGCATTTACGAGGGAGGGCCGAAAAGGCCCTCCTTTTAATTTTTGTGGTCATCCCTTGACCACCGCCCAGTTGTCCTTGATATAGATGACGCCGGAGACCACCGTCACCGCAGCCACGGCCCAGCACAGGGCCTGCGTGACCAGAGACACGAAAAGAGCGTCGGAGCCGCTGGCGGCGGCCGCCAAAAAGTAGTAGAGCAGAATGCTGGCCATCTGCAGCACAGTTTTGACCTTGCCCCACATATTGGCGGCAATCACCTTCTGATTTGCTGCGGCCACCATGCGAATCCCCGCCACCGCGAATTCCCGGAACAAGGTGAGAGCTAGTACCACAGGACTGCATACGCCGTCTGCCATCATATACAGAAATGCGGCGGTGGTGAGCATCTTGTCTGCCAGGGGGTCCGCAAACTTGCCGAAATCCGTCTCCAAGTGGTATTTCCGGGCAATTTTGCCGTCCAGCAAATCAGTGAGGCTGGCCAAGGCAAACACCGCCCCCGCGATAAAGCTCCATAGGCGGCTGAAGTCTGGCGTGCCGAATTTCACCCAGGCAGCGAATACCATAAAGATTGGCACCATGGCCACCCGCAACAGAGTCAGCTTATTGGGCAGATTCATTTTCATTTCTTTGCCTTCCTTTTGCGTATGAGTAACGCGGCTTTGTAAGTTCTATACTCTTTGAGAGGCCAATATGTACTTCATAAAAGCATACTTTTGAGAAGTATGTGCCGGCGGCAGGGAAGCCCCGTTCCCAAAGAACCGTCCATCAGCGGTCCACCAGCACCCCTGTCAGGTCGCCGTCCAGGCAGTCCTTGATCTCTACCTGCGCAAACTGCCCCAGCACAGGGCGTTTTCCTGTCTCCCCCAGGGTGAAGAAAATCCGGCCGTCTACATCCGGCGCGTCCATATAGGACCGACCGAACCAGCACTCTGCATAGCGGTCAAAGCCCTCCACCAGCACCTGGAGTCTTTGACCTATGTAATGTTGAGCCTTTTCCTCGGCAATGTCCATCTGCATCTCTCCGATGATTTCCGCCCGGCGCTCTTTTTCTTCCTCGTCTATCTGTCCAGGCAGATCCGCCGCCGGAGTGCCCTCCTCCTGAGAATAGGTAAAGCAGCCCAGCCGGTCAAAGCGGACCTCCTTCACGAATTCTGCCAGTTCCTCAAAGTCCTCTGTCCTCTCCCCAGGGAAACCAGCGATCAGGGTAGTGCGCAGGATCACCCCAGGCACCCTCGCCCGGATTTTCTCCAGCAGAGCGGTTAAAGAGGCCCGGCTTCCCCGACGGTTCATGTCTTGCAGCACCTTTTCCGAACAGTGCTGCAGGGGCAGGTCGATATAGGGCACCACCTTTTCCTCCTGGGCCATCACATCCAAAAGCTCATCGGTAATGGCGTCCGGATAACAATAGAGCACCCGGATCCACTGAATTCCGTCAATCCTGCACAACCGCCGGAGCAGCTTTCCCAAAGAATATTCTCCATAGAGGTCTATCCCATACCGGGTGGTATCCTGGGCAATAAGCACCAGCTCCTTGGCCCCATTCTCCGCCAGAGCCAGGGCTTCCCCCTCAATGCTCTCCATAGTGCGGCTGCGGTAGCCTCCCCGGATAAAAGGGATAGCGCAGTAGGAACAGCGGTTGTCACAGCCCTCGGCAATTTTCAGATAGGCAAACCAGCTGGGGGTGGTCAGCTCCCGTCCGCCGGAGAGGGGCAGCCTGTCCTTCTCCGGGAACGCTTCTACCGATCCGCGCTCCAGGATCTCCCGGATATATTTGGCAGGATCCTCATTGGCTCCAATGCCCAGTACACCGTCCAGCTCTGGCAGCTCCTTGCGGATTTCTTCCTGATACCGCTCTGAAAGGCATCCCGTGGCCACCAGCTTTTTAATGCGGCCCTCTTTTTTTAGCAGGCCCAACTCTAAAATTTCATCGATGGACTCTTTCTTCGCGCTGGCAATAAATCCGCAGGTGTTTACAATGGCGACATCCGCCATTGCAACATCGTCCACCAACTCAAACCCAGCCGCTTTCAGCTTCGCCATCAGCAGTTCGCCGTCCACCTGGTTTTTGGCGCAGCCCAGACTAATCATTCCAACCCTTACCGGCATATGAAAAACCTCCCTCTAGTTTGGCGCGGTCAGCGCGCACCTTGCCAAAGAACTCTCCGTACCGTCTCCGGCCCATATTTCCTTGGCCCGGACACTTTTTCCACTCGTCTGGGGAACCCAGCGGGCATCTGCCGTTTCGCTTGGCCGCAGATCCGTGCCCCGCCGGTGGAGCCTCCCAGTACGGTTACCCTATGCGCCATAGACATCCAGCGGTTCCGGGTCAGGGGGCTTTCGCCAAAGCCCGCACGGCCGCAAAAAAATCATCGCTATAGGCTCCAGCCAGGATCTCTCTGGTCCTGGCCTTTCGCTCCCATTCGTCTAAGGGAAACCATTTTGCGGCATCTACCTCGCCGGGTTGCAGGGCTAGCTCCTCTATGGCGAGATTCCGCTTCAGCCCATAGACGTCCATGAGAAAGCCGCCGCCCCCGGGCTCCGTCACGGTTCGCCGGCAGAGGAAGCAAAGATCCTCCGGCGCGGCGGCAACGCCCGTCTCCTCCCGCAGTTCCCGCAGAGCCCCTTGCAGGCTTGTCTCCCCGGACAGCACGCCTCCGCCGGGGTTTTCCCACACGCCCGGATAGACGCTTTTCTCCATGCTCCGCAGAGTGCACAGCACCTCGCCAGCTGAATTTACAATCACGATGGTCACCGCCAGATGGTAGTCTCCTGGGGCCATAGGATCCGCCCGGTTGTGGACGCGGCCCACCGGATTTCCTTCCCTGTCATAAACATCCCAAAGCTCCATATGCAGTCCTTCCTATGATTAAAATTTCCGGACCTTTCAAAGCCGCAGACCGGGAAGCCGTTATTCCTGCCTCGCGCTTTTATGGCTTCCGGCTTTTCTCAACCGTAGAAGCCGTTTTGCCGGAGGGCGGCTTTCTTCCTTTCCGGCCCCGCCGATTCAGCAGAGCTTTCCAATCCGCGCCAACACCGCCGCGTTCCAACCACATGCTCACCTCGCCGCCCAGAAAGAGGATGTACATGCAGAAGAACAGCCAGAACATCAGGATCACCAAGGTGGCCAGACTGCCATAGATGGAAAAATTCGAGAAATTTTCCACAAAAATGGAGAAGAAAAAGGAAAACAGCACCCAGCCCCCGGCTCCAAAGGCCGCCCCGGCCAGATTGTGCCGGAAGCGCACCTTTCGCCTAGGTACAAAGGTGTACAGCAGCGTAAAGAAGAAAAACAACAACACAAAGCCTACCAGAGATTTAAACTTTATCAGAAGCGCGGCGGCCAGGGGCCAGCGGTCCAGCAGAAAATAGTAGATGGTGGAGCCGAACACCAGCAGCAGTGCCGCGGCGATGAGCACCACGGCCAGCATGATCACATAGACTACGGCCATGGCCCGCAGCATAATGTAGTTGCGGGGGGTTTCCACCTCGTAGATATGGTCCAGGCCCTTGATGATGGCCACCATGCCCATGGAGGAAGACCAGATAGACATAATGACGGCCACAGGCAGCACACCGGAGGCCTCAATGGGGCTGGGGATGATCTCTCTGAGCGCGGTAGAAAAAGCGGCGGGAAGCAGCTCCAGAGCGGCCTCTATCATGGTAACTCCGGAGGAAAAGTGGATGCGCTGCATCAAAGTGAGCAGAAACGCCACAAAGGGCAGAAAGGAGGTGATGAGGAAGAAGGCCCCGTGGGCCGAGGCGGAGTCCAGCCGGTCCCGGTTGACCCGGTCCACAAACCAGAGGATATGCTTTTTCAGAAATTTCCACATGGCGGGACCTCCTTTTTAAGACCTTGGGGCTTCGCCCCAAACCCCACAAACTTTTTGAAAAAAGTTTGATCAAAAACTTTTACCCACTCCTCGCTTTGCTCGTCGTGAACATTTCATGTTGTTTGACGAGCTAACCGAAT
>NZ_RAZF01000082.1 GCF_003612555.1 Acutalibacter sp. 1XD8-33
ATCCTGTCCACCTATAACCAGACCCAGAAGCAGTTCAACTTCCAGCTGGACAGCGCTCTGTGGACCAACGGAGTGGGCACCACATATCCCGACACCCTGACCTTTACTCCCAAGGCTACTGGCTTTGGCACCGTAGATACCGACAAGACCATGAGCATTGTTTGGGAAGCTGGTGCTGAGGATATTCTTGAGAATGCTATTCTGACCAAGGTTGGAACTACAGATAAGATTGATCCCGCCCAGCCGATTCAGATCGTTATGAGAGGCAACGGCACTCAGGTGAAACTGCGTGTGATGGCAAAAGCTGCAAGCGGCGCTAACATTAACCTGCCGATTGCTGATGGCACTGTTGAGCCGGGTACGCCCGCCAAACTGGTGTTCAAGGTTGACACTGATACTGTTGCTACCGCTACCTTTGCCAAGGGCGCGAAAGCCGCTACCCTGGCTTGGCCGGAGAATACCGCAAATCCGGATGCTCCCGTTCTGGAAGCTCCTGCTAATGTTACTCTGGACGATATTGTAACTGGTCAAGCCGGCACAGACGCTGCTTCTGCTGAGCTCACTTGGGTAGATGCCCAGCTGGCTACCTTCAAGGCGCTTGCCATGAAGAAAGTCGGCGATGCTGTGGCCGCTGCGGAAACGGCTGGCACTACTGTCAATGGACCGATTACAGTACAACTGCAGCTGGTAAATGATACCACTAACGATAAACTGCAGATCGTTGCCAAGGTGTTGGATAATGGCGGCGACCTTGATCCTGATGGCGCAGGAGCCGGAACCGAAACAGTCGTTACGCTGGCGGAAGCTGGTTATCCCGTTGCGGCTGATATTGCTGTGATTCCTGGCGCTAACGATGTACCTTTGAAGTACTTCCCTGTAGGAGCGGACACGACAGATCCTACAGAGGCCGTGGCTATTGCAAACCTGGTTATCACTACGGAGGCTAATGCCTCTGCTACCGCTATTATCACAGGCCTTGATACTTGGGAGAATGTGGCTGCCATCGATATCGATACCCCCATGGCCTTCACTCCCGCTGAGGATGCTGGCAATGTAGATGCTACGACCGCCATGCTGAACGGTGAATCCGTACCTGTTGCGACCAATGTGGTGTTCACTCTTACTCATAAAGACCCCGACTTCCTGAACACGAACCTGGCTGGCTACTACCTGGTGATGGATATGCCCGAGGGCGCTGTGGTAACTCCCGGCGTGTCCGGCCTGAACGGCAAGACCACCGATAAGGTTGGCGGAAGCAACTGGGGCAACGGCATTGGCTACAACGCCGCCAACTGGCCCGTGGCCGCTAATCCTCCCTCCTTCGTTGACAACATTTACCTGAACAACTACACCGAGCTTGAGAATGGCGTGACCACTCTGGGCTCCTGGTGGAATGAGAAGAACTTCTCCTATGCCGAGAACGGCACCAAGCCGGGCGCTGGCATTAACACTGACATTCTGTAC
>NZ_RAZF01000083.1 GCF_003612555.1 Acutalibacter sp. 1XD8-33
AGCTATATAGAAGAAATCATAGCACAAAAAGAATTTGAAGCCGCGCAAATAACCCTTGACGATCTTTTCCCCGAATCTCCCGGCGGGTGTATTTGCGGTGCGCCTTGCGGGTGCTATGACGGATAGAAAGGAGCGGGACGCATGAAAAAGAAAGTCAAATTCCCGGACTGGACGCGGATGGTGGGACAGCTTATCACGCGCAACCGGGAGAATGACCCGCGGCCCATTTGGAGGGAATACGATCACGATCCGGCGGGCGATTCTCTTTCCCTACGGGTGACGCTGGAAATCGCCGGGGGTTCGACCCTCTTTGAAGATTTCGACAGCGAGGAAGCCCGCGCCGCGGCCTACTTGGAGCGGAGCCGCCGGGTAACGTATGTAAACGCGCTGGGGTTCGCTGAACAGTTGTGGCGGGCCGCGCCCGCCCGTCAATATGTTGTTCTGTTCAGGCCGGAAAATCCGAACGTCGGTCATGAAGCGATTTGCATTTATCAACGCTTGTCGCCATATCCGGCGACGGGAAAGGCGGTGCAATGATGGACAAGCCGAAATTTCTTTACATCGTGCAGAGTTCGAGCGGGCGCACGCTTCACGTTGGGGCCGCGTCCAGCAATCAGGCAAAGCGGGAATTTTGCCGGGAATACGGGATAAGCCCCAGCGACTATTGGTGCGGCCTGTCTGCCCTGACCGCCCGGCGGTTGAAGCCGGAAGAGGTCAAAGCATGGGAGGAACAGGCGGAAGCGAACCGCGACACCCTGATTTTTATTCAGGGAATGCTGGAGATCGGCGCGAAATCCCATGCGGAACGGGGGTGCGTTGTATGAGCGTTTGCCGCGGGTGCGGGCGTGCTATCGACTGGATAAAGACGACCGCCGGAAAGAATATGCCCGTTGACCCTGAACCCGTATTCGTGATCGAGGGGGACGGGCGCGACCGTTTCGTTACGGACGGCGGCGCGGTGATTGTGGGGCGGGTTGCCCGCCCGGAAGAGGAAAGCCGCGATCTTCCCGTCGCCTTTGTGCCGCATTGGAAAACTTGCCCGAATGCAGGGGATTTCCGGCGGAGCGGGAGGGGGTGAGAGCATGAAGCGTCAATTCTGCTTGCCTTGCTTTCTTGAACTGCAAAAGGCCGGAAAGCACAACATAAAGCGCGTGGGCGGCAGGAATCAGAAAATCACGTGCTGGCGGTGCAAACGCCGCCGCTATGGGACGGATTATGAAATTTCCAGAAAGGTGGGTGCGGGCCGTGACACGTGACGAACTGAAAGCGGCGTTCGATGAACAAAGCCCGGTCATTCATGGGGGCATTACATATCAGCGCATTTCCGCCCTGATTCGGCGCAGGGACCCCGACAAGCCGCGGGCATTCCTGCAAGCTGAACTAATGGACAGAACCGGGCGTTCGGTCACGATTGCCGACCCTGACAGAATCGAAAG
>NZ_RAZF01000084.1 GCF_003612555.1 Acutalibacter sp. 1XD8-33
ATCCTGTCCACCTATAACCAGACCCAGAAGCAGTTCAACTTCCAGCTGGACAGCGCTCTGTGGACCAACGGCGGTACTCCTGCCGGCACCGATACCATCGACTGGACACCTGCCACCGACCTGACCGTTAACAGCGGTGCTGTGGATATGGCTCTGTCCCTGGGAGATACTCCTGAGGAGATCGCTGCTGCCAAAGAGGCCATTGCCGCGAAGTTGGCTGCCGAAGCCGAGGATGGCAGTTACACCATTGCTGATGGCACTACCATCACTCTCAGCCTGGAGACTAACGCTACTGAAGTAGAGCTGAAGGCTGCTTTCAATGATGAGGCTGGCAATCCCCAGACCGTGGTACTTTCCAGCGTCACTCCTGGTACCACAACCAATACGATGGACTTCGACATTGACGGCACGACTGTCCTGACCACAACCTTTACCCACGGCACTCCTGCCAGCATCACTTGGCCCGGCGTAGATCCCACCATCACTCTGGCCAATGTGATTGATGATGATCCTACGCACACCGCTGCCGATGAGATCACCGCTGCCTTTGCTTGGACTGCCACAGCTGACGACCTGACCAAGTTCAAGGCTGATATTGCCAAGAAGGTTGAGGCTTATCTGGATGGCTACACTGCCACTGGCGCAATTACCGTTCAGCTTCAGTTCGTCCATGACAACGGGGCTATGAAGATTCTGGCTCAGATCAATGACGGTGGCGTTAAGGCTAACGCCATGGAAGCCGATGGCACCACACCCAAGACCAACCCCATTGAGGTTGCTTCCGGCGCGCTTGACGCGGCTACCTCTCCTGCCGCCCCTGTTGCTCTGACATTTAAGGACGCCGATGGCACCACTGATGTGACTGCTGCTACCGTTACCTTTACGGTTGGTGCGAATGTGGGTACTGATGCCGATTGGGTTGGCGCTGACGTTGCCAACTGGGAGAGCACCGCTAAGGATCTTGGCGCCGATATGGCCTACAACGCCGCTGCTAAGACTCCTGACCTCAACAGCACCGCTTGGTTTACTCCCGCTGTAGAGCTGGCTAATAATGTCTCCTTTATCACCGGCGCAGCCGCCACGACCTTCCTGAACACGAACCTGGCTAACTACTACCTGGTGATGGATATGCCCGAGGGCGCTGTGGTTACCCCCGGCGTGTCCGGCCTGAAT
Source organism: Acutalibacter sp. 1XD8-33 (assembly GCF_003612555.1). Classification (GTDB taxonomy): domain Bacteria; phylum Bacillota; class Clostridia; order Oscillospirales; family Acutalibacteraceae; genus Acutalibacter. The sequence continues at coordinate 1,174 of NZ_RAZF01000084.1, forward strand.
GGCAAGACCACCGCGAAGGTTGGCGGAAGCAACTGGGGCAATGGCATTGGCTACAACGCCGCCAACTGGCCCGTGGCCGCTCTTGCCTCCTTCGGTGACAACACTTACCTGAACAACTACACCGAGCTTGAGAATGGCGTGACCACTCTGGGCTCCTGGTGGTATGAGAAGAACTTCTCCTATGCCGAGAACGGCACCAAGCCGGGCGCTGGCATTAACACTGACATTCTGTAC
>NZ_RAZF01000085.1 GCF_003612555.1 Acutalibacter sp. 1XD8-33
GCGGCTAACACGCTTTTACGGGTGCTATGTAGGCCAGCAGCAAAGCCGCCAGAAGCAAACACAGCACGAAACGCAGGACTTTCATCCCGCGTTCTTTTCCCATCAGCGCCACCTCCCTCCTTAATAGTTAATGCAGTTCAAAAGAGGTAGAATCCCTCTTTTGAACCCGGCGGTGTAGCCGCCTAGCTTGAAAATCGGCATTTACCGATTTTCAAGTGCATTTACTATAAAAGTTGAGAAAGTGTACCACCCCCTTTCCTTTGAGAATGGGGATGGGCTAACCGCCCGAGTTGGGATCTCCAACTCGTATGCAACAACGTCCTCCGCCTCCAAAAATGGGGGCGTTTTTATTATACCAGAATGTAGAGCTTTGTCAATCCTTGTCAGGCATCCACCTCGCAGTCAGCGAGGATCTCCCGGACCTGCTCCCGGATGAGAGCCGGGACCTGCTCCAGGGTTTTCTTTCCCTTGATGATAAGGGTTGCGTACACAACTGCCATGTCTTGCACCTCCTTTCTCAGCAGAATCCTCAGAAGCCATGCCCGAAACCTACTCATTTCCGGCCTCCAACAGCGCCTCCACCTCCGCCCGGAGTTTCGCCGGGACTTCCGCCAGCGTCTTTCTGCCCTTGCGGATCAGGTTCGCGTAGACCGCCGCCATTATCCCTCACCTCCCAGCATGGCCTCGTACACGTCGCAGAGGGCCAGCTGGGTGTCCTCCAGCTGAGCCTCCAGAGCCGTCACCTTTGCCTGCAAAGCCCTGTTCTCCGCCTCCAGTTCCGTGCGGGTTTTGGGCCTGCTTCCTTCGGAATCCTTCTGAAACCGGTTCAATCCCATTACTGAAACCCTCCTTGTACAGATGTGATGTACCCGCCCTGGCCGCTGTCCCCTCGGGCGGCGTTGATCCGGAAGCTGAACGCGAAGCCATTCTGGGCGGTTTCGTTCTCAAAAACATAGTTGAGCCCGCTTTTCACCTCTGCGGTGCAGTCCTCCCAGACCGGGTTTTCGTCCCTGCCGTTGTTGGTGACCTCCACGGTAAACGCGGCGTCCTCGGGGATCTCCCCCTTCACCGAGAGGGCGCAGAGGGTGATCCTCTCCCCGGCCTCCATGGGTTCCGGGATTGTGACGAAGGCCGATGTTATCTCTTTCGTGAAGCTGAGCTCGTGGAGAGACTCCCCCATGCCATCCGTGGCGGAGATCTGCATGGTATGGGGGCCGTTCTGGAGCTTGAGGAAGTCCTCCCCGGCTACGGCGAAGCTGTTTCCCCCCTCCAGGACCGCCTGGAAGCTGCGAAGCTGCGCGCCGTCCAGCAGCTCCGTGACGGTGACCGGATCCCCCTCCTCATCGCTGACCTGATAGG
>NZ_RAZF01000086.1 GCF_003612555.1 Acutalibacter sp. 1XD8-33
CATGCGCCAGAAACAGCAAATCGTGAACACTCTTTTTGAGCAAGGAAACGCTTAGTTTTGTTACCCCCCCCCGCCGAAAAACTACAAAATTTCTTCGGCGTTTTCTTACAATTTCAAATTGGCGTTGACAGCTATGACCGGGGCTTTGATTTTGGCGGCCTTTATAAAATTTACAACCGCGCCTCCTGCTGGTGCTGTCCATTCCAGAGGATAGGGGAACTGCGGAAGCTGCGCCGTCACCACCCGGAGCTGTGGGCGAGACTGATGGAGCTGGACGAAAGGGCTATTGCCCAGTTTGGTCCCGGACCGCTGGGTCAGTTCAGAAAGGACTGGACGGTAGCGCGGCTGGAGGCGCGCTTTGCCGAGGAGGAACGCAAGGCAGAAGCGGCAATGGTCTCCGCTGGATAGTCTGATCTGCGCTCAAAACACCTATGGAAAATCCACTCTGCCCATGTTACAATGGGGGCGGCGATGCCGGGAGGTGATCGGATGGGTGCAAATGACTGGAAGGACATGAAGGATTGGAAAGCCCTGAAAGCAAAACAGAAGCAAAAATTGTCCGAGGTCATGTTCGGCGTGGTCTACACCCATTACAAGGAGCATGGGCAGATGCCCGCCGATGCCGACCTGGAAAAGCTGGCAAAGACGGCTTTCACCAGGATACAGGGCCGTGGGCTGGGCCTGTCCCATGAGACCATCCATGATGTTTTCCTGAAAAAAACAGTCCTGATTTGCGGAGCGTATCGAAAAGAACGGCCTCCCGGAGCCGCCGAAGCCCAAGGTGAAGAAAACCGAGGCGGAGAAGCTGGCGATCAAGCGGGCCGCCCGGAAAAAGGCGAGGCTGGCGGTACAGGAGCAGCAGAGCTTGCCGGAGCAGGATGACCGCTTCTTTTATATCGCCGGGTACACCTCCGGGGGCGCCCCTTATGGTGTCACCTGGGAGGAGATGGGGCTGGAACCCTGGGAAGAACTGGAGTAGGAGGTGCGGATATGGGCCGCTACACGGAGCAGGAACTGAGGGACATCTTTTATGACGCCCTGGACTTCTTCAACGAAGCCCTTGACTCCGGCATCACAAGGGACAACACCGTCCTTGCGTTCTTCACCCCGGACAACGGGCTGGAGGTCTATGAGCGGTTCTGCCGGGAGCATTTTCCGAAGAACCTGGACGAGGACTACAAGGTGGAGGGCTACTTTCAGTCCTTTGCGGCACAGGCTTTTGTGGACAGGGGGCAGTACGGCGTGATGATACGCGCAGACACCGGCTTCCGCCTGCCGGAGCTGCACCGTGTTTTCCTCCATGAAATATCCCACCTGTTCTGCTGTGAGAACGAGATCGAGG
>NZ_RAZF01000087.1 GCF_003612555.1 Acutalibacter sp. 1XD8-33
CCGGGATTATCCGGCTATGCGTAATGCCGCAAGGTGAAAAATTTCAAGGGGTAAAAACCCAAGAAAGATGACGCTGAATATCCGGCATGGCAACGGAGCCTCCGTAGTAGTCCGAGGGCGGGAAAGCCGTCTACATGGCGAAGGGAGGTAGGATGTCAACCAATTCATAAAAAAGGAAAGGTGCGTGAGGCATTATGAGAAGTCCTGAAAATGTGTTGGAAAGCCTAAAATCCAAGGCGTGTAACAAGAGTTACAAGTACGAGCGGTTATACCGCAATCTATACAATCCACAATTCTATCTGCTGGCATACCAGCGGATACAGGCGAAACCAGGCAACATGACAGCCGGAACAGACGGCAAAACCATTGACGGTATGGGAATGGCAAGGATAAACGCCCTCATTGAAAAAATGCGTGATTTCAGCTACCAGCCCAACCCGGCGAGGAGAACGTATATCCCGAAATCCAATGGGAAAATGCGCCCTCTGGGAATACCGTCATTTGACGACAAACTGATACAGGAGGTGGTGCGGCTCATCTTAGAGAGCATCTATGAGCCAACTTTCAGCGACTACTCCCACGGTTTCCGCATAAACAAAAGCTGCCATACGGCACTCAAATATGTGCAGAAATATTTTACGGGGACAAAGTGGTTCGTTGAGGGGGATATAAAGGGCTGTTTTGACAATGTAGACCATCATGTGCTGATTGACATTCTGCGGAAGCGGATTGCAGACGAACATTTCATTGGTCTGCTATGGAAGTTTCTGAAAGCCGGATATATGGAGGACTGGAATTATCACAATACCTACTCCGGCACTCCCCAAGGCTCTATCATCAGCCCCATCCTTGCAAATATCTATATGAACGAACTGGACAACTATATAGCAGAATACGCAGAGAAGTTCAACTGCGGAAACCGCCGTAAAATCAATCCGGCGTTCAAGAAGAAGTTGGATGTTTGCCGGGGAAAAGAGCAACGGCTTAAAAGAAATCTCTCTAAAATGAGCGAGAAAGAAAAAGAGGGCTTAATTGCGGAAATCCGGGAATTGCGGCGCAGTCTGAAATCCATGCCGTACAGTGACCAGATGGACGACAGCTATAAGAGGATTTGCTATGTCCGGTATGCGGATGATTTCCTGATAGGGGTTATCGGCAGTAAAGAGGACGCAGAACAGGTAAAACAAGAA
>NZ_RAZF01000088.1 GCF_003612555.1 Acutalibacter sp. 1XD8-33
GCGTACTGTAAACTAAAATGAAAGTTGAAGACCCGTCAGCCCTTCTGGTACAATGGTTTCACCACAAATCCAAGTACCTCCCGAAAGGAGACGAGTCTTCATGGAAAAATTATACCAAATAAGGTGCCCGAAATGCAACAACAAAACAGATATTTATCGCTATGGAAAAGACGCCCACGGACATCAAAAGTACCAGTGCAAGAAATGCCGGCATCAGTGGGCGCCGGAAGCGAGGCGGGAGATCGGGCGGCCTAGAACGAAAAATTACCCCTCATGTCCGGTTTGCGGCAAAGCTGCTTTCCTGCATCACGATAAGGAGCATTACAGCAACTACCGCTGCTGTGACAAAAAGTGCAGCCACTCTTTCTTCGTGCCAAAGCCTACGGCCATCTCAGCCCCATCCATGTCCAAGCTGTTTGGAAAGGCAGACTTCAAGCGGATGCGCTATCCTGTCCATGTGATCCTCACGGCTCTGAGCATGTTCTACCTGGGCAAGAACTCATTCCGCAACATCGCGTTGATTTTGCGTACCGTGATGGATGTCAAGGTCTCCCACACTACCATCAGCAATTGGTGCACCAAGTTCGCGCCCATGTTCCAGAACATCGCCTTACAGCTCATTCCAGCCCTGAATTTCAACTCGGATGAGTGGCACGCCGATGAAACTGTCATCAAAATTCGTGGCGAGAAATATTACCTCTGGCTCATCCTGGACAGCGAGACACGCTTTGTCCTGGGCTTCCACCTGGACCGCCACCGGGACAGCCCTCAGGCTTTTACTGTGCTGAACGCTGCCAAGCCTTTAGGAACGCCACAGGCCATTGTCAGCGACCGCTACCCGGCCTACAGGATGCCCGTCAAGACCCTGTATGGGGGGCGGCACATCCGCCGTGGAAAGCTTCCGCGATGATGTCACCAACAACCTCATCGAGTGCTTTAACAAGCAGTTCAAGGCCTGGTACAAGGCCAAGCAGGGGTTTTCTTCCTTTGCTTGCGCCAACAACCTCATTTCCATGTTCATCTTTTTCTATAACTTTGTCCGCCCTCATTCCGCACTGAACGGCCTTACTCCGGCTCAGTGCGCCGGCCTTGCACTTTCAAAAACGCGTAAACGTGAGCTTTTCCTCGTTGCGTAGAGTTTTTCGCTGATTTTCGGGTCCTTTCTTTTCATTTTTGCTTTACAGTGCC
>NZ_RAZF01000089.1 GCF_003612555.1 Acutalibacter sp. 1XD8-33
TCACTTGCGGCGCTTCTGGCCATTCTGATGGTCGTCGCAATGATTCCGCTCAGTGCTGCGGCTGCGGATGAGGACCCGGCGCCAACCGGCCCGAAGGCCCCCACCCTGACGGTGAACAACCGCACCGCAACAACCCCCACGAGCGCGGACGAGGCGTATACCGTCACCGTGCAGGACGCGACAGTCGTGTCCATCTCGTGGGTATCCCAGGAAGGGTACACTCCTTTCCTGAAGGTGAAGGGAGGAGCGACGATCAATCCGCCCTTCCAGCGCCTGGACCTTGAGGTAGAGGGTAACCTCGTAGAGGGAACCACCGACACCTATGAGGTCACCTTCGGCCTGACCGACAACACCACCGGCGACGAGGTCGCTTCCTGGCCCCTGCGGATCAAGACCGAGATCACCGTGCCCAACGACGACACGCTGATCAAGGCCGTGTATCCCAACCAGGAGTTCCGGTCCGGCAATCGGGACTACAAGTTCTCCGGCATCAGCTATGTAAAGGATGACGAGAACCGGGTTATCACCATCACCCTGCCTCTGGGCATGACCTTTGCCAACGCGGGCTTCGGCGATGACACCACCAACCTCACCGTTGGCGGTGTTACCTATGGCCAGCACTTCGGCCAGGCTGATGGCGTGGTATTCGCCGACAACGGCATCTACGGCCAGGGCAACCAGCCTGCCGGCGCTCCCGACCGTGCCACCCAGAACCTGATGGCTCGCCGTGTATTCCAGACCAACTCCGTATACTCCACCCTGGACTACACCGCTCCCACCACCGTGAACGGCGACGGCCGTCTGACCGTTACCGCCCGTGATGGCCACAGCCAGAACTACACCGTGAAGTTCGTGCAGGAGGACGCCCTGAAGAATCTGGACGTGACCTGCACCCATGGCGGAGCCTCCGGCTTCATCACCGAGAATGCCGTTGGCGCTCCCACTGTGGACGAGAACGGCGTTGTGACCTACAATGTGGATATTCCCGACGCCCATTGGCACGGCGGCGCTGGCAGCCAGTGGACCGTCGGTTTCGACAAGGAAGCCAATGTTGTCCGCGTGGAAGATCCCTATGATTACGTCGGTGGCGGGTATGCAACCTCTCGCACCGCTTGGACCCGGAGCGGCA
>NZ_RAZF01000090.1 GCF_003612555.1 Acutalibacter sp. 1XD8-33
AACAGGGATTTGAGATAGTTCTGGCCCATGCCGCCCACCTCCCGGTTGGAGAGGGTCGCCACGGGGATGGGCGCAAGGCTGGTCAGCAGTAGGGTAAGAACCCGACGCCTTACCATATCACTATGGCAGGTTTCCGAGAACTCCCCTCCGAACCGGACTTACACCTCTCGATGTATCCGGCTCTCCAGATGTCAGTCTAATTTCCCGGCGTGTAACTTATCGTGACAGTCAATGCAGAGTGCCATTGTCTTGCGCCTGCGCCCAATCATGGCGATTTCCCATTGTTTCCTGCCACTCAAATCTTTGAGTTTTCGTACATGGTGTATCTCAAGCGGTACATTCTCTGCGCCGCACCACTCGCATTTATTCGCCTGCAATCTTTTCATCAAGCTGTTGCGCCCATAGTTCTCGACTACTCTTGCTACTATATCGGGATTGCCGCTTTCCACTTTGGTATTCCGGCAAAAACCGTTGTTGTAGAACAGCACTTTACCAACTTTGCCATTTTTCTTCGGGTACTCCACAACAAAGTCTTTCCCTTGGCGGTACTTGCGAATAATTCTGCTAATTCGTGTCCGATACTTTCCGGCGAAAGTTTTGAGCATACTGTATCTCATTACATAGTAGAAGTTGTTGAGTACGGTCACGTTGTTTGCGAGCCGGTAGTAGTTGTACAATCCACGGATTTCTGCGTTGTACTGGTTTAGGATTTCCAAGTCGTCCAAGTGCAACAGGCGGGTACGCCGGACGGGTTCCCAAACCTCTTTGTTTCCGTTCTGTTTGTTGTATTTAATTTTGAGGGCATTGTAGGAGAGCAGGCGTTTAACCCATTTGTCATGGGGAACATAAAGCAGGACTTTTCCGTTGTTTACTCGTCTGGTAGCTCCCGTTTTGGTCTTTTTGTTATATGCGCCTTTGGCGATTGTGACCTCGTATCCCAGAAACTTTGCAAAATCATGTCCGTGGGTAATCAGCGTCTTTTCTCCGGACATTTCCAGATGAAGTTTTTCCCAGATAAAACAGCCTACTTCTTGTTTTACCTGTTCTGCGTCCTCTTTACTGCCGATAACCCCTATCAGGAAATCATCCGCATACCGGA
>NZ_RAZF01000091.1 GCF_003612555.1 Acutalibacter sp. 1XD8-33
AGCTATATAGAAGAAATCATAGCACAAAAAGAATTTGAAGCCGCGCAAATAACCCTTGACGATCTTTTCCCTGAATCTCCCGGCGGGTGTATTTGCGGTGCGCCTTGCGGGTGCTATGACGGATAGAAAGGAGGGGGACGCATGAAAAAGAAAGTCAAATTCCCGGACTGGACACGGATGGCGGGACAGCTTATCACGCGCAACCGGGAGAATGACCCGCGGCCCATTTGGAGGGAATACGATCAAGACCCGGCGGGCGATTCTCTTTCCCTACGGGTGACGCTGGAAATCGCCGGGAGTTCGACCCTCTTTGAAGATTTCGACAGCGAGGAAGCCCGCGCCGCGGCCTACTTGGAGCGGAGCCGCCGGGTAACGTATGTAAACGCGCTGGGGTTCGCTGAACAGTTGTGGCGGGCCGCGCCCGCCCGTCAATATGTTGTTCTGTTCAGGCCGGAAAATCCGAACGTCGGTCATGAAGCGATTTGCATTTATCAACGCTTGTCGCCATATCCGGCGACGGGAAAGGCGGTGCAATGATGGACAAGCCGAAATTTCTTTACATGGTACAGAGTTCGAGCGGGCGCACGCTTCACGTTTGGGCCGCGTCCGGCAATCAGGCAAAGCGGGAGTTTTGCCGGGAATACGGGATAAGCCCCAGCGACTATTGGTGCGGCCTGTCTGACCTGACCGCCCGGAGGTTGAAGCCGGAAGAGGTCAAGGCGTGGGAAGCCGACGCACAGGCGGAGCGCGACACCCTGATTTTTATTCGGGGAATGCTGGAGATCGGCGCGAAAGCCTATGCAGAACGGGGGTGCGTTGTATGAGTGCTTGCCGCGGGTGCGGGCGTGCTATCGACTGGATAAAGACGACAGCCGGAAAGAATATGCCCGTTGACCCTGAACCCGTATTCTTGATCGAGGGGGACGGGCGCGACCGTTTCGTGACGGACGACGGCGCGGTGATTGTCGGGCGGGTTGCCCACCCGGAAGAGGAAAGCCGCGATCTTCCCGTTGCCTTTGTGCCACATTGGAAAACTTGCCCGAATGCAGGGGATTTCCGGCGGAGCGGGAGGGGGTGAGAGCATGAAGCGTCAAT
>NZ_RAZF01000008.1 GCF_003612555.1 Acutalibacter sp. 1XD8-33
GGATTTGTGGTGAAACCATTGTACCAGAAGGGCTGACGGGTCTTCAACTTTCATTTTAGTTTACAGTACGCTAAAAAATTCGTGGAGGAAATGATAATGGATATTATTGAGCTGACGAGAGAATTAGGTAAAGCGATCCAGGCAGACCCCAGATATGTGGAGATGCAGCTGGCCCGCCAGCAGAGCGATGAGGACCAGGAGCTCCAGGAGGCCATTGGGGAGTTCAACCTTAAGCGGATGGCCATCAGCAACGAAGCCGCTAAGCCTGACCGGAACGATGAAACCATGCAGCGTCTGAACAAGGAGTTCCGAGAGGTCTATGGAAAAATTATGACCAATGAGCATATGAAACGATATGATGCGGCCAAGACAGAGTTCGACGCGCTCTTCCAGAGGGTGACGGGAATTCTAAATCTTTGCGCAGAGGGAGATAATCCGGAAACCTGTGATTACGACGCGGCATCCTGCGGCGGCGACTGTTCCAGCTGTGCCGGATGCCACTAAAGCGGGTAGTCACATCGAGGAATACCAATTCCACGCGGGTAGGTTTTAAAATTTACAGATAAGGGGCTGGGAGCATGGCGGATTATTCCCCGATGATGAAGCAGTATTTTGAAGTGAAAAAGGAACATCCCAATTCCATTCTGTTTTTTCGGTTGGGAGACTTTTATGAGATGTTCTTCAACGATGCGAAAACTGTCTCCCAAGAGCTGGATTTAACGTTAACTGGAAGAGATTGCGGCCAGGGAGAACGCGCACCCATGTGCGGTATCCCCTTCCACAGTGCCGAGGGGTATATTACGAAACTCCTGGCAAAAGGATACCGGGTGACAATCTGTGACCAGGTGGAGGATCCAAAATCCGCCAAGGGTTTGGTAAAGCGAGAGATCGTTCGGGTAATCACGCCCGGCACCGTGTTGGAAGGCAGTATGCTGGACGAGGCCCGGAATAACTATATCTGTTCTATGTACTATTGTCCGGCGGGGGTGGGGTTATGCTTCGCGGATGTTTCCACAGGAGAACTCCATGCCGGGCAGATGGAGGCTGGGGGACATGACTTTACTCGAGAACTGGAAAACCGTCTGACTCGCTATTCCCCCAGAGAAATTCTAATCAATCCGCAGTTTACAGATTTGACGGCTGTGGGAAATTTTATCCGGGAACGGCTGCAAAGTTCTTTGGAATGTTTGGATGAAGAGATTTTCGCGTTGAATCCTGCCAAGGCAGCTGTGGAAAGGCAGTTCAATGGTAAACCCCTGGCAGAGTTGGGGCTAGAGGACAAACCTCTTACCATAATGGCGCTGGGGGCTCTGCTGGATTATCTGAGCCGTACCCAAATCACCGGGCTGGAGCGCATCACAGAAGTGGAGCTGGAGACGGACTCCGCCTATATGGCCCTAGATCTGAGCACCATGCGGAACTTGGAGCTGATTGAAACCATGCGCAATAAAGAGCGCAAGGGTTCGTTGCTTTGGGTCCTGGACCGGACAAAAACCGCTATGGGCAAGCGGCTGATTCGCGCTTGGCTGGAACGGCCCCTTTTGAGTCCGGCTAAAATCACATTGCGGTTGAACGCGGTGGAGGAATTGGTCGGGGATCAGCTCCTGTTGGACGAGCTGGTGGAACAGCTCACCGGCATCCATGATTTGGAGCGTATAATGACCCGTGTTGTTTATGGCTCCGCGAATGGGCGGGAATTGCGGGCGCTGTGCGCCGCCCTGCAAAAACTGCCTGGGCTGAAACGGGTTCTGGAACGCTGTCAGTCCACGCTGCTGGGAGACCTGAATTTCCAGATTGACAGCCTGGAGGATGTGGCCCAGCGAATTGACCGGGCGATTGACGAGAATCCTCCTTTTACAATCCGGGAGGGTAAGCTGATCAAAAAGGGGTATAGCCCAGAGCTGGACGAAATCCGCAGCGATATGAGCGGCGGACAGGCTCTGATCGCTTCTGTGGAAGCCCGGGAGCGGGAGCGCACCGGCATCCCCAAGCTGAAGGTGGGGTTTAACAAGGTATTCGGCTACTATATAGAGGTAACCAATTCCTATAAAGACCAAGTACCCCAGGATTACATACGCAAACAGACTCTCACCGGCGGGGAACGATATATTACGCCGGAGCTGAAAGAGCTGGAAAACCGGGTTCTCGGCGCTCACGACCGGTCTATTGAGTTGGAGGGTAAGCTCTTTGAGGAGATCCGCCGCAGTGTGGCCCAGGAGTTGAATCGGATCCAGCAGAGCGCCAAGGCTGTGGCATCGTTGGATGTGCTGGCGTCCTTTGCTGTGGTTTCCATAAAAAACGACTATTCCCGGCCTGTAGTGAATGTAAGCGGCAAGCTGTATCTCAAGGATGGCCGCCATCCGGTGGTGGAAGCGCTGCTTCATGAGTCGCCTTTTGTGCCCAACGATGTGGACCTGGACATGAACGATACTCGCGTGGCGGTGATCACTGGGCCCAATATGGCGGGGAAATCCACCTATATGCGTCAGATTGCCATCATCGCCATTATGGCCCAAATTGGCTGTTTTGTGCCTGCGGCGGTGGCGGAAATCGGCATTGTGGACGGAATCTACACCCGGGTGGGAGCCTCCGACGACCTTTCGGCGGGGCAGTCCACCTTTATGATTGAGATGAGCGAGGTAGCGGAGATTCTAAGAAATGCTACCTCTCAGAGCCTGATTATCTTTGATGAAATCGGCCGGGGCACCTCCACGTTTGATGGTATGAGCATTGCCCGGGCCGTGCTGGAATATGTACAGGATCCCAAGCTGTTGGGGGCAAAGACTCTTTTTGCCACCCATTACCATGAGCTGACGGAGATGGAAAGCCTCCTGTCTGGAGTTAGAAACTTCAATATCGCGGTGAAGAAGCGGGGAGACGATATCACCTTTTTGCGTCGGATTGTGCGGGGTGGAGCAGACGATAGCTTCGGGATCGAAGTGGCCAAGCTGGCCGGTGTGCCGGATAAGGTGATCCGGCGGGCAAAGCAGGTGCTGGCCGAACTGGAAAGCACAGGCGGAGAGGAAGTCTCCCGTCGGGCGGCGTTCCGCCTACAGGAGGAGCCTGTGCAGCTGACCATAGAGGGCACGGATGGGGAGGTGCTCCAGAAACTGCGGACCCTGGATGTAAACGCGCTGACCCCCATTCAGTGCATGAACACCCTCTTTGAACTGTGTAATTTGCTGAAAGATTAGGAGACTTCTTTATGGATCATTATCAGGATATCAACGCGGCCACCATTGACAGATGGATCGAAGAAGGCTGGGAGTGGGGCATTCCCATTTCCCATGAAGAATATGAAAGTGCCAGGAATGGCTGTTGGAACGTGCTTTTGAGCCCCACAAAGCCGGTGCCACATGAATGGTTTGGCGATTTAAAGGGGAAGCGGGTGCTGGGGCTTGCCAGCGGTGGCGGGCAGCAGATGCCTATTTTTGCGGCTCTGGGCGCGGTTTGCACGGTGTTCGACTACTCAGAGCGCCAATTGGAGAGCGAACGGCTGGTATCAGAGCGGGAGGGCTATGAGATCCGCATTGTCCGGGGGGATATGACCAAGCCCTTGCCTTTTAAGGACGGGGAATTCGATTTGATCTTCCACCCCGTCTCCAACTGCTATGTGCAAGAGGTCAAGCCTATTTTCAAGGAGTGCTACCGGGTGCTCAAGCCGGGTGGTATTCTGCTTTCCGGACTGGACAATGGAATCAACTTCCTCTTTGTGGACGAAAACAATCGGGAGGAGCTCTGCACCTTTCCCTTTGACCCCACGAAAGACCCGGGATTGATGGGGCAGATGCTGGAAGCGGACGACGGGGTGCAGTTTTCTCACACCATGGAGGAGCAGATTGGCGGCCAGCTGGAGGCAGGCTTCCGCATGACGCATCTCTATGAGGATACGAACGGCGCGGGTATACTCCACGAGCACAATATTCCTTGCTTTTTGGCCACGCGTGCAGTAAAGGAATGAGTAAGATGGGAAAAAAGAAACCGGAAATTCAGAGAGTTAACAGCTATCGTGATTCTCGGTTTTCCCAGAAAGTGCTCGACCAGCATGGCGCCTTTCTGGCAGAGGGCGCGCCCTTTGAGGTGGAGATCCTCAGCGGAAATTCCGCCCGGGTATCTGGGGCAAGGCCAGAACTTTACATTGCAGTGATCGAAGCTTTCCGCTTTTATGCAGGGCATATCTATAAGTTCTACAATACCCAGGGAGAATTGATCCGGGAGTATCCGCCGGTGGAGCTGTTTCCTGTAAAGCTAAAAGACATACAGCCCTCCCAGTTCTATGTGGATGAAGAGAAGCTGGTGGCGATCCACACTTTCATCAAAAATCCGGAGGATATCGTTATCCCTGTTATGCGGGCGGACGGACGATATATTTCTGGGGACGGGCATACTCGGCTGGCGGCGGCAGTGGACATGGGATTCGAATCCGTGCTTGCTTTTGCAGCTCCGGCAGGGGATTATCTCGCCGCTTTTGCCAAGGAAGCGAGAAAACGAGGCATTTTTTCTCCATATGATCTGTCAATCGTTTCTCATCAAGACTACGAAGTAAGATGGAATCAATTTTGTGATGAATTTATAGCAAAACAAAAATTGTGACATTTTTGGCATGTAAGAAATTCTACCAATAAAGAGGGATGCTATGCCTAAAATACAGGTATTGGACAAACAGGTGGCGGAGTTGATCGCGGCTGGCGAGGTGGTAGAACGGCCGTCGGCGGTTATCAAGGAACTGGTAGAAAATTCCGTAGACGCGGGGGCCAGCGTCATCACGGTAGAAATCCGCCGGGGTGGCATTACCTATATGCGGGTAACGGATAATGGCTGTGGCATTGCTCCCGAGGACGTGCCGGTAGCTTTTTTGCGTCATGCCACCAGCAAGGTGTCCAAGCAGGATGACTTGAACGCCATAGGGACCTTGGGCTTTCGAGGCGAAGCTCTGGCGTCGATCTCGGCAGTAGCGCATGTAGAGCTTTTCACGCGGGCCGAAGGTCAGGCTGCTGGCGTGCGTTATGCTTGTGGAGGAGAGACAGAACCGGAGTGTTCGGAAGCAGGCTGCCCTCAAGGGACAACTATTGTCGTGCGAGATTTATTTTTTAATACCCCCGCCAGAATGAAATTTCTGAAGAAGGACTCTACTGAAGGGAATTCTGTAGCCGGAGTTCTGGATAAGCTGGCTATGTCCCACCCAGAAATCTCCATTCGCCTTATCCGGGATGGTAAGGAACAGCTGCATACGCCGGGAGACAATAAGCTGTCCTCCGCAATTTATGCTGTATACGGGCGGGAATTTTCCTCCACATTGATTCCGGTGGAATACGATCTGGAGCATGTAAAGGTCAGCGGCTTTATCAGTGCGCCGTCTGGCAGCAGACCCAACCGAAGTATGCAGAATTTTTTCATCAATGGACGCTTTATCCGTAGCCGTACCGCCATGGCCGCTTTGGAGGAGGCCTATAAGGGTTCTATCATGGTGGGCAAATTTCCGGCCTGTGCGCTCCACCTGCAGGTGGCCTGTGGGGCGGTAGATGTTAATGTGCACCCCGCAAAACTGGAAGTGCGGTTTGTTAATGAGAGACCAATTTTTGACGCGGTATATCATGGAGTGCGATCCGCCTTAACGGCCGGTGATAAACCCAAAGTAATGGAGTTAAAGAGGCCTCCAGCCTCTCCTTATGCGTCGGTTCTGGAAAAGCAGGAACAGATTCGTTTTCCGGTTGAACCGGCGGGACATAAGCATACCCTTTTGCGGGACAGTGGGGCTGTAGCGCGAAACCTTTATGAGGAGCCCAATCCAATTTTGGCGTTGTTGGACCAAACGCCCCGGCCTGTTTCCCCGCCAAAAGAACCGCAGAAGCATATCCCTCGGTCAGTGCCAATGCCTTTGCCTGAACCGGAAGAAAAACAGACGGAGCCTCCTCAGCCGGCGGCAGAATCAGATTCTCCGCTTTCGCCAAAAGTGACATCGGATTTTTCCTCCCGCATATTGGGAGAGGCTTTTGGAACCTATATCATTGTGGAATATAGCCAGGATGAATTGATGCTGATTGATAAGCACGCCGCCCATGAAAGGCTGCTCTATGAACGGCTGAAGGCCAATGAGAACGGTTGTGAGGCGCAGACATTGTTAGAGCCGATAGCGGTTCATTTGGATAAGGACGAATACTCTGCGGTACTAGCGAATGAAGCAAGATTAAGCGAGGCAGGGTTTGAGGTATCTGATTTTGGCACGGGAACCGTGTTGGTTCGTTCGGCCCCACTGTTGCTGGATGGCCAGGATGCCGCTGCGGCTATGATGGAGATTGCAGGATACTTAGCTGGTTTTCGGACAGAGATTACTACCGAGCATATGGACTGGGTTTACCATAGTGTGGCTTGCCGTGCCGCAATGAAGGCCGGAGACCATACCAGCCGGAAAGAATTGCTCGCTCTCGCGGCCGAGTTGGAACGCAATCCTCAGGTGCGGTACTGCCCTCATGGCCGGCCGGTATATATCCTGTTGAAACGGCGGGAGATTGAAAAACAGTTTGGGAGAACATAATGGCAGAGAAGCAAACGGTAGTGGCTATAACCGGCCCTACGGCAACGGGAAAAACTGGGTTAGCCATTGCTTTGGCGAAAGAGTGGAATGGTGAGATTATTTCCTGCGATTCCATGCAGATATATCGAGGCCTGGAAATTGGCACTGCCCAGCCGACCGCTCAAGAACGGGATCAGGTGCCTCACCATCTGATCGGCTTTTTAGATTGGGAAGAAAAATTCAGCGTTTCTGACTATGTTTCTTTGGCAGGCAAGGCTATAATGGAAATTTGTAGCCAGGGGAAACTGCCCATTCTGGTGGGAGGAACGGGGCTTTACGCCCGGTCCCTGCTGCGAGGATTTACATTTAAAGAGGAATGTCGAAGTGAAGAGCTGCGGGAACAACTGTTTCACCAGGCTCAGGAATTGGGTCCGGGCGAGATGCACCGCCGTTTGACGGAACTTGATCCAATTTCAGCAGAGATCATCCATCCCAATAATACAAAGCGGGTATTGCGGGCCTTGGAGTATACCATACTCTCCGGTGAGCCTTTCTCTCAGCAGGCAGCTCGTTCCCAAAAAGCAGAACCAGTCTATAGATATGTTATGCTCTGCCCGGTGTTTCGGGACCGCCAAAAGTTATATGAACGGATTAACTTGCGGGTAGATGAGATGTTGGCCGCAGGACTTTTGGAAGAAGCGGTAGCTTTTTTCCGCTTTTGCCAAACCGCAAGGAAGCTGCCAACTGCGGCGCAGTCCATAGGGTATAAGGAACTGTTCCCCTATTTTCGGGGGAAAATCTCTTTGAATGAGGCGGTTGAAAGCATCAAACAAGAGAGCCGCCGGTATGCGAAAAGACAGCTGACCTGGTTTGCCCGGGAACCGCAGATACGGTACCTCTATATGGATGAGCTGCACTCCATTCAGGCGGCAAAAAAGATGGCGGTCGAAATATTGAGAGAAGAAGGGGTACTATAAATTGTGGCGATACCTCTTTTTTAGATAAAAGACGGCAAAGTTGGGAGGTGCTTTTTATTGGATTCGAAAAGAATCGGGACAATGGCCTCAGTTGTAATCGCGCTGCTGCTCCTTATTTATGTATGCTTTAATGTAGTGAATGGGCAGAGCAATTCAGCCGTTACTACAGAAATTGCCTTATATGGGGAGGTTTCTGATACGCTGCAGGCTCAAGGCTTTGCGGTTCGGGAAGAGGACGTGATTACACCAAGCTATCAAGGTGTGCTGAACTTTCGGGTGGCAAGCGGCGCCAGGGTTTCAAAAGGCGGCGTAATCGCAGATGTCTTTCACTCCGAAAGCGACGCGGCAGCTCAAAATATAGCCGACCGGCTCGACCGGGAAATTCAAAGCCTCTCTCCTCTTGCTCAACCAATAGATTATTTTGTTTCTGCTTCTGTGTCTACCGGCGATCAAATTTATGACTCTCTTGGCCGCATTCTAGTCAACGTGCAGAGGAATAAGTTTACCAGTGTAGTCGTGCCAAAGGAGGACTTATTGTCCTCGCTCAGCCGCAAGCAGGTTATTTCTGGAGAAGAAAGCGCGGAAGATTATGCCCAGCGGGTGGAAGAGCTGGAGGAGGAAAAAATGCAGTTGACTGCCGGCACGGCTCAGGCAGTAGATAGAGTGGAGGCGCCTGGCTCGGGATATTTTGTAGGCTCCACCGATGGATTTGAAAATGTGATAGGAGTGGATGATATTCTGGGAATCACTCCGGAAGAAGTGGAAAACCTGCTAGCTCTTCAGCAGGGAACAGGGACCCAGTCCTCAGTGGGAAAAATATGCTCCAATTTTAAATGGTATCTGGTCTGTGTGCTGGATGAGGACGATATGATGAAGTTTGAGGGAGTGGAGGATGTAAGCCTTGATATTCCCTTTGCCAGCACGGAGACAATCCCTGCCAAGGTTGCGGCAAAAAATCGAGACATAAAAACCGGAAAAACTGCGGTTGTACTGGAATGCTCCTACATGGATGCAGATATTGCCACTGTACGCAACGAAACTGTACAGATCAATGTGAAAAAGTATTCCGGAGTGTTGGTGAACGAGAGAGCTTTACGCTTCTGTGATGTAGAATATACAGAAGTAGATGAGACCGGAAATTCGGTCACAAAAGTGAGAGAAAATGTAAAAGGCGTATATGTGGTTTTTGGTGGCCAGCTAAAATTTGTACAAGTGTTCACCGAAAAGGATGTAAATGGATATGCGGTATGTAAGACGGAATTGAGCGATGGAGAAGAGAAAAATCTGGTTACGGATAGGACCGTGCAGCTATATGATAAAGTAGTGGTGGGAGGAGTGAACCTATATGATGGAAAAATCATTCAATGAGCGCTTTCAAGAGTTCGATGAAAATTATCAGGCGATTAAAGAGCGGATTGCCAAAGCGGCGTACCGGTCCGGCAGAAGCCATGAAGAGATCACCTTGCTGGCCGCTACAAAAACTGTGCCGGTAGAAATAATCAATTACGCTGTTTCGCAAGGTCTGACCCATTTGGGAGAAAACCGGGTGCAGGAGTTGTTGGACAAATACAGCGCTTTGGACAAGGAGCATTGCGACCTGCAAATGATCGGGCAATTGCAAACCAATAAGGTGAAGTATATTGTGGACAAGGTAAGCTGTGTCCAGTCTCTGGACAGCGTAAGGCTTGCCAAGGAGATTTCCCGGCTATGCGAAAAGGAAGGCCGGGTGATGAATGTGCTGGTAGAGGTGAACATCGGGAGAGAAGCAAGCAAGGGTGGCGTAGTTCCGGAGGGATTAACTGAGTTCATTGATGAGATCCGGCTTTTGCGGGGGATTCATATAAACGGATTAATGGCAATCCCCCCAATATGTAGTGATAAAAAAATTCTTTGCCGCTATTTTTCAGCTATGAGGCAATATTATGTTGACATAAAGGCGAAAAGCATGGATAATGTAGATATGATTTGTCTTTCGATGGGGATGTCCTCGGACTTTCCAGAGGCGATAGAGAATGGAGCGACTATGGTGCGTGTGGGTTCATCGCTGTTTGGAGCGAGGGCCTATCATTAAGGGAGGTTGCGTTATCAATGGCTGGGCTTATGGATAAGCTGCAAAAAATGTGGAACTCACCAGATGATGAATACGAGTATGAAGATTACCAGGATGAGGAAGAGGCGGAACCCGAGGAGGATTACAGCGCTGGCCGGGAGGAAACCAGACGGAATGTGACAACATCCTTTTCCTCTTTTTCATCGTATACGCCAAGAGAGAGGAATACTTCTCAAGGCAAAGTGGTAAATATCAATGCCAAGACACAGCTTCAGGTTGTGGTGTGCAAGCCGGTATCTTTTGGAGACGAGGTGCGCTCCATTGCCGATGAATTGTTACGCCGGCATACTGTGGTGCTGAATCTGGAAAAAACGGAGAAAGACGTGTCCCGGCGGATTGTGGATTTTTTAAGCGGCGTAGCCTATGCCAATAATGGGAAAATCAAACGTATTGCAACCTCTACCTTTATCATAACACCCTATACGGTGGACCTGACAGGCGACGATGTGCTGGACGAGCTTGAAAACAACGGACTGTATTTTTAATCATGGATAATCGCAGGGATTTACTTTCCGCCAAGCTGAAGGATTGTCTGAGACTGTCTCAGCATAGGCCGTGCTTTCTCGGCTTTCTGGATGAAAACGAAGCTGCTTTTTGCCAAGATTTCCTTAAGCGGAAACTGGCCCGGAGTCTATTTTGGGGCGGGTATGAAGGAGCGGAACGGGTGATAGCCGGCTTTTTTCCCGATTATATGGAGCCCTCCGCTGAGGAGTTTCCTTTAGCGGCTCTGTCTTTTATTTATCGCAGGGAGTACTGTCTCGGCCACAGGGACTTTCTGGGCTCTTTGATGGGATTAGGCATTGAAAGGAACGTGGTAGGGGATATTTTAGTGGCCGAGGGACGTTGTGTAATCTTTCTTCGAGAAGAAATGAGCCAATATGTTCAAGACCATCTCCAAAAGATAGGCCATGTGGGGGTAAAAATTGCACAAGGTTTTGAGGAGCCCCTGCCGGAAATTCGAGAGTATAAAGAGATCAAAGGGGTTATCGCCTCCAGCCGTCTGGACTGTTTGACAGCGCTGTTATGCCGGACCAGTCGGGAAAAGGCCGCCGCAATCATAACCGCCGGATTGGTATCGGTGAATCATCAAGAAGCGGTATTGGTGAACAGCCGCATAGGAGAGAACGATATTATTTCTATACGAGGCTATGGAAAGTTTAGAATAGATTCATTCGGACCTTTGACGGGCAAGGGCCGCTTAACGGTGAAATGTAGGAAATATCAATAGGGGAGGAACTTCGGAATGCTGACGGTGAAGGAAATCAATGAGATAAGTTTTGGAAAGGCGGGTTTTTCCGGATATAAACCAGAAGATGTAGACCGGTTTATCGATCAGGTTGCCGCCTCCTTTCAGGAGTTGCTGGGAGAAAGGGACGCCGCGATGAAGCAGGCTTCAGATCTGGCGGCGCTGAATTCAGAATTGGCCGCAAAAAATGCCGACTCTCAGCGAAAGCTCTCTATATTGGCCCAGAAGGTTGAGGCTTACCGGCAGGAGGAAGAGGGAATCAAAGAGGCGATTTTAAGCGCTCAGCGAATGTCCAAAGATTTGGTCAAGGAGGCCCAAACCAAATCAGACGCGATTTTGCAGGACTCCCGAGCGCAGGCCGAGGCGAAATTGTTGGAAGCCAACGAAGAGGCCCGGCGCATTACGTATCACGCTGAGGAGGACGCCGCCAAGGCTGCCAAAGAATACGCCCAGCAGGTCGAGGCGAAAAAAACAGAATTGGAAGAGGTCAAGCGACAGGTAACAGCGTTTCGTTCCTCTCTTTTGGAAATGTATAAAAAGCATTTGGAATGTATTGACCATATACCAGTATTCCGTCAAAAGGAAGATCGTTCTGCAAAGCCTGCTCCAAGCCCCAAGCCTGAGCCAGGAAGAGAACCGGATCCTCCTGTGCAGAACGTGAGACCCGAGCTGGTGGAGGAAGGGGAGTCTGTGCAAGAGGTTCAGGCCCAGGAACCTGTTGCCCCTGCCCCGGCAGTTCGCCAACCTGTATCGGAAACCATTTCAGAGCCTGATCCGGTTACTTCCGTCCGTATGCCGGAACCTCCCCAGCAACATCAGGCTTCAGCGCCGGGAAGCACTCGGGAGAGAAATGCCAGCGCCTCGCCACCGGAAGTATATCAAGAGGCCTCTGCCAGACCAACTGTTTCCAGGAACGTGCCTCATACAGATCACCCACGTTATCAGGAGCCTGCCAGGCGCACGCTGAACGACAGGGTGAACTATGTCCAGGAGCAGCTTCAGCCTTCGGCGCCGCCAGAAAGCTATTTAGGGGAAAACGACCTGTCCTCGGTGGGAATTGACTTAAATGCCCACAGCAATATACCAGAGGCATTACGCAGGGAAAAAAGCAATCATTATAGCAATCTTCCCTTTGGCGATGGGGTGGAAATTGACGATCGCAAACGAAGAAGATAGCCCGAAAGGAGACGCCCTTGAAACCTCTTTTAAAAAAGTTTGCCGTTTTATTGGCAGCGGTTGTTTTGATTTTTCTCGATCAGCTTTCAAAAGACTATATTTTCGATATTCTTAAAGCAACAGGCCGGATGCAAATAACCATTATTCCCGGACTGCTTGAATTCACATATCTGGAAAACCCCGCGGCAGCCTTTGGCCTTTTTGGCGGGATTATTGGCTTTGTGGCGGTGCTTACCTTGATCGTATCGTTAGGAATTGTTGCCGCGCTGTTTCTATACAAGCATCACAGTGTTTTCAGTTATATCTCCTCGGCGCTTTTGTTAGCCGGAGGCCTTGGAAACTTGCTTGACCGTATCACCCTGGGATATGTAGTGGACTTTATCCATGTGATGTTCTTTGGATATATTTTTAATGTGGCAGACTGCTGTGTGACAGTCGGCGCGCTATGCCTTGTGGCCCATTATATTGTCTGCATGAAACGTGAAAAAGATGCCAAAGCTCAGATAGAGAAGGCGGCTCCAAAATGTTGAATGACAAGGAGGCAGGTCAGGAAATCTTTTTGCAGGCACAAGATACGGATTTGCGGCTAGATAAATGGCTTGCGGCCCAACTGCCTGACATGAGCCGCTCTGCCATACAGAATTTAATTTCCAATGGAATGGTAACGTTGGAGGGAAAGGCGCTTTCTAAAAGCACAAAACTTGTTTTTGGCAAGGAGATCCGGGTATGGATACCAGAACCAGAAAGCCTGGATGTGGCTGCGGAAAAAATTCCTCTGGACATTCTCTATGAAGACGCTGATTTGTTGGTGGTCAATAAGCCAAAAGGAATGGTGGTACATCCTGCCCCGGGAAACTACACCGGCACGTTAGTCAATGCGTTGTTGGATCACTGCGGTGAAAGCCTTTCTGGAATTAACGGCATATTGCGTCCAGGCATTGTGCATCGAATTGACAAGGACACCAGCGGGCTGCTTTTGGTTGCCAAAAATGACATGGCGCATCGAGACCTGGCGGCGCAGATCCAAGCCCACAGTCTGGTTCGAGAATATCGGGCCGTAGTTTACGGCAAAATCCAGGAGGATCAGGGGACTGTCGAAGCACCCATTGGCAGGCATCCGGTTGAACGGAAGAAAATGGCTGTGCGCTGGGGATCCGCTTCTGCGCGGAAGGCGGTTACCCATTTTTACGTAGAGGAGCGGTTTCTTGGTTTTACGTATTTGCGGTTGCGCCTGGAGACAGGCCGTACACATCAAATCCGGGTACACATGGCAAGTCTGGGGCATCCGGTAGCAGGAGATCCGATGTATGGCCCTAAAAAGGTAATTTCTAAGCTGCACGGCCAATGCCTACATGCGGGGCTTTTGGGATTTCTTCATCCCAGAACAGGAAAATATTTGGAATTTACCAAAGAACTTCCGGAATATTTTGTGAATTTTTTATCAGAACTTCGTCAAAAGGGAGGGTGGAAGGATGATTGAAATTTTGCCGATGAAAAATTATGCTGAAGAGCAGGAAATCCTTGCTCAAATAGAAAACGCGGGGCCTGAAGCCAGAGTTTTGGCGATGTGTGAACGGGGCGCACTTTTAGGCTGGGCTGCCCTGGAATTGGAGGGAGAAATTCTGCGGATTTTACAGATCTATGCGGAAGGATATGATTTTTCCCGTAAGCCCCGGGGAGAAGAAGTTTTTATTTTAGACTCCCTGATGCGTTCGGCCGCTTCCTACGGCGAAAACTTCGGCGCAAACCAGATTGAAACGGCTTTTCCGGATTTTTATGGCTTTTTTAAGGTCAGAGGATTTGACTGCGATGAAAAGCATGCTTTTACCCCCATGTGTACCATTGTAAAATATGAATTTCATTAGCGAGGGCCTGCGGCAATTCCCATATGCCGTGGGCTTTTCTTAAAAATCTATGAAAACTTTGGAAAAGCGGTTGCATGAACGCCGGAGAAATGGTAAAATTTCTTAGTTAAGGATTTTTCGCTTTTGGAGACAGGAGGAGCCGCAATGTTAAGAAGTATGACGGGATATGGCCGGGGCGAAGGTACGGTGGGAGACAGGCATATCGTCTTTGAAGTAAAGTCGGTAAACCACAAGTATTTTGAACTGAACTCCCGTATTACCAGAGGCTGCCTCTACTTGGAAGATAAGCTGAAGGCTTATCTCCATCAGCGGGTTTCCAGGGGAAAGCTGGATGTTTTTCTCCAGGTGGAAAATCTGGGAGAAGCCGGCGGAGAGGTACAGGTTAACCATTCTCTGGCTTCTGGATACTATCAGGCGCTAAGCGAGTTGCAGGAACGCTATCGCTTACCCGATGGTCCCACCTTAGCTCTGCTGAGCAGGTATCAGGACGTGTTCTCGATACACAAAGCTCCAGATGATGAAGACGCCGTATGGCAGGCAGTGTTGGATGTTGCCGCACCTGCGATAGACTCTTTTTTACAGATGCGTGAGACTGAAGGTGTACGGCTAAAAACGGATATTATGAAAAAAGCCCTCAATATTCTGTCCTTGGTGGATAAGGTAGAAGAGCTTTCACCGAATACGGTAAAAGCGTATCGTGAGCGGCTTCAGGCGAAAATCCAAGAGATGCTGGGAGACAGTCGTTTTGACGAGCAGAGGGTGCTTACCGAGGTAGCGGTATTTGCTGATAAAGTGGCTATTGATGAGGAGACGGTTCGGCTCCGCAGTCATTTTGCCCAGTTGGAAAAATTGATGGAATCCAGCGAATCGGTGGGCAGAAAGATTGACTTTCTGGTGCAGGAAATGAACCGGGAGGCTAATACCATTGGCTCTAAGTCCCAGAATACGGATATTGCTTATCTGGTTGTGGAGATCAAGTCTGAAATTGAGAAAATTCGAGAACAGGTACAAAATGTCGAATAGATTCTAACAGTATGCGTAAGAATGAAATTCTGTCATCAGGAGGCGCCGAGCTTGAAATTGGTGAATATTGGCTTTGGCAATATGGTTTCTGCGGCAAAGGTGGTGGCGATTGTAAGCAACGAGTCTGCGCCTATCAAACGCTTGGTACAAGAGGCGAAAGAACGAGGAGCGGTGATTGACGCTACGTTTGGCCGAAAGACAAAAACCGTAATCATTATGGATAGCGGCAGCGTGGTTTTGTCCGCCATTATGCCGGAAACTGTGGCCGGGCGTTTTAACGGCAAGGATGACGGGGAGGAATATAAAAATGAGTAAGGGGCTTCTACTTGTGGTTTCCGCTCCCTCTGCGGGAGGCAAAGGAACCATTTTGAAAGAGCTGTTTCAGCAGGACCCCAATTTGCGTATGTCAGTTTCAGCTACTACCCGGAAGCCCAGGCCTGGAGAAGAGCATGGAAAACACTACTATTTTGTAACCCGGGAAGAATTTCAGGAAATGGTCGACGATGGAAATATGCTGGAATATGCGGAATATGTCGGTAACTGCTATGGTACGCCCAAGGGGCCGGTAGAGCGATGGAGAGCAGATGGTCTAGATGTGGTTTTAGAGATTGAAGTTCAAGGTGGAGCACAGATCAAGTGTGTTGCCCCAGATTGCGTTTCAATCTTCATTGCCCCTCCCAGCATGGAAGTATTGGAAAAAAGGTTGAGGGGCCGGGGCACTGAGGACGAGGAAACCATACAGAAGCGACTGGAAACTGCCCGAAAAGAAATTCCACATGGGAAAAATTACGATTATATTGTAGTAAACGATCGCCTGGAGGACGCAGTAGCAGATGTGCGGGCGATTTTGCGCAGTGAGAAAATGAAATCCGAACGAAATGCAGAATTGATTGAAAAGCTGTTAGCGCCCTAAGTTTTGGGCTATAATATTTGAAAATATCGAACAATAAGGAAAGGTATGTGTTGTTTATGCTGAAACCCTCCGCAAACATTATCAAGACTCCCCATATGAATCAATACTCCTTGGTGATTGCCGTGGCAAAACGGGCCAGGCAGATTTCGGAAAAGGCCGAGAACGAGGGGGCAAAATTACCTGATAAGCCCGTAGATATTGCCGTTCAGGACTTTGTTCAGGAACGTTATCGCATTGTCGAGCCAGAAAGTCTGGAAGAATGACAGCCTTGGCTCAGGTCGCGGTAGAAAGCACCGTTTATCATTTTGACAAGCTATTTACCTATCGGGTGCCAGAGCGTTTTCAGATGCAACTTCTTCCCGGAATGAGAGTCACCGTGCCATTTGGGGCAGGAAATCGAGAACGGATAGGCGTGGTTTTTGCCCTGGGGGGCCAGGACGGCAACGGACTGAAGGAAATTGCCTCTCTGCTGGATAAGGAGCCTATGCTGAATCAGAGCTTTTTGGAATTAGCGTGCTGGATGAAAGACCGGTATTACTGTACTCTGTTCGAGGCAGTTAAACTGATGATTCCCGCTGGCCTGCAGTTCCACCTGAAAAACAGCTATGTATTAAGCGGTGGCTTTACCGATTTTGACCGGGAGGAGTATGACGATCTTTCCTGGCGGATTATTTTAACACTGCGAAAGGCCGGAAAGGCGGTCCCTTTTGAGAAGCTGGTGGATTCATTCGGAATCTCGCAGGAATGTCCAGAATTTCAAACGCTTTTGAAAAAGGGTGTTGTCTGTAAAGTGAATCTGGCGATGAGCAAAATAGGCGACGCGACATCCAAGATGGTGCGCCCAATTGTTGATTTTTCTGGAAAACTGACGGCCAGGCAGAAAGATGTATACCAGGTGCTTACCGATGTGGGCGAGGTTTCTGAGAAAGAACTCTGTTACTTTACCGGTGCGTCTGCCTCGGTGGTAAAAGCATTGGCAGATAAGGGCGCGGCGGAAATTTTTCAATATGAAGTATACCGTCGGCCAGAGCGCTTGTATCAGCCGAATGAAGATAGAAAGTGGACGCTCTCTCTGTCTCAGCAACAAGTGCTGGAGGCGCTGATCAAAGAATACATTGGCGCAGGAAAAGGCAGCCGTTGCGGGCTATTATACGGCGTTACCGGCAGCGGGAAAACTTCTGTATTCTTAAAGCTTATAGAATATGTGCTGCAAGAGGGACGGGGAGCAATTGTGATGGTCCCCGAGATCTCTCTGACTGCGCAGACTCTCCGGCAGTTCCAGCAGCTCTTTGGAGACCAGGTCGCGGTGTTTCACAGCGGGCTTTCTCTGGGCGAGCGCATGGATGAATGGAAACGGGTCCGCCGAGGCGAGGCAAAAATTGCTGTGGGTACCCGTTCGGCAGTTTTTGCTCCGGTTCAGAAGCTAGGGCTTGTCGTTATTGATGAAGAGCAGGAACACACCTATAAATCGGAAGCCAGCCCTCGTTTTGACGCACGAGAAGTTGCACGATACCGCTGCGCAAAAGAGAACGCTTTTTGTCTGCTATGTTCGGCCACCCCATCTTTGGATACCTATCGAATGGCTCAAGACGGTAAGTTCCGGTTCCACCGGCTGGACGACCGATTCGGACATGCAAAAATACCACAGGTTGATTTGGTTGATTTAAATCAGGACTATTATCCGGGGGAAGAACATGCCATTGGGTCTGTGCTGGGTGATGCCTTGGTCAAGAATTATCAGCAGAAAAAACAGTCTATCGTGCTACTGAACCGGCGCGGATACCATACGTTTGCCAGCTGCCGTGCCTGCCAGGAGGTGGTAAGCTGCCCCAACTGTAGTATTTCCCTCATATACCACAGCGCAAACCGGCGGCTGATGTGTCATTACTGTGGATATTCTGTACCGTTGCTCAAAAAATGTCCTTCCTGTGGAAGCGAGAGCCTTGCTTTTCGGGGAATAGGGACCCAAAGGGCGGAAGAACAGCTTCAGGAGCTGCTGCCAGAAGCCAGAATTTTACGTGTGGATACCGATTCCATGTCTGCCAGATATTCCCTGGAGCGGCGGCTAGATGAGTTTGCAAAAGGTGCGTACGACGTCATGATAGGGACGCAAATGGTGGCGAAGGGGCTGGATTTTGAAAATGTAACTTTGGTGGGAGTTGTTTCGGCCGACCAATCTCTCTTCAGCGACGACTTCCGCAGCAATGAGCGTACATTTGATTTGTTGACTCAAGTGGTAGGGCGGGCAGGACGAGGAAGCCTACCTGGACGTGCCATTATTCAAACCTTTGCGCCGGAGAATCCGGTGCTTCATCTGGCAGCCAGGCAAGACTATTTTTCCTTTGCAAAGCGCGAATTAGCCTACCGAAGAGCCCTGCTTTATCCGCCTTTTGTGGATATACTGGTAATCGGGTTTGTCGGTACAGACGACCGGTTGGCACGTCAATCTGCAGAACGCTTTTTGCAGGAATTGAGCTTTCTGGCAGAGAGGGAATACCGTGAGCTTCCCCTGCGCGTGCTTCGGCCGTCCCCGGCCACTGTGGCCCGGGTAAGTGGGAAATACCGCTACAAATTGATTATAAAATGCAAAAATACGCCTCGCTTTCGGGAACTGATTGCCCGACTTCTTACCAGTTTTGCATCTATTCGAGACTATCAGGCAATCACGGTATATGCGGACCCAAATCCAAACAGAATACTCTGATTGGCAAGTTAAAAATTTGGGGGACATTTTTATCCGTTTGGCTATATAAACCTATTTTGAAAGGATCGTGTATACAAAAATGGCAATTCGAAACATTGTGCTATTCGGGGATGACATACTGAAAAAAGAGTGCCGCCCGGTAGAAAAGTTCGACAGAAAGCTGCATCAGCTGTTAGACGATATGCAGGATACGCTCTACGATGCCAACGGCGCAGGGCTGGCAGCACCCCAAGTAGGTGTGCTGCGACAAATATGTATTGTGGATGTGGGGGAAGGCCCTATTGAACTGATCAATCCGGAAATTATTGCCACAGAAGGAAATCAGATTGGACCAGAAGGCTGCCTGTCTTTGCCCAATGAATGGGGAGAGGTTTCCCGTCCTATGAAGGTTACGGTGAGGGCACAAAACCGAAAGGGAAAATGGTTTGAAATCTCCGGTGAGGAATTGTGCGCCAGGGCATTCTGTCACGAGATCGACCATCTACATGGAATTGTTTTTACTGAGAAAGCCAACCGGATGCTGACGCCTGAAGAGCTGGAGGCTATGAAAGAAAAATAATGGAGGGGTTTCGTGCGTATTATTTTTATGGGGACGCCGGATTTTGCTGTTCCGGCTTTACAGCGCCTAATAGATCGAAAGGATCAAATCTGCGGGGTATTCACCCAGCCAGACAAACCGAAAGGACGTGGCCATAAGATGCAATTTTCGCCTGTAAAGGAATTGGCATTACAGTATGGACTTTCGGTATATCAGCCAGATTCTTTGCGGGATGAATCAGTGCAGTCGAAAATACAGCAGTTGGGCGCTGATATTATTGTTGTGGTAGCATATGGAAAAATTTTGCCAAAGTCAATTTTGGATGCTCCTGCCTTGGGGTGTATCAATGTTCACGGTTCACTGCTACCAAGATATCGGGGGGCCGCGCCGATTCAATGGATGGTAATAAACGGGGAGAAAACCGGCGGAATAACCACGATGCTTTTGGGAGACGGTCCGGTGGATTCTGGGGACATATTATTAACAGCGGAAACAGAAATTGGGCCAGAGGAAACAGCGGGGGAGCTTTTTGACCGCTTGAAACTGCTGGGTGCTGATTTGCTAGATGAGACTTTGGAGCGGCTGGAGCAAGGAACGCTAAAAAGGATTCCCCAAAACCATCAAGAGGCGACATTGGCGCCTATGTTAACAAAGGAGATGTCAATAATTAACTGGGAGCAGCCGGCCAAAAAGATCCATGATCTAATTCGCGGGCTAAATCCGTGGCCCTGCGCGGCGGTAAAGTGGAACGATACACGGCTAAAGCTGCTGGCCACGCAGGTTATGGAAGGCGGCGGCTTCCCAGGAAGAATTTCCTGTCAAGCGGGTGAATTAGTTGTGGACTGCGGCCAGGGAGCTTTGCGAATTACCGAATTACAGGCGGAAAATGGTAAGCGAATGAACGGAAGAGATTATCTTTTGGGGCATCCCCTGGTCAAAGATTCTTATTTTCAATAGTATATTCAAAGCATTTCAAGGCTCATAGCTTTACACAGAGAGGGTCAGTCCATGAAACAGCGAACGCAGACGCCGAGAACGGCAGCGCTTCAAGCTCTTATACAAATGAATCAGAACACGGGCTACTCAAATATTGTGCTGGATCATGTGTTAACCTGTTCCGAGCTAAACGAGCAGGACAAAGCTCTGGCCTCCGTAATTTTTTATGGTGTATTGGAGCGCCGGTTAACCCTGGACTACTTTCTTCAACAATGCCTTGCTGATCCCAAGAAGAGGCTTGATATCACCGTTCAAGAAGCCTTGCGGTGTGGTGCGTACCAAATTATATATTTGAATCGAGTGCCGGATTCCGCGGCAGTAAACGAGACGGTAACCGCGCTGAAATTGATTGGAAAACCTCAATTTTCTGGCTTAACAAATGGAGTTTTGCGGAACTTGACTCGTCGGAAAGCGGAACTAAAACTGCCTGAGGGAGAGGACTTATTTGCGCAAAGTGTCCAATACTCCGTACCAGTAGACTTAATCCGTTTGTGGCGGAATTCTTATGGAAGGGCGGTAACAAAAGCTCTGCTGGATAGTCTTTCCACAAAGTCGAAGATATTTATCCGGGTAAATGAAATGAGATGTACTGCGGAACTGTTGCGTTCGGAACTGCAAGAGGGCGGTGTGGAGTTCAATGACTTGCCGGAGCTTCCTGGCGCGGGAATTCTCTCCCGGTGCGGCGCACCGGATGAGCTGAAGACCTTTCAAGATGGCCTCTTCCATGTTCAGGATCTTTCGGCGCAATGGATCTGTAAAATATTGGATCCACAGCCTGGCGAGACAGTATGCGACTGCTGTGCGGCTCCTGGCGGAAAGAGCTTTACAATTGCGCAAATGGTGGGCGGCGGGGGAACAGTATACGCTTTTGACCTCTACGAAAACAGGGTCTGGCTCATCCGTCAAGGTGCAGAACGATTGGGACTACACAATATTAAAGCTCTTATAAATGACAGTGCAAAAGGCTTTGACCATAATATGCCGCAGGTTGATAAAATGCTCTGTGATGTGCCATGCTCCGGATTTGGGGTGATACGGCGCAAGCCAGAGATTCGTTATAAGAAATTGGATTCCTTAAAAGAATTACCGCGGTTACAATACAAAATTTTGTCTCAGGCAGCGCAAATGGTGAGGCCTGGCGGTAGGTTGCTCTATTCTACATGTACACTGAATCCAGCGGAAAATCAGGATATTGCGGAAAAATTTTTACAGGAGAATAACGGCTTTGAGCCGCTTACGATAGATATTGGGCTTCCTCATGTTATAGACGAACCCGCATATATGTTGACAATGACGCCTTTTTCTGGAGCTTCTGATGGCTTTTTCACGGCGGCGTTCCAGAAAAAACAGAATGGGAGCAGATAGTTGGAAAAGATTGACATTAAATCAAAGACTCCCCAAGAATTGCATCAGGAGTTTGTTGAAACGAAATTACCCAAATATCGCGCTGGTCAGGTCTTTCGTTGGCTGCATCAGGGTGTGGGTTCGTTTGAAGAAATGACAGATATCCCGAAAGACTTGCGGGCGGCTTTGGCAGAAAGTTATGAAATTTTCCAGGCACAGCCTTTACAAAAACGGATTTCCCGGGATGGGACGATAAAATACCTCTTTCAGATGAATGATGGCGAACTGGTAGAGTCGGTGCTGATGAACTATCACCACGGATACTCCATTTGCATTTCTACCCAGGTAGGGTGCAAAATGAATTGCAGCTTTTGCGCCACAGGAAAAGGCGGTTTTTCTCGCAACCTATTGCCATCCGAAATGCTCGCTCAGATTCAGTCTGCGCAAAAAGACGCGGAAGTGCGGATTTCCAACGTTGTGTTGATGGGAATGGGAGAGCCGTTAGACAATTATGAGAATGTACTGAAGTTTTTAGAGCTGGTTTCCCATCCTCAAGGAATGAATATTGGAATGCGGCATATTTCGCTGTCTACCTGTGGTATTGTGGATAAGATCTATCATCTGGCTGAAAAGAAATTACAGCTGACCTTGTCAGTATCCTTACACGCTCCCAATGATCAAATACGAGCGCGCACAATGCCGGTAAGCCGCCGTTGGAATGTGGAGCAATTGTTGGCTGCCTGCCGGTACTATGCCAAGACAACCGGACGGCGGATCTCTTTTGAATACGCGATGATAAGCGGTGTAAATGACACCGATGAATGCGCCAAAGAGCTGGCCGTCAGGCTGAAAGGAATGCCGGCGCATGTTAATTTGATCCCAGTGAACGATGTAACCGGTTCGGGTTATCAGAAAAGTAATTTGCAGAGGCAAAAAAGATTTATTTCCATTTTGGAATCTGGTGGCTGTACAGCTACAGTGCGAAGGACGCTAGGGTCAGATATCGAGGCTTCTTGTGGGCAGCTTCGTGGGAAATACGAAGGAGGAAACGAATATGAGAGTTGATTTTGCAACTGACACCGGTCCGGTACGGAGCTCTAATCAGGATGCCTGCCGGTGTGGTCTTTTCTCAAATGGAAGTGCGTGGGCGGTTGTTTGCGATGGCATGGGCGGCGCTAATGGGGGCAATATCGCCAGTACGATTGCCGTAAACGAGATAGAAACTTTCCTGAAAAGTGGATTCTCTGAAACGATGAGTTCAGGAAGCATGAAAAGCCTTGTAATAAACTCGATTCAACGGGCAAATACTGCTATATTTGAAAAAGCTGGTAAGCAAACTGAGCTTCAAGGAATGGGTACTACCGCTGTCGTGCTGCTGGCCGCTCATAGCCAGCTACATGTGGCACATGTAGGAGACAGCCGGGCCTATCTTCAAAGCGACGGAAGTCTCAACCAGATCACTATGGACCATTCTTATGTACAGGATCTAGTAAATTTAGGGCAGATTACCAAAGAGCAAGCTCGAACCCATCCTCGGAGGAATATCATTACCCGTGTGTTGGGGGTCCACGATCATGTAGCTGCCGACTATGCCGTATGGGATTTTCATAAAGGTGATATGGCCTTGGCCTGCACAGACGGACTGACCAACTATGTAGAGGAGGGCCTTATGGAGTCTTATATGGAAAAGCACAGGGCAAACAGCGGCGCTTTGGTAAAAGAATTGATTGGATATGCCGTAAAAAACGGCGGTTCGGATAATATCACCATAGCTGTCGTCCATAATATCTGATAGAAAGTTGAGGATAACGAAGTATGGATAAATTCATCGGAAAACGGCTGGATGGTAAGTATGAGATACACAACCTGCTAGGCATGGGCGGCATGGCCTATGTTTACCGCGCCTATGACCGGGTGGAGGACCGCTGGGTCGCTATCAAAATTTTAAAAGAGGAATTCTCGGACAATAGCGATTTCCTGCGGCGGTTTCGTAACGAGGCAAAAGCGATCACACTGCTTTCCCATCCTAATATCGTGGATGTGTTCGATGTCAGTTTTGGCGACCGGCTGCAGTATATCGTGATGGAATATATTGATGGTATTACGTTGAAACAGTATATCGAGCAGGAAGGGGCCATCCGTTGGGATGAAGCTCTACATTTTACGATTCAGATTTTGATGGCCTTGGAACACGCCCATGAGAAAGGAATTATCCACCGGGATATTAAGCCACAAAATGTAATGCTTCTTCAAGATGGTAGCATTAAAGTGACAGATTTTGGCATCGCTCGGTTTTCACAAAGTGAAACCCAGACGATGACAGACAAAGCGATTGGATCGGTACACTACATCGCGCCGGAACAGGCCAGAGGAGACTATATTACCGACAAGGCCGATATTTATTCCGTAGGCGTCATGTTGTATGAAATGATTACTGGTAGATTGCCTTTTGTAGCGGACAGCGCGGTTTCAGTTGCATTGATGCAGCTACAGGCCAAGCCAGTTATGCCCCGAGAGCTGAACCCAAATCTACCCAGAGGTTTGGAACAGATTACCATGCGGGCGATGGAGAAGAACCCTGTAGACCGGTTCCAGTCGGCGGGAGAAATGCTGGATGATATTGATCGGTTCCGGCACAATCCAGGGATGGTTTTCCACTATGATTTGCAGACCGGCAGAACCAATTTTGAGCCCTCTCGGGATATTGAATCCTACGACTCTGCACGATTCAAACCCAATTATAACGACAGCTACGAGTATGAAGAAGAATATGTGCGTTCCCGGCGGGGAGCACGAGGCGCCATGGTGGTGAAGGGAATTATTGCCGCTGCGGTTATTATTGTCCTGGCGGTGAGCGCCGTGTGGCTGCTGAAGAATTGGGATACCATGCTGAAGCCGGAAGAGGACGAACAGGTGGAAATGCCCAATTTTGTGGGACAGATCTATGAGGAGATCTTGGCCAATCCGGAGTACGCGGAGAACTTCCGCTTTAAGACAACCCAGGGGAATGATCCGGACCTGCAGCCAGGCCAGGTGATGCAGCAAACACCCAATAAGGGTATTTTGGTGAAGAAGGGCTCTGAGGTGGAATTGCTGGTAAACGGCACTATTGAACAGGTTGAAGTGCCGGATATGAAAAACTACACGCAGGCGGACGCCATTGCCTTGTTGAAGGAATATAACTTGAAGTCAAAGGCGGAGTCGGTAGCGGATGATGAGATTGAGGTCGGCCATGTGGTGGGAACGGATCCCCAGGCCCACACCATGGTGGACGTAGGCACCACAATCACTTTGAAGGTCAGCAAGGGCCCCGCTACCAAAAAGACCCGGGTTCCCAATGATCTGGTGGGAAAGTTGAAATATGACGTGACCGCCCGCCTGGAGGAAGCCAAGCTCAAAGTGGGTTCCATTACCGAGGACGACACCAGTGAGCTGGGTAAGGACATTGTTATCAGCGTCAATCCCGCTTCCGGTTCTGAGGTATCCGAGGGCGCTTCTGTAGATATTGTTGTCAGCTCCGGCAAGGGCGCTAGTAAAACGGTGAGCAAGGATATCTCCCTGCCCAGCGGTGTGGATATGGATATTGCCGTCAAAGTATACCGAAACGGCTCTGTCGTGGTGGAGGACACGGTAAATCCCATGTATGCTGGGAGCTATCCGCTTTCTTTCTCAAAAACTTCTGGGACAGATACCGTTGTCGTCAAGCTGAACGATCAGGACTATATGTATCTTACCTTTAACTATGATACGCAGGAAGCCACCATAACGCAGACTTTTGAATTTATCCCTCCCAATGGCGGCGGAGATGAGCCCGATCCCAGCAGCGGCGAAGAGGGCAACGGGAACGGCGGCGATATTCAGCCGTCAGGAGATTGATAAAGGAATATGGAATTCGAAGGTTTTGTAACAACGTGTTTGGGGGGGTTTTATACTGTCCGAACAGAGCACGGGGTTTTTATCTGTCGGGCGAGGGGGCGCTTTCGAAAGGAAGGCATTTCTCCGTGCGCTGGAGATTGGGTGATAATTGAAACAGAAAATGGAAAGACAGGGGCCTTGACAAAAATAAAACCCCGGAAAAACCATTTCACGCGTCCTCCCGTTGCCAATGTAGACCGGCTTTTTATCGTAGCTTCTCTCTTGGAACCAACGGTCAACACTCTGCTTATTGACAAAGCTCTTGCCGTAGCAGAGCTGAATGGTGTGCAGCCAGTTGTTGTCTTTACAAAAACGGATTTGGGAGATGTAGAACCTCTTAGAAAGATCTACAGTTTAGCCGGTATTCCATGCTGTGGAGTATCCTCCCAAACCGGAATGGGGATTGAGAAAATACGAGAACTGGTCAGAGCACAGGTTTCGGCATTTATTGGGAATTCCGGGGTAGGAAAGTCTACGCTGCTCAACATGGCCTTTCCCGGGCTGGACCTGCAGACAGGTGAAATTAGCCATAAGCTGGGGCGGGGCCGCCATACCACCCGTCAGGTGGAGTTCTTTCCCTTGCCGGAGGGAGGTTGGATAGCGGATACGCCAGGTTTTTCTACCTTTGATATGGAACGATACTGCCTGACGGATAAAAGCCGCCTGGTGGAAGGATTTCGGGAAATGAATGCCTTTGCGCAGAAGTGTCAGTTTACCTCATGCTCGCACACCTGCGAAAAAGGTTGCGCCGTACTGCAGGCCTTGCACGAAGAAAAGATAGCCAGATCGCGTTTTGAAAGCTATCTTTCCATGTATCAAGAGATAAAGGGTGTAAAAAAATGGGAGCAGAAAAGCAAGCATGTATGATTATTGGGGCGGCACCTATTGATAGCCGCCGCGTCTTTAAAGAGTTTGATCCCAGACATTATTATGTGATCTGCGCTGACGCAGGATATGAAACCGCGCTGAAAGCAGGAATCCAGCCAGACTTGATTGTAGGAGATTTTGACTCTGCCAAAGAACCGCCTCCAGAAACCGTAAAGTGTCTTACCTTACCGGTTGAGAAGGATATAACGGACACGATGTATGCCGTATTGAAAGGATTCAGCCGGGGACTTCGTAGTTTTTTGCTGCTAGGCTGTCTGGGTGGAAGCCGCTTTGACCACACGCTGGCCAATTTGGAAGTGCTCCAATATATTCGAGAGCACGGCGGACATGGGATTATGGCGGACAAAGGCACGAAGATTTTTTTGCTGCATGATGAAAAGCTGAAAATGACTGGCATGATGGGGGCGGCGGTATCCGTCTTTCCTTATAACGGCTCGTCCTGTACGGTAAGTTATTCTGGGTTGAAATATCCGTTGAATCGAGAACAGCTTACTTGCGGCGGATTTCCCATGGGTGTCAGCAATCAGGTGATTGATGATCCAGCCGAAGTTCGAATACATAATGGAACCGCTTTGGTTGTTGTGGACCAGTAACATTTTTAGGACCGCTGTGTATACTGGAATAACGAGTTCATCAGCCGGGGAGGTTTGGTTTCCATGTCAAAGCATAAGTTCAGGTGTACGTGTATGAAAGACCGGGACTGTAGAAATATGTGTACTGTCTGCTTTGGACTAGGACTGACCGTCTCCTGCTTTTGCCCTATAGGCTTTGCCATGTTTCTCTCCGCAGTAATCTTGGTGGCCTTGGGCGTCTCGTTATTACGGAATTGAAGCGGGGGTTTTAACATGAAAGTAATCATTCTGGAAAAGCGCAAAGGTTTTTGGGGATTCTTCCTGCGGAAGTTCTATGGAATACGAAAAACGGAAGAGGCGTAAAGCCTAAATACTTACGAAAGCTGTTCGGTGAGAAAAGTTTCGCCGAACAGCTTTTCCTTTGGGGAAGCCCGCATATTTCTCTTATGGCTGCATACATATTAGGTAAGAAAGACAAAGGAGAGGATGCTGTATGCAGGCCCAAATTAAGACCGCGCCTTACGAATACTTTGACCCCATATTTGACGGCCGTTATGAAGCGCCGGTTGACGCTGAATACAATTTACCGGATTACTGTGCGGATATCCAAAAAATACTAAAATGCAGAATGGTCCCGGAGATATCATCGTATATTATTTCTGGGGACACTCTAACCTGCGATGGTGTGTGTGACATTCGGGTTCTTTATCTAGACGGCAAGGGAGATACTGTTCGCTGTTGTGATTTCACAAAAGACTTCACCGCCAGCATCAAGCTGAAGAGCTCTGAGGAAAAAGCTGTCGCCTGCGTGCAGGCCTCTATCGCGCATTTGACTTGCCGGGCAGTTAGCGCCAGGAGGGTGGATTTACATGCCGCTATCTGCCTGCAGGTGTTAGCTGTGGTGCAGAAAAAAGAGCTGATCACATGTAGCCTGGAGGATGAAACCATTGAAAAACGAGGAGAGAGTTTTCAGGCCCATCAAGCTGTAAACGCGGTCTGCCATCAGTTTACCATTGAGGACACATTACCTGTCAAAAACGGAAAACCTCCTATTGAAACGATCCTCCGCCGGGATGTTTCCTGCCGGGTCATAGAAAGCAGGATTAGTGAAGAGCGTTTGACAGTAAACGGTACGGCGGACATTTCTTTCTTGTACACATCTGCTGTCGATAGCAATACTGTGGAAAAGCTGTCGTCTTCCATTGATTTCAGCCAAGTAATCGAATGTGCCGGAGCGGAGGAAAGCTGTGTTTGCGACCTGCGTATCGTAACGGGAGAAAGCAGCATACAGCCAAGAGAGGACGACGTGGGAGAATATAACAGCGTTAGCGTTGTCATAAAAGTATTCCTTATGGCATTCCTCTATAAATCATGTGAGGTCGAAATTATCGATGACGCCTACTCTGTGAAAGCGCCTTTGGAACTGCGGTATTCTCAGAGCGTTTTTACACAAATTCATGGAATAACCTCTGAGACACTGAAAAAGAAATGCAGCTTGACAGTTTCTGATGATGAGATTCAAAAGGTGCTGGATATTTGGTGCGAACAGGATTTGGTCCAGACCATTTGTGAAAAGGCGAAGCTGAACTATCGGGTGAAATATACAGTTTGCATGCTTTATATGAATGCACAAGGCAGGATTCTCTATATAGAAAAGCAGTTCGACCACAATTTTACCACAGAGATGGAGAATCCCTTAATTAAGAGGGCTGATACCACCTGGCATACTGACATGTGGGAGTACCGGATTGCAGACAGAAACACCGTCGAGGTTTCTGTGGAAACATCCGTAGTTTCTACGCTCTTAAGCCTGAATACTGTTAAATATCTGACCTCTGCGGCAACAGATGAAAACACAAAGGACTTTGACCTACGGCCTAGGTTCTTAGTATATTACGCTTCACAGGGCGAAAAGCTATGGGATATTGCCAAGGGTCATCGGGCGATGCTCTCGGATATTCGGAATCAGAACGAGCTTTTTGACGATATTGTGCCTGAGCCCCGGCCTATTATCATTTGCAACCGATAAAATATAGGGAACAGCCCAGAAAGGAACGAGAGCATGGAGAACTTTAACGTATATAAAGATATACAAGACCGTACCAACGGGGAAATATATATAGGAGTGGTGGGGCCTGTACGCACCGGAAAATCTACGTTTATCAAGAAGTTTATGGACACTGTGGTGATTCCCAATATTCCAGACGGGCTTCAGCGAGAACGGGCGGTTGATGAACTACCGCAATCTTCAGCAGGGCGTACCATTATGACAACCGAGCCCAAATTTATCCCAGAGCAGGCTGTTTCGGTGCAGATTGATAACGAAGCCATGTTTAGTGTGCGGATGATCGATTGTGTGGGATATATTGTGCCCAGCGCCATAGGCTACATAGAAGAGGATCAGCCCCGCATGGTACGCACCCCTTGGTTTGATGAGCCCATCCCTTTTAATATGGCTGCGGAAATCGGCACAAAAAAGGTGATTACAGAGCACTCTACGATTGGGTTGGTCATTACCACTGATGGCAGCATCAGCGACATTCCCCGGGAAGAGTATGAAGAGGCGGAAGAAAGGGTTATTGATGAGTTGAACCAAACCAACCGTCCTTTTGTCATTCTACTGAACTGCGTGGACCCAGGGAATCCGGAATCCAGAGCTCTAGGAGCAAGGCTGTCCGAAAAGTACGGGGTGCCTGTATTGCCAGTAAACTGCATCGATATTACAGAACAGGGCATCAAAGACATCATTGCAAGCCTTCTATATCAATTCCCTGTACGGGAGGTTGCGCTGAATGTGCCAGGCTGGGTAGCCTCTCTGGGAGCGGATCATTGGCTATATTCTTCTGTATTCGGCATAATCAAGGATTCCTGCGGAATTACTCGTATGCGGGAAGTAAAGTCTATGCTGGAAAGTGTGCGTGCCTGTGATTCCATTCAAAGTCTCAATGTACGAAAAATTGATCTGGGCAGTGGCTGCGCCCATGTGGACCTGATATTCGATCAGTCTCTGTTCTACAAAATCCTCAGTGAAAAGACCGAACTGGATATCAGGGACGAATCAGAGCTTCTGGCTCAACTGATTGAGATGACGCAAATCAAAAAGACCTTCCAAAAACTGAGCCAGGCATACGACGATGTCCTGGAGTCCGGCTATGGAATTGTTATGCCCGATGTGGAGGAGCTCACCCTGGAAGAGCCCCAAATTTTGAAACAGAATGGCAAATACGGCATCCGCCTGAAAGCCACGGCGCCATCCATCCATATGCTGAGAACTCAAATTAATACGGAAATTACGCCTATCGTTGGGTCAGAACAGCAGTCAGAGGAATTGGTATTATACCTATTAAAAGAATTTGAGGAGAATCCTGTAAAGATATGGGAGTCCAATATATTTGGAAAATCCCTGCATTCGCTGGTCAATGAAGGAATGCACAATAAGCTATACCGAATGCCCAATGATGCCCGGGAAAAGGTACGCGAAACAATCGAACGCATTATCAACGACGGCTGCAGCGGCCTGATCTGTATCATACTATAATGCAGGATCCAGAGAAGCTGCGGGAAATTGACAGCCTGGGCGAAGAGTTCGATGATTCTTTCCAGGAAGAGGATTGGGAAGGGCCTGAGGAAAAGTCCCATTGGGGAGGAGCGCTTTTGCTGCAATCGGTAATCTGCGCCCTTGCTATGCTGGCGCTGGTATTTTTTCGGATAACAGACGATGAAAGATATCAGGAAATTGCGCAGTGGTATGGGCGGGAGATGTCCCAGGAAATTGAACTGCCTCAATTACAGCGAACAGTCTCAGAGCCGGATCCTACTCCGGAACCATCGCCTAGTGCTTCTCCGCTAGATTTAGACGGCGCTTCCCAACAATTACTATAATGATCAGATTTGCGATTGGACCATGCCCCATAGAAATTCATTTTTCCTGTTTCGCGCTGTTTGCTTTTTGCTGTATTTTTACGGGAATGGGCGGCAGCGCGATTTGTTTTGTGTCAGTACTTCTCCATGAGTCCGCCCATCTGGGAGCAATGTTGAGCTTGCATATGGCGCCAGCCAGGATTATCTTGTCAGCGTTAGGATGCCGGGTGGTCCTGAATAGAGGATGTCATCTATCTGATTGGAAACAAGCGATCATTTCGTTGTCCGGGCCTGCCGCAAATTGGCTGGTATTTTTATCCACTTTGATTTTGGGGTTCGCTGACAGTCCTTTGGCAATGGTAAATTTGGCCCTTGGCCTAACACATATCCTACCCATAGAACCGTTAGATGGGGGATTCGCATTGAGATACATCCTTCGCAGCCAGTTCGGCGAAGAAAAAGCAGACAGCGTTAGTAAAGGGATTTCCGTGCTTTTTTTGCTTCCATTGGCTCTATTGGGATTTTATATTCTCCTTCGTACCCAATATAATTACTCTCTTTTGGCTCTTAGCATCTATCTCATGCTATATTTGGTGTTGGGAAAGGATGAGGCAGCTCCTTAGGACTTGCAAAAACGAGAAGAATCCATTATAATAAGCAAAAAAGCATGGAAAAGAGATGGATATGTATCCCAAAGAAGTAGAAAGGCTTTTGCAGAAAGTGCAAAAGCCCGGCCGGTATGTAGGTGGAGAGACAAAATCAGTTGTAAAAGACAAAAAAGATGTTGACGTGCGCTTTGCTTTTTGCTTTCCCGATCTCTATGAAATTGGAATGTCCCATTTGGGAATCAAAATCCTGTATGGCGCAATGAATGAGATCCCATATTTTTGGTGCGAGAGGGTGTTCGCTCCTTGGGTGGATATGGAAGCCCAGCTGCGGGAAAATAATATCCCTCTTTATGCGCTGGAAAGCGGAGATGCTGTAAAGGATTTTGACTTCATTGGGTTCACTTTGCAATATGAATTAAGCTATACGAATGTGCTGAATATGTTGCGTCTGGCGGGAATCCCTCTACGCAGCGCGGACCGTACCGAACTCTTCCATATTGTTGTGGGAGGAGGTCCTTGTGCATGCAATCCCGAGCCTTTAGCGGATTTCTTTGATATCTTCTTTCTTGGCGATGGTGAGGAAGTTGACATAGAGGTGATGGAGCTCTACCGGCAGTGCAAAAAGGAAGGGAGGGACAAACACAATTTCCTCCTAAGAGCAGCACAAATTGAAGGCGTATACGTTCCATCCCTATATGATGTGGAGTATAATCCCGATGGCACCGTAAAAGCGTATTTTCCCAAGGAAGGCGCGCCAGCAAAAGTTCGGAAGCGTGTGGTCAATGACATGGACAGTGCCTACTTTCCGGAATCCTTCCCCGTACCTTTGATCGATATTGTCCACGACCGGGTTTCCGTAGAGGTTCTGCGGGGATGTATACGCGGGTGCCGATTCTGTCAAGCTGGATTTCTTTACAGACCTTTTCGGGAGCGGAGTATTGAAACTATAGATAAGCACTGTCGGGCAATGTGCGCTTCCACAGGATATGACGAGATCTCTCTTTCTTCTTTAAGCACCAACGACTATGGCCGGCTGAATGAGCTGCTGGACTATTTACACCGTTGGACAGAAACAGAAAAGGTGAGCTTATCACTGCCTTCTTTGCGAGTAGACAATTTCTCTCCTGAGCTGATGAAACGAGTAAACTCGGTGAGAAAAAGCGGACTTACCTTTGCTCCCGAGGCTGGATCTCAGCGGCTGAGAGACGTAATCAACAAGAATGTGACAGAGGAGGAGCTTCTGCGTACGGTTAACGTGGCCTTTACCGAAGGCTGGACTCGGATCAAGCTGTACTTTATGATCGGCCTGCCGACAGAAACCATGGAGGATGTTCTGGAAATTGTGGAACTGGGGAAGAAGGTTGTGGACGCTTTTTATCGCAACAAGGAAAAGCCAAAAGGAAAAGGAGTGGAGGTTTCCCTAAGTGCAGCGGCTTTTGTGCCAAAACCCTTTACACCTTTCCAGTGGTTCGGTCAGGATACCATGGAAACTTTGCAGGAGAAGCAGCGAGGATTAAAATCTGGAAATCATTCAAAACGAGTGAATGTGAGCTATCACGGAGCACAGACCAGCTTTTTGGAAGCTGTTTTTGCCCGGGGCGACCGGCGTCTTGGAGGTGTGTTGGAAAACGCATTGAATCGGGGCCTGCACTTTGATGGTTGGGATGAGTGTTTTGATTTTGACAGCTGGATGGAATCGTTTGCTGTCTGCGGTGTAGATCCTGCTTTCTACGCCACCCGGACTCGTGCTTTTGATGAAATCTTTCCCTGGGACCATCTGGACTATGGAATTAGCAAAGAATTTTTGCAGGAGGAATGCAGGCGGGCTTATGAAGCCCAAACCACACCAAATTGTCGGGAAGCATGCTCGGGATGCGGCGCTGCTTGCTTTAAAGGAGGGCTTTGCCTTGAAAAACGTTAGAGTATGGTTCCAAAAAATTGGCACAGTAAAGTATATTTCCCATTTGGACCTCACTCGCTGTATGGCTCGAGCCCTCAAACTTTCCAGACTGCCGGTCTGGTATACAGAGGGATTTAACCCACGGATTTATATGTCCTTCGCAATGCCCCTGTCTTTAGGCGTCAGCGGAGAAAGGGAGTGCATGGATGTCCGTTTTATGGAAGATGCCGATTTGACGGAGGCAGCCTCCCGGTTAAGGACATATCTGCCGGAGGACCTTTCTATTTTGGAGATGACCGAGCCTCTTATGACATTTGAGTCCATTGCCTTTGCCGAATATGAATTCCGAATAGAGGCGGAAGAACCTTCTCAATTGGCGGAAACGATTGACAGACTTCTGTCATCAGACTCTGTCCTGGTAAAAAAGCATAGCAAAAAAGGCGATAGGGAAGTAGACATTAAGCCCAGTTTCTCAAATATGAAAAAAAGCATTACAGAAGAAGCACTGGTTCTTCAGGTGCCGCTTCCCTGCACTTTAGAGGGGAGTGTGAACCCAAATCTGCTTTTAGAGGCATTGAAGTCGCATTGCGGTCTGGACCTCTATGCCCAAATTATCCGCAAACGGCTGCTTACAAAAGATTTTTCCGATATTCGGTAAAAAAATCTTGCCATTTACTACAAGTTGTGGTATACTATTTTAGCATTTGAAGTTCCGCGGGTTTTCTCTTGAGAGGCTTGCCCGTGGGGATCTCAGCGCGGTATCCCGCGCAAGAAGCGGACAGTCCGCTGCCTTTGCCGGCATGAATGTCTGAAATTATAAATTTGGAGGAATTATCAAATGGACGCAATCAAACTGATCTCGCAGGACTCTCTAAAGGCTGAAGCGCCAAAATTCAATATTGGCGATACAATCCGAGTGGATGTGAATATCCGCGAAGGAGAGCGGGAAAGGATTCAGCAGTTTGAAGGAACTGTAATTGCCCGCAAGGGCAGTGGCGTCAGCGAAACCTTTACTGTACGCCGGGTGTCCTATGGCGTTGGCGTAGAGAGGGTCTTTCCCCTGCATTCTCCTAATGTAAAGGCTGTCCGGGTGGTGCGCCAGGGCCGCGTACGCCGAGCCAAGCTCTATTACCTGCGCAATCGTGTGGGTAAGGCTGCTAAAGTAAAAGAGCAGATAAAGTAAAATTGAAAATTCATTTGGGAGAAGGGACGTTTCGTCCCTTTTTCTATATCTTTCTTTGATCTGTGAGCGGGTGCAAACAGGCTGGAAGTTGCTAAAAAAGTGTCCGCATCGA
Organism: Acutalibacter sp. 1XD8-33; assembly: GCF_003612555.1. Classification (GTDB taxonomy): domain Bacteria; phylum Bacillota; class Clostridia; order Oscillospirales; family Acutalibacteraceae; genus Acutalibacter. The sequence goes on from NZ_RAZF01000008.1 coordinate 34,446, forward strand.
AGTTGACTTTGGCTTTGATTGCTGTATAGCAGGAATCATTAGCGGGAGATCCTCGGTAAAACGATTTGGCGACTATCTTCGCTGAGTCATTTTGGAGAGATCGACCAGAGAATTCAAAGGAGAGGAGGCGTTGCATTGGACGAGAAAGCAGAAAATGCTGTCATAGAAAAGGAACTACAGCAGAAACCACGCCGTTCCTTTCGAAAATGGGCATTAGAGTGGCTTGAAACCATTGTAGCCGCTTTTGCCTTGGTGACAGTGGTATTTACCTTTGTGGCGCGGGTGATTACAGTTGACGGTATTTCCATGGAACCTACCTACTTTGACGGTAACCGGGTCTTAGTGACTGCTTTGGCCGGAGAAGCACAGCAGGGGGATGTGGTGATTATTGTTCATGCCCTGGAAGATACCATTATCAAGCGTGTGGTGGCGACAGAAGGCCAATGGGTAGATTTTGACCCTGAATTGGGTGAGCTCACAGTAGATGGAGTTCCCCTTTTTGGTGAAAAATATGGGATCGAAAACGGTATCACACAAATCCCCCAGCGTCCTGGTCTCGTAATGGATTTTCCCCAGCAAGTGCCGGAGGGTTGTGTCTTTGTGTTGGGGGATAACCGAGGCGCATCTACGGATAGCCGGTATTTAGCGGTGGGAATGATTGACCGACGTAATATTTTGGGCAAGGTGGTGTTTGATCTATACCCGTTTTCCAAGCCGGGACAGGCTCGTGAATAGGAGAGAGAAAGATATGGTACAGCCGGTACAGTGGTTTCCGGGCCATATGGCAAAGACCCGGAGAAAGATTGCGGAAGATTTGAAATTGGTGGATATTGTCCTAGAACTGTTGGATGCCCGAATTCCGATCAGCAGCTCCAATCCGATGCTCCGGGAGATTATTCAAAACAAGCCCAGAATCGTGGTCCTCAATAAACGGGACCTAGCGGATGCATCGCAAACTGCGCATTGGGTTGTCAAATATGAACAGCAGGGACTAAATGCCGTTCCAGTTGATAGTAAAACAGGAAAAGGATTTCCCGCTCTTTTTAGCACGATCCGAGAAGAGCTAAAAGATCAGATTGCAAACTGGAATAAAAAGGGAATGACAGGCAGGCCCATTCGAATTATGGTGCTGGGAGTTCCCAATGTGGGTAAGTCTTCGATCATTAACCGTATGCTTCTCGGCGGCGGTGCGGGAAAAGCAGAAGTGCGTGATAAGCCTGGCGTTACCCGGCGGAATCGTTGGTTCACAGTAGGAAAGGGCTTTGAGCTTTTGGATACCCCTGGCGTGCTTTGGCCGAAGTTTGAGGATCCTGTGGTTGGGGAATATTTGGCTTTTACAGGAGCGATTCGGGATGAAATCTTAGACACGGAAGAACTGGCCGGACGTCTGCTGGAAGTTCTGGCTGAACGGTATCCGCAAGCAATTGCCACTCGGTATAAACTTGTTTTACCGCTATCCCCAGCAGAAGGCCATAGGATGTTGGAGCAGGTGGCGCGGAAACGGGGTATGCTGCTTTCCGGTGGAATGATTGATTTAGAACGGGCAGCCATTATGATATTGGATGAATTTCGAGGCGGTAAATTAGGTCCGCTCACTTTGGAGTGGGTATAACATGACAGATGGATATGCGGTTCAAAGGAGAACAGAAGAGCAGGGATTCCGTTATATATGTGGGATTGACGAAGCGGGACGTGGCCCTTTGGCGGGTCCAGTCTGCGCCGCCTCGGTAATTTTACCTATGGACTGCCAAATAGAAGGGCTGAATGATTCCAAAAAGTTAAGTGAAAAAAAACGCGAGGCTCTTTATCCGCTCATTATAGAGCAAGCCGTCTCCTATGGAATTGGCTGGGCAGATGAAGAAGAGATTGATGAGAAAAATATTTTGCAGGCTACCTTTTTAGCAATGCTGCGAGCAGTTGAGAGTATGAAAATTTCGGCAGACTATGCCCTGGTAGACGGGAATCGAATGCCCACCTTAGATATTCCAGGTGAAGCTATTGTTAAAGGCGATGAGGTCTGCGCCTGTATTGCGGCGGCTTCCATTTTGGCAAAAGTCAGCCGGGACCGTTTCCTTTTGGAGCTGGATAAGCGTTATCCGGAATATGGGTTTGCCCAGCACAAGGGGTATGGTACAAAAGCGCATTATTCTGCTATTAAAACTTATGGCATTCTACCTGTCCACCGGCGTAGCTTTTTGCGGAATCTTTCAGAAAAATAGCATGGAAAGGCATCCACCTTTTCTCAAAGGGACGATTCAACTATGTCGCAATCAGTTGGCCAGGCAGGAGAAGAGTACACGGCAGAATGGCTAAGTCATCATGGGTATCGCGTTATTGAGCGAAACTATCATTCCAGATTTGGGGAAATAGACATTATTGCGGTAAATTCGCAATACATTGTATTTGTAGAAGTGAAAACACGCCAAAGCAATGGAATGGTTTCAGCTCTGGAAGCGATAACTTTGCAAAAGCAGCAGAAAATTATTACTACTGCTCAGGTCTATCTGTCGCAATATCAAGGTAATCTACAGCCGAGATTTGATGTAGCTGCGGTAACAGCCCAAGGTGGAAAGCCTCTGGGTCTGAAATATTTTCCTAATGCCTTTGGATCCTGAGAGGAGAATGGCAATGCGCTATTTCGATTTGCACTGTGACACCATAACACAATGCTTTACCCAGAACAAGGATCTGACAGAGAATGATTTACAGATTGATTTAAAGCGGGCGGAATTTTTAGATGCCTATACTCAGTGTTATGCAGTATGGTTGCCTGACCAGTTTCGTGGCCAAGCGGCGTTTGAGCGCTTTTTCGCTGTAGCAACATATCTTTCCCAAGAAATTGAAAAAAACAGTAATTCGATTTGCTGGCAAAATAGCGTGGACAATTTGAGCCAGAACCCCTGTCAAGCGGTTTTAACAGTTGAAAACGCTTCTGCTCTAGGCGGAAACATCGAAAATGTAGAGGTCTTTCGACGCTTAGGCGTGAAGCTGTGCAGCTTAACATGGAATGGGGAAAATGAGTTGGGCAGAGGTGTTATGTCTCCAGGGAATACTGGGATCACGCCATTTGGAAGAGAAGTTGTCGCTCAACTGGAGAAGAACGAAATATGCATTGACATTTCCCATGCCAGTCCAGAGCTCTTTTGGGATGTTATTTCGATTGCGGAAAGGCCGGTTGTAGCAACTCATTCCAATGCCAAACATGTTTGCGCGCATCCAAGGAATCTCACAGATCAGCAATTTGAAGCGATTAAGGTATCTGAAGGTTTGGTCGGGTTGAATCTTTATAGAGGCTTTCTCAACGATGATTCTCAAAAGGCTAGTTATGAGGACATTCTTCGCCATACGGAACATTTTCTCAATCTGGGAGGAGAAGACATATTGGCCTTTGGCGCGGATTGGGATGGTAGCGCAAGGAGAGATTTTGTCGCCACAGGGATTGAAGCTGTAGCGGAATTATATGAAATGTTCTGCCGGTATAATTACAGCGAGACGTTAATAGACAAGATTTTTTATAAAAACGCTGCGGATTTTTTTGAAAGGCAGAAATCCCACTAAATTTTCTTTGACAGATAGCACAGATTGCGGTATAGTGATGTTAGCGAAATAAAGCGATAGGGTGATAGAAATGCAGTATAAAAGCACTAGGGATTCGAAAATCCGTCTGGAGGCATCGCAGGTAATCGCACAGGGAATTTCGGCAGAAGGAGGTTTGTTCGTTCCCGAAACGTTGCCAAGTGTTCAAGATAAGCTGCCTCAATTGTTGAAAATGGGTTATCGCCAGCTGGCGGAAGAAATTTTTACGCTTTTCTTGACGGATTTCTCTCGTGATCAGATTGCGGATTGTGTAAAAATGGCTTATACAGAAGAAAAATTTGGCGCCTCTCCCGTAAAGGTTGTCGGCCTGTCAGCAAGTGTAGGGAACCCATATCTTCTGGAACTTTGGCATGGGCCAACCTGTGCGTTCAAGGATATGGCCCTGCAAATTTTGCCCCATTTTTTGACGGAGTCTTTAAAAAAATCTGTGCCGGGAAAAGAGGCTGTCATTTTGGTTGCCACCTCGGGAGACACCGGGAAAGCAGCTTTAGAGGGGTTCCGGGATGTGCGGGGAACAAAAGTAATTGTGTTCTACCCGCAGGACGGTGTAAGTCCTATGCAAAAACGGCAGATGGCCACACAGGAAGGGGGAAATGTATCTGTTTGCGCGATTAACGGCAACTTTGACGACGCTCAGACAGCAGTTAAGAAAATTTTCACTGACAAAAAGATGGACCGCGCTTTAGCGGAGCATAATTTTTTGTTCTCTAGCGCCAATTCTATTAATTGGGGTAGGCTTTTGCCGCAGATCGTTTACTATTTTTACGCCTATTTCCAGCTTTGCCGCGATGGCAGGATTTCCCTGGGAGAATCTATAAATGTGGCGGTGCCCACAGGCAATTTCGGAAATATTTTAGCGGCATATTATGCTCGGGAAATGGGATTGCCAATCCAGCGATTTATTTGTGCCTCCAATTCCAACAAGGTCCTTGCCGACTTTATTGCGACCGGAATATATGACCGCAGGAGGGAATTTTTTGCCACTTCATCGCCCTCTATGGATATTCTGATCTCCAGCAATTTGGAGCGGCTTTTGTATGCTCTGTCTGGAGAAAACAGCGAGGTTCTTTCCGTATGGATGGAGAGCTTGGCTCAAGAAGGACATTATGATGTGGGAGATATGGTTCGGAAAAAGGTTCAGACTCTCTTTTTCGGTGGCTTCTGTAATGACGAAGATACCACAAAAACAATTGCGGAAGTGTGGAAAAGAGAGAATTATCTTTGCGATACACACACCGCTGTTGCTGTAAATGTTTACGCACAATATGTTCAAAAAACCGGCGACAGCGCAACGCCAACCATTATTGCGTCTACCGCCAGTCCCTACAAATTTGTGAAAGATGTTCTGGGTGCTTTAGAGCCTGTAGCCGCCCAGGATGAATTTATGAATATTGCCCGGCTGGAAACGTTGACTGGAACATCGGCGCCTTCCCAGCTAAAAGAACTAGAAGATAAGCCTGTCCGATTCCATACAGTTCTGGAAAAAAATCAGTCTGCCAAATATATTTTGGAAACGCTGGGAATCGATGAGGGATGAATATGGCTCTATTTGTAATTGCTGACCTGCATCTTTCCCTTGGGACGGACAAGCCGATGGACGTTTTCCCCGGATGGCAGGATTACACGCAACGATTGGCAGATAACTGGCGTTCTTTGGTGTCTCCCCAGGATACTGTAATCATCGCGGGCGACATTTCCTGGGCTATGAAGTTGGAGGACTGTACAGCAGATTTCGCCTTCATTCATTCGCTGCCAGGAGAAAAGCTGCTGATGAAAGGGAACCACGATTATTGGTGGGGTACACGGAATAAAATTGATACCTTCCTTATGGAAAATAAATTTTATTCTATGCATATTCTGCATAATTGTGGATATCGGGTAGGAAATCGGGCAATATGCGGAACTCGAGGCTGGCTCTATAATTCTGAAACAGCGGAGGACCGCAAAATTGTCAGCCGGGAGGCGGGTAGATTGCTTGCCTCTATGGAACAGGCCAAAAGCCTTGGGGGTAAATTAACCGCATTTCTGCACTATCCTCCCATATATGGTGGCATGGAATGCCAGAAAATATTGGATATTCTGGTGGAAAATCAGGTTTCTGACTGCTATTTTGGACATATCCACGGTCGATATGCTGCCCAAAAGGCCTTGACCGGCGATTATCAGGGGATAAAAATGCACTTAATCTCTTGTGACTACGTAGGATTTTGCCCGGTTTTAGTAGAATAAGCGTTCCGGGAATTTCCTAAGATTATTTACGAAGAAAGTATAGATTCTTCGCTTATATTGTGCTATAATAGACCAGATATTGAAAAGCACGGCGCTTACCGCCGGGTTGAGTATAAAGTTTAACTTTGAGAGGGAAAATCGAAATGAATCTGAAATCATCGAACAACGTGGAAATCAACAAGTACGAACTGGAACTGGAAGTTACTCCCGAAGAGCTAAACCAGGCAATCAACGAGGTATGCAAGCGGGAAAGCAAGAAAATGAACGTTCCAGGATTCCGTAAGGGCAAAGCTCCCAGAGCTTATATTGAAAAGTATTATGGCGAGGACGTGTTTTTTCAATCTGCGGTAGATCATTTATATAATCCTATGATGAATGCTGCTATTGAGCAATCCGGATTAGAAGTTGTGGGGGTAACCAGCTACCGTATTGAGGAAATCAAGAAGGAAACCGGTATTCTGGCAAAGCTGACGGTTACCGTTCAACCCGAAGTGAAGATCGAAGGCTACAAGGGGATTGAGGTAATTAAGGAGTCGACCGAGCCTACTTCCACCGAAGTGGATGATGAAATTGAGAGGATCCGCCAGCGCAATTCCCGCATGGTCACAGTAGAGGACCGTGCGGCGGAAAACGGAGATATCGTAGTCATTGATTTCGACGGTTATACGGATGGGAAACAATTTGACGGCGGCAAAGCGGAGAATTTTGATTTGACCTTGGGCTCCGGACAGTTTATCCCCGGTTTTGAGGAGCAGGTAGTCGGTCATAACGCAGGGGATGAGTTTGATGTAAACGTGAAGTTCCCGGAGGAGTATCACGCGGAAGAGCTGAAGGGGAAGGACGCCGTGTTTAAGATCAAACTTCATGAGATCAAACGTCGGGAACTGCCGGAGCTTGATGATGAGTTTGTGAAGGATGTCAGCGAATTCGACACGGTGGAGGAATACCGCAAAGACCTGAAAAATACAGTGCGCAGCCGTAAAGAGCGGGCGGCGGAGTCCAATGTGGAGCAGCAACTGATCAAAGCTATTGTAGACAAAGTGGAATCTGAGATTCCTGATATGATGGTAGAGCGGGAGGTTGATGAAATTATCAATTCCTTCGATATGCAGTTGCGGGACCAAGGCATGAATCTGGAGACTTACTTAAAGTATACCCAGGGCACGGTAGAAAGCCTGCGGGAGCAGTATCATGAGCGGGCAGAACAGCAGATCCGGGTACGCCTGGGGCTGGCTAAGATCGCAGAACTGGAAAACCTAGAAATCACTGAGGAAGAAATTGAGGAAGAATATAAGAAGGTTGCTGACGCCTATGGCGTACCCCTGGAAAATGTAAAAAATCTGGTGCGTGGCAAGGATATCCGCAAGGACATCGCCAACCAGAAGGCCATGGATCTGGTAAAGGACAATGCCGTTTTCACCGAAAAGTTGCCTGAGCCAGAAGAAGAAAAATCCTCTGAAGAGTAAAAACCGGGGCTAAATTTACTGGATATGGAATAAATCTTATTGTTTGTATTCATAATAAAAAATGCGTCTTGTGAAAGGAGCAATCTGAAACGATGAGCCTAGTACCGTACGTAGTAGAACAGACCAACAGGGGCGAACGCTCCTATGATATTTTTTCCCGACTGTTGAACGACCGTATTGTTATGCTGAACGAGGATGTAAACAGCGCCTCTGCAGGCGTAGTTGTGGCCCAACTACTGTATTTGGAAGGCCAGGATCCTGAAAAGGACATCGCCCTCTATATCAACAGTCCTGGCGGTGTTATCACAGACGGCATGGCTATTTATGATACTATGCAGTATATTAAATGCGATGTGTCTACGATATGCATTGGTATGGCGGCCAGTATGGGAGCTTTCCTTTTGGCTGCCGGAGCCAAGGGAAAACGGTTTGCCCTTCCTAATAGTGAAATCATGATTCATCAGCCTAGCGGCGGCGCAAAAGGCCAGGCTACGGATATCAGCATCCACGCCAATCATATTCTGCGTACTAAGAAGCGGCTGAATCAGATTTTATCTGAACGTACCGGCCAGCCTTTGGAAGTTGTGGAACGGGACACCGAACGGGATAATTTCCTGACTGCCCAAGAGGCTCTTGAGTATGGATTGATCGACAAGGTGATTGATAAGAGATAACAGAAAGGAAGCGGATGGATGGCTGTGAATAACGAAAACGATATTGCCTGTTCTTTTTGTGGCAAGCCGCAAGTCATGGCTGGACAACTGATTGCTGGTGCGGGAGTGTATATCTGCGACTCCTGCGTACGGTTATGCATGTCAATTATCAGTGACGAGGATCGCTTAAAGCGGGGAAAAACCAGCGAGCATGACGGCAGCATCCTTTTACCTAAGCCTGTTGAAATCAAGCGTAAATTGGATGAATACGTTGTGGGGCAGGATGAAGCAAAAATTGCCCTTTCCGTGGCGGTTTATAACCATTATAAGCGTATCTACTTTTCTGGGGATGGTGGAGTAGAGCTTTCTAAAAGCAATGTTCTGCTCTTGGGGCCAACTGGCGTAGGTAAAACCTATCTGGCTCAGACATTGGCGAAGCTGCTGGACGTACCCTTCGCAATAGCGGATGCTACTACGTTAACAGAAGCCGGCTATGTGGGCGACGATGTGGAAAATATTCTGCTCCGGCTGATTCAGGCTGCGGATTATGATATTTTCCGGGCAGAGCGAGGCATCATTTATATTGATGAGATTGATAAGATTTCCCGTAAATCGGAAAATCAGTCTATTACTAGGGATGTCAGCGGCGAAGGCGTTCAACAGGCCTTGCTGAAGATTTTAGAAGGCACTGTCGCCAGCGTGCCACCTAAAGGCGGGCGAAAGCATCCCCAGCAAGAAGCCATCAATATTGATACGTCTAATATCCTCTTTATTTGCGGCGGGGCTTTTGACGGTCTGGAAAAGGTTGTGCAGAAGCGAATGGCAGCCAGCTCATTGGGGTTTGGCGGCGAAGTTCATGGGAAAAGAGAATTGGATGAAAAAAACTGGATGCGGGATGTAACGCCTCATGATTTAGTGAAGTATGGCCTAATTCCGGAACTTGTGGGCCGCATCCCGGTGATTTCTTCCCTGGAGGCTTTGGATGAGGAAGCTCTTGTCCGCATTTTGAAGGAACCCAAAAATTCTTTGATACAACAGTATCAGAGGTTGTTCGACTTAGACCGAGTAGATTTGGAGTTCACTGATGAAGCGCTGGTTTCTGTTGCAAAGAAAACACTGGAGCGCAAAACAGGCGCTCGTGGGTTACGCTCCATTTTAGAAGATCTGCTCATGCCGGTTATGTATCAAGTTCCCAGCGACTATACCGTTGAGAAAGTAGTGGTAACGAAGGACATGGTAGAAAAGAGCACTGGTCCGGATATCACCTATAACAAAGATCGTAAGCCAATGAAGATTCGCATTACAACACCCAAACGCAGAGAACGCCGGGATTCGGCGTCGTGAAAACCAAACAGCTCGAAGGCTGCCGCCATAAGAATGGCTGCAGTCTTTCGCTGGTTTTAGGAGAACATCATGCAAAATTTAACAGAATCCAATGAAAAGAATGATACAAATATTACTTTGCCTGTTTTGGCAGTTCGTGGCCTGGTCTTTTTTCCGGGGATGATGCTGCAGTTCGACATCACTCGAAAAAAATCCGTATTGGCCGCTTCAGAGTCAATCTCGAGGGACAGACTTATTTTCTTGGTTTCTCAGGTTCATATGGCCGATACGGAACCGGTAGGGGAGGATCTTTATAAAGTCGGGGTAATTGCCCGGATTAAGCAAGTACTTCACCATTCTGAGGATGGCGCCAAGCTGCATGTGGAAGGAATCTGTCGGGGAGAGATTGTCTCCCTTGTCCAAGAAGAGCCCTATTTGCTGGGGAATATCCTAAAATGTCCAGTGCTGACTTATAAGAAATCGATTAAGTCAGAGGCTTTGATTCGGATTATCCATGAAAAATTCGACGAATATCTCAGGCTCTTTAAGCATGTTCCTCCAGACGTCCTGTTAGGTGTGTTGCAAGAAAAAGACTGCGGCCGCTTAGCGGATTATATTGCCTCCAACATCTCCATTGATTTTGAGCGCAAGCAGTTTGTCCTGGATGAATTGCGTCCGCTGAAACGGATGCAAAAGCTTATTGCAGTGCTCACAGAAGAAATTCAGATTTTAGAAGTGGAGAACGAAATCAACCAGAAAGCCCAAGCGCAGATTGATGAAAACCAGCGGGAATACTTTTTAAAAGAACAGCTTCGGGCAATTACCAGTGAATTAGGTGAGGACGACAATCCGCAGCAGGAAGCTGATGAGTTAAAAGAAAAGGTTCTTGCCTTACATCTACCGCAGATCTGTGAGGAAAAGTTGTTGAAAGAATGCGACAAACTTTTTCATATGCCCACCGGCTCTCATGAAGCCAGTGTTATTCGTCTATATCTGGATACCTGCTTGGAATTACCCTGGAATAAGGTATCCAAAGAAAGATTAGATCTTAAGCATGCCCAAAAAATCATGGACAGGGACCATTATGGCCTAAAGAAAGTAAAGGAGCGTTTTATTGAGATTCTGGCTGTTAAAAAATTAGCGCCTGCACCAAGCGGACAGATTATCTGCTTGGTTGGCCCTCCTGGTGTGGGAAAGACATCGATTGCCCGTTCAATTGCGCAAGCTACCGGACGAAAGTACGCGCGGGTTTCTCTGGGAGGAGTAAGCGACGAAGCGGAGATTATGGGACACCGGAAAACCTATGTAGGTTCTATGCCAGGACGCATCATTAATGCTGTAAAACAGGCTGGTGTAAAAAATCCGCTCCTTTTATTAGACGAGATTGATAAATTGGGTGCAAACTTTAAAGGCGACCCTGCTTCCGCTCTTTTGGAGGTTTTGGATCCGGAACAAAATGCGGAGTTTACAGACCATTACATAGATATGCCATTTGATCTGAGTCAGGTGCTGTTTATTACTACCGCTAATGATGCCTCTCGAATTCCTGGCCCTCTATACGACCGTATGGATATCATTGAGCTGGGAAGTTACACTCTGGAAGAGAAAATGAATATCGCCACAAAGCACTTGGTTAAAAAGCAGTTGGATAAGCATGGGATTAAGCCCACTCAGCTGAAATTCTCCAAACCGGCTATGCGGCTGCTCATTGATGGATACACCAGAGAGGCAGGGGTACGTACTTTAGAGCGCAATATTGCAGCCATTTGCCGTAAAGTGGCAAAAATGATTGTTCTGGAAGAAGATTTTGAGAGCTACGCTGTGAAACCTAATCTGTTAGAGGAGCTCCTGGGCCCCCAAAAATATACAAGGGACAATGCATCAAAAGAGGACACCATTGGCCTGGTGAACGGGCTGGCCTGGACCAGTGTGGGAGGTGAACTGCTCCCCATAGAAGTAGCTGTAATGTCCGGCACGGGGAAGATTCAGCTCACCGGTTCTCTCGGCGACGTTATGAAGGAATCCGCCAATGCCGCGATTACCTGCATTCGTACTCGGATAAATATGCTGGGAATCTCTCCAAAGTTTTATGAAAAATGTGATATTCATGTTCATGCGCCGGAAGGAGCGGTTCCAAAGGATGGGCCTTCCGCCGGAATTGCCATGGCAACTGCCATTACTTCCGCGCTGTGCGGAATACCGATTCGTCACGATGTGGCCATGACCGGAGAAATTACCCTCCAGGGAAGGGTTCTTCCCATTGGAGGACTAAAGGAAAAGTCCATGGCCGCATATAAAAATGGAGTTCACACGGTAATCATCCCCGCCGATAATGTACCGGACCTTGCCGAAGTGGATCAGGTTGTAAAGGATCATGTGCAGTTTGTGCCTGTTAAACGCATTGATACTGTTTTTGAGTATGCTCTACAGTATATGCCTCGGCCAATGCCCCAAGAGCCGGCAGCCGTACTTCAGGCCGAAGTTTCCAAGCAGCCCGCATCAGGATACGCCTGTGACAGCAGCTCTCAGCAAAGGAGTTACCAGTGAATTTTCAAAATGCAGAGTTTGAACTGGCAGCAGGTACGGTCAATCAGTTGCCCAAGCCCCAATTGCCGGAGATTGTGTTTTCTGGGCGATCAAATGTGGGCAAGTCTTCGCTGCTCAATAAACTTGTAAATCGAAAGGCACTTGCGCGCACAAGTGCTACTCCGGGTAAAACGGCAACAATTAATTTCTTTCGGTTAGATCATTGTCGTTTTATAGATTTACCTGGCTACGGCTACGCCAAAGTTTCAAAAAGTGAAAAGGAGCGGTGGGCTACTTTGGTCAATGGCTATTTCGCCCAAGAACGTCCCATTGCATTGGTTCTGCAGTTGGTAGACATGCGCCATAAACCAACTGCGGACGATATGCAAATGATAGACTTTTTGTCGGCAAGCGGATTACCTTTCGCCGTAATATGCACGAAAAGCGATAAGCTGAACCAAAGTGAAACGCAAAAACAGATGGAACTTTTCCAGAATATTTTCGGAAGTATTGGACTGGTGTTTTATCCGTTTTCTTCAATAAAGGGCACGGGATTAAAAGATATTCAGGAAAAGATATGCGATTCAATCCAGGGAATAAGCTAAGAGAAGGGAATGGTTTATATTTATTCGCCATGCTTAAAGGTTAACGAAAAAGGTCATCTATCGATTAGCGATTGTGACACAATAGATTTGGCTCAACAATATGGCACGCCACTCTATGTGATGAGTGAGGACGAGATCCGCCGGGTATGCAGAAGTTATGTAGAGTCTTTTCAAGAATTTTATGGGGGGAATGGCCGTCCCATTTATGCCAGCAAAGCATTCTGCTGCAAAGAAATGTGCCGTATTGTCTCCAGCGAAGGATTGGATATTGAAGTTGTCTCTGGCGGGGAACTATACACCGCTCTGAAAGCCGGTATTTCTGGCGCAAATATTCATTTTCAAGGAAACAACAAAAGCACAGCTGAATTAGAATTTGCCCTGGAAAATAATGTGGGCGATATTGTAGTCGATAATTTCTCAGAATTGGAACAATTAGGAAAGATCGCTGCTGAAAAAGAAAAGGTCGCCTTGATCTCTCTAAGAGTAAAACCAGGAATCGATGCTCATACCCATGAATTCATTCGTACAGGACAGATTGACTCCAAATTTGGCTTAGACCTGGCCAGCGGTGAAGCTTTTCAAGCGGCAAAGCATTCTTTGGAATTGCCAGGTGTAAAGTTGATAGGTTTGCACTGCCACATTGGATCGCAAATTATGGAGAAACTTCCTTTTGTTCACGCGGCAGAAGTCATGCTGAATCTTTACAATCAGATAAAGCAGGAGCTGGGTGTGGAGTTGGATCATCTTAATTTAGGTGGCGGATTTGGAATCCACTACACAGAAAAGGACGATTTTATTCCGTATCATGAGTACATGAAAGCGGTTTCTGCCGTAATTCATGAAAAATGTACAGAGTTGGGATTGAGTCTTCCCAAAATCTATATTGAACCTGGTCGTTCGATTGTCGGCGAGTCTGGGATAACGCTTTACACCGTGGGAAATATCCGAGAAATCCTTCAGGTGCGGAACTATGTGGCAATTGATGGAGGAATGTTTGAGAATCCTCGATATGCTCTCTATCAATCTGACTATACCTGTCTGATCGCCAATAAAGCCGCTCAGCCTGCAGCGTATACTGCCACGATAGCAGGAAAATGTTGTGAAAGTGGAGATTTGATTCAAGAACATACACTTATACAGCCGCCAGAAGAGGGGGACATCTTGGCAGTGCTTTCTACCGGAGCTTACAATTATTCAATGGCTTCCAACTATAACCGTAACTTGCGTCCGCCTTGTATAATGGTGAGCCATGGACAGAGTCGCGTAATTATAAAGGGAGAAACTTATGAGGATTTGTTAAGAAATGACATATAAATCATTTACTTTTTTGGGGTTTTGTGTTATAATCAGCATTATACCGCATGATCCGCCTTGAAGGCTAAGACCGGGGAGATGAAATGCATATGAAAGAAAAATTGCAAGACGAAAACATTGATACACTTTTTCAAGCGGTTCTGTCGTTAAAAACCCCAGAAGAATGTTATCATTTTTTTGAGGATTTGTGTACGGTTCCTGAATTGAAAGCAATGTCTCAGCGGATTGCTGTGGCACAGATGCTCATGGAAGGACACATATATGCGGATATTGTTGCTAAGACAGGCGCATCCACCGCGACAATCAGTCGGGTTGCCCGAGCCCTAAACTATGGAAGCGATGGCTATCATTTGGTTTTTGAGCGCATGGGAATTCCCGGACAAGAGAATTAGCATGGCTGGATATTCTGTATTTGCGGAGTTTTATGATGAATTAACCATAAATGCTGAATATTCTCGTAGAGCGGAATATTTTTTGGTATTGCTGAAACGCTTGGGTCACAAACCTGTTTTGGCATTGGATTTGGCGTGTGGCACTGGTTCCTTGACTTTAGAACTGTATCGTAAAGGCATTGACATTTACGGTGTGGATGCATCCGTGGAAATGCTCTCTCGAGCAAGGGAAAAGTGCATAGACGCTGGGGCTGACATTCTGTTTTTACAGCAAAAGATGCAGGATCTGGATTTATATGGCACGGTTGACACGGTTTTTTGTTCTTTAGATAGTATAAACCATCTTCAGGGAAAGGAAGAGGTGCAAAAAGCCTTTCAAAAGGTCGCACTTTTTCTGGAACCGCGCGGATACTTTGTCTTTGATTTGAATACCCTGTATAAGCATGAAAAAATATTGGGGTCAAATACTTATATCTATGATATGGAGCGAATATACTGTGTCTGGCAGAACCGTTTTATTTCCAGTACAGGTAGGGTGGATATTTCTCTAGACTTTTTCCATCGGGAAGGAGATTTATATCATCGAAGCAGGGAACGATTCTCTGAGTTTGCCTATCCAATTCAGTATATTACACACTGGCTACAGATGGCGGGCTTTGATAAGATACATCTATTTGATGAGCTGAGTTTTGAGCCCCCTAGAAAAGACAGCCAACGAGTGGTGGTCGCCGCAAGAAAAGGATGTTAAGGAGCGCAATTATGGACCGCATTATTCGTACAATTACCTCAGACGGGAGTTTGATGGCATCTGCCATAGATTCTTCAGAGCTTGTCTATACCGCACAGCGTCTACACGGGTTGACAAAAACCTCTTGTGCGGCTTTGGGCAGGCTGCTTACAGGAGCTTCTTTGATGGGAGCGATGCTGAAAGAAGCCCATGCCACACTTACCTTAAAAATTGCTGGTGACGGTCCTTTGGGGAATCTGTTGGCCTTAGCAGATAGTAAGGGGAATGTGCGTGGCTATGTAGATCATCCAGGCGTGGAGCTGCCTTTAAGATCCGACGGAAAACTGGATGTTGGAGGAGCTGTTGGCCATCATGGAAGACTGGCAGTAATCCGGGATTTTGGAACGGGTGAGCCGTATTCCGGGCAGGTAGAGCTTGTAAGCGGAGAAATCGCAGAAGACTTAACAAATTACTATGCTACCAGTGAGCAAACTCCTACCGCTTGCGCTTTGGGTGTTCTGGTGGATAAGGAGACTGGGGAGTCTATGCTGGCAGGCGGCCTGCTTATTCAGGCGCTGCCCGGCGCGGATGAAGCGGTGCTGTCACAGCTAGAGAATAATCTGGCAAAGTTGGACTCAGTTACGACTATGCTGGCAAAAGGCTTCGGGCCGGAAGAAATGTGCCGATGCACCCTCAATGGTTTCCATGTGGAAAAGTTGGATGAATTTCAGATAGATTATGCTTGTAATTGCAGCAAGGACCGGTTTTCTCGTGTGCTATTAACTTTGGGGGCGAAAGAATTGGCATCACTGCCTCTTAATGATCAGGGAATGGCAGAAACAGTCTGTCAGTATTGTAATCGGAAATACTATTTCTCCAAAGATGAGCTGGATGTGTTGGCAAAAAGATCTCAAAAAAAAGATAAATAATTTTGAATTTTCCTATTGACAAATCCGGCCAAATCTTGTAAAATAATAAACGTCGCCGGGGAAGATTGCTTTGAAAGGCGCATGAGGGGGCATAGCTCAGCTGGTTAGAGCACCTGCCTTACAAGCAGGGGGTCATAGGTTCGAGTCCTATTGTCCCCACCATATTTAAATTTGGCCCGGTAGTTCAGTTGGTTAGAACGCTAGCCTGTCACGCTAGAGGTCGACGGTTCGAGCCCGTTCCGGGTCGCCAAATAGTTCCTTTGGGAACTATATTTGCCTCTGTAGCTCAGTTGGTAGAGCAGGGGACTGAAAATCCCCGTGTCATTGGTTCGATTCCGATCGGAGGCACCATTTGCGGGCGTAGCTCATCTGGTAGAGCGCCACCTTGCCAAGGTGGAGGTAGCGAGTTCGAGCCTCGTCGTCCGCTCCAGGAATGAGAAAAGACGCACCTTTTTGTAGGAGCGTCTTTTCTTGAAAGTGGTGACATAGCCAAGTGGTAAGGCAAAGGTCTGCAAAACCTTCATTCCCCGGTTCAAATCCGGGTGTCACCTCCAAAAACGCTATGGACATTTTGTCTGTAGCGCTTTTTATTTTAGAAAAGGGGGAGAAGAGTACATGACATTAAAAACGGAAAGATTGATCTTGCGGGAATTGACAGAGAATGATTTTGGTTCGCTTTTTGAGATTCTCTCTGATCGGGAAACCATGCAGTTTTATCCAAATCCCTTTAATGAGGAGAAAGTGGCAGACTGGATCCGCTGGAATCAAGAAAATTACCGCATTTTTGGTTTTGGACTCTGGGCCGTGGTTTTGCAGGAAAACAACCGCTTAATTGGAGACTGCGGCATCACTATGCAGCAAATTGGGAGAC
The DNA here is from genome assembly GCF_003612555.1 of Acutalibacter sp. 1XD8-33. Classification (GTDB taxonomy): domain Bacteria; phylum Bacillota; class Clostridia; order Oscillospirales; family Acutalibacteraceae; genus Acutalibacter. The sequence continues at coordinate 51,078 of NZ_RAZF01000008.1, forward strand.
GAATTAAGCCGGAGATAGGCTACCATATTCATAAAGAGTACTGGCGCAGAGGATATGCCTGCGAAGCCGCGCGGGCTTGTCGGAATTGGCTCTTTGAGAATACCCCTTTTCAAATGGTTTTTTCTTACATGAATCATACCAACACTGCCTCTTGTGCCACAGCAGCTGCCAATGGAATGCGTCTTTTGGAGGAATTTTCAGACGAGGTCAATACGATTACCAAGGTTTATGGAATCACGAGAGAGGAGTGGGAAAAGATATGAGGGATCTTGACTGGGGGATCCCAACATTATTGGAGGCTACAGACCTAGAACATGCCGCAGCTTTGTGCCGGACGCTAGGATTTCAATTTGTGGAATTGAATATGAACTTGCCGGAATACCAGAAATGGGATATTCCTCTACTTCAAGGTGTGGCAAGCTGCCATCAAATTTATTTTACAATCCATCTGGATGAGAATTTAGATATGTGTAATTTTAATGTAAGGATTGCGGACGCCTATTTGCAGACACTGCTTGAGACAATCAAAATAGCTGGAGTGCTTGGGGTCCCTATTCTTAATATGCATTTGCTGCCCGGAGTATATTTTACGCTTCCTGAGAAAAAGATGTATCTTTATAATATGTATAAAGATCGGTTTCTAGATCGCCTGCGGGAAGTAATTGAATTGTGCGAGGCAGCTGCACAGGGGTGTAATCTCTCTATTTGTATTGAGAATACCGGGAATTTTGCACTGCCCTTTTTGCAGGAGGCATTGGAGCTGCTCTTGCAAAGCCCGCTATTTCAACTAACATTCGATATTGGACACAATCATAGTGCTCAGAATGCGGACAGGCCTTTTTTACTCCAACATGAAAATAGGCTGCGTCATTTCCACATTCACGACGCTTTGGGTGGAAAAAATCATCTGGCTTTAGGTTCCGGTGAACTGGATCTACTTTGGCATATCGATTTGGCTAAGAAAACTCATAGCCGGGCGGTGTTGGAGGTAAAAACTGTTCAGGCACTCCTGGAATCTGTAGACTGGCTACATCAACATGACTCACGATGAAAAGACAATAGATTTCCAGGGAAAACACTACGATAAGAAAAGGCCCAGTAGGGAGAAACTCCTCCAGACTGGGCCTTTTTTAATACCGCTTTTCTTTAATATAGTCAATTGAAGCCTTTTTACTATATAGTAATTTATAGCTCGTTTGCCAAGCTCATTGCATATCGCACAGAGGCCATCGCATCCGCACCGTAAAAATCCGCACCGATCATGTCGGCGTATTCTTGCGTGAGCACCGCGCCGCCTACCATAATCTTAGCCCAAGGAGTCTCCTGACGAAGAAGCTGTATGGTTTCTTTCATATTCACTACAGTAGTCGTCATCAGTGCGCTAAGGCCTACCAATCCAGCCCGCTCTCTCTTGACAGTATCTACTACCACTTCGTGAGGAACATCCTTCCCTAAATCGATTACATGAAAGCCATAATTCTCTAAAAGCACCTTTACGATATTTTTTCCAATGTCATGGACGTCTCCTTTCACCGTCGCAATAATAATCGTCAATTTGCTTTGTTCAGAGCTTTGACCGCCTATATGGGACTTGATAACGTCAAAGGCAGCTTTTGCGGCATCCGCACTCATAAGCAGCTGGGGCAGAAACAACGTTTTCGCCTCAAATTTTCGGCCGACTTCATCCAAAGCAGGAATGATTTCCTGATCAATTAGTTCTAGGCCTGACATATTTTTCTCCGCTTTCTGAGCAGCCAGGGCTGCGGCATCTTTTAGTCCTTTCTCAATGGCTTCCCGTAGGGAATAATCAGCTACAGCCGTAACAGGCGCGGAAGGGGATTGCTGTGTATACGCATCAATATAGGCCATACAGTTTTCATCATAGCCGGAAAGAGCGCAGAAGGCCCGGTAAGCACGCATCATTCCTTCTGAAAGGGGGTTCATAATTGCAGCGTTCAATCCTGATTGCAAAGCCATAAGAAAGAACGCTGCTGTCACGTTTTCTCGTTGCGGCAGACCAAAGGAAACGTTTGAAACTCCCAAAGACGTATATACCCCTAATTCCTGACGGATTCGAGCCAGCGCCTCCAATGTAACAAGCGCCGCATTCTTTCCCGCGCTGACTGCCATAGTAAGGGGATCAATAATAATATCTCTTTTTGTGATTCCGTAGGTTTCGGCAGTTTCAATGATATGCCGCGCGGCATCTACACGGCCCTGTACAGTTTCAGGAATGCCCGCTTCTGTGATGGTTAGACCAATGACAACTCCGCCATACTTTTTTACCAAAGGAAAGATCGCCTCCATGGAACTCTGTTTTGCTGTCACAGAGTTTACCAGTGGCTTCCCATTATAAATCCTCATGGCGCTTTCCATAACTTCAGGATCAGAAGTGTCAATTTGCAAAGGCAGAGGGGAGAGGGACTGCAATTCTGTCACTGTCTGGCACATGATGTCCTGTTCGTCAATCTCAGGCAACCCCACATTAACGTCCAAAATGTGTGCTCCCGCGTCCTGCTGTGCAATCCCTTCCCGCAAAATATATGGCAAATCATTGTTCCGAAGAGCTTGTTTAAATCTGGACTTTCCTGTTGGATTGATACGCTCGCCGATAATTACAGGAAAATTGCCGAATTCTACCGTCTGGCTTCCAGATGTCACCACAGTAGAATGGACTTCAGGCAGCTTCTGACAAGGTATCGTGTTACAAAGAGAAACTGTCTGGCGCAAATGGTCCGGTGTGGTCCCGCAGCATCCGCCAATCGCCCAGGCGCCAGCCTTTACGATCTCCTTCATCAATAAAGAAAATTCCTCGGGACCTACATCATACAAGGTCTTTCCTTCCTGCTCCCTGGGCAACCCCGCATTGGGATTCACTATCAATGGCAGCGAAGTGATCGCACGAAGCTCCTGAATTAATCCCAACATTTGTGCAGGGCCTAATCCACAGTTCATTCCCATTGCATCTGCACCAAGGCCTTCTAATACCGCTGCCGCAGTTCTAATATCTCCTCCAGTAAGCAGTTTACCCTGCTCATCAAATGTCAATGTTACAAAAGCTGGAAGTGAAGTGGTCTCCTTTACAGCCAGAAGAGCAGCCTTTGCTTCATATAAATCATTCATTGTTTCAATCAAAACGCAGTCTGCACCAGCGGCTGTTCCGGCTTGCGCCATCTGAGAAAAGGCTTGAACCGCCTCCTCAAAGGGCAGTTCACCCAATGGGGCCAGCAACTTTCCTGTTGGGCCCATATCCAAAGCAACCATCCCATGGCCAGCCTGAGCGACTGCCTGACGGGCTAACTGAACCCCTGAAGAGACTACAGTTTTTAGGTCAGTATGGTTATCATGGCATTTAAAAGGATTTGCACCAAATGTATTTGCTTTAAGAATATCCGCTCCAGCTTTTAAATAAGAAAGATGGACCTCCCGGACTTTTTCAGGATAGCTTAGATTCCATAGCTCGGGCGCTTCACCGGCAGCTAATCCCATACTTTGTAGGATGGTGCCCATAGCGCCGTCAAAGAAGAGGACTTTTTTTCCGAAATTTTCCAGAATAGAATCCATATTAATATTTTTTCCTCCTAAATGGACAATTTTTCATAGAACAAGACATACATTTATTAATGTGACAAAGAGAGGGATCCCTAGAAAGTCCGATTATCGCTGTTATCGATTTAAACGGAACCATTAAAAAATTTTCTGTGAGCGTGACCCCAATTTTCTTTGAGATTTCCAGCATATTAAATACTATGCGTTGATTTTCCAGCTGAAAATCTCCATAGCCAGGACTATACCTGGGACGAAGATACATTTTGTTCTGTTCGGCATAGTCCTCCAATTCTTTCTGTGCTATATCCGTATAATGCTCAATATAAGCTGCTGCAACAGCCTGCACTACAGGAAGCATAGGAACATTTGTAATGCTATATCGCTTTACAAGTGAGTCAACACCAACCCCTAAAGTACTGGCAAAAAGAAAACCTTGCTGACATCCCTCCAAATGCTGCGATAAATCTCTACTCTTTATTGGCGTTCCGTCTAAGATTATGCAATCTTCAGAGGCGATCACTTCTATAGAGACAAGACGCGCAATATGTTTTGGCCGAGATGTCCGAATCACTTCATCTTCTGCCCGGTTAATCATGGAATTTATTGTGTCATTATTCTGTGCAGCCCCTATATACCGAAGAACTTCATCTCTATCCAGCATAACGTTCACCTTAAAATATGGTCGAGATTATGAAGAATCTTTTCTGCCGTTGTGGGCCGGTTCATTGTATACAAGTGAATATGCTTTACACCATTGGCAATCAAGTCAACAATTTGATCTGTAGCATAGGCCACCCCCGCCTGTTCCATTGCCTGGGGATTATCTGAAAACTTGTCCGCAATAGCAAGAAAACGCGCGGGCATAGCTGCACCAGATAGCTCTGCAGAGCGCTTGACCTGTTTGGCATTGATAATTGGCATAATTCCAGGGATAATTGGAACACGAATTCCGACGGCTAAGGCCCTGTAGAGAAAATTATAGAAAAGATTGTTATCAAAAAACATCTGTGTGGTTAAGAAGTCCACCCCCGCGTCTACCTTTTCTTTTAAGTAAAGAAGATCTTCTTTTTTATGAGAACACTCTACATGGCCCTCAGGATAGCAGGCGCCACCGATACAAAAATCACCGTTGCGGCGAATATCCCGAATCAGCTCTATGGCATGGCTGTATTGACCAGGGCCTGCAAAATCGACTGGCTTATCACCACGCAAAGCCATAATGTTTTCAATGCCGCAGTTCTTTAGTCCTTCTAGGTGGTCATGGATATGCCTTTGCGTGGAATCAATACAGGTAAGGTGAGCAAGTGCAGTTGTTCTGCACTGATTTTGAATATAGGAGGCAACTTCTGTCGTTTTTTTAGAAGTGCTTCCGCCGGCGCCATAGGTTACACTTATAAAATCTACCCCCATTGCGCTGATACGATCTACAACCTGAAAAACTTCGTTGAAATTTCCCTCCTTTTTGGGCGGAAATATTTCACAGGAAAATGTTATTTTATTTTCCTCTTTCAGTAGATCTCGAATCTTCATACGTATTCATCCCCTTATATCTCTCTACAAACAGAAATTTCACGCGTTTATTATATCATAATTTGCTCATTTTGAAAAGAGAATACTTTTTCCCTTGATAACATAGCTATTTCCAGGAGGGAGTTTAAATGAAACACAAGTTTGTAGTCTCGCTTTTGTTCGCTGCGTCCATTGCTCTTTTTGCCATGCAAACCTTGCAGGCCTTTGGAATTGTGGCATTTCATGCAGACTTTTTTAAGAAAAAAGGCACCATTGTTCTGGATGCTGGTCACGGAGGAGAGGATGGAGGCGCGGTGGGAACAAATGGTGTGCTGGAAAAGGAGATCAACCTGGCTATCGCGTTGGAATTAGAAAAAAATTTACGACAAAATAATTTTGATGTGATTATGATTCGAGGCAGTGACTGTTCTGTGGGTGACCAGAGTCTGGGCACGATTGCAGAACGGAAGCGCTCTGATACCAAAGCGAGACTCCGCATGGTCGAGGAAGCTGGAGATTGCCTGTTTATCAGCATCCATCAAAATCATTTTTCTCAAAGCCGCTATAATGGAGCGCAAGTGTTCTATTCAGCGAACCGGCCTGAAAGTGCCAGCCTGGCCGAAGCAGTCCGCCAGAATATTGTGAGCTCCCTTCAGCCAGACAACAAAAGAGAAAATAAGCAAGCAGATAAAAACATCTATATTTTGCATCATTGTCAGGTTCCCGCCATATTGGTAGAGTGCGGCTTCTTGTCAAATCCTGTCGAAAATGAAAAATTGTGCCTGGAAAGCTATCAAAAGGAAATGGCCGCAGCTATTTACAATGGTGTAATCGACTATCTACAAAATGATAAAAATACAGAAATGACAGTCAAGTCAGAAATTCAAGGCTTGGCAAATACTTAAATTCATGCTATACTTTATAAAATGAAAGGTGTCTATCTAAAATCCAATTATTATGAAAAAGGAGCCGTTGAATGGCCGGAAAGACAAAACTGATTTATCAATGCACTCAATGTGGATATGAATGCCCAAAATGGACTGGAAAATGTCCTGGCTGTGGTGAATGGAATACCTTATTGGAGGTCATTAAGGAACCTATAGCAACTTCACGCAATGGGTCTGCAAAAGCAGGGGGAAATGTTTCCCGGCCAATGGCTATCAACGAAATCAGCACTACTGACGAGCATCGATACCATACTGGACTTTCTGAATTAGACCGAGTATTGGGCGGCGGTATCGTGAAAGGATCTTTGGTATTGATTAGCGGAGATCCAGGTATCGGGAAATCGACAATTTTACTGCAAATCTGTGAATATCTTGGAAAAAATCTACAAATCCTTTATGTTTCCGGAGAAGAGTCCGCCCGACAGATCAAACTGCGCGCCTCCCGGCTGGGCGTACAAAGTCCCAACCTAAAAATTCTTACAGAAACAGACGTACAATATGTCATTGAGCAAATCCGGAGTGAATCCCCTAACTTGGTTATGATCGATTCTATCCAGACCATGAATCATACAGAACTGACTTCTTCACCAGGCAGTGTAACCCAGGTAAGAGAATGCACCAATACTATGATGCGCTGTGCTAAGGCGCTGGATATTCCAATTATTGTGGTCGGACATGTGAATAAAGACGGCGCGATAGCCGGCCCAAAAGTACTGGAACATATTGTAGACGCCGTTCTTCTTTTTGAAGGCGACCGGCAGATGACATATCGGATATTACGAGCTGTCAAAAACCGCTATGGCTCCACCAATGAGATCGGCGTGTTCGATATGGGAGATAAAGGTCTACAGCAGGTGGAGAATCCATCTCTGGCTATGCTTTCTGGCCGTCCCAAGGACGCCTCCGGAACCTGTGTCACGTCTGTAATGGAAGGGTCTCGGCCGCTTCTGGCAGAAATTCAAGGACTTGCAACCACCTCTGGGTTTGGTACGCCCCGGCGTATGGCTACGGGATTTGACTATAACCGGCTGGCACTGATTTTAGCTGTGTTGGAAAAACGCGCTGGATACTATTTTTCCAATTTAGACACCTATATCAATGTGGTCGGAGGTTTGCGACTGGATGAACCTGCCGTAGACCTGGCAGTAGCAATGGCGTTGGTTTCCAGCTTAAAAGATACTCCCGTTCGGGAAGATACCGTAGTTTTTGGAGAGATCGGCCTTGCGGGAGAACTTCGCAGCATCAGCCACAGCGACTTGCGGATTTCTGAAGCGGGACGTCTTGGCTTCACCCGGTGTATTTTGCCATATCATGGGTTAAAAAATCTAGCGGGTAAAACCTTTGATGGAATTGAAGTCATCGGTGCCAAAAATATCCGGCAGGCATTTGAAGCGGCCACATGTGGATGACCCGGCTGCCAGAAGTGCCAGTAAAAGCAGTGCTGGTTTCTGGGGAATACCCCCGGCTGATCTCTGCTTTACAGCGGCTGGGAATCACAACGATTTCCACTAAAAGGGATTTCCGTCTGCCCGAGCCGGTTTCTTGGCACCCTGATATGCAGGTCTGCCTGTTAAAAGAAAAGATGTTTGTTTTGCGGGCCTCTCCTACAAAAGAAATCCTGTGGCAAGCTGGGCTACCCGCCCAAGAAACAGAAAAATCACCTGGCAAATGGTATCCACAAGATGTATTATGCAATGTGTTGGCATGGGACAACTATGTTATGGGAAATCTTAAGACTGCCGATCCCAATATTGTATCCATGGCGGACAAGCTGGGAATGCAATGGCTTGCGGTAAAACAAGGATACACAGCCTGTTCCACCGTGCTTGTTGATCATTCCTCCGCCATTACTGCGGATTTAGGCGTTTCACGGCAACTAAATAGAAACGGAATGCGGGTGTTGGAGATTCAACCGGGCTGCATTGGTTTACCGGGGTATGATACTGGACTCTTGGGCGGCTGCTGTGGGAAGATTGCCCCAGACAAGCTGGTATTCTCCGGACAATTGGACAGCCACCCGGAAGGTTGGATAATACGAGAATTCTTAGCCTCCAGAGAGATTCAGGCAATTGAACTGCTTCCAGGTGAATTGATTGATGTGGGTGGAATCATGGCAGTGCTCTGAAATTACGTTCGATAAAATAGGGGAGGAATTCAATGGAAAACCCATGGAAGCAAGTTCCATTATCAAGTTATGAGTTGCATATGAGCCAAAAAAATGTGGCTCAATTGCAAATATTAAATAAAATTATGGAAAAACAGTTCAAAGTTTGCGCCAAATCTTCCGATGCAGCAGTACTAGGGGTAGCGGGCGGCAACGGCCTGGAACACTGTCACCTTAAAAAAGTGTATGGGATTGATATTAATCCTCAATATTTGCAAGCATGTGCGGCAAGGTTTCAGGGTAGTTTGGACAGTCAGCTCGAGCTTTGGGAAATGGATTTAAGAGAACCTTTTGCCAAACTGCCTAAGGTGGATCTCGTTCTAGCCAATCTGCTGGTGGAATACATCGGCATAGAAATTTTTTGTGAAAAGATAGCGGAAGCGCTACCCAAGCATGTTTCATGCGTGATACAAAAAGTAACTGGAGATTTGGATTTTGTATCACGATCTCCATATCAAGACCAGTTGCAACCGATCGGACGTCTGCACAGTGATATAGATAAGGCCAAACTGACGCTCAAGATGAGAGAAATTGGATATTCTTTGGTTTTAAGCGAAATCTGGGCGTTACCGGATGGAAAGCAGCTGCTTCGTTTGGACTACCAATCCAATATGAAAATATGAATAGGTAAGGGAAGAAAATGAACCATTGGCAATTATACAAAATGAATATTTTGTATAATTGAGGGGGGCAAAAAAATGAGCTTTTCCATTAAGGATGAAATGCCGGATCTCGTTCAACAGTATGCCATGTATCTAAGAAATATCAAGGGATTATCTGGCAAAACGGTAGAAAGCTATTGCATGGATTTGCGAACATTTTTCCGATTTCTAAAGCATAGCCAAGGTCTCGTGTGCACTGAACTTCCATTGGATGAAATTTCAATACGGGATATTGATCTAGACTTTATTCGTGGCATTACTACTTATCAGATTTTTGAATTTATGAACTATGTTGCAGATGAACGAAACAATCTCAGTTCTACCCGCCAACGAAAATCTTCCTCCTTGAAGTCCTTTTTCAAATACTTGACGATCCATGAAAAGCTTTTAAGCGAAAACCCCACAGATAATCTAACTCCGCCAAAATCTAAAAAGGCTCTTCCCCATTTTCTTTCTCTCGAACAAAGTGTCGAACTCCTTCAAGCGGTGGAAGGCCCAGACCAAGAGCGAGATCGCTGTATGCTCACGCTGTTTTTAAATTGCGGAATGCGTCTCTCAGAACTGGTAAGTATCAATATTTCAGATGTATTGCGAAACAATAATACACTACGCATCCTTGGAAAAGGTAATAAAGAACGAATTGTATATTTGAACCAAGCCTGTCTAGAAGCTATTGACAGCTATCTGGCTGTACGCCCGAAAGACGGTGTAATTGATCGGAATGCCTTATTTCTTAGCAGTCGCAAGCAGCGGATCAGTCCTAAAACCGTGCAGTTTATTGTGAAAAAGTATTTAGCAAAAATCGGTTTGGAAGGTCCTGGATATTCCGTACATAAGCTGCGGCATACAGCAGCAACGCTTATGTATCGCTATGGCGACGTAGACATTCGAGTTTTGCAGGACATCTTAGGGCATGAGAATCTGGGTACCACAGAAATATATACACATACCTCTAACGAACAAATGGAAGCGGCTGTTAATTCTAACCCGCTGGCAAAAATAACTCCACAAAAATCTCGAAAAGATCCTGCAAAGGATAACGACGACTAATTTCATACATACAAAAAGTACTGGAGAGAAAGTCTCTCCAGTACTTTTTTCTTGCGACCAAACCGCAAGCTAAACAGGGCTCGTCCCTTCCATAAAAAACTTTATCTAGTTCTCTCGTTCCTGTTCTCCCTTTTTTAGTTCAGACTTCTTGACCAACTTTCCATTAACATATACATACTTGTCTTCTCCCTCATCGTCCTCTTCTATAGGCTGTGAAAACAACCCAGGAAACTCTTCTTCAAAGGACTGCGCCGGAGCTTCTTCCTCTGGTTCTCCTTTCTGCATTCGATTATAAGGCTGTATCAGATATTTATCTATCACAGGATACACGGTAAAATTGATCAGATAGGAGAAGAAGGAAAACAAAATGAAAAGAAGCAAAAGGATATAGATCAGCAAAGTGATATTCAAAAGCGGCACACTGATAAGAAGAATAACCAATCCCGCTATAATTGCGGTAAGAAGAAGATTTCGTCCCAAACCAGCCGCAGTAAAGATAAGTGCATTCTTATAGGCATGGGTAAACTTTAGATCAAAAGTGATAAACATAACCGGCAGATAATACTGGGCAAATAGAAATATAAGCGCCACAACTATGCACAGCCAAAGCGGAATGTAAAACAGCCACTCAGATAACGCCATATTGTAATAATATATAACAGAAAAGCCCAGGATATTAAAGACAAGATAAACGATTAAACCGTTTAACAGAAAGTACTTCCAATTTCCCTTTACAGCATCCCAGAAATCCGACCAGACAAAAGCATGCTCTTCTCTAGCAAAATTTCGAGTCACATAGGTCAAGCCAGCAGTAAAAGGACTCAGAAAGACAAGAGGCAGCGGCACCACAAAGGTCGCCCATCCATCCAACTGAATCACGCCGGAAATCTGTATGGCAAAATGCGTAGGAAATAAATAAACAAGAAACATAAGTACGCAGGTTACCAAAGTAGGGATAAAAAAGATCAGATTGAGCTGTACTAACTTTGAAAATTTGCGGAACAAGATTTCGAAGAATCGTACTGGCGCAGCCTTAGGAGGCTCATCTTTATTAACCCCAGGACCCGGCTTGTCGTAATTCCCAAATAATCCTAAAAAAGCCAAAAAACCAACTCCCAACTAATTCATTTGATTAACCTAATTTCGCTTTCGGATGGCAGTCCTGATACACTTGCCGAACATGGTTGTCCAACAACTGTACATAAACTTGTGTAGAAGAAATGTCAGCATGTCCCATCATGGTTTGTATATCTTTCACCGACGCGCCGTTTTCCAGCAAATGCAGCGCGAAGGAATGGCGAATAGTGTGAGGAGTAATCTCTTTTGTGATACCTGCTTCCACAGCGTAACTCTTTACGATCTTCCAAAACCCCTGGCGGGTCAGGCGTCCGCCATTTAAATTCACAAAGAGAGCGCTTCCCCCATCTGGCCCAGCAATTAACCCGCGCATCCGATAAATATAATCAGATACAGCCACTATTGCAGAGGGATAAACCGGAATAGAACGAACTCCTTTATTTCCCCGGCAATAAAGAACACCTGAACGTAGATTGATATCCGGAATATCCAAATTGATCAATTCGGATGCCCGAATGCCTGTGGCATAGAGCAGTTCCAACATGGCCTTATCCCTGCAACCTTTTGGTTCTGTAATATCTGGCTGAGAAAGCAACAATTCAATTTCATCCCCCTGCAACACTTGAGGTAGTTTTTTCTCGGCTTTCCCAACTTTTATGCCCTTGGCCGGATTATGATCCAGCATGCCTTGGAAAATAAGGAATTTATAAAAACATCTTACCGAAGCCAGATTTCGAGATATCGTTGTAGGAGAGCGATCTAAATCTTGCAAACGATCCACAAACCCCTGGACATCTCTCTCATCAGCCTCCAAAGGCGTAATATCAATTTCAGAAAGATAAGAAAGATAATTCATGGTATCCCGTAGATAAGATTCCCGTGTATTATTAGAGTTTGCTTTCTGTTCAGATAGATACTCACTAAACATAGAGTAAAAATCATGCATAAATTTTGACCACCTTCCTCATTCCAATTGCAAAAGTAACCTTTTTCATAAAGAATTTCAAGTTACTTTCAATTCCCATTAGCACTAAACAAATAAACTGGATAGCATTGTGAAAATTGTTCCCAAAAAAGAAAACAAAACAGCAAAACAGAGAAAAGCACGAAAATCTTTAAAATAGAACTGAAAGTCAAGACTCTCCTGCTGGGATGAAAAACCTGCCTTTACTAAAGAGTTGGAGAAAATCAAGGCCCTGGTTGCAAAAAGTAATAGGAGCAAGGATGTACAAGCTGCTCCAGGCGTATAGCATAAGGCAACATACCCAAGAGCCGTGCGATTTCCGTCTACTAAAAGAAGTTGAACAGATATACCAAGTGAAACTCCTTTACACAGAAGGAAACAAGGTATCCCAAAAGCTCCAAACGCAGTGACTCCCAAAAGGAACAGTAAAATCAAGCCTATCACGGCGTTGAGCAAAATGGTTGAAAAACAAGGGAAAAATCCTTTTTGTGGAGAAGGAATTCCAGAGAATAGCAAAGGCATTGCTGTTTGTTGTTGAAAGAAGTCCAGGCTTTCTACTGCTGAAGATCCCAAAAGAATTCCAACAAAAAAGACGCCTAATAAGGGTATGAGAATTCTTTTTCTGGAAAAACGTTGTAAAAATGGTGTTCCAAATAATGCATTCGCTCTTTCCATAAAGTCTACTCCTCTGCAATTTGGTAGAAAATATATCTTTCCACACTAAGTATAAGTATGAGTCTAAGAGAAGAAGTATTCAATATTTAAAGAGCAAAAGCATATACAAAATACTTATTTGAAACCTTAGTTTCAATAGTAATCTTAATATTCAAGAACCATACACAAACAGAAGAAACCAAAAGCCGGAATGCAACATATCTGAATTGATAGCTGAAAAATTATCAGTATTTTATAGAGAAAGACTGCTGCTAAAAAATCAAAAACCTTTGTTTTCCCAGAGTTTGCGCTGTTTTCAACATTTCAACAAGCCAATGTGAAATCTATGTCATTAGCAATAGTACGCAACAAAGAAATTTCTTCCTGTGCCTATTACTATAATACATCCGGCGGAATTTTGCAAGAGGGAAAATGAATATTTTTGCTTTTTCTGGTAAACCGCCCAATTTTACGTAAATTAAATTATGTAAACCTATGTATAACTCCCGCAACAAATTATGTGAAGCGTCTAAAATCTGGTATGCATAAAAATACATCCCCTATAAACTGTGCTTGCTATGTTCAATTATCCATCTCCATACGACCAAAAGATAACCCTGACGCGCAACAAACTTGATATTTTGAAAAGAGCCAAAAACCTTCTGACAAAAGCTTCTGTCAGTGCCTTTGTGCGAGTTGCTGGTTGTTTTAGGACTTCACAGCAGCGCTGAACAGTTCTATAGCTTTACATGCTATTAATTAACAGTTGTACTACCATATGCCTTTACACCATTTGATTTCGTGTGGACTTACTTTTTTAAGTTCCGCTTCTATCCCCCATCCTACGTTTTTAATCTCATTCTTTGCTTTACTGGATAAATACCACTTATTCGCTGAGGGGGCACTGAAATTTTCAATACATCAATAGCCCGCTACGAATTGATTCTAGTTTCAAAAGAAATTCACTTGCAAATTTTAATTTCTTTTGATAGCTTATTACCTCAATAATTTTAAATTCATCTTTTTGCCCGGTGAGATCCTCCGGAACAACTCCGATAAATTTTTACTAAAACGACAAAAAAAGAAAGCTGCAAAGGTCACAGCTCTCTTTTTTATTTGGATAATACTAATTTACTATCTTCGCTTAATCTCCGTTGCAATTTTTATAGTATCCACTGTGGTAATTTTGCCGTCTTGGTGCATATCTGCGGCCATAAAGGATTCTTCTGTTTCAAATGTTTCTACACCTAATATACAGCGCTGAACAAAATATATGTCCGCACTTGTAACATAACCGTCTCCATTACAGTCCCCTAATACAATGATTGTGCGGTCATCCATTTTCATTCCTGTTTTGAGAAGCCCATCATATATTGGTTTTCCAGTTTTATCATAAATTTCAATTGCCTGTGGTGATTTTAGATTTCTTAAATCAGTGGCATGCATTCCGGCGTAAACCAAGGCATAATTCCCTTCGAATCCTTCCCTTTCTGAATAGGATATCAAAGTTTCTCCCGGCTTTGGAGGAGGAATCGGAGTAGGCGAGCTTTCCGTGTCTGGCTCCGGAGTAGGGTCTGGAGTAGGGTCTGGAGAGGGCACCGGCGTTTCCTGCGGCAGAGGAGTTTGGTCTGGTTCCGGCGTGTTTTCTGGCACTGGAGTTGGACCTTCATGTTCAGGTGGTGTACTCTCTGGCGGTTCACGAGAATCCACAAACTGGTACGTGGAAACACAAAGATTTCCATCTACTTCCACTAAGGCACAATCCCCTGTTATCGCTAAAATCTCACCGGAAATTGCAGAAATCCCAACTTCATTGCCATCCCAATCATATTTGTGTACGTTTCCTGAGGTATCAGCTACAAAAATGCTATCATCTGTCCCATAGCATTTCTGTGTATCAAGGCCTTCCGTATCACCGAAAAGTACGTTTGCGGTATTGCCATCCACTACATGAATTGTCCCGTCAACATCAAGAAACGCATTCTCTCCAATCAATTTTTCTGGACAGGAGCATTCAATTTGGTCCTGAGAAAGGTAGTCGCGCCCTTTCCACCGATACAACATTCCGTTAGAATAGGCATAAATCCACCCGCCCTGCGTGGCGGAAAGGAATTCTACATCTGTTATATCTGTTTCTATCGGAGGATCCGGATCAAACATTGTTCCATAAATCGTTAAAGCGCTGCCATCCCCTGGACCCACACAGAGCAAATAATCGTTAGTAAATGTATAAAGATCATCGTCAGCGAGCTCTACAAAGTATGTCTGTCCATTTTGCTCTGCCTGCCCAACATCCAGTTCAGGCCCCATAACCGCCAATGCCACACATCCATCTATTCGTTCGGCCAAACCGATTTCTCCGTTTAGCTGAAAAACCTTTTCAAACGGACGTATCCGCTTTAATACTGGTCCTTCATTCTGGCCATCCGAAAAGTTCGAGCAGGATACATGCCACTGCTCTCCATCGTCAAGTACAAGAAAGATATCCCCGTTGGATTCGCTTAACAGTACAAGAGTATGGTTTTCCGCAGTGACAACATTGAAATTTTCAGGGAGATCCATATCCGCATTCGCCATAAGCATCCCAAAAAGGAGTATTAACACAATGGCAAAGGCTGGTTTCCATTTTACTCTTCTACGGTTCCACCTTGGCTTTTTAAGAATAGTATGACTGAACATTTCTTTACCCCCTTATACTATTAGAATAAATAGAATCACAATTCCACCTTTTATTTATAGTAATTATACCGGATTTTGAATTTGTTTTCAATACCCTTTCGATACAATATTTTGTGTATAATACGCATTTTTTGACATTCTTTTCTCATTTACGCGAAGTTCCACCTATTAATTTTGAATTGAAAAATTTTTGCTAGTTTTAGTCTCTTTTTTTCTTGTAGATTTGTATATCACATTTTTGACTTTTAGTCATTTTTGTCTTGACATCATAAATAACTGATGCTATAATATGGCCACGATTAATGACTAACAGTCATTAATCGTGGTAAATTGCCACCGTATTCTCCAGCAAGTGGGTTTACGTGATGAAAGGAAAGTGATAGAACCATGGAAAAGGTTGCCCGAGGAATTGTCAGACACAGAAAATTTGTTCTAATTTTGGCAATTCTACTTCTCATTCCCTCTCTATGGGGAATGGCTACCACTAAAATCAACTATGATATCCTAACTTATCTTCCTTCTGAGCTCGATTCAATGATCGGGGAAGTCTCCCTGGAAGAGGACTTCAACCTGGCCTCTACTGCTATGATAACGGTGGAGGGGCTGTCTACAGAGCAGCTTCTAAAAATGAAGGCAGAGATGGAACAGGTGTCAGGGGTTGAACAGGTTTTTGGGGTCAGCGATATAATCGACCCTAACATACCTGCTGAGATGCTCCCAGAGAGCCTCCGCCAAGCCATGTATGGAGAATCAGATTCGACGATGCTCCTCGCGCGTTTTTCTCAGCCAGCCGCCAGTAAAAGTACCATGAATGCTATTTCCCAGCTAAAGCAACTGTTGCGGGAACACTGCTTTATGGGAGGTCTAAGCGTTATCCTGCAAGACACAAAAGCGCTGGTCGATATGGAAATGCCTCTCTATATTCTTTGCGCTGTCGGAGCTAGCCTGCTGGTGTTGTTCCTGGCAATCAAAAGCGCTCTTATACCGATTCTGTTTATGATTGGATTGATCTTCCCTATTCTCTATAATTTTGGATCCAATATTTTTCTGGGCCAGATCAGTTATATTACACAGGCTTTGGCAACCGTTTTACAGCTGGGAGTAACCATGGACTTCTCCATTTTCCTCCTGCACCGCTATGAAGAAGAAAAGGGACGCGAACCCGACAAAGAGAAAGCCATGGCTGACGCCATTGTGCACACCTTTACCTCTATCACCACCTCCAGCCTTACCACAATAGCAGGTTTCTTGGCGCTATGTACCATGCGGCTTACCTTAGGCAGAGACATCGGCATTGTCATGGCCAAAGGCGTGGCTTTGGGTGTAGTCTGCACGATTACAGTACTGCCATCCTTGATCCTCACTTTTGACCACGCGGTAGAACGCCACAGCCATCGTGTACTCATACCGCAGCTGAAAGGGGTCAGCTATTTTATCACAAAGCATCCTGTCCCCATCCTGGCAGTATTCCTTGCTCTCATGATCCCTTTCACCCTGGCCCAAAGCAAGGTTGAGGTATACTACACCCTGTTCGATAGTTTGCCTCAGGAATTAACTGGTATCGTTGGCACGAATAAATTGAAAGACGATTTCGGCATGACCACCTCTCACTTTATTCTAGTAGACGAAACTTTACCCAGCGGAGAAATAAGCAGCTTATGCAAAAAGCTGGAAAAAGTGGACGGTGTCACCCAGGTAATCTCGGTGGACGAACTTATTGGTCCCGGAATCAACGCAGACTTTCTCCCCGAGGATATTCATCAGTTAGCCCAATCCGGCGGGTATAAACTCATTTTAGCGAACAGCGCCTATAAAAGTGGTACCGACGAGTTGAACCGTCAAGTAGAGGATATGAATGCCTTGGTAAAGGATGTCGATCCCTATGGTGTCATTACCGGTGAGGGGGCAATGACAAAAGATTTGATCGAGATTGCCGATAAGGATTTCGCTAATGTTAATGTCACATCAATATTGGTTGTGTTTGTCCTAATTGCTATCAGCTTTATGAGTCTTTCTGTTCCTGTGTTGCTGGTAGCCTCTATTGAAAGCGCAATCTTCATCAATTTAGGGATTCCCTACTTTACTGGCACCACTCTCCCCTTTATTGCCAGCATTGTGATCGGCACAATACAGCTAGGCGCCACTGTAGACTATGCCATTCTTATGACATCTCGATTTCGTGAAGAGCGAATTGCGGGCCGTTCTCCGAAAGAATCCGCACAACTGGCTTGCCAATATTGCAGCCAAAGCATTCTCTCCAGTGGGCTTACCTTTTTTGCCGCGACAATCGGCGTTGCGGCCATCAGTCGGATGGAACTGCTGAAAAGCATCTGTCTGCTGATTTCACGAGGCGCACTGGTGAGCATGTTTATCATCATTTTCATTCTTCCCTGCTTGCTTATCCTTTTGGAACCTGTTATCAGCCATACTACCTTCCAATGGTTGAAAAAGCCGAAACTGCGTTCTCATAAGGTCCACCAAAAAAAGTCCTGTGAAACCGATTTTCTCTCCCCACAGGAAAAAGTTTGTGAAAATGAAATTGCCTTTCCGCAGGAAGAGCATCCTTTTTCAACTTAAGTATGCAGCTTTCTTTTGATACCTTTCAAAATTCTTTGCTAATATACCATTTTTAAAGGAGCGCAAATTATCATGAAAAAGCGTAAAAAGATATTCTGTGCCATTATGGCGACAGTTTTTGCCCTATCCGCCAGCATCCCAGCCAACGCTGGCAGCGATACGCCTGTTCTGGAAAAAAATGAAACCGTATACGCCGTCCTGGATCCGGACGGTTCTGTAAAGAATCAGACGGTCAGCGTCCATCTGCATCAAGAAGGGGGGTTGTACGGAACAAAAGACAAGAGCACTCTGTCTGAAATCGAATGCACCGATGGCGAAGGAGGGTTCTCTCAAAAAGGGGAAAACCTTACATGGAATGTGGCGGAATCGGACGCCTATTATAAGGGCGTCAGCAAAAAAGAGATCCCTGTTAACGCGAAAATCACTTATAGCCTGAATGGTCTAGAAGCCCCTATCTCGGAGCTTTTAGGAAAAAGCGGCACATTGAAAATCACTATGGACTTGACAAACACAGAATCCTCCCTCATTCAGGTTCAGGGAGAAAGCCGAAAAATTTGTACTCCTTTCGCCACTTTGGCGGCGGTAGTTTTCGAGGAAAATTGTTCGAATGTCACTGCAGAGCACGGCAAAGTGGAAAAACTGAACGGCAAACAAATCGCTGGATTTGTCTGCCTGCCTGGAGTAAAAGAAAGTCTCCAAGGCTTACTGCCAGACCAAGTGGAGGACCTTGATAGATACTTTTTGGATCAAGTTGTCGTAGAAGCAGAGGTGGAAAATTTGACAGCCCCTACCATTCTGATCGCTTGCGCGGCTGATGCCAGTCTGCTGTCAGAAAATGGAGAGCTGGACGATTGGGACGGCTTGGATGAGCTCCAGAATGATATGGACCAACTGAGCAAAGCAATGGGAGATCTGATTGATGGAGCTTCTCAGCTGGCCGAAGGAGCTTCTCAGCTGAGCAATGGTATGAACGACTTGCAAAATGGTGTGGGGGAGCTTGATCATGGAGCCGCAAAGCTCGATGACGGCGCCGCCGTCCTCCAAGAAGGGGCCAATGCTCTAAGCCAAGGCAGTGCCTCTGCAAAAGACGGAGCTGGCGCGCTGAAAACGGGAGCCGACCAGTTAAGCGCTGGACTAAGTAGTTTGCAGGCCGGAGCCCAGGCCTTAACTGGCGGATATCAGCAGTTGCAGGCTGGAAGCACCTCTCTGACCTCTGGACTGAACTCTCTTATTGAAAAGAACGAGTCCCTCAACGCCGGCGCAAAACAAGTTGCTGATGGCGCAGCCGCCTTATCCGCCGCCATCGGACCAGAAGGCCAGATTTGTGCTGGTTCCAAGGTCTTTTCCGAGGCTCTAAGCGGCGCGGCCGCTCAGGGAGCCGTTGCAATGGAACAGCTGCCGGATCCTCAGGCATATGCGCAATTGCTCCAGTCCTCTGGGATCCCCGCTCAACAACAGGCTGCTTTGTTAACCGCTTATCAAGGTGCATATAACGCGGCGGCAGGGCTTTCCTCTGGAATGGCTGAACTTCACACACAATATACCGCTTTAGACAGCGGAATTCAACAGGCCGCTCAGGGGACGGCAGGCCTTCAGCAGGGAGCCTCCTCCCTTCAGCAGGGTGTGGCCGGATATACCCAAGGCGCTGCCAGCGCGGCCGCCGGATCCAAGTCTCTGAACGATGCTCTCTCTCAAATAGGGCAGCAGCTGCCCTCGCTCACTAGCGGGATAGAGAGTCTTGTAACTGGCGCAAACCAATTGAGTGCGGGGGCGGGCAATTTACTGGAGGGAAACACCGCTATTGCGGAAGGCGCGTCTCAGTTAGCAGCTGGAATTGGAGAGGTATCTAGCGGAACAGACCAGTTGACCATAGGAATTAGGGCTTTGGTAGCCGGAGCGGCGGAATTAGCCAATGGCACAATTCGACTTCATGATGGAGCCAATGATTTGAAGGAAGGTCTACAGCAATTTGACCAAGAAGGTATATCCAAATTGACGGAATCTGTGGATCCCCAACAGCTTGCTACTTTAAAAGAGATTATATCACAGATGCAGGAGCGGCAAGAAAACTACGGAAATTTCTCCGGTACACCGGAAAGCGCCGAGTCCTCTGTCAAATTCATCATGAAAACAACTCACCCAGAACGGCCTGTTCAGCAGGATGAGTCCCCAGCCCCCGAAGCTCAGCCGAAAGAAGATGCCAGCTTCTGGGACCGGTTCCTGGGACTGTTTAAGGGTTAACTAGCCAAAAAAGAGACAGGACTGCATTATGCCAGCCCTGTCTCTTTTTCTACTATTACCAATATTTACAGATCCCGTTCTTTCCTGTGGCGTTTATAGTAGCAGAAGGAATAGACCACTGGTGCCAACGATGACAGGAGAACCGTGAAAAGAATAATCCAGAGGTTCGGCCAAAAAGCTGTAGCCAATAGAATAAGGCCACCTATCACCAGGCTCCAACCGCCTACCCGTTGGGTCGCGGCCCAGTTTTCCGGGTCATCCAAGGCCCAGCTCACTTTGACGCCGAAGGAGTAGTTCTGCCGCACCTTGGGCAGATAATTGCCCAAAACAATACACATGGCCCCCAGCAGCAGCATACAGACAGTTCCAATGCCGATTTGCATTCCCAGCGCATAGGCGTATAAGGCTCCGTTCATAACCAGGGAAACCGCAGGCATCAGCCAGAAGAGCAGGCTGATGGGTTTGCTGCCGATATTTTTTGATTTCGGGTCCACAGATGTCAATATGATGCAGAAAAGATGCGCCCCCAGCAGAATGAGCGGGAGGCCAAATACCCCGAAGGTCCTGCTGCTCCAGCCGTCAGCCTCTCCCCTGAAGTTGAAATGGGTCGCCACTTCCTCGGGGAGCTTCTGCCACAGGAACAGCCCCGCCAGAATGGGAAGCAGAATGACGGCAGACGATATCAAGAACTTCCCCTTATTTTGTCTGAGCATGATCGTTTCCTCCTCTCAGTTCCGTAATCCAAAGCATGATCTCCTCCAGCACCGAGGCGTTCATCTCATAAAAAATGAACTTCCCCTCCCGCTGGTCACGAATCAGTCCCGCTTCCTTCAGCACCGAAAGATGCCGGGAAATCGCAGCGCTGGTCACCGAAAAATGATCGGCAATCTCTCCCGCAGACATTCTCCCTTTTTTCAGTAGGTTCAGAATTTCTCTGCGAATGGGATCCGCCAAAGCACGCAGGACTACCTGCATATTCCCATTTTCTTTCCCCTCCCTCTTTTATTTAACATATAACTTAATTGTTAAATATATTATACCAGGAAGAACTTCCTTTGTCAAGACCTGTCCGATATAACGAGACTCAAAATATCGTTATAAAATGCTCGTTCCGGACACTCCACCGATATATAAGTTGAATGTGCTGATGATATGCATATAAAAGGGCCGGCATGGAAAATCCACACCGGCCCTTTTATATGCAGATAAAGGTTTTACTGATTCAAGCCCTCATATACTGCTACGGCACAGGCCACAGTCGCGCCCACCATGGGGTTGTTGCCCATACCAATCAAACCCATCATCTCCACATGGGCAGGCACAGACGAAGATCCGGCAAACTGAGCATCGCCATGCATACGGCCCATAGAGTCGGTCAAACCGTAAGAAGCGGGGCCAGCCGCCATGTTGTCCGGATGCAGGGTACGGCCAGTACCGCCGCCGGAGGCCACGGAGAAGTACTTCTTGTCATTCTCCAGGGCCCATTTCTTATATGTACCGGCTACCAAATGTTGGAACCGGGTGGGGTTGGTAGAGTTTCCAGTGATGGAAACGTCTACACCCTCGTGCTTCATAATGGCTACGCCTTCCAGCACATCATTGGCACCATAGCACTTCACCGCAGCACGCTCTCCATCGGAGAAAGGCTTTGTCTCTTCGATTTTTAGCTCACCGGTAAAGAAATCATAGTCGGTTTTTACATAGGTAAAACCATTGATACGGGAAATGATGTAAGCGGCATCCTTGCCCAAGCCGTTGAGGATGATCCGCAAAGGCTCTTTGCGGGCGCGGTTAGCGGTCTTGGCAATACCGATAGCGCCCTCGGCAGCGGCAAAAGATTCATGGCCAGCCAGGAACGCGAAGCACTTGGTTTCATCGCGGAGCAGCATGGCACCCAGGTTGCCGTGGCCCAGGCCTACATTGCGCTGTTCGGCCACAGAACCAGGAATGCAGAAAGCCTCCAGTCCGATACCGATGGCTTCGGCGGCTTCCGCAGCGGTCTTAACCTCTTTCTTGATAGCAACAGCGCAGCCCAGAGTATAGGCCCAACCAGCATTCTCAAAAGCGATGGGCTGCACGCCCTTTACAATCTCATAGGGGTCGAAGCCCTTCGCCTTGCACAGCTCACGGGCCTCCTCCAGGCTGCCCAGGCCATACTCGGCGAGGCATTTCTCAATTTTGGGCATCCTTCTCTCTTTGCCTTCAAACATGACTTCGTTCGCCATTTATGTTGTCCTCCTATTGATATAGTATGGTCGGGAAATTATTCTTCTCTGGGATCGATATATTTGGCAGCGCCGTCGAACCGGCCATACTGACCAATATTCTTTTTATATGCTTCGTCAGGAGAAACGCCATGACGGATATCCTCTAGCATTTTGCCCAGGCGGACAAACTGATAGCCAATCACTTCGCCTTCTTCGTCCAATGCCATTTTAATGACATAACCCTCGGCCATTTCCATGTAGCGGACGCCCTTAGCCCCCGTCGAGAACATCGTGCCCACCTGAGAGCGCAAACCTTTACCCAGGTCCTCCAGGCCAGCGCCGATTGGCAAGCCATCCTCGGAGAACGCAGTCTGGCTGCGGCCATAGGCCAGCTGCTTAAAGATCTCGCGCATGGCAACATTGATAGCATCGCACACCAGGTCGGTGTTCAGGCACTCTAGCAAAGTCTTGCCTGGAAGAATCTCGGCGGCCATGGCGGCCGAGTGAGTCATACCGGAGCATCCGAGGGTTTCGACCAGCGCCTCCTGCACGATGCCCTCCTTCACGTTCAAAGTCAGCTTGCAGGCCCCCTGCTGCGGGGCGCACCAGCCGATGCCGTGAGAGAGGCCGGAAATATCTTTGATCTCATAGGCCTTGACCCAGCGTCCCTCTTCAGGGATGGGGGCCGGGCCGTGATGAGGGCCTTTTTTCACCGTGCACATATTTTCCACTTCATGGGAATAGTTCATATTGGTACTCCTTTCGATTTCATAGTGTTTTTGGCGCGGCACACCGCCCAAAATACCAATCTATACTAATTATAAACGTAAAAGAGTACAGATTCAAGAGTTTTATCAAAATATTTTATGTGTGCAAGTAAAAAACCGCAAAACATTGAATTCTCTCGAATTTCCTAGTAGGATATCCTGTTTTCCACCCAAATAGATTGCTCCTTTCTGCACAATATCCCCCCGTGAAATCGGGGGGGATATTGTGCATGCGAAGCCCTATAATATTAGCCATGCGTCATGTCGTGTTAACACCGCCTACATCGCAGGCTCTAAGCCAGCAAAATAAGCCCGGTTATAGGCTACAGCGGGGGAATCAGGCTGGAATTCGGCCGCGCGCTCGTTATAGCGCCGCGCCTCCTCCTGCCTGCCCAGCCTGCTATAGCACACGCATAGCTGGATACAGGGCAGGTAGCCATAGGCATCCGGCAGTACAAACCCTCCACGATCATCCCGGCGCTCGCATTCCAGAGCTCTAACGTACCAATAGGCAGCCCGCTCCCAACATTCCCGGTCCAGAAAGTGCTGTCCGATGTCACAGCAAGTTTCTGCCCGGGGAATATCGTATGCAAAGCTGGAAAATAGTGCCTCCAAAGCCCTCCGTTCATCGCCTAACGCATACCAGCAGTAGGCACATTGCCGGCAAGCCTCTATACTATTTTCTATCCAGCCGCGCCCTTCCTTCAGAAAATTTTCTAGTACTTTCAAAGCCTCCTGGTAGCGCTTATGGTAGTAGAGTTCCCGCCCATAATAGAACTGCTGTCGCGGGTCCAGCGTTGTACCCTGTTCTAGCAACTTTTCAAAAATGTGCAGATTCCGATCTGGATCGGAGGGGTGCAGCTTCCAGTGGGTAATTCCGCACTCAGAATATCTCACGTTCCCCCTCGTTTCAATGACCTCATGTACCGCTCCCTTCCAGACCATTCCTGCACGGTTTCGTATGATACGTTCCCGATAGTAAGAGAATGTGACCCTCCCCTGCTCATCGAACCCTGTGTAATAGCGCAGCATAACCACGTCAACTCCGGCATCCAGTCTTTTCTTCAAATCCAGGAACTTCTGACGATCCGGTGGCGCTATGATATCATCCGCATCCAGCCACATGCAATAATCACAGGAAGCATGAGAAAAAGAAAAATTTCTGGCCGCTGCAAAATCATCTATCCAAGTAAAATCATAAATATTAGGGGTGAAACGCCGAGCAATCTCCCGGGTATGATCCTTTGAGCCAGTGTCCACAATAATGATCTCATCCACTAAGTCCGCCACAGACTCTAAGCAGCGCCCCAATACATCCTCTTCATCACGGACAATCATACAAAGACTGATCGTATTCATAAATCTCATCTCCTGCCTGATTTCTAACGCAGCTACGATTAAAGAGAAGAAAAGCCTCCATTGTGTCAGGAGGCTTCCCTTTAAAAACAACAAAAAATTGAACCTCTTCGTTTATGCGAGGCGAACCACCGTCATGGACGCGCCGGACCCACCCTGCAAAACCACAGTGGCTACAATTCCGGACAACTGAAGAGACAAGGTATCGCCCGCTGTCAGCGGAGTAATTACGGTAGCCTCATACCCAGTGGTTGCAACAGGTGAAAACATCGAACCGGGTATTGCCGTGCCGTTTCGAAGCACCTGAGAAGACATCGCTACCGCTACAGTAGGATTGACCCGATAGGTGATCAGATACGTTCCTGTTACGGGCACAGTAAACGCCGTATTCGTCCCATTGGCGGTAAAGCCATCCAGACTCTGGGCGCTTGGCAGTGGTACCGTTGTACCGCCCAAAACTACCGAAAGGGTTTGCCCAGTGGTATTAGAAGCACTCATAGAAGAGGCTGTCACAGAAGGGCCAGTTGCTCCGGTAGCCCCCGTTGCCCCCGTAGGGCCGGTTACGCCATTCGCGCCCGTGGCTCCCGCCGCTCCTGTAGGTCCGGTGGGACCGGTTGCTCCATCAGCGCCGGTAGCTCCCGTTGCCCCCGTAGGGCCGGTTACGCCATCCGCGCCCGTGGCTCCCGCCGCTCCTGTAGGTCCGGTGGGACCGGTTGCTCCATCAGCGCCGGTAGCTCCCGTTGCCCCCGTAGGGCCGGTTACGCCATCCGCGCCCGTG
>NZ_RAZF01000009.1 GCF_003612555.1 Acutalibacter sp. 1XD8-33
AGGTCCGGTGGGACCGGTTGCTCCATCAGCGCCGGTAGCTCCCGTTGCCCCCGTAGGGCCGGTTACGCCATTCGCGCCCGTGGCTCCCGCCGCTCCTGTAGGTCCGGTGAGACCGGTTGCTCCATCAGCGCCGGTAGCTCCCGTTGCCCCCGTAGGGCCGGTTACGCCATCCGCGCCCGTGGCTCCCGCCGCTCCTGTAGGTCCGGTGGGACCGGTTGCTCCATCAGCGCCGGTAGCTCCCATAGGACCAGCCGCACCGGTGGGGCCAGTCGCACCAGTAGGGCCTGTAACTCCGTCCATACCCGGAGCTCCAGTCGGCCCCGTATCACCTCTGGGGCCTGTTGGCCCGGCCAAGCCGTTTGCTCCGGTAGGCCCCACAGCCCCAGTAGGCCCGGTACTGCCGTTGGCTCCTGTAGGGCCAGTAGGTCCAATCAGACCTGTAGCACCTGTAGCTCCTGTCGGCCCAGTAGCACCAACGGGACCAGTCGGGCCAGTTGGGCCACCCACAGGATATGGCGGACAAGGCGGAGGGCAGCAAGGAGGCGGACAGGGTGGAAGCTCGCCGCAGCAGCAACCATCGCCGGATGCCGAGGAACCCGAATAAATTTTCATATTCATGCTGGGATTACCTCCAAAAATGGTATGGCCCCGGCTCTTCTCATGAACCAGGGCCTATTCCAGTATATGCCTGTCCGGAAAAAAGGTGCAATTACAATATCTTGCCGAAAATCCTCATCTCATTTTTTGGCAGAAAATAGTATATTTCCAGCCAACGTACAGCTCAAAATTCCCGAGACAATCACCGATTTACGGTTCCTTTTTGTTTCCTATTTTTCGCGGATAAAGAAACGCAATGATTTTAAAGCAGTCTGTTTAGTAAAGCAAACCCGCAAATCTATCGGTCCCTGCTTGGAAACCACAGTACCATACAGAGGGGCAAAACGGGTCATGCCGCCGGTGCCCGGCCCAGAACAGGATCCCAGAATTTCTCCTGTGGCATTATCCGCCAAAATCAAATCCACCGTGCCGGAAACGGAGGACACCAAGACCTCAAACCCATCGCAGCCGTGGAGATCCACCGCTTGATATACCGCATAGCTGCGAAAATCCTTGGCTTCCAGATACTCCTGCCAATCCCGCTTGTCTGTCAGGAACTCCACATTCCGATAGTCGATGACGTCCAAAGGGTTGATGGGCTTTCGTCCATCCCGGCCAACTAATTGTTGGCCTTCAATATACACGGTACAACGGCAACGGATATCCTCAGAGGACGCGCTGATCTCCAGAATATACTCCCCATCCTCTACCACATAGCTGTTTGAGTCTGTATCCCAGAAGGCAAGGTCCTCCACCTGGAAAGATAAGTGAGCAGTGACTTTCTCGCCTTGCTTCACAGCCAAGCGGGAAAATGCCTTCAGCATTTTCCTGGGCCGGGTAAATAGAGACTTAGGCGGCACTACATACAACTGCACTACCTCGTCACCATCCCAGCTGCCCACATTTTCAATATCTACGGAAACATGCACCTCGTCCCCGCAGGAATAACTTCTCTGGTCGGCAGCCACATTGGAATACGCAAAATCTGTATAGCTCAGTCCATAGCCGAAGGGATACAGTGGCTTGCCATCAAAAT
Organism: Acutalibacter sp. 1XD8-33; assembly: GCF_003612555.1. Classification (GTDB taxonomy): domain Bacteria; phylum Bacillota; class Clostridia; order Oscillospirales; family Acutalibacteraceae; genus Acutalibacter. The sequence continues at coordinate 1,634 of NZ_RAZF01000009.1, forward strand.
AAAGATAGGTGGTCTTGTTCTTCATGATATCATAGTCGTCCAGAGACGGAAGGTCCTTAATAGAGCGATACCATGTAGACGGCGTACGTCCGGCGGGAACATTTTCTCCAAACAAGGTATTGGCCGCCACATGTCCCAGACAAGGCCCCAGATGGCTGGAGCACAGCACTGCACCGGCATGTTCCCGCTCCTCTGCAATGGCAAAAGGATAGCCAGTAATCATATAGAGCACCGTATTTCGGTTCATCTCCCACACAGCCCGAAGAAGCTCACCCTGCGACAGAGGCAGGTTGATGTCCGGACGGTCATATTCCTCCCGTGCGTTAATGAGAGGCTGATTGCCGCCGCAGACCACGGCATAGTCCGCCTGAACCGCCAGCCGCGCGGCCCGCTGTGCGCCAGAAGAAACCACCTCCGCCGTGAACTTTACGTCACCGCAGTCTCCATGAGTCACCGCCGAGATTACTCGGCCTTCTCCATCAACAGCCACATCTCGTCCCTGCCAGGTAGACAGATACAGAACACCGTCCTCCTCTTTGGCGGTGAAAAGCTCCATCACGAACCAGCCAAAGGCCTCGTCGGAAACACAGTTGAGTCCGGGGTTAACCGGCATCCGATGAGCCTCCTCCTGCATGGCGGCAAATCCCGCCCCTTCCGTGACATATTTCCGCGTTTTCAGGGAGCGCAGGGTCCAGGAACCATAATCCCAGTCCGTGCGCTCGAAAACCTCAGCGCTATTGGCAGTATCTGCGTCTGCCATCAAAGCGCCGTTTTTATCCAGGCGGACGTATTTTCCCGTTTTCTGAGACTTCAAAACAATATGGTCCAATCCCTCGTCAAAGAGCACCCGGTTCTCCCCCAGCTTCTGGCGCAGTCCAGCCACCACCGAGGTCTGGTTCGGAGCATAGCCGCAATACCAGCAGGTATAGTTCTTATCGGCGAGAGGGCCAACCACCGCTACTTTGCACTTTCCATCGTCCTTGAACGGCAGCAAACCATTATTTTCTAGAAGAATCATGGACTCCTCGGCCGCCTGAACCGCCAGTTTTTTATGTTCCTTGCAGGCCAGTTTGGATTTATTCATATGGGCGTAAGGATTCTCTTGGGGATCGAATTCTCCCAGCATGAAACGGATAGTAAACATGTCTATCAAGGCCTTGTCCAGCTGGGATTCCGCCAGATAGCCTTTTTCCAGGGCTTCCGCTACTGCCGGATTCACCATATCCTGGCTGTCCAGCATCATGTCCGCGCCTACACCCAGGATATCCGCAATAGAGTGGGCATGGTCCTCATAGCTGCGGTGGGCTCCCACATTTTGACCAAAGTCTCCCCCATCACTCAGGGCAAACTCCATCCCCCACTCTTTTTTGCAGATCTCCCGAACATCAGGATTGTTTACTCCCTCTACGCCGTTGATACAATTATAGGCGGTCATCAAGCCTACGGCTCCACCCTCCCGGATGGCAGGTTCAAAGGCTTTAAGATAGTATTCCCGCTTCAGCCGGGGAGTGATATTGGCATTCGTGGTCTGGCGTTCATTTTCGTAGTTATTTGCATAGAAATGCTTCAGCAGAGGCGCAGACTTCAAATAATACACATGTTCTCCCCGCAGGCCCCTGGTATAAGCCGCAGTCAGTTTGCCCGTCAGGCAGGGGTCTTCTCCATAGGCCTCTTCGTTGCGTCCCCAGCGGGGGTCCCGCTCCATATCCACCGTTGGTCCAAAAAGGGCCAGCGAGCTGGGCGGATCCATCTGATTGCTGATGCGTACCTCATCGCCAGCCATATCGCCTAGTTTTTCCATCAGCTCGCTGTCAAACATTGCTGCCATGCCCCAGGGCTGGGGCAGTATGGTGGTTTCCCTCTGGCCATTCCGCTGCACCAGGCCTCGGGCAATCTCCACTCCAAATCCTACTTCTGGAATTCCTAACCGTGGAACACCGTCCAAATGGTTGGTTACCATGCGGACCTTTTCATCCCTGGTAAGCAGAGCCACCAATTCTTCCGCCCGTTTACGGGGAGGCAGGGCAGTATTTTGGAATACATATTGATCACTCATATTCTTTCTCCTTCTATTTTCATTTTGCAGGTCACACAAAAATTTTACCACATCCTTCCAGGTTTTTCAACTAAAAATCAGCATTTGCCTGGCATTTTTTTGATTTCTTTTTTGCATTCCATTGCATTATCCCATAAAATGCCCCAACAAAAACACTCCCAGAAAGAACTGCCTGAACGAACACTCGCAAAAAATCGTTGAGGATCACGATATCTGACAGCACCCACCGGGCAAAAGTAATCCCCAGTGCCGCACAGAGCAGCGGAACTAAAATATCCCGGACCAAAAGTATCTGCAAATGACTCACCTTCATCAGCCGGTGCAAGCTCATTGACGCATTAAAAATTGTGCTGAAAAACAGGATGGCTACATAGCTTTCCATCCCAAAGAATCGTAAAAGGCAGAGCACCAGCACAACCCGGATTAGAGAATCCGCAAAATTATACTTCATGGAATTGAACTGTTCATCCATCCCCTTCAGCAAACTGTCAACGACCACATCCAGATAAGTTAGCGGAACCAAAGGCGCTAATATGCGCAAATAGTCCCCGGCGCTTTCACTGTGATAAAAGGCCTGCCCCCAGCTGCCTCCAAAAGCCACGAACAGCGCCGCGAAGAAGATACCAAAGGCCAAGGCGGCCTGGACGGCCCTGCCGGAAATGTATGCCACGGCATTCTTATGGCTGAGTTCTCTCTCTTTAGCAATTTTAGGAATAAGCAGTGAAGCAAAGGAGGTAAGGAAGGAGGAAGGAAAGTACAGCATGGGCATGGCCATTCCTTGCAAAAGCCCGTATTGAGAAAGGGAGTCGGAATAGCCCAGGCCGGATTTTTGCAGCTCTCGGGGAATAAGCAGGTTTTCCGCCGTATTCAGCAAACTTTTGGCAGCGGAACTAAGTGTGCATGGCAGAGCAATATGGGACAAACCGTGGAGGACTCCGGCACTTCTTTCCTTTTGAGACGGCGTATTCCTTTTTATGCTTTTGCGATATGCGGTCCAACTGGTCAGAAAGGACGCGGCCTCTCCCAGAGTGGAAGCACACATAGCCGCCAGACAAGCGTTCTCTATCCCCTGGGGCACAAATCTCCAGAAAAGAAAGACTGTAGCCGCTATGGTAAGAATTTGCTCTAAAGCGTCTGAGGCGGCTGTGCTGAGGGATTCATCTACAGCAAGAAAATATCCTTTCATACAGGTGCACAAGGACATAAACGGTAGGCCTAGGCCCAGAATGCGTAAACAAGGCGCGGCAGAAGGATTTCCTAAAAAGAATCCCGCAGCAAAATCTGCCAGAAAAAACAAACACATGGCAATACACAGGCTGATCGTCAAGCAAAAGCCAAAGCACTTTGCCACCACCGAACGGACAGTGCGTCCTCTGCCCGCTGCCATTGCCGCCGTTACCATACGGGTAACGGCTAAACTGATCCCCGAGGTGGACAGCGTCACCGTCAGCATAAAGATAGATAAGATCAGCTGATAGAGCCCCATACCTTCTGAACCAATGTGCTGGGAAAGGTAGGAACGGTAGCCCATATTAGTTATCCGCAGAAAGAGGGAAACCAAGGTGAGCACGGCCCCTTGTAAGAAAAATTTTTGTTTCGTCATGGGGTCACTCCATTTCACATATATTGACAAAAACCTCATTACGGTATAAAATAACATACAAAGCCATTAGGTTAAAGTAAGTTTACCTCACAACGTTGCTTTTGCCATACCCCGGGCACAATCCATATTTCTGAAAACCTTATAAAGAAAGAGTGATGAAATGAACGAAAATTGGACGGAAATCAGGATCACCGTACCCTCAAGTAAAGCAGACCTGGCCGGGGACATTGCCAACATGACTGTCCCATATGGTATCTATATTGAGGATTACTCCAATTTAGAAGATGAGGCCATGAAAATTGCCCACATTGACCTGATTGATGAAGAACTGCTGGCAAAAGACCGTGCTCATGCCATAGTTCACATTTATATAAGCCAAGAAGATAATCCTGCTGAAGTCATTTCATTCTTGGAAGAACGGTTCCTCGCCTGTGATATCGCATATTCTATTGATTGCGCCGACTGCGTAATAGACGATTGGCTGAATAATTGGAAGAAATATTTTAAGCCAGTTCCTATAGGCCAAAAATTACTGATCCGTCCTATCTGGGAAACCGATTTCAACCCCATGGGCCGGGCTGTCCTGAATCTGGAGCCCGGTTTGGCCTTTGGCACCGGCACCCATGAAACCACCCGGTTGTGCTTGGAGTTTATCGAAGAGAACCTTTCCCCTGGATCTCGTTTTCTAGATATGGGCTGCGGTAGTGGAATTCTTTCTGTGGCCGCGCTGCTGTTGGGCGCTGAATCCGCTGTAGGAATCGACATAGACCCTCTAGCTGTAAAAACAGCGCAGGAGAATGCCCGGTTAAACAAAATGGAAAAGAACTTCACTGGAATCTGTGGAAATTTGGCAGAAAAAGTAACCGGACAGTATCAAATGATTACCGCCAATATTGTGGCGGACGTGGTGATTCAATTGACAAAAGATGTGCCGCAGTTTTTGGCCCCCGGTGGAATCTATATTATCAGTGGTATCATTGACACCCGCGAACAGGATGTGCTGGACGCTCTACAGGACAGATTTACCGTCGTCAGTCGAAAGGAGGACCATGGCTGGATCGCCATGGCGCTAAGCGCCCGAAGGGATATCGCCGATTAACTTGAAAAGTGTTTTTTCAAGTTGCAGATAAGGCCAATATGCTTTGTGACTTTTCCTGACTCTCATAGAAACGCGGCGTCCCCTACCGACCATAATTCAGCATGAAGTCCTGTTGTTTGTACGAGTTCAAAAAATGGAGGAATCGAGATTGGAGTACGAAATTCTGGAATATAAAAAAATATAATGAAAATGAAATTCTGCCACTCTATAAAAGCGTTGGCTGGACTACTTATACTTCTAACCCTGAAATGCTGCGGAAGGCTTTTGAGAATTCCTTGAAAATCTATGCGGCCTATGTCTGTATGCGTCCCATGGGCATCATTCGCGCGGTAGGCGATGGCCACTCTATCGTGTATATTCAGGATTTGCTGGTACATCCCAATATCAGGCGTAATGGCATTGGCTGGGCCTTACTCATGAGGATGATGGACACCTATAAGGATGTTTACCAACGGGTCCTTCTGGCGGACCACACCCTGAAAACTTCTCGATTTTATAAGTCCATGGGATTCCAGCAGACTTCCGAACTCAACTGCAAAGCCTATTTAAAAGTTTACCACAAACCTATGGAAAGGACGTGATTGTATGAATATTTTGGAGACTCCCCGCCTGCGGCTGCGGCCCTGGCGCATGGAGGACCTGGAGGATTTTTACGCCTACGCCAAAAATCCGGACGTAGGTCCTTGGGCTGGTTGGAAGCCCCATGCGAGCAGGGAGGAATCTCGGGAAATCCTCAGCAGGTGGGTGGAACCTCAGGAAGGCACAGTCCGTCTGGCTCTGGAGGAAAAGGCCTCCGGCAAGGCCATTGGCTCCATCGGCATAGAGGAGGACGGGCGGCGGTCCCATGTGGAGGGCTGCAAAAGTCTGGGCTATGTGCTGGGCAAGGACTACTGGGGCCGTGGACTGATGACCGAGGCGGTCCAGGCCGCCATGGATTATGCCTTTCAGGTAATGAAGCTGCGGCTACTGACCGTCACCCATTACCCGCAAAATTTGCGCTCCAAGCGAGTGATCGAAAAAGCAGGCTTTTCCTATGAGGGCAGGCTTCGCACGGCCACAACCATCTACAATGGTGAAGAACGGGATCTCTGCTGCTACTCCCTGCAGGCCTGGGAATACTGGTGTATGCGGGCAAAAAAGGCCGGATTCTCCCTGAAACTGCCGGAAAATATGGAGCGGGATGATCTGGAAGCCATGCAAAAAGAATTTGTGGAAGTGGATCGAGATGTAACTCCCTTTGGACTGGATCCCAAAGGAGCCAGTTTCGAACGCTGGCTGGAACGAACGATCGCCTGGCGCTTCGCGGTCCCCAAGCCCACCTACGCCAAATCCACCCTCTACATTCTTGACAGCCCTCAAGGCCGTTCTGCGGGAGCCATTGACCTGCGCCACTATCTCACCGAGCGGTTGCTGAGCGGCGGCGGAAACATTGGCTATGGTATCCGTCCCAGTCTGCGCGGAAAGCATTATGCTCCCTATATGCTGGGTCTGGGGATGGAGAAGATCAAAGAGCTGGGATTGGAAAAGGCACTGGTCTGCTGCGATGAAAATAATCCAGCATCCGCCCGCACTATTGAGGACTGCGGCGGTAAGTTAGAAAGCATTGTGGAAAGTCTGCGGCGGTATTGGATTGCTGTTTGACGGGTCCTCGAGTATCTCAGGTATGATCTTCAAAAGCCATTGATGAAGGATAAGCGGCGTTCTGAAAGAAAACGATTCAATATTCTTATAGAAAAGAGGTTCGTGTAAATGCATAAAATTCGGATTGGAAGCATTGTCCCCGGTGAGGCTGTGGAAAAATTTTTGCCGGAATTTCTGAAGTATGGTTATGAGTGTATCTCGTTTAATTTCCACATGGTATTCCCAGAAAAGGATCTGGCGGCTTTTGCGGAGAGGGTGAAATCCGCTGCGGACGGTATGCCAGTGGAGGTGTCCTCCATCGGCTACTACTGCAATCCTCTGGAAAATGAGGAGCAGCTGCATACACTGGAGCATTTTATCGACAACGCCAATTTGTTCCACACGGATTTAGTTACAACCTTTGCCGGAGGATTGGAAGGCCGGCCGGTAGAAGAAGCGATGCCCAGGTATAAGGCTGTTTTCAGCGAACTGGCAAAGCGAGCTGAGCATAATGGCGTGCGTCTTGCCATTGAGAATTGTCCCATGGGCGGCACCTGGCAGAGTGCTGCCTGCAACATTGGCTTTAATCCCAAAGCCTGGGAGATGATGTTCCAAGAGGTGGACAGCCCCGTCATCGGATTGGAGTGGGAACCAGCCCATCAGATGGTACAGCTTATCGATCCCGTTCCCCAGCTGGAGCAATGGATCAGCCGAATATATCACCTGCATGGCAAGGATGCCACCATTGACTGGAATCGGGTGAAAAAATTCGGTGTTTTCGGCGCGGAAGAGTTTGCTCTAGCCCGTACGCCTGGTTATGGAGATACCGATTGGAGGGATGTGTTTCATGTGCTTTACATGCACGATTTCTGCGGAGATTTGTGCGTGGAGGGTTTCCACGATCCCATTTTCCATGGCAGCCTCGAGCTGGCCGGACAGCGGCATGCCCTGAACTACCTCAACTGGTGCCGAGGAATTCCTGGCTGAGAGAATTCTATACCGCGCCTTCAAAAGGCATCCTGCATTTCACTGGTAATAATCGTCCCAATATTATGCATCTGATTCCACAATAAACTGCACAAAAATGGCCTACCATTAAAGAAAAAAGCGCATGACAGACCACAAAGGTTTGTCGTGCGCTTTTTATATTGACACACAATCAAATTATATGCATTTTCAAAACAGCTTTCTTTGTGCAATTCCTTCTTCTATTAAGAGAACAGATGGAAAAGCTACAAAGAATCCAACGTCAAAATCATAGGCGTTTTACCATAATGTAATCATCCATTACATAGCCGCCGCCAATATCTGTTACGACACTGTCTACAATTGTAAAGCCGTAGTGACGGTATACTTCCACCGCATGAGTATTTCCTTTGTTTACCGTCAGACGTATAGCGGGCAATCCGTGCCAGCGGGCCTCTGCCTCTACCAGCTGAAAAGCACGCTTTGCCGCGCCTTGGCTCCGTAGTGCGGGCAGCAGATAGAGTTTGCTTAAAAACATTTCATCCCGGCCTTCATATTGGGGAGAGAACCCTATAAATCCACCTGGGACTCCATCTCCGTAGACCATATAGTATTCATAGCCCTCCCGAGCCTGTTGCTCGCGCACGGCCTGAGGAGACTGGAATTTTTCAATCATGTATTCCGTCTGTCCCTCTGGCAAAAGCTGGTCATAGGTCAGATGCCACACCTGTTCCGCTACTTGACACATCGACTGAAGTTCCTGGTCTGTGTCCACCTTTTTCAGCTCAATCTGCATTTTTCTTCCCTTTCTGCATAGTTTCCTGGGACGCAAAACAATCTCATAATTCTGCCGTTGTGAATTCGCTGTAATTTCCCAAAAAGGAGAACCTGGGCAGTTCCGCGTTCAACGCGCAGATCAATTCCAGTGTTTCCGGATTATGGATACAGCCGGTAAAATCCAAATAAAAATCATATTCGAATTCACTGCCGGGGATAGGTCGAGATTCAATCTTCGTCAAGTTCAGCCCGCCTAAGGCAAACCGTTGTAAAATATGATATAAGGAACCCGTGGTATGGGGCAAAGAGAAGCACAGGCTGATTTTATTTGCATCCAGAGACAGCACAGCCTCCCGGGAAACTGCCACAAACCGGGTCGTATTATTCTTCTCGTTTTGAATCCCCCGCTCCACAACCCTTAGTCCATAGCGCTGGGCCGCCTCTGCAGAGCAAATAGCTCCCACCCCCGCCGGGCATTCCTGAGCCACATATTGAGCGGCAGCGGCCGTATTGGAATACTCTACAGGAGTTATTCCTCTGGCAGTAAGATAGGATGAGCATTGGGAGAGTGCCTGAGGATGAGATACAACTCGAGTGATCTCTCCCTCCCCAGCCGCGGCCAGACAGTGTTCTACCTTTACGTCTACCGCTCCCACAATAAAGAATCGGTAGCGCAGGATCAGATCGTATACCGCCGTCACGGAACCTGCCGCAGAATTCTCCACAGGGAGCACGCCTAAAGCGCCCTCTGCCACCTGCTGGAACACTTGGTCAAATTCCGGCACAAATTCAACCGGAATCTGATTAAAAAGGCTGCGGGCCGCTTGATGAGAATAAGCGCCTTCTACGCCTTGGCAAACCACTTTGCCTATAGGCTGGGGCAATCGGCGCCTGGCGGAGCGTTCCAGTTCCCGAAGGGTAGAGTTGTTGTCCAGCAGTATATGCTGCCGGGCTCTGCTGATAGCCATAATCGTCTGGTATAAAGCCACCGCGCTGCCGCCAAAATCTCCCGCCTGGGCGCTGACACGGTTCAGAATTTCCTGTTCCCGCTGGGCGTTTAGCACCGGTGCGCCAACCTGACCTTTCAGCTCCGCCACTCTCTGGGAGCACTCCATCCGCTGAAGAAACAACGGCAGCAATTGAGCGTCAATCTGGTCGATTTTTTCCCGCTCCACATCTAATTTTTCCTGAAATTCCCGTTCATTCATAAGTTCCCCCAAAGTTTTTTGATTACGAAAGCATCCCGCTTTGAGCAAGCAGTTCTAAAGCCGCCAAGCAAGCCGCCGCTTCTACTGCCGGAGCTCCCCGTGGCACAATACAGGGGTCATGCCGTCCAGTAACGGCTAATTTGCTGTTTTCCCCTGTTTCCAGGTTCACCGTGTCCTGCTCTCGACTAATGGAAGAAGTCGGCTTTAGAGCTACCGTAAAAATTAGCGGCATTCCGTTGGTAATCCCTCCTAAAATACCGCCGGAATGATTGGTCTCAGTGCGCACCAGACCACTTTCCTCCATATAGAAAGGATCGTTATTTTCACTGCCCCGCATATCCGCCACAGCAAAGCCCGCGCCGAACTCTATTCCCTTTACTGCCGGAATACCGAAAACCAGAGAGGCGATAAGGTTTTCCGTTCCCCCAAACATGGGATTTCCTACCCCCACCGGCATACCAAGAATGGCGCATTCCACAAGGCCGCCTACGCTGTCCTGGTCCATGCGAGCCTGGTTAATGGCAGTGCGCATTTCTTCCCGTACTTCCGGATCAATCACTGGGAAATAGGATTCACTTAACCGTTTCAGCAGCTCTGGGGAAACGGTTACAGGATCAAAACGCGGGTCGTCTCTGCCACAGGCGGCAATATGAGTCACATGAGAACCAACTGTAATTCCCCGCCGGGCCAGCATCTGTCTGGCAATCGCTCCAGCAAAAACCAGAGGGGCTGTCAGCCGTCCGGAAAAATGTCCCCCGCCCCGCACATCGTTATGGCCCCCATACTTCACAAACGCCGTATAATCCGCATGTCCTGGCCGGGGCAATCTCTTCAGCTGGCTATAGTCCTTGGAACGTTGACTGGTATTTTTTATGATGGCGCAAAGAGGCGCGCCGGTAGTCACTCCCTCCAACAAGCCGCAGAGCACCTCAGGGGAATCCTCTTCCTTTCTGGTAGTAGCGGTCAGATCCTGTCCCGGCGCCCGCCTGGACATCTGTTTTAAAATCTCTTCCCAATCAATTGCCTCGCCTGCGGGTAAACCGTCTATATTTACGCCAATCGCTTTCGTGTGGCTGCCTCCAAAAATGGAAACTCGAATTCTTTCACCCCAGCTGGATGACATCTGCCTCGCCTCCCAAGTTTCTGAAATCATCATAAAAATTCGGATACGTTTTTTGGATGCTCCAAGCGTCCGTCACCTGGACAGGAGCCTGGCTTCGCAGCCCCGCCCCAGCCAGTGCCATCAATACCCGGTGATCATTACAGCCTTGGGCAACTCCTCCGGCGAGGCTCTCCACGCCCTGAATAATCAGATCGTCTCCCTCTTCCCGAGCCTGCCCGCCCAAAGCGTTAATTGCCTGTTTCATAGCTGCCAGACGATCGCTCTCCTTCAGGCGCAAACGCCGGCCATTCACGAATCTCGTCTCGCCTTTGCTAAGAGCCGCGCAGACAGACGCCGCCGGAACCATGTCTGTAATCTGGGATACATCGATGTCCTGTCCCGTAAGGCCGCCAAAGGGTTCTCCCGCCCGAGGATTCCGAGCTATCAGCTCCCCTTTCTCCCAGCAGGTCTCCAGGCCGAATCCACCAAAAACTTCCAGGCAGGCCATGTCGCCCTGCAAGGATTCCGGGTTCAATCCCGCAATACGAACCTCGCTTCCTTGGGGAGACAGCGCTGCCATATTTAAAAAGAACGCCGCCTGGGACCAATCTCCTTCTATAGAGTAGGAAACACCGCGATAGCGCTGCTTTCCCGGAACACGCCAACCCTTGTGGGTAGAAATGAGCTTTACGCCGAAATCCCCCAGAATGTCCCAGGTCATGTCCACATATCCACAAGATTCCAAGGGAGAAGTAAGCACAATTTCGCTGTCTCCGTCCAAAAGCGGCAGAGCAAACATTAAACCGGTCACAAACTGAGAGCTGATATCTCCCGGCAACTCAAACCGCCCAGGCTTCAACTGGCCCTCAATTTCCAGCGGCAGCCCTCCTTGGGTAGAAACATTCACGCCATGGGTTGGAAGCAGATCTTGATAAACGCCGATTGGCCGCTGAGGCAGCCGTCCCCGGCCGGCAAACCGCCAGGAGCCACCCAACGCCGCCGCAATAGGAATGATAAACCGCAAAAGAGAGCCGGATTCTCCGCAATCCACTTCAGAGCCTCCAGCAAAATCTCCTGCTTTCACCCAGGCGTTCTTTTGGGATGGATCGACCGCTGTTTTTGCTCCCAGAGCCTCTACTGCTTTCATTGTAGCTAACACATCATCACTGAGCTCTATATTTTCCAGCAAACATCCCCCTTGGGTGAGAGCCGCGCACAGCAAAGCCCGGATAGCGGCGCTCTTGCTGGGGGGGACTGTCACTTTCCCTCCAGAAAAATGGGAGCCATACTTTACCTGATACATCTGGCAATCTCCTTCATTCGTGATGCCGTTCTATTGTTAACATATACTTTTTGAAAGAAAAGGGCTTTGCACGCTTGTCTTTCAGAAACTGTATATGTTTCTTATTATACCAGCTAGAGACTGGGCTTGCAAGGAAAATAAATTTACGGGTGTCTAAGATGAACGCCGCTGGATAAAAAATGCTTTTTCAAGAAGGCCTGCGGCGATCATTCGGATAACGTGCAATCCGTCCTTGTACTCCTATCACAACAGCCGGCAGGCAATCTCCTGCAGCCTGGGCAAGGCATAAGGGAAAAATTCTTGATAAGCCGGACAAAAATAGTTGCCGCCGTTCTGCGCTAGAGGCTCCCGGTCCCGCCGGCATCCTCCCCTGCAAATATTTCTCCAAGGGCATCCCTGGCAACGCTCCCGGCGGGAAACGCCCTGAGATAAAAACCTCTGGGCAGTTTCACTCTCTGCCATGGACGCAAAGGAATCCTCCCGGATATTTCCCAGCCGCCACTGGTCCAAGCAGTAGAAATCGCAGGGATAAACCGAGCCGTCAGCCTCTATCACATTTTGAAGCATACACTCTCCCCACAGTCCGCAGCTTTCCGGACGCCGGCCCAAAAGCATGGCCAACAGATTTTCAAAATATCGGATATAAATAAACCGTCCAGCCATGATATCCTGATACCAAAGGTCAAAAAGTGTTTTCAGGAATTTGGCATATTGAGCCGGAGTCAAAGAATAGGGAGACGTTCCCCGTTCCGCCTCTATGGGGTCCAGACAAGGAATATACTGCTGATAAAGCAGATTGGACCGGCGATAAAAAGAATATATCTTACTAATGGAGTCTGCCGTGCGGTTTGTCACTACTGTAAGCAGATTGAAGTCCACTTGATGGGCAGTCAACTTTTGAGCTGTTTTCAGTACCCTGTTGAACGTGCCCTTCCCCTCTGGATCCAAACGATTCCGATCATGAACCTCTTTCACCCCGTCCAAAGATAACCCCACCAGAAAATGGTTATCATGGAGAAACTCCGCCCACTCATCGTCAATAGCCAGGCCGTTGGTTTGAATCGCGTTGGCGATTTTTATATGATGGACGTTATACTTTTTTTGCAGGAAAATGAGTTTTTGAAAAAAATCCAGCCCTCTCAGCGTGGGTTCTCCTCCTTGAAAGCCAAATGAGCAGAATCCAGTCGCGGCATCCAAAGCCTTTTGCACCAGGATTTCCAAAGTCTCCTCTGACATAAACCCATAGGAAAAGGTGTCTCTGTTCTCCTGCTCATCATGATAGAAGCAGTACCGGCAGCGGAGATTACATCCTCCAGATGCGGGCTTAATCAGCAGGCTGAGCGTTCGCATGTGGTCCCTCCTTCTTTTTATAGAATCGTACTGTAAGCCGCACTATATTGGGCTGGATATATTGAGCGGAAACAGAGCCTTTATTCATTTGAACAATGGACTGAACAGCAGCAAGCCCGATGCCATACCCTCCGGACTTCTGGGTCCTTGCGGTGTCGTCCCGGTAAAATCTTTCAAACAACTTATCTGGCGGGGCCTCTGGCAAGCTGGCACAGGTGTTCTGAATTTGCAGCGTAGCCTGTCCTTTTTCCCCATACAGGCGGATTTCCAGACTTCCTCCCTGATCCGCGTACTTTATACTGTTATCCAGCAAGATGGAAAGCGCCTGACGGATCTGATTCTTATCCGCCCACAAGGTGGTTCCAGCCTTAATGCTTTTTGACACCTGGAGGTCCTTCCCTTTTATGAGCTGGGAAAATTCTTCCAGCATCTGAATTATAAGCGCATCAAAGAAAAAATTCGTTGGATGAGCCTGCATCGTTTCCTCGTCTATGCGGGCCAAAAACAGTAAATCGTTGACAAGCCTGCTCAGTCTTACCGTTTGCTCTTTAATGTTTTTACTCCACTTGCTTTCCCCATTATATAGCTCCAGAGCCTCCGTATTGGACTGGATAATGGCCACAGGCGTTTTAATTTCATGGCCGGCGTTTGTGACAAACTGTTTTTGACGCTCTACATTTTCCGCGATAGGCCGAATCGCCTTTTTGGACAGCAAAATGACGCAGAGCAGCATCAGAACCCAAGATACCAGGCCTGCCCCAACAGAGAGAAACAGTACGCGGATATAGGAAAGAATCTCTACTGAAGTATCCAAAAACACAATAGACACGCCTGTATGGGCTGGAGATTCCTTCATGAGATATCGAAAACATCCTTTTTCACCTCTTTCCGATTCTTCTCTATACACAGACTCAGCCAAAGCCCGCGCCTCTTCTTTTGTGACCTGAGAAGTCCGGCTCACATCCACAAACACTACCGTTCCCTCAAGATCAAACCGTACTACAAAATAGTTGGAGGCCATAAAGGTGTCATAATCATTGGGCCCCATATCCCGCAGTTCAGAAGGAGCTTCTCGGAAGGGTTGGGGCTGCATAGGAGGAAGCTGCCCGATGTCTCCCCCGGTCCTTCCCAACATTTCCAGAGTATGGTCCAATCTCCCACTGACGATGGCAAAATTGATGATATTGATGGCTCCAAGCAAAACCAGGATAAGCCCGGTTATGGCGATCATCGCCGTTGCCACAAATTTCCATTGGAGAGTCCGGATCATTGGCGTACCTCCAATGTATAGCCGATATTTCGTTTCACCGCAATCGCCACATTGGCGTGCAGCAGGGAAAGCCTTTTTCTCAAATAGGAAAGGTAGACCCAAACCACGCCCACTTCTGCTTCCGTATCATAGCCCCATGCCTTGCAGAGCAAATCTTCTGTTGAAAGATAAATTCCTTGGTTCAGCATGAGCGTCTCCATGAGAAGATACTCCTGTTTCGTCAGCACAAACGATTGCTTGCCGCTGGAGAGTTCGCAAGTTTTTTGATTAAGCGTAATATTTCCACAACTCAGCACATTCGGAATATATTCCTCCCGGCGGCGAAGCATCGCTCGCAGTCTTGCCAGAAGCAATTGAGTAGAAAAAGGCTTGGGCAGGTAATCGTCCGCTCCCAAATCCAGGCCTTCCACCTGATCCTCTACCTCTGCTTTTGCTGTAAGTAACAATACCGGAGTACGGCAGCCTGTGCCGCGAATCCTCTTTAAAACTTCCAAGCCACTGAGTTTCGGCATCATGATATCCAAAACAATACCGTCATATTCCTCCGCCAGAGCGTAATCCAGTGCTTTTTCTCCGTCATATACAGCATCAACGATATAGTTATGGTAGACCAAAATGTCCACAACCGCTTCAGACATGGCCGGCTCGTCTTCCGCATATAAAAGTTTCATAAAAGCACCTCCAATAAGCGACAAGCAACCAGCTTTATCAAAATCCATTTTATCAAAGACGGGCCAGCTTTTCAACACCAGATTCCGTCTTTTCCGGTTTGTATCAAAATATTTTTATCCCACCAGCATAGCTGAAGATTATTATATGGAAGCGGACAAAAGGACCGCTTGGCCGGAAATTCCGGCCAAGCGGTCCTTCGCGGAAGAGAATGATTACTTCATACCCTTCTCATAACTCTCGATCATCTTCTTCACCATCTGGCCGCCCACAGAGCCAGCCTGACGGGCGGTGATATCGCCGTTGTAGCCCTGCTTCAGGTTCACGCCAACCTCAGAGGCAGACTCCATCTTAAAACGCTCCATAGCTTCCTTGGCCTCGGGGACCATAACAGAATTGCTTTTCATGATTCTCGTCTCCTTCATAAAGTTTTTTCGCGTTTGCATTATCTATTGTGACTGTTTTCTCCGGCTTTATAACTGTCAATTTTTGCATATCTACCGCGAAAAAACGGAGTTAGGCTGTAGACTGGCTCCCCGCGCTGAATTATCTTTCATTTCAAGAAGCTACATTCTGCCCCAGTGCCTTTGCCTGGAGCCCGTCAAACTCTTCCATGCACTGCTCTACCGTAGAGCCGTTTAGCAGTTTCCGTACAATCAAACAGGTATTGCCCCACTGCTCTACCGTCATACCTGCGTTAGAGCCCAAAACATAAATGCCTTCCTCAATCCTGTCATTGAGAGGTTTTAAAGAAGGTGCACAGTCCACCGATACATTTTTTGAAGGCGAGATCACTCGGTTTGTTTCGGCATAAGTCTTAAGTGCTTTATCGGAAACCATTACATCCAGCACCCGGGCCGCATCTTCTCTGTGCTCTGCCTCCACACCCACAGCAAACCCTGTCATGGGCATTACCGGCATCTGGCCCCGACTGCTGGGAAATCCAATCACCTGCATCTCAAAATCTGTTTTTCCATAAGCCGTTTCCGTATTGGCCGCTCCCCAATAAGCCATGACGATGGGCGTTTTCTGGGCTAGAAAATCCGCCCTTTCCCCTTCAATTGCTTCACTGACACTGGCTTTTTCCTTGTCGATATAGCCACGGTCAATTAGCGTCTGAAGGAACTCAAAGCCCGGGCGCATATAGTCGCTGTATTTGGCTTCGCCGCTATTCAGCGCCGCAATCTCCGCCTCTGTATTTCCAGCATTATACAAATCCGCATAGGCCTGAGCAAAAACAAAGGTTTCCAGCCACCAGCGATTGGCGCCCACCGGCGTCTCAATCCCATTTTCTTTGAATATCCGGCAGCATTCCAGAAATTCTTCCGGCGTCTGCGGCAGGCTGAGATCGTATTGGTCAAACATGTCTTTGTTGACGAACAGTCCATAGGCCACTACCTCCTGGGGAATGGCAACTAGCTTTCCATTCACGGTATTGGCCGTGCGGATAATATCCCGCAGATTTTGCGCGCTGTCCAAGCCTGACAGATCCATCAGTCTCTCCTCCTCTCCCAGAAGCAGGATGGTGTCCGGGTTCAGCAGGTATATATCATCCATATTATTGCGGGCTCTGTCAAGAGAGACTTCATCATAGGTTTTATCCTGATAGTTTTCCGCCGTATACGTTTTATATGCCACGGTCACACCCAAAGCGTCCTCCGCCATCGCCACTGTCAAATCTAAAGCATTTCTGGCAACATTCTCCGCGTTGGGGTCAGTTTTCTCCATGGGGCTGAACAGGTTCACCAGTTGTTCTTCTTCCTTTTCCCGGGAAATCAGGTTCTTGGGATCTTGGGAGGTTCCACAGGACGCCAGTGTCAGAGCGGTCAATATTGCCAAGCAGCCAATCGACCACTTTGAGATTCTCTTTGTCATTGTGCTTCTCGTTTTCGGATACATTGCGCGATCACCTTCTTTAAAAGTTCCATATTTAATGGCTTTGCTATATGAGCATCCATTCCAGCGTCCAAAGCCGCCTTCTCATCTTCAGCAAAGGCGTTGGCTGTCATGGCAATGATGGGGATGTGCTGTCCAGTATTCTTTTCCAAAGTGCGGATTGCTCTTGCCGCCTCATGGCCATTCATCACCGGCATCTGCACGTCCATCAGGATCCCGTCAAACTCTCCTTCCTCCGCCTGTTGAAAGCGCTCTACCGCCAAACGGCCATTCTCCACAATTTCGCAGGAAGCGCCTTCAATTTCCAGAAGTTCCACAAGAATTTCGCCGTTGATCTCATTGTCTTCCGCAGCAAGAAAGTGCAAATCCTTCAAGGCACCGCTCTCCTGAGCTTCTGCGCTATCCTCTCTCGGCTGCATCCACATTTCTTCCAGTTTCTTCTGAAGCGCAGAGACAAAGAACGGCTTTGGCAGAATCCCTGTACGCTCCATCATAAGAGCCTCTTCTGTCCCCGCCGCGTCGGGATCTACCAAAAACACCATTGGTATAGAGTTGCCCAGCGCTTTCCGCAGCTCTCGGGCGACCGGAAGGTCGCGAACATCCCAGTCCAGCAGTACCAGCTGGCAGTCCCCGCCTCTATCCTGTAACCGCTCCATAGCCTCGTCCAAATTCTCCGCGACATCCAGCCGGACACCGGCATCCTCCATCAATGTTTGAATATTCTTCCGGCTCTCCGAATCCCGGTCCACCAGCAAAGCGCAAAAGAGCCCATGCTTTTTCCAGAACTGCCGGTTCTCCTGTTCCTCAAAAATCCGGAGCTCCAGGTCCACCCGGAAAAGGGACCCCTGGTTCACTTGGCTAAAGACTTCAATCGTTCCTCCCATAAGTTCCACAATACTTTTAGTAATCGCCATGCCCAGCCCAGTGCCCTGAACTTTATTGGTGGTACTGTTTTCCGCCCGGGTAAAAGCGTCAAAAATTGTCTCCAGATACTCTGGCGTCATTCCATAGCCGTCATCTTCCACCTCAATACGGATATGCTCGTATTGTTTGGAATGCTGCTTCAGCCCAATGATTCGAAACCAGATATGCCCCCCATCCGGTGTGTACTTCACCGCGTTGGAAAGAAGATTGATCAAAATCTGGTTAATTCGCGTTTCGTCTCCTACCAGATATTCATACCGGATGCCCGTTACCTCCAGACAGAACTCCTGCCCCTTGGCTTTCGCCATTGGATGGATGATGGCATCCACAGAGGAGACTATATCACTGAGGGCAAATTTGTCAAAATTCAGTACAACTTTCCCGCTTTCAATTTTTGACACATCCAGAATATCGTTGATCAGGCCGAGAAGATGTTGTCCGGAAGCCATAATTTTCTTTGTATATTCCCGCACCTTTGCCGGGCTCTCCGCGTCTGTGTCCAGGAGCGCAGCAAATCCAAGTACCGCATTCATGGGGGTACGGATGTCGTGGGACATATTTGAAAGAAAGGTGGTCTTGGACCTGCTGGCAATCTGAGCAGCCTGTAGTGCTTCCGCCAGCTGTTGGTTGTGCAGCTTCCGCTCTGCCTCTCTTTCTTTTCTTACTCTGTCTTGCTGCCTCCAATTAAAATAGTACAGGACAATGCATAGGAAAAATGCCACCATCATAGAGGCCACAACAATAAATATATTTTGGTTAACCGTCCGCCCTTCCTGCTGGATAGCCTCCACTGGTACATAGCCCACCAGATAGATTGTTCCGTCATTTACCGGCCACATATAGTTGAGAGCATGGATCTCCCGAATATCATGGTAAAACAAAATATTATTCCCGCTTTTCAGGCATTCCTCCACGCCTGCTTGAATCTCCGTGTCCATAATATTGTTTGCACGATAAAAATCAGCCAGATTCAGATGACCGGCGCTTCGCTGCCCCATTCCTTTGGGCTTCAAAACAAAACGCCTGCTTTTTGCGTCCATAATATAGAGCGACGCCTGCTTATTGTAGAACCCGTTTGGCAGCGATCTGTCAATAACGTCATAGATATATTCCGCATAAAGAGTTCCAATTTCTTTGCCATCGCGCTCCACTGGACATTTGGCTGTATATGCCCATGTGCCCATATAGTTTAAATAGGACTGGGAAACCGGCAGTCCACCTATCGTTCCGCCGGCAGAAAAGTCCAGCCCCTCCTCGGTGAACCGTTCTCCTGTATTGGAAATCCCTTCTGTTTTTCCAGAAAGGATCAAAGACATCTTCGACATGGTTTGGTTTGTTTCACATGCGCGGATATAGGCTTCCGGATCCTCTGCCCGAGCGATCTCATGGGCAATCAACGTCTGAAAGTCCGCCTCACTGCGCAAGATTGCCTCAATGGTGTATTGGATCAGATCCAAACTCTCGCTTACATTCTGAATCGCTGATGACGACATCTCTTGGGTGATTTTTTGTGAGACAGTATATACCACTGTCCCTAAAACGCAGAAAATCAGCAGGATAGAGAGGAGCAGGGATATCCCCTTGCGCTTTTCTTGTTTCTTTTGCTTCTCTTTCATAGATAAATCACCATTCTGATATTTTGGGAGCACGCCAGAACATTCCTCTTGAAAAGGCTTCTTTGCGCTTTCATATTGAGAGAGATCTGTTTATCTATTATACTATTTTCTTCATTTTAGTGTCAATAGCTTCCTGACAGGACATAGGGTTTTCTTATCCTAGCTTCTCTTTTTGCGAGGACTACCAGAGTCGAAAAATCTCCTCTATGCAAATACTGTTTCGCAATAGAACCTGTTTCATCCGCTTTTCGACAGTTTGCAAGGAAATCCAAACCGCCGTCCGCATATAATAAAAGAGCATACTTTTTGGAAAGGGTCTGGTTTTATGTGTGGAATTGCAGGCTTCAGCGATTATGATGGAAATCTGTTGGATGAAAAATATCTTTGGATGGCCTTAGTTCGGCGTATGGCCCGCCGGCTCTCTCACCGGGGTCCAGACGATCAAGGCGCTCACGTTTCTGCCCATAGCGCCTTGGCACATAGGAGACTGGCGGTAATTGACCCGCAAAATGGCCATCAGCCCATGACAACCGTTCGAGATGGCAAGGAGTGCACTGTCGTCTATAACGGCGAACTCTATAACGCCGCAGAACTCCGCGTCGACCTGGAAAGCCGGGGATTTACTTTTTACACCGACTGCGACACCGAAGTTGTGCTTAACGCTTACCTCTGCTACGGAGAAGAATGCCCGGAAAAACTCAACGGAATCTTCGCCTTCGCGGTAGATGACTGCGCCAAAGAGCGCACTTTCCTGTGCCGGGACCGCTTTGGGGTAAAACCGCTCTTTTATACCTTCCAAAACGATCGGCTGGCCTTTAGCTCGGAAATCAAAGGGCTGTTCGAATATCCCGGTGTAAACCCTGTCCTGGGCAGAGATGGGCTTTGTGAAATTTTTGGCCTAGGGCCGGCCCGCACTCCCGGCTGCGGCGTATTTCAGGGCATTTATGAGCTAAAACCTGGATATATGGCGTTCTTTGACCGAGAGGGTTTTCGGGATCAGCAATATTTTGATCTGACCGCTATGCCCCACATGGAGGACTATGAAAGCACTGTGACCACCCTGCGGGAATTGCTGATGGATACCGTAGAACGGCAAATGGTTTCTGATGTGCCTCTATGCACCTTTCTGTCCGGCGGGCTGGATTCCAGCGTCGTGACCGCTATCGCAGCGCGTCTTTTAAAAGAGCAGGGGAAATCCCTTTCCACCTACTCCTTTGAGTTTCAGGGCAACGAAGAATTCTTTACCCCTTCCTCTTTTCAACCGGACCGTGACCAGGCCTGGGCGGAAAAGGTCAGTGAACTGCTGGGCACCTATCACACTACACTTCTTTGCAGCAACGACCAACTGGCGGACTCTCTTTTTGAAGGTGTAATTGCCAAAGATCTGCCTGGCATGGCCGATATTGACGGTTCTCTGCTTCATTTCTGCCGCCAGGTAAAAAAGAATCATGTAGTTGCCCTCTGCGGGGAATGCGCGGATGAAATTTTTGGAGGATACCCCTGGTTCCACCGGCGGGAAATGTTCGACGGCACTCATTTCCCTTGGAGCAATAACCTTGATGTCCGTCAATCCTTGCTGAAGCCTGAGCTGGCGGAACAGTTGAAGATTGAAAATTACGTAAACTTAAGATTACAGGAGGCCTTAGATTCTGTCCCAGTTCTTTCTGGAGAATCCGCAGAACAGAGGAGAATGCGAGAAATATCCTATTTGAACATGAAATGGTTTATGTCAACCCTTTTGGATCGAAAGGACCGGTGCAGCATGGCAAGCGGTTTAGAGGTGCGCGTGCCTTACTGCGACCATCGGATTGCCCAATACGTATTTAACATTCCCTGGGACTTCAAATGCCCGGGCGGCATTCCAAAAGGCTTGCTGCGGGACGCCGCCAAGGGCCTGCTGCCCCAGGAGATTCTCCAACGGAAAAAAAGCCCCTACCCCAAAACCCATAACCCTGGTTATGAGCAGATTCTGAAGCAGCGGCTTTCCTTTATTCTGCGTGACGGCCTACAGCCTATCCACAAAATCCTTTCAGAAGAAGTGGTGCAGGGCTTGCTGAATCAAAACTTTGACTACGGCAAGCCCTGGTTCGGTCAGCTCATGGCCGGGCCCCAGATGCTGGCCTATTTGATCCAGATTAACTACTGGATGCTTCACTATAACATCTATCTGGACATTTAAAGCCGGTATTCATATTTAACGGCGGCCACAGATTGTGAATATAAGTTCTTAGCTCCACCCGGATAGATTTTCCTCCTCCAACCGGCGCACTTTAACATTCACTTCTACCTCATAGTGGCACTGGGACAGAATCTGCGGCCAATCCTGAGAATTCTCCTGCCAAAAGCCAGTATAATGGCGGTACAGCCGCCTACCAAATCCAAAAATATCACAGCCATCCCGTACCGCGCTCTGTTCAATGGCAGAGGCCGCTTCCTCCCGCAAAAGCTGGGCTGCGGCGGCCTCCAAGGCAGGATAGAACTCCCTCTCTTTTTCATGGTTTCCCGCAGCCGCGCTCACATCCGCGTCAATCTGGATAGAGATCTGAAAATCGGGCGCTTCCCTAAGACCCGCCTGAATCTCTCCCTCAACATTGCGCAGGCTTAGGGTGACGGATCCCAGTTGTTCTCCAAAAACTGCCAATTCCCCATGTTCCAGCTTACCCAATGCCGCCAGATACCCCCGTGTCTGCTCCAGAGAGAGAAATCCTTTGATCTGGGTGCCGGAAAAGTATCCGGTAGCCGCCACTTCTACGCCGGAGTCAGTGGCCCGCAATACTGGCAGCACCGGCGATTCGCCCTCACCTTTGGCGCTGTTTACGAAGTCCAGGATATCCACGTCCGCCACTTGGCCGTTATACCGGCCCCCACTGCCCAAAGCCTGGAGCTCCGACATTCTCATCAATTTTCCATCTTTCTCTGAGGACAGTACCTCCTCCGCCGTATTCTCCGCCAAAAAGAGTTTTACGGCTGGCCTAGTGTTATAGTAGCGCACAAAAAAATCCAGACATTGATCCAGTCCTCTTTGGGCGCACTCCATGCCGAATACCACCAGATAATTGTGGGCGTAAAAGGGGTCGCGTCCGGTAGAAAGCGACAGGCTGGACAGAGCCTCCAGTACGGTGGAGCCTTGGCAGACAAACAGCTCTTCTCCCTCATCCTCCGCTGAGATAGAGGACCGCACGGTTACCCGGTAGTTTTGCCCGTCCCAATCTACGCCGATCCCATGGATGAGCACTCTCTCGTAAAGTTCAGGATATCCGCAGCCGCTGAACATCCCAACCAATACCAGAACCATCCCACCCAGAAAGATTCTTTTCCACAGCTTCATTTGCCCCTCCTCTTTCTTCCCAATGCTCCCGCCGCCCAGATTATCAGCGGTATTGCTCCACCGCTGATTACTGTGCACCAGAACAGAAATTTCGTATCCAAAAACCATCGCTGCATTCGGGACTGGCCGGCGATGGCCAAAGCCAATACCAAAACAGCCACGCCAGTGGCCCAAAGAGCCCATTTGGGCTCTTTTCTTTTCGTCAAGGCGGAAAAGCATACCCGGCAAGCATAGAGATCGCAGGCCAATTTAATCACCAATCCCATCATCCAGACGCCGGTAAACACCGCGTCCAGCCTTTGCAGGGAACGTACTTCCGTAATGGAGGCCAGCACATAGACCGGGAAGTTCTGGGTGTAGGCGTACCGTCCCAAGCACCCCACGATCAGCAGCACCGTCACCCCTACGAAAAGGGAGGTTCCCGCCATCCAGCCAAAAAAACCCAGCTTCTTCCGGCCCTTTACCTGGGGCAGCAGAACCGCCATGTCCGCGAAAATAGACGTCCTGGCTAAAAACAGCACCACCCCTTGCCCCGTCTGAGAAAGCCCCCCACAGAACAGCGGCTCCAGATTGTCCAAGGAAAAGCGCCTGGCCACAATGGAAAACACCAGCCCGCAGCCCAGCAGGAGCACCACGAATACACAGGTAGCGCACCGCGCCACGGTTTCAATCCCCCGCATGGCTCCGTATAGAGCCACACCCACCAGGGCTGTAATCACCATTCCCGCTGAGAATCCAGGATTCACCGTGTCCATGAGAAAGATCTGGAACAGCGCCAGGGAGGTTCCTCCTACTAGCACAAAATACAGCCCATAGCAGATTGGCACGAGCCTTCCGGCCCAGCCCATGTTCTCCATGGCCAACTCCGGCACACCTCTTTCTCCGCTACGTCCCAGGGCCATCCAGATTGGGACGGCCAGAACCGCCCCTATAGCCATGGCAATCAGATAGGAAAAAATGGTGTCCAGCATATTCTCTCCCCCAGTATAGTGGGCATTGAGAGCAATGGTCACCACCACCCGGGACACAAACATGGCGATAAAAAACTGGGCTGAGCTAATCTTTGTCCGCTCCATGGCAATCATTCTCCTATCTCCCGGCTGCCGGGCATATCCTGTACCTTGGCGTTCCCCTTTGCCAGCCGCCGCCAGCCAGCCCGAACCAGTACATCCCGAAAGGCCAGCCGTCTGTTATAAGGGGCCACCGGAGAAAGCAGGGGCACCCCGAAGCTATCCGTTCCGCACAGGTCCATAAGCAGCAGTACCAGACCAATCATCACACCCCATACCCCTAAGAAATTTCCTGCCAGCAAAAATGCCAGCCGCAGCAGGGCCAGGGGTTCATATAGCCTGGGTACCGCATAGCCGGCGATAGCGGTCAGGGCCACCACCATCAGAGATGGGGCGCTCACCAGCCCTGAGGACACGGCGGTGTCTCCGATGACCAGCCCGCCCACAATGCTCACCGTAGTGGAAAGGGACCGGGGCGCCCGCAGGCCCGCTTCCCGCAGCACCTCATAGAGAAAATACAGAATCAAGGTTTCCGCCATCACCGGAAAGGGGGTCTGGGCTTCGGATTCCGCGATTTTCAGCAGCAGGGCCTCAGGAAGCATCTCAGGGTGATGGGTAGCGATGGCCACGTAAAGTCCTGGCAGAAAGGCGCTGAGAAAAAAAGACGCGTATTTCAACCAGCGGATGAAGGTACCGTAAAAGGGTCGGGTGAGGTAGTCATCCAGTGTTTGAAAGTTCTCCACAAAGAGGAAAGGAACCAGAATGGCACTGGGAGTTCCCTCGACCAAAATGGCGATCCGGCCCTCTTCAATTTTTCCGCAGACCACATCGGGGCGTTCCGTCATGCCGACTCCGCTGAACACGCCCCCTCGTTCTAAAAAGCTCACCAGATACCCCGCGCCCAAGGCGGTATCCAGATCATAAGATTTCAGCCTCCGGCGGACCTGCTCCAGAATCTGCGGGCTGGCAACGCCTTCTAGATAGCACAGAGCCAAGGGCGTGCGGCTTTGGCCTCCGACCTCCGCCTTTTCAAATTTCAGAGCGGCGGTTTTCATTCTTCTCCGGATCATGGAGATATTATTCTGGTAGCTTTCTGTGAAGCCATCCTTGGCTCCCCGCTGCATCACCTCATTTTGAGGCTCATCCGGGCCCCGGGTTTCGAATCCCTGCACCCCGAATACCAAGGCCTCCGGACATCCGTCCAGGCAGAGCACCGCAAAGCCGCTCATAAGCAGAACCAGAATCTGGTCCATCCTGGCCTCCCGCTTCTGCTCCATTGTGCCCAATACGGCCTTCTCGATATAGTTCAGCCGGGCGGATCCATCGCCAGGGATGCTTCCCGCCTCCATCAGCGGGTTTAAGATACTGAGGGTGATGATCTGCTTGCTTACTAATCCATCCAGAGCAAATAATGCGGCTTTTCCTCCCCCGACTTCCAAATCACGAGCCATAAAGTCCATGGCATTCTCAAATTTTTTTTGGAGATACCGTTTGGTTTCCTCCAAATTTGCGGAAATTATCTCCACCCATCCCGCCTCCAATCCAACAAATCATGAGCATAGTGTTGACGGAACCCGCCCGTTTATGCGGATAAACCTGGGAAAGCGAGTGATAATAGGGGCAGAGAATTCAAAAATCAGTGGAAAGAGGGATTCGATGATAGTTTCTCTGGTGCGGACTTTGATCATGTACGGAGCAATTCTAATCAGCGTGCGGCTGATGGGAAAGCGGCAGATTAGCCAACTGCAAACCTCCGAGCTGGTGGTAACCCTTCTGATCTCCGAGCTGGCGGTCATGCCCATCCAACAGCACGACGATCCCCTGTGGAACGGCTTGATTCCCATGGTGGTTCTGGTTGCCTGCGAAATTATTATTTCGCTGTTCATGCTGAAAAGCGGCAAATTCCGGCAGGCGGTGGTTGGTAATCCCATTATTGTGATAGAAAACGGGAAAGTCCTGGAAAACCAGATGCGCCGTCTGCGCCTAAGCACTGAGGACCTCTTTGAAGAACTCCGCCGGGCAGGAGCTTTCGCCCTGGAGGACGTGGCCTATGCCATTGTGGAAACCAACGGCCAGATGAGCGTTTTAAAAAAATCTTCGGCAGACTATCTTACCCCAAAACAAGCCGGTGTAAAAGCACCGCAGGAGGCTTTGGAAGTGGTGGTGGTCAGCGACGGCCGCATTTCCCAGAACTCCCTGAAGCTCTGCGGCCACGACCCCGCCTGGCTGCGGGAGCAGCTGAAAAATCAGGGCGCCGAGCTTTCCGAGGTGTTTATTATGACGGTTCGTACAGACGGCAAGCAGCAGATTATTAAAAAGTCACCGAAACCTCAAAAGTAGACCTTCTTTCCCATTGCGCGGCCGTCGATTTTTCAGTATAATACAGTTATTCTATTGGCAGGAGGCGGCGGTAATGGAGCAAAAAGACCTGGACGAGACGCTCGCTCAAATGTGGGAAATATTGAAGAAGCTGGGAATTCCCGTGTCTAAAAAAATCCAGCCTGTGCTTAAAATAAACACCCGGGCCAAGAGACGGCTAGGGTGCTGCTTTTTTCAAAACGGTGAATATTCCATTGAGATTTCTTCCATTCTGACGGAAGATGAACCTCTCCTGCGCCAGACTCTGGCTCACGAGCTCCTGCACACCTGCCCTGGCTGCCGGAATCATGGCGAACGGTGGAAAGCTTACGCCCAGATCGTGAACCAAAGCCTGGACTATGAGATCAGCCGCACGGTGCAAATGCAGGAACTTCCCCTACCTCTGCGCCGGGAAGAGGTGAAATATGTTCTGGAATGTGAAAGCTGTGGAGCTCATATCCAGCGCAAACGTCTGTCCAAGGCAGTGAAGTACCCCTGGCGCTACCGCTGCCCCTGCGGGGGAAAACTGAAACGTATTCAATAGGCCTAGTCAGTCGGGAGAACGCTTGACATTTTTGGGGGAATCAGGTAGAATAAAGGTAATTTCTCCTTTCCCGTTTTTGTGCAATTTAATTCAATGAAAGAATCCATACAAAATTTGCTAATATAAAAGGAATTTTACGATGAAAAAAATCTTTGGATTATTGTGTGTGCTTTGCGCAGCAGCCCTACTTTCCGGCTGTTCCACCCCGGATTCCTTGCAGCTGGACCTCTCCCAGGGTTGCGGCGCACAAGTCAAACTGCTGCATCTGAATGCCAGAACAGAAGCTAAGCGCCAGCGGATTGAGGAATTCGCCTCTATCCTGGAAAACGCCCAGCCCTTGGAAAAGGATCTCTCCTTATTTGCCTATTACCCTGATTACCTGATGGAGATTACCCGGGACGGGCAGAAAACCAGCGCTATTGTGGACCTCAATGGAGACTTTGTGGACTTCCGCTATCCCGATGATGACACTGTCTACCGCTCTTCCATGAGTGTCCAGGAGCTGAAAAAGCTCCTCCACCAGCACTCATAATTTCACAGAGGACTCTCCTTGAATCGTGAGTGGGCCATCCATATCCAGCTGTTCCCCTCTAGTCAGGATGAATTTGGAAGATCCCGCCCTCTACAACTGCCTTGAGAGCAGACATTATATGATATGGTCATCGGAACATAAATATTTGGCAGATATCATCCCTAAAATCAGGGGAGCGATATCTGCCTTGTCTTATGCCGCGAAGATTCATTTATGGTATGGGCCCGCCTCCCACAAGACAGGAAATTAGACCCGACTGGCCCATTCCCGGTAAAAACTCAGCTTTTCTATCGTAATCCGGGGCCGCCACCAAGCCCGCGCCTGTTGAAACTCCTTCTCATAGGGTGTGTACCACTGCCAAGGAATATCAAAGCCTCCGTCCTCCATTTGCAGCCTGTCCAGCACAGCCAGTTCCGCTCGAATTTGAGGCACCAGGCTCTCTGGGAGAAATTCTCCAGGGAAGGTAGATGGTGTTGGCACATACTCCACTCCATATTTGGAAACGTCTGTGCAGACGGCCTTCTGCACACATATCTGAATGGCTTGCCGGGCATGGTCAAAATCCACAATTTCCTCTACTCCTGATTGTTTCAGCAATCCGTAGGCCAGGATGAAGCATTTCAAAGTGTTATCATCCCTCTCCTTCTCCAACTCCTGAAACGCCTTTTGCACCTGCCCCCGCCAGGGTTCTCCCTCTCCCATGCACACAAGAAAAGCCGCCAAAGACACTCCTGGATTCCAGGTGACCTCGTCATCCTCTTGTCTCTCCCACCAGATGGCATGCGGATAATCCTTATTGCTGTCAATGGAGCCAGGCCAAAGCAACTTCTCCGGGTCCACGGAGGATTTCAAATATTGCGCCATACCCCGAGCCATATCTTCGGCTTCCTTTAGAGCTCCGGCTTCAAATAGATGGAATAGCGCGTTGTTTGTGGTCATAGGGCTGGAATTGGGATTCCAGTTGTCAGGTTCTAGGGCGTGTCCAAAACCTCCATCTGGATTCTGGAAAGGCTTTAATGCCTGGATCACCGCATCTACTGATCCATTTTGAAATTGGCGCTGAAACTTTGCCAGTTCCACAGGCCGGGCATTCTCCAGGATGAATTGTTCCGCTTTTTTCACATTCATAATACTTTTCGTCTCTCCGTTTTCTTTAATTCTTGCCCTAGAATCTTATGGACTTTTGTTCCAGAACCTGGGGAAGCATCTCTTCTACCAAAGCACCATTTCTGAAACAATCCTTGATACGACACGTTTTCATTATTATACCATACATTTTAGCTCGTTTCAACATATTGCCCTTCATGGAATCAATCATTTTGTAGGTTTATCAAATAAATTAGACGATGAATTGGGAGGGAGAAAACCAGTTAAGAGGTCTCATCGGTAAGTTGTTGGCGTGGCAGTTGGTGAACTCAAAACCATTATCGATCTGGACGCACTCTGCCTTTATTCCCCTGCGGAAATACCGCTTCACCAGGCGTTTGAGGAAGTCGGCGGAAGAGTAAGTGAACTGCTTAGGATAAGCCGCCAGGAAACGGAGCCTGGAAAATTCGTCAATGGCAGTATAGTATATTGAAGCAGGCATAGCTCTGGGTCGGCGATATAAGCTCTGGGGACCACTTTCACATCTACCTGGATACGCTCTCTGAGATAGATCATCTTCTCGTAGGGCTTCTGGCCAATTTGTATTGTACTCCTACACGCTTGGACACTCCCTGCTTTTTAGAATGCTTGACAATTCCCATATCTTGTGCTATGATATTACCGCAAAATCACACGTCGGAAGTTCGGCTCTGGTCCACTGCTTCCCCCCGCGCATTTTTGGGGGTGGTTCTGGTTAACCCGAAGAAACTTCCGGCGGAGGAAAAACCAGGAGGTAATATTAAATGGCAGTAGTATCTATGAAGCAGCTGCTGGAGGCCGGCGTTCATTTTGGCCATCAGACCCGCCGCTGGAACCCCAAAATGGCCCCCTATATCTTCACGGAGCGCAATGGCATCTACATTATTGACTTGCAGAAAACCGTGCGGAAGCTGGAAGAGGCCTATAATTTTGTCCGCGACCTGTCCGCCGAGGGTAAGAGCCTGCTCTTCGTAGGCACCAAAAAACAGGCCCAGGAGTCTGTGAAAGAAGAAGCCGTCCGCGCTGGAGCTTACTATGTAAACGCCCGCTGGTTGGGCGGTATGCTTACCAACTTCTCCACCATTCGCACCCGGATCCAGCGCCTTGCGCAGCTGCGGAAAATGGAAGAGGATGGAACTTTCGAGCTGCTTCCCAAGAAAGAAGTAACCAAGCTCCAGCTGGAAATTGAAAAACTGGAAAAATACCTGGGCGGTATCAAAGAGATGAAGTCCTATCCCGGAGCTTTGTTCATTGTGGACCCCCGAAAGGAGCGTATTGCGGTTTCCGAGGCCCGTAAACTTCAGATCCCCATTGTTGCCATTGTGGATACCAATTGCGATCCAGATGAGATCGATTATGTGATCCCCGGCAACGACGATGCCATTCGCGCGGTCAAACTCATTGCCAGCGCTATGGCCGATGCCGTTATTGAAGGCCGTGAGGGCCAGATGGGCGCCGCAGCCCGCCAAGAGCCTGAAGAGGCAGAGACCGCTGAGGAAAATACTGAGGAATAACCAGTCACGCTGTTTCAGCACAGCATAGGGCGCTTCCGGTGTTTGGGGGAAGATTTTTAAGCCTTTAACGGCCTAAGGATCTATTCCAGAGCAATATTATGCTAAAGCGTGCCTGTCTGGCCAGTGCAAACAGATGATACCATAACGAAGGGAAGAGATTAACATGAATTTTACCGCCAAGGATGTAGCCGCTCTCCGGGAGAAAACCGGCTGCGGCATGATGGACTGCAAGAAGGCCCTCACCGAGGCCGGCGGCGACATGGAAAAGGCCATTGACCTGCTGCGGGAGAAGGGCTTGGCCGCTTCTGTGAAAAAGGCCGGGCGTATCGCTGCCGAGGGTGTAGCTTTTGCCGAAGTAAGCGAGTGCGGCAAAGTAGCGGTAGCTATTGAGGTAAACGCCGAGACTGACTTCGTAGCCAAGAACGCCGAATTCCAGGCGTTTGTCAAGACTTGCGCTGACACTGTGATCTATGAGAACCCCGCCGACCTGGACGCTCTTCTGGCCGCCAAGGCCCATGGCAGTGACATGACCGTGGACGCCCTGCTGAAGGACAAGATCCTCACTATCGGCGAGAACATCAAGGTCCGCCGTTTTGCCCGGTACGAGGGAGTCGTCACCTCCTATGTCCACGCCGGAGGACGCATCGGCGTCATTGTGAAGTTCGATGTGGACGACGCCGTGGCCGCCACCGAGGGCTTTAAGACCTATGCCCACAACGTGGCTATGCAGATCGCCGCCCTGAACCCCGAGTATCTGGATGAGGCCTCCGTGCCCGCCGAGCGGGTGGAGAAGGAGAAGGAGATTCTCACCCAGCAGATTGTGGACGAGGGCAAGCCCGCCAACATCGCGGAGAAGATCGTGGCTGGCCGTCTGGGCAAGTTCTTCAAGGAGATCTGCCTTGTGGATCAGGCCTATGTGCAGGACGGCAATATGACCGTGAAGCAGTATACCGAGAGCGTTGGCAAGGAACTGGGCGGCAGCATCAAGATCGCTGCGTTCACCCGCTTTGAGAAGGGCGAAGGCCTGGAGAAGCGTGAGGACAATTTCGCGGAAGAGATTGCCAGCATGGTGAAATAAAAACTGAACAGGCAAATTCCTGGGGCGGTCGTCCCAGGAAAGCAGGCGCCCTCTGAAAAGTGGTTTCTTTTCAGAGGGCTGCGTTTTATGGGGCTGAATTGTATTTTTTTGAGTAATAGAAGGCCTTCGCCGCAAAGGGCGCGGCTACGGCAAGGTCGTGGGACGCTGTCCCACACCCTGCCAGGGGCCTAACGCCCCTGGACCGCGCAATGTGTTTCACTGGGGCGCACACCGCTAACCAGGGTAAAAGTTTGGTGGGGTTTGGGGCAACGCCCCAAGGTCTTGCCGAAGGGCCGTCCTTTGGCCCGAAGGCCTTTCACTACTTCAAAAAACACGCTTTAGACTATACATAAACAGACGTGGAATCGATTGGGAGGCAACGTTGATGAACAGGCGGGAGCTCATTTCTATCGGGGTTTTGACTTTGCTGATTACGTGCATGGAGATCACGGGCATTCCAAGCGCGTTTTTTGTGGAGATCCATCTTGCGGACATAGAGCCTTTCTATTTCACGCTGATGGTCAATTTCCTGATCATCGGACTCTTCGCCTTCCTGTATCTGAGAACGCTGTGTCCTCAGTGGAGGCTGGGGTTCACAAAAACCGGGCTGGCCGCAGGGCTGAAACAGTATGGAGCCATGGGAGCGGCGGCCGCGGTCGTGGGATTCGCGGCGTTTTATCTGGGCCTGTCGCCCTTTGACCGCCAGCCCTCCATCGGGAAAGTGCTGGTGGAAGGCATCCTGTACTATGTGGGCGTCGCGATCATCGAGGAGCTCTATGTGCGGGGCCTCTTGCTGAACCTGATGGAGAGGCTGTTTGCCAAGAGAAAAAACAGCGCTCTGCTTGCCGTGGCGCTGTCGTCGGTGGTCTTTGGGCTGGGGCATGTGTTCGGCGTGCTGGGCCAGCCGCCCCTGGTGATCGTGAGCAAAATCCTCTGGACCGTGGGCATGGGCCTGTTTTTCGGGATGGCGTATCGGAAAACCGGGAACCTGTGGGTGCCGGTTCTCCTGCATTTCTGGGTGGATGTTGGCGCTCTGCCATATTGCTTTTCCAGCGTCAGCGGATACGCCAACGTAACCCTATGGATTGTGGTACCCCTGTACGTCTTTTTAGGAATCTACAGTGTTGTTGAGATGAAGCGGAGAGCGTGAACGCCCCCGTTTCGATTCCCCAAAGGAGGCTGTGATGGACACCTGTTACCCTTACTACGAACTGTATCTCCGGTGCTTTCCGGAATTTCCCGTGACCTACCGGACCTTTCTCCAGACCCTGCGGCCGGAGAGGGGGCAGATTTTCGCCCAGTGGGACCGGGGCGCTCTCGCTGGCTATGCCCTGGCCCACGGCAGCTCTATGGCCATGCTCTGCGTGGAGGAGTCCCACCGCCGGCAGGGGATGGGAAACTGGCTGATGGCTCAAGCGGAGGCAGCCGCCTGCAGGCAGAGTGAGCCCCGGATGTCTCTGGGACAGGGGGCCCACTACCTGTTCCAGGGCGTGCCCGAGGGTCCGGCTGTGGACTTTTTCCGGGAGCGGGGCTACCGCGCCCAGTGGTCCAGCGTGAACATGTCCCTCTCCCTGGGAGGGTTTTCCCTGGAAAAGCTGGACATTCCCCCCGGGCCGGAAGGGCTCTCCTATCGCTTCGCGGAGGCCGGCGATCGGGAAGCCCTGCTGGCTGCGGTCAAGGAGGCAAAATCCACTTGGACCAGCATTTTCGAGACCTGCCAGGACCCGGTGCTCCTGGCAGTCCTAGAGGGAGAGATCGCCGGGTTCCTGATTTTGGACCCGGAGGGAGGCCATTTCTCCGCCCCCCCCCCCCCGCCAGAGGGTGGGCAGCATCGGCTGCGTGGGGGTGGTCCCCGACCGGCGGGAGCAGGGCGTCGGCCTGCGGATGGTGGCTCACGGGGCGGACTGGCTCAAATCCCAGGGCTCCACCCAGGCGGAGCTGCGGTATACCTGGCTGGAGAGCTGGTACGGCAGGCTGGGCTTTTCCACCACGTGTCGCCAGTGGATGGCAGAAAAGAATCTCTAAGCGTCCATTTATAAACAGACTCTAAGCCTCCTCCCAATTCTCCTCCAGCCAAGCCAGTAGCCCCTCCATTCCCTCTTCGCTCAGGGGAAAATCCTTCTCCGCCCTCTCCCCTGCCCGCTCAAAGCATTTATCCTCCTTCCAGCACCAGGCCAACAGCAGCTGGTTTTCCTTATCAGGATTCACCCGATAGCGCAAAAGGTGGCTCCCCTCTGTCCGGCTCCCGGCAAAGTCATTTCCCTCTTGAAAAAAAATCAGCTTCCGCATGTCAAACATCATGATCTTCCTTTCCGCCGGCATACCTCCGGCCCCGCCCCGCATATTCTGGTACTACCAAATTACCGGAAATGAGGCGGTCTTTATGCTTCTCTACACTGTTCAGTCTGGGGAATCCCTCTACCAAATCGCCCGCCGCTTTGGCGTTCCGCCTCAGCGAATCATCCTAGATAACGGCCTCGCCAATCCCCAAAATCTGCCTGTAGGCCTTCATCTTCTGCTGCTTACCCCCGCCGTCACCTATACTGTCCGGCAGGGAGATACTCTCTCTGCCATTGCGGAGCGATTCGGCGTGACTGTGGTGGTCCTGCTGCAAAACAATCCACAACTCATTCTCTCCCCCACCCTTCAGGTAGGCCAGGAAATCGTTATCGGCTTTACCGCCGGAAAGCGCCGCCAGGTGGCCATCAACGGCTACGCCTACGATTTTATCCAGCCGGACACCCTCCGGCGGGCGCTGCCCTACCTCACCTATCTCACCATCTTCGGCTACGGCTTCACCCCCGAGGGGCGGCTGATCCCCCCGGCGGACGGCCCCCTTCTGGAACTGGCCCGGCAGTATCAGGCCGTGCCGGTGATGCTGCTCTCCTCCATCACCGGAAGCGGG
This sequence comes from Acutalibacter sp. 1XD8-33, assembly GCF_003612555.1. GTDB lineage: Bacteria > Bacillota > Clostridia > Oscillospirales > Acutalibacteraceae > Acutalibacter. The sequence continues at coordinate 35,487 of NZ_RAZF01000009.1, forward strand.
AATTTCAGTCCCCAGCTGGCCAGCCAGCTCTTTCAAGATGCTGTCCTGCAAAACCGGGTACTGGCCAATCTGCTGGCTGTTATGGACCAGAAAGGTTATAGGGGCCTGGATATCGACTTTGAGTTCATTGTGGAGGAGGACGCGGAAGCCTACCTGCGCTTTCTGGAAAACGCCGCCTCCCAGCTGCACGCCCGAGGGTACTTCCTCCATGTGGACCTAGCCCCCAAAACCTCCGGCGAACAGAAAGGTCTGCTCTACGAGGCCCACGACTATGAGTCCATCGGAGCCATCGCGGATTTCGTGCTGATGATGACCTACGAGTGGGGCTACACCTACGGCCCGCCCATGGCGGTGGCCCCCCTCAATCAGGTGCGCCGGGTGGTGGAGTACGGCGCGTCTGTGGTTCCCCGGGAGAAGATCTTCATGGGCCTGCCCAACTACGGCTACGACTGGATCCTTCCCTTCCAGCGGGGGATCACCCGTGCCACAGCCATCGGCAACCAGTACGCGGTGGAGATCGCCCAGCGCCAGGGCGCGGCCATCCAGTTCGACACCGCCGCTCAGTCCCCCTGGTTCAGCTATAGCAGGGACGGCCTGGACCACGTGGTCTGGTTCGAGGACGTAGCCAGCGTAGAGCAGAAATACAACCTGATGGACGAATTCTCCCTTTTGGGCGGGGGCTACTGGAACGTGATGCGCCCCTTCCAGCAGAACTGGTCCTTCCTGGCCGCCCGGTATAATATTGAGAAAAAGTAATTTGGGAGTAATATAGGGCCTCCGGCGGCGGGAGACTTGGCAAAGCCAAGTCTCCCGCCGCCGGAGGCAAGGCCGTGGGGCTCCGCGCCCCACACCCCCGCCAGCTTAAGACCAGCTGGACCGGCCAATGCACACGGCGCGAAGAATGGCAAGATGTTATGGCTGGGTTTCGCCGTGTGTCATGAGTTTTGTTTCACAAAACTCTGCCAAGCTGATTACAAAGCGCACATAACTGACCAGGGAAAAAGTTTTGTCCACTTTTTCAAAAGTGGCGGGGTTTTCAGGGGTGGAACCCCTGAACCGCCGGAGGCCGTAAACATCGTCCTAAAAACACGCGTTTTGGACACTCCGGTACAGGTAGGCCCGGCCCTGATTCCCGATCCGCTCCACGGCCCCCAGCTCACGGGCCGCGCTCAGGGCCAGGGAGCCGTTCATGGGGGAGAAATGCCCGCAGGCCCGGAACTCCTTGGAGGTGAACGCCTCCGGTAGGTCCGGGGGCAGCAGACGGGGGAATTCCTCCGGGCCCCGGGCCCAGACCTCCTCCAGCAGGCGCACAGGCATCCGCTCCCACCGGGTGTAGCCCCGGCGGCCCCGGCCGTCCTTCAGGCGGTACTCCTCCACCTCCAGCAGCATGGCGCACAGGGTCAGCCCAGGCTCTTTCAGCAGGTCCCGGATGGAATAGAGCTCCGTGAGCATCTCCCAGGCCCCGCCGGTCTTGGGGCTTCTCCGCCGGCGGGACTGGCTTCCGTCCGGTCCCACGGAGATCAGCCATTTCACCGCCGCCACCGGGTACACCAGGGCCACGGGGTAGTGGGGCAAAAAGAACTCCAGCTTCTCCCGCAGCCGGCCGAAGCCCGCTGTCTGGATCTCCGTGATCCCGGCCTCGTTGACGATGTCCGCCACGTACCGGCCCACCAGCACCTCCCGGCAGGCCTCCCGTGGCTCCAGATACCGCTTCAGCGCCGCATGGAGGGATTTCTCCCCCAAAGCGCCGATGCCCGCCGGGCGGGTCCCCTCGGACAGCACCTCCCGGCAGGCCTCCAGAAACCGGCTCTCATCCATGGCTTTCTTTTTGTGTGGAGACGCGGTATAGCCGGGCGAAATTCTCAAACAGGATCCCGCGGTTTTCGGCCTGTGTCAGGCCCAGGGCAAAGAGGGCCCGCAGCTCCGGCCCGGCGGGCCACATGGGGAAGTCCGTGCCGAACATCACCCGGTCCGCCCCGAACAGGGCGATGCTCTCCAGCGCCTCCTCCTCTGAGAGAAAGGGGAAGGAGCTGGAGGTGTCCACGTACACGCCGGAGCCCCGAAGGCACTCCCGGGCGGCCTTCCACTCCGTGTAGCCCCCCAGATGCGCCGCCACACAGGTGAGGCCCGGCAGCTTCTGGAGCACCCGGGCCAGCTGTCGGGGGGAGGAGAAATTCTTCCGGCTGTCCCCGGTGTGGAAGAGAATGGGCAGGCCCCGGCACTCCGCCGCCCGGTAGAAGGGCAGCATCTTCGGGTCGTCGATGGCGAACTCCTGGAAGTCCGGGTGGAGCTTGATCCCCCGGAGGCCCTGGCGCTGGATGTCGTCCAGCTCCCCCTCGATGTCCTCCACGTCCGGATGCCACGCCCCAAGGCCCACAAACTGGGGGTACTCCCGGCAGGCGCTCTCGATGAAGCCGTTGATGGAGCGGACCTGCTCCACCTTTGTGGCCACGGAGCACACCAGGAACCGGTCCAGGCCCGCCTGGGCCCCGGCCTCCGCCAGAACCCCCGGCGTGCCCACATAGCGCATGGCGAGGTCGTAGAACCGCCCCACGGAGGCGGTGGCCTTTTCCGCGATCTTTTCCGGATAGATATGGGCGTGGGCGTCCGCCGCCAGATAGCTCGCCCCGTTATGAATCACTGGCAATTTCCTCATTCCTTTCTTCCCGGCGCCGGTCCCGCTGGACCTTGGAGTAGACGCAGCCGCAGTAGTCCTGGCGGTACAGGCCGTACTGCCGGGACAGCAGGATGGAGCGCTTGTAGCCCTCCCGCTTCTTGAAGTCCGCGGGCAGGTGCCGGACCCCGAATTCCGCCGCCAGCTCCTCCCCGATCCGGTTCAGGGCCCCGGCGTTTTTCAGGGGGCTGATGCTCAGGGTAGTGGTGAAGTAGTCCATGCCGTGGTCCCGGGCGGCCAGGGCGGCCTCCCGCAGGCGCAGGCGGTAGCAGGCCATACACCGGGCCCCGCCCTCGGGCTCCGCCTCCAGGCCCTGGGCCATTTGGGCGAACTCCTCCCCCCGGTACTCGCAGGGCAGTAGCTCCACCGGCCGGGGCAGGGGCAGCTCCCGGAGAAGCCGCCGCAGCTCGTTAAGGCGCTTCTCGTACTCCTCCTGGGGGGCAATATTGGGGTTATAGTAGAGCAGGTAGACGCGGAAATGGGGGGCCAGGTATTCCAGCACGGCGCTGGAGCAGGGGGCGCAACAGGCGTGCAGGAGGAGCTTGGGGGCGGTATCCCCCAGCCCGGCGATGAGCCCCTCCAGCTCCCTGGAATAATTTCGTTTTTTCTCCATGGCGCGCCCTCCTTCTTTAATATGGGAATTATAACACAAAGCCGGAAAAATTTCAACAGGGGTAGGGCCAAACACTCCCCTTGACTTCTCCCCGCAAACCGGGTATGATATTAAGAAAGGCGCTTCGAAACCGGTAAATTGAGCCAGTGGCGTTTGCCATAGAGTATCTCACCAGGAAAGGACTGGCCCGTATGGACCTCTCGATTTTGCTCTCCAACCCCCTGATCAATATCAGCGTGATCTCCTGGGCCGCCGCCCAAGCTCTGAAAACCCTGGTGGACGCGGTAAAGCACAAGCAGTTCGACCGCCACCGGTTGGCCGGGGCCGGAGGAATGCCTAGCTCTCACTCGGCGGTGACCTGCTCCGTGCTGCTCACCTCCTACTATCTTTACGGCTTTAACTCTCCCATCTTTGCCCTCAGCTTTGTGTTGGCCCTCATCGTCATGTACGATGCCACAGGCGTGCGCTGGGCCGCCGGGCTTCATGCCCGGGCCATCAACCATATTGTGGAGTTTCTGGAACAGGAAGACGCCACGGAGGGCCGACAGGCTTTACGGGAGCTGATCCCCAAGCTGAACGAGTCCCTGGGCCATCGGGTACGGGAGGCCATCTGTGGAGCTGGACTGGGATTTCTCATCGCGGTCATCGCCCATATCATCCGCAGGGGCGGAATTTCCTGGTTTTAGATTCTGGGGCTTCGGCCCCTTTTCTCATGCCTATTTTGTCTCTGCCTCTACCAGAATAAACAACTGCTGCTCTTCTCCCATCAGCCGCAGAGCCTCCAAGTCCTCCTCTTCCAGCACCGGATTCATCCTGACGGCAGAGTAGGCGGGAGGCGTTTCCCTTCCAGGCAAAAGAATGTCCTCCGTGCGGTTATTTTGGTAGCACAGGTACTCCCCCCGGCGAATCCAGCCGTCCGGGCTCTTTTCCCCTTGGACGCCTGCTTCCACGAAGTTCCCTGCCTCCAGATTTCCCGCCTCCAGCACGGGCTTTCCGCCCAGCTGTGCTGTACAGAGCCGGATCCGCAGGCTGCACCCTGCTTGTCCGCTGTTGCGGAAGGCCACGCCCCCTTGGGCCAGCTCCCCTGGCAGCAGCACCGGGTCCGCCTCTCCATCCTCCCCACTCAAGGAGATCACTTCCAGCTTTACCGGGGCTTCCTGGGGCTTGAGCAAAAAAACGGCTCCCCATACCGCAGCCAGCAGCATCAGTCCGGCTGCGGCCAACAGCCCCCCCCGCCTCATGGCTTTTCCCCCAGGCGGAAGCTCTCTCCAATAGCCCGGCCTGTCTGGTTCACGGTAAATTCCGCCATGGCTTCGGACAAATCCGGATCCACGGTGTCATTCTCCCGGCACACGCCCAAGAGGCATTCCACCGCCTCCGGCTGAGCTCCCCCTTCTGGCACAGAAACCCTATACACGCCAAAAGGCAGGCCGGTAAATTCCGCCTCTAGCCGGGGCGAACCACCCTGGGGATCCGCCTCTGCCCAAGCCCGACGGAATAAGGTCAAATCCTGGCTCTCCAGCTGGAACAGAACCGAATGCCCTGCCTGTACCGGAAATCCCACACCCCGCACCCGCACCGTGCCGCTGACCACCCGCACCCGGTAAGTAAGATTGGCCCAGCTGTCTTTGCCATCCTCTCGATGGAGCACTGCGGAAAGCTGATAATCCGTATCCTCCCGGGGCCGCTCTCTGCCTAGATCTTCCAGAGTCATACGTCCTCCCGGGCCCATCCACCAGCACTCCATCTCTCCTGTCTCTTCCGGAAATTCCTTTCGCAGGCGCTCTTCCAGTGTCTCGCCTTCTATCCGCAAAGGCGCGGCCTCTCCCAGAAACACTGTTTCCTCCCAAAGAGGCTCTTCCTCCCCAAAAGCCTCCAGCACCGGCCCACCTATACAGACTGCTGCCGCCAGTAGCAGGGCCCCGGCGGTTCTCTTCCATGTTTTGAAACGCTCCCAATTCACGGCAATTCTCCTTTCACTTCTATTGATTTAGGCAGTATCTGCAGAGCTTCCTGTGGGAATTTTCCGGGCCATTTTACCGGCTCTCGGGTCCCAAAATCGCGGATGTTTTTCCACACTCCAAAGCCCTGTGTAAACACCGGCGCAGACGCCGCCTAATTGACTTTGGGTACAAGTTACCATGTTTGGGCCGGAAATTTTGTCACAGTCTGGAGGCGCTTGCAAGTTTCTTAAATTTGGGGTATAATGAGACACAGTACCCGCCTACTCTTCCATCAAAGCCAGCGCCGCTGTGTCATTATATGGGATTTCCCAGGCAAAGGTGTCCGGCCCCATTTTCAGTGCGCTCAGGTGATAAATTTCATTGTAGCATATGGGATACCCTCTGATGGCGGAGACTGCTCCATATCATGAAAAATGTGTTCTGAAAGCCATAACCTAGGAAAGGCGGGACGACCATGCCCCGGAAACTGTTAACGGTAGCCCCTAACGACGCGGGCCAGCGCCTGGACAAGTTCCTCACCAAAACTTATCCCAATCTGCCCCCTACCGTGCTCTACAAGTGCATCCGCACCAAGGACGTGCGCCTAAACGGAGCCCGGTGTAAACCGGAAAGCCGCCTTGCCGTCGGGGACCAGCTCTCCCTCTTCTGGCAGGAGGATTTCTTCCAGCAGTCCCCCAAGGACTACGACTTCCTCAAGGCCCCAAAAAAGCTGGACATCGTCTACGAGGACAGCCAGATTCTGCTGTTGGACAAGCGGCCCGGCCTCATCGTTCACCCGGACGAGAACTATCACTTCGACTCCCTCATCGCCCGGATCCAGCGCTACCTCTACGAAAAGGGCGAGTACCGCCCCCAGGAGGAGAACTCCTTCTCCCCGGCCCTGGTGAACCGCATTGACCGGAACACCGGAGGCATTGTCATGGCGGCGAAAACCGCCGCCGCCCTGCGGGTTCTCAACCAGAAGGTCAAGGACCGGGAACTGGACAAGCGCTACCTCTGCGTGGTCTGCGGCAGGATGCGGGAGGCGTCCGCCCTGCTCACCGGCTACCTTGTGAAAAACGAGGCCCAGAACCGGGTCTACGTGAGCAAAAAGCCCAGCCCGGGGGCCAAGACCATCCGCACCGGGTACCGGGTCCTGGAGGAACGGGGGGACTACTCCCTCCTGGAGGTGGAGCTCCTCACCGGGCGCACCCACCAGATCCGGGCCCATCTGGCGGCCATCGGCCACCCCCTGGCCGGAGACGGGAAATATGGCCGGAACGCCCTGAACAAGCCCTCCGGCTTCCCCTATCAGGCCCTGTACTCCTACAAGCTGCGGTTCGCCTTCACCACCCCGGCGGAGGAGCTGGACTACCTGAACGGTCAGGAATTCCAGGCGGAAAACGTCTGGTTTCTGGAGGAATTCCGCCGCTTTCCCAAAAATTTCCACGAGAGGAAGGATCCCCATGCTCCGCGCTGAAATCACCCCCTATCTCCCAGAGGAGACCCGCGCCCTGCGGCAGGCCGTCTTTATGGATGAGCAGGGCTTTTCCTATGAGTTCGACGAGACAGACCTGGCCGCCCTGCACATCACCCTCTATGAGGACGGCGATGCTGTGGCCTGTTGTCGGATCTTCCCGGAGGGGCCCCGGCGCTGGCATGTGGGCCGGGTGGCGGTCCGCCAGGACTGCCGGGGGCGGAACCTGGGGGCCCTGGTGATGGCGGAGGCGGAAAAAGCTGCCGCTATCCGGGGCGGGGAAACTATTGTCCTCTCTGCCCAGGTGCGGGCATCGGGCTTCTACCGGAAGCTGGGCTACGCCCAGGAGGGGGAAGAATACCTGGACGAGCACTGCCCCCACATCCACATGAAAAAAGAGATCAGGGCTGGTTTGAAAATAGAGGAAATAAAAACAAAGGAATGAACTGTATGCGCGTAATTCACCTGATCGGCGGCGGCGACACCGGCGGCGCGAAAACCCATGTGCTCCACCTGCTGCGGGAGCTGAACAATTTCATCGACGCCCAGCTGGTGTGCTTCCGCAAGGGGGAGTTCTCCGACGACGCGGCCAAGATGGGCGTGCCCATCCACGTAATCGAGACCGGGGACCCCATCCGTGGGCTGCGGGAGCTGAAAAAGCTGGTAGCCGGGCAGAAGATCGACATCATCCATTGCCACGGGGCCCGGGGCAATCTCATGGGCAACCTGCTCAAGGGCACGGTGAATGCTCCGGTGGTCACCACCGTGCATAGCGACTACAGACTGGACTACCTGGGCAGGCCCGTAGCCCGGCTGAGCTATGGCACCACCAATCTTTGGGCCCTGCGGCGGATGAACTACTATATCGGCGTGTCGGACAACATTACCGACCTGCTTATCCAGCGAAACTTCCCTGCCGACCGCATCGAGAATATCCGAAACGGCATCGACTTCTCCACCCCCATCCAGTGCATTCCCCGGGAGGAGTTCCTCCGGTCCATTGGCCTTGCCGTGGAGCCTGGAGACGTGGTAGCGGGCATTGTGGCCCGGCTCTCCCCGGTAAAAGACATCCCCACCCTGCTGCGGGCCATGCGGCTGGCCTGCGATCAGCAGCCCAACCTGAAGCTGGCCATCGCCGGGGACGGGGAGGAAAAGGAAAATCTGGTGCAGCTGGCCGGGCAGCTGGGCCTTACAGATCGGGTGTGCTTCGCGGGCTGGGTCAAAGACGTAAACTCCTTCTTCAACGCCATCGACATCGCCCTGCTCACCTCCCTCTCCGAGGGCTTCCCCTACTCCCTGACCGAGGGGGCCCGGATGCACAAGGCCACCGTATCCACCGCCGTGGGAGGCATCCCCGCCCTCATCCAAGATGGGGAGACGGGCATCCTCTTCCAGCCCCGGGACCACGAGGCTCTAGCCCACCGCCTGGTGGAGCTGGCCCGAGACGAGCCCCGCCGCCGCCTGCTGGGGGACAAACTCTATGAAAAGGCCCAGGCGGAGTACTCCATTGAGAGCATGGTGCGCCGCCAGCTGGAGATCTACCAGCGCATTCTGGCGGAGGAGGCCCGCAAGGCCGCCCATACTGGCCGGGACGGGGTGGTGATCTGCGGGGCCTATGGCCATGGCAACGCCGGGGATGACGCCATTCTCAAGTCTATCATCCGTTCGGTGCGGGAAACCGACCGCTATGTGCCCCTGACGGTGCTTGCCAAGAACACCCAGAGCATCAAGCAGCGCTACCGGGTGAACTCCATCTATACTTTCAACCTGCCGAAAATCTTGGGGGCCATGGGGAAGTCCCGGCTCTATATCAACGGCGGCGGCACCCTGATCCAGAACGCCACCAGCCACCGCAGCCTCTGGTATTATCTTTTGACCCTCTGGGCCGCCAAGCGCCTGGGCAACAAGGTGGACATGTACGGCTGCGGCATCGGCCCGGTACACGGCAAACGGAACCTGCGGCTGGTCCGCCGGGTGCTGAACAGCTCGGTGGACGTGATCACCCTTCGGGAGCCGGACTCCCTCCGGGAGCTGGACAGCTACGGGGGCACCCGGCCCCACCGGGTCCTCAGCAGTGATCCGGCGCTGATCCTCTCCCCCGCCTCGGAGGAAGAGTGCCAGCGGTTTTTCCGCTCCCAAAATCTGGACCCAGACGGGAAGTATATCTGTTTTTTGCTGCGGACCTGGCGGGGCTTCTCAGAAAAAGCTCCCATTCTGGCAAAATGCGCCCAGCGGGCTCGGATGGAGCTGGGCCTGGAGCCGGTGTTTCTCTCCATCAACGCCTTCCAGGACGAGGCTGCCGCCCAAACAGTGCTGGAATATATGCAGACGCCCGGCATCCTCCTCTCCGGCACGCCCAGCCCCGAGCTGCTAATTTCCATTCTAGGGCACATGAGCGTGGTGGTTTCCATGCGCCTGCACGGGCTGATTTTCTCCTCCTTGAGCGGCGCGCCCCTGGTGGGCGTAAGCTATGATCCAAAGATTGGCTCTTACCTGCGGTATCTGGGCTATGGGAAATATCAAGATCTAGAAAACATGAAGGAAGATTGGCTGTGGAATGCCATCGTGGAAGCCTATGCCCAACTACCCCGCCGGGCGGAGCTGAAGGCCAAAACCCAGCGCCTCATCGCCGTGGAGCGGGAAAATATCGCCGCCGTCAAGGAACTACTGAAGCAATAGATCTCTTGCGGAAAATAGTTATGTGAGTATTCGTGGGCCTTCGGGGGTAATGAAACGGTCTCGCCCGCCGGTTCGGTCGGTTCGTGGCTTAGTCTGCAATACTTGGCTTTGCCAAGTATCCGGCAGAACGCTCACCTCCTACGTACGGCAAGGTCGTGGAGCGCTGCTCCACACCACGCCAGGGGTTACGCTACCCCTGGACCTAGCAATGTGTCTAGCTTTATCGCATACAACTAACCAGGGTAAAAGTTTCGTAGACTTCGCGCAGCGAACGTCTTACTTTTCTCAAAGGAGGCCCACGAATACTCACGCATTTTTCCAAGAACTGCATTTTTTAATAATCACAGGAGGATAACCACATGGAAACTGTTCTGCAGGCTATAAAAGTCAACATCGCCAAGGTCCTGGTGGGCCAGGAGAGGGTGGCGGATCTGATGCTCGCCGCCCTTCTGGCCGGAGGCCATGTGCTGGTGGAGGACGTGCCCGGCATGGGGAAAACTGTCATGGCCCGAGCCCTGGCAAAATCTGTGGGTGCTGACTTCGGCCGGGTGCAGTTCACCCCGGACCTGCTGCCCTCCGACGTGACCGGGCTGAACTTCTTCGACCAGCAGGAGGGGGCCTTCGTGTTCAGCCCGGGGCCGGTGTTCTGCAACATCCTCCTAGCGGACGAGATCAACCGGGCCACCCCCCGGACCCAGTCCAGCCTGCTAGAGTGTATGGCTGAGGGGCAGGTCACAGTGGACGGCGTCACCCGCCGCCTGCCGCCTCCCTTCTTCGTCATCGCCACCCAGAACCCGGTGGAAACCCTGGGTACCTATCCTCTGCCCGAGGCCCAGCTGGACCGCTTCCTCATGCGGATCTCCATGGCGCCCCCCACCCAGGACCAGGAGGTGGCCATCCTGGAACGCTTCCGGGACGCCGAGCCCCTGGAGGAGCTGGAGCCCGTGTGCACTCAGGAGGACATCACGGCCTTGCAGAAAAAATCCCGGGAAATCTTTGTCCACAAGATCCTTTTGGGATACATAGCCGCCCTGGCCCAGGCCTCCCGGGGACGCGGCGGTCTGGAACTGGGGGTAAGTCCCCGGGGCAGCTTGGCGCTGCTGCGGTCCTGCCAGGCCTTTGCCCTGGTTCAGGGCCGGGACTTCGTCACCCCTGAAGATGTCAAGGCCGTGGCGGAGCCTGTGATCGCCCACAGGCTTTCCGTCAGCGGGGCTATGGGTTCTCAGAGCCAGAAGCAGGCAGCTCTGGAGCTGTTGAATTCTGTGCCTGTGCCCACAGAGAACTGGGAAAAATAGCCAGGGCCTCTCCACGCAAGGGAGCCCAGCTGCTGGAGGCGGCTGCGGGCGCCCCGCATTGCGTCCAAACCTATAGATTTTGAGAGTATGTTTTGGCCTCTGGCAGCTGAGGGTTTCACCCTCAGACCCCTGACCAGCTGTAAACTTGGCGTTGCCAAGTTTCGGCCAGCTAGACCGGCCAAAGCCGTCCAGGGTAAAAATTTCGTCCACCTTTTTAAAGGGGGGGGGGACAATCGCCAGTGGCGATTTCCCGTCGCTGACCGAGCCGGCAGGCGAGACTCGAAGCCCCTCCCTGCCGTAGCCACACAGTATTACTCTTAAAAATACATTTTTTGAAAGCGAGGGCATTCAATGGCGCCCATTCTTATCATCTGCGCGGTATTGGCCCTGGGATTCTGGGGACTGCGGATTCTTTATAACCGCTTCTGGCAGCGAGGGCTTGGCTGCCGCATCGCCTTTACCCAGGATTATGCTGTGGAGGGCGACACCTCCACTCTCTCGGAGGTGATCGTCAACCGAAACCTTCTCCCCCTGCCGGTGCTGGAGATCAGCTTCCATATGGACCGGCGACTGCGGTTCGGTGGCGGAGAAAACGCCTCCCTCAGCGACCAGACCTACCGCCGGGACGTGTTTGCCGTCTCCATGCGGCAGAGGATTACCCGCACCCTGGAATTCAAGTGCGCTGGGCGGGGGTATTTCCGGATTGACGAGGCGGGCGTCGCGGCACAGGACCTGTTTCTCACCCGGAAATATCTCTCTTCCCGGTCCCAGAATACGGATTTTTACGTGTTGCCCCGACCGGTTTCCGCCACTCAAATCCAGATTCCCTATTCCCGGATTATGGGTGCGGTGCTCAGCCGCAAGCGGATCTGCGACGATCCCTTCGAGTTTGGCGGGCTTCGAGAGTACTCCCGGGGAGATCCCATGAAGTACATCAATTGGAAAGCCACTGCCCGGGCCGGACAGCTGCTGGTAAACCTTCACGAGTCTACCCTGTCCCAGCGGGTGGTGCTGGCCATCGACATGGAGGTCGGGGGGCATCAAGGGGATTTCCTCAACGAGGCCGGAGTACGGATTGCCTGCACCCTGGCCCGGCGGCTGCTCCGGGAGGGGATTGAGCTTGGGCTCTACAGCAACGGCCACGACGTACAGACCGGCCAGGTCTGGCGGTTGGAATCCGTGGCGGGTGCGGGAAGCCTACTGTTTTTGCAGAAAAAATTGGCTTGCCTGCAATCCGGCCCGGACCTGCCTCCCCTGTGCTCATGCCTGCCTCCATCCGGCTCTGAGTCTGGCGACCTGTTGGTGCTAATCTCACGTAATCTGCGGGGGGACCTGGGCGAGGCCTTCTCCCTGGCCGTGGGCAAAGGGCAGGGGCTGCGGATCATTCCTTGCGGCCTGGGGACTTCCAAAGAAAACAGCCAGGAACTGCTGGGATACCCTAATGTAGAAATCCAGTGGATGGAGTTCTAGGAGAAATTATCATGAAAAAAATCACGCATATTCTCAAAGCCGCGCCCCGGCAATTGGTCTTGCGTTTGCTGGCCCGGTTCCACTGCGGCCTGGTGGCAGGAATCCTCTTTGCCGTCGCATTCAGCTCCATTTCTCTTCTGGGAATTTCCTACGCCTCCCCGGAAAGCGCTTTCTGGCGGGGAATTCTCTTCGCGCTCCCCAGCGCTCTGTGCTTCTACGCCGCAAAACGTCTGCCCGTCATGTGGCAGTTTCTGCTGGCCTCAGCCCTGCTCTGCGGTCTCAGCTGGATTCTCATCGGTCACCCGGGCGGCCCTGTACTGACGGCGCTCATGGCCCTGTTCCGGGCGAAAACCGGATGCAGGAGGCGGAAGGAGGGCCTCCGGTGCGCTCCTTCTTCGACGCACCCACCTACTGGATACTGCTGGTCTTTCTGGGGGCCTTTCTGCTCAGTGCGGGAATGGCTCTCCCCTCTTTACAGCGCCTCTCCCTTTTGGGCGCGGCCCTCTACTTTCTGCTCTGCTTAGGCTTCCGAGGGCTGAGCAGAATCGATGACTACCTCACCCTGAACCAGGACATGCGCAACCTGCCTGCCCGGCGCATTCAACGAATCGCGGGTGGGGCTGTATTTGCCGACCTGCTCTTTTCCGCCGCGCTCCTCTTGCCCCAGGCTTTGGGCAGCTCCGGCGGCTTCCGCATCATTCTGCCGGATTTCAAGGACCGCGGCTCCCACGTATACCGCTTGGCGGAGGACCCTCCCGCCAACAACAGCTATCAGGCACAGATAGATTTTTTGGAAAACCTGGAGCCTGCCTGGCAAATCCCCCCTTTTGTCACCAACCTGATCTTGGGGATTATTCTGGCCGGCCTTCTGGTGGTCGCCATCATCGCAGTGTGGAAGCTCTTCAAGGAATTCGGGCGGAGCTATACCGATGGCAGCCGGGACTTTGTGCAATCCCTCACTAAGGAGGACCAGGACGAGTCAGGCAGCCGAGAGGAAGGGTTTGGAAAAATACGCAGGCCCTCCTTCTGGGACCGCTCTCCCAACGCCGCCATCCGCCGGCGCTACCGCCGCGCCATTGAAAAGTCCAGCCCCCAGCTCCCCTCTCCCAGCCTGACCCCCACTCAGCTGGAAAAGCACGCCGGACTAGAAATTCCGCTGCTCCATAATCTGTATGAGCAGGCCCGTTACGGCGCCCGGTCTTGCACCCCGGAGGATCTACGAAGCCTGCGATAAATTTTTGCAAACTTTGCATTCTTCCCTTGACTTGGACCTTGCTCCATATTGTATAATGGATTTACAAACCTACAGGAGGATGATTCTATGGCTGAACAGTATCTCGGCGAGAACATTAAGAAATTGGGCTTTGGACTTATGCGTCTGCCTATGAACGGGGAAGAAATTGACATTGAGCAGACCAAAAAAATGGTGGACGCCTTCATGGAAAAGGGCTTCACCTATTTTGACACTGCTTACGTCTATATTGGCGGAAAATCTGAGGTTGCCCTGAAGGAGGCGGTAGTAGAGCGCTACCCAAGGGACAGCTTTCAGTGCGCCACCAAGCTGCCCATCTGGGACCTGAAGGGCCAGGATGAGATGGAGAAGATCTTCCAGGAATCCTTGGATCGTGCCGGGCTTACATACTACGACTTTTACTTGCTCCACGCCCTGGGCAAGGAGAGCGCCGAAAAGGCCGACAAACTGGGTGCTTGGGACTTTATCAAGCGCCTGAAGGCGGAAGGCCGGGCTAAGCATATCGGCTTTTCTTTCCACGATTCCGCCGAAGTGCTGGAGGATATTCTCCAAAAGCACCCGGAGGCTGAGTTTGTCCAGCTGCAGATTAACTATGCCGACTGGGACAGTGAAGGGGTGCAGTCCCGGAAATGCTATGAAGTTGCCCGCAAATACGGCAAGGCGGTGATCATCATGGAGCCTGTCAAGGGCGGCGCACTGGCCACTATGACCCCTGAAGTTCAGAAGATTTTCAAGAAAGCTGACCCCGAAGCCTCCATCGCCTCCTGGGCGGTTCGCTACGCGGCCTCCCTAGACGGCCTGATCACTGTGCTTTCCGGTATGAGCGATGAAGCCCAGATGGCGGACAACCTAAGCTATATGGCAGACTTCAAGCCACTGAACGATGGTGAGCGCCAGGTAGTGGAACAGGTGGTGGAGGTGCTCCACAGCCTGCCTACCATCCCCTGCACCGGCTGCAAATACTGTGTGGACGGCTGTCCCCAGAAGATCAATATTCCCGGCCTCCTTTCCGCCATGAACCAGCTTATTCTTTATGGCGACGAAAAACGAGCCAAAGGCCAGTATAAAAACGCCGTAGGCGAGGGCGGTAAGGCCAGCGACTGTATTCAGTGCGGTGCCTGTCAGGGCCATTGCCCCCAGCACCTGGAAATTATCGAGCATTTAAAGAAGGTGGCTTCCACTTTGGAGTAAGCGCAGCGGTCATCAGCCAGAACCCCTGGATACCAAACAGGCATCCAGGGGTTCTTTTTTAAATTTAGTGACATCCGGTTTAAAAAAGGATTATAGTTTATTAAGTTCAAAAGAATCTTTTTAACTAGGCGAGGAGGGAACACCTCCTGAGCCGCCGAATTTAAGAACCGCTTTATCGGTTCTTAAATTAACTTACTAAATCGGAATATACCGATTTTTTGAAACTGGACAGCAAAGCCGCCTGCTGGGAAATCGATATCTGCCGGTTTTTCTGTTCTAAAACGGTTTTTCTGTACTTTTTGCCCGGATATTTCTTGCATTCCGGCGGATTTTCCTGTATAGTAAAATATATTACACGCATGCAGGCTGAAATTTCCGGAAAGGAGGCGGACAGATGAAAATATACAGAAGGTTCCTTGCTTCCTATCTATGCGTGTGCCTTGTGCCGCTACTGCTGTCCCTGGTTACCATCGGCGGGCTGGAACATCGGATGCAGGAATCTATCATGGAAAACCAGGAGAGTTCCATACAGGCAGTCCGACAGGAAATCGATAAAAACCTGGGAAACGCGGCCAGTCTTATCTCTCTCTTTTCCAGAAACGCCCTGGCCTCCCGACTGGCAGAAAAAACCACGCTGCATGCAGAGGAGCTTTTCGACCTATGTGAACTGAGCGGAAGCCTCGCTGCGGCGACCAGTCAAAACGCCGGATTTTACCGGGGATTCTGCTATTTCGCCCGCAGCGGTTTTTTGGTTACGGACCGGCGGACCTACCATCCCCAGGCGACAGATCTATTTCCCTGGGACCTGCAGCTGGACCCAAGTAGCTTCTATCCGGTACTGGATGGCGGCAGTTCCTCGGAACATATCACCACCATTTATAAAAAGGATGGGGGCGGCTGGATTCTGGTTCTACGCAGCCAATATGACTCACGAAGCCGGGAATTTCTTTTCTGTACAGGAATCATCATGCAGCTGGATAGAACCCTCTCTCCCTGGAACACAGCGGACTTCGAAGCATTTGTCACTGATGAAGCCTATAAACTGATCTGCGGCGGCAGCCGCGCTCCGGCCGCCTGTGATTTCATCGCTCAAAGCAAAGCGGACCAGGGGGAGCTGGATCTGGAGGGCCAGCGGTATGTCTACTCCCAGTATCACTCCAGTTTAAGCGGCGTCCGCTATGGCTTTCTCACCCGGCGGGACGCCTATTACCAGGAACTGCGGATTATCTGGTTCCAGCTGGTGGTGGAAGTGGCTGTAATCTTCGGCGTAAGCGTGCTTTTGGCGGTTTTCTGGAGCAGGCGCACCTACCGTCCGATTAAAAATATTCTGCCCTTTATGGAGCCAGGCTTCTCTCAGGCGGAGTATCGGTCCATTGCGGAGCTGGAATCCGCTTTGGTGAGCTTTGCCCAAGAGAAAGCCAGCCTGGAAACACAGATGGAACAATCTGCCCAACAGGCCAGAAGCGCCGCCTTGGTGCAGTATCTGCTGGGCCTTCAAACCAGTTCTTCCGGCCTGTCCCAATATCTGGAGGAAGGCCAGCCCTATCAGCTTCTGGCCTTTGCCCCGGCGGAAAAAACAACTTCTCAGGAGGCAGTGTTCCGGCGGCTGCGGGAATGCCTAGATGAGATCCTGTTGGACAAAAGCGGGGGCGTCAGCCTGCAGTTCCGTCAGTGCGCCGCAGTACTGGTTCAGAAAGCCCTGACCTATGAGGAAGCGGTCCAGATTCATTTTGCGGCGGAACATTCTCTTTCCATGGGGCTGGTCTGTTACATAAGCGACACCTGCACCCATCTGGAGGATGCGCCTCAGGCATGGGCGACTGTTTACCAGGCTCTGCGTCATGACAATTTCTGGGGGCACAGTCGGGATCGGGGAGTCTGCCCGGTCAATGGTTTGCCGGAAAACCAGGATTTCGCTTCTTATCGGGAGTTCCTCTCACGGCAGAAGGCTTTGACAGAGTACCTGGCAGCTGGGAAAAAACTGCGGGCAGAGAGTTGTTTACGAAAGATCCTCCAAGAGGATCTTTCCGACAGGAGCCTGTCGGTGGAAAAACTCCGGCGGCGGTATGGGGATGTTGTGGAAATCCTTCTCCCCTATGTTTTGGACGGTACCACCAGGAGCGGACGATTCCAAGGATATGAAACAACCGCCCGGGAAATGGAGGAGGATCTTCTCTCCCTGTTCAACGGCATTTCCTGGGAAGGGGGGGCCCAATCGGAACTCTCTCAAATCAAAAAAGAACTGACCAGCAAAGTGAGGGACTATATCCGTGCCAATTATCAAAACCCGGCCCTGAACGCCAGCATGATCGCTGACTATCTGGGCATGAACCTGTCCACCCTGAGCCACCAGTACAAGGCGGCCACAGGAGGCGGTCTACTGGATGAGCTCCATGCGGTCCGGCTGGAAACCGCCAAAACATTATTGACCGAAGGCCTAAGCGTTCGCGAGACCGCAGAGCGTACCGGCTATGTGGACCCCAGGTCCCTGATTCGAGCCTTTAAGCGATATGAGGGAATCACGCCAGGACAGTACGCAAAAAGCGCTGGAATTTCTTGAAGAATTTATTATGACCAAGAATGGCAGGGAGTGTTTGGAAAAGCGCTCCCTGCCATTCTCTTTTTTTGCGCACAGACCTGGAAATCCCGCAAAAAAATGCACCTTTACCGGAAGAATACCAAAATTTGCGCGGATCCTCATACAAAAATCTGGCACTTTACAGTTTAGAAACATCTTGTTAATATAGAATCAAAATTTACAGCTGTTCCCAGAGCGCGGTGCCGGTATACCGGCGCTTTGGCCCAGCGAAACAGCAGGAAAGGAAAGGTGTTATGCAAAACTCCACTATTGCATCTGAGCCGCTGCGCAAATCGCGCAAGTTCACATGGCCCAACATCAAGAGGGACTTCAAAAAGAACTGGCCTCTCTTCGTCATGGTGCTGCCTGCCGTGGCCTTCTACATTATCTTCCACTACATCCCCATGGGCGGCCTTTTGATGGCCTTCGAGAACTTTAAGCCAAAGCTGGGATTTTTCGACTCCCCCTTTGTAGGCATGGAGAATTTTGCGGATTTCTTTGGCTCCGCCTTCGCCGGACGGACCATCCGCAACACACTGATTCTAAGCCTGCTGCAGATCGGCATTGAGTTCCCTCTGACCATCCTCTTCGCTCTTCTGCTCAATGAGCTGCGCAGCAAACGCTACCGCAAGACTATCCAGACGATCTCTTATATGCCCTACTTTATCTCCATGGTAGTTGTGGCGGGCATTATTATTGATTTCTGCTCCACCGACGGTGCCATTACCTCGTTTATCGGTAGTATCACCGGCAATTACGATAACCTTTTGGGCAACCCCTCCAACTGGCGGACTATCTATGTGGTTTCTGACCTGTGGAAGAACTTGGGCTTTGACTCCATCATTTATGTGGCGGCCCTCTCAAGCATCGACCAAACCCTCTATGAGGCTGCGGAAATTGACGGTGCCAATCGCCTGCAAAGGATCCTGCGGGTCACCATTCCGGGGATCATCGACACCATCATGATTATGCTTATCCTGCGGGTAGGCCAGATGCTTTCTGTTGGCTATGAAAAGACGATCCTGCTCTACAACCCCCAGGTATACGAAACGGCGGATATTCTCTCCAGCTTTGTGTACCGCAAAGGCCTGCAGGAGGCTAACTATGGTTACTCCACCGCAGTTTCCCTGTTCAACTCGGTGATTAACTTCATTCTGCTGCTGTTTGCCAACGCCTTCAGCAAGAAATATACGGAGTCCGGTTTATTCTAACTGAAGAAAGGAGAACTGCCGCAATGGCTATGGTAAAAAACAAATCTGCGGGAAGCAGAATCTTTGACGGAATCAACTGCCTGTTTTTCGCCCTGATTATCGTGGTGTGTATCCTTCCGGTATGGCATGTAATCTGCGCCTCCTTTTCCGACGCGGGCTGGGTGATGAACCAGACAGGCTTGATCTGGAAGATAGAAAAATTCAATGTCAACGGCTATAAGCTGGTATTCCATGACAGCCGTATCTGGACCGGCTATCTGAATACTCTGATTTATGTGTTCGGCAACACCGCCCTGGGCATGTTCCTCACGGTGATGGCGGCCTACGCCCTCTCCCGCAAAGATTTTCTCTGGGCCAATCCCATCATGTTTCTGATCTCATTTACAATGCTGTTTTCCGGCGGCATTGTGCCTCTATACATCCTTGTCACCCAGAATCTGGGCCTGTTTGACAGCCGCTGGGCATTGATTTTGCCCAACTGCATGAGCGCTTTCTACTTAATTTTGGTTCGCACGGCCCTGCAGAACGTGCCGGACAGCCTGGAGGAATCCGCCATGTTGGACGGTGCGGGCCGGTTCACCATTCTGTTCCAGATTATGCTGCCTCTGATCAAGGCCACCCTGGCCACCGTGATCCTCTACTACATCATCGGCAACTGGAACTCCTGGTTCAGCGCCATGATCTACCTGCGCACCACCAGCAAGTACCCCCTGCAGCTGGTACTCAAGGAGATTCTGGTGACCACCAACAACAGCAACTCCAACATCGACATCAGCGTGCTCTCCTCTTCAGGAGATTCCGCCGACGCAGTGCTCTACAAGCAGTTAGTAAAGTACTGCACCATCGTGGTATCCACCGTGCCCATGTTTATTTTCTATCCCTTTGTCCAGAAATATTTTGAATCCGGCGTGATGATCGGCGCCATTAAGGGATAACGGCTTTGTGCAAACAGCCATTGTTGCTTTTGCAGATACAAAATTTCTCTAGGAGGAAAACCAACATGAAAAGCCTGAAAAAAATCATTGCTCTTCTGCTGAGCCTGGCTCTGGTGCTGGCCCTTGGGGCCTGCGGGAATTCCGATTCCGGCTCCGAATCCGGCTCTGAGAGCAGCTCCAGCCAGACGGAGGAATCCGGCTCTGAGGAATCTTCCGAGGCCAGCACCGAGTCCGGCGGAGAGGCCGCCCCCACCGGCGAGTTTACCTTGCCTATCGTTGACGAGCCCACCACGCTGAGCTATTTCGTCTCTGCCAGCACCAACGCTGCCATCGTCACCACCGACTACAATGATAACGAGTTCTATCAGGAGATGGAAAAGCGCACCGGTGTGCATCTGGACTTTGAGATGGTATCCTCTGCGGACTACCAGACCAACTTCAATCTGATGATCGCCTCCGGCACCCTCCCCGACCTGATCTGCTATGGCGCTTCCTACTACTCTGAGGGTGTGGATGCCGCCATTGACGACGGCTATTTTATGGACCTGACCGACAAGGTGGATGAGTACATGCCCAACTATCAGGCCATCCGGAAGTCTGATATCAACTATGAGCTCCTTTCCACCACCGACTCTGGCCGCCTGGGCGCTGTCTATGAGCTGCGCCAGACCAAGCAAGGTCCCTGGCTGGGTCTGTGGATCCGCCAGGACTGGCTGGACGACTTGAAGCTGGATACTCCCCAGACCTACGACCAGTGGCATGACGTGCTCACCGCGTTCAAAGACGATAAGGGCGCTACCGCTCCCCTAACCCTGAACTTCAGCGGTAGTGACGGCGAGTTCGGCATGATGTCCGCCGGCCTAGGCGTGCTCAACGGCTGGCAGCTGAACGCCGACGGCAAGGTTACCTACGGCCCCTACAACGAGGCATGGAAAGAGTATGTAACCATCATGCATCAGTGGTATGAGGAAAAGCTTATCGACCCCGACTTCATGTCCACCGATCAGCGCACCGCCGACATGGCCACGGTGGTCACCGGCAAAACCGGAGCTATCCCCGCCGTGTACACCATGCCCTCCCTGTACGAGGAGTCCTCTGAGGACAAGAACATGAACTGGGCTCCCATCAATCCTCCCGTGAAGAACGCCGGCGACGAGCTTCATATCCGCCTGCGCGACTCTTATACCTCCGGCAACACCGCCATCTCCGCTGAATGCGAGAACTGGGAAGTTGCCATGAAGTGGCTGGACTACCTGTTCACCGAGGAAGGCGCCTTGCTGGCCAACTACGGCCGCGAGGGAGATACCTTCAATTTTGAAGGCGGCAAGCCCGTCTATACTGAGAAGATTACCAACAATGAGAATGGCTGGACCCTGGCCCAAACCATGGACAGCTACCTGTGCCCCTCCGCTGGCGTTGCCAACTGGTCCGACTGGACCCGGGAACTGGGCGGCGTGCCTGAGAAGGATCAGACCTGCTACACCGTTTGGACCACCAACGCCAAAGACGACTGGCGTCTGCCCAGCATCTCCCTGACCCAGGAAGAGTCCACCGAGCGTGCGGCTTTGTATGCTGATATCAGCACCTGCGTGAAGGAGAACACCGCCAAATTCATCAGCGGCGCTCTGGACATTGAGCAGAACTGGGATTCCTACGTGGCCGAGCTGGAGCAGCACGGCGTGCAGCGGGCCATTGAGATCACCCAGGCCGCCTACGACCGCTATCTGGCCCGCTAAGTTTCCAATCGCTGTATAAGGCAATTTCAAAGGACCGGCAACCGCAGACTTGCGGCCGCCGGCCCTTCTTTTTAGAGGATCCGGATTTCGATCTATGCGGAAAACACCGTTGCAAATTTCGCGCTTTTGTGCTATAATGTATGCAAAGCATACATTAGGAGAAGCCCTGAGATGCGAAGCATCTCTCTTTTCCTGCGGAAAAGCACCGGACTTCTCCAAGCAGATTTATACTATAATATATGCAGAATATGCATTCGGAGTTTTCCTCATCCACGAAGTGGGCATAGAAAGTTTGCAGCAAGAATCCATCCCTCAGAATTTGGCCACGAAATTCCGCGAAAATCTCTCTGATAGGAAGTGCCTCTCATGTACACTGAACCCCAAAAGAATGAGCCTCTTTCCTCTGCCCCTCCCTTCTCCCGGCAGCCGCCTCCCCCTCGTTTGGGCGTGGTGCGCACCATCCTTGTCGTGCTGATGATCCTCATTCTCTGGGTGGAAATTCTCTTTTTGGGCGGAGCCTATCTTGTCTACTCTATTTTGCCCTCCTCCAACATAGGCGGAGTTCCCGGCTCCTCCTGGAACTCCCAAAGCGGTCAAGCCTTGCCTGTGAACGGCGTTCCAGTCCAGAATCCCGCCCAATAAAGTTCCGGTTTTCCCACAGCATGTGTTGCCATTTGAGAGCATCACCATATCTGACAGGGAGAGCGCTTTCCCCTGATAAAAAAGCCAGTCGAGTCAGTTATTGTAACTGATCCGGCTGGCTTTTTTATTGTTTTTCTATATCAGCAGTCTTTTTACAAAAATATTAGCTGCCTTGCATGCTGCCGCTGGATTCCTTTTTCGCCTTTTTCTCTCAGACGTTGGGAGTCATCTCTGCCGCCAGAAGCTGAGGCAGTTCCGTGCAGCCTTCCTGACGGATAGTCTTTGTCTCGCCTGGATAGAGCTTGAAATAGTTATCGCTATAGTGAACCCGGTCGTCCGGCACACGCAGATAGGCCACCGGTGTGTAACCAGTTGCGGAAACTGTAACGAGCAAGTCTTTTCCCTCCTGCCAGGTCTTTTCGATTTTCAGCCCCGCCTGGGGGAACTTATAATCTCGGTAATAGGCCCGCAGGCTGTCCGCAGTGTCAAATCCCTCTGCAGAAGCGAAGTAGAAACCGGTTTTTAGATCGCCGCTCAGCTCCACTGAGAACTGCTGCCAGGAATGGCCGCCGGCCTCCACCGTTTTGGAGACCGCGCCGGAGACCTCCCCGGCAAAGCTCATGTACCCGCAGCGCAGCTCCAGCGTGAGGGGCTCCGGGGTCTCATTGATCACCGTGACCAGCGCCCCCTCCCCGCTCTGGCGGATAATCAGCTTTCTGGGGGCGAAGGCCCGCTTGAGGAAGTAGAAAGAGATCTTCCGGGTCAGGTAGTAGTCGATGATGGTCCAGCCTGTTTCCGGCCAACAGTCGTTGTACATCCAGATCAGGTCCCCCGCGCCATAGGACTTCTGGCGCATGGCCTCGGCCATTTCGGCGTACAGGCAGCCCTGCATGATGCCGCTGTAGAGCAGATAGCCCTGGGTATCCAGCTGGGAAAAATTCGTAAGATGGCGGTCAATGGCGCCGTCGATGGCGTTTCGCTTACGCTCAAATTCTCCGTGGTGGTTCCAGATCTCCCCGCCCCGGGCCATCTCCTGACCATCGTGGTAGCGCCGGACCGTACTCTCCATCTGAGCCCCAAAGAAACCGTACTCGCTGGAGAACCGGGCGGGCATACGATCAAAAGCCTCCAGCTCATACTGGAACTTAAATTTCGTCTCCGGGTTCCTGCCAAGGTAGGTCCAGGCATGCACATCACCGTCGTCCACCTGGTTGGCCCTGGTGCCAAAATAGGGAGATGATGGCATGTAGGGAATCAGGGGACTGTTTTTGTGCACGGCCTCCGGCTGAATGTAGTTAAAAATCTTTTCGCCGTAGAAACGGTCCAGTCTGATGGGCTCCGGGAACCAGTCGGTATAGGACTCGGCGATCTCGTTGTTGCCGGTCCACACGGCCATGCAGGGGTAGTGGGCCAGCCGCTTGGTCTGATAGTCCGCCTCCCGCTGGGCTTCCAGTATGAACGCCGGCTCCAGATCCGGATAATATCCGCAGGCATACATAAAGTCGTGCATGAGCAGAATGCCGTTCTCTGAGCAGAACTCATAAAAGCAGTCCGGCTCGTAGGTGCCGCCGCCCCACATGCGCAGCATGGTAAAGCCGGCTGCTTTGGCCTCATCCACCAAAACCCGATAGCTGGATTCCGGCGTGCGCAGGTAAACTGAATCCGTGGGCACCCAGTTTCCGCCCTTACAGAACACCCGCACGCCGTTCACCTGGAAGAAGAAATTCCTGGTACCGTCGGCCAGCTTGGAATGATCGATTTCGATGGTACGCAGGCCGACCCGCTTATCCTTGGCCTGAATCGACCGCCCCTCGCAAGTACACCGGGCTTTCAGAGTGTACAGATGCTGCTCTCCATAGCCATTGGGCCACCAGAGCTTAGGATTCTCCAGAATCGCCGCCTCTTGGAAGAAGTTGGCACCGCCGGTGAGCAGCAACGCCTTGCGGGCGGAATACACTGCCTCATCTCCATCCCATAGCTCATACTCCAGGAAAACCTCCTGGGAGGCGCACATATTAGACGTCTCCAGTTCAAAGACAAAATTCACCTCTGCCCGGTTCTCAGCTAAAGCAAGAGTGTCCACTCTGCTGGCGGAAACTCTCGCTCCGGTAAATGCCTCAATATGAATGTCCCGGCCAATACCGCAGGTGGGCACCGGCTGACACCAGTCCCAGCCATAAGTAAATTGCGGCTTGCGGGTGTAGACCCGCTGGTCGCAGATAGCATGTTCGCTGGCGCAGTAAAACGAGATGCTGTCCTTGGGGTAATGCTCCTCCATACCGGAGGTTAAGCGGATGAGGATCGTATTCTCGCCCGGCTTCAAGAACCGCTTGACATCCTCGCAAAAGGGGCAGAATGTATTGGTATGGTGCCCCGCCGGCCTGCCGTTAATGATGATATCCGCCTTAAAATCCAGCATTTCAATATACAGCCGGACAATTTCTTCCCCCAGCAGGTCCTCGTCCACCTGAAATGTACGGATAAACCACCAGGAAAAATCCCGGATCCACAGGCAATCTTTGGTATTGGTTCCCAGAAGCGGCTCTTTGATGATCCCGGCCTCCACCAGAGGGGTAATCACATCACAAGGAACTTGTGCGGTAAGGAACCCGATCTTTGCCGGGAACGCGTTGGGCATTTTGCCATGATAGACAGTGAACTCTCCCTCCGGTCTTTCCAGTACTTCCTGAAAACGCTCCGGTCCAATATCCAGGAACTCCGCCCGCAGTTTCCACGGGCCGGCCAGATTGATATTTTTCACGTAAATTCTCCTTATGTCCCATAAGAGGTCTTATAGTAAATCAATTCAAGAACCGGCAAAGCCGGTTCTTGACGGCGGCCATGCCGCCTAGCTCAAAAGGGATTCTTTTGAGCTGAATTAACTGTATCTCATGTTTCTGCCAGAGTCCGGGCGATCACACCCAAGACTGCGGCAGCGCTTTTCTGCACGTCGCCCAGACAGAGAGAGGGCTGTGTATGGAGATTGCCCCGATACAGAACCTCTTTTCCGTCTGGAGAGAGGGCGGCCACATCGGTTCCAACGGGAATCCAGATGGGTTTGCCTGTGGTGAAGAGCTGCTTCATCCCCTCGGCGTCCATCCGGATACCGCTTACCAGTAGCTCGCCGTCCACAAAAATGTGACCATCCTTCACCTCAGCGCTGTGCCCCTCGCTGATTTTCGCCGCAATCTGGTCTTTTCCCGCCGGATCCAGCTCAAAGGAGTTCCACCGGGGGGTTCCCACGGAAATGAAGGGCACGTCCCGCTCCATCAAAACCTGGCCCCGTTCGTCAAACTTGGGCTCCACCACAGTGACGGCCTTTAGAATGTTCAGCATCTTGGACTTTCCGCCAGGCATAATCAGATCGTTTCCGGCGTGCATGGAGATACTGGGCGTGCTGCTGCCGCCGTTCCAGTCTGTCATGATCAGGCCCCGGAAGCCGCACTCGCCCCGGGCCACGCCGGTACACAGGTCGTAGCTGTCCGCGCTGGGGACGCCGTTGATCAGGTTGTAGGAGGTCATGATGGTCATGGGGTCGGACTCCCGAATGGCGATGCGGAAGGGCTCCAGGTAGATCTCCCGCAGGGCCCGCTGGCCCACCACGGAGTTCACGGTGTTCCGGTTGGTCTCCTGGTTGTTGGCAGCATAGTGCTTGATGCAGGCCCCCGCGCCCGGCAGGGCCTGAATGCCCCGGACCATGGCGGCGGCGATCGTACCTGTGAGCAGCGGGTCCTCAGAGTAGTACTCAAAGTTCCGGCCGCACAGGGGATTGCGCTGGATGTTGATTCCAGGCCCCAGAAGCACGGCGATGTTCAGCTCCTTCAGCTCCTCAGAGATGCCCCGGCCCACTTCTTCCACCACTTCTGGGTCAAAGCTCTGGGCCAGCAAAGTGCCCACGGGCCAGGCGGTGCAGTAGTGGTAGACCATCCGCTTTCCGCCGGAGACCAGATCCTCTGCCTCAAAGGCCTGGGTCACCCGGACACCCGCCGGGCCGTCCGCCACCACGATGGAGGGCACGCCGAAGGGCTCCTCCAGCTGGTGGGTGGTCTCCCCTGCCGCGCCGGGCACAGACTCGGAGCTCTCCCCCACCACGGGGCTGTTTTCGTCCGCGACGCCCCAGCCCGTGCCGCAGCACAGGTCCGCCAGCTGCTCCGGGGAGAGCCGCGCCAGAAGCTGGCCCATCTTGGCCTTTCCCGCCAGCACGTCCTGGAAGGTGACGGGCTCGTCTGGCACCCGCTCCACGGTCTCATAGGGCATAACGGCCTGATATTCCGGGTCGGTGGTGTAGGTGGTCACGGGTTCTTTGGCGCACTCCTCCTGCCAGACCGTTTTCGTCATGGCGGGCAGAGGCAACACGGGCACACCGGACCACTCCGGCCCCACGGGATTGGGCACGCCGGGGGCCAGTTCCTTCAATTCACGGTCCAGGGGCAGCTGGGTGCGGACCTGCTCCACGGTGACGGTCTCCCCCGCCCGCACCACGCACAAAGGCAGGGTGCTCCGGGAGGAGGTCCCTAGACTGACCCGGTAGTCCCCCTGAAACAGCTGGTAGGCCTCCTGCTCCTCATTGTAGCTGGCGAGGCGGCGCAGGGATACGAGCACTGTCACCAGCTCGGACTCTCCGGGGGCCAGCAGGGCGGTCTTTTTGTATCCCGCCAGAATCTGGGCCGGCATATTAAGCTGGGAATCCGGCGCGGAGGCGTAGACCTGCACCACTTCCCGCCCGGCGCAGGTCCCGGTGTTGGCGACCCGCACGGTGACATTCAGCGTCTCCCCCTCAATGGCGGCGGAGAGCTCCGAAAGGGCGAAGCTGGTATAGCTCAGGCCAAAGCCAAAGGGGAAGGCGGGTTCCACCTGGAATGTATCGAAATAGCGGTAGCCCACATAGACGCCCTCGGGGTACAGAGCGGTATCCGGATCCGCCAGAAACGCTTTCGCCGAAGGGTAGTCCTCATAGTTTTTGCACCAGGTGGCCGTCAGCTTGCCAGACGGGTTCACTTGGCCGCTTACCACCTGCACCGTGGCCGTGCCGCCCTCCTGGCCCGCCTGCCCCATCAGCAGAATGCCGTCCGGGCCGCATTCCAGAATGTCTCCCCCGGAAATAGGCCCACCCACATTCAGCAGCAGGATCAGCTTGGAAAAAGTCTGCCGGAGCAGCTTCAGGTTGTCCTTTTCTGTCTGGCAGAGCTGGTAGTCGCCTACCTCGTGGTCCACGCCGTCTACGTTCACTGTGCGCACCATAGAGCGGTCGCTGCCCTCGCCGGAGCCCCGGGAGATCACATAGACAGCCGTATCCGTCTCCTGGGCATACCGGACAGTCTGAGCCTCGGTAAGCGCCTCTTCTGGATAAGCGAACACACTCATCACCAGATCCTTCTGGGAGCGGCGGTTGGCGTCGTACTTCTCCGCGTAGCTAAGGAGCTGGCCGCTGTTGACCACCTGATAGCCCCCGGCCTGGAAGGCGTCCAGCAGGTTGATGTGGTAGCGGGGGGACTGGTCCACGTCCGCCGCGCCGCCGCCGGAGAGCCCGCCGTTAAAGGGGTCCCCGGAGCCGGAGCCGCCCCGGATGGTCCGGGCCGCGCCGTTTCCAAAGAGGGCGATTTTTCCTGCCGCCAGGGGCAGGGCCTGGTTGTCGTTTTTCAGCAACACCATGCCCTGGGTGGCGGCATGGCAGGCAATTTTGGCGTTGCGGAGCTCACGTTCTGACACAGGGGGATTGATTGGCATAAGGTTGTCTCCTTTCAGGCGCCGCGTTAAAAACGAAAAAACACTCACAGCGCACCCGATTCTTGTACTATCATACCAGAACCCAAAAGGAAATACAACAGAATAATGAAATTTTATGATAAACACCTTGCCTTTTGGTGGCAAAGGTACTATAATGAGCATGGAAATATAAATTGCGGCAGGCAGCGGGGTGTTACCAGCACCCCGCCGCCCTGTACGAGTGGAGCAGCACTCAGCACAGCAATTACAAATTGCACCACGGGCTTATTATACCCATTTTGCGTTATAATTGCAAGGGGATATAACAGGCTGTGCGTTCGCGGTTCAAAGGCGGTGCTGGGCAAAAAAACTCGGCATCGCTTTTTATATTTCCGGCGGGACCCCGGGGCGGCGCCATGTCCGCCCCAAAGGGGGACTGTTGGAAAAAATATTATTAGGAGGTCATGAAATTGAAAAAGGTTCTATCAGTTCTGCTGGCGCTGTGCCTGCTCTTTGGCGCAGTGCCCCTCTCTGCCAGCGCGGCGGGCGAGGAGTTCGTCATTACGGACGGCGTGCTAACCGCATACAACGGCCCTGGCGGGGAGGTTGTGGTGCCCAGCACTGCTACCGAAGTGGATATGTTTGCTTTCGCGGAAAAACAGGAAATTACCCGCCTGACGATTCCTGGAACCGTAAAGCTCATATCCTATTCGGGTCCAACCCCTGATACTTACGAACCGGGAAAGGTAAATGTAAGAGAGGTTGTTCTGGAAGAGGGCGTCACAACCCTTGGCGATCTTGCGTTTTTCGGCTTGACAGCATCATTTGAAAAAATCACGATTCCCGCTTCCGTGACTTCCATTCGATGGAGCGCCTTTTTTAAACGCGTGGATATGGAAATTCATTATGGCGGCACCATGGCTCAGTGGCAAGCGCTTGACCTTGACCTTACTGGGTATGATGAGAATTTAGGTGGATTTTATATGCTGGATTATAAAGACTTTTATAAGTACAGCACCATCCACTGCGCGGACGGCGTGCTCCAAGAGGAGAGGCCTGAATTCCAGATTGATAAGAACGGTTGGGTATACCGTTATAACGGTCCAGGCGGGGTAGTGGAAATTCCCGAGGGCGTAACAGGCGCATGGCGCTATGATTTCGAAGATGACTCCAAAAAACCGCTCACGGAGCTGACCATTCCCAGTAGCATGAAAGACCTTGTTGTGTACGAGGATCATGATTGGGGTATCTCACCTTCCCAGCGTTTTGTAATGTGTTTCGCGGAATCTTCGGAACTGACGAAAGTTACGTTCAAGGAAGGCTGCGAGGTGCCTGCTATCGGCATGTTTTCATCTTGTCCCAAGCTGACCACAGTTTACCTCCCCTCTACCATCCGTCATCTGTCTCGTGCCTTTACGAACTGTTCTTCGCTGAAAGATATCTATTACAATGGCACCAGAGCACAATGGGATAAAATGATCCACACGGAGCAGCAAGGGTTGGCGAGCAGCGTTGACACGGTGAAAGATGTTACCATCCACTGCACGGATGGAGATATCAAGCCCGGAGAGGCTGAGCCCACTGCTACACCTACGGCAACGCCCACAGCGACTCCGACTGCTACACCTACGGCAACGCCTACCGCTACACCCACTGCTACACCCACTCCCACCGCCACGCCCAAGCCCCTCACCCCCGAGGAGCTGGAAGAGGCCAAGATGAAGGTTGCCGTGCTGGAGCTGGTGAACCAGGAGCGGGCAAAGCAGGGCCTTCCCGCTTTGGGCGCAAACAGCAAGCTCAACGAGGCGGCCAATATCCGCGCCAAGGAGATCGTGGAGAAGTTCTCCCACGACCGGCCCGACGGAAGCAGCTGCTTCACCATTTTTGATCAGGTGGGCACCGGCCGGTATTTTGCCGTTGGCGAGAATATCGCGGCGGGCCAGCGCTCTCCTCAGGCCGTGATGGAGAGCTGGATGAATTCTCCCGGCCACCGGGGTAATATTCTGGGCTCCGGCTACAAGAATATCGGCATCGGCCTGTGCCGCACCAACTCCGGCTACGGCTACTACTGGGTGCAGCTCTTCTTCACGGGCCCCAATATCCAAACCGAGGACAATGCGTTCGGTGACCTGGACGCTGTGGCCACGCCTTCTCCTACACCCACAGCCACCCCGACCGCTACGCCTACGGCGACCCCCACAGCTACCCCGACCGCCACACCCACGGCAACGCCCACCTCTACACCTACCCCTGGGCCCAAGCCCAATTTTAAGGATATGCCCACCAACAAGGACTTTGTGAACGCCATCATCTGGGCCATCGAGAAGGGGATCACCGCCGGGACCAGCAGCACCACCTTCTCTCCCGACCAGGGCTGCACCC
>NZ_RAZF01000092.1 GCF_003612555.1 Acutalibacter sp. 1XD8-33
TGTACACGGCGGGGTCCTCCTGCCCCGCCTGCTCCTTCTCCAGGGACTCCGCCTGGGCCTGCTCGTCGGTGATGATATCTTTTGCCATGATACTCTTCCTTTCAAAAAAATTGCATAATTTAAGTATTTTATACTTGATATTACGTAAATTACGTAGTATAATAGACTTATAAGAAGGGAGGGATAGGATGAAACGGCGGGATATCATAAACAAACTGCTGGCCGCCGGATACCGCAAGGCTCGGGACAGAGGGGACCACACCATTTATGAAAAAGAGGGGGCCCGGTCCATTCCGGTACCAAGGCACCGGGAAGTCAATGAGAACCTTGGAAAAGCGATACTAAAGCAAGCGGGGCTGAAATAGTCCCCGCCCCTTCGGGGGCGCAGAAAGGAGCTGCTTATGAACGAATATATTTATCCTGCCGTTTTTCATCCTGAAGATGATGGTTCCTACACCATCTCATTCCCCGATCTCCCCAGCTGTATGACAGAAGGGAAAGACTTGTCCAATGCCTTGTATATGGCTCAGGATTTGTTGACCCAATGGGCTGCCTACTGCGAGTCCAAGGGGGAAACCCTTCCCCCGGCCAGTCGTATGGAGGACACAGTTTGCAAACCAGGGGAGTTTGTAAACCTGGTTCGGGCTGTTGTCCGTGACGAACGGGCCGTGCGACGGACGGTATCTCTTCCAAAATGGCTAGATGAACAAGTGTCCGCTGCGGGGCTGAGTCTCTCCCGCGTACTTCAGGACGCCCTGAAAGAGCGCCTGAACATCTCCTGAAAGAAAGCCCCCGGAGCGATTCCGGGGGTTTTTCTTTCTCAATATCGGGGCTTGTAGGCTACTCTCCCAGGGCCTTTCGGACCTTGGCCCAGTAGTCCTTGCCGTTCACCACAAACTTCTGGTTGCGCTTGTCGATCTCCCACAGCTGCTTGCCGTCCCGGTAGGCGGCGTAGTAGTAGACCACGTACTCTCCGGAGGTGTTGGCCGCCGCCATAGGGGCAACGTCTCCCACGCCCAGGGTTTTGGGCCGGACGATCATCACGTACTTATCGGCCCAGGTAC
>NZ_RAZF01000093.1 GCF_003612555.1 Acutalibacter sp. 1XD8-33
GGAGTCCACATCCTCCCGGCCCATCAGCCCCTTCAACACCTGGAACTGCTTTTTGGTGGACAGGGACACCTGGTACTGCCACTTTTCCGGCAGGATGGGCAGGTCCTCCAGCCGCCACTTGGCGTAGGTCTCGCCGTAAGCCTCCGGCTGGGCCAGCTCCACCAGATGGCCCACGCACCAGCTCACGAGATACCCGCCGCCCTCCAGGTAGCCGTCGCACCGCTTCGAGGCGCCCAGCACCTTGCCGATGCTCTGCGCCACCGAGGGCTTCTCGCAGATCACTAACTTGCTCATAGGCAGTTGCTCCTTTCTGAAAAAATCAACTGTTTTCGCCCGATTTTGGGCATCAAAAAAAGCGGGCAAAGATGTGTGATCCTTGTCCGCTTTACGATTTTTATAAAGTTTTGTCCGCCGCCTGTTTCAGGAAAGGCGCTCCCGGAGGAATTTGTGCGACAGGAGGGAGAGGTAGGCTTCGCCAAGCTCCATGATGAAGTCCGGGGTGATGGACCAGAACGGGGAGCGGTGCAGATTGTCAAAGGCCATCTTGAGGACGGCGTACAATGCCGGGTCCTCCAGCCCAAGATGCTGTTTCAGCCCCGTCTCCGCATCGGCCCACTTCGTCATGCCGCCGACCTCCTTTGTAGCCATGACATACACGAGGATCAGCGACATACATTTCTTCGAGTCCGGGTCTGCCGGGGACAGCATACGGTAGAGCCGCCCGACCTCCTCCCGGACATCCGCCAGCGTCAGGGACGTATACTCGCTCAAGATGGAATCGGCCATGATGTCAGCCACAGCCTCCCGCCAGACTGCGTATCCGGCGTTCATCATGCCGTCCTCCGCCCCGCTGCCCATGCAGTAGCGGTCAAAGAAACCGCCGCCCTCGATCTCGTTCTCACAGCAGAACAGGTGGGATATTTCATGGAGGAAAACACGGTGCAGCTCCGGCAGG
>NZ_RAZF01000094.1 GCF_003612555.1 Acutalibacter sp. 1XD8-33
CTCCCTGCCGACCTCTTCTTCCAGCCAACAGGGATTCCACCTCAATACTTCCTCATAGGTCACTGTTTTCAACATGTGCACTCCTTTCACAAAGGCTTTGCCCTATCACCAGTAATCTTCCTCCCTGCCGTAATCCGGCGTTTGGGAGCCGGTGGGCGAAAGCCGGGATTGCCCGACCTGGTTCTGTTCCCGGGCAAGCCAGCCGTTGGCGAACCGAAGAATCCCCGCACGGGTCTTTCGCTTCTGGGGGTTCGCTTCCAGCCAACCCCGCATGTTCCGCAGCTGTTGCTCCACGTCCACAGCGGGATAGAGCTCCGCCCACCTCCGGCATTGCTCCGTGGACACCGGGTAGCACCCGCCGTCCTTCAGGGGGAATGTCACCGCCGGAGCTTTCTCTTCTTTCTCTTTCTTTGTCTTAGTCTTAGTATTATTAGGGGTAACGTTTTTGGTAACGTTTTCGGGAACACTTTCGGTAACGTTTTTGGTAACGTTTTTGGTAACGTTTTTGGTAACGTTTTTGGTTTCGATTTTTACCCCGTATTTTTCATCTTGGACCTGAAAATCACGATCCAACAGCCGGTACTCCGTGGCCTTGCCCTTTTTCCCGGAACGGTACTGGATCCATCCGGCGGAAACCAGCGCGTCCCTTGCCCGAAGGGCGGCGGGCTTGCTTGACGTCCTGGACAACACCATCAATCTTTGGGTATCTACTCCGGCCCACCTTGGCCAACCTCGGCGGTTAAACAGATTAAGCAAAGCATAATAAAGAATGACCGCTCTGTCGGTAGGGCTATCCTCTTCGAGCCATTGATTGAAGTTGTTCAGGTACTCAATATACGTCAAAAGGCCTCACTCCCTTTTGAGGGCTTATCCATTCCCCAGCAGCTCCCGCAGCATCTGAACTTG
>NZ_RAZF01000095.1 GCF_003612555.1 Acutalibacter sp. 1XD8-33
GCGGGGAGCCTTGCCCGCACGCGGCGGAGCGGAGCAACCCCGGCTGGTGGCTGAACCTTGAAACAGATGGCGACGGTTACGCGGAGAAATACGCGGTCATTGTGATATATAACAACGGAACCGCGACCGGGGCCGTCGTCGAAGCGGAATCCGCAGCGGGAGCATGGGGGAAGTTGCTTTCCTTGTTCAACCCTGAGCAGATCAGGGCGGTGAACTTTTCGCAAATTCTGACCCCGGAGAGAGGGGGCGCGAAATGAATGTTGTTTCTTTCGGCGGCGGTACGAACAGTACCGCAATGATCGTCGGAATGTATCTGCATAAAATCCCGATTGACCTGATCTTGTTTGCAGACCCCGGAGCGGAACCGCCGCACACTTACGAATATATCGAAGTGTTCGACAAATGGCTGGCGAAACACGGTTTGCCGGAAATTACGCCGGTTCATTGCGTGGACAAGGACGGAAACCGCCCGACCCTTGAACAAGAATGTTTGCGTTCTGGAACCTTGCCGTCGATTGCATACGGATTCAAGAAATGTTCCCTAAAGCACAAGATCGGCCCGCAAGAAAAATTCTGCAACAACCACCCGGCTTGCCGGGCGGAATGGGCCGCAGGGCGGCGGGTACATAAATTCATCGGGTACGACGCAGGCGAAACGCGGCGCGTCCAACACGCGGCCTTAGTAGATGAAGCGAATAAAAAGTACGAAAATCATTATCCGCTTTATGAATGGGGCTGGGACAGGGCCGAATGCGTCCGCGTGATCGAGCGGGCCGGACTTCCGCGACCGGGGAAATCAAGCTGTTTTTTCTGC
>NZ_RAZF01000096.1 GCF_003612555.1 Acutalibacter sp. 1XD8-33
TCCCGGCGGTCCGCTTCCTTTTCCTGCTCCTGGGTCTCATAGCCCATGAGCTTCTGCACGTTGGCCCGGACGGTCAGCAGCTCCTTCATCTCCTCCCGCGTCTTGCGGTAATCGGCATAGGCCACCTTTTTCTCCGCCAGGAGCGCGGCATATTCGGCCTGCAAGCTCCTGACCGTGGGCAGCTTTTTCAGCCCAGATTCATCGAAAAATTTCTTCGCCGCCTGATGCAGCAGGATGTCGCTCTCATGTTCGGCCTTGAATTTTTTCGAGTACCCGGCCTTGCGGTAGGCCACATAGACCTCGCGGGTCTTGGCGTAGTTGATGATGTGCGTTTTCAGCACAGCGATCTCCGCCATGCGCTGCTCCGCCGCCTTGATCCTGGCGGACAATTCGTGATAACGCCCGGTGGCCTCGTCCGCTTTGGCGGCAAGGTCGGCATAGTCCAGCAGGCCATGCTCTGTCAGATAGTTCAGCGTCTGCGCCATCTGCTTCAGATTGAACGCGCCGGCCCAATGCGCATACCCCGCGCCCTTCCCGGCCTGGAGCTTTGCTTGAATATCCACCAGCAGATTGGCCTTCGGCAGATCTGCGCGGTGGATATTTTTGGAAAGCGGGGTGTGCTGTTTTTCTCCGGCGAGGACGGCCAGCAGCGAGGGAATGGAGTAGTCCGCGCCCATGCTGTCCCCGTCCAGCCGGACAAA
>NZ_RAZF01000097.1 GCF_003612555.1 Acutalibacter sp. 1XD8-33
CATGCGCCAGAAACAGCAAATCGTGAACACTCTTTTTGAGCAAGGAAACGCTTAGTTTTGTTACCCCCCCCCCGCCGAAAAACTACAAAATTTCTTCGGCGTTTTCTTACAATTTCAAATTGGCGTTGACAGCGCAGGAGCTCATTGTTGAACTGGAGGATCTTCACCCGGTGGCCGTCGGCGTCCCGCTTGTCGTCGGTGTTGATGTGCTCGTCCAGACGGGTTTCCAGCCGCCCCAGCTTGCCCAGCACCTCGCCGTTAATGGCCTTGCCGATCCACCGGGCGATAGCCGACCAGGGGTTCACTTTGACAGGCGCAATCTGCACCAGGGTCAGCAGAACGAAGAGCCCGCCGCCGGAATAAGCCAGGAGCTTATCCAAAGTCATTGGCTTTCACCTCTCATAGAAAATGAAAGCCCCGGCCTTGCCACTTGACAAAGCCGGAGCGTGTGGTATAAAGCAGACCGCCGGGAGACTTCCGCAGAGGAAGAAAGCTGGCGGTCTGCCGGAGTTTGTCATTGACAAACTCCCTGGATTGGGGTATAATACAAACAAAGAGGGCGCTGCTACATGGCGGTTAGCCCCCTATGCTAAGATTTTTACATCGTTAGCCGCTCGGGTGCCATCCGGGCGGCTAACACGCTTTTACGGGTGCTATGTAGGCCAGCAGCAAAGCCGCCAGAAGCAAACACAGCACGAAA
>NZ_RAZF01000098.1 GCF_003612555.1 Acutalibacter sp. 1XD8-33
CCGTTGGTCCACAGAGCGCTGTCCAGCTGGAAGTTGAACTGCTTCTGGGTCTGGTTATAGGTGGACAGGATCTCAACCCACTCGCCGGCTACCTTCTTCACCAGCTTGACGCTCTTGGGCTTGGTGCTCACGCCGTCCTGCGCCTTCTTGATGTGAATGGTGTAGTCGTAGTTCTGGCCGTCGTTGCCGGTCAGACGCAGCACAAAGCAGGGGTCGGAGCTCATGTCGATCTTTACGTTGGGGATGTAAGCAGTGCCACTAACGGGCTTGCCAAGACGGTTGAGAGCGGGAGTCTGGGGAGCAACGGACCAATACCGGTTGCTTACCAGGGCCGCGTTCTGGGCGGGGATAGAGACGGTCTTGGCGTTGGTCTTAAGGGAGATACGGGCAGGGTGCTGGCCGTCGCCGGTGCTGAACTCGAAGTCAGAGCTCACGTAGTAGTTCAGCTCGCGGTTCTCGCCGCCGATGTCCTTATCCTTGTCCCAAACAGCCTGATAGCCGTTGATCTGCAGCTCGGTCAGCGTGGGGGCCGCATCAGGCGCGGTGCCTGTGGTGCCCTTGCGCAGCACGATGCGCACGTTCTGGAAGAA
>NZ_RAZF01000099.1 GCF_003612555.1 Acutalibacter sp. 1XD8-33
TAAATTACAAAAAAGTTCAATAAATTTTCCCGACTTATGAAAAGCGGGGGTTCCGACGTATTCGGAACCCCCGCTTTTGTGCAAAAAGGCAATGGAAAATCAAACCGGGCGTTTTTCACGCTTCCGGCCTCTCTCTTTGTCTGTTCAATTTTCCGGCGGCTATGTTATGTACCGCTCAAAAAGCATTCGCGGCGTTGCCCAGCCTAATATCCGCCGCGGGTAGTTTGCCATCCACTCTTCCACTTCTGCAACCTCCGCCGCGGTTACTTCGTCAAAGCTTGTCCCCTTTGGGAAGAAACGCCGAATTATGCGGTTCATGTTTTCGTTGCTTCCCCGTTCGTATGCAGAATACGGGTGGCAATAATAACTCTTTGTGCGGGGCTTCCGCGCCCGCTTTGACCGCTCCATTCCGGCGCAATCCTGAAATTCGCTTCCGTTGTCAACCGTTATTGACCTGAACACTTGCCGGAACCCTGCGCCCATCCTCCGCTCTATGCGGTCAATCCCCCGCACGACGCTTTCCATCGTGTGATCGGGAACGCGAAAAATCACGGGGTAACGGGTCAA
>NZ_RAZF01000100.1 GCF_003612555.1 Acutalibacter sp. 1XD8-33
CCTTTATACAAAAGGTGTTCCGCCGTAACATTCAAGAAAATGTCGCCCCGATAAATCCAGTTATAAAGGGTCGTTTCGCAAATATGGGTGTCGAACTCCATTCCGTCAATCGCAATTTGTGCCAAAGCCGCGCCGGGGGACCTCTTCTTGTCAATGATCTGTTCTTCGATATACTCCGCAAAGGCAAAGTCTTTCCCCAGCTTTATGTCCGGCCCCTTTGCCCGCAAATGCTCTTGATACTTCCGTTCTGCAACGTCCGCGCAATACCGCGACACGGGTTCCAGTTCGCTTGTAAGCTGTTCGCACATTCCCCGCGCAATTTCATTGTATACGGTTTTCAGGCAAACGCCTAAAGCTTCCGCAATTTTCGGTTTCGGCGTTTTTATCTTTAGCATACGTTCAAGGGAAAGCCGATCTTCCCACTTCAAATGCTGATTCCCTTTATAGTTCATAAACCCTCCTACAATAGTAAATAACGTTGAAAGGCGCGGCAGCCAACCGTGCCTTTTGCTGTCTCAAAGCTGAAACTGTAGAATGAGGGAGAAAAAGG
>NZ_RAZF01000101.1 GCF_003612555.1 Acutalibacter sp. 1XD8-33
CGCGGAAGTCGGCGGGCATGTGCAGCTTCACGGTCCAGGCTTTGTCCATGCCGGCGATGGGAGCTACTTCGATACGCTCGTCGTCCTCAGCCAGCTCAACGTTCTTGCCATAGCACACGTTGTACAGGCTGGTGGCTCCGATGGCGCCGATGTAGGCAGCGTCAGCGGGATCGATCACGCCAGCGTTGAACGCGGTGCCGGTAGCATCGAGATTCGGCCAGCCCTGGTTCACAACAGGAGTGGCAGTCTCATCCAGCTTCACGTTGTTGCCGTAAGCGGTGGTCTCGTTCATGATGGCGTTGGTGACCGTGTGGCCGCCGTATACCAGATCATCGTCCGCGCCGGTGGTGGCCAGAGCGTCGTCAAAGTTCAGCTCGGCATCGTCGCTCTTCACGTCCGGATCATCCTCGGAGGGAGCCTCGGACAGGGAGATGGAGTAGCCGTCGAACTGACCGTCACGGCCGTTCTTCACGGCGAAGTACAGAATGTCAGTGTTAATGCCAGCGCCCGGCTTGGTGCCGTTCTCGGCATAGGAGAAGTTCTTCTCAT
>NZ_RAZF01000010.1 GCF_003612555.1 Acutalibacter sp. 1XD8-33
CCGCGCTGGATGTACTAGATCTGCCGGAAGAGGAAGTTAGTGCCGCGGACAAGTTATGGGCGGTGTTGAGGCCGGAGCTGGTGGACGAGATGATTCTCCATGAGTTTGCCTGCTGGTGTGCGGAAGAGGCGCTGGCATCTGTGCAAAACCCCGATCCCCGGAGTGTAGCGGCCGTTGAGGCCAAGCGGAAATGGATGCGGGGAGAAACTACCGATAGGCAGTTGGAAAAAGCCCGGGAGGCCGCGAGGGACGCCACGAGGGACGCCGCTGAGTATGCCGCGTGGTGTGCCGCTAGGCGTACCGCTATGGACGCCGCGTGGTGTGCCGCCATGGATGCCGCTAGGTGTGCCGCTGAATGTGCCG
This sequence comes from Acutalibacter sp. 1XD8-33, assembly GCF_003612555.1. Taxonomy (GTDB): domain Bacteria; phylum Bacillota; class Clostridia; order Oscillospirales; family Acutalibacteraceae; genus Acutalibacter. Next base: position 364 of record NZ_RAZF01000010.1, read on the forward strand.
CCAGGTATTCCGATAGGTGTGCCGCTGAATGTGCCGCTTGGTGTGCCGCCAGGGATTCCGCTAGGCGTGCCGCTTGGTGTGTCGCATGGAACGATGCCCGGCGCAAACAAGTTCAGATGCTGCGGGAGCTGCTGGGGAATGGCTGAGTTTTTTCTGGATCTGGTTCCGCCGCGAGTGACGCACCAGCAGAAAAAAGTGGCGGTTGTGGGGGGAAAGCCCCGGTTTTACGAGCCGGAAAGATTGGCGGACGCCAGAAGGATATTCCTGCTCTTTCTCGCGCCCTACAGGCCCGCCAGTCCATGGGAGGGGCCCGTGCGGCTCTGTACCCGCTGGCAGTTCCCCAGGGGCAAGCGCAAAGCGGGGTGGAAAACCACACGGCCCGATACGGACAACCTCCAGAAGCTCCTGAAGGACTGCATGACCCAGGCGGGATTCTGGAAGGACGACGCGCAGGTGGTATCGGAGACGGCGCAGAAGGTGTGGGCCCAGAGGGCTGGGATCTGGATTAAGGCGGAAGAAATTGAGGTGTTCTCCCCATGAAGCCCAAAGAGGTGAAAGACTGGATGAACCGGCGGGTGATCTACAGGCCCAGCGGAGCGGCCTACCGTCTGACCGCGTATATCTACCGCCAGGACAGGAACGCCCAGCCGGTATACCAGGCGGAGCTGCAAGACCTGACGGCGGAGAGCTCGGTGCTCATCTGCCGCCTGCAGGATGTGGACCCGGAGAAATAAGGAGGGTGAAAACATGCCTGGAGCAAAGAGCAGAGATAAGAAAATGACCCACCTCTCCCTGTTTACGGGGATCGGGGGGCTTGATCTGGCGGCGGAATGGGCGGGGTTTACCACCATCGGGCAGTGCGAGTGGGCGGATTACCCCACAAAGGTGCTGGAAAAACACTGGCCTGGGGTGCCCCGCTGGCGGGATATCCGGACGCTGACAAAGGAGAGCTTTCATGAACGAACAGGATTACGAACAGTTGACCTTATTTCCGGAGGGTTCCCGTGCCAGCCGTTTTCCGTTGCCGGGAAGCGAAGAGGCTGTGAGGATGACCGTTACCTCTGGCCGGAAATGCTGCGGGTTATTGAAGAACTGCGGCCCCGTTGGGTTATTGGCGAGAATGTTGCTGGAATCATCAAAATGGCGCTCGACACGGTGCTTTCTGACCTGGAAAGTATCGGATACGCCACACAAGCGTTTATTATTCCGGCTTGTGCCGTCGACGCCCCGCACAGGCGGGACAGGTGCGCGATTGTGGCGAACACCGATGCGGGAAATGTTCCCAACGCCGACGGCTTCAATGGCAGAACACGGCGGGCCGAACGGGAGGGACAGCCACGGGAAACCGGGGCTACATATGGCGGCTTTAATGTACCCGACCCCCACGACCGGCGCGGGCCTATGCGGCGGCAGCGGGAACTATCATCAGTTGAAGAAGCTGGAAGCGGCGGGAGAGATCACGGAGGAAGAGCGCCGGAACATGGCACAAAGGAACGGCGGGCAGCTGAATCCGGATTGGGTCGAGTGGCTGCAAGGATTTCCAATAGGATGGACGGAGGTGGAATAAATGGCGATGGCAGAAAAAACAGCTCCGGTCAAGCGATGCCCTGTTTGTGGAGCGCTCATGGTGAGAAAACGATACAATGGCAGGTTGGAAGATATGGGAGCGTTTCTGCGCAGAGTATATTGCAGCAGAAAATGCATGGCAAAAGGATATACAAAGGCAGACGCTACTCTGGCAGCATTGAGGAAGAGGAGCTCGAAAATGCGCGGAAAAAGCTGCTAGATGTGCGGGGCAAAAGAAAATCTTCAGGCGCATCACATAGACCAGAATCCGAAAAACAATACGTCGGGAAATATTATGACACTGTGCGCGGGGTGCCACACCAGACTTCATTGGGCTCAGGGCAAAACGGTGTGTCAGCGCAGAACATTGGCTTCTGGCAGGACGAACCTTTGAACGTGCCCAGGATCGCGGTCGGCATAAAGGACCGGGTGAACCGGCTGAAATGTCTGGGAAACGCTGTGGTTCCCCAGCAGTTTTACCCGGTATTCCGGGCAATTTATCAGTTGGAAGGAGAGGGCTATGCAGGACATGGAGGCATACCGGATTGAGAACGCGTTCTCGGTTCGGGCCATAGACAGCAGCTGCAGGGGGCTGAAATACTTTGTGGACGACGACCGCAGGGGGATTGTGATCGCGGGCGACAGAGGCATGGTGGGCCTGACCCTGAAGCAGGCCGGGGCGCTGTCGGAGGAGCTTCCGGCCATTATTGAAACTCAGCTGGGATAGATATCAGGAAATCGAGGGAAATAAAAATGGATTATTTGGATTTTTTGCGTTCAAAGATTGATATCGCGCCGGAAACGGGAATTGCCATCGATCCGTCGGAGATCAGTCCGGCGCTGCTTCCCCATCAGCGCGATGGGGTAGCCTGGGCCGTGCGCGGCGGCAGAAGGGCGCTTTTCGAGGCCTTTGGCCTGGGAAAAACCGTTCAGGAGCTGGAATATTGCCGCCTGGTTTTGCGGCACAAGGGAGGCCGGGCCTTGATCGTCATGCCGCTGGAGGTACGGGCGGAGTTTCTCCACGACGCCGTGGAACTATTGGGGATGGAGGCCCCCCGCTACATCCGGCATATGGACGAGGCGGGAAAAGAGGGGATTTATCTCACCAATTATGAGCGCGTCCGGGATGGGGATATCGACCCCAGGGGTTTTACCGCCGCCAGCCTGGACGAGGCCTCGGTTTTGCGGAGCTTTGGAAGCAAGACCTATCAAACTTTTTTGGAGAAATTCAAAGGGGTGGAGTTCAAGCTGGTTGCCACGGCTACCCCCGCCCCCAATAAGTACAAGGAGTTGATTCACTACGCGGGATATCTGGAGGTGATGGACACAGGCCAGGCCCTAACCCGGTTTTTCAAAAGGGACAGCCAGAAAGCCAACAATCTGACCCTGTATCCTGGCAAGGAGCGGGAATTCTGGCTTTGGGTATCCAGCTGGGCCCTGTACATTCAAAAGCCCTCTGATTTGGGATATGCCGACGATGGCTATGACCTTCCCCCCATGCGGGTGCGGTATCACAAGCTGGAGACCTCCCCAGAAATTTCCACGGACCGGGACGGCCAAGAACGGCTTTATGAGGAGGCGGCTGTGGGGATGGTGGGGGCAATGAAGCTCAAGCGGGACAGCGTGGCCCAGCGGGCGGCCTATGCGGCGGAGCTGGTGGAAGAGAGCCCTCAGGATCATTTCATCCTCTGGCACGATCTGGAAGCGGAGCGCAGGGAGATCAAGCGGCTGCTGCCGGAGGCCCGGGAAATCTACGGGACCCAAGATCCGGAAGAACGGGCCGCCGCCAGCGCGGACTTCGCCCAGGGCCGCTGCCGCCTGCTGGCCACAAAGAAGGAGATCTCCGGCTCCGGCTGCAATTTCCAGCGGCACTGCCACAGGGCGATTTTTGTGGGAATTGATTTTGAGTTCAACGACTTCATTCAGGCTATTCACAGAATTTACCGCTTTTTGCAGAGAGAAGAGGTGGTGATCGACATTATCTATCTGGACCAGGAAGCAGAGGTGCTCCAAGCCCTGCAGGAAAAGTGGTCTCAGTACAACGAAATGACCCAGGAGATGGCAAGGATTGTCCGGGAATACGGCCTGTCCTCCCACAATCGGATGGACGTGTTGTCCCGGTCCATTGGGGTGGAACGGCAGGAGGTGAAGGAGGAACGCTTCACAGCGGTACATAACGACTGTGTTTTAGAGCTGCGGGGCATGAAAGGGAATTCCGTGGGGCTGATCCATACCAGCATCCCCTTCTCCAACCACTATGAATATACGGCCAGCTACAACGATTTCGGCCACAACCAGAACACGGAAGGTTTTTTCCGCCAGATGGACTACCTCTCTCCAGAGCTTCTGCGGGTGCTGCGGCCCGGCCGGGTAATGGTGGTCCATGTCAAGGACCGGGTGCTTTTCGGCAGCGCCACAGGCACGGGAATGCCCACGATGGAGCCATTCCATGCCCTGTGCATAGAGCACTACAGGAAGCATGGGTTTCAGTATTTTGGCATGATTACCGTGCTGACAGACGTGGTGCGGGAGAACAACCAGACCTACCGGCTGGGGTACACGGAGCAGTGCAAGGACGGCACAAAAATGGGAGTGGGGTGTCCGGAGTACCTGCTGCTGTTCCGCAAGCTGCCCAGCGACACCTCCAAGGCCTACGCGGACCAGCCGGTGGTCAAGTCCAAGGAGGAGTACAGCCTGGCCAGATGGCAGGTGGACGCGGCGGGCTTCTGGCGCAGCTCCGGAGACAGGAGGCCCACCCCGGAAGAACTGGCCTCTCTGCCCATTGGAAAAATCAGCAGACTTTACCGGGAGAGCTCCCGGCGGCGGATATATGACTATAAGGAGCATATCGCCGACGGGGAGGCCCTGCTGGAAGCGGGACGGCTCTCCAAGACCTTCGAGACCATCCCGGCCCAGAGTTGGTCCCCCTGGGTGTGGGACGATGTGTCCCGGATGAGGACCCTGAACACCAGCCAGAGCCAAAGGCGGCAGCAAATGCACGTCTGCCCGCTGCAGCTGGACATTGTGGAGCGTGTGATCGAGCGGTATTCCTCTCCGGGGGACCTAGTGCTGGATCCCTTTGGCGGGCTGATGACCGTCCCCGAGGTGGCGGTAAAAATGGGGCGGATCGGCTATGGCATAGAGCTGAACCCGGATTATTTCGTGGACGGCGTGGAGTATTGCCGGTCCGCCCAGGCCCAGAAGGACCAGCCCACCCTGTTTGACCTGGTGGGCCCCAGCGCCGGGTGACGCAAGAAAGGGGGCCATAAAATGACCAATCGGGAAAAGCTGAAGAGCATGAGCGATACGGAGCTGGGGGACTGGATCTGCGGGCTCATGACGGCGGAGGACTGCGAGGAAAGATGCCCGGCCAGGGACCTTTGCCATGTGGGCACAACGGTATGCCCCACTGGCTGAAAGCGAAAGCGAAGGAGGCGGAGGAGAGTGGATCCATTTGAGCGGGACGCCCGGCAGTATGAAAGAGAGTTAGAGCGGATTCAGTCCCGGCTGGAGATTCTGGAACGGCAGGAAAGGCACGATCATAGCGTTTCTTTGCAGAGGCAGATCGACATGTACAAGGAGATGGAAATCGAAATGAAAATCAATATCCGAGGGATGCGCCGCCGGGTAAAGGAGGAAAACCATGAACAAAACAAAGATTGAATACGTTGACTACTTCGACACCTACGAAGAGGCGGCGGCGTGTGCCGAATAGGCCCGGAACGCATAGGAGGCGATGATGATGAGAGACACATCTCTGGTCAGCTGGGCCTACTGGCCTCAAGGTGGGCCGGTCGTGCATGGCAAGATGCCAAGAAAAGATATGCAGAAAACTCTCCAGAAGTTTGAGGGTGAGGCCCAGAAGGTGCTGGCTGAGACCGGGGCGGACCATGTAGTGTATGGCCGCAAGTTCTACAATGAGGACGGAGAGCTTGAGGAGATTCGCTTCTACCTATTTCCGATGACCGATACAGAGTTCGAGAAAAGGGTCATCCCCCTGAAGAACCAGCAGGTATACGCAATCCACAAAATGAAGGAGGCGTTGGGATGAGCGACAGTCTGAGAGCGTCGGTGGTCTTCCGCAAAGCGCTGAATCAGTATGGGGCGGATCCCCAGGTTTTCATGGTGATGGAGGAAATGTCCGAGCTGCAAAAGGAGCTGTGCAAAAACCACAGAGGCGCGGATAATGTCTCCAGCATTGCGGAGGAAATCGCCGATGTGGAGATCATGCTGGAGCAGATGAAGATTCTGTTCGCCGTGGGCCCCCTTGTGGAGGAGGTCAAGGCCGCCAAGATCCGGCGGCTGGCAGACAGATTAGCGGGACGTCCGGAATCTGAGCAAAAGGAGGCAACACATGGAACACATCGAAAGCCACTCTGAGGCCGAAATTGTCAACGGATGTATTGCGCTGATGCAGGAACTGACTGGCCAATTCGAAGAGTACCTGGAGTATATGGACATTGTGCCAGGGGAGGGTGAGGAGCGGTTTGCAGCGGCTTTTTCATACTTCCACATTGTTCAGAGGCTTATGCTTTGGAAAACATACCACAGCGGCGGGACCTTCACAATACAAAAATGCGCTGAGTTGGGTTTTGACTCTGGCGATTGCGTGATTTTCCGGGACGAACGTGACAAGGAGGAAGAGGATGGACAGACTGACCATCCCTGACGGGGATTACTGCCGCGATGTGTGCGGCAATGCCAATACCTGCCGCCGGTTGAAGGAGGGCAAAACCATGTGCTCAGAAGTAGCTCGCTACCGCCGCCTGCGGGAGTATGAGGACACGGGGCTTTCGCCGGAGGAAATCGAAAAAATGATCGGGGAAGGAGGGCGGCGGCATGTACATTAACCTATTTTGGGCAGGGACGCTGCTGGTCATCGTGGTGGAAATTGTGTCCCTGTTTGTGATCGGCCTGGTTAACGCAAACAAGAAAAAGTAACGAAAAGGAGGACATTATGAAAAGCAAACTGAAATTGTATGGGATCATCGCGGCTATTTTGGCGGCAGTAGGCCTCATGTCTGTTTTTGCCGTACAGGGGGCCCAGAACAAGGCGATTGCGTTGGAAGAGCAGGTGGAAGCCGCGAAGTCCGACGTAGCCGTCCAGGAGAAGCGCCGGGTGGATCTGGTCTATAACCTGGCGGACTGCGTGAAGCAATACGACCGGCACGAGGCGGAAACCCTCACGGCCATTGTAGAGGGGCGGGGCGGCACAGGAAATATCGGAAATGCCTCCACCGCAATCGCGGCCGTTTCGGAGGCCTACCCGGAGCTGAAATCAGATGGCAACTACCGGGAGCTTATGAACGAGCTTTCCGTCACAGAAAATCTCATCGCCCAGTATCGTGCCAATTACAACAAACAGGTCAAGACCTATAACCGGCATGTCAGGTCTTTTCCGGGCAGGATGTGCCTGGATATTCTGGGCTATCAGTCCGCAGAGTTTGAATATCTGGATTATGACGCCCCCGCCAGCGCGCCCCAGGATCTTTTTGAGGAGCGCTGAAAATGGAGGTTACCAAGAGGGAAGTCCTTGCCAGTGTGGGAATCGTGGCGGTTATGCTGCTGATCGGGATGGTGATTTCCCAAAGAATCTGGCAGGCGAAGCTGGATCAGGATGAGATTTACCAAAAGGCGGCGGAAATTGCGGACGCGGAGCTTTTTCAGTATGGAATGCGTACCGGCTTGGGAAACGCTTTCGTGCATGGAGAGCTTTCCGCTGTGGACCCGGTCTCCTTCCCCGAAATTGGCGGGGAATATATGGCATTGGAAAAGGTGAAGGAGCGGCATACAAGGCACACCAGACAAGTAAGGCACACCAGAACAAACGCAAAGGGAAAAACGGAAACCTATTATACCACGGAGGAATATTGGACGTGGGACCGGGTTTCTTCGGAGGAAAAGACCTGCAAAGAGGTATTGTTCTGCGGGTCGGTTTTCCCCTCCACAAAAATTCAGCTTCCGGGGATGGAATATATCGCCACCATTCGGGAATCCGCAAAAATCCGGTACAAATATTATGGCACAGGCGCGAGCTGTACGGGGATGGTTTTCACCGAACTGAGAGACGGCGGTATTTCGGAGGATTCCCCCTTTTACAAGGATATGGACATCGAAGAGGCCAGGAAATTCTTGGAAAGCCGGGATTGGCGGTGGGTGTTTTGGCTTGTCTGGGCGGGCGTTACCGGCGCTTTGACATATGGCTTTTTCCGGTTGGAAAACAGGTGGATGGAATAGGAGGTGCGTCATGACAAAGGAGCTTTTGGAGCGGCACGCGGATACCTGCGAGGAGATCGGGGAGTTGGAGCGCCAGTGGAAAGCCCTGCCCCTGCGGGAGATGCTTTCCTTCCAGGAACAGCACGGGGAGCGGATGGCTCAGTTGGTGGCCTCTAAAATGGAGACGGAGGCCTTCGCCGGTTCGCTGCCCTGGGACAAGCGAAAGCTGGTGCGGGCGGTGATGAAGCACGGCCCCCGCTGGGACCTGGTCCGCCGGGAAATCCACAGCATGAAATCCCCGGACGCGCTGCGCATGGAGTATAACCGGATATTTGAAAACAATTTGTAAACTTTTTGCATTTGTTCGTTTTGTTCGTTTTGTTCGCCTATCGTAAAAGGTGTGAAAGAGAGTACAAGAAGTGTTTTCCTTTCTAAATCCGCCCCGGTTTTTCCTGTTTTCCCGGGGCGGGGAGATGCCGCCGTAGCTCAGTGGCAGAGCGGTGGAGACGAAGGAAGCGTCAACAGGCGCTGGGCGAGAACGCCGTTATCCACTCCGCGGGCCCCCGGTTCAAATCCGGGCGGCGGCAAACAATTCCCCCGCGCGGGGTTATCTCAGCTGGGCCGCTCCCATCCGTGAAAGCCGGACGCAACTCATGCGATTAGAAGGGACGCCGGTACGCCGCTGCAAGATGCGTACACGATATGCGGGCCATTTGGCGCATGAGCCTATGGCTGGCACCAGTGTGGTCTTGGATAATCGGAAAGAGGAAAAGCAGTTAAGCGCGATAATTGCTGAACTCCGGAAGAAGAACAAGGGCGTGTGATAATTGTACAATAAGCGCACGTCAGGCTTTGTGCCAAGCCACATAATATTCACGGCGCAGGTTGCCGGGGCAGCTCCCTGCAGGGTTCAAGTCCCTGGCCGTGGACGCTGTGCAGAGCGGGCGGGTCGCGAGCCGCTAATCTGCAATCACGGCATATGGGACGCGCACGGTGTGGTGAAGGGCGGCCGCCTGGTAGGGAGTGCGCAGTGCCGGAGAGGTCGAGAGGGAGAGTATCTGGCAAATATGTGCGGTGGCGGAATAGGTAGACGCATAATTTTCTGCGTTTTGTAAAACTTGCAATTCCGGTTCGAATCCGGCGGAGCGCTTGAACACAAGAGCTTTGTGCGAAAACGCAGGCGAATTGCATGAGCAGATGCGGGGTGCAAATCCCTGCCCGCGCGGGATATGTGGGCCCTTCCGGGCATGACCGGGGGGCGCGGGACATAAGGGAAGCACAGGCGGAAAGCATGAAAGCCCTGAATGACAGCCCGGCTCAGAAATCAAAAGGTAAAGGAAAATGGAAATGAATGAGATGCAGATTTATCAGGACCCTCGGTTCGGCCAGATGCGAGCCTTTCTCCGGGATGGGGAGCCCTGGTTTGTGGCGGCGGACGTGTGCGCGGCGCTGGAAATCAAGAACGGAAGGGACGCCATGACCCGTCTGGATGAGGATGAAAAGGGCGTCGCTTCAACCGACACCCCCGGCGGCTCCCAGAAAATGTCCATTGTCAACGAGCCCGGCCTTTACTCCCTGGTGCTGGGCAGCCGTAAGCCGGAGAGCAAGGCCTTCAAGCGGTGGATTACTCATGATGTGATCCCCAGTATCCGCCGCCACGGGCTCTACGCCACGGAATCCACCATAGAGGCCATGCTGGGGGACCCGGACACGGCCATCCGCCTTTTGCAGGAGGTGAAGCGGGAGCGGGCGCGGTCCAGGGCCCTGTCCGCGAAGGTGGAAGAGGACCGGCCCAAGGTGCTGTTCGCGGATTCGGTGGCGGCCTCCAACACCTCCATCCTTGTGGGGGAGCTGGCTAAGCTGCTGAGGCAGAACGGGGTGCAGACGGGCCAGAACCGGCTTTTCGCCTGGATGCGGGACAACGGGTATCTGATCCGCCGGGCGGGATCGGACTACAACATGCCCACACAGCGGGCCATGGAGATGAGGCTTTTCGAGATCAAGGAGACCAGCGTCACCCACGCCGACGGCCATGTGAGCGTAAGCAAAACCCCGAAAGTCACCGGCAAGGGCCAGCAGTATTTTGTGGGGGTTTTTCTCGGGGACCGGCGGGAGAAGGGAAACGAATGTGGTACATAGCCGCCGTATTATCCGCCATTTTTGTAGTCCTATATGTTCTGTTTCTCTTGACTGCAGCGGCCCAGGACAGGAACAGCGGTCAGGAGGACCAGCCTCCGCAGTTTTCCTCACCTGAGTATATGGAGCGCCTTGCCACTGTATGCGAGGCCCTTTGGCAGGAACGGGAGGAACCATATATCCTGATTCTTTGGTGGGGCTTAGACGGGCTCAGACTTAACGGCGACGGCTCTTTGGAATGGATTAGCAAAAGAAGGACTGTGGAGCAGCAAATGACGGGCGCGGCAGGGCTTTGCAATACAATCCCCGAGGAACGCAGCTGGTATGCATTGCAAAACTGCTGCAATGGCGCAGATTCCCGATTGTGGGAGCTGTCTCAGGCAAATTTCAGAATGAAGCTGCAGGCCGCCCAGATGGAGCATAACCAAAGATTGACCCAAATGATAGGGCAGATCCAAAGTGCCCGCGTCTGCGAAATCCCTCTGGGCAGGCAGATCCAAAGTGTGCCCTGCGATACAGACAAAAAAACAGGATGTGACCTATAGACGACCTGATTTTGAAAGAGGATGAGGAATTATTCAGATCATGGCATGGGCCCTGGGGCTGGCGGACAGGCAGATCAGACACCTGTGGACTGTCCCAAGGGAGGAGGTGGCAGGATGGAAAAACCGAAGCTGCCTGGCGAGGGCGTAGGCTTTGAGCGGATCCGGCGCATTACCGGCTATCTGGTAGGCACCACCGACCGCTGGAACAACGCCAAGCGCGCCGAGGAGCGGGACCGGGTGAAGCATCAGGTGAACGTCAAAGAATAGGAGGCAAATCAAAAATGGAGAACCAAAGCACAAATTGCTGCTGCTGCGAGTTCGGGCCCCATTCCGGGAATAATTTCCGGGAGATTCCCGCTGTTGTGGAAGTTGTGAGGCGGACCTTGCAGGGCCTGGAAGAAGCTATGAAAAAAGACAACCAGAAAATGGAGGAATCTGAAATGAAAGTGTCCTACAAAGACTACACCGGCCGTCTGATGAAGCTGGAACGCAAGTCCCCGAATCTGTTCCCCGTAGACCGATTCGAGCTGGCGATTCAGCTGGAGGAGGGCGAGATCGTCACCTTCCCCGACGTGCTCCTGAAGGACGTCTCCTTCACCGGGGGCAGGATTTCACTGGCAGAGTAGATCTTTCCTGTGGGAAAGGCGGCGAGAATGTGGCCCAAAGGCTGACCGACAAAAAGAAAAAGCGGATCATTGCGGATTATGTGCAGCTGGGCAGCTACAACGCCGTCGCGAAAATGCACGGGGTAGCGGACACCACTGTAAAGCGGGTTGTTCTCGGGGATCCCCATATGCGGGAAAAAGCGGAGCAGAAAAAAGAGCAGAACACGGCGGACATTCTGGACTACATGGAAAGCCAGCGGGACGACGTGTGTAAGGTGCTGGGGATCTGCCTGGGGGAGCTGAAAAAGCCAGAGCGCTACGCCAAAACTACCCCACAGCAGATCGCCACCACCATGGCCATCCTCATAGACAAGTACACCGCATTCGGCGGCGGGCCCAAGGAGGAGGCCGAAGAGGACGGTCTGAGCCGGAGCCTGCGGGAGCTGGGGGAGAGGCTGGAAAGCGATGATTAGCGATAAGCAAAAGAAAATTCTGGCCTTCCCCCACAGCTCCTACGAGGTTCTCATCTGCGACGGAGCGGTGCGGTCGGGCAAAACCTCTCTGATGGCCGTGGCCTTTATCGACTGGGCCATGAGGGAGTTCTCCGGCCAGAGGCTGGGGATCTGCGGGAAAACCGTGGACAGCGCCGTGAAAAACATCGTGGTCCCCTATTTGTCCATGAGCTACGCGAAAAGCCGGTACACCCTGCGCTGGCGGCGGTCCCAGAAAATTCTGGAAGTCCGCCGGGGCCGCCGGGTGAACTGGTTCGAGGTGTTCGGCGGAAAGGACGAGGCCGCTTTCATGTTGGTCCAGGGCCGCACTCTGGCCGGGGCCATGCTGGACGAAGTGGTGCTGATGCCCGAGAGCTTTGTGAATCAGGCCGTGGCCCGGTGCTCTGTGGAGGGGTCCAGGATCTGGTTTTCCTGCAACCCCGGCCCCCCCAACCACTGGTTCAAAACAGAGTGGATCGACCAGCGGGAGAAGCATAACGCCCTGTATCTGCACTTCGACCTGACGGACAACCCGGCCCTTTCCCAGAAAATCCGGGACCGCTATCAGCGCACCTATACCGGGGTGTTCCACGACCGCTACGTGAAGGGGCTCTGGGTAGCCGCCGAGGGCAGAATCTACCCCATGTTCGACCCGGACCGCCATGTGTTGGAGGAAATCCCCCCCACAGAGGGCCCCTGGTATGTTTCCACGGACTTCGGCATTCAGAACGCCACGGTGTTCCTCCTCTGGCGGAAGCAGGCGGACTCCGCCCGCTGGATCTGCCTGGGGGAGTACTACTACTCCGGGGCGGAGGCCATGCGGCAGAGGACCACCGCCGAGCATGTGGAGGGCCTGCGGCGGATGCTGGACGGAATCTCCCCCAGGGCGGTGATTGTGGACCCGTCCGCCGCCCCCTTGAAGGTCCAGCTGCGCCGAGTGGGGTATCATGTGCGGGACGGGGACAACCGGGTCCTGGAGGGCCTGGACGACGTGGGAGTGCTGCTGCAGAATGATCTGCTGGCCTTCGCGCCCCAATGCGAAAACACCATCCGGGAGTTCCCCGGCTACGTGTGGGACAGCGGGGCGGCGGCCCGGGGGGAGGACGCCCCCCTGAAGTCCGGCGACCACTGTATGGACGCGGTCCGGTATTTCGTCCGGACGCAGAAGCTGGTCCGGCGGTCCGGCCCGGCGGTTTAGAGCCCATCCCAAAAGAGAGAAAAAAGGAGGCGACCCAGTATCAGAACCTATCAGGACCTGCTTGCCTGCGGGCAAGATGAGGCCAGCCGGATGGAGTTTGTCCGGCAGGCGGTGGAGGAGCACAGGCAGAGCCGCCGCTATCAGACGGCCCGGAGCGCCCGGAAATATTATGAGCAGGAAAACCCCACCATCGCCCGGTATGAAAAGCTGCTCTACGACGCCCACGGCCTCGCCCACCGGGACCTGTACGCGGCCAATCATAAAATCGCCAGCGGATTTTTCACCTTCGCGGTGGACCAGCTCTGCGGCTATCTGCTGGGCAACGGGGTTTCCTTCACCCAGGAAAACACCAAGGGCAGGCTGGGGAAAAAGACCATGCCCCTGGACCAGCAGCTGATGGAGGCGGGGCAAACCGCTCTGATCGAGGGCGCGGCCTACGGCTTCTGGAATCTGGACCATGTGGACGTGTTCGGGGTGCTGGAATACGCCCCCCTGGAGGACGAGGAGGACGGGGCCATGAAAGCGGGGATCCGCTTCTGGCAGGTGGACCCGGAAAAGCCCCGGCGGTTCACCCTCTACGAGCCCGACGGCTACACGGATTATATCCAGCGCAAGGGGGAGGATATCCAGGTCTATGAGAGAAAGCGGCCCTATAAGCTGCTGACCTCCACCTCTCCGGCGGACGGTTCCAGAATTGTGGCCGGGGAGAACTACCCGGGATTTCCCATCGTCCCCCTGAAAAACAACAAGAAGAGCCGGTCCTATCTCTGCGGCAAGCGGAACACCGTGGACGCCCTGGACCTGGTGACCTCCGGCATGGTGAACAACGTGGACGAGGGGAACCTGATCTATTGGGTGCTGGTGAACTGCGAGGGCATGGACGACCTGGACGACGCCCAGTTTATCCAGCAGGTGAAGAGGACCCATGTGCTCCACGCGGAGGGCGACCAGGGAGCGACTGCCCAGCCCCACTCCATAGAAGCCCCGGTGCAGGGCAACGACGCGGCTATTTCCCGGCTGGAAAAGCGGCTCTATACGGACTTTCAGATTTTTGACGTGTCCGCCGTGCTGGCCGGAAACCAGACCGCCACGGCCATCCGGGCCATGTATGTGCCCATGGACCTGCGGGCGGATCATTTCGAAACCCAGGTGACCCGGTTCCTGCTGGGCATTCTGGAGCTGGCGGGCATTGAGGACGAGCCCAGCTATACCCGCAGCAAGATTATCAACACCCAGGAGGAGACCCAAACCATTCTGATGGGGGCGGATTTCCTTCCCCGCACCTATATCACGGAAAAGCTGCTGATTCTCTGGGGGGACGGGGACAAGGTGAAGAACCTCCTGGCCCAGATGGAGGCGGAGGAGTTGGAGCGCTTTGCCCCGGAGCCCTCCCGGCAGGAGGAGTCCGGAGAGGACACCCCTACCGCCGGGGAGGCCATAGAGGCGGCGGAAGAGGCCACCGGCAAAACCCTGAACGGGTCCCAGACATCCAGCCTGATCACGGTGATCAAGGGGCTGAAAAGCGGCGACATCACGGAAGGGCAGGCCGTGCGGATTCTGACCACCTCCATCGGCGTGACGCGGGAGGAAGCGCTGGCGATTATAAGGGGTGAGGAATGATGAGCGATTTTCGACCTAAAGATATTGTAATTTACAAACCGACGGGAGAGAAATTCATTGTTTACGGTCTGTTTGATGGGAAATGCGGACTAAAGCCAATCGGAGGGGAAGGACTGTTCGTTGCGGACAAGAACGATGTCGTTCTCGACGCGACCTTTTCGGAGGCGGCATCCCAATCGCTCAAAAATATTATAAGCAATCTGGAAGAGCCTAATGAAACGCAAACCTGACCTGGCCCATTCCCGCACCGACCGCGAGCTTGCCGCCCTGGAATCCCGCATCGCAGCCGAATACAAAAATGCCGCTAAGGAGCTGCAAGAGAAAATCGACGTCTACTTCGAGCGGTTTAAGGAGCGGGACGCAGAACAGCTCCAGCTTTTGCAGGAGGGGAAAATCACCCGGCAGCAGTACACCCAATGGCGGCTGGCGCAAATCGGGCGTGGGAAACGGTTTGAGGCCCTGCGGGACCGGGTGGCGGAGCGAATGACGGACGCAAATGAAGTTGCCTCCGCATATATAAATGACCGGACCCCTGCCATTTACTCCCTCAACCGCAACTATGCGGCCTACACCATTGAGAGCCAGGTTGGGGCGAATGTTGGCTTTGACCTGTGGGACGAACAGACCGTGAAGCGCCTGATCGTGGAGCGGCCGGACCTTATGCCGTATTATCCGGCAAAGCGGGCGGTGAAGCGCGGTATTGATCTGAAATGGGGCAAGCAGCAGATCACCGCCCAAATTACCAGCGGGATTCTACAGGGGGAGAGCATCAAGTACCTGGCCGACCGGCTTCAGACCAATATTCCCAACATGAACCGCACAAGCGCCATCCGGGCCGCGCGGACCGCCGTGACCGGGGCCCAGAACGCCGGACGCATGGACAGCTACGCCGCCGCCGAGGACATGGGGATCCGGCTCAAGAAGCAATGGCTGGCAACCCTGGACAACCGCACCCGCCACGCCCACCGCCTGCTGGACGGCCAGACCCAGGACCGGGACAAGCCCTTCCACTCTGAGCTGGGGGATATCATGTATCCGGGGGACCCTAACGCCAATCCCTCCAATGTGTACAACTGCCGGTGCACCCTGACGGCAGAGGTGCGGGACGCGCCGTTTCCCCCAAACCCCATACGCCGCGCCCGCGACCCGGAGGCCGAGGAGAACATCGTGATCCCCGACATGACCTACGCCCAGTGGGAGGCCTGGAAAAAGGCGGAAAACCGGTATATGTGGGAAACATACCAGAAGATGGGCAAGAACGCGTCCGCCGATCAGAGGCAGTACAATCACTATGTGGAGCTTCTGGGCAGAAAAGCGCCTAAGACGTTCCGGGCGTTCCAGCAGATGAAATATCGGGCCCCGCATAAGTACGAAGCTCTGAAAAAGCTGGCACAGCAACAAAGGAAGGAGGAAAGGGGGAAGAAATGAACGTTGAAATCACCGACAACAGCGCCGAATTCCGGGCCGGGATGGAGGCCGCCGTGCTGCGGGCGTTGGAGAAATGCGGACTCAAAGGGGAAGAGTACGCGAAGAAGATGTGCCCCGTGGACACAGGCAATCTGCACAACTCCATCTCCCATCAGGTGGAGCCGGGAGAACAGGCGGTTTACATCGGCTCCAACTCCGAATACGCCGCCTATGTGGAGCTGGGCACCGGCAAATACTATCCCGGCGGCAGGCAGGATCCCTGGGTCTACCAGGATGCCAAAGGCAACTGGCACCTGACCCATGGCCAGCGGGCCCAGCCCTACCTTAAGCCCGCCGTGGCCGGCCACGCCAAAGAGTATGAATCCATTATCAAGGGGGAGCTTCATGGGAAATAGCCGCTTGACGTCGGAACAGCTCCAAACGCTGGAAATGGTTCTCCGCCATGGGGACCGGGTGGAGCTGGTCCCGGTCAAGGGCGGAGTGCGCCTGCTGCGGGTGCGCCGGGAGGAAGTGAAAAAGGCGGAGGAAATTCCGGAAAACCCTTGACTTTAAGGGAAGTTTATGGTAAACTATACTTACAATATAATAAAAATTCCCCGCCCTAAGCGTTGGGCGGGAAGGGCCGAGAGGGGTCAATAACGGAAGCAGTTCCGCTGTTGGCCCCTTTTTTGTTTTTCGCGAAGAAACCAGATTCCCGGAAATAAGCGGTTTTCCGGAAGAGCCGAGCGTGGCTGTGGACCCCTGAGTGGGCCTGCGGCCGCGCTCTTTTTATTTGGTAAAACCCGCAGAGAACGCGGTTTTATAGATTAACGAACGGCAGAGACTGCCGCCGGGAAAAAGGAGTTAATTTTTTATGGCACTGACAAAAGCACAGGTACGGGAGATTCTTTCCGCCGCCGGGGTGGACAAGGAACATATGAGCGACGCTGTGGAGAAAATCATCGACGGCCATGTGGCCTCCGTGAACGCTCTGCGGGAGGAAATCGATACGTACAAGGAGACCGCCGGGAAGCTGGCCGACGTCCAAAAGGAGCTGGAAGCGGCCCAGACGGAGCTCTCCGCGTCAAAGAACGACAAGTGGGAGCTGAAGTACAAGGCGATCAAGGAGGATTTCGAGGCATATAAGGCCCAGCAGTCCCAAAAGGACGCCCACGCCGCCAAGGAAGCCGCCTATCGGGCGCTGCTGAAAGCGGCGGGAATCAGCGAGAAGCGGCTGGAATCCGTTCTCAGGGTCAGCGACGTGGACGGCGTGGAGCTCAACGAAAAGGGTGAGGTCGCCGACGCCAAGGACCGGCTGAAATCCCTCAAGGAGGAATGGGCGGACTTTATCGAGACGCGGGAGATCCAGGGAGCCCAGATCTCCACGCCCCCGGACGGAGCCGGCGGCGGGCGCACCATGACCAAGGAACAGATTCTGGCAATCAAGGACACCGGAGAGCGGCAGCGGGCCATGGCCCGGAACCTGGATCTCTTCGGCATAAAAGGAAAGGAGTAAAGAATGCCTAACGTAGTCACTACAGCGGAAGAAAAACTGATCACCCAGGAGGATATGAAGCGGGCCCGAGAGGTGGATTTTGTCTATCAGTTCGAGCACACAAGCCTGGCGAAGCTGATGGAGGTGCTGGGGGTAACCCGGAGGATCCCCATGATGGAGGGGACCACCATGTATTACTACACCACCACCGGAGAGCTCCAGGACGGCAACGTGGCCGAGGGCGAGATCATCCCTCTGAGCCAGTACAAAACCGAGAAAAAGCCCATCGGCGAGATCACCCTGAAGAAATGGAGAAAGGCCGCCAGCGCCGAGGCCATCAAGAAGTCCGGCTATGACGCCGCCGTCCGGGATACGGACGCGGCTCTGCTGAAGGATGTGCAGGTCAGCGTTAGAAAGAGCCTGTTCGACTTTCTCAACGGCACGATCCAGGATTCCACCCCGGTTGCCGGGGACAGCCTCCAGGCGGCGCTGGCCGCCGCGTGGGGCCAGCTGCAGGTGAAGTTTGAGGACGACACCACCCAGGCGGTGTATTTCCTCAACCCCCTGGACATTTCCCGCTATCTGGCCACTGCCAACATCACCACCCAGACCGCCTTTGGCATGAACTATATCGAGGATTTTCTGGGCCTGGGCACGGTGATCATCTCCTCCCGGATTACCGAGGGGACCTTTGTGGCCACGGCAAAGGAGAACTTTATTCTGTACTATCTGACCATGGGCGGGGACGTGGCGTCCTCCTTTGGTCTTACGGCGGAGGAGCTGGGCCTTGTGGGCATCAACAGTGGCTACCCCAACAAGGAGCGGGCCCAGATTGAGAGCCTGGTGATGAGCGGCGTCCAGATTCTGGTGGAGTACGCGCCGGGGGTGGTCAAGGGCGTCATCGGCAGCGGAACCACCCTTGCGGCCGCGTCCGCAAAGGCCTCCGCCGGTAAGTGAGGAAGGAGGGCGGCGGAATGCTCGAACAGGTTCTGAGAGAAACCAAAAACTGGTTTCTTGTGCCGGGCGGCGTGCATCCGGGCAGCTACACCATCCAGGACGGCGGCATCGCGCTGCCCTTCCTCCAGGAGGGCCAGTATTTCCGCATCTGCGGCAGCTTGTTCAACGACGGCTTGCACCGGTACGGCCCGGCCATGGAGCTTTTGCAGGATGAGGCCTTCCGGGGGGCGGTCTGGGCGCTGGCAGTGCCCCGTGCCGTGGTGGAGCTTGCCGAGGAGATTGCCGCATGGCAGAAGAAGTACGGCGCGGTCATTGAAAGCCCTTACACCAGCGAGAGCTTCGGCGGCTACAGCTATAGCAAGGCCAGCGGCGCAGGGGACAGCACCGGCTCAGGCGGCTGGCAGACGGCGTTCCGGGAACGGCTGAACCCGTATAGAAAGTTGAGGGGAATTTGATGGTGGAATTGAAATCTTGCCCGTTTTGTGGCGGCAAGGCAGTTGTGAAAACCAGTTCTAATTCTGTAGACCATTGTGGCCTGTTTTCGCAACTTCACAGCGTTTCTTGCTCGAAATGTGGTGCAACAACTTCAAAAACATATAAATCGGAGTTTCGGCGAGACATTGATGGATTTCACGTCATCCACGATGGCTATGAAGAAGCGGCAACGGACTGGAACAGGAGGGCCACAGAATGAGCCTTTTACAAGAGTACATGGAGCCCTGCCAGCTGATTGAGAAAAAGCGCGTACCGGACGGCGAGGGCGGTTTTATTACAAACTGGGCGGATGGGGCGGAGTTCAAGGCTGCTGTGGTCTGTGACACCTCCATGCAGGCCCGGACGGCAGAGAAACAGGGTGTTACCAGTCTTTACACAGTGACCTGCGAGCCCAACGCCAAGCTGGAGTACCACGACGTGTTCCGCCGGCTGTCCGATGGCAAGATCTTCCGCTGTACCAGCGACGGAGATGACGTTAAGACGCCCAAGCGGGCCACGTTCCAGTTTTCCCAGGTGACGGCGGAGGAATGGGAGCTGCCCCGATGACCAAAGCCGCCGCCCTGCACGGGTTCTTCTCCTCCTTCGGCATGACGGCTTATGCCGCCGCCAGCGTCCCCGAGGACGCGGAGCTGCCCTATCTCACCTATGAGCTGATCACCAGCGCCTGGGACGGGGGAGAGGTGGGCATGACGGTAAACCTGTGGTTTTACACCGAATCCGAAAAAATCCCCAACGGCAAGGCGGAGGAGCTTTCCCGGGGCATCGGCCTGGGAGGCAAAATCCTTCCCTGCGACGGGGGCTATATCTGGCTGAAACGAGGGGCCCCCTGGTGCCAGTCTCTCCGGGACGAGGCCTCCCCCAACATCAAGCGCCGGTATCTGAACGTAACGGCGGAATACCTTACGAAAAATTGAAAGGAGTACGAAATGGGAAAGTTTACAGTGATTCCCAAGGATACCTTCGACGGCCTCCAGCTGGACGCGGGAATCCTGCTGAAAAAGTTCGACCCCGCCGATGGGGCTTTTGAGGACAAAGACCTGATCTGCGCCACCTCCGGCGGGATCAACCCCTCTTGCGTGCCCACCTACAGCGATTTCGCGGAGGACGTGGACAACGCCCCCAACAACATGATGGAGTTCAAGCACCTGGACGGCTGGGACTGCAAAATGGGCTTCACCTCTCTGGGCACGTCAGCGGAATCCATCCGGCTGTCTCTGGGCGCGGCAGACATTGATCCGGAAACCGGCAAAATCACCCCCCGCAGAAGCGTGAAGCTCACGGACTTTTCCGACGTGTGGTGGGTCGGGGACCGGGCCGACGAGGGCATGGTTGCCATCCGGCTGATCAACGCCCTGTCCACCGGGGGCTTCTCTCTGCAGACCACCAAAAACGGCAAGGGGCAGGTCTCTATGGAGCTGACCGGCCATGTGTCCATCAAGGAGCAGGACCGGATGCCCATGGAGTTCTACAGTACGGGCCCGGTTCCCGGTTCGGAGACCGGCGGAGAGCCCGGCACGGGAGAGGAGGTAGCCTAAATGAAGCTGTCGCAGCTGAGCACCGACGGGGCTATGGACGCCCTGTGCCGCCTGACCCCCTACATCACCCACATCACCACGGACCAGGAGTTTGTGGCGGCCATCGGCAAGGTGGTGAACCTGGAAGAGGTGAACCTTTACGGCCAATATGTGCTGATTATGGACCGGCTGGGCGAGGCGATCCCCATTCTGCTGAACACCCACCGGGCGGACGTGTACGGCATTCTCTCTGTGCTGAACGAAAAAACTCCCCAGGAGATTGCGGCCCAGCCCGTGCGGGAGACCTTCTCCCAGCTTCGGGAGGTGTTCCAGGATGAAGAGCTGCTGGGTTTTTTCAAATCGTTTCTGGGGCGGGGGAAGAAAGAACCCTCCGGGCCATCTGCAGCGCCCCCCGGCTGACGGCCCGGGGATATCTGGCGGTGCTGCCCGTCCTGATCCGCCGGGAGCTGGAAGAGCTCTCCTTCCGGGTGTATGTGACGGACGCCCTCCAGGCTGTGGAGGAAAACACGGCGGTTTCCGCCGCCTTCCTCACCAATGGCAAGGCGGGGAAGGTCCTGTCTGTGCGCTGGGCCCAGAGAATTCTGGACCAGGAGGCTCCCGCCCCCAGGGAGGAGCGCACGCGGGAGGAGATCGTGGACCATATCAGAGAAAAAATAGCAGCACTGCCCCCGGGGTAAGAGGTCCCCGGGAAGAGCCGAGAGGGGCTTCCGAAATTGTATTTAAGGGAAAGGAGGCCCTTTTTGGACTTATTTAATCTGAGCGCGAAAATATCCCTGGACGCAAGCGAATTCGACGCGGGGCTGAAAAACGCCTCGGGAAAGTTTTCCGGCTTTGCCTCCAGCCTGAAAAAGGGCCTTTCCGGCGCGGAGAGCTTTTTCAAGCCCGCTGTGGAGGGCTTTCAGGCCGTGGAGACCGTGGGCAAAAAGACGGGCGATGTAGTGATGTCCGGGGTGAAGGGCTTTATGGCGGCCTCCACCGCCGTGGCTGGGTTCGGGGGGACTGCGGTCAAGGCGGGGATGGACTTCGACGCGGCCATGTCCCAGGTTTCGGCGGTGTCCGGGGCCACAGGGGAGGACTTCAAAGCCCTGCGGAACAAGGCCATTGAGATGGGCGCTTCCACCCAGTTCAGCGCCTCGGAGGCGGCGGAGGCCTTTAACTACATGGCCATGGCGGGCTGGAAAACCGGGGACATGCTGGGGGGCATCGAGGGCATCATGAACCTAGCTGCGGCCTCTGGAGAGGACTTGGCAAGGACCTCTGATATTGTTACCGACGCTATGACGGCTTTTGGCCTGTCGGCGGATGGGACAACAAAGGTCCTTGTAAATGGATTTGAAAAGGAAGTCCCTAATGCAAGCCATTTTGCCGATGTGCTGGCCGTAGCGGCCAGTAACGCCAATACAAATGTCGACATGATGGGAGAAACATTCAAGTATGTAGCTCCTGTTGCGGGCACGTTAGGGTATTCAATAGAAGATACCGCGTTGGCCATCGGGCTGATGGCGAACAGCGGTATCAAGGCATCCCAGGGCGGCACGGCGCTACGGTCTATCATGAACCGTATTGCCACAGACGCGGGCGCAAGTTCTAAAAGCCTTGGAGCACTGGGCATACTCACGGAAAAACTTGGCGTGGAGTTTTATAACGCAGATGGTAGCGCAAGAGACCTGAACTCTGTGTTAATGGAAAGCCGGGAGGCATGGAAAGAACTCACAGTCCAGGAACAGGAAAATTACGCGAAGAAGATTGCCGGAGAAGAAGCGGGAACCGCCTGGATGGCAATGATGAATGCCAGCAATGCAGATGTTCAGAAGTTGACATCCAGTCTGATTGAGTGCAACGGTGCGGCTGGGAAAATGGCTGCCACCATGATGGACAATCTGGCCGGGGACATGAAGCTCTTTAAAAGCGCCCTGGAGAGCTTACAGATTTCGATTTCCGACGCCTTGAACCCCACCCTGCGAGAGTTTGCCCAGTTCGGCACAAAGGCCATGGAGCAGCTGACAAAGGGCTTCCAGAGCGGCGGGACAAAGGGCTTTTTCTCCGCGCTGACGGGCATCGTCACCCAGGCCACAAAATTCCTCGCGGAAAAAGCGCCTGAATTTGTCAAGGTAAGCTGGCAGTTTGTGGAATCCCTAGCGAACGGCATTTTGGACAGCGGCGATGAAATCCTGGCGGCGGCTGGAGAGATCATCAACATCCTGATCACCGGCGTAGGCACTTGGCTGGGAGAGCACGGGGAAGAGCTGGTGCAGTTCGGCATGGGGATGGTAGATACCATCTTCCAAGGGTTCAGCCAAGCCGGAGATCTGATCTCCGAAAATATCGGGCAGTTCATCCCCCTGATTGCCAACGCCTTTCTCAGTTATCACGAATCTTTGTTCACCGTGGGCATAGACATCCTGGGGGCCATTGGCCGGGGGCTGGTGGAGAACAAGGACAAGATTATGGAAATGGCCTCCAGTACGGTGCGGAATATCGCCCTGGCCATTGCCGAGAACGCTCCGGCCATTATCGACGGGGCCATCGTCCTGCTGGAAGCCCTCGCCAACGCGGTGATGGAGAACTGGCCCTTGATTGCCGCTGTGGGCATGGAGATTATTGCCAAGCTGGTGGAGGGAATCACCACCAATACCCCGGCTTTTGTTGCGGCCATCGCCCTGCTTTTCCCCCATATCACAAAGATCATTGATGTGGCAAGCGGCATTCTTGACGTGGTCGGGAAGATCGTAAGCGCAGTCACAAGCGGGATAGGAAATATCCTGGATATCGGGAAAACCTTGATGTCCGGCATCCAAGGCCTGTTTTCCTTGATCACCGCCCACCCCGTCATTGCCGTGATTACGGCCATTGTGGGGGCCCTGATCTATCTCTGGAACAACTGCGAGGAGTTCCGGGAGGCCGTCCAGGCTATCTGGGAGGCCATTGTCAGCTTTTTCCAGGCGGCGGGCGAGGCCATACAAGCCGCTTGGGTGGGGATTGTGGACTTTTTCCAAGGGGTCTGGGACGGCATCGTGAACATTTTCCAGAATGTTGGCCAGTGGTTTTCTGACGTGTTTTCCGCCGCTGGACAAGCGGTGCAGGACGCTTGGGGGGCGATTGTGGCGTTCTTCCAGGGCATCTGGGACGGCATTGTGGACATCTTCCAGGGCGTGGCGGAGTGGTTCGGGAGCATTTTCTCCGCAGCCTGGGACGCCATCAAATCCGTTTGGGACGCGGTGCTGGGGTTCTTTGGCGGCATCGCCGACGGCATCCACAGCGCCTTTGAGGCGGTGACCAGCTTCCTGAGCGACGCCTTTTCCGCCGCCTGGGACCTGATCTCCGGCGTGTGGGAGGCGGCGGTAGGCTTCTTCTCCGGGGTCTGGGATGGAATCCAAGGGGTTTTCTCCGCCGTTGCGGACGTGCTGGGGGGCTTCTTCTCGGCCGCGTGGAGCGCCGTCACCGGGGTCTGGGAGGCCGCTACCGGCTTCTTCCAGGGCATCTGGGACGGCATCACCGGCATTTTCCAGGGCGTGGCGGACTGGTTCGGGAACCTGTTCTCCCAGGCCTGGGAGGCCATCACCAGCGCGTGGAGCGGCGTGGGCGAGTTCTTCTCCGGTATCTGGGACACCATCACCGGGTTCTTCTCCAACGCCTGGCAGGTGTTCAGCGACATCGGCGGGAACATCGTCAAGGGCCTGTGGAGCGGCATCACGGGCTTGGCGGGCTGGCTTTGGGACAACATCTCCGGCTGGGTGCAGAGTATCTGGGACGGCGTGCTGAACTTCTTCGGCATCCACTCCCCCTCCAAAAAAGCGGAATGGGCCTTTAATATGCTGATGGAGGGATCCGCGAAAGGCGTGGAGAAAAACGGCTACAAGGCCGTCCGGGCCGTGGAGGACGTAAGCGCCCAGGTGATGGACGCTCTGCGCACAGATCCGATGAACATCGACTTCTCCCCCAGGCCTGTGGGCTGGGAGGGCGCATCCTCCGGCGCTGGAAAATCCTCCGGCGAGGGCGCTTCCTCCCTGGGCGGCACCACGATCATTATCAACTCCCCTGTGGCGGTGGATCCGGTGCAGGCCGCCCGGGAGTGGAAGAAAACCAGCCAGCAGATGGCTCTGGGATTTGTATAAGGAGGCGGCATGAAGCGGGAAATCACCATCCGGTCTCTGGCGGGCCGGGGAGAACTGACTCTCCGCCAGGGGGACGCCGGGGGCTATTGGCTGGGCACGGTGGACTGGGGACAGGTCCCCGGCCAGCACCAGGAGTACCGGCACCTGAATCAGGTAGGCAGCACCATTGTGGACACCATCGTGGGCACCCGGGCTCTGTCCATCGTGGGCTGGGTGCTGGACGGCGGAACCGGCGATCTCCGGGAGCGCTGCGCCTTTCTCAACGCCTTCTTCTCTCCGGTGGAGGACTACATCCTGGAGTACGAGGGGAAGAAAATCCAGTTCCGGCCGGATTCCTCCATCCAGTACCCCCCGGAGTACAGGCAGAACAACGAGAAAGTCCGGAAGTTCCTGCTGCAGGCCACCTGCCCGTTCCCCCTGTTCTCCGACCGGACGGACATGGCCGTGGCCTTTGATTCCACCGGCAAGCTGTTCCGGTTCCCCACCAATTTCGGCCAGGAGGCCCCCTTAGTGATGGGATCCCAGAACCGGGCCTACACGGCGGAGACCAACAACACCGGCGGATTCCAGACGGGAATCACCGCTCGGCTGCGGTTTTCCGGCACGGTGGAGAATCCCCGAATCCGGAACCTGACCTCCGGAAAATACATCGGGGTGAACCGCGCTTTCCACAAGGGGGAGCTGCTGGAAATCTCCACCCTGCCGGGGGAAAAGCGCATGACCCTTTATCCCGCCCAGGGAGAGCCGGAAAACCTGATCCGCTATCGGGACTTCGGCGGGGAGTGGATCCAGCTTCTGCCCGGGCGGAACCTGCTGGCCCTGGAGTGCGCCAACCCCGATCAGCGCCTCTCTATGGCCGTCACCCTCTTCTATACCCCCCTCTATCTTGAGGTCGAATAAAGGTCGTGGGGCTGTCTCAGCTGCCGCCTCGGTCGGCGACGGGAAATCGCCACCGGCGATTGCCTCCCCCACACCCCACAAACTTTTTGAAAAGAAGTTTAAGACGTTACCTTCGGTAAGTCTCAAAAACTTTTACACACTCCTCATTTCATTCGTCGCACATGACGCCACGAATGGAGAAATGAGATAGCTGAGTTTCGTCATAGTGTCTAAAAGATAAACACTCGCATGGCTCGGTTTATCTTTACGTTTTGCTACGGAAAACTCTGCTAAGCTGGGTGTGGGCGCTTTCAGTTAGCCAGGGTAAAAGTGTTGTCCACTTTTTCAAAAGTGGCGTGGTGTGGAGCGGAGCTCCACGGTCTTGCCCTTGACCTTAACTCCTAAGAAGCGCAATTTTTGCGGGTGTGAATAATAGTTAATCTCATGCAATGAGATGAATCTCTTTTGCAACTGAGAAAAAAGTCCCCTGGGCCCAGGAGAGGGCCGATTGTAAGAAGAAAAACATTCCCAGAAAGGAGCCGCGATGGAACTTAAAATGGAAGTCTACTCTCCCGCTCTGGAGCTTCTGGGGATTCTGGAGGGCTGCCGGTCTCTGGTGTATGAGGAGAAAGCCTTTTCCTCCGGCAGCTTTACCCTGGAATCCCTGATCACCCCCGAAATTCTCAGCCTGATCAAGCCGGACCGCATCATCTGGTTCCGGGAGGGCGCGGCGGGCATTGTGGAGCTGATCCAGCAGCAGGAGAGCCGGGAGGGGCCCTATATCACCGTGAAGGGAAGCCTGCTCACGGGGATTCTGGGCCGAAGGATTCTCTGGGGCCGGTATGATCTCAAGGGCACGGCGGCGGAGTGCATGGCCCGGCTGGTAGACGATTCCTGCATCCACCCCACCCGGGGGGACGGGCCAGCCCGGGTGTTGCCCGGGTTGAAAATGGCGGAGCCCCAGCCCGCCGGGGATGGTGTTCCCGCCCTGCGGGCCCAAAAGACCGGGGGGACCCTGCTGGAGGCCCTCGAAGAGCTGGGCGAGGCGGGAGCCACCGCTTTCGGGGTGGAATTTTCCCCCAAAGAGCCGGAGCTGCGGTTCTGGACCCGGGCCGGGGTGGACCGCACCGCCGGGCAGACCCAGCGGGACCCGGTGCTGTTCTCCACAGAGCTGGACGACGTGTTGGAAGCGGAATACAGCTGCAGCTCCGCCGGATACCGGAACGTGGCCCTGGTGGCCGGAGAGGGAGAGGGCCCGGACCGGATTTATCTGACGGCGGCGGAGCCCGGCGGGGAAGCGGCGGGTTTTTCCCGGCGGGAGCTCTGGGTAGACGCCCGGGACCTGCAGCGGGGGGAGGAGGGAAGCGAGGACCGGCTTACCCCCGAGGAATACGCGGAGGTGCTTCTCACCCGGGGCGGGGAAAAGCTGGCGGAAAATCCCCTGGCGGAGAGCTTTCAGGCCACGGTGCGCACGGTGGACCCCACCTATCGGCTGGGCCGGGACTTCCTTCTGGGGGACAGGATCACCGTGGAGGACCGGCGGCTGGGCATCCGGGCGGACGCGGTGGCAACGGCGGTGCGGTACGGCATCAGCCGGGAGGGGGAGAGCCAGGAGCTCACCCTGGGCTACGGCCAGCCCACCATCTATGAAAAACTCAGCAGAAAGGCGGACAGATAATGGCGCTATACGACGGCTTTTTTGACGCGGTACTGGACGAATCCACCGGCAAATATGACCGGGAATACTCCGGGGAGGACTTCGTGGGGTATTTCGAGAACATAGTAGGCTCCGGGGTGTGCGTCTATGAGAACCCGGACAGCTTCCGGCCCCTGTGGACGGCCCAGGGGGTGCTGCTGGCTCCGGGGGCCCTGTTCATCCGGGGCTACTACCTGCACAACCGGCCCGGCCCCCATGAGGATCCGGCGGAGTACCGGGGGTATCTTGTGCCTTTGGAGGGGGAGGGAGAGCAGGCGGTGCTGGCCCATCTGGATCTGGCCGTCCGGCGGATTGAGCTGCTCTGCCAGCCCAGGGGCCAGGATATTCCAGAGGATTCCCTGGTGCTCTGCTATGCGGATCCGGCGTCCGGCACGGTGGCCGACACCCGCCAGGACCCGGACCTCTGCGGCATCCTGGACGCCGCGGGGGACCTGTCCGGCAAGGTGGCCTACGCGGTGGACTACATCGACAACCAGGTGGAGGGTCGGCTGCAGGAGGCCCGGGAGCAGATCGCCGCAAAGGAGGCGGAGCTAGACGGAAAGATCGCCCAGGTGGCCGCCGAGGTGGAGAAGATCACCCCGCCTCCTGTGGGCACGGTGCAGTTCACCGCCAGCCAGAACGTGGGCCCGGAGTGGCTTCTCTGCGACGGCTCCTTCGTCAACGAAGCGGACTATCCGGAGCTGGTGGCCGCGCTGGGGAAGCACGTGCCCAAGCCGGAGGATTTCACCGAAATCGCCGCAGGGCGGCTTCCCGCCAACCTGACAAACGGGGTGATCCAGGACGGCAAACTCTGGACCTATTCCTTTGACCAGGGGAAGCTGCTGGGCCTGGACCTGTCCACAAAGGCGATCACGGAGATTCCCGTCACCGGCACAGACGAGCTCTATGCTCCGGCTATGCAGAGCATTTATCTTTCCATGGCGAACGGCGGCGTGTTTCTCGCCCAGTATAAGGAGAGCGACGCCCTTGCCAATAAGCTGCTGATCTATACAAACTACGCCTTTTCCCCTGGTGCGGCCTCCCTCCCCATGACGCGGCTCACCTGGGACAAGCCCGAGCTGGGCGGGATTTCCAAGGAGGACATGGTGCCCTATGTGTCCTATAACGCCTTCGAGGAGGCCTATCAGATTGCGGTGGGGGTGGGCTCCCCCACGTCAAGGACAGTGCCATTTACCTATTCCCTAAAATGGAAAGAGGGAAACCAGATCCTCCCCTACCCCACATACAAGGATTATCAGATGACCGCCGCGAAAACAATCTATCCCTATGCGTCCGGAAATCCTGCCGGAAAAGCCGGGTATCAGCGGAAAGCCCAGGGGGAGCTGCTCTATCTCTCCAATGATGTCACCCTCTCCTCCACCCCAAAAAAGCTCTACTCCATCCAGAGCAGCGCCTCAATGCCCGCCGGGGACCAGACATTGCGCCAGCAGCTGGCCGTAGCCACAGAGACAGCGGCCCTGACGGCGGTGGAAAAAACCGGCGCTTCCGGCCAGTTCCGTGTTGTTTTCCTCCAGAAAAACGGAAGCAAGACCAGCGTTTCCGTCTCGGTGAACGCGGGGGTCTACTCCCGTGTGTTTGAGGACGCCGCCGTGTATGTGGGGGAGATGGACCTGTGGCTGATTTTTGTGGGTACGGGCCTGCTCTTCACCTCTGACTTGGCAAACGCCGCCCGGTATGGCTTTCTGGATACCACGGAGGTCCTGGGCGTCATCACCCGGAACGGCTTTTTAGAGTACGATTCCCAAAGCCGTATTCTATATATTATGGGCCAGGATACGCAGAACGTGGTGAAGGTGGGCGCGTTCCAAATGCCCCCCCTCTACAACTACGCCAACGACGGGGCCTGGCTGCCCATGCTTGCCAGCGACGGGGTGCCCGCGTACATCAAGGCCACGGAAACGGAGGCGGCAGCGTGATTTCCTATGGCTTCTGCCTGGGGGACCCCTCGGGTCGGTACAGTTCGGAGGATTTCGCCGGGGCCTTCCACCCGGTGACCGGCAGCGGCGTCTGCCGGTGGGGCAACCGGTTCGCCCTGTCGGTGGAGGGCATGAGCGCCACCCTCCAGAGCGGCTTCGCCCTGGCCTTTGGCCGCTGGCTGAAAAGCGACGGCCCCTATGAGCTCCTGCTCTCCCCCGGCTGGGACCACGGGGACCGCTTCGACCTTGTGGGCGTGCGGGTGGACCTGGAGGCGAAGCGGGCGGCGCTGGCGGTGCTGGAGGGCGCGGCCCAGGAGCCTCCCCCGGGCTTCCTGCCCCTGTACCGCCTCCGGGTGAAGCGGGGGGCTGTGAACCTGCTGCCGGAGGACGTGGAGGACCTGCGGATTGACATCCCCAGCTTGGCGCAGAGCAGCCGGGAGGGCCTGCGGGCCTATGGCTTCGTCACCTCCGGCCTGGACCGGCGGGTGGAGGAGATTCTGGCCCTGGGGGACGGGATCCTCCAAAAAGGGGACCGGGCCATAGAGGACCTGGACGCCGCCATCCGCAAGGCCGGGGGGATGCCGGCTGTTGGCGAACTGACAACCGGGCGGCGGGCCCCTCAGCCTGAAAGCGGCTGGCTGCTCTGCCACGGGGGGCCCGTTCCAGAGGAATATCCGGAGCTTGCGGCACTGGGCCTGGAGGCGCTGCCGGACATCCGGCCGGAAGATCCCCGGCTGAGCACCTGGATATTTGCTGGGGAGGCCCAGAGAGAGGATGGTGTATAGTGTTCCAGCTTTACGCGGAGAAGAACCAGCTGCGTGTGCGGCAGAGAGAGCCGGTGACCAGCGGGTCGGTGAATGTGTACGAGGTGGGGTTCGGGTTCTCGCCGGAGTGGGATGGGCTCTCGACAACGGCAGTGTTCCGGTGCGGGGACGTCTCGGTTTCCATGCTGCTAGGCGAGATCGGGGCCTGCGCCGTGCCCTGGGAGGTGTTGGAGGACCCGGGCCGCAGGCTCTACGCCGGCGTCTACGGCACGCGGGGCGGGGAGCTGGTGCTGCCCACGGTATGGGCGGAGCTGGGCACGGTGCTGGAGGGCGCAAGCTCAGGAGAAAGGGCCCGTCCCCCCACTCCGGACCTTTGGGAGCAGGAGCTTTCCCGGAAAGGCGACCGGCTTGACGTCACTCCGGACGGAAGTCTAGGCCTTTACGCCGGGGACAATCTGTTAAGCTCCGTGCCTTTCCAGGGGGGCGGAGGCACGGCGGGCGTGCTGAGCTTCTACGGGCGCACGGGCCGGGTAGAGCCAGAGGCCGGAGACTACACCCCGGCCATGGTGGGCATGGAGCCCATCACAAATTCACAGATGGAGGAGTTGTTGAAATGAGCACAAGAGCACAGAAAATGGGCCGGGAAGTGGCTGCGGCACAATATCTGGACGCGGACGGCCTGCTGTTCCTGTGGAACAAGCTGAAGGCTACGTTTATGGAGCAGGGCGGGGTGCCTTGGGGGGCGAATTTCTACTATTTCAGCGCCGACCAGCCCCCCGAGGCCAACCAGATCCTCACCATCCCCCGGCGGCAGTTCGCCTTTAACCCTGTGAACGCGTCCCTCTGCTACGGATTCCTCACCTACCGGAGCAAGCTCTGGATCGCGTCCGTCTCTGTGGGGGTGTACAACGAGGGCAACAGCACCTTCCAAGCCGGGATCATGAACCTGTGGGCCGTGGAAGGGGGAGGCGGCGCGGCGGACAGCGTGGCCTGGGAGGATATCACGGGCAAGCCGGAGCTGGTGCTCCAGTCGGTTTACGACGCCTTTGTGGGCGAGACCCAGGCCGCCCTCACGGACCGCCCCACCACCCAGCAGATGAATGAGGCCATCAACGTCGCCGTGGGCTCCGTCTACCGCTACGCGGGCAGCGTGGCTACATATGACAATCTGCCAACTGAGGGCGTCTCCGGCGGGGACGTGTACAACGCCGAGGATACGGGCATGAACTGGGCCTGGGTCGCCCCCACGGACACGGAGCCGGGGTACTGGGACAGCCTGGGCCAGACCTTCACCATCGAGGCCATCCCTAACGCGACCATCCAGGCCATCGTGGACGGCACCTATGGGGAGGACTGATCTATGGGCTTTCTGGACGAACTGGGATTGAATTTTCTCTGGGGAAAGATCACGGCGAGGCTCTCCGCCAAGCAGGACAGGCTTACCGGCCAGACCGGGCAGGTGGCGGGGTTCGGGCAGAATGGGGCCCTACAGCCCCAATACCTGAATTTTACGGTGGCAGGAGACGGAAACCCGGTGGGCGCGGTGATCTCCTTTTTGGGGTTGAACGCGCCCCAGGGCTATCTGGTGTGCGACGGCGGGATGCACGCGATCGAGGATTACCCGGAGCTGGCGGGCTTCTTTGAGAGCCAGTTCGGCACGAAGAACCACTTCGGCGGGGACGGAGAAACCTCTTTTGCCGTGCCGGATATGCGGAACTTGTTTCTGCGTGGGTATCATGGAGACACGGAGGAAGTCAGCGCCGAACTGGGACAGCGGCAGGAAGCTACAGAGGTTCCCTGGGTTGCGGCGCTTAATGGATATGGTACCTCCGGGCTTTGCAATATGGGAATTTCCAAAGATCCCAGCCGCCCCGATGATCTCCCCCATTTTCGAAACAACGAGCTGGAAAACTTTGACTTGGATAGCACCATAACCACCGCTATAGTAGGCAGCGGGAATAATGTATTCCAGAACAATCCCAATACAGAGTGGAAGGTTGACCCCAGACCGGTTCCAGTCAGAGGGAAAGTCCGTCCTGTGAACATGGCCGTGCTCTACTGCATCAAAGCTGTTTCCGCAGAGAGCAGCCGGATCGGCGAGTATTCTACAGAGGAAGTGCCCATTGGTACATGGATTGATGGGAAAACAGTGTACAGGATGGTAATTCAAGGCACTTCTGGCAGCGTTACAGGATCATGGCGTGACGTCAAAGAAATTCCAAATGTTGAAAATGTGGTTTCCCTCTCTTTTGTCATTTGGAACAGTGAAGACAATCGGAACTGCGGAAACGACAGAGAATGTGTAGTAGGATATTCTTCTTCTACACAAATGCTTGGGATTTATGCGATAACCCAAAATAGAACCAATCAGCCATTCACTGCTCTGTTTGAATACACCAAAACCACAGACTGAAAAGAGGTGAGATCATGAACGAATGGGGCGTAGTAGGGGTGATCGTCGCGCTGGTGGGGCTGATAGCGGCGGTGGTGGGGCCCATGATCAAGGTGAGCTCTACCCTGACGCGAATCTCCACCATCCTGGATGGGGCCACCGAACGGCTGAACAAGCTGGAAACCGCCGACCGGGATTTCCAGGAAAGCGCCCGGCAGGCACATTCCCGGCTCCACGACCGGATTGACGGAGTGGACAGCCGGGTGAACAACCACGAGGTCCGCATCTCCACTTTGGAGCACGCGGAAAAGCTGTGAATTTGAGAGGAGGAATGGCAATGGTGACAGTGACAACCCAGCCCTGCCCGGAAACCAAGTACAACATCAAGTGTCCGTACGTAAGAACGCCACGATTTGTGGTGGTCCACAACACCGGCAACGACGCCCCCGCCAAGAACGAGGCCGCCTACATGCAGCGCAACGACCGGGAGGTCTCCTTCCACGTGGCGGTGGACGACCGGGAGGCTTTGCAGTGCCTGCCCTTTGGCCGCAACGCCTGGGCCAGCGGCGACGGCCGGGGGGATGGCAACATGTACGGCATCCACATCGAGATCTGCTGGTCCCTCAGCGGCGGGGATCGGTTCGCAAAGGCGGAGCGCAACGCCGCGGAGTACATCGCGGGCCTGCTCAGGCAGTACGGCTGGGGGCTGGCGCAGGTCAGAAAGCATCAGGATTTCGACGGAAAATACTGCCCCCACCGGACCATGGACCTGGGCTGGCAGCGGTTTTTGAACATGGTGAAATCGGAGCTGGACAAGCTCCAGAAAAAGGAGGAACCGGAATTGACACAAGCGCAGGTAAAGGAGATCGCGAAGAAGGAGGCCGCGGCGGAGTTCGCCCGCCAGAACCCCGTGTACAACACCATTGACGAGGTGCCCGACTACTGGCGGGAGGACGTCCGCTGGCTCATGAACCGGGGGATTCTCCGGGGTAACGCCAACGGCAAGCTGGGCCTCTCCCGGAGCGAATGCAAAGCCGCCGTGCTGGTAAAGCGCGGCCTGGAAAAGGCGGGGGTGGCGTGATGGACTTCTCCAAGAAGCTCATTTCGGACATCCGGTGGCTGCTGTGGGCGGTGACCCTGGGCGGGCTGCTGCTGGCGGCCTACTGCATCCGCAACGGCTACGTGGGATCCCTGCCTTGGCTTTCGGCGATGGTGGGCCTGCCCTGGACGGCCCACGGGGTGGTGTGCAGCTTCTACCTCAACATGGCGAAATCCGACCATAAGCAGGGCGGGATCACCTTCGAGAGCGCGAAAGCCAACCGTTTTGACCATCATTTGGAAGGAGGAGCAGCCCGTGAATGATTTTTTGACCACCCTTTTGCAGGCGGTGATTGTGGCCGCTGTGCCCGTGTGCGCCGCGTTTATCGGGCAGGCGGTCAAGGCGCTGGCCGCTTACCTTGGCCGGAAGTCTGACAGCGACATGGCCCGCAAGTACCTGGAAGCCGCCGCCAGCGCCATTTCCACCGCCGTCACCTACACCAGCCAAACCTATGTGGACGGGCTGAAAAAGGCCGGCGCGTTCACCCCGGAGAACCAGCGGGAGGCCCTTGAAATCGCCCTGGGGCAAGCCCAGAGCCTCTTGACCAAGGAGGCCAAGGCTTTCCTCAAAGAGGCCTACGGCGACCTGGAGGCCTACCTCAAGAGCCGCATTGAGGCAGAGGTGCGCAACCAGAAAACCGCTCTGCCCGTCCTGGCGTAGGGGCAGAAAATCCGCCCTCTATCCGTTGGCGGAGCGGGATTGAGAATTGACGGATCCCCCGGAAAATGCTATCCTTATAGGAAAGGAAGGATGTGCAAAAAATATGAAAAAGCAAAAGGAAGAAGAAACGATTAATATCAGCACCCCGGAATCGCTGGCTTCTGAAATGTACCGGGAGCTGAAAAAGGTGAATCAGTTTAAAACCACAGTGATTCTCTGGCTTTGCGGAATTATTCTGGCTCTGGTAGCGGCAATGGGCATTTTGAGCTGGTATCACATCCACATGTGGAGCCAGTTCGACACCGTGGTGGTGGATACCGGCGAGGGCGGCGGAAACGCCAACTACATTCAGGGAGATAACCAGGGAGGAGTGTACAACTATGGCGAAGGTGACAGTGAGAAAGCGCCGGAAGGGCAAGTCCCGGGGAACCCGGATTAGGCGCAAATAGGCGGGGAGGGCTGCGTGAATATCAAAACGGAGTTTACCCAGCCGGAGTGCGACCGGTTCCGTCGGGAGTGCAATTTCTCCGACGAGGAGCGGGCGGTGTTCGACCTGCGGGTGAAGAACAAGACCGTGGTTCAGATCCAGCTTCTGCTTGCGGAGCAGAACCTGCCCATGTCGGAATCCACCATTAACCGCAGAATCCGGAGCATCAAGAGGAAGATATATAAGATCATGTAGAAATAGTATGGGGCCTCCGCCGCCACAGAACGGCGGCTACGGCAAGACCTTGGGGCTTTGCCCCAAAACCTACAAGGGGCCTAACGCCCCTTGACCGCGCAATGTGTTTCATTGGGGCGCACATAGCCAACCAGGGGAAAAGTTTCGTAGACTTCGTAAAACGAAGTCTTACCTTTCTCAAAGGTGGTGGAGGCCGTAAACATCGCCCCCAAAAACACGCGCCTGCAAATTTTTGACAGAAAAAGGAGAGAAACCCGATAGGGCGACTCTCTTTTTTTGTGCCATAATAGAGATAGAAGGAGGGCGGGGGCACACGCGGAAACCGCCCCCATGAGAAAAATGAACTATGCCTATTATAACCCCAATCCCCAGGGGAAGGCCGTGGGGGACTGCGCCGTCCGGGCCATTTCCAAGGCCCTGGGCCAGACCTGGGACGAAACCTACGCGGGCCTCTGCCTGGAGGGATTCCTCCGCAAGGACTGGGGGAACGCCGACAATGTGTGGGGCCACTATCTGAAAGCCCACGGATTTGTCCGAAGCTGGATCCCCGACGACCGCCCGGACTGCTGCACGGTGGAGCGGTTCGCGGCGGAAAACCCAATAGGAACATACGTTTTATCTATGCCGGGGCGGCATGTGCTGACCGTTGAGGACGGCGTGATCTATGACAGCTGGGATT
Source organism: Acutalibacter sp. 1XD8-33 (assembly GCF_003612555.1). GTDB lineage: Bacteria > Bacillota > Clostridia > Oscillospirales > Acutalibacteraceae > Acutalibacter. Next base: position 35,533 of record NZ_RAZF01000010.1, read on the forward strand.
CCCGAAATGAGATCCCCGTGTATTTCTGGGCGAGGCGGGAACCGCCCGCCGACCGCAGCACCAGAGCTTAAGGAGGTAACTGAAATGGCTTATCAGCCCTATCCATACGGCGGATATTCGCCGGGCCCATACTACTCCGGACCTGTGCCGGACCAGCTGGCCCAGCTGCGGCAGAACCAGCAGCTGCAGGCCATGCAGCTGCTGCCTCCCCAGCCCCAGATGCCCCAGCCCATCCCGGGCCAGGCCGTTCAGCCGGTCCAGCAGATGGAGAACGGGGGAATTATCTGGGTGCAGGGCGAGGCCGGGGCCAAGGCCTATATGGTGGCCCCGGGGAACACGGTCCCCCTGTGGGACAGCGAGGCCCAGAGGATCTTTCTGAAATCGGTGGATATGTCCGGAATGCCCTCCATGCGGGTGCTGGACTACACCGAGCAGGGAGGCGCGGCCCAGAAGCCAGGCCCCGTGCCGCAGATTGATCTGAGCAATTACATCACCCGGGATGAGCTGGACATCATCCTGGGGGAACGCCTGAAGCGGCCCTCCAGGGCCCCGCAGAAAAAGGAGGAAGCAGACCATGAGTAATCCCTTGTATCAGGATCTTGGGCCCGCTCAGGGCCAGCAGGAGGGCCCCGCAAACATGATGCGGGCCTTTCAGCAGTTCATGAAGCAGAACCAGGGGAAAAACCCCAATGAGATGATCCAGCAGCTGCTCTCTTCCGGGCAGCTGAACCAGCGGCAGCTCAACCAGGTCCAGCAGATGGCAAAGCGCATCGAAGGGCCTCTCAGCAGCTTGAAGGGAATGTTCGGGTTCTAAATTTGTGCATACAGTCTGGCCAGACTTTGCAAATATATCAAAAAGGAGAATTTTATATGTCTCTTGGAAATGAAAGCGGCGGCGTGCCCGCCGTCATGAACGTGACGCCTACCGGCGGCGGCTCCAACTGCAACGGCGGCTGGGGCGGCGACTGGGGCGCGTGGATTATCCTGTTCCTGATCTTCGGCATGGGCGGCTGGGGCGGCATGGGCGGATGGGGAATGGGCGGCATGATGGGCGGCTATCCCGTGGAAGCCATCCTCCAGCGCAGCCTGGACACCCAGACCACCATCAGCAAGCTGGACGGCGTGAACCAGGGCATCTGCGACGGCTTCTATGCCCAGAACAACGCCCTGAACACCCTGGGCATGAACGTGATGCAGGGCTTCCACGGTGTGGATAACGCCGTGTGTAACCTGGGCAATGCCATGCAGCAGGGCTTCAACGCCACCCAGGTAGCCATGCTGCAGGGCGACAACGCCACCCAGCTGGCGATTCTGCAAGGCAACAACGCTCTGGCCTCTCAGCTGGCCAACTGCTGCTGCGAGAACCGGGCGGGGCAGGCCGACATCAAGTACCAGATGGCCACCAACACCTGCGCCGTGCAGAACACCATCCAGAGCACCACCCGGGATGTGATCGATAACCAGAACACCAACGCCCGGGCCATTTTGGACGCGCTGAACCAGAACTACATCCGCACCCTGGAGAGCGAGAACCAGAGCCTGAAGCTCTCCGCCTCTCAGGCCCAGCAGAAGGCCGCCATCGGCGCGATGATCTCCGCCAGCGAGGCCACCATCCTGCGCCGCACCGGCGCGGAGTGCCCCACCCCCGCCTATGTAGTGCAGCCCCCCACCCCGGTGAACTTCCCCACCAACTGCTGCGGGCAGTTCGCGGGCTGGAATAACGGCGGCTGCGGCCAGTGCGCCTGATTTTCTGGCTAATTTTTTCCCCGAATAACGGGTGATTATTTCGGGGAGTGGTTGTTGCAAAAATCGCAACGGCCACTCCCTTTGATTCAAGGAGTGGTTTTTTGAATATTGAGCATCTGCCCACCGTGGCCGATATGAAACGAGGTGCAGGCAATGGCATGTAAACCTGTTTGCAAGCTCTGCGACCACCTGGTGATTTCCCAGGCCGTCACATTTGCCGGGGGCAACCTGGTGATCAATCTGCCCGCCGGAAGCTACAACAACCGGGAGAAATACTGCATCGTTGTGGCCCAGGCCATTCCGGATACCGCCACGATCAACGCTCCGGTTGTTTTCACCATCGGCACGGGGACGGAGCAGTACCCGCTGACCAACCGCTGCTGCGCCCAGGTGACCGCCTGCGGGATCCGTACCCGCACCCGGTACTCTACCGTGGTATCCACCAGCGGCACAGGCGGCACGTTCCGCCTGCTGGGCAGCGCCTCCCCCTGCCCGACAAATAATCTGCCCAGCATCAACGGGACGGCTCCCGCCGCGCCCACCGCGCCTGCGGCATGAAAGGAGAATTTAGCATGGACAACCTGAAAGACAAGCTGTGGGACGAGCTGGAAAAGATCGACCGGAAGGAAGAGCTGAACCCGGGAGACCTGGAGCTGGCCCACAAGCTCACCGATACCATCAAGAACATCGACAAGATCTGTATACTGGAGGAAAGCGAGGGGTACAGTCAGGACGGCGACTGGACCGCCGATATGCGCGGAAGCTATGGAACCGGCTCCAGCTACGCCAACCGGGGCAAGCATCTGGTGCGGTCCCACTATAGCCGTGACGGCGGCTCCCATGGCGGATATAGCTCCCGGCGGGGCGGCTCTCGCGGCGGCCGGGGCGGCTATAGCCGGGACGATGGCCGCAGTGAGATGATGGAGCATCTGGAAAAGGCTCTGGATTCAGCGTCCGAAGAGGACCGGGAGGCGGTTAAGCGGTTCATAAGGCAGCTGGAGAGTGCCTGATAGGGGGAAGGACCCGTGCTGGATATCAGGGAAATCGAGTATTGGATCTCCAAATATGAGCGGGAAGCGGATAAGCTGGACCAGTGCGTTACTCTTTCGGCGCTCTATACCATTCGGGACCGGCTGGCCGGAGAGGGTCAGCGGCCCCCGGAGGAAAGGCGGGCCGTCCCGCAGGAGCTCCCCTTGGAAGCGGAGCAATATGGCGAAACCGAATTCCTGCGGACGGTTTCCCGAAAGGACCCGGGCGCGGCTTGGACGGTAATGGACGAGCTGATGGAAACCCTGCAGGTGATGAACCCCAGAATTTATGCCAGTGTAATGAGAAAGCTGCGAATCTTGTAATTCAAAGACCCATCCCAGCGTATAGCAGGACGGGTCTGATTTTTTTTCCATAGCGCGGTTTGCCTGTGGGTAGGGGAAAAACCGCCCTCCGCGCAGCAGCGGGTGCGGCTGGCAATCATCGCGGCTCTTGAAAAAAAGCCCGCCGACTTTGCCGCGTTCCTCCGATTGATGGAGGAGTCCGGCTTTGCCGTCAAGCGCGGGCGGGGCGGCGTGGTGTCGTTCCTCGCGCCGGAGCAGGACAAGTACACCCGGCTCCAGGCATCCACCCTTGGCGCGGGCTTTGACCCCGAGGACATCCGGGCAGTGATCGCCGGGGAGCGGCCCCTCCCGGAGCTCCCCAAGAACGCGCCGCCCCCGGCCCGGCAGGTGGGGCTTATCATTGACATCCAAAAGCGCATGGCAAAAGTTCGCGGAAGCGAACTTTCGGGCAAGGGCCCGGCTTATGAACGGTGGGCCAAGGTTTACAACCTCAAACAGATGGCCGCCGCCCTCCAGTTCTTGCAGGAGAACAATCTGACCGACTATGACGCGCTGGCGGCAAAGACCACGGCGGCGGTTGACCGGGCCCACGCGCTGGCCGGGGAGCTCCAGACCACCGAGGCCGCCCTCTCCAAAGTCTCCGGGCTGATGGGGGCCGTGGTGGACTATGCAAAGGCCCGGCCCGTGTTTGACGGCTACAAGGCGGCCCGGGCCGCTATGAATGAATTGCTGGGCGGTGAAAAGCTCCCCAAAATGGACGCGCTGAAAAAACAGCGGCGGGAGCTGGCAGACAGGAAAAAGGCTCTCTATGCTGAGTACCGGCAGGCCCAGCGGGATATGCGGGAGGCTGTGGCGGTCAAGGCCAACATCGACCATCTGCTCGGCCTTACGGACGGGCGCACCGATAAGGAACAGACGCGATAGCGGCGGTGACGCAGCCAATCTCTTTGGGACATTTTGTCCCAAAGAGCCGGGTTTGGGGAGGCTCCCCAACAAGCATTTTTGCGGGCCTGCGGCCCAGCAAAAATTTCGGGTGTGGCCACACCCGAATTGCTTGCCGTTTGTGCGCTCCCCTATACATGGCGCGAAAAAAAACGGAGGTCGCGCTTTTCCTTACGCTCCCTCCGTCTCTCTGGCTTTTCTGATACCCTCTGCGGCTCCCTCTATGATGATAAGCTCCTTTTCGTCCATTCCGTTCAGCATCCGGTCAATATGTTTCCGGCGCTCACTCTCGCCGCCCAGCTTGTCCGGGTAGAAAAATTCATCTACGGAAATATCAAAAAGGGTGACGAGCTTGTAAAAGGCATTGAGGCTGGTGTGCTGGCCCCGATTTTCAATATACATGATGGAGCGCGGGGTGAGGTCTACAAGCTGGGCCAAGTGCTCCTGCGTCCAGCCTTTAGCTTTTCGTCTGCGCTTGATTTCTTGGCCCAGGGCATGACAGTCCAGGCGCTTTTCGTATTGGTACATTTTCACATCACCCCTATATTATTTTACATTTCGGGGCGGAATATGAGAACGAAATAAAATTTTATATTTTAGTAGTATTTGTTTTCACTTTTTCTGCGTGAAATTTTTACATTTCATAGAGTGATTTGCTATTGACCTATTAGGTAAAAAGAGGTATAATGATGTTGACCTAATAGGTTAATCTTTTGCAAACGGAGGAACACACAATGTCTATTAAACTATTGGAGTTAGATCCACAAAGGCGGGATGCTATTCTAAATTCGGCATTAAAAGAATTTTCTATGCAAGGGTATGATAATGCATCGACCAATATCATCGCTAAAAATGCCGGGATTTCTAAGGCCCTAATGTTTCACTATGTAAGTAACAAACAAGAACTATTTCTTGTCGTATATGATTACTTTTCCGAACTTATCAGAAAAGAGTATTTTGAATTGATGAATTACGAAGAACGCGACATTTTCACTAGACTGCGTCAATCGTACTTTTTGCAGATTAAAATGTCTGAAAAATATCCTTGGATTTTGGACTTTAATAAGCTATCACGCCCCACAAATTCCGCTGAGGTAAACGAAGAACTTGAAAGTCGAGCACATAAAGAAAAATCGAGTTGCTACCCAAAATTGTTCGATAACATAGATGAAACCAAGTTTAGAAAAGGGTTGAACATAGAAAAATGCAAGCAGCTTATCTTTTGGTCTAATGTTGGATTTGCTGACCAGCTATTAGAAAAAATTCGAGAGCAGAAAAGCGCTGTTTTGGATAGTGCTACCATTATTTCTGAACTTGATGATTATTTTGTTGAACTACGGAAAGTTTTTTATGAAATCAGCGATAAATAAGGCTAGGGAATATCCCATAAAGTTAAAAAGAAAACAGCACATCAGTGTTGCAGTGATAATTTGGATTGTCTTTTTTTCGATTGTATTTGACGTAGGCGAAAAGCATTATAATGGAGGAGATGAAATGGAAACAGCACAGGAACCAATCGTTGTAGCATTTCCTTTAAGGGGTGAATGGCTTGCACCAAACACTCCTGGCACAAAAATTCCCAGTCACGGCACAAACCAATTAGGAACAAGATATGCTTTTGACTTTGTGCAAGTAGATTGGAATAGAACAGGTTGGCCAGCATATCGCACAAGTTTTTTGCGATACCTTTTTTCGGGTATTCCATTAAATCAATATTATTGTTGGGGACAAGAGGTATATTCACCTTGCGATGGAGTTGTTGTCCAAGCTCAAGATGGATATGCGGAAAATTCTAAAACAAATTTATTTTCAGATACGGTTAATGCGTACAAAAACGCACATTATTTTAATCCCGAAAGAGATGATATACAATCTGTTGCCGGAAACTACATTATCATAGACTGTGGCAACAATGTATATGCCGCTCTCGTTCATCTTCAAACAGGTTCTATTCAAGTTTCTGTTGGTCAAAGTGTAAAGACGGGGGATGTAATAGGTCGGGTCGGTCATTCAGGTAACTCGTATGCACCGCATTTGCATTTTCAGCTTATGGACAGTAGCGACATAACGATTGCTAATGGATTACCTTGTGCCTTTGAGGAATATGAAGTTTATCAAAACAACGAGTGGAATGTCATACAAAACGGTATTCCTACAAGCACAGATAGGATACGCTTTGAAAAAACAGACTGAGAAATAGGAAATTAGGACTGCATAGCATAAAACATCCGCCCAACGGGAAATAAAAAAACCGTTGTTGCGGCGGCTGATTATCTGCGCGCCAAAACAAAATACAGTAGCCTAACGGCGGTTTTGAAATAACAAATTTCAAGCCGCCGTTTTCTTTTGAAAAAATAGAATACGGAGGGTGTATTAAGGTCGCCCATTTTTAAGGACACGGCGGTATCCGGGAGGTATCGTTGTGTCCTTATTTACTGTTCGACCCCCTAACCTGTTAAAAAAAGCCCACCGCCTAAATGGGAGCAGTACGGCTATGAACATGAAATATACCAGTATATAAATGAATATATAACTTCGTGCGTCTGTGCGGCCTTGTGTCGCCCAGGCGCTTTTTTGTACTTTGGGACAAACAGTCCCAAGGTACGGGACGGTTCTCCCGGGTGCCGCTCCCCGCCGCCCTCCATATCGTTTCCCGGCAACCCAACCACAAAAAACGATATGGAGGTACATATAATGACTATCATCAACTTGCGCGACTTTTACTACTGGTACACCCAGGACGAATATATTGAGGTTACTGACGATGTGGCCGAGGCGCTCCAGGCCAGCGTCCGCTACGAGGCGGCCTATACCGAGCGTGTCCGCTACAACAAGGCATACTATTCCTTGGATGCGGATGACGGCATCGAGTATTCCGCCTGCCTGCACGAGCTCACCCCGGACGAGGTTCTGGAGCTCAAGGAGCGGTTTATCCGTTTGTGGAACGCGCTGAACAGCCTGCCGGAAACCCAAGGCCGCCGGGTGGACGCTCACTTTATCCTCGGCATGACCTACCGGGAGATTGCCCAGGCCGAGGGCGTGGATAAGAGCGCGGTGCGTCGCTCTGTCCTGAGCGGCATCGCGCAGATGAAAAAATATCTGCAAAAAAATTTCTGATTGCCGTCTCCATTTGCTCCACTTTTCTGGTGGTATATGAGAGGAAGTTTTTTCTTCTCCACAACTGAATAGCGGGCGGCCCCGAGTGAATACGGGGAGCCGGGCGGCGGGTGCGCGGTGACTTCTCCCACGGGAGGACGAGCGACCAACACCACCGCCGCGTGTGGGGAATTTGCCAGCCCCACGGCCACGATCCGCGAGGGACAAGCTGGCCGCTTGCCGCTTGAGGCCGCCGCACAAAACAAGGAAATGCCGGGCCGCTACCTGCTGTCTTTTGACGGGCCAAACATACGGGCCCGGCGTTTCCATTTCAAACAAGTTCGAGACAAATTGTCCCAAGGTGAGGACAGGCCAAAGGGCAGCACTTTCGCGGTGCTGTCCTTTCGCGTTTCCCCACCAACCCAAAACGCAAAGGAGGTTTTACCGTGAAACTGACCGCACAAGAGCTGGAACAAATGAAAAGCGTGGACATCGGCGCGGTGAGCGCGGATGCGCTGGCTGACGTGAGCGGTATGGCCTTTGACCGCACCCTCCCCCGGGAGGAGCGGCTGGCCCGGTTTGTGAGACGGGCCGTCAATCCGTACTGCTTTAGCGTGGGCGGCGTGGGCGTGAAAATTGAGTTTGCCGAGGGCGGCCCCTCCCTCCAGGATACGCTGACCGCCTTTCTTATCCGGCAAAAGAGCGGGCTGTAACTGCTGTTGCGGCCTGCTCCCACTTCGAGACAAAATGTCCCGAGGCATCGGCATCCTTGTCGATACCCCGGAACAGAGTTATAATATAAGTGTAATGTGATAGGGAAGGAGGAACAATGGCACGAGCTAAAAACAGAGGGTATCAGCAGACTTTAACCCCTACCGATACAATCCGGCGCTGGCGTTTAGGCGCATACATCCGCCTTTCCAAAGAGGATTTGAAAAAGGGCAAGGACGACAGCAACAGCGTGAAGAACCAGCGCGACCTGCTGGGGGATTTCTACCGGCGGCACATGAACGAATTTGAAAGCGCGGTTGAATATGTGGACGATGGGCACACCGGGACGGATGCCAACCGCGAAAACTTCCAGCGGCTCTTGGCCGATGTGATGAGCGGGAAAATCAACTGCGTGATTGTGAAAGACCTTTCCCGGTTCGCCCGGAATTACAGTGACGCGGGGAGTCTGATTGATAACTTGTTTGTGCAGATGGGCGTCCGCTTTATCTCCCTTGCGGAGAACGTGGACAGCTACCTAAACCCCGACAGCGTTTCAAACATTATCGTTCCGATAACTAACGTGATGAACGATAACTATTGCTACCAGACCTCAAAGAAAATCCGGCAGGTTTTTGATTACAAGCGGCGCAACGGCCAGTACATCGGCTCTTTCGCTCCCTATGGCTACATCAAAGACCCAAAGGACAAGCACCAGCTTATTGTGGATGCGGATGCGGCTGAAATCGTCAAGCGCGTTTATTCCATGCTCCTGCAAGGCTCGTCTAAAAGGGCCATCGCGCTGTATCTGAACGAACACGGCACACCCAGCCCCACGGCCTACCGCCGGAAAAAGGGCCTGCCCGTTTCCTCGGCTGTGGCGGACGACCCCATGTGGGGAGCCCGCATGATACATGAAATCCTCACCAACCCCATCTATACCGGGGATTTGGTACAGGGCCGCCGCCGGGTGAAAAGCTACAAGGTACACCAGATTGAGGCTGTGCCGGAGGAAGAATGGGTGCGCGTCCCCGATACTCACGAGGCCATCATCACCCACGAAACCTTTGACAAGGTGCAGGCCCTGCTGGTACGCGATACCCGGACATCCCCCAAAGGGCGGGAGGTTCACTTGTTCAGCGGTTTTCTGAAATGTGCGGACTGCGGGAAATCCATCACCCGCAGCCAGAGCGGGAAAAATATCTATTACGCCTGCTCCACTTACAAGAACCGCTCCCGGACGGCCTGCTCCATGCACTCTATCAAGCACAACCGTCTGGAGGCCGCCGTTCTGTTCGCTATCCAGTATCAAGTGAACACCGCCGTTTCCTACTCGGAATTGATAGCCCGTATCAACTCGGCCCCGCTGAAAAAAAGTCAATCCCACCGCCTTAACGACCAGATAGCCGCAAAGGAAAAGGAATTGACCCGGATAACCCGCTACAAGCAGTCACTGTATCAAGATTGGAAAGACGGGGAGATCACCCAGCAGGAATACCGGGATATGAAAGCCGATTATGAACGGCAGGCCGCCGAGCTTGCGGATGTGCTGGCCCGGCTGAACGCGGAACGTGCGGAGCTGGCAAACGGCGTTGACAAGGAACACCCCGCGCTGGTAGCCTTTGCAAAGTATCAAAGCATCGAAACGCTGACCCGTGAAATCCTCACGGACTTGGTAGACCATATCAAGGTTTACGAAAACGGCAATATCAGCGTTCATTTCAAGTTCGCGGACGAGTTCCGCAAGATTGCCGAGTACATTGAAATCAACACCACCGATACCGCCGAGGCGGGCTGACCCCCGCCAAAAGCAAAAAACCTTTTGACAGTGTGTTTTCCTAATAGGAGTTAATCATACGAGGTGAAACTTAATGCCAAACTATGAAAAGCCCTTGGGAGACGCTGTCAGAAAGGCCAGGGTCATGCTTGACCTCACACAGCGCAGCTTAGCAGAAAAACTCGGTGTCGATGAGCGAACAATTCTAAATATCGAGAGTTACCACAGTAACCCGGAAATGAAGAATCTTTTCCCGTTGGTTAGGACGCTTAATATTGATCCTTGGGAAATTTTCTATCCGGAACTCGAACAGGAAAATCCATCATTTAGACAACTGCGAATAGAACTGAAAGAGTGCAGCGATGCTGAGATCGCCGCACTGATTCCAGTTGTTGAGGCCGCGCTCAACATTGTAAAAGCGAAACGGGGCAAAAAGGTCTAATCCACGTTCTTGCCCGGTTCATTATTTACAACCATTTTAAGGTTGATTACGCCAATTTGGATGCTTCTCTTGCATTTCGGGCAGTAGAGCGGGAAGTTCAACAGAACTGTATCCGGGTTAACTTTGGTATGCGTTTTGGTCCTGCAGACGGGGCAATGAATCCAATGTTCCTCTTTCTTTTTGTCTATATTTACACCTCCTGCGGCGCTGGCTCTGTATCTGGTAACTGGCTCGGGCCGCTTTTTTCTAAAATATAGCGGGTAAAAGTGGAGTACAGGTGGAGTTGAGGGGGAGTTTCAATAGAGTTTTTCAATGGTAGTGCGCGCCGCAGGAATAAAAAAAGGAGTACAACCATCTTCGAAACGGTTGCACTCCTTCATTTTTCCCTTTTTAAGAAAGGCGGACTATAAAGCGCACCCCACCCTCTGTATTGTTAATGTCATATGCCATCCTATGCTGATCCAAGATCGTTTTAACAATATACAGCCCCAGCCCGCTGCCACCGGTCTTTCGGTTGTGGGAGGACTCCACCCGATAAAACGGCTCGAAGATGCGCTCCAACTCACCCTCTGGTATGTGTCCGGTGTTGAGGACTTCCAGTACGTTCTCTCTCAGCGATACCCTGATGACAGAATTATTTTCCGAATGGATGACCGCATTCCCAATAATATTTGACACAGCTTTTTCCAGTAAATCGCGGTCGCCCACGCAGGTGCATTCATTGAGGCCAGCTATCAGCTGCTGCCCCTTATCTTCTGCCAGCCCCTGCCATTTCCGGCAGCAGGACTGGACGAGGGCGGTCATGTTTACTTCAGCCTTGTTCAAACTGAAATCACTGCCTGCCATCCGGGAAACGGACAGAATTTCCTTGACCAGATTCTCCATCTCTTTTATAGTCCGCATAGAGCATCGAAGGTGCTTGTCCCTGTCCTTATACTCGCCAACCTGATAAATCATCCCCTCCAACTCGCCTTTCAACACAGTAATAGGGGTTTTCAACTCGTGGGACACTGCCCGGAAGAAGTCCATTCGTACTTTCTCCTGTCGGTGTTCCTGCTCAATATCCTCCTGCAATTTGGCGTTGGCGGTGGTTAACTCCCGGAGCGCGATATCCAAGCGTTCGGCCATAGTGTTGAGGTTCCTCGCCAGTATGCCCACTTCGTCCGTGCGGGTAGTATCGCACCGCCACGTCATGTCCAGCGCGGCAAGGCGCTTGGAAATATCGCTGATCTTCAAAATCGGTTTCGCAAGAAAATGTGTGTACGCACTGGCGGCAATGATGGAGATAGAAAGGATTAGCAGGCTGATAATGGACAGCAGATTCCAGAACGCTTTGGTAAGCTGATTCACCAGCCTGCCGGATATGGTAACGGAAAGCTGATAGGTTTCTTCGCCAATTTTCAAATTTGCGGTAGCGGTCTGAGCAGGCTGCTTTTCATCCGATGTGGATCCTTCTCCAAAGGTGACAGTATTTAGCTTTCCGCTCAGCGTGGCGACAGCATTGTGGTTCAGGCAAAATTCATAGATATGGTTTATGGCGTCATCCACAGTACCGTTTTCCAATTCCGTGACCAATCGGCCCATCTGTTCCGTGTAGCCCATAGTCTGCTGTGAACGGTAGCTGGCTGGCATGACCGCCGTGACAATTCCATAGAGGAGGAAACTGACAGCAAATAGCAGAATGGTCAGTGAGAGGAATATTTTCATCCATAGGCTGTTCTTAATGGTTTTTATCAATGCGATATCCCACCCCTCTTATAGTTTCGATACAGTCTACCCCCAGCTTTTTGCGGATATTTTTGATGTGGGTGTTGATGATTTTATCATCTCCCAGATAGTCATAATTCCAGATAATATCCAGCAGCTGCTCCCTGGTGAATACCCGGCCCTGGTTCTCCATCAGCAAGCGCAGGATGTCAAACTCCCGGGCGGTCAAAGTTATTTCTTTACCCTCAACAAAAACCTTATAGTTTTCTGTGTCCAACTGGACATTTTGATAGGCCAGCACACTGCTTTTCTCTCCAGCCTGGGATCTCCGCAGCACAGCCTCTATCCGTTTCAAAACCAGCGGCATGGAAAAGGGCTTTGTGATATAATCGTCCGCCAGCAGATCAAAGCCTTTTAGTTGGCTGTCCTCATCATCCAGAGCGGTCAGCAGGATAATAGGCGTGCTGCTCTCATTGCGGATCATCTCGCAGACCGAATAGCCGTCCAGCCGGGGCATCATGATATCCAGCAGCACAAGGTCAAAGCTGTCCTTGTGAAAGGCGGCAATACCGTCCATACCATCATCTGCCAGTGTGGCCTGGTACCCGGCGTCCTCCAAAAATATTCGCAGGATATTTTGGATGGACGCTTCATCTTCTATAACTAAAATATGCTTTTCCATCTGATTCGCCTCCCTTAGATAGTGTCTACACAAGGTAGAGGAATTGTGATAGAATGGAAGCATCAAAAAAGACAGGAGAGGAAAAGATGGATGCTTCTTATCACAGACACGATATAAGCGATCAGGTGTGGTCGTTGCTGGAACCCCATTTGCCAGGACAACGAGGACAGTGGGGAGGGATTGCCCAGGATAACCGTCGCTTTATCAATGCGGTGTTTTGGGTATTGCGGACCGGAGCGCCCTGGCGAGATTTGCCTCCCGATTACGGGAAGTGGGGCAGCGTTCATCAGCGGTTCATCCGTTGGCGCAGAAAAGGTGTTTGGGAAAAACTTCTGGAAATTCTGATCGACGAACCGGATTATGAATGGCTGATGATCGACGCCAGCCATATCAAAGTGCATCCCCAGGCGGCGGGGGGCGAAGGGCGGCAATCAGGATATGACCAGGACAAAAGGGGGCTCAACACCAAAATACATCTGGCCGTGGAGGCGAATGGTATGCCAGTCCGAGTGCTTATTACAGAAGGTACCCGAGCGGATTGTAAAGAAGCTGTCCACCTGATAGAGGGTATTTCTGCGGAGATCTTGCTGGCAGACCGGGGCTATGACACAAATGATATCCTGGCCTATGCGGTTTCAGCTGGGATGGAACCTGTGATTCCGCCCAAGAGGAACCGCAAAGAACAGCGTGACTATGATAAATATCTCTATAAGCTGCGTCATTTGGTAGAAAACTGCTTCCTTACCCTGAAACGTTGGAGAGGTATTGCTACTCGTTATGCTAAGACCTCTGATGCCTTTATCGCTGCGGTACACGTCCGTTGTATCGCTATTTGGGCTGCTATTCGTGCTTAACTTATGTAGACACTATTTAGTACCCGTCTTTATTATATAGCATGATTGTGGAGCTGAGGTGGAGAAACTCAATATTTCTCTCGGGTACAAGGAATTGTACCCTTATTTTATGGGCAAATCAAGCTATCAAATGTTAAGAATCGAAAACTCTATCAAATCTACCCTTTAACTCCACCGCAACTCCATCTTCACGGCGTATGATTGGATTATTCCACACAAGGAGGTCGATAAAATGAATTTGTGGAAACGGGCCTGCCTGTATTCCATACGGAAAAAGGGCAAGACGATCACGCTTCTAGCGTTTCTGCTGGTCATGGCAACAATGATGCTGACCTGCCTGTCCATCCAGTCCGCCACAAAAACCGCAAACGCCAACATCAAAAAAGCTCTGCTGGGGTATTTTACCATCAATGCGAAGCATCTGAAAAGCGGTATCCCGGAGGATACGGTGAGCAGCATTCTCGCCATAGACGGCTTGAGCGGCAGGTACACCCTGCGCTCCTATTCCCATGCAAATTACTATGACACGGGTGGAAAGCTGCTGGAGATCAGCACCGAGGGCGCGGCCCAGGTGCCGGAGGGGTACGAAAATGCCGGTAAGATCGTGGCGAACTCCAATTCGCAGGAGGACAGCTATTTCACAGATGGGGGCTTCGTGCTAACCGGCGGCAGCGCCGTCACCGCCGGAAGCAGGAATGAGGTGCTGATTCACGAGAAATTTGCCCAACGCAATGGGCTGGCTGTGGGCGATACCATGCTGCTGGGAAATGTATCGGAGAACGCCCATACAATCCCGGTGACGGTGGCTGGAATCTTTACCAACACAAAGGAGCAGGATTCCATTGGAATCGCGCCATCCTACGATCTCTATGACAACATCGTGTTTACCGACCTCTCCACCGCTTCTTTCCTGCTCTATGGTGATGGCGCGGCCAGCAGCCAATACGGAGACTTCTATGTGAATGATCCGGACGATCTTGACCGTATCATGACTGAGGTGCAGGAACTTCCAGGAATGGATTGGGAAAGCTGTACGTTGACCCGCTATGACAACGACTATCAAAACGCGAAAGAATCTCTGCGAAGTCTGCAAAACATTGTTTTTATTGCGATTGCGGTAGTGTCTATCATCTGTCTCGCAGTGCTGTCCCTGTTCCTGACGCTGCGGCTGCGGGGGCGTATTCACGAAACAGGCGTCTATCTGGCAATAGGCGTGTCAAAAGGCTCTGTACTTATGCAATATCTGCTGGAAGTGATTTTGGCGGCAGCTATCGCCCTGCTTCTTTCCTATGGTGTCAGTTCGGCTATATCCAATCAGATCGGGAGCTGTCTGCTGTCCCAAGTGACTACGGAAACCTATGAAGCAGTAGATTTGACCGGGAACTCTGAAAGCGGTGGAGAACCTGCCGAGGATTTGGGACTGTCGGAGATCATGGTGGCGGTTTCGGCAAAGGACTACCTGACCGTGTGGGCCTTCGGCATGATACTTTGCACGGCATCCACCGCCTTGGCCGCTTACCCGGTCATGAAGATGAAGCCCAAGAGCATTTTGTCACAGATGAGTTAAGGGGGCGCACAATGAATTTCATCACACGAGCGGTCTTGTATACCGCAAGAAAATGGAAAAAGACCCTGCTGCTGTTCTGCCTGTTGCTGGCAATCACCACTCTGGTTCTGTCCGGGCTTGCCATAGCAGATGTTCAGGAGGAACAGGCCGAGGAGGTCAGGGGAACGACAGGAGCAAGTTTTACCGTCAGCCGTAATACTGCGACAGGTGGCTGGAGCAGTGATAGAGGCGGCTCATTCAGCACGCAGGAATACCTTACGGCTGACAAAATGGAAAGCATCGCTGCTATCAATGGAATAGAGGGTTACAACGCTTCGATCCGCACCATTCTATGCCTGTCTGATCGTCGGGGGCAATGGCTGGAACAAATGGAACCTACAGGTTATGCGATTGTTGACTGTCAGTTTTACTCTTATAGCTGCATCAATTCAAAATACCATTCTCTTTTCCTGTCCGGGGCTTTGGTTATGTGCGAGGGGAGGACGATTGATTCCTCTGTTAAGAATGGAATCGTTATCAGTAAAGATATTGCGGATAAACATAATCTTAAAGCAGGCGATACCATCCAG
The DNA here is from genome assembly GCF_003612555.1 of Acutalibacter sp. 1XD8-33. Taxonomy (GTDB): domain Bacteria; phylum Bacillota; class Clostridia; order Oscillospirales; family Acutalibacteraceae; genus Acutalibacter. The sequence continues at coordinate 50,954 of NZ_RAZF01000010.1, forward strand.
GCAGTCAATAACCCTCTATCCGATGACAAAACAATGGATTTGGAAATTGTTGGTTTATTTGAAGTCGTGGCGGATAAAACAGACGAGCGCAACCATTACAACGAATCTTCTTACTACGAGTATACGAACAATGCCTTTGTCAGTGAAGCCGCCATGAAGAAGCTGTTGGAAAATTACACAGATGTGGGCTATGCCTCCGCGGATTTCTTTGTTTCCGACCCGGAACGGCTTGAAAGTATCCTCCATGAGGTGCAAAAAATCAATACAATCAACTGGAACAACTTTCTTATTACAGCCAACGATGAAGTGTACCAAAATATCTCCAGCGCCCTTTCTGACACAGGTACTCTGATTACTACCTTAATTGTTGTCATTACCGCCGTGAGCATGGTGCTGATGATTCTTATTCTATCCATGTCCGTTCGCAGCCGGAAAAGAGAAGCCGGAATCTTGCTGGCGGTTGGTATCGCCAAACCTGTGGTTGTTCTCCAATATCTGCTGGAAGTCCTGTTGATTGCAGCGGCAGCGTTTCCTCTGGCCTATCTGTCCAGCAAACAGGCAGCTGGAACCTTGGGAACACTGTTCGGCAAAACGGCTGAACACATCATCGTTACATCGGAGCACTTTATGCTGGTTGTTGTCGTGGGCGGCGTCCTATTGGTGACAGCAGTGTTAGCATCCTGCATCTCCGCCATGCGGTTGAAGCCGAAAACAATCCTGTCACAAATGGAATGATTTTACGAAGAAATGAGGTAGCCTTATGAATATCATGGAAATCCAAAATGTGCAATATGCCTATGACGGCAAAAAGAAAGTCCTGAAGGGCATCAACGCTCAAATGGAGCTGGGCAAGATGTACGCAATCCTCGGCCCCTCCGGGTGCGGCAAGACCACGCTGCTGTCCCTGCTGGGTGGTCTGGACAGCCCCTCCAGTGGTCAGATTTTGTACCAAGGAGAGGACATTGCAAAGACCGGCCTTGCCGCTCACCGGCGCAGTCATGTGGCGTTCATCTTCCAGAGTTACAACTTGATCGACTATCTGACCCCTATGGAGAATGTAGCTTTGACATCCAAACTGCCGCCGCTCCCCATTCTGGAGCAGTTAGGATTGACCGCAGAAGAAGCAAAGCGGAATGTGCTAAAGCTGTCCGGGGGACAGCAGCAGCGCGTAGCTATTGCCCGTGCTCTGGCCAGCGACGCGAAAGTTATCCTTGCAGACGAGCCGACCGGGAATTTGGACGAGGACACGGCTGCTGAAATCACGGCCATCCTCAAAGACAGCGCCCATAAATCCGGCAAGTGCGTGGTGATCGTGACGCACTCTAATGAACTGGCGAAAGAGGCTGATGCAGTCTTTCAGCTAACAAAAGGGGTATTAAAATTAAGTAAGCTTTAATCACTATATTCTATCTGCTTGTATTTCTTTTTCACTTGGGTAGTTCACTAGACCTGACATGGTGACAGGTACCGCCTTTCACCGAGAGGGTATAGCCCCCTCTTGGCGGGAGGCGGTTTCTTTTTCACAGTTTAATTAGCAACCCCTGAATTTTTTGCCATTATACAGCCATTTATTGGACTTACAACCCTATTTTCAGGGAACTGTGGACTTAGCAGCCCTATCTTATTTTGCAATCCCGAAAGCCCATACTCCCTTGAAACGACCGGCGTTGCCGGGCATCGTGACCCGGAGGTGGGGAGCATAGCAACCCCACCTCCTTTCTCCTGCTTGCTTTTCGACCTTGCCAAACCCGCCCCAAAACCTGTGATTCTGAGGTTTGCCCACACTGGCCCAACACGGCCCACGCCATGGCTAGACCGAGTGCTTTCCCGACCAAGCCCCGCAAGCCCCAACACGGGGCCACGTAGGGGGTCAGGGGCCGACAGCGGCGATGAATGGCAAAGAAAAAGCGCACCGCGATTTGCGATGCACTCAGGGCTGGCGTTCATTTTTCTGTCAAGCGTACCCGATATTGATGTCGTAGCAGTTCCCATCAGTGGACTCATACAGAGCAAATCTTCGATTTGCTCTTATCCACAACATCGGTGCTGTCCTGGCCGTTGGCATACCGGTTCAGCCTGCTGGCGATGTCCCTATCCAGACAGGTGCTGTGTGGCCCGGCCCCTATGGGGTTATCCCAGCAGTCTACCGCGCTGTTCTCCAGCCGCAGGCCAAGGCCCTGGGCATAGCTTTGTGCGTAGCCTATCCAGTAGCCGATGTCGAAGGAGGGTTCCTCTATGACCGGCTCTGGGGTTGGCGTGGGCGCTGGTGGCTCCGGCGTAGGGGCTGGAGTTGGTGTAGCCGCTGGTGGTGGAGTGGGCGCTGTTTTCACGGTAACTGTCAGGGTGGTGTCAGGCTCGGTATCTGGCTGCTTTGGCGCAGGCGTTGGGTCTATTGTCTTTGGTTCTGTGCCCTGCATATCGGTATCTTCTACGCTAGAGGTGGATGCGTATGAGCTTTCTTGTTTCGCGTGTGGAGAGATGGTTTGACTATCGTGTTCATCTTTAATGACAAATTTTTTGATTGTTGATACGGTCGGCTTGAAATTTATTCCGGCGATGATCTGCTCAAGGACGGCAGTCATATCAATGGTAGCCCGGTCAGCTCCCGAGGCTGGTTCAGTCTTTACCGCGAGTGTTTGCAGAGCAGGTGCTGGGTCTGGCGGTGCTGTCTGGCACCCGATAATGCTCGCTAAGAGGGCTGTGGTCAGGAAGGCTGTTAGGATTTTCTTCATGGGTCTCATCCCTTCTTGAAGTTTTTCTTGACCACAAGGATACCACAAGATTTTGAGAAGTCCAGACCAAACCCAAAGAAATACCCTCTAAAGATGCCTTTGAAACTTTTGTAATAATTGGGCAGAGTGCGGGCCGAGAACAGGTAACGGTTTGCGGTTATCTTACTTGTCATCAACATCTTTCTCTTGAAAATGAAAAGCCGGTCGCTTGTTTGCGAGGGCTAACCTCCAGCGACCAGCCATTTATGTTTGCTCTATTTCGTTGTTGTGCGAGTTCACTTCCTGCCGCAAAGCCAAAAGGCCGTTTTTACATCCACGTTTCGGCACTTTTGAAATCCAGCCTTTTGAGATGCAAAAAACCGCGTGGTTACGCGGTCTTTTACCCAAATATCTTTTTGGTTTTCCTAGGATGGCTGGGCTGGCGAGATTCGAACTCACGGGTGACGGAGTCAAAGTCCGTTGCCTTACCGCTTGGCGACAGCCCAATATGCCGGGCACGGAGTCTAATCACAAAGAATTAAACTCCGTGCCCGTGTGTGGGGTGGAAGATGGGACTCGAACCCACGATCTCCAGAGCCACAATCTGGCGCTTTAACCAACTAAGCTACATCCACCATAATGGCGCGCCAAAAGGGACTCGAACCCCTGGCCTACTGCTTAGAAGGCAGTTGCTCTATCCAGCTGAGCTATTGGCGCACATGAGGCATTCCCTTTGGCCTGCGTTCAAAGAGATAAAGTATGAAACAAATCGATAGGAAGCTGAAAGGAAAATGGAGCGGGTGATGGGAATCGAACCCACACGACCAGCTTGGAAGGCTGGAGTTCTACCACTGAACTACACCCGCGCATCGACCCCGCACTCCAGAAGCCCTTCTAGCGCCATAACACACTAGGAACCTCCAGTTACTACGTGATTATAGCATAGTTCAGTGGATTCGTCAAGTGAATTTTCAGCTCTCTTAAGAGATTTTCTTCCAGCCGCCTTTTATGACGCGATCTCATAGACGCAAATCGCTTGTAAAATACTTCCTGCCAACACAAACAGGTGGAAGCAAGAGTGCATATAAGGAATTTTCTTTCCCAGGCCGTAGAGTATCGTTCCCGCCGTGTACAGAATCCCGCCGGCCAGCAGACACCAAAACCCCAAGTGGCTCACGCTTTTCCACAAGATCCCCATGGCAAAAATAACCACCCAGCCCATACATAGGTAACAGACCATGGATACCGCTTTGAAGCGTTCCACGCTGACCGCGTTTAGGACAATCCCGACTGCGGCGGCGGCCCACACCAGCCAGAACATGGCCCAGCCAAGAATGCCTCCCAGGCAGACCAACGTAATCGGTGTGTAGGTGCCGGCAATAAGCAGAAAAATCGTGCAGTGGTCCAGAGAGCGGAATACTACCTTCGCGCGGTTGAGCCCCAAACCATGATAAATTGTAGATATCGTGTACAGCATCACCATTGTGCCGCCATATATGGACACAGAGCTGATCACAACGGGGGTTTTCCGGCAGAACACCAGCAGCAGGACCAAAACCGTCACAGCAAACAGGGCGGACACGCCATGAGACACAGCGGAAAAGATTTCTTCCCCCAGAGAATACCGGGGAAGGCCCATAGATTCGCATTTTTCCCGGCGAAGCTCTCCTCTGCTTCGGCTTTTCCTTGTCATCGCGTTTTCCATTTTCGCACCTCCAGATTTTTAAAATAGCAACATATAGTTCTTGAGACCATTTATATGAATATTATATACCGCTTATCCTGAAAATGCAAGAGGTTTTTTCTGTGCTTTTTGAAACCTTGTGTAGATAATCGAGATGCAGCCCAAAAACAGCAAAATAAAATCACACAATTCTGAGAAAACAGAGATTTAGAGCAGGTACATTTAGCGGTTTCCTACTCTGAAATTATCGTGCTTATCAGTACGGCCCCGGTCAAGAAGTGCCAGTCAAAGCGGCTGGACGACCAGATCGCGGCCAAGGAGCGGGAACTGGTGAAAGTCACCCGCTACAAGCAAGGTCTGTATTAAGACTGGAAAGACGGCGAGATCACTCGTGAGCACTACCACAACATGAAAACCGATTATGAACGTCAGATGGCCACGCTGACCGTTGTACTGGAAACAGTTATGCGGCTTTATGCGAAGTTTTGCGCTTCAAAAAATTATTCAAAAAATTTTCACTTCTCCGTAACCCTTCCACTCTTAATAACGATATATAGAATGAGGGCCCGAGAGAGAGGTGTGGGAACATGGAAGATGAAAAAATTGTGGCGCTGTTTTTACGCCGGGATGAGTCTGCCATCACCTATACGGCGGAGAAATATGGAGGCCGCCTACGGGCGCTGGCCAACAATCTGCTGGCGAATTCTTCAGACGCGGAGGAATGCGAGAACGATGCCTATCTACAGGCGTGGGCTGCTATTCCCCCTCATGAGCCATGGGATTACCTGTTCCCCTTTTTGGCAAAGATTACCCGGCGGCTGGCAATCAATGTCTGCCGTAGCCGGGGCCGCCAAAAACGCAGCGCACCTCTTACCCAGCTTACCAACGAGTTGGAGGAATGCATTCCCTCCCGGGAGGACGCCCAGGGGCAGGTGGACGGCATTTTTTTAGCCGAGGCCGTCAGCATCTATCTGCGTACCCTGTCTCAGGACCGCCGGGATATGTTCATCCGCCGCTACTGGTATCTGGACTCCATCTCCAGCATTGCGGACCGGTTTGGAGCCAGCCAGAGCAAGGTAAAGACTACCCTCTACCGCTGCCGCGCCGGACTGAGAGACTATCTGTCTAAAGAAGGGTATTCGTTATAGCCCCAGCGCGCCGGGAATCGGAAAGGATTGTGATTTATGTATGAATGGCAGTGATTTTTTAGATAAACTGGAGGGCTTGGACCCGGATCTCATCCAGGCGGCCGCCCAGGCTCCCGCCTCCAAACTCCGGCGGGTTTTCGACTTCAGTGCCTGGATCGCCGCGGCAGCCTGTCTATGCGTCCTCTTCTTGCCCTGGATTCTGAAGCAGGTGTTTCTTCCCCTGGCGCCTGAAGAATCCGCCGCTCCCGATAACGCCGTGAACACCTCCCACCAGCTGGAGGACGGGGGGGCGGAGGCGGGAGGGGGAGAGGCGCACTCGCCCCAGATGGCTAAGGAAGCGGAGCCTGAAGAGAATGTCTATGAAGAGACAGGAAAGCTGGAGTCCCAGAAAGCGGACATTTATATAGAGTGCTACGACGACAGCGCGGGCAATAGTTGGACAGCCACCATCCTAGGTGAGACTTACCAGTCCGGTTTTCCCGAAGGCATGCTTCCGGCGGAGGAATATTTCTCCCATAACGCCCAGGCCCCGGAGCCCGTCTCCCTGGCCGTTGAATTCGTCGATAGTATGTCTTTTCGGGGGGAAACCGAGTTCGCCCAGTCGGAGCAGGTGAAAAAGGCCCTGCCGGACCTGGGGGATTCCCATTCTCCCCTGATTTTCGGGGACTACGATGAGAAGGACCGGCTCTCCCAGCTGCAAATGTGCTGGGGCCTGGAAGAGGACGATGATGAGAAAGGGCTTACGGCCTGGTTCCTTACGGCCACTGTCTCCGCCCAGAATCCGGCAGACCCGGATACGGAAGTCCAGGCGAAGATTCAGGGGGGCGAGACCCGGGTCCTCCGGGACGGGGTGACCGTCGTCGCCCTGGGAACCTCCGGCCAGGAGAGGACCCTGAGCTTCCAGAGGGAGGGCATGTACTACCGGATTTTTGCACAAGAAGGTATTCCCGATGAGTACATGGTCGCGGTGCTGAACTGGTTCCTGGGGGACAGCTTTAGCCTGGACCTCTTCTCCAAGGAAAATGGCGAGACTTTCCATGGCTTCAAAGCAGGTTCTTAAGTTCGGCGGCTTTGCCGCCTGGTTCAAAAGATTCTCTTAAACTTAAAAGTTAAAAGCTGCATCAAAAAAGCAGAGAACGGCTGAATCATAGCCGCCCTCTGCTTTTTTGATAAAGGGATTAAAATACTTATAGGAAAAACTTTTGCCCTGGACAGCTTGATCGGTCAATATTGACCAGAGTAAAAGTTTTGTCCACTTTTTCAAAAGTGGCGTGGTGTGGAGCGGCGCTCCACGACTTTGCCGTAGCCACCAAGAGTTTGCTCGCGAACTCTTGGTGGCGGAGGCCATTCCGTATCACTCCATAAAAGTATGCTTACTTGCAGTTGGCCTTCAAAGTCTCCAACTGGTCCTTCAGGGCCTGGGGCAGCTTGTCGCCGAACTGCTTGTAGAACTCCTCGATGCCCTCGGCCTCCTTGGCCCAGGCGGCCTTGTCCACGGTGAGGATCTCCTTGAGGGTGTCGATAGAGAAGTCCAGACCCTCAAGGTTGATGTCCTCGGCCTTAGGCACAAAGCCAATGGGAGTCTCCACAGCGTCCACTTTGCCCTCGCAGCGCTTGATGATCCACTCCACCACGCGGAAGTTGTCACCAAAGCCGGGCCAGATGAAGTGGCCGTCCGCGTCGGTGCGGAACCAGTTTACATTGAAAATCTTGGGAGCTTTGTCTCCCAGCTTTTCGCCCATCTCGATCCAGTGCTGGAAGTAGTCGCCCATATGGTAGCCGCAGAAGGGCAGCATGGCCATGGGATCCCGGCGGACCACGCCCACGGCGCCAGCGGCGGCGGCGGTGGTCTCGGAGCCGGTGATGGAGCCTACAAACACGCCGGCGTTCCAGTCGCGGGACTGGTACACCAGGGGCACGGTGTCGGGACGGCGGCCGCCGAAGATGATGGCGGAAACCGGCACGCCCTCGCCCTTGTCAAACTCGGGGCTGATGCAGGGGCAATTCTTGGCGGGAGCGGTGAAGCGGCTGTTGGGATGGGCCAGCTTGCCGCCCTCGGCGATGAACTCGGGGCCGTTCACATCGGCTCCCTTCCACTCCTGGGCATTCACAGGCGGGTTCTTGTCCAGGCTCTCCCACCACACGGTGTTGTCGTCCAGATTGCGGCCCACGTTGGTGAAGATGGTGCCCTTCTGGGTGGAGATCAGGGCGTTGGGGTTGGACTTCATATTGGTGCCGGGGGCCACGCCGAAGAATCCGTTCTCCGGGTTGATGGCGTACAGGCGGCCGTCCGGGCCCTGGCGCATCCAGGAGATGTCGTCGCCCACGGTCCACACCTTGTAGCCCTTGGCCTTGTAGCCCTCGGGCGGGATCATCATGGCCAGATTGGTCTTTCCGCAGGCGGAGGGGAACGCAGCGCAGACATACTTCACTTCGCCCTGGGGATTTTCAATGCCCAGGATGAGCATATGCTCGGCCATCCAGCCCTCGTTCTTGGCCTGATAGGAGGCGATGCGCAGAGCGAAGCACTTCTTGCCCAGCAGCACGTTTCCGCCGTAGCCGGAGTTTACGCTGATGATATAGTTGTCCTCGGGGAAGTGGCAGATATAGCGTTTCTCCTCGTCGACGTCCACCTTGCAGTGCAGGCCCTTCACCCAGTCGGTGCTGTCACCCAGCACGTCCAGCACAGCCTTGCCGGTGCGGGTCATGATGGACATGTTCAGCACCACGTAGATGGAGTCGGTGACCTCAATGCCGATCTTGGCCAGAGGAGAGCCCACAGGGCCCATGGAATAGGGGATGATATACATGGTGCGGCCCTTGTAGCTGCCCCGGGCAATGTCGAACAGCATCTTGTAGGCCTTCTCGGGATCCATCCAATGGTTGGTGGGGCCCGCGTCCTCCTCCTTCTTGGAGCAGATGAAGGTGCGGCCCTCCACACGGGCCACGTCGTTGACGGCGGTGCGGTGGTAGTAGCAGTCAGGCAGTTTATCCTGGTTGAGCTTGATCATCTCGCCGGTAGAGCAGGCCTCCTTGCGCAGGGCTTCCACCTGCTCCTCAGAGCCATCGATCCACACCACGTTGTCTGGCGTGACAAGCTCCTTCATCTCTTCCAGCCAGTTCAGGACTGTCTTGTTGTTGGTCATGCTAAACTTGCTCCTTTCAAAAAAATATAGGAAAATTTGAAATTTGTAGAAACTCATTCTGACACTCATTTTATCACATACGAGAAAAATAATCAAGAGGGCTTTTTGATTAGGGAGACGCCCGCCCCAACAGGTTTTTGCGGCAACTTTTTCCTTTGTTGAAGGCAGCGCGTTCTTTGCAAAATACCAATTGAATCCTGGAATGTTTTGTGGTAGAATAGGGTTTATTCGGAAAATGGGAGGGAGATGTTTGACCGCAATCAGAAAAATCGCGGACCGGTATATTGGGACAAAAGCCTTTTATCTGTCCGTGGTTGCCCTACTGGTCCCCATGGTGATTCAGCAGGGCATCACCCAGTTTGTAAATCTGCTGGACAACGTGATGGTGGGCCGGCTGGGAACTGCTCCCATGTCCGGCGTAGCCATCGTCAACCAAATCATCTTTATTTTTAACCTCACCCTGTTCGGGGGGATGTCCGGGGCATCCATTTTTGGGGCGCAGTACTATGGAAAAGGGGATCTGGAAGGCCTGCGGAATACGCTGCGTTTCCGGCTGCTGTTTGCCATAGCGGCTGGGGCGCTGGGCATCCTGGCCCTTATCTGTTTTGGGGACAGCTTCTTTATGCTGTTCCTTCACGCGGATGCCTCTACTCCGGAGGAAATTGCCGCCACCCTGTCATATGCCCGCAGCTATATGTGGATCATGCTGTGGGGGCTCCTGCCTTTTGCCTTGTCCAGTTGCTTTTCCAGCGTCCTAAAGGATACAGGAGAAACATTTATCCCCATGGTGGCCAGCGTAATTTCCATTGCGGTGAACTTGGCGCTCAATTACTTGCTGATTTTCGGCAGCTTTGGCTTTCCCCAAATGGGCGTGGCGGGCGCTGCTTTGGCTACAGTGATCGCCAGGTATATTGAGGCTGTCTATCTGATTTTTGAGTCTTTCCGGCACAAGGCCAAGTTCTCCTTTATGAAAGGCGCGCTGAAGAGCCTGCGGGTGCCTCTGCCTCTTGTGAAGCGGATTGCCATTACAGGAACCCCCTTGATGCTCAACGAGAGCCTATGGTCCATAGGCGTCTCCATGATCCAGGCCTGCTATGCTACCCGGGGGCTGGCGGCTGTGGCGGCCTCCAATATTAACGGCACGGCTTTTAACCTGTTTTCCCTGCTGATGATGGCCATGGGAAACGCAGTGGCCATTCTGGTGGGCCAACAGTTGGGCGCCAACGACATGGACGGCGCGAAGGGCACGGTACGCAAGCTCATTGCCTTTGGGGTGGCGGTAAATGTAGGCATGGGGCTGCTGCTGATTCTCTGCGCTCCTTTGATTCCTATGATCTATAATACCGAGGCCAACGTGCGGCATCTAGCTACCATGATGCTGATGATTTCCGGGGCTTTCCTGCCTCTGTCCGCCTTTACCAACTGCGCGTATTTCACCATCCGCTCCGGGGGGAGAACCTTTATCACCTTCCTGTTTGACTGCGTGTTTACCCTGGCGGTCTGCCTGCCGGTGGCCCTGATCCTCAGCCGTTTCACTACGCTGAGTCTGCCCTGGCTGTTCTTTTTCGTCCAGTGCGTGGACAACGGCTTAAAGCCCATTATCGGGGGGATCATGCTGAAATCCGGGATTTGGGCCAAGAACGTGGTGAATGCTTAGAATATGGCACAGTATGGTAGGAATTTTGCGGCCGGGGATGCTGCGCCGCCGCGCTGCCGGCTCATCTCTGCGGGCAGGGGTTCCAGCCCTAACAATTATTAAAGCAAAGAAGGAAACAAAGTATGGAAAACAGCACATATCCCTATCAATATGAAACTCACTGTCACACCTGTTGGTGCAGCGCCTGCGCCCATGATACCCCCCAGGATATGGCCCGGGCGTATTATGAGCACGGGTACGCGGGGATTGTAATTACCGACCACTTCCTGCTGGGCAACACGGCGGTGGACCGCACTCTGCCTTGGGAGCGGATGATGGCCTGTTACTATGCGGCCTATCAGGCTGCGGCCGATTGGGCCCAGGGCAAAGACTTCGATGTGCTCTTCGGCATGGAACACAACTATGGCAACGGGAGGGAGGCCCTCACCTATGGGATCAGCCTGGAGTTTCTCCTGGCTCACCCGGGGCTGCACCGCCTGCCGCCCAAGGAATATTACGCCGTGGTCCATGAGGCGGGGGGATTTGTCTCCATGGCACACCCCTACCGGGACCGGGGGTATATTGACATGAGCCAGCCGATGTTCCCAGAGTATCATGACGCGCTGGAGGTGTTCAATTTTTATAATTATCCGGAGGAAAACCGGAAGGCGGAAGATCTGGCCCGGTCCAGAGGGATGGTGGGCACCTCCGGCGGCGACGAGCACCGGAAGGACGGAGACGCCATTGGCTGTGCGGGAATTCTGCTGCCCAGGCGGGTACGCACAGGGGCTGAGCTGGTAGAAGTTCTCCGCAGCAGGGACTATCAGATTCTGGTGGACGGCGAGGCCAGGAGCTGTGTGTTTTGAGCACGTGAAGCGGGGGGCTTCCACATAAGGTACAACTAGAAGCGGCGCTTGAGAAAGACAAATCGGGAAAACCTTGCGGTGCGGCGGGCTGACTGGTTTGTCTTTGCTTTGTTTATGGCAAAACAATCGTAATCCACAGCCGTGGCTGTCAGAAAGTATCCCTTTTGAACTGTGTGGACTGGGTACGGCATCTGAGGTGCCGACATGGCCGTCAGTACAAGCGCGTGCTACTTTTCAAAAGAAAACGATAGATCAAAAGCCCATCCAAAGGAGATGGGCTTTATTACGGTCAGGACTTGTTTGAAAATAAAGACAGTGTTTTCGGCTTTTCAGACAGGATTTAAGGCGCTGGCCGCGAATTGTGCGGTGTTGCCTTAAATCTGAAATATAAAAATGATCAGGCCGTAGACCACGCTGGCCGTAATACCGAACACCAGCACAGGCCCGGCCACGGTGAACAGCTTCGCCCCCAGGCCGGTGATGAAGCCCTCGCTTTTGAATTCCATTGCGGGGGAGACCATGGAATTGGCAAAGCCCGTGATGGGAACCAGGACGCCCGCCCCAGCGTGTTTGGCGATATTGTCATACCAGCCCAGGGCAGTGAGGGTGGCAGAAATCAGGATGAGGCTGATGGAGACGGCCATGCGGGCCTGGGGCAGCTCTAGGCCGAGGTTCTGATATAAATTGCACAAAACCTGCCCGATTGTGCAGACAAAGCCGCCAAACAGAAAGGCCAGCGTACAGTCCTTTACAATGGGGGAGGGGGGAGAGGCCGCTTTCACGCTTTGGGCGTATTCTTCCGGGGTAATGGTTTTCATGGTTGTTCCTTCCTTTCGCGCAAGATCGCATCATGGGGTTATTGTCTCTCCGAAAGCCGGACTTATTCTTGCGAAACGGGGAAAAGGCGGAAACCTCTGCACAAATGTAAATAAACTGTTGCGTTTCTTGCAATCCTAGCCTAAATCGTGCTATAATGTAAACAAAAGCCTCGCCGGGAAAGGCCTTGCGCTTCCCCGAGCAGATTTCTAATTGCGGAATTAAGCATACTTTTTTGTAGTAATACTGTGTGGCCTTCGTACGCACAGGTCGCGTACTACGGCAAGGCCGTGGGACTCCGTCCCACACCCCGCCAGGGGCTACGCCGCCCCTGGACCCGGCAATGTGTTTGGGTTTGGCACACTCAGCTAACCAGCGTAAAAGTTTGGTCCAGTCCAGGGTGAGAGTTCGTAAGACGAAGTCTAACGAACTCTTGCCGCCAGAGGCCAACACATACTTTTAAAAAGTATAAATATGAAACTTTCCGAGGACGAGAGGAGTTACTATGGCGAATAATATCCTGACAAAATTCTTTGGCAACTACAGCAAGCGGGAGCTGAAACGCATCCAGCCCCAAGTGGATAAGGTCCTGGCCCTGGAGGGGAAATACCGAGGGCTATCCGACGGGGACCTGAAGGCCGAAACCGGCCGGTTCCGGGAGGCGCTGAAAAGCGGAAGTACTTTGGACGATATCCTTCCCGAGGCCTTCGCCGCCTGCCGGGAGGCCATGGACCGGGTGCTTAGCAAGCGACTCTTTCCCGTGCAGATCCAGGGCGGCGTGATCCTCCACCAGGGGCGCATTGCCGAGATGAAAACCGGCGAGGGCAAAACCTTCACCCTGGCCCTGCCCGCCTACCTGAACGCCCTTTCCGGCCAGGGGGTGCATATCGTCACCGTGAACGAGTATCTGGCCAAGTACCAGGGGGAGATGATGGCCCGGGTGTTCAACTTCATGGGCCTCACCGTGGGGCTGGCCCTCACAGGCATGGACCCCCAGCAGAAAAAGGCCGCCTACGACTGTGACATCACCTATGGCACCAACAACGAGATGGGTTTTGACTACCTGCGGGATAATATGGTGATCTATAAGGAGCGGAAGGTCCAGCGGGGCCACCACTACGCCATTGTGGACGAGGTGGACTCCATCCTCATCGACGAGGCCCGCACGCCGCTGATCATCTCCGGCCAGGGGGAGGCCGCTGGGGAGCTGTACGACCGGGCCAACGCCTTTGCCCGGGGGCTGCGGCTGGTGAAGGTCAAGGAGACTGATGAAAAAGCGGACAACGACGAGCTCTATGAGGGCTACGACTATATTGTCAACGAAAAGCTGCGCACCTGTTCTCTCACCCGTCGGGGCGTGAAAAAGGCCGAGGAGTTCTTCCACATCCAGAACCTGACGGACCCGGAGAATATCGCTATACAGCACCATGTGAACCAGGCTATCCGGGCCTGGGGCATCATGCACCGGGACCAGGACTATGTGGTCAAGGACGGCGAGGTCATTATCGTGGACGAGTTCACCGGGCGGCTGATGTACGGCCGGCGGTACAACGAGGGCCTTCACCAGGCCATTGAGGCCAAGGAGGGGGTGCAGGTAGCCCGGGAGAGCAAGACCCTGGCCACCATCACCTTTCAGAACTATTTCCGTATGTATGAAAAGCTCTCCGGTATGACGGGCACCGCCATGACCGAGCAGGAGGAATTCTCTGAGATCTACCGGCTGGATGTGGTGGAGATCCCCACCAACCGGCCCATGATCCGGGAGGACTGCGCGGATGTAGTCTATAAAACCGCCGAGGCCAAATACCGGGCGGTAATCGAGGACATTGTGGAGCACCACCGGAAGGGCCAGCCGGTGCTGGTGGGCACCATCACCATCGAAAAGTCGGAGATGCTTAGCAAGCTCCTGAAGCAGCGGGGCGTGAAGCATCAGGTGCTGAACGCCAAGTTCCACGAGAAGGAGGCCCAGATCGTGGCCCAGGCCGGCCGCAAGGGCGCCGTGACCATTGCCACCAACATGGCCGGGCGCGGCACGGATATTGTACTGGGCGGCAACGCGGAGTTTATGGCCAAGGCCGAAATGCGCAAAAAGGGCTATACCGAGGAACTCCTAGTGGAGGCCACGGCCTTCAGCCATACGGAGGACCCGCAGATCCTGGAGGCCCGGGAAGAGTTTGCCCGGCTGAACAAGGAGTTTGAGCAGGAGATCGCCCCCGAGGCCGAAGAGGTGAAAAAGCTAGGCGGGCTCTACATCATCGGCACAGAGCGCCACGAGTCCCGCCGGATTGACAACCAGCTGCGGGGCCGTTCCGGCCGCCAGGGCGACCCAGGCAAGAGCCGGTTCTATATTTCTCTGGAGGACGACCTGATGCGGCTCTTCGGCGGCGAGCGCCTTTCCGCCATGATGGACCGGCTGAAAATCGACGATGATGTGCCCATCGAGGCGGGAATGGTGTCCAGCTCTATCGAGGGCGCCCAGCGGAAGGTGGAGAGCCGGAACTTCGGCATCCGGAAAAACGTGCTTCAGTATGACGAGGTGATGAACAAGCAGCGGCAGATCATCTATGGCCAGCGGGACCAGGTGCTGGAAGGCGGAGACATGAAATCCGCCATCCTAAAGATGATCGAGGAGGCTGTGGAGGACAACGTGAAGCGCTTTTTGCCGGAAAACGTCCCCCACGACGACTGGGACTTAGCCGGGCTGCGGGAGCACTATATGGGCTGGCTCCTGGGGGAGGAGGATCTGAACTACACTTCCCGGGAGGTGGAGGATCTGGATCCGGAATTCGCCAAGGAGGAGATCTGGAAGAGGGCCCAGGCCCTGTATGAGAAAAGGGAGCAGGAGTTTACTCCGCAGATCATGCGGGAAGTGGAGCGGGTGGTCATGCTGAAGAATGTGGACCGGGAGTGGATGGATCACATCGACGCCATGGAACAGCTTCAGGACGGTATCCGCTTGCGAGCCTATGCCCAGCACGACCCGGTGGTGGAATACCGCCTGGAAGGCTTCGACATGTTCGACAGCATGATCGCGGCCATCCGGGAGAACACGGCCAAGGACATCCTCACCGTGCGCCTGCGCACCAAGGAGGCGCCCCAGAGGGAGCAGGTGGCAAAGGAGACTTCCGCCGGAGCCGGGGGAGGAGAGCAGGTGAAGCGGCAGCCCGCCAAAAAGGAGAAGAAGCCTGGCCGCAACGATCCCTGCCCCTGCGGCAGCGGGCTGAAGTATAAAAAGTGCTGCGGGCGCAACGAGTAAGGGGAGGTTTGGACAGATGGGCAAGAGGATAGGAGCGGCCATGCTGGCCCTGGCACTGATGCTGGCCCTGGGAGGATGCGATTTTCTGCCGTCGGCAGATTTTGACGATTACGATGTTTCCGGGTATATTCAGGCCCTTCTGGACAGCAGCTACCGGGATTCCCACCAGCTGTTTATGGATGTGACCCAGGCTACCCAGGAAGGGGCCAAGCAGAACAACACCACCACGGTGCAGAACGCGGCGGTGAACTTCTGCAACGCCTACAATCTCTCCCCCACTGAAGAACAGATGACCCGGTTGGAGAGCATTATGAGCCAGGCCCTGCGGTCTGTGCGGTACACGGTGAAAGAAGAACAGAAGGTGGACGCCGGCTATTATATTGAGGTGGAAGTGACGCCGATGGTGAATCTGGCGGGACTGGGGGATGAGTTCAAAGAACTGCGTACCCAGGCCCAGACGGAGGCCGACGCTGCCAATACTCCGGCGGCCACCCCCGGGCCTGATGAGGACGGGGACGATGACGAATGGGGAGAAGAGGGGGAGGGAGAAGCCACCCCCACCCCGGCACCCACGCCTGAGCCGCCCAAGGTGGACGCATACGCGCTATATATCGACAAGGTACTGGATAGCTGTCAAGGGAAGATTGCCGAGCCCCAGTTCCAGACCCAGAGCATTGTGGTGGCGCTGGACATTGTGCAGACCAAAGAGGGCGAGCTCCAGTTGGACATG
Organism: Acutalibacter sp. 1XD8-33; assembly: GCF_003612555.1. GTDB lineage: Bacteria > Bacillota > Clostridia > Oscillospirales > Acutalibacteraceae > Acutalibacter. The sequence continues at coordinate 66,947 of NZ_RAZF01000010.1, forward strand.
AACCAAATCGACAGGATCGACCAGACGGTGCTGCTGTTCAAGTAGCGAAAGACCCGTTGGACCGGTCAAAGCTGATCAGGGTAAAAGTTTTGCAGACTTCGCTCTGCGAAGTCTTTGCTTTCTTCAAAAGCTCATAGGGTGTGGGAGAGTTCGCTTCGCGAACTCTTGAGTCCCACGGTCTTGACCTTAACACCTGAGAAGCGCATTCTTTAGAAGGTGAAATTGGCGCGCAGCGCCAAGAGGAAACTTTTTGCAGGAGAAAAAGTTTCCTGGAAATCGGAACCCAGCCATCGCCGGGCGGAGGCACATAGCCAAGCCGCCCGCCCGGACTTGTGCTTCGCAATCAGCCTGCGCGCACACCCACGCGCCTATAACCATAAATATAAAAATATTAACTCTCAAAAACTATAATTTTCTGAAAGAAGGAACGTGTATGAATCAAGCGAATCTTGCCACGGCGGCTCTGCTGGACCTGTCCCGTACCGCCGCCCGGACCCTTTTGGAAAAAACAGAGTACCCCTGGCAGGCCCTGCCGGAGATCAGGGCGTTCGTCAAGGCCCTGGGTGACTCCCTGCCCGCCGGGGACTACCACCACCCCCAGGAGTTTGTGTGGATCCATAAGAGCGCGGAGATTTTCCCCAACAATTATATCGCCGGGCCTTGTATTATCGGGCCGGAAACACAGGTGCGGCCCGGGGCCTTCCTTCGGGGGAATATTCTGGTGGGGGCGGGCTGCGTGGTAGGCAATTCCACCGAGCTGAAAAACGTGATCCTTTTCGACGGGGTGCAGGTGCCCCACTATAACTACGTGGGCGACTCCATCCTGGGCTACAAGGCCCACATGGGGGCGGGGGCCGTCACCTCCAACGTGAAGCAGGACAAATCCCTGGTGACGGTGCGCCTGCCCGATGGGGCCAGGGTGGAGACCGGGCTGAAGAAGTTCGGGGCGGTCCTGGGAGATCACGCAGAAATCGGCTGCGGCGCGGTGCTGAACCCCGGCACGGTGGCCGGTCGGAACAGCCGGGTGTACCCTCTCTCTATGGTGCGGGGGGCCGTGCCCGGGAACAGCATCTATAAAAACGCGGGAGAAATCGTGGAAATCCGGTAGGCCGGGCGGGCCTTTGGGGGAATGGAGGGAATCGTGGAATATATCCTGGAATTTTTGCAGTCCGGCGTGGCTCCGGCGGCGTTGCTGATTATACGGGCCATTGTACCCCTGCTGGCCGGATATGTGGTCTGGCGGAGCTATACCTCCTTCAAGCGGGGCCAGCGCCGGCGGGACCCGGTGGTCATGCTCCTGGACGAGGGCTCCGGGGCCCGGTTTCCCGTGCTCTACTGGGAAAACTCCATCGGCCGGAGCAGAAGCTGCGACATCTGTCTGCCGGTGGGGTCGGTCTCTCGGGACCACGCGGTGTTCATGCGCCGGGAAGAGGGTTGGATGGTGTGCGACACAGGCTCCAAGGGCGGCGTGCTGGTGAACGGGAAGAAGATCAGCGGCCCTACGCTGGTGCGCATCGGGGACGCTATGACCTTCGGCAGCGTCACCCTTTCCTTATATAATACCTCCCAGATTCCGGAGAGGAAACGCCGGGCCTTTCAGACCCTTCTGCGGGAGGCGGCGTCCCCCTTCCGCCTGATGATGACGGCCACCCTGGTCCACCTGCTGATAGCCTTTCAGGCGGGCGTCACGGCAGAGGAGGGAAAGCTCGGTTTCCAGCCGGAGCTGCTCTTGCCGGAGCTGGGGGTGCTGGCGGTAGGCTGGGGGCTCTATGCCTACTCTATCGGCTATCTCCACCGGGTAAGCTTTGAGATTGAGACAGTGGGCTACCTGCTTTCGGGAATCGGAATCAATCTGCTGGCGGCTTTTGATCTGGGAACCGCCCGAACCCAGCTGATTGCCATGATTTTGGGCGTGGGGATTTTCTGCTTCCTCATCTGGTTCATGAACGACCTGGACCGGGTGGCGAAATACCGCCTGGCCATCGGCATCGGGGCGCTGTGCCTGTTTGTGGTGAACCTGCTTCTGGGCACCACCCAGTTCGGCTCCAAGAACTGGATCCGCATCGGGCCGGTGAGCGTGCAGCCCTCGGAGTTCATCAAGATCGCCTTTGTCTTTGTGGGCACGTCCACCCTGGACAGGCTCCAGACCAAGAAGAACATCACGGAATTCCTGGTGTTTACCGGGGCCTGCATCGGGTTTCTGTTCCTCATGCGGGACCTGGGCACCGCGCTGATTTTCTTTGCCACCTTTTTGATTATCGCCTTCATGCGTTCGGGCAGTGTGCGCACCATTGTACTGATTCTGGCGGCGGCGGCCCTGGGCGTGTTCCTGATTCTCACCTTTATGCCCTATGTGGCGGACCGCTTCGGCGCCTGGAGGCATGTGTGGGAGGACCCCTACGACTCCGGTATCCAGCAGACCCGGACCCTCACCTATATGGCCAGCGGAGGGCTCTTCGGCATCGGCCTGGGCCGGGGATGCCTGAAATACATTTTCGCGGCGGACAGCGACCTGGTCTTTGGCCTGCTCTGCGAGGAGCAGGGGGTTCTGCTGGGCCTTCTGGTGATCCTCTCCATCGCCCTCTTCATCCTCTATGCCCGCAGCGACGTGACCCGCAGTCGGTCCACCTTTTTCTCCATCGGGGCCTGCGCGGCGGCGGGGATGCTGCTCTTCCAGACCTGCCTCAATGTGTTCGGCGTCACGGACATTTTGCCCCTCACCGGGGTGACTTTGCCCTTTATCAGCGCGGGCGGGTCCAGCATGGCCTCTGTGTGGGGGCTGATGGCCTTTCTCAAGGCCTCGGACGAGCGCACCTACGCAGTACGGCGGGCGGGCGCACACGGCGCCAAGACCTCGGGGGCTCAAGAGTTCGCAAAGCGAACTCTCCCCAAACCCCCGCAAGGGGCCTAGACGCCTGAGACTTGGCTTCGCCAAGTCTTTGACCGCGTAATGTCACTCCTCATTTCATTCGTTGTGAACGTTTTGATGTTTTCGCTAAGCTAACCAGGGCAAAAGTTTCGTCAACCTTTTCAAAGGTTGCAGGGGTTTGGGGACAGCGTCCCCAAGGTCTTGCCCTTAAAACACCTGAGAAAACAACGCAGGGGGGGTAGCATAAACGTCCCAGTGGGACGTTTTGCGTAGGGGACCCACGTAAGGGGTCCCCTGTCCCGACTGCGGAGCAGGCGGGAAGTCCCTGGGTTCCGGAGAAGGCCAGCTGAGCGCACGAGCGTACCAGCCGAGAGCGCGCCTTGCCTGCTGGAATCTGGACGCGCCACCGCACCCCAAAAGCCCCCGTACAAACATCCAAAACCATACGCAGACCATCATTTCCACGAAATAGAAAGGGGGTCCGCCTATGAAAACCGTAGGTTTCCGGTCCTTCGCGCTCTACATTCTGCTGTTCGCCTTTCTGGGGGGCGTGGGCTGGCTGGTGTTCAGCCTGCTGCTCCACGGGGGGCAGTGGGCCATGCAGCCCTATAACGGCCATATTTACGACGACAACCCCACCATCACCCTAGGGGAGATCCAGGACCGGGACGGGGCGGTGCTGGCCTCCACCCAGGAGGGCCGCCGGGTCTATAGCGAGAGCGAAACCGCCCGCCGGGCCCTGCTGCACACGGTGGGGGATTCCGCCGGGTACATCAGCACCAGCGCCCAGTATACCCTGCGCACCAAGCTCACGGGTTACAACCTGATCACCGGCCTGAACGACACCGTGTTCAACCGCATGGGCAGCACCGTGCGGCTCACTGTGGACCAGGACGCCTGCGTGGCGGCCTACAACGCCCTGAACGGCCAAAACGGCGGGGCGATTTTCTACAACTACAAGACCGGGGACATTCTCTGTAAGGTGAGCGCCCCCAGCTATGACCCGGAGAACGTGCCCGAGGATATCGGCGAAAATCCGGATTACGAGGGGGTCTACCTGGACAACACCCTGTCCGGTTCCTTCACGCCGGGGAGCATCTTCAAGCTAGTGACCTCCGCCGCGGCCATGGAGAAGTGGCCGGACACCTGGAGCAGCCTCACCTATGACTGCTGGGGCTCCGAGGAGATCGGCGGCAGCAATATCACCTGTCTGGGAGAGCACGGGGAATTGGATCTGTCGGGGGCCCTGGGCCACTCCTGCAACTTATACTTTGCCAAGCTGGCCAACGACATCGGCGCGGCGGACCTGCAAAAGACGGCGGAAAAGCTGGGCTTCAACGCCAGCCTGAGCTTTGGAAGCATTGAGATCGCCAAGAGCGAGGCACCTCTCTCCGGCTCAAACCAGAACCAGCTGGGCTGGGCTGGCATTGGCCAGTACACGACCCTTGCCAACCCCTACCACATGATGGTGCTGATGGGAGCGGTTGCCAATGGTGGGGAGTACGTTCAGCCCCGGCTGACAGGGGATTCCGGGCTTTTTGAGGGATTGGGGTCCGGCGGCAGCCGCCGCCTTCTGACCTCCGTCCAGGCGGCCAACCTGAAGGCTCTGATGCGGAGCAATGTGGAGAACTACTACGGGGACTCTTTTTTCCCGGCGGGCCTGAACGTGTGCGCCAAGACCGGCACTGGCGAGGTGGGCGAGACCCAGGACCCCAACTGCTGGCTGGTGGGCTTCTGCGACAACGCCCAGTATCCCATCGCCTTCGCCGTGGTGGTGGAGGATACCAATAATAGCCTGGGGGACGCGGGCGGCGTGGTCAGCGCAGTGCTGGCGGAGCTCACAGCGTAGGGCAAGGTCGTGGAGCTCCGCTCCACACCACGCAAACTTTTTGAAAAAAGTTTGATCAAAAACTTTTATCCACTCCTCGCTTTGCTCGTCGTGAACGTTTTGATGTTTTGCCGAGCTAACCTAACAACCGTAAAAGTTTCATCAACCTTTTCAAAGGTTGCGGAGTGTGAGGCAGAGCCTCACGACCTTGCCCTTGACCTTAACACCTGAGAAGCGCATTTTTTGAAGGTGAATTGGCGCAAAGCGCCAAGAGGAAACTTTTTGCAAGAGGAAAAAGTTTCCTAGTTTCGGAGCCAACTACCCCTCGTCGGGGGGTGAGCGTAGTGCCGGATACTTGGCAAAGCCAAGTATTGCACACAAGCCGCGAACCGATCGAACCGGTAGGCGAGCCCCCCTATCCCGACTGCGGAGCAGGCGGGACAAAGCCCTGGAAACCGGAATCAGCCAGCTGAGCGCACAAGCGTACCAGCCGAGAGCACACCCAGCCTGCTGAAATCTGGACGGCTCCATCGGGCCCATCCAGCTCCCATATAAATAATTCCCCAAATTTCACATTAGCACCTACCACATACCAAAGGAGGATATCCATGAAAATCGAGAAACTGAGCCCGGCGTTCAAGGACTATATCTGGGGCGGCGTGAAGCTCCGGGAGGTTTACGGCAAACCCTGCGACTACGACAGAGTGGCGGAAAGCTGGGAGCTCTCCACCCATCCGGCGGGGCCGAGCAGAATCTCCGGCGGGGACCTGGACGGCATGGAGCTTTCGGAGTACTTCCGCCTGCACCCAGAGGTCCTGGGGGAAAACTGCGGGACCTTCGACAACTTCCCCGTGCTGATCAAGTTCATCGACGCCAAGGAGGCCCTGTCCATCCAGGTGCACCCCAGCGACGAGTACGCCCTGAAGGTGGAGGGGGAGTACGGCAAAACCGAGATGTGGTACGTGATGGACTGTGAGCCTGGCGCGTACCTGTATTTCGGCGTGAACCGAGAGATCAGCCAGGAGGAGTTTCGCCGCAGGATTGCGGACAATACGGTGGAAGAGGTGCTCAACCGGGAAGAGGTCCACCCCGGAGACGTTTTTTTTATTGAATCCGGCACCATCCACGCCATTGGAGCGGGAATCTTGATCTGCGAGATCCAGCAGAACTCCAACTGTACCTACCGGGTCTACGACTACGGCCGGGTGGGCGCGGACGGCAAGCCCCGGGAACTCCATGTGGAGAAGGCTTTGGCAGTCTCCCGGCTGACCCCCTCGGACACTTCCGGACGCCGGGAAGAGGCCCAGAGCATTCCCGGAGGCACGAGGACCCGGCTGGCCTCCTGCAAATATTTCACCACCGACAAATATGAAATTGACGGCGCGGCGGCCGTGGAAGTGGACGGCAGTTCCTTCCTCTCCCTGATCGTCATGGAGGGCGGCGGCAGGCTGGCGGGCTCGGAGAACACGGTAGAGTTTCAGGCTGGAGACAGCCTGTTTGTGCCCGCCGGTTCGGGAAAGCTCGAAATCACGGGCAAATGCGCTCTGGCTGCTACACAGGTTTGATCTTTGTGGAGGGGTAAGGATGAAGATTATTTTGTTGGGGGAGCCCATGGGCTTGTTTATGGCGGAGGAACCGGGGAGGCTGAGCGAGGTCCGGCGGTTTACCGCTTCCATCGCGGGCGCGGAGTATAATGTGGCGGTGGGGTTGGCTCGGCTGGGGCATACTCCTGCCTACTGCACCCGTCTGGGAGACGATCCCCTGGGCCAGAAGATTCTGGACGGCCTCTTGGGCAACGGCATCGACACCGGGCTGGTCACGGAGGCGGAGGGGGAGTTCACCGGACTGATGCTGAAGAGCTCCACCCAGGAGGGGGACCCGGACATCGCCTATTACCGCAAGGGATCGGCTGCGTCAAAAATCACGCCCCAGGATATTGACGGACTGGACCTTTCCGGCTGCGGCTGGCTGCATGTCACGGGGATTTTCCCAGCAGTGTCTGCTTCGGCGCTGGCTGCAGTCCACCGGATGATCCATAGGGCCCAGGCCCTGGACATCCCCTTCTCATTTGACCCCAATCTGCGCCCCCAGCTGTGGCCCGAAGAGAGACGGATGGTGGAAACCCTGAATGAGCTCGCACAGGGCGCCCAGACCGTGCTGCCTGGGATCGGAGAGGGAAAACTGCTCACCGGTCAGGACACGCCGGAAGGCATTGCGAATTTCTACCATAAGCTGGGCGCGGAAAACGTGGTGGTGAAATTGGGAGGCGATGGAGCGTATTTCTCTCAAAAGAGTGGAGAATCCGGCCGGGAGCCGGGCTTCCCGGTGGAGCGGATTGTGGATACCGTGGGCGCGGGGGACGGCTTTGCGGCGGGGGTTGTCAGCGCCCTCTGCGAGGGTCTCTCTCTGCGGGAGGCTGTCCGGCGGGGGAATGTCATTGGCGCCATCCAGGTCACGGAGAAGAGCGACAACGAGGGCCTGCCCACCAGGGAGAGGCTGGAAACTGTGCTGAAAGCAGGGCGGGTATAGGAACCAGGAGAAAGCCATGAGAATATTAGGTGTGGACCCGGGGTACGCCATTGTGGGCTATGGAGTGGTGGAGGCCAGAAACGGCGCGTATGCCCCGATAGAATACGGCGCGGTGACCACCCGGCCGGGGGAGGACTTCGGCCTGCGGCTGAAAGAAATCTATGATGGCATGGCGGAGCTGCTGGATACCTGGAAGCCCCAGGCGGCCTCTGTAGAAAAGCTGTATTTTCTGAACAACAAAACCACAGGCATTGGCGTGGCAGAGGCCCGAGGAGTCATTTTGCTGGCCTTATCACAGGCGGCTGTGCCTTTGTATGAATATACGCCCATGCAGGTGAAGCAGGCGGTAACCGGCTACGGCAAGGCCCAGAAGCATCAGGTGCAGGAAATGACCCGGAAGCTCTTAAGGCTGCCGGGAATCCCCAAGCCGGACGATGCGGCTGACGCTCTGGCTCTGGCTATCTGCCACGGCCAGGCGGCAGGGTCCCATCTGAGAAGGGTGTTGATAAACAGAAACGGAGGGAGCGGCGGTGTTCTATAGTCTGAGGGGCAAGGTGGCCCACACGGAACCGGGAATTGTGGTAATCGATGTGGGAGGGGTGGCGTTTAAATGTGCCACGTCGATGAATACCTTGCGGAACCTGCCTAGAATTGGCGGCGAGGCCGTCCTATACACCTATCTCAATGTGCGGGAGGACGCCCTGGACTTGTACGGTTTTTTAACCCAGACGGAGCTGAATTGTTACAAGCTCCTGACGGCCATCACCGGAGTAGGACCCAAGGCAGGGCTGGCGATCCTTTCGGAGATGGCTCCAGAGGACGTGGCCCTGGCAGCTGCCGCGGGAGACGCCAAGCGGTTTACCAGGGCCAGCGGTGTGGGGGCCAAGCTGGCCCAGCGGATTGTGCTGGAATTAAAGGACAAGGTGAAGGGCCTGAGCTTTGCGGGTATGGAACTGGAAGGGGTTGAACCCGGAGGTCTTTCCGCCGCGGGCAATGCCGCCCAGGCTGCGGAGGCGCTGGTCACCCTGGGGTATTCTCCCTCAGAGGCCGCCGCCGCTGTGGGGAAGCTGGACAGCCAGCTGCCCGCCGAGGAGCTGATCCGGTTGGCGCTGAAGAGTTTTGGGAGCCGGTAGAGGCTGGCTTCAAGCAGGCTATCCCTCGCCGCCCGGCTTTTGCTTCGCAAAAGTCCGGGAGAGGCACGCCAAAGGCGTGCCTCTCCCCAGCCCCGTTCGAAGAACGGGGCTGGGCGGCGGGCTAGAGAGACCTTCCGGCTCTTTCAGAGGGGGAACCTCTCTAAGAAAATAGGGGGAATAGAGTATGGAATTTATAGAGGGGAACAGCATTGGAGCGTTGGCGAATCCCGGCGTGGTATCCCGTCAGTTGCTGAGCCCGGAGAACTCCGCCAGTCAAAGGGTAACGATAACAGAGGTTCATCTGGAACCGGGGGCCAGCCAGCCCCGGCATATCCATGAAGCCTCGGAGCAAATCTGGTACGGACTGCAGGGCCGGGGAGCCCTCCTTCTGGCGGACGGGAAAGAACAGGCCTTTCAGGCCGGGGACGTGGTCCGGTTCGAAGTGGGAGACATTCACGGGCTGCGCAACGGCGGGGACGAAGAATTCGTCTATCTTTCCGTAACAGCGCCGCCGCTGAACTTTCGGCACGCGTATCAGGAGAAAATGTGAGGAGGTCTGAGCCCAATTCGGTTTTGGAATAGGCTTGGAAGCTGGGGCAAAAGGGGGAGAAGGCCATGATTGAAAAAAGCGGAGGTCGGGGCGGCGGTGCGGAATATGGCATCGACTGGGACGCGCGGGATTTATCTCGGGACGGGGAGCTGGACCTGGAAAACCGTCTGACGGAAACCGGATACATTCCCGGAGATGGGGAGGTGGAGAATCCCCTGCGCCCTAGGGCGTTTTCCGAGTACATCGGCCAGGAAAAGGTGAAGGAGAATTTGAAAATCTATATCGAGGCGGCCAAGAGCCGGAAGGAAACTTTGGACCATGTGCTGCTTTACGGCCCCCCGGGACTGGGTAAAACCACCCTGGCGGGAATTGTGGCAAATGAGTTGGGAGTGAACCTACGGATCACCAGCGGCCCGGCCATTGAAAAACCCGGGGACCTGGCGGCGCTGCTCACCAACCTTTCCCCCGGAGATGTGCTCTTTATCGATGAAGTCCACCGACTGCCCCGCACCGTGGAGGAAATTCTGTACCCGGCCATGGAGGATTTCGCTCTGGATATCATCACCGGCAAGGGACAGATGGCGGCTTCTTACCACCTGCCTCTGCCCAAGTTTACCTTGGTGGGAGCCACCACCCGCGCCGGGCAGCTCTCCGCGCCCCTGCGGGACCGGTTCGGGGTGGTGCTGCGTCTGGAGCTGTATGAACCCAGGGAGCTGGGGCTCATCGTCCAGCGCAGCGCCAAAATTTTGAATGCCGATATTGACGCCGACGCGGCCATTGAGCTGGCGTCCCGGTCCAGGGGTACCCCCCGCATTGCCAACCGCCTCTTAAAGCGCGTGCGGGACTTTGCCGAGGTGATGAGCGGCGGGGTGATCACCCTGAACACAGCCCAGATTGCCCTGGAGCGCATGGAGATCGATGAGCTGGGTCTGGACCAGAGCGACCGGAATATGCTGCGGGCCATCATCAAAAATTATGGGGGCGGACCCGTGGGCCTGGAAACCCTGGCCGCGGCTATTGGTGAAGAGGCCATTACCATAGAGGACGTAAACGAACCCTATCTCATGCAGGTGGGCTTTTTGACCCGCACGCCCCGAGGAAGATGCGTCACTCCGGCGGCCTGCGCCCATCTGGGCTTGCCCCTGCCCTCCCGGCTGCGGGCGGAGGAGGAGCTTCAGCTGAAAATGGAGTAAGGCAGAACTATGAAGCGTGAAAAATATGAAGTGCCCCTCCTGGCCGGCCTGTTCCTGGCTGGGAGGCTGTCCGTTTCTTCAGAAAGCAAGGACGGTGGAGGAATGAGAAAAGAAATGGGGTGTGAAAATGGTCGACATCTGCTCTCAATGTGGAAATTATGAATGGGACAAGCTGGTAGAGGGGAACAGGATCGCCTGTCCCAAATGCGGCCACAGCTGGGAGTTCCTCAAGTTGCCCCTGTTTGTGCTCACCGGGACCAGCGGGGTGGGAAAAACCACCACTTTGCGAGCCCTGCAGCGGGTGAGCCGGGACTTTGTATGCCTGGATACGGATTTCTTCTACAACATCATGCCCCATGAGACAGAGGCCGACTATATGGCCCAGACAGAACAGGCCCAGGCCCTCTCCCGGGACGTGATGCAGTGCGGCAGGCCGGTGGTGTGGGCCCGGGCGGGAAATATCCACATGCTGGACAAAACCTATGGGGCCCGATTTTTCAGCGGCATTTTTGTGCTGGCTCTGGTGTGCGGCGAGACTGGGCTTCGCCGCCGGATGGCAGAGGGGCGGGGGATCGGCGACCCGGACTGGATCCAGAGCTCTGTAGACTATAACCGCTACTTTATGGAGCATGACCGGATTGGCGGCGTGGCCTATGAAAGGATGGATATTACAAGTCTGACTGCGGATGAGGCCGCCTGTGCTGCGGAAGCGTGGCTAAAGGGAAAAATGGCGGGGGAGAGGAGAGCGGGCAATGCTTGACGTGGTGGAAAAGAACCGGCGGAACTGGGAGGAATACTCCAAGAAATATCAGGCTTTTAACCTTTCGGAGAGGATACTGGAGCGGCTGAAGCAGAACCCCCAAAGCGCCTTTGATCCCCTAGTGTGGAAGATGCTGCAAAAATATGCGCCGGAGCTGAAAGGAAAGCGGGTTTGCGTGCCCTCCAGCGGGGACAACAACGCTGCCCTGGCCTTTGCCCCGCTGGGGGCGAAGGTGACCTCTTGCGACATCTCTGAAAATCAGCTGGCTGCGGCGAAGGCTGCGGCGAAAAAGCTGGGGCTGGGGGAGGGGATCCGCTTCCAAAAAGAGGACACCATGCGCCTGGACGGTATCGAGGATGAGACCTATGATCTGGCCTACACCTCCAATGGGGTACACGTCTGGCTGGACGATCTCCCTGGGGAATACCGGAATATCCGCCGCGTTTTGAAGCCCGGCGGCATATACATTCTGTATGAGCTGCATCCTTTTCAGCGGCCCTTCGGGGAGAAAATGCGGGTGGTGAAGCCCTACGATGCCACTGGTCCCTTTGAGGATGAAACCACGGTGAACTTTGCCTGGCGCATCCAAGATATTATGAACGCCATACTGGACGCGGGCATCACGTTGCTACACATGGAGGAGATCATGCCGAAGCCCGACTATGAGCGCCCGTTCTTCGTGGATAACAACGAGATAGTGAACGGCCGGAAGCTGAGCCGGGAGGAAGTGGACGCCATGTACGACTGGCACAAAAACCCTGTGGCGGCCTTGCCGGAGATGATCGCTTTGGCGGGGCGCAGGAGTGAATAATCTGGCTACAACTTACCTCCCTCGCGCCATGGAAATCCGCGCACGGCGGCGCGGATCTGGCTTTATGAGAGGTCGCTGCCAGGGGAAGGCGGCAGAGGGCCCCGACAGGCCCGTGTGTTATAGTAAACGGCAGCTGCGCAGCCTGGTTCAAAAGAGGTGTTCTGCCCTCTTTTGAACTGTGTTAACTATCAAAACAAAGATATGCTCTAAATTTTTTCGTGATATCTCCATCAGAAAGGACGGGTCAATGTGGAAAAAAGACGGGTCCGGCTGACCATAAACGGTGTGGTCTGCGGCTTGATTACCGGTGAAAGCGAGGCGTATATGCAGTCTCTGGCAGATGAGGTAGGCGATCTGATGCGGCAGATCATGACAGCCTCGCCTTTCATCACCAGAGAGGCCGCCGCTCTTACAGCCGCTCTCAGCCTGTGCGATGACGCCCACAAGAATGGGGACCGTGCCGCCGCTCTGGCCGAAAAGAACGAAGAGCTGGAGGTGGAGGCAGAGCTCTGGAAAGAGGAAAAAGTGGAGCTTTTGAAATCCGCTGTAGACACCCAGAAGGACGCCCAGCTGGCGGAAAAAGCCGCCCGGCTGGAGTCGGAGAACGCCCTTTTGGAAGAAGCTGTAGCCCGCCTGAAGGGGATTGAGCAGCGGTCCCAGGCTCTAGAGGACGAGAACGCCGCCCTGCGGGAAGCCGCCCAAGCGCCTTCCCCCTCTCCCAAGGTGGCCGCCCTGACAGAGGAAAACCGGCAGCTCCAGGATAAGCTGGTGCGTCTGGCCCAGGCCGGGCAAACCGCCCAAACGGAAAACCAGCGGTTGCAGCAGGAGCTCGCCCTTCTGAATGATTCCCTGCGCCAGGCCAGGGAGGCGCTCCGGCAGTCCCAAGAAGCGCAGGCGGCACAGGCGGCGTCCTCCAAGCCGCCTCAGCCAGGCCCTGGCGCGCCCCGTGCAGAAAGCGGCAAACGCCGCCGGAAAAACCCCTTGCGCTATGAGGAAAACCTGGAGCAGGAGGGCATGGTGAGCTTCTTCAAACAGGATGATGAATAGGGCTGTGGAAATTCTGGCCCCCGCCGGAGGCTGGCCTGCCCTGGAGGCCGCCGTGCGGGCCGGAGCGGATGCGGTTTACCTGGCCGGCCCCTCCTATGGAGCCCGGGCCAGCGCCCAAAACTTCTCTCGGGAAGAATTGGCGGAAGCTGTCCAATACTGTCACGGCCGGGGAGTCCGGGTTCATGTGACGGTAAATATCCTCCTGAAAGACCGGGAAATTCCGGAAGCTCTGGAGTTTGTGGAGTTCCTGTGTTCTCTGCCGGTGGATGCGGTGCTGGTTCAGGACATGGGTCTGTTTGCTCTACTCCGCCGCCAGGCCCCGGAGCTGCCTCTTCACGCCTCCACCCAGATGAGCCTGCACACCCCCGCCGGGACGGACCTTCTCTGCCAACTGGGCGCGGCCCGGGTGGTGCTGGCCCGGGAGCTGAGCCTCTCGGAAATCCGGGAGATCGCGGACCGGTGTCCCGTGGAGTTGGAGGCCTTTGTCCATGGAGCTCTGTGCATGAGCGTTTCTGGTCAATGCTACCTCAGCGCGGCCTTTGGCGGCCGGGAGGGAGGCGCCCGTTCCGGCAACCGGGGACGATGCGCCCAGCCCTGTCGCTTGCCCTTCGCCGCCCCAGGCGGCCCGGGCTGCGCCCTCTCCCTGAAAGATCTCTCGTTCATCCGGCGTATGCCCCTGCTCGCCCAGGCCGGCGTGTGTTCCGCCAAAATTGAGGGCCGGATGAAGCGCCCAGAATATGTGGCCGCCGCTGCCGCTGCCTGCCGGCTTGCCGCAGACGGTCAGCCAATTCCTCCGGACCTTTTGCAGGATCTGGAGGCCGTGTTCTCCCGCTCCGGTTTTACGGAAGGCTATCTCCGGGGAAAGCGGGGCAGGGAAATGTTTGGCGTCCGCCGGAAGGAGGACGTGACTGCGGCCACAGAAAAGGTCCTGGGAAAACTGCGGAATCTGTACCGCGCCGAAAGCCGGAGGGTTCCCGTCAGCTTCACTTTAGAGGAGACAGGAGGACAAGTCCTTTTGACGGTTCGGGATCCGGAGGGCCGCGAGACTCGGACATCCGCTCATTCGGGAGAGTTCCGCCTGCCCAAAGAACGGTGTGAGGAACAGCTGAAAAAAACCGGCGGCACGCCTTTCTTCCCGGAGGAAACTGTCGTTCCGCCAGAAGGAGTCCGCCTTTCCGTGGCCGCGCTCAACCGCCTGCGCCGGGAAGTTCTGGAAGGGCTCCTCTTGAAACGGCAGGGCCGGAAACCTATCCCCTTCTCCTCCCGGCCCTATGATCTGCCCCCCCATCAAAAGGCGCCGGCCTCACCCAGAGTCCGGGTTTCCTTCCGCGCATTGGAGCAGCTATGTCCCGAAGCCCTGGAATGCCCGGAAATCTGTCTGCCCGTTGAGACGAAGGAGGAAGAGCTGCTTGCTCTTCGTGAGAAAACCGCCGGCAAAATTTTGTTGGACCTGCCCCGGGGCTTTTTTGGCCGGGAACAGGAGCTGCGAGAGCTGATGGGGCGGCGCATGGCCCGGGGATTTACCGAATTTCTCTGTGGAAACCTGGGGTCCCTGGCCCTGTGTCAGGAGATGGAGGCCACGGCCCACGGGGGTCCTTCCCTGAACATTACCAATACCGCCGCCTTGGAAGCCTTTGCCAGGCTGGGGTTGGCTTCTGCTCAAGTGAGCCCGGAGCTCACCGGCCGGGAGGCTGAGGCGCTGGGAGGCGCTCTGCCCCGAGGGATCGAAGCCTACGGCCGTCAGGCCCTGATGCTCACCCGGAACTGTCCTCTGGCCAATTCCCCCAAGGGCTGCCTGGGCTGCCAGACTCCCGGATTCCTCACCGACCGCAGGGGCGTGGCGTTTCCGGTGGTCTGCCGCCAAGGGGGTCAGTGGTGTGCCGAACTGCTGAACAGTGTTCCGCTCTGGCTGGGAGACCTGCAAAAGGAGTTTCTCTGGGCGGACTTCGCTGTGCTTCGCTTCACTGTGGAAAGTCCTGTGGAATGCGGACAGGTTCTGGGGGCCTGGCAAAAGGGCAAGCCCCTGGAAGGAAGCTATACTCGAGGGCTTTTCCGCCGGGGTGTGGAATAGTGTGGAAAACTCTGTGGAAAGTGTTGATAATTTCCCAAAGGGAAATGGAGGCGTCCAATATATGAACATCAAATTTGTAAAGCTCCGCTCCGGCGCTCAGGCTCCCCGGCGGCAGACCCCTGGCAGCGCTGGGCTGGACCTTTGCGCCTGTGCCCCAACGGAGATTCTGCCTGGGGAAACCGTCTTAATCCCCCTGGGCTTTGGGACAGAAATCCCCCTGGGCCTTGCGGGGTTCGTGTTTTCCCGCAGTGGGCTGGGCGCGAAGAAGGGAATTGTGGTAGCGCAGGGCGTTGGGGTCATCGACAGCGATTACCGGGGCGAATGGTTGGTCCCCCTACGAAATCTAAGCCAGGAGGCCTATCAGGTGGCTCCTGGAGAACGGATCGCCCAAGTGGTGTTTCTCCCGGTGGATCCGGCGGAATTCACAGAGGTGGAAAGCCTTGCGGACACTCAGCGGGGGGAAGGCGGTTTTGGCAGCACAAAAGGATAAATTGACGTTCTGTAAATTTATCCTTCCGAGTTTCCCTCAGCCGCGCAGCGGCTGGCTTTCCTTACGGAAAGTACCGGCAAGCTTTGGCTTATATCCCCCGGCGGCAAGTCGCGATATCGCGCAAAGCCACGCGCTCGCCGGTGCGAAAAGCTGGCTTGCCCATCGCGGCATATGGCTGGGGACTAAGATATATATCTAGTAGCATTTTTGGGAAAAATCGGTAGATGTGCCGGAAAAAGCGATTTCCCCGCCGGGTTCTCCACATAAAGGTTGAGAATCTCGGAGAAATGTGTTATAATAAATGGATACCATACTCAAAAGCAAGGATTTGGGGACTCTGGGGAGGGCTTCTCGATGAATGGCCCGGCAATTACTGGGAATACTTTATTTGTTGTATTGTGTTTTCACCGCTTTCAATACACCGGCGAGGCCGGAGAAAGGCAGTTTAAAATATGGCAGGCTTTTCTGGATTTTTCTCTATGTTCTCTATGTTTTCCAAGGATATCGGCATTGACCTGGGCACCGCTAACACCCTGGTCTTTATGCGGGGCAAGGGTATCGTGATGCGGGAGCCCTCTGTGGTGGCTGTAGACGTTCGCACCGATGAGGTATTGGCCGTGGGCAAGCAGGCCAAGGAAATGCTGGGCCGCACCCCCGGCTCCATCGTGGCCGTGCGCCCCCTGAAAGACGGCGTTATCGCCGACTTTGACGTGACTGCCGCCATGCTGAAATACTTCATCAAAAAGGCGCTGAAGGCCGGAGCTCTCAGCCGCCCCCGTATTGTTATTTGCATCCCCTCCGGCGTCACCGAGGTGGAGCGCCGGGCCGTGGAGGACGCTGCCCGCCAGGCCGGAAGCAACAATGTGGATCTAATGGAAGAGCCCATGGCCGCCGCGGTGGGCGCCGGCCTGCCGGTATCCGACGCCACGGGCAGTATGGTGGTAGACATTGGCGGCGGCACCAGCGAGGTGGCTGTGATCTCCCTGGGAGATATCGTCACCGCCGTTTCTGTACGCATGGCCGGGGACAAGTTCGACGAGGCTATCGTTACCTATGTAAAGAAAAAGTATAATCTCCTCATTGGCGAGCGTACCGCCGAGGAGATCAAAATGCGCATTGGCTCTGCTTTCCCCACCGAGGAAACCATCAACGCTTTTGTGGAGATCAAGGGCCGCAACCTGGTGGACGGTCTGCCCAAAAACGTCACCATCCACGCGGACGAGGTCCGGGAGGCCCTGGCCGACAGCGTGATGATTGTGGTGGACGCCATCAAGGAGACCCTGGAGCAGACCCCCCCGGAACTGGCTGCGGATATCATCGACCGGGGCATTATGCTTACCGGCGGCGGCGCGCTGCTTAAGGGGCTGGACCGGCTGGTGAGCCAGGAGACGGGTATCCCGGTTCATGTGGCGGAGCGTCCCCTGGACTGCGTGGTAGAGGGCACCGGCAAGAGCCTGGAGATCGAGCTGCCTAAGTCCTACTACCGGAATACCCGCCGGAAATGATACCTTTGCAACCGGGAATCTCCAAAACGCAAAATTCGTAAAGAAATGCTTTGATGAGCCGAACAGTAAAAGTTTTGTCGTCTCGCCTGCCGGGTCCGTCGGCGCTTGACGGTCTCCACTGGAGACCAACTCTCTTTTCAAAGGTTGCGGGGGCCGATTTCGCAATACGAAGTCTGAGAACCCCTAAACCGCCGGAGAGGGAAGTTCCCTACTGAGGAACGTTCTGACCCGACCGAGCCGGTAGGCGAGCCCCCAAATCTTCGTCCAATAAATACGCAATTTGGTCAATCTGTTCGCCGCCGATTCAGGAGAAGAAAAGCGTGAAAGATATTTTGAAAGGAAGCTCCTTCAAAGTGCTGGTCATCGCCGTGGTGGTGCTTTTGGGGCTGATCATCTACACCGCCTCTGCTGGGGGCTCCTTCATCGCCAGCCTGCTGGGCTTTGTCTCTACCCCTATGCAGGGCGTGGCCGCCGACGTGGCCGGGAATGTCACAGAATTCCTGGACTTGGACGGCTTCTCCAAGGATGAGTTAAAAAGTTTGGTGGACTCCCTTTTGGAAGAGAACAGCCAGCTGCAAAACCAGCTGATTGACTACGCGGAGCTCCAGCAGGAGAATGAAAGGCTGAAAACTCAGCTGCGCATTAGCGAAGCAGATCCGCAGATTGAAATGCGTTCCGCCTCGGTAATCGGCCGGGACCCCAACGATGTGTTTTTTGGGTTTTCAATTGGCGCGGGAACCCTTTCCGGCATCCATGAAGGGGATCCGGTGATTACTAGCCAGGGTCTGGTGGGCATTGTTACAGAGGCCTATGCCACCACCAGTAAGGTGAAATGCCTGCTTTCTGAGGACGTAACCGTGGCTGCCGTGTCCATTGACAAGCAGGAGAGCGGCGTGGTGGGCTGCACCATCACCATGGCCAGCTCCGGTCTTCTGCGCATGAGCTATCTTCCAGGGGACACCAAAGTGGAGCCGGGAGATATTATCACCACCTCCGGAGTGGGCGGCGTGTATCCCCCAAAGCTGAAAATCGGCCGGGTGGAAAGTGTGGAAAAGTCTGAAACCGATGTGTCCAAATATGCGGTAATCCGTCCCTTTGAGGAACTGTCTACCGTAAAAGAGGTGCAGGTGATCGTGGACTTCCCCGGTAAGGGAGAGGACGAAGCCGCCGGAGATCCGGGCCAGACTGTGGAAGGCGGGGAGGATGCGGAATGAGGGACCTGAATCGTATCATCCGCTGTCTGGCCTATACCCTGGAGCTGCTGGTCCTTTTCATGATACAGGAAACCCCCGGCCTGCTGCCCAGAATCTATGGGGCAAGACCGGTGCTGGTGCTGGCTGCCGGGCTGGTAATCGCCATGTTTGAGCTGGAAACGCCCGCCATGGCCTTCGGCATTGTGGCCGGACTGTTCTGCGACTTCGGCTTTTCCGGGACTCTGGGTTTCCACGCGCTGATTTTGGCTGTGCTCTGCTTTTTCATCAGCCTGCTGGTGCGGGCTTATATGCAGGTAAATCCTGTAACGGCGGTGTTGCTGGGAATTGTGGCCCTTGGGATCACCTTTGGGGCCCAGTGGCTTTTCTTCTACTATTTTCGCCACTACTCTCAGCCTCTTTTCGCCCTCACCAGCCATTATCTGCCCAAATACCTATATACCCTGCTGTTTGTGCCTCTCTTGTACTTAGTAAACAAAGGACTTTCCGAGGCCCTTCCGGTACAAGAAAAATAGCCGGCATTTCCCGCCCAACGGCAGACCCGTGCCGCTGGGCTTCTGCTTATTTCCCCCAATATGGGAGAAAGGATGTGTTATCCATGAAATTCCCCCACATTCATCTGGGCCGTCGGGCCGCCTGTATTCTCGTTGTGGCCGCCTTTTTCTGTGTCTTTGAGCTTCAGCTTTTCAACTGGCAGATTCTCCAGGGCGATACCTTCGAACAGGAGGCCTTGAGCCACCGTACCGATGCGGTGGAGATCAACGCTGCCCGGGGGGAAATTCTGGACCGGAGGGGAAAGATCCTGGCGGGCAACCATATCGTTTATGAGGTTGTTTACAATGCCCTATATATGGACGATTCCAAGCGAAATTCCACGATCTTGGACGTTGTCGACCTTCTGGAAGAACGAGGGGAGGCATGGCGGGATATCCTGCCCATTGAGCTGGACAGCGAGGGGAACTACCGCTATAAGGAGGGTGAGGAGGATGAGATTGAAACGCTGAAGGGGCCGAACTTTCTCAACCTGGCGGATTATGCCACAGCCGATGACTGCATGAACGAGCTTGCCAAACGCTACCACTATGAGGGGTTTTCTAAAGAGAACACCCGCAAGGTGGTTTCTGTCCGGTACTCCATGACCCAGGACGGCTTCTCCATCAATGATCCCTATGTAATCGCCTCTGGGGTTTCCCCGGAGACAGTGGGGGTTTTCGGGGAATATGCCAACCGCTGGAAGGGCATCGAAACCCGAGTGGGCGTGCAGCGTTATTATGGGGAGGACGGCGCTCTAGCTCCCCATGTGGTAGGCTATACCTGGGGTATCTCCGATAAGCAGCTGGAACGCGCCGAAGAGGACGGCACGGCCTATGACAGCGAAGAAAACATCGCCGGCTATAAGCAGAGCGACTTTATCGGCACAGCGGGGGCGGAAAGCGCCTTCGAGGAAGAGCTGCGGGGTAAACGAGGCCTGCAGGCCATTTTCACCGATGAAAACGGCAATGTCACCTCTACTGCCACCACCATCCAGCCAGAGCAGGGCCACACGGTCCAGCTCACCTTGGACTCGGAACTTCAGCGGGTGGCCAATCTGTCTTTGGCAAAGAACATCCGGGCCAACACCGGGGATGGAAAGGACGGGGCCGTGAACTGCAATGCCGGGGCAGCCGTAGCCGTTGACGTGTCAGACTTCGGGGTGCTGGCCTGTTCCTCCTATCCCACTTATGACGTCAACCGCTTTATTGAGGACAGCGACTACCGGGTGGAGATCAACAACGATAACGAGGGGAAGCCCTCTCTAAACCGTGCCCTCCAAGGTATCTACCCCCCTGGCTCTGTGTTTAAGCCAATGGTAGCCATTGCCGGCTTACAGGAGGAAGAGATTGGCGCGGGAGCCACCATCTATAACTGTGACGGACCTATTACCGGCGTATATGAGCTGGCAGATCTGGAGCTGAAATGCACTGGCAAACACTATTGGGCCAACGTGTATGAGGCCATCTCCGGATCCTGCAACTGCTTCTTCGCCGAACTAGGCGTGCTTTTGGGAATCCGCCGCCTGGACGCCTACGCGGAATATTTTGGTCTGGGAGAAAATACCGGCGTAGAGCTCTATGAGGCCAAGGGCGTCATGTCCAGTCCCCAGGAGTACCGGGAACGCCACACGGATTTGGGCGCGGACTGGACCCAGGGCGTCACCGCCCAAACAGCGATCGGCCAGGCGGACAATATGTTTACCCCGATGCAGCTGGCCTCTTACGCTGCCACCATCGCCAACGGGGGACAGCGCCTGAGCACGCACTTTCTTCAGCAGGTGTTCGACTATTCTGGAGACGAGCTGATCCGCCGGTATCAGTCCCAAGAGCTCTACAATGCAGAGATCAGCGAGGACGTGCTCTCTGTGGTGCGGGAGGCCATGTGCCTTACCGCCACGGAAGGCACCGCCCGCAGCGTTTTTTCCGATTATCCTGTGCGGGTAGCCTGTAAAACAGGAACTGCCGAAACTTCTCCGCTGAGGCTGGAGGACGGAGGCACTCAGGAGCACATTAGCTTTATCTGCTACGCTCCCGCTGACGAGCCCGAAATCGCGGTATCTGTCCTGCTGGAGTATGGCCATGGAGGCCCTTACGCCATGAACGTGGCAAAGGACATCCTGGACTGCTACTTCGGCTTCTACACCTGGGATGAAGAGGGCAACCGCTACAACCAAGAGGGGGATTTGGTGGATGACGACGGCCAGATCGTAAAAACTAAGGAAGAGCTGGAGGAGGAAGCCGCTCAGCGGTCCCCCACGTCCTCTCCCGATCCAGGCGCCACCGCCCAACCGGAAGGCGGCTCCAGCCCTTCTGAAAACGGAGGATCCGTCGAACCTGGTGAGGCCCCCACGCCGTCACCTTCTCCCACTCCGAATCCCGACCGAGGCAGCGCCATTCCAGATACGATTTATACCGGGGCATTCTCCAGCCCCACTCCTGGTGAGGGAGGGGAGTCCGGTGGCGAAAATGAGGACGGGTCTCCAGGGGAGGAGGGAGAAAGCGGCACCACGCCCAAGCCTCCGGGAGACGGTACGCCCTACTATAGCGGGGGAAGCGGTAATGCGGTTCAAAAGAAGGAGGGCGCTTCGCCTGAACCAACTGCGGAGCCATCCGCCTGAAACCAGCATTTCCCGATTTTCCAATACGTTTTCGAGTATACTTAGAGGATCCTTCAGGCTTAATATATACAAAAGAGGCCTTGCATTTTTGTGCAGGGCCTATATAATTTCAAAAGAATAGTATTTGTTTTTGACAAATTCCTTTTGATGTGGTAAGATACTAGATAAGGCGGTGTTTCGCATGGGAATTGCGACTGTTATTACCTCTGGAAAGGGCGGCGTGGGAAAGTCTACCGCCGCAGTGGGTCTGGGCAGGGCGTTGGCCTCCCGGGGCCGCAGGGTTCTGCTGGTAGACTGCGACGCCGGGCTGAGAAGCCTTGACCGAATGACCGGCACAGAAGAAAATCTGGTCTTTGATATCTCTGATGTGGTATTTGGCCGGTGTTCTCCCGCAGAGGCTATCTATCCCTGCGCCAGCTGTCATGGGCTTTTTCTGTTGCCCGCCCCCGCCTGTGGCGAGGACATGGTACTGCCGGCGGTGATGCGCCGTCTGGCCCCGTTGCTGAAAAGCTACTATGACCATGTTCTGCTGGATTCTCCCGCCGGGGTAGACCTGGGGTTCCGCTCGGCTGCCTGCGCCGCTGACCGCGCCCTGGTCCTTTGCAGTCCTGACCCAGTATGTGTGCGCAGCGCGGACACTGTCCGGCGGCTTTTAGAGCAGCTGGAGATTCTGGACAAGCGTCTGATTATCAACCGCTTTGATGGAGTCTTTTTTGATGAAACGGATTTTTACAGCGATCTGGACGGAGTCATCGATAGCTCCGGAATCCAGCTTTTTGGTCTAGTTCCTGAGGATCATCGTTTAGCCGCGGCCTTTTTGAGGGGCCGGCCCGCCCCTCAGGGCTCCCCAGGCATGATGGCCCTTAGCCGTATCGCCGCCCGGCTGGATGGAGAATCGGTGCCCCTGCCGGAGAAATTTTAAGCTGCGGGAGTTTCTGGAAAGCCCATATCATGCTGTTGCATTTTGATATATTTTTAATTTGGGAGGAGTACTCTATGCACATTGCTTTAACTGCTCACGACGCAAAAAAGGAACTAATGGTCCAGTTCTGCATCGCCTACTGCGGAATCCTCAGCCGCCACTCGCTATGCGGCACCGGCACCACCGGCAAGATGATTTCAGAGGCCACGGGGCTCAAGCTCCAGCGGTTCCTCAGCGGCCCCCAGGGCGGCGACCAGCAGATTGCCGCCCGGATTTCCTGCAATGAAATCGACCTGCTGCTATTCTTTCGGGACCCGCTGAATCCCCAGTCCAATGATCCCAGCGCCTTAAACCTCCTTCGCCTGTGCGATATGCACAACATCCCTGTGGCCACCAATATTGCCACCGCCGAGGTTCTGGTCCATGGGCTGGAACGGGGCGATCTGGACTGGCGAGATATCGTAAAGGGCTAAGCGGGAGCGCCTAATTAAAGAAAGGAAAACTCACTATGGATTTGATCACGAAAGCGCCCAAAGGCACGGCGGATCTGGTTCCCGCCGACACCCATCTCTGGCGCCTGGCAGAGCAGGTGCTCATTAGCGAAGCTGAACTGAACGGCTTTGCCGAGATACGCACCCCCGCCTTTGAGCACACAGAGCTTTTCCAGCGGGGCATGGGCGATGTAACCGATGTGGTGGAAAAGCAGATGTATACTTTCGAGGACAAGGCGGGACGGTCCGTCACTCTGCGGCCCGAGGGTACGGCGGGTACCGTGCGGGCCATGCTGGAGAACGGCCTTTACAACGCCGGATACCCGGTAAAGCTCTATTACAACATTCCCTGCTACCGGTATGAGAAGCCGCAGGCCGGCAGGATGCGGGAGTTCCGGACCTTTGGCGTGGAGCTGTTCGGCACGGCGGAACCCATCGCTGACGCCCAGCTGATTGCCTTGGCCATGTCGGCTTTCCGCCGGATGGGTCTGGAGGATGTGGGCTTGCAGCTGAACTCTATCGGCTGCCCAACCTGCCGGAAGGAGTATCACGCCGCCTTAAAGGAGTACTTTTCCGCAAGCAGGGAAAAACTATGCCCCACCTGTCTTTCCCGGCTGGACAGAAATCCCATGCGGATTCTGGACTGCAAAAATCCGGAATGCCAAGAACTGGCCGCCGCCGCGCCCAAAATCACGGAGTACCTGTGTGGGGATTGCCGGCAGCATTTCAGCCAGGTCCAAGCGTATCTGGCCGCTCTGGGGATTGGTTTTACACTGGATCCGGGTTTGGTCCGGGGTCTGGACTACTATACCCGCACGGTGTTTGAGTTTCCCTCTCAAACCCTGGGCTTTGCCCTAGGAGGAGGCGGCCGGTATGATGGCTTGGTGGAGGAGATCGGGGGGCCATCCACCCCGGCGCTGGGGTTTGGCCTGGGCATGGACCGGCTGATGCTGGCCCTCAAAGAACAGCATGTGGATTTTCCGGAGCCGGTAAAATGTGAGGTCTACATTGCGGCCATGGGTCCGGCAGCCCAGGTAAAGGCCCTCACTCTGGTAAACACCCTCCACAGCTGCGGCGTGCCTGCGGACTGCGACATCTGCGGGCGGGGCCTGAAAGCCCAGATGAAATACGCGGGAAAGACCGGGGCCAAATTCAGTATGGTGCTGGGAGAGGACGAACTGGCATCCGGCAAGGCGGTGCTAAAGGATATGTCTACCGGGGAAACCCGCAAAGTGGATATTGGAGACAGCTTTGTGGATGATTATCTTACCTTCAGCACACAGCAGGAGGATCTGCGCTTTTAGCCGCCCGGCTTAAAAATCGGTATATACCGATTTTTAAGTTCGTTTACGATAAATCTGTTTGAGCGAGAAGAAGGGACCCATGGGAGTCTCTTCTTTTTATGAGAAAAACGGGACGGCCCTCAAAGCCATCCCGTTTTTGAAAGAGATCCGCATTACAATTACATAGCTAATTAAGTTCAAAAGAACCTCTTGAACTAGGGGGCAGAGCCGCCGAGCTTAAGAGCCGACTTTGTCGGTTCTTAAGCTAATTTACGATATCAGCGCCTCAAAGGCCAGTCGCTCCGAGCCGTCCTCCACATGAATAATCCCCCGGTATTTCAGGCCGTTTTTCGCCATCACCCGCTGCATGGACTTATTGTCCCGGTGAGTATCCCCTCGAACGGTTTCCACGCCCCGCTCCTTTGCCTGACGTTTCAGCTCGCCGAAGAAAAGGCCGGCCGCTCCCCGGCCTTTTGCACCGCCGTCCACAACCACCCGGTGAAGAAAACCGTACTCCCCCCGGCCCAGCCATGCTCCCTGCTCAATCACGTCATAGGTAGGCTCATGACCAAAATCCAGGCAGGCATAGGCCAATACCCGGCCGTCCTCTTCCAGTACATAGCCGCTTCCGGCGGCAATGTCCGCTAATGCGTTTTCACCGTTAGGGTAGCCGTCCTGCCATTGGTCCACTCCAGCGGCTTTCAGCGCTGCCCGGGCCTGCTCGTAGAGCCCGGCGATGACGGGGACGTCCCGTTCTTTCGCTCTCCGCAGCGCCATCATAGAGCAGCCACGCTTACTGTTCCATCCTGGCCGGTAACGACAATAGCGCTCACCGATCCCCGCTCCACCAGCAGCGCGGCAATTTTATCCTCCACGTCCCGGCGGATAGCATTGCGCAAATCCCTAGCTCCGCTTTTCCCGGCAATGGACTTTTCCGCCAGCACCCGGCAGGCGGACTCATCATATTTCAGCAGAACTCCCTTCTCCTTCAGAGAGCCCACGTACTCCTCCAGCATCAGTCCGGCAATCTTCCGGTAGTCCTCCTGGTCCAGGGGACGGAAAATCACCACCTCGTCGATGCGGCTGAGGAACTCCGGCCGCAGGAACTCCGAGAGAGCCTTTTGGGCCTTTTCACGGCTCATGTCTTCCGCCGTTTTGGCGAAGCCCAGGGCGCCTTCCTTCTTTTCGCTGCCCGCGTTGGAGGTCATGACCACCACGGTGTTCTCGAAGTTCACCGTGCGCCCGTGGGCGTCTGTGATCCGGCCCTCGTCCAAAATCTGCAGCAGGATGTTCATTACATCAGGATGCGCCTTCTCAATCTCATCGAAGAGCAGCACCGAATAGGGCCGGCGGCGCACCTTCTCCGTCAACTGGCCGGCTTCGTCATAGCCCACATAGCCCGGAGGGGAGCCAATAATCTTGGAGACGGAATGCTTCTCCATAAATTCTGACATATCCAGGCGGATCATGGTTTCCGGCGCGTCAAAGAGCTCCTCAGAGAGCACTCGGACCAGCTCGGTTTTCCCTGTGCCTGTAGGGCCCACAAAGATGAAGGACGCAGGCCTGCGCCGGGGGCTGATCTGTACCCGACTGCGGCGCACAGCTGCGGATACGGCCCGGATGGCCTCCTCCTGGCCAATGATCCGCTTCCCCAGCACACTTTCCAGCCCGGCCAGCTTCTGAAGGTCCCCTTCTTCGATTTTCGACGCGGGAATCCCGGTCCACAGCTCGATCACATAGGCCAGGTCCTGCTCCTCCACCGGAGAGAATACACCCTCACCTCGCAGGCGGTCCAGCCCCTCCTCCAGGGTGGCGATCCGGTAGTGAGTTTTTGCCAGCTCCTCATAGTCCACTGTGACGCTGCTGGGATTGGAAAGGTCCTGCTCCCGCACCCGTTCCCGGTTCAGGTTCATCTCCATCTCGTCATATTCTTCCAGACGCTTGTTGCGCAGGGCGGCGCAGGCACAGGCCTCGTCTAAGAGATCGATGGCCTTATCCGGGAGATACCGGTCGTTGATGTACCGCTCCGCCAGCACCACAATCCGCCGGGCAATCTCCTCGGAGACCGTCACCCGGTGATAGCTCTCATAATAGCTCTTGATGCCCAGAATCACCTGGGCCGCATCCTCGATGGAGGGCTCGTTCACAGTCACCGGCTGGAACCGCCGTTCCAGAGCCGCGTCCTTCTCGATATATTTCCGGTACTCGTTAAAGGTGGTGGCCCCGATCACCTGGATCTCTCCCCGGGATAGGGCGGGTTTCAGGATATTAGCGGCGTTCATGCTCCCCTCGGCGTCCCCGGTGCCCACCAGATTGTGCACCTCGTCGATAAAGAGGATCACGTTGCCATCGGCCTTCACCTCGTCCACCAGACCCTTGATCCGGCTCTCGAATTGCCCCCGGAACTGGGTGCCGGCCACCAGGGCGGTGAGGTCCAGCAGCTGGATCTCCTTCTCCCGGAGCTTGGCGGGAACCTTCCCCTGGGCGATGCGCAGGGCCAGCCCCTCCGCCACAGCGGTTTTGCCCACGCCGGGTTCGCCGATGAGGCAGGGATTGTTCTTGGTCCGGCGGGAGAGGATCTGGATCACCCGCTGGATCTCCTTCTCCCGGCCGATGATGGCGTCCAGCTCTCCCGCCCGGGCCCGGCCGGTGAGGTCCGTGCAGTAGTTCTGGATATGCTTGCGCTTTTTCTTGTGGACGTTCTCCCGCTTTTCCGCAGTACGGTAGCCCGCGCCTTCCCGAGGGGGGCGGCCTAAAAGCATATCTGTTGGCAGTGTTGCCGCGCCGCCTGGAGAGAAATCGTCATCATCGCCATCCTCCCCGGCTTCCTGGGCATCCATGCGCATCATCTGGGTCATCTGCTCTGTGGCCTCCTGGAGCTCTTCATCCGTCATACCAGTCTGCTGCTTGAGAGTGTTCATCATATTGTCCATCAAGTCGTTTACCGGCTTAATGCCCAATTCCTTAGCACAGACAAAACAGTAGCCCTTGATATCCCTTCCGTCGCTGGACTGGGACACAAACACTGTCGCCGGTCTTTTATGGCATCGTGTACACAGCATCATCATTGCGATTTCCTTTCTGAAAAGAGGGCCCTAACCAGTCCCCGAAGCTCTTATCGTATATGTTGTGAAAGTCATACGGAGTGGCCTCCGTCGCAAAGGGCGCGACTACGGCAAGGTCGTGGGACTCCGCGAGTCTCAGCTGCCGCTTCGGTCGGTTCGCAGCTTGTCTGCCACTGGCAGACGCTCACCCCCACACCCCCGCCAGCTTAAGACCAGCTGGACCGGTCAATGCTGTCCAGGGTAAAAGTTTCGTCAACCTTTTCAAAGGTTGCAGGGTGTGCCTTAGCAGCGTCCCACGGTCTTGCCCTTAAACTCCTGAGAAGCGCAATTTTGCGGGTGGTGAATAACAGTTAATCATCGTTTCACTCGATTAACTGTCCGAGTTTTGCTTTGCAAAACATCGGCAAGAGGGGAGCGGAGAGTTCATCTCGTATAACGAGATGAATCTCTTTTGCAACTGAATAAAAAGCTCCCCTAGTACCGGAACCAGCCAGCTCTGGGCGGAGTATCCCAGCTTGGCGAGTTTTGCGTAGCAAAACTCATGACACACCGCGAAACCCAGCCAACTCCTTTCACTTTGCTTGGCGCGGTGTGCCCGGCCCTGTGCTCCGCAATCAGCCAGCGCACGCACCCACGCGCCCATATAAAATATTCATTCTCAAAAAGCATAACAAAACGCAGTTCAAATATTCGAAAGAATCTGAACCGTATTAACTATACTATTCGAGAGTCAAGCGGCTTCGCACGCTTACTCTCGAAAAGTATACCACAATCCTCGCCCGGAATGATTAACAACCTTTTAACATTTCCGCTCCGGGGCCCCTTCTTACAGATGAAAAAACTGGCTCCCCTGGAAAAAAGGGCGAATCCCGCCCTTATCAACCCAGTGGACTCTTCCCGTATGCGAGGCCTCCCCGTCCGCCAGGAAAATGGCGCTGTCGTCCTCCATGGCGCAGAGCGGCAGTTCCTGGGAAACTTTCAGTAAAGTTGACAGTACCGTTTCGTCGTCAGGTGAAAAGTGCGGCTTAACCGTAATATCAGCCAGCCCTAGGCCCTCATAGGGAACCAGGGACTCCTTGGTGTCCAGGGAGCGTTTGGCCATGTTGATCGATCCGGCGCTGATGCCCAGTACTACCGGCGGGAAATCACAGATCGCGGCATCCAGACCCGCGTCCCGTATCAGGCGCATTTGCAGCCCCGGGTGGCCGCCCATGAGAAAAACGCAGGAGGCCTCCTGAATCAGACGGACAGCCTGAGCTGCTTCCATCCGGTTGTCAATGACATCATGATGCAGAAAGTCCAGGCCGTACTCTAAAAACATATCGTACATGCCGGCGCAGTCGCTGTCGTTCCTTTCGTAATCGCCTGGCCATGCGCTCACAAAAACCAGGCTGTCCCGCTGTGTCATTTCCCTAGCAAGCCGCCCGGCCACGTCCCGGGGAAAATGGCGGCTGGGAAATCCACTGAAAAATCCCAATAGACGGTGCTCCATACCTGTTACCCCCTGCGCGTAATCTGCGGCTGTTCCTCCGGTTCCCCGTCCCGCAGGATGGAAAGAAAGATCTGGAAATACCGGAAGGCCGCGTAAGCCATCATCAGCCCGGTGAGCCCCAGCATGATATAGGCCGCGATGTTGAAGGTGTTGGGCTTCATCAGGCCCACCCAGTCCATGGCTACAATGGCCGATACCGACACATAAAACATCACGGTGGCCACTTTGCCGTACCATTTGGCGGCGCAGGGACGCTTATGCTTTTTCAGCAGCACCAGGGCACAGCAAAGCATCAGCAGCTCTTTGAGAATAAATAGTAACAAAAGCAAGCGGATAGCCGGAAACCGGATAGCGATGCACAGGGCCACCACACCTTGGGTGAGTTTATCTGCAAAGGGGTCCAGCATTTTGCCCAAATCGGTAATCTGGTTAAATTTTCGGGCGACCAGGCCGTCCAGCATATCCGTCAGGCCCGATACCACCAGCAAGACCGCAGCCTGGGCCACATGCCCCTGCAAATAGCGCCACGCAAAAAAGGGCACGATCAAAATTCGCAGCAGGGACATGGCGTTGGGCACGGTCAAAATTTGATGTGAGGCGTTTCTTTCTTGGGGCATGATGTTCCCTTTCTTCTTTTCCCAAATTCTTTTCCATATCTGCCAAGCGGCGCGAAGCCGCCACTATCGATTCGAAAGCATCCTCTTTTCCTGGTCAGCTGAAAAGCCCACGCAGGGGATTCAAGCGGATCAGCGTCCCCGCAAGGAAGGAGCTGTCCAGGGCGCCGTTGATCTGCTGCTGCATGCCCTCGTCCAGCATGGGCATAAATACCAGCAGAGCCGCAACCACGATCCACACGCTGACCATGGCCAGCAAGAAACCAAAAATCCCTCCCAGCAGGCCGTCCAACTGGTGGATGATGGGCAGGCGGAGCATTCTGGACACCACCCCCGCCAATATCCGGACGAGAGTCATAAACAGGGAGAAGAGAACAATTACCACAAGCACTTTCAGGAAGTTTACAAAAACGGGGGATAGGTAGTCGGTAATCAACTGGGCGGCCTGGCCGGTTTGCACCCCGATTCCTCCGGTAATAGAGGCGGCGGTTACCCCGGCCTCTTCTAGAGCACGCACCAAAAAGTCCGGCAAAGAGGCTATGATCTGCTCTACAGCGGCGGCGGCGTTTTCGGCTCCCAGCCCTTGCAGGGAATCGCTGATTTTTTCCACCATAGCCTGCCGGAACAGACTATCAAACAGCCACTGGGCTACCACGCCCCCCAGGGCCGAGGCCAGACACGCGGCAATCACCGCGCCCAAAAAATGTACCACCGACCGGATAAAACCTCTCTGCACGCCGATTAACACGCAAAGCAGGCATATCCCTAAGATAATCCCATCCAGCGCATATCCCATTGGTATTCCTCCTTTTGCTTGAAAGCCATACGGTGTGTCCCTCTCTGCCCACAGAAGCGTTTCGCTTTTACACTCCACTTCTGAAAAGCGCGCGGTTTAAACGGAAAAAAGGCTCCGTATTCTCCGGCCCCCGCCGTTCCAAACGCGGATACGGCTTATATTGTAACACATTTTCTCCCGTTCCACAAGAGCTAACCCCTTACAGTTCTCTTTCAAAACTCCCAAAATTCTCTTCTGTCCGCCTATTCGATTTCCGCCTCCCGCACCTCGCTGACGCCTAAAATATATGCCTTGCGTTCACTGGCCAAAGCCAGGCTTTTGGCATCGGATCCCGCGTCTGCCTGGCCCAGTTCCATTCCGGTAGTATAGTCCCGGAACACCGCTTGATTTCCCGCCAGTACGCCCACCGTGCCTCCGGACACAGAAATGGCCTCAATCCGTTCACTCAGCTCCATGCGCACGGGGTTGTTCTCTCCATAAGCCTCGTTTCCGTTAAAGGCCAGCAGGGTGCTGGCCCCCGCGTGCTCATAGGCAGAAATGGAGAGGAAGGCCCGGCCGGAATCCAGGCAGAAAGCGGTCAGCTGCCTGCCCTGATAGTCGAATTCGGTAAACTGGTAGTCCGCAGATTTTCCTGTCACCAGCGCGCCGTCTCCCACACCGTAGATCACTCCGTTTTCTCCCCAATAGGCCGCCAACAGCATGTTGCTCCGCGTCTCAAACTGGGACACAGGCTCGGTCTGGGTGAAATCCAGAATGGTCACTTTGGAAACCATCTCCCCTTTTTCGCTGCGCACTGTGCATACCGCTCCAAACGTACCGTCATAGTTCATGGCGATTGCGGTTATGTAGTCGTCGGCAAAGGGATATTCATATTGCAGGCTGCCATCCTTGAGAAACACTTGCAGCTTGGAGGCTCCGTGGGCCCCCTCCAACCCCAGCGCAAAGCTCCCCTGGGGAGAAACGCATCCGGTAATGATATCCCTTTCCGCTATGCTGTTTACCACAGTCTGCCCCCCCGAAATCACCATATATCCTGTACTCCCCTGGTTGTACAGCAGGTATTTCCCTCCCGCGGCCTGGAGTATCGGCTGGCTGAGGCTGTGCTGAATGGACGCTTCTTGGGCGCCCCGGCTGTTGATAGAGGTAAAAGCCGTATTGCTCAGCATCACCGCCGAGCCGTTGCGGCACATAAAGTTCCTTGGGTACACGTTAGCCCCCGTAATCTGCACTGGAAAGCCGTCTCCGTTCTCTTCCCCTCGAATTTGCAGCACCGCCCATTCCTTCAGGGTATCCCAGTTTAGGTATTCCCTGTTCATCCACAATGACAAGCCAATGACCACCGCCAGCAGTACCAGGCAAATGTGATACACTGCTTTCGGCAGGTGGCGCTGTTCCCGTTTCTGGTGCTGGTCCTCTTCCCCCTCCGCCAGAAAGTCCTCCCCGGCCTCGCTGTCATATTCATATTGGACTTTCGGCTGCTCTATACCTTGGTCCGGCCGGTAGTCCTTCAGGTGGATGACTTTGGTCTCCTGATGCTTGCTATGTTTTGCCATTTCTTCCCTTTCCTTCTATGCCTGGCGGCCTTACGGAGCCAAACCGCCGAGGTCGCTCCCTTTCGTTCTCTATTCCTCATAAAATACACGGTTCAGATATAATCCGCAGGCCGGAGCGGTAGGCCCCGCAGCCGCCCGGTCCTTGGCGGCAAGAATCTCCGGGATATCCCCGGGGCAGAGCTTTCTCTGCTGGACCCGGAGCAGGGTGCCAACCATGATGCGTACCATGTTGTATAAAAAACCATCCGCCGCCACAGTGAATATTACCAGGTCCCCCCGGCGCTCTACCCTGGATTCTGTGACAGTACGGGTCAGGTCTCCTTTTTCCCGCCGGTCCAGGGTACAAAAAGAAGTGAAGTCATGGGTCCCCAGGTACTGTTTTGCGGCCCGGTCCAGCAGGTCAGCATCTATGGGATACCAGTAGTGCAGGGCGCGGTCCCGCAAAAACGGTTCCCGCACCGGGTGGTTCCAGATCTCATAGCAATACTCCTTGCCCTTGCAGCTATACCGGGCATGGAATTCTCCAGGGACCTCCCGGCAGGCTTTTACCGCGATATCTTCCGGAAGCCAGTGGTTCAAGGCGGCCGTCATCCGCTCTGGGGAGATCCGGCTCTCAGTCTGGAGGCTCAGGCAGAACGCCCGGGCGTGGACCCCGGTGTCCGTGCGGGAGCAGGCTTTCAGGTCCTCCCGCAGGCCTGTGGCCTTGAAGAGGGCCTCCTGAAAGGCCCCCTGTACCGTTTGGGCATTTTCCTGGATCTGCCAGCCGTGATAATTCGTGCCATCATAGGCAATGGTGAAAAGCAGATTGCGCATAGGCAGCGCTCCTTTCTCCGCCGCGCCGGGGCAAGGGGATGCGAAGCCTTCACATGGGCTTCAAATTCCTGTTAAGCCTATCTGTCATCCAGGCGATCCGCCTCTCCCGCCCGGCATCAGTCTTTGCGTCAAAATATGCCCGGGTATAGGTTTTCTGAACGGACGGGGGCATAGCCAGAAAGTTTGTATACGCGGGCTCATTCCCCTCCAGCAGCGCGGAAACCTGGGCGATCTGCTCTTCTGTCACCGCCATGGGTCTGGGCGCCTTCCACAGGCCGTTCTTTTTCGCTTCTTCTATTTTCGCTCGGCCGAAGTCAGTCATAAGCCCCTGCTCTTCCAGACTTTTGGCCAGCGCTTTATTCTTTTCCGACCATGTGCTCTTCTCCCTGCGCATGGAAAAATATTTCCGATACGTCTTGCTGCCAAGACTTTGCATCTGCCCATCGATCCATCCAAAGCAAAGCGCCTCTTCCAGAGCCTCTCCTGCCTTTATGGTTTTTGGACCGCCGGCTTTGCCGAACAAGAGCCAGACGCCGGGGCTTGTCCGGCAATTCTTAGAAAGCCATTTCCGGAATTCCTCCCTGCTGGAAAACTCCATCGTTCCGCTCATGTCCTCTCCTCCTTACCGCGCGATGGACGGCGCGAACAGATTCAGCAGCACGAACCCGGCCAGCACGGCCACTGCCGAGCTGAGCACCAGCCAATCCACTGTGCCGAAATGGAGCTGCTTCATCTTGGTGCGGCCCTCGCCGCCCTGATAGCACCGGCTTTCCATGGCTGTGGCCAGATCAAAGGCCCGGCGGAAAGCCGACACGAACAGGGGGATCAGCACCGGCACCAGGGCCCGGATTCTCTGGATGATCCCGCCGCTTTCCATATCCGCCCCCCGGGCCTTCTGGGCACTCATGATCTTATCCGTCTCCTCCAGCAGCAGAGGCACGAACCGCAGGGCAATTGTCATCATCATGGCGAACTCATGCACCGGCACCCGCAGCTTAGAGAGGGGCCGCAGCAGCCGCTCAATGGCGTCGGTGAGCTGGGTAGGGGAGGTGGTGAAGGTGAGCACCGAGCTGGCCAAGATTAGCACGATGATCCGGATGGACACAAACAGGCAGTTCAGAAGGCCGTTTTGGGTGATTTTGAAAGGCCCTAGCTGCCAGAGAGGTTCGCCGGTCCCATAGAAGATGTTCAGCACCGCCGTGAATATGATGATGAACAAAATCGGCTTTAAGCTGCGAAGATAGAGTTTCACCGGGATTCTGGACATGACCATGCCCAGGGCAATATATCCCACTGCCAGAGCCAGGGAAAAGAAATTTCCGGCTGAGAAAATCAACACAATGGCAAATACCGTCAGGCAGATTTTTAGCCGGGGGTCTGCTTTGTGCAGCACAGATGCCGCCGGGAAATACTGGCCCAGGGTGATGTCAGAGAGCACGGGCGCTTCCTCCTTTCTCCTTGAAATAGGGGATCAGCTGCTTGAGGGCGTGGTCTACCGTGAGGGTGGCCGGGTCTACCGGACAGCCCAGCTTCCCAAGCTCCTGCATGATCTTGGTGATCTGGGGCACCCGCAGCCCCATGGCCTCCAGGGCCTCCCCCTGGGAGAACACCTCCCGGGTGGGGGCCAGGTAGGCCTTATGCCCGCCGTTCATCACCAGAATCCGGTCCGCCGTGCGGCCGATGTCCTCCATGCTGTGGGACACCAGCAGCACCGTATTGCCCCGCTCCCGGTGGTACTGACTGATCTGGGCCAGCAGCACGTCTCGGCCCCGGGGGTCCAGCCCGGCGGTGGGCTCGTCCAGGATCAGCACCTCCGGGTCCATGGCGATCACCCCGGCGATGGCCGCCCGGCGTTTTTCGCCCCCGGACAGCTCAAAGGGAGACTTCTCCAGCAGCTCCTCTTTCAGGCCGGTAAAGCGCGCCGCCTCAAGGGCCCGGTTCCTGGCCTGCTGGTCGTCGAGGCCCTGGTTTTTGGGGCCGAACATGATGTCTTTCAGCACCGTCTCCTCAAAGAGCTGGTACTCCGGATACTGGAACACCATGCCCACCTGAAAGCGCACCGCCCGGATTTTCTTGGGCTCCACCCAAATATCCCGCCCCTCTAGGAGTACCTGGCCGGAGGTGGGCCGGATGAGGCCGTTGAGCATCTGGATCAAGGTGGACTTGCCGCTGCCCGTGTGGCCGATGACGCCGATGAACTCCCCTTTTTCAATGGCGATGGACACGTCCTCCACAGCGGTTTTCTCAAAGGGCGTGCCCTGGCCGTAGATATATGTGAGGTTTTTGGTTTCTAAAATTGGCATGATAAGCCGCCTCCGCTTCCCGTGTTATGGGGATACAAACTAGAATTTATTTGCTTTTTTGTTCTTGCAATAATAAACGATCAATATAAAGCCAAAAGAAATAAGCTGGGCGACCATAATGCGGACAATCTGTAATTCGTCCGCGCCCTTTAGAGAGACGACGTGCAGCATATTTGTGGCAACAGTATTATTGAATAGATGATCGCCAAGTCCTGCCCATATACTCCCGGTCATGCGGGTAAGAAGTCTCCATTTGATTCCCATAATTCCGGCAAGAATGATATAGCCGATACTCATTAGGACCATTGCCGCCAATAGGGGTCCTTGGGGCAGTCCGGATCCGCCCGGGATCCCACCAGCAGCACGGCGCGGATGTTCCCGTCCTCCCGGGCTACCCGCAGAATCAGGTCCAGCATCTCCTCCGGCGTCCTCATAGAACGGGTCCCTCCCCCGCCTTCAGAGCCGCCCGAAACAGCTCCAGGCATTCCTCCACGGAGAGGGGCGAGCCGCCCAGATCCACCCCCGCCGCCTTCAGCCGGTAGCAGAGCTCCGTGGCCTGGGGCACGTCCAGGCCGTGGCGCTTCAGGCGCTCCACGTCGCTGAACACCTGCCGGGGGGCGCCGTCCATGAGCACCCGGCCCTCGTCCATCACCACCACCCGGCCGGCCTGGACCGCCTCGTCCATATAGTGGGTGATGAGGATGATAGTGATGCCCTTCTCCCGATTCAGCTTCTGGATGGTGTCCATGACCTCCGTGCGGCCCCGGGGGTCCAGCATGGCGGTGGGCTCGTCCAGCACAATGCACCGGGTCTCCATGGCGATCACCCCCGCGATGGCCACCCGCTGCTTCTGCCCGCCGGACAGCTTGTGGGGGGCGTGGGTCCGGTAGTGGTACATGTCCACGGCCTTGAGGGCCTCGTCCACCCGGCGGCGAATCTCCACAGGGGGCACTCCCAGGTTCTCTGGACCGAAGGCCACGTCCTCCTCCACCACGCCGGCCACCAGCTGGTTGTCCGGATTCTGGAGCACCAGCCCCACCTGACGGCGCACCTCCATCTGCCGGTCCTCCAGACGGGTATCCACCCCGCCCACCGTGAGGGCGCCCCCATCCGGGACCAGCATCCCGTTGAAGAGCTTGGCCATGGTGGACTTGCCGCAGCCGTTATGCCCCAGCAGGGCCACGAACTCCCCCTGTTCAATGTCCAGGTCGATCCCGTGCAGAACCTCTCTGGCCGCGCCCTCCTCCGTGTCATAGGAGAAGCGCACGCCCCGCGCCTCTATAAACGCCAAATTTTTCCCCTCCATTCTCATTCCGGCCGCAGACAGGTTCTTAGTCAAACTGCGCGGACCAGTTCTCCGCTTGATACGACTGAAAGCACATATGAACCTGTTCCTCGTTGCATTTTGCCTCCGCCAAGGGGGGCAGCTCTTCCAAGGAAAAGTACCCGCTTTTCGTGGTCTCAAGATTGGGTGTGAAGCCGCCTCCAAGCAGCTCGCACAGATAGAAAATCTTCACCACGCCATAGGCGTAAGGGGGCTGATTGTGCTTGTCGCGGTCCTGCACGGAAATCAGCCTCTTCACCGCCACATGGACCCCGGCCTCTTCCCTGGCTTCCTTCACCGTGTTTTCTGCGGGAGACAGGTTATACTCACACCACCCGCCCGGCATGGACCAGAGCCCGTCCCGCTCCTGGACCAAGAGAATCTTCCCGTCTTGAAAGACAGCCGCCCGGGTATCCACCTTGGGCGTCTGGTATCCCGTATCATTGCAGAACAAGCCCTGAACGGTTTTTACCGGAATGCCCGTCCTGTCCGCCAGCATTTCAGCGGAGATCTCCCGGATTCTCCCATACCTCTCCTGATCAAAGGGATCCCTGCCGTAAAACAGCCCGGCCTGCGCCAGGCTCTGGAGCTCCTTGGCCCACTCGATGATTTGATCCTTCATACCCGCAGCTTCCTCCCACACGCCGGACAAGGCCAGCCTCTGGCGCAATTCTGTCATGGCCTCTTCTGCTTCTTCCACCAAGTATAACAGCCCGAGAGGAAAAAGTCCAGAAAGAGAATCAAATACAGGGGCAGCACGGGCACATGGGTCAGGTGCTGCTTTGCCGTGTGCTCCACCATGGAATAGAACAGGGCCACCATCAGCGCCGCCAGCAGGAACCACTCCATGGCCTTCACCTGCCGGCCGGAGCCGCCCTTTGTGGCGCTGCGGACCATCAGGCCCACCAGCACCGTGACACCGATGGCCCCCCAGGCCAGATACTGCACGATCTTCCCGCCGTTCCACATCCACTCGTAGATCATGGACAGGATCCAGGCCACGGCCGCCGCCAGATAGCTCCACTTCTGCATACCGCAATCCTCCTTTCCCCTAATCCCCGCCGCCCGGCCCATTCTCCGAATGGGCCTCACCCGGGAAAGGTGTTCCGCCTGCGGCGGGACCCCTTTCCCGGGGAGCATTTGCGAAGCAAATGCGGGCGGCGGGGGCTAGCGTCCCTCTCCCTGCCAGATGGCCGTGTTCCCGCAGGGCAGAACCATCCCCGTGGCGGTCACTGGCAGGCCGATCTCCTCCGCCGACACCCTTCCCCCCAGCCGGGGCTTCAGCAGCACGGTCAGAAGATACTCCATCACCGCCGGGGAGAGCCCCGTGGTGTAGGAGTTCAGAATCAAAAAGAGCGGCCTTTCCGAGAGGAGCTCCAGACACAGGCGCAGAAGCCCGTCCAGCTGCTCCTCCAGCTTCCAGACTTCCCCCCCAGGCCCCCGGCCATAGGAGGGCGGGTCCATGATGATCCCATCGTAGGTGTTCCCCCGGCGGCGCTCCCGCTGGGCAAACTTCACGCAGTCATCCACCAGCCAGCGCACCGGCCTGTCCGCCAGATCCGAGGCCGCCGCGTTTTCCTTTGCCCACTGGACCATGCCCTTCGCCGCGTCCACATGGGTGACCGCCGCCCCCGCCTTCATGCAGGCCAGGGTGGCCGCCCCGGTGTAGCCGAACAGGTTCAGCACCTTCACCGGCCGTCCGGCCTCCCGGATCTTCTCCATGGCGAAGGCCCAGTTCACTGCCTGCTCCGGGAAAAGCCCCGTGTGCTTGAAGCCCATGGGCTTCAGCCGGAAGCTGAGCCCCCGCCAGCCGATCTGCCAGACGTCCGGGATTTTTTTGTAGGCCTCCCAGTGGCCGCCCCCCTTGTTGGACCGGAAATACCGTGCGTGGGCGTCCTGCCAGCGGGGGTCCCGCTTTTCGCTGTTCCAGATGATCTGCGGGTCCGGCCGGATCAGGAGGATGTCCCCCCAGCGTTCCAGCCGCTCACCCGCCGACGTGTCGATCAGCTCATAGTCCTTCCACTCCGCCGTCCTCATGCTCCACACTCCTCCTCATCCAGGTCAAATCGCCTCCGTAAGCCTGCGCACAGCTTCTTCCTCTGTCTCCACGAAGAAGAAGTCCCTGCCCTGGTTGGATTCGTAGATAAAATCATGCAGCGGCTTGCTGGTATAGCGGGAACCCCCCAAAAAAACAGCCAATTTTATCTGGTAATTGACGTATTTCTGCAAAATCTCCCCGGCCATCCCGCTGCTGAGGATGAAGAATTCCTCCGCCACCAGCCTTTTGGGCAGGACAAGCCGCTGGGCCCCGGTCTCATATTTTACGGTCATGGCCAAATCCAGGGCCTCCTGGGGGCCGGTGATTAGCTTCCCCTCATCCTCCACCAGGGCGACAAGAACGCCGTTTTCCGTAAGTTTCCTAATTGTCATGTTCGGCTCCTCTCCACTCCAAATTCCGCTCCCCCAGCTTTTTTGAGGGGAAGAACTCGTAGAGCGCCGCGCCGGTGATCCTCCCGGAGAACCGCCGGAACCGCTCCCCCAGAATCTCCCCGGCCCGCAGGACCCGGTCCCTCTCGTCGATCAGCATGGTGGTGTGGGCCGTCCAGCCCTTTTCATCGCTGAAATGCTCCTTGAGGTCCAGCAGCTCCCGGCTCACGTCCGGGGCCAGAAAGAGCACCCGCTGCCCCTCAAACATCCCCATATGGTTGAAGAATACCTCCACCGGCTCCATGCAGAGGCCGCGCAGCTTTTCCAGCAGCTCCTCCCGGCGCTCCAGGCCGAAGGTCCCCAAGGTCACATGGAAGGGGATGCCCATGGTCTGCCGGCCGGCAAAGCCCTGGTCCAGAATGGCCCGTTGATATTCTTCCAGCCTGTGCTGGGTGGCCCCGTCGTAGATCCCCAGCACACAAAAAAACTTCTCCACGTCTGTCCCCCTCCATCCTTTCCGGCCCCGGAAGCCTCCCCGCTCCCCGGCCGCTCGCTGAAACTTGCGCCTGCGGCACAAGGCAGCCGCGAAAACCGCGCGTCTGCGCTCGCGGCCCTCTACTTCTCCGCGCTGGCGAACAGATTGTCCTTGCCCATGCCCAGCACGTAGGGGTTCTGGTCATACTCATAGCAGAAGTCCAGGAAGTCCCGCCTCTGCTCCGGGTCCTCCATGATCTTCCGCAGAATCTCCCAGGATATGCTGCGGGCATAGGCTCCGGGCCCGGCCATGCGGATGTTTTTCATCCCCAGCCCCTCCAGGATCCCCCGCAGCTCCTCGGGCAGAAAGCTATAGGTGATGCACCAGGGCGCGCCGCCCCGCTCGTACTCGTCTATTTCCGCCTGTCCGCCCATGAGCCCCTCGGCCAGCAGCTTCTCCATTCCCGCCCGGTCAAAGCGGAAATTCTCCACCATCTCCTCCCGATGGCTCAGGCACCAGTCCACGAAGGGGTCGCCGCAGTTCTCGTCCAGGATATAGTGGCTCTTCTGGATGGGGTCCGCCAGATAGGGCAGGGAACCCAGCCGGGAGGCGACGCTGAGGAGCAGCCTCTTCCCGCATATTCTGGCCAGCTCCCCGATCACCCGCTCCTGGTTGGGCCAGGTGTAGGACACGGGGGCGTCGAAGGAGAACACCAGATCGAACTGCCCGTCCCGATAGGCGGAGAGGTCCTCCAGCGCCCCCTGGACGAACTCCATCCGGTCCAGCACCCCGGCCTCCGCCGCCAGTTCCCTGGCCTTTTCAATCATGGGCTTCGAGATGTCGAAATGGGTGACCCGAAGCCCCCGCTTTGCCAGCAGGATAGAGAAGCGGCCGCTTCCGGCTCCGCCGTCGAACACGGTCTCCGCGCCCTCCAGCGCGGCCAGCACCTGGCGCTCCAGATGGTCCTTCTGGACAATGTCGTCGATAAAGGTGGCCTCCCGCCGGCTCTCCCGCTCTCCCTTGTCCGGCTGGTTCCATTGACGCTCCGAAATTTTCTGGCTATAGCTTTCGTTCATGTCTCTCTCCTCCTTTAAGACCTTGGGGCGTTAGATCTCGCCTGCCGGCTCGGTCGGCGACGGGAAATCGCCACAGGCGATTGTCGCCCCAAAACCCCACAAACTTTTTGAAAAAAGTTTGATCAAAAACTTTTACCCTGCTTCCTCACTTCGTTCGTCGCAGACATTTCCGATGGATAACATTGACCGGTCCAGCTGGTCTTAAGCCGGCGAGGAGTTTGAGGGGTGAGCGTCTGCCAGTGGCAGACACGCCGCGAACCGACCGAGCCGGCAGGCGAGACTCGAGAAGCCCTTGGACCACGAGAAAGCCAGCTACGGGCACAGCTTCCCAGCCAACTCGCCCGGCCAAGCACTGTGCTCCTTGCCGCGCCGCCGAGCCCACCGTTCCCCCCATATAACAACGCCATATGGGGAATCAGCACAGCTCCTCCCGGATCACGTCCGCCACTTCCTTGGCCAGCTCCTGGATCTGGGCCTCGTCCCGGCCCTCTACCATCACCCGCAGCAGGGGCTCGGTGCCGCTGGGCCGCACAATCACCCTGCCCTCGTCTCCCAGCACGCCGCTGACCTTGTCGATCACCGCCCGCACCCGCTGGTCGGTGTAGAAGCCCAGCTTCCCCTCGGGCGTGACCTGGATGTTTACCATGGTCTGGGGGTAGCGCTGCATGGCCGTAGCCAGAGAGGAGAGCTTCGCCTGCCGCCGGTGGAGCAGGCTCAGCAGCTGGCAGGCGGTGAGCTGGCCGTCGCCGGTGGTGGCGAAATCCCGGAAGATCACATGGCCGCTCTGCTCGCCGCCAAAGCTGTAGCCCTCCAGGCGCATCTGCTCCAACACATACCGGTCGCCCACCTTGGTGGCCTCGAAGCGCATCCCGTTGTCCTGGCAAAATTTCTGGAAGCCCAGGTTCGTCATGATGGTGCCCACCACCGTGTTCTTATTCAGTTTGCCCCGGCTCTTCATGTCCAGGGCGCAGATGGCCATGATGAAGTCCCCGTCCACGAAATTGCCGGTCTCGTCCACCATCAGGCACCGGTCCGCGTCCCCGTCAAAGGCCACGCCCGCGTCCAGCTCATGGGTGCGCACATATTCGATGAGCCCCTCCATGTGGGTGGACCCGCAGTCCCGGTTCACGTTTACGCCGTCCGGGCTCTGGTTCAGCATGACGGCCTGGGCGCCCAGCTCGGTGAACAGGGTCTCGGCGGTGGCGCTGGCGGAGCCGTTGGCGCAGTCCACGGCGATCTTCATGCCGTCCAGGGCAAAGTGCACCGTGCTCTTCACATGCTCAATATAGTCCCGGACGGCGGTTTCCGCCCGTGTCACGGTGCCGATGCCGCCGTCCGCCGGCAACTGGCCGGAGATGTCCGTCTTGCCCAGGATGATGTCCTCGATGCGCTCCTCCAGGTCGTCCGGCAGCTTGAAGCCGTCCCCGGAGAAGATCTTGATGCCGTTGTACTCAAAGGAGTTGTGGGAGGCGGAAATCATGATGCCCGCGTCCGCCTTGTACTTCTCCACCAGATAGGCCACGGCGGGGGTGGGCACTACGCCCAGGGTCACCACGCTGGCCCCGATGCTGCACAGCCCCGCCGCCATGGCGTTCTCCAGCATGTCGGAGGAGAGCCGGGTGTCCTTGCCGATCAATACCCGGGGATGGCGGTTGGATTTGTTCGTCAGCACCTGCGCCGCCGCCCGGCCCAGCTGGGTGGCCAGCTCGCAGGTCAGGTCCCTGTTGGCGATGCCTCTGATTCCGTCTGTTCCGAATAGTCTGCCCATAAAAACACCTTCGCTTTCTAAAAAAATATAAAAATGAAAATCCATTCTTTTCTGGAGCAATACTGTGGGACTCCCGCGCCTTACGGCAAGACCGTGGGGCGCTGCCCCACACTCTGCGAGCTTTCTCAAAGGCCGCAGAGTGTGGGGACAGCGTCCCCAAGGTCTCAATAAAGTATACTTTCTGAAAGACAAGCGGCAGCGCGCACAATCGCTCAATAAAGTATCGACTATTATGGTATATGATCGTAAGACAAGGAATTTTTTGCCTTTTCATTATATCCCGCTTTTGAAATTGTGTCAACAGGCATTGGAGAAGAGGCAGCGTCGTGTTTTTGTCTCCAGGAAAATTCCGGCTTGGGCCGCAAAAAAATTCTTTTTATTTCGATTCTATAAGGCAAATTTTAAAATGGAGAGATTATAATTATATGTATGAACACAAAGAAAAAATAGTCTCTGGGGTGCGGCGGCCGCTGGAAGGGCCAGGAAAGGCATTTTTCCGAAAATGAAAATTTGCGCGTTGGAGTAGTTGCTTTTTTGAGGAATTTAGTGTATAATTCATACATTGACATCTGGGATTTACCAAGCATACGAAAAATTTTTCATAGTTTACACAGATTTTCAACATGGAGGCATGCTCATGAATTACAATCTATCTGTCGCGCAGCTTAAGGAGGCTATTCGGGATAAGCTGTCCCATACCTTTGGCGTCTCTCTGCAGAACGCTACGAACGAGGAATATTATAAAGCCGTAGCCCTGATTGTCCGGGAACTGATGGCAAAGGGCCGGGCGGAGTTTAACCAGAACGCCGAAAGCACCGAGACAAAGCGGATCTATTATCTCTGCATGGAATTCCTTCTGGGCCGTTCTCTGCGCAACAACCTGTGCAATCTGGGCATGGAGGACAATGTGCGCCAGGCCCTGGCGGAATATGGCATCAAGCTGGACCATCTCTACGACCAGGAGCCGGATGCGGGCCTGGGCAACGGCGGCTTGGGGCGGCTTGCGGCCTGCTTCCTGGACGGCCTCGCCACCCAGGGATATCCTGCCATGGGCTATTCTCTGCGGTATGAATACGGCCTGTTCCGCCAGAAGCTGGTGGAGGGCTGGCAGACTGAGCTGCCGGATTTCTGGCTGCCGGGGGGCTCCGTTTGGATGCAGCAAGTACCCGACAACTCCGTGGAAGTCCACTTCGACGGCCACATTGAAGAGCGTTGGAACGACCAGTACCACGCGGTGAAACACAAGGACTACACCACCGTCACCGCCGTGCCCTTTGATCTGTACGTCTCCGGTATGGACGGCCGGGGCATCAGCCTGTTGCGGGTGTGGAAGGCGGAGAACCACCAGTTTGACATGAGCCTCTTCGGGGGCGGCAACTATATGCGGGCCATGGAGCAGCAGACCATGGCGGAGGTGATCACCAAGGTCCTCTACCCCGAGGACGATCACACAGAGGGCAAGCTGCTGCGCCTCTCTCAGCAGTACTTCCTGGTGTCCGCCTCTGTCCAGGACATTATCCGCCGGCACCTCTTTGCTCACAGCAATCTGGACGAGCTGCCTCAGCTCTGCGCCATTCACCTGAACGATACCCATCCTGTGCTGGCGATTCCCGAGATGATGCGGGTGATGCTGGACGAGTGCGGCTATAGCTGGGAGGCGGCCTGGGATATTGTCAAGCGCACGGTGGCCTATACCAACCATACCGTAATGAGCGAGGCCCTGGAAACCTGGAAGGCGGACCTGATGCGCATGCGCCTGCCCAGAATTTACCAGATCATTGAGGAGATCAACCGCCGCTTCTGGGAGGAGATGAAGTATAAGGGTGTGGACCACGGCAAGATTGCCCGCATGGCCCCCATTCAGAACGGCTACGTGAAGATGGCCAACCTGGCGGTGATCGGCT
Source organism: Acutalibacter sp. 1XD8-33 (assembly GCF_003612555.1). GTDB lineage: Bacteria > Bacillota > Clostridia > Oscillospirales > Acutalibacteraceae > Acutalibacter. The sequence goes on from NZ_RAZF01000010.1 coordinate 110,401, forward strand.
CCCACAGCGTCAACGGCGTCTCCGCCCTGCACAGCGATATCCTCAAGGAGGACGTGTTCCACGATTTCTATGTGGAGGAGCCTGAAAAATTCGGGAACGTGACCAACGGCATCGCGCACCGCCGCTGGCTGAACCAGTCCAACCCCCAGCTGGCGGGACTGATTACCGAGCTCATCGGCAAAGACTATATCTACGATGCGGATAAGCTCTCCGGTCTGGTTAAATATAAAAATGACTCCGTTGTCCTGGAGCGGCTTCAGAAGATCAAGCGCCAGAACAAGGAGCGGCTGGCAAGCCACCTCAAGCGCACCCAGGGGGACATTGTGGATCCGGACAGCATCTTCGACGTACAGGTGAAGCGCCTGCACGAGTACAAGCGTCAGCACATGAACGCCCTGTCCATCCTGGCCACCTACCAGTGGCTGCTGGACAATCCCAACGCGGACTTTACCCCCCACACCTGGTTCTTCGGGGCCAAGGCCGCGCCGGGGTACTATTTCGCCAAGCAGATCATCGAGTTCATCGCCGCCCTGGCCCACACCATCAACAACGACCAGCGGGTGAACCAGAAGATGAAGGTGATCTTCGTGGAGAACTACTGCGTCACCTGGGCGGAGCTACTTACCCCTGCGGCGGAGATCAGCGAGCAGATCTCTCTGGCGGGTACAGAGGCCTCCGGCACCAGCAACATGAAGTTCATGATCAACGGCGCCATCACCCTAGGCACTTTGGACGGGGCCAATGTGGAGATTCATGAAGCTGTGGGCGACGAGAACATCCTGCTCTTCGGCATGACGGCCAGTCAGGTGGAGGAGCTGAAGCGCACAGGCTATCATCCTACCCAGCATTATCAGCATGACCAGCAGATTCGCCGGGCTTTGGACGCGCTGAATCAGGGAATCGGGGGCAAGCAGTTCGGGGACATCTACCGGGCTATGCTTCAGCAGGACCGCTACATGGCTCTGGCAGACTTCCAGTCCTACCGGGCCGCCCAGGAACGGGCCCAGGCCCTCTACCATGACCAGAACCTGTGGAACCGGATGTCTCTGGTGAACATTGCCGGAGCGGGACGCTTTGCCGCCGACCGGGCCATCCGGGAGTACGCGGGGAATATCTGGCGTGCCAGCCCTGTGCCCCCGGAGAAGAATCTGGCCGCCAAAACCCTGGGATAAGCGGGGAAGTGGCCTGAGCGCGTGTTTTTGTAAGTGTTTTTTTGAAGTAATGGAAGGCCTTCGGCGGCACAGAAGAGTTCGCTTGCGAACTCTACGCCGCCTACGGCAAGACCTTGGGGCTTTGCCCCAAACCCCACAAGGGGCCTAACGCCCCTTGACCGCGTATGTGGTTCGTGGGGGCGCGTCAAGCTAACCAGGGTAAAAGTTTTTGATCCAAACTTTTTTCAAAAAGTTTGGCGGGGTGGAGGGGGGGAACCCCTCCCCGCCGGAGGCCAAAACATCGTCCCCTAAAAATGTGATCAGGATATTCCCAGATAAACAGGTAGAGCCCCAAAAGGAGTTGCGTTATATTGACCCTATTCCATTCCCGAAACCCGAAATTCCGCAGCCCCACCGGAGCGGTGGCGGCTGGCAGTGCCGTGCATTTCCGTATCACCCTGCCCAGAGAGCTAAGCTGCTCTGCGGCCCGGCTCATCGTGGAGCAGGAGGGCACCCTCACGGAGGTCTGCAATATGTTCTGGTGCGGCATGAACGGCGACAGCCGGGAGTGGTGGGAGTGTGATTTTACTCCCAAGGAAGCCGGGCTGTATTTCTATCAGTTTGAGGCCAATACCTGCCGGGGCATGCAGCGGCTCTCCCGGGGAGAGCGGGGCTACGCCATCTTCGGCGGCACCTACCGCTGGCAGCTCACGGTTTATCAGGCTGGTTTTGAAACGCCTTCTTGGCTGGAGGGCGGCGTGATGTACCAGGTGTTTCCAGACCGCTTTGCCCGTTCTCCAGAGGCGAATTTGAAAGAACTGCCGGGAATCCCTTCTGGCAGGACGTTTCATGAGGATTGGTATGAGCAGCCGGATTGGAGGCCTAACGAACGGGGAATTGTGACCAACAGCGACTTTTTTGGGGGGAACCTGCGGGGCATCCAGGAGAAGCTCCCCTATTTAAAGGAACTAGGCGTCACCTGCCTGTACTGTAACCCTCTCTTCGAAAGCCACTCCAACCACCGCTACGATACTGCTGACTACTCTAAGATCGACCCACTATTGGGAGATGAGGCGGACTTTCGGTCTCTATGCGAGGCGGCCGGGGAGCTGGGCATCCGAGTGATCATCGACGGGGTGTTCAGCCACACGGGCAGCGACAGCGTGTATTTTAACCGGGAGGGGCGCTACCCGGGGCCCGGGGCCTACAACTCCACAGAGTCCCCCTATTTTCGATGGTACTCCTTCCGAAACTGGCCCCACGAATATGACAGCTGGTGGGGGTTTGATACTCTTCCCAACGTGAACGAGACTGACGAAAGCTATAATCAGTTCATCAATGGAGACCGGGGCATTGTACGCAAATGGCTGAAAGCGGGGGCCTCTGGCTGGCGGTTGGATGTGGCGGACGAGCTGCCCGCTCTGTTCATCGACCGGCTTTCGGCAGCGGCAAAGGAGGAAAAGTCCGATGCTCTGGTACTGGGCGAGGTCTGGGAGGACGCCTCCAACAAGTCTGCCTATGGTGTGCGCAGGCGGTATCTTTTGGGCGGCCAGCTGGACAGTGTGATGAACTACCCTTTTCGGGACGCGATTCTGGGCTTTCTTCTGGGAGGGAACCCCAAGGATTTTGCCGAAACTGTGGAGAATATTGCGGAAAACTATCCGCCGCAATGTCTGCGCCTGCTTATGAATCACATCGGCACCCATGATACGGAACGGGCTCTGACCGTGTTGGGAGGAGAACCTGCCGGAAGCCGGGGGAGGGACTGGCAGAGCGGGCAGCGGCTGAGCCCGGCCCAGCGGGAGACTGGCGTCCGGCGGCTGAAACTGGCGGCGGCAATTCAATACTTTCTGCCCGGCGTTCCCTGTATTTACTATGGCGATGAGGCAGGGCTGGAGGGATACCGGGATCCCTTTAACCGTGCGTGCTACCCGTGGGGCCGGGAGGACCAGGACCTGCTGGACTGGTACCGTCAGTTAGGGAAAATGCGCGGGGAATACAGGAGTATTCTGGCGCGGGGAGGCTACCGCACCCTGCGTGCAGAGGGAAACCTATTGGTTTTGGAGCGCTATCAGGTTATTCAGGATGACAGAGAAGAAGGAGTTTATCGAGACAGCCTCTTGCTGATTGTAAACCGCAGCGAGCGCCCTCAAAGCATTATGAGCCTAAAGCTAGATCTAACCGGCGGCCAGCCGGTGATGGGAGAGAGCCTGGCAACCGTAAATGTGCTCCGGCCTTATAGCTGCGCGCTGATAAAATTTTGCAGGAAAATAGAAGCAAACACTTGACAAGAGCTGGAAAAGGGATTATAATAGAAAAGCTGAAATAAGCGCCAGTAGCTCAGCTGGATAGAGTGTTTGGCTACGAACCAAAAGGTCGGGGGTTCGAATCCCTTCTGGCGTGCCAGGTAGGGACGGAGATTTTGATAGAATGAGTATCAAGATTTCTGTCCCTATTTTTATGTCAAAGCGGGTGTTTTCGACTGATTTTCGCACATTTTTAGAAAAAGCACCGCTGCGGGCCAAGGAAATCTCCGGCCTGCAGCGGTGCTTTTTTGCTTTTCTCTGGGTTCTGGACGTTTGTATGCGTTGAAACTTTGCATAAGGCGTTAGATTTTTGGGTTTGTAGGTGGAGAAAGGCAGAAACCCGTTAAATCTTTGAGCAGGCGTTAAATCATTCTCAACATATGATTCGGCAGCACTTATTCGTCCACAGGAACGGGAATATAAACTCGCTCCAGAGGAATGACCTTTTTGTACTTGGGACTAAGATTCTCATAATACTTGAGAACCAGTGTTGCAAGCTCATCCCCGTCAATTCCTCTGATAATGGGGGTGCTGTCCAGATACTTTCTTGCGTTTTTTGTGTAGCCTGACAATGATATGAACAATCCGTAGTCGCCCTCACGCATGGCCCCCTTCAGCGATTGAATCGTGGTCTCCCGAATGTCTCCGTCCTGGCTCTTTACCTGAACCAAAATCCGAGGGGGAAGCTCATCTTTGTACGCAGTTATGTCAATGCCGCTGTCGCCGCCCTGTGGTGAAAGCTCTGTGCGATATCCCATTGCATCCAACAGGTCAGCCACGAAACTCTCCAAAGCATAGCCCTTCAAATTCCGGCTAAGTTCCTTCAGTATGAAGTCCTTGGTGCTTTGTTTGATCTCCTCGGCTGTGGCGCCTACGCTTTCGTCCTCATCCTCCATTGCCGTCTTCTTGAATCCGGTATCCAGAGATGCCAAAAACTCATCCGCATAGTTTTTGATGGTGAAAAGTGACATTGCCGATCCCGATTCGTACAAGGCACCTTGTGAAAAGACGGTTCTGGGCAAATGTTTCAGCCACTTTACCTTGCGCCGATTGACATATTCCTGCGCCGAAGCCTCGTACTGATACTCTCCCTCAACAATTCCAATGTTTATCTCGCGGTTGCTTTTCGATGGAAACACCACATAGTCCCCAATCTGCACCTCATAGCGGAATCGATAAAGCATCCCCGCTGCCAGAGCAATGGCTCCTTTCTTGTCCTGCGGATACACTTCGGCATATTTTTTCTTGAATGCCTCGCGGTCATTCTCCATATCTGTGAGGTCGCCAAAAGCGCCCCATCCAATGGCTATGGTGTTGTCTTTCAAAAATAGAGAGTCATCCTGCGTATGGATACCCCATATCCTTCTCTTTGTTTCGTTCATGATCCTGCCCTCCTTCAGCAATAGGCCAGCCTATTGTCCGAAATGCTGCTCAACCAAAGCATCCAGGGTCCCCAGCTTGGATGCCTCCGCCGCGTCTGCCTCTACAAAGTTGTGGGTGCTGTGTTTCAGTTCCTCTTCAAAACCGAGGATATAGTTTGTGGCAATCAAATAGATAATGCGCGTAGGAGCCATACCAAAGACCTGCTCCTGGAGAATGTGGCGGATGCGGTCCCTCTCATCGGGGTAAGCGACCTTGAGGCCCTCGCTCCGATAAAGCCGTTTGACAATTTCGGTGATGTAAAGCCCTGACTTCATGTAGAGGTCTGCAAATTTCTTTTCCCCCTCCGCAAGATGGCGGAGCGTATCGGCATCTCTGCACCCTATTTGAGCGACATCGAGAAGGATCGGCACAACCCGCCTGAAATGGACAAGCTGGAACTCATCTCCCATGTTCTCCTCCTGTCAGAAGACGAAAAATCTACTATGCTTGACTTGGCAGGAAGAAAGCGTAATTCCGTGGCGCCGGACCTCCCTGGCTACATCATGGAGCGGGAGTATGTATCCGCCGCCCTCCGCACCGCCCGTGACCTGGATGCGGGAGAGGAGGAGTGGATGAAGTTTGTTGCCGAGCTGAAAAAGCGGAAGGGGTAAAAGCAATTTATGTACACGCCCTCGTACAGAACCCAGAAGAACGGAGTCCCTGTTCTGAAGAAGGAAGAAATCGACACAATCGGAGAAGAGTATGTATGGGATTTCCAGCCGGAAGTTCTGAGAAACCCTGCGCCCGTAGACATAGAGGGCTTTATCGAGTGCTACCTTGGAATGACTACGGACTACCAGTACCTTTCCCACAACGGCATCTATCTGGGCATGACGGTGTTCAATGATACGGGCAGGGTGATTGTGTGGTCGCCTGAGACCAACCTGACTGAATATATCAGCGCAAAGGCCCGGACTGTCATTGTGGACAACAGCCTTTTGGAGGAGAGCCAGCAGCATCGGTACCGGTTCTCCTCGGCCATTCTCATGCCAAAATCCGCTGTGGAATTGGTAGCGTAGCGGCACAGGAGGGAACAGAGCCTTGTCCGTAGCATTGCCATCGTACATGATGTGGTCGAGACCTTTGACATTTCCATGGAGGCTACGACCTATTGGCTGAAAGAATTTGGTATCGATAGGCCAATTTATATTAATATATGTGCATATCCAAAAAGGAGGCGGTTGCCGTGGAGCCTTTTGACAAAAAACGATGTCTGGATAACATCTATTTTCTGGCTAAGCAGAAGGGGAAAAAATCGGAGAACTTGAAGAGCTGGCGGACGTCAGTAGCGGGTACCTCTCCCGTGCCAACAAGGAAGACAACACTTCAAAGTTGACTATTGACCTCATCGTTGCGATTGCACAGACTTTGGAGGTATCTATCGACAGGCTGGTCTGCATGATCTTGCTTCACTCTCCCTCAATGAGCGCAAGATCATTGAATTTATTGAAAAGTTGGATAGAGATACAGAAGAAGGTAAAATTGACTGGGAGAAAAATCCGCCCATATCGCTCACTGGCATAGAGTGCTATAATGATGGAACAACTTCTGAGTGTTTGTTCTTGTGCGAGAATGGAGAGCCATATTACCACTCCTACTTTTTCCCAGGGCACGAGACTCAGCAGGCAGGAGACTTTTTCACTTATTACATCGCTAATGATATTCGTGTGATTTTCACGAAAGTGAAACATACCGAGGCCCAAGGAGAGGACTATGAGTTGTATTTCCTTGTCGAAGGTGATTATAACAGCCCGTCTTCGGTGGAGCCAGTGTGCGGAACCTGTCCTACGAGAGAAACACTGATTGATGCGGCCTTAAAGCATCTTTATGAAACATTGACTGATGCTTGCAGAAATGTTAAACCAAGTCCTGTTGTTAGAAATGTAATTGACCGATTTATGCGTGGCCCATTAGACGCCGCTCTGACTTCAGATGATGGGGAACTGCCATTTTGAGAATTTTGGAAGCACAAAAGATTCTAAAAAAATTAGTGTATCTATTGTCTTTTTGTTTGTATTTGATTTTAGTAACTCTTACTTCTGCCGAATCAAAATCGGTTGCCTGAAGAATTGTCGCTAACTCAGTTTGATATTGTTCGTTAATTGAGTAGTTTTCAGGAATAATCTCACGACGACAGATTTCGGCATCTTTTGCTGCTTTGGGCTTATCCGAAATATCTTCCTAATGTAAAGTGAAAAATAATGTAAAGTCACCTCTCTGAATGCCGCAAAACCAGCAAATCTTACTCTGCTGGCTTTGCATAATTCTGTAGATTATTAATGGACGTCACAGAAGCTTTCAAGCCATCCCATCAGGCTTTTATCTTCCGTCCATGATGGATATTCAACGGTGGGCCGTTCTGGCGGCTGGGCGCTTTCCAGAACTTTGCGCTTCATTTCCGTATTAATCTGTGCGTATACCTCAGTGGTCGTAAGGTCTGCATGCCCAAAAAGGTCCTTGATGTATTGAAGGTCTATCCCTGCTTCGAGCCAGTGCATGGCACGGCTGTGGCAGAATATATGCGGGTACACCTTCCCAGGGAACAGCTCCGGATCAGCGGCTTTGGCTGCATCGGCATATTTGTGGAAAATGTAGGAAATACCCGCACGCGTCAGTTTTTCCTTATGGCGGTTGCAGAATAACGGCTCATCCTTCAGGCAGGGGCGGTACCGTTTTTCATCCTGCAGGTACAGCCGCAGCGCTGCTGAAATGTCTGCGATAAGAGGCACAGACCGGGCTTTATTGCCCTTTCCATGCAGGTGCACAATGGCCCCTTTTTTGTCAAGGCACAGGTCGCCGACGCGCAGGTCGGCAATCTCTGAGATCCTTGCCCCTGCCTCATACATCAGGCACAGCAGGGAAGAGTCCCTCCTGCCGCTGTGGCACTGCTGGTCGGGCTGCTTAAGCACTGCCTTTATGGCTTCAACAGGGAGATGACGGATTGTATGTTTTTCCTGTTTTTTCTTCGGGATGGAGCAGACCGTCTGGCAGAGGAGGACATGCTCCGGGTTTTCGTATTGGAGGTATTTGAAAAAAGTATTCAGGGCGATCCGCCGTTGGTTCCTTGTCGTGGCCGAATTGCCCTTTTCCTGTTCCAGCCAGGCAAGGAAATCCTCCACCAGCTGCCGGTCAAGATCCCTGATCTCCATCTTCTCCCGTTTCAGATGGCGCTCGCTTTCGCAGTAGGACAGGAACACTGACATGGAATCCCTGTAGGAGTGGATCGTGTTTTCACTCAGCCCTTTCTGTACCGGCAGGTATTCAAAAAAGTAGCCGGACAGGGCGCGTGCGAAATCAGTCGGCTTTATCATAAGTACCATCCACCTCCTCCGGCAGGAATTTTAAGATATCGGCATACATCCCGCCAAGCTCCGCTTCGCAGGCCTGCCTGAGCGGAATGCTTTTTCTATGGCAGATTTTGTGTAGCGCTTTTTGTCTTTTGTATAGAAGAAAGGCATATCTTCCGGGGTATCCTGGTGGACATTCCGGATGTATTGGAGGCACCGGCCGGTGAGCGAGGCCGACATCGGCACGATGCGCTCCCTGTCATTCTTGCCATGCCGGATATGAAGGGTGCCGCTGTCTGTGTCAACATCCTGCAGGCGCAGCGACAGTGCCTCGGAAATACGCAGCCCGCAGCCATACAGCATCCGGAACAGCAGAGGATACACGAGGTGCCGGTGCGGGGATACATTGGTCGGCTCAAGTTTATCGAGACGGTTAAAGATGGATGCGATTTCCTCCCTGGTAAAAATATACGGCATATGTTTCTCCCCGGATTTCGGGATGGCAGGCAGCAGGTATGACGGATGCCCCTGCCTACAGAGGAACACCGCAAAGCGCTGCATTTCCGCAACCCTGTTGTGCCTTGTTATCTCTTTTTCATTCGGACGCTTTGCGCACCATGCGGTGGCGATCTCCTTCGTGATTGTATAATCATGGACCTCGTACCCTTTGCAGAAGTTGTCGAACATCTTAAGGAGCATTGCCTGTTGTTCGTATACAAGGCCGGAGGCCCTTTTCTGGGCGACAAAAGTTTCGCACATCGGGGCAAATGGGCCTGTGAAGTAGGATGTTTTCATAGATCCACCTCCAATGCACACTGACGGAGCAGCTCCGTATCCGTACTGATATATGTCTGGGTGCTTTCCGGCGTTGTGTGGCCCAGCGTCTGGGCGATCTCAGTCAGCTTCGCGCCATTGGAGAGCATGGCCGTGGCTATGCTGTGGCGGAAAGAATGCATCCCTACCGGTTTATCCGCAGGGACTTTTACCCCGGCTTTCTGGACAGCTTTCACCACTGTTTCGCGGAAGCTGTTTTTCAGGGCATCAAACGGGGCTGTGTGCCGCACGAAAATGTACCCGCAGTCCGTTTCCGGGCGTCCATGCTTAAGATAGTCGATAATGGCCCACCCTGCATCGTCGGGGAGCGGAAGCTCCAGCGGCACGCCGGTCTTTTTCTGGGTAATGGATATCCGCCTGTTCTGCCAGTCGATGGAATCAAAGCGGAGGAGGCGGACATCGCTGATACGCAGGCCCAGGCGGGCAACGAGCAGGAACACTGCGTAGTTGCGCTTCCCATGGGCATTGTCGCGGTCAACGGATGCCAGTATCCGCTCCACTTCCTCCGGGGTAAACACTGTCGGCAGCCTGTAGCTGTGTGTGCGGCGCACATCCGGCAGGGAGCCGGAAAAGCTCCTGCTGTGCCAGCCGTTTGCGAGGGCATAATCTGACAGCCTTCCAAGGAGCTTGATTGTCCCGCCAACTGTCCCGGAAGAAAAACCGGCCAGCGTTTCGATATAGGCGTTCAGGTGGTGCAGTTCGATCTGGCTGAACCGGTCTATCCCGCTGTTTGCCAGAAAATACTCGAAGCGGAACAGCCGGCTGCGCCATGTCCTGACAGAGCCCTCTGCAAAGCCGTCTTTGCGCAGTTTTTCAAGAAAACCTTCAAACAGCGGGCTGAATGCATCTGAAAAGGACTTCAGAGTCATGTGGGACTGCTTAAAGATCATGCCGAACTGTTGGAAGTCCAGCAGTATGTGGACGGCCCTGTTGACGTTCTGTGATGTATCCTTTTCGCCCAGGACAGCGCCGTATATGTCCCAGACAAAGCACCGTGCCGATTCCGCTGTCAGCAGGCCATCATTGTGTTCCTCGCAGTAGGATGCCAGATTCTTCCACACCGCGTCCATGCGGTCAATGGTGTACTGGCTGTAGCCAAGCTCGGACATCTGTGCCTTAACCGCTGTGACCAGCTCGCGGATATCTGCGGCTGGCGTACTTTTTGTTTCTTTCATCGCGTAAAAACCTCCATATTTTATTGTGATGGGATGATCCATCCAATAAAAGTGTAAAGAATTATGTTGAGTTTAGCGATGAATTTTTCAGCATTTCTGGCGTTTGAAGGAGGTGACTTTACATTATTTATCACTTTACATTAGCACAGTGATGTTGAGCTAAACATTAGCAGGCGTTTCAACTTTATATAAAATTCCCATAATTCTACGTCTGCGTTCCTGTAAGCCACGACACAAACTGGCAGAATCCTCGTCACTAGCGATTCTATTAATTGCAACATTAATTCTGACAAGTAAGGCTTTTAACAGTAACAAGAAGGTAGTCGTTCTCCGCTGACTATCGATAAGACCGTACTTTGTATCATTGTCCTGACAGTTAATTATAATCGTTCCGAAGAAATATCTGTCCTTGCTTTCACTTTCAACAAAATCATTAATGTCCTGCCACAGTTTATCGCAATTATCAACACCCCAAGAATACGCACGTTGGTAGTCCGGTATAGTGAAAATAGTATCTTCCTCAAATTTGAAATAATCACCTATTTTCTTGAGTTTGGGTTCAATGATTCTTAGCCATAATAATTTCTCCGTATAGTTGTTACGGGTTTTGTTTCATAGAATGCATACCATCTGGGAGTGATTCAAACCAAAACTTCCCATTTGTCGTAGCGTTTGCCGCTTTCACGGCGGATATGGTTCTTTTCCTGTAGAGATTTCATCAGTCTTTTGATCGTTCTAAGTGATTTGCCTGATGCATCTGCAAAATCCTGTTGCTTAGCAGTAGGGTTTTTTACGATTAGTTCTAAAAGTGCCAAGTCTTCCAAAGTATAGTTCAAAGTGCCAAATTTACAACTTTGGAGTTTTAAAAGTGGCGTTTTGTAGCGCGCTTTCATCCACAAAATCAACATGCATATAGCAGTTCTTTAGTTCGTGGTTTGTATCAAGCAGAAGATTGGCGAAAAACAATTCCAAAAATTTCGTGGTAGAATGAATGCCTTTTTGCAAATCGTTATAATTTGCACGAACCAATGCATTACGGAAATACCAAGAATTTTCACGGAACGCATCGTTATTGACACGGAACCCAGAGGCTTTCATATATTTAATCATAAACACGGCGGTAGCTCTTGTATTACCCTCTCCAAAGGGATGAATCTGTCCAATATCCGATGCAAATTTTGCGAGGTGCTTTACCGTTGCTTCAACCGACAGTCCTTCAATAAGAGAACTGTTTTTCGATGGCGAAATCATAATCCAAAGTATCTTTTATGCTGTTGAAATCAGCGTAGATAACCGTTTCACCATTCAGTATCCATTCCTTTTTCAAAATGTTATATTGACGAATCTTACCGGTGTGATCGAATACACCCTCAAACAATCTGCGGTGAATGGTAATCCACTCAGCAGGAGAAAACTGAAACGCTTTTTTGCCCAAAAACTTTGTTATTCTTGCGGATACAATATCTGCCTCTTTGGTTTCGTTTTTCGTTTCGGTGCGTGTAGATTTCTGCTCGTAATAGCTGTGAATACGCTTCTGAGCCTCATCTATGGTGATTTTTCCCTCAATGTGATCCTTTGCAGTATCCAGCAAATATTCAGACGTATTGAGTCCGTCAACCGCCTGTAAGCCAATAGCCGTTTGCCAAGCTTCACTTTTTTCGGCTCTTTCAAGCTCACCCTGCTTTATATTATTCTTCAAGTTCAAATTGCCAATTTTTATCGGGCATATTTTCATCTCATTTCGTTATCATAATTTTTCCGTCTTAAAGGTCGTATATCCTTCGTAGTAGTAGCTGTGGTCAATGCCTTTCATATAGACCTCACGGCTGTTGATGTCATCGGTCAAGGCATTTTTGAGAATGTGTTTAATTTCAATATCTTTAATCGGGTTGCGTTCCATAGCGAGCAGATAATCTTCTTTATCGGCCTTGCTCCAGTCAACAACTTTGTGAAGCTCAGTCTTAAAAATTAAATCGAGCCAAATACGAGTGCTGCGCCCATTTCCTTCTCTGAAGGGGTGGGCGATATTCATTTCCACATACTTTTCTACGATTTCATCAAAGGTAGACTGCAGCATTTTATCAATATTTTCAAGTACCGCTTCCAAATACATCACAGGCGCAAAACGGAAATTACCTTTTGCAATGTTTACCGTTCTGAGTTTTCCGGCAAAGTCGTAGATTTCTTCAAAAAGGTATTTATGAATAGCCTTGAGAACAGAAAATTCCCCAGCTGCTAATTGATTGAGAATTCCATTTTCAAAAAGTTCCGCTGCTTTTTCTTGCTGATTCGTTCTTCTCGGGCAAAGTCGGCAGAACTTGTCAGCCCTAATTTATTTTCAAGTGCCATATTGCGTTATTTCCTATCGTTGTCTAAAAGTCCACATGTGCGGTAATAGGATGAAATTGCTTGCATTTGCAGTTTATCGGCAAAAAGCCGGCGGTAGGTAACGGTTTTCTCCTTGCCCTCAGCCTTGAGCGCCGCCATTTTTTCTATCACAGAGTCGTATCGCACAAGAATATCGGAAAGCATTTTTTCAAAAGAGTTTAAGCGTTCTTCGTTCAGCATGTACCCCTTACTTATCTGCCGCAACGCCGGATTTCATCCAAGCGTCAACGTCGCTGATTTTAAATTTCCACAGCCTGCCGATTTTTGTGGCGGGCCTCTCTCTTTTTTCAATCCAAGCAAAAATGGTGTCACGGCTGACACCGAGATATTCACGAATTTCTTTCATCGAGTACCAGCGTTCAATGTTTAAGTCCATTTATATACCCTCACTTCCGAGTAGATATAAAAATACAGTATAATTAGTGTCTGCTGAAAAACGGATAAAAGGGAGTCAAAATCAAGGAATGCAAATGGAAACAGGGAAGAAAAG